>SVEC01000007.1 GCA_015057555.1 Lachnospiraceae bacterium | reverse complement strand
AATCCCTGTGGTACAGGAAGACCAATGTTAGTCATCTCTGCAAGGTTAGCACCCTTACCACCAAGAAGGTTTCTCATGCTTGCATCGCCTTCTTTAAACAAATATACCCATTTGTTTGCCATGTTAAATTACCTCCTAGATATCTAATAATTAGTAACAGCAGCTTATGGCTTGCCACCGTCACGCTGTGAACAATTATAACACATAAAATATGAATGTAAAACCACTTTTTTCAAAAAATTTGTCATAAATTTAAATAAAAAAATGTTTATCTATTGTAATATTTTTATGAAAACGGTTACTATCAAATTAACATTACTACTTCTTTATAATTGCAAACCTATTTTCCACAATTTTATTCTTGTGTCGCCTTTCATTATTGTATTATAATTTCATTGATCTAAATAAATGAAAGGATTTGTAAAATATATGGACAATAAGCCATCGAGATCTAAGTTCCACATTGGCATGCGAAACATAAAGACCGCTCTGGCAGCAACACTTTGCGCACTCCTTTACCTTCCATTTGACAGAAATCCTACCTTTGCTTGTATAGGTGCAATATTTGGTATAGGTAATGATATGGAAAGCTCCAAGCTCCTTGGAGGTAATCGTTTCTTTGGAACCTTAATTGGCGGATTAATTGGAATCGCTCTCTTTTCAATTTATATCATATTTTATCCTAACGGAGAAAATAGCCCACTAATGCTACTATTTGTATTCGTAGGTGTGGTAATCGTTATTCTAATAAGCCAGGTATTTAATATGTTTGGTGCCATTCCACCTGGTGGTGTGGTATTATGTATAATATTATTCAATACTCCTGTGGAACACTATGTAATTCACTCTCTTAATCGTATGCTAGATACTGCTATTGGAGTTACTGTTGCTCTTTTAGTCAACCAATTCTTACCTAGACAAAAGGTAGTAGATGTATTATATAAATTAAAGCTAAGAAAAACAAAACACTAAATTGCATCGGAGAAATACAAATGGCAAATATAATAGAAATAACAGACTTTAATGCCCCTGAACTTGACATTTATGCAAGGCTTTCCGAGGGGCAATTATTAAACAGACACGAACCGAACAAAGGAATTTTTATAGCCGAAAGTCCTAAGGTAATAGAACGAGCCTTAGATTTTGGATGCGAGCCTATCTCCCTGCTCTTAGAGAAGGCTCATATAGGGGGACAAGCCAAAGATATAATTATTAGATGTGGAGAAATCCCAGTATATACAGCGGAGTTTGATATTCTAACCCAGTTAACAGGCTTTAAGCTAACTCGTGGAGCACTATGTGCTATGAGAAGACCTAAGCCTCTATCTGTAACTGAAGTATGCTCTAATTCCAGAAGAATCGCTGTACTTGAAAATGTTATGAACCCTACCAATGTAGGTGCAATATTCCGCTGCGCTGCAGCACTTGGCATAGATGGTATACTGCTAACCCCAGGCTCCAGCAACCCACTATATAGACGTGCAATAAGAGTAAGTATGGGTACGGTATTCCAGATACCTTGGACCCTCTTAGGTGATGAATCAACCGACAATTCTAGGTTCTGGCCGGAAAAAGGAATTAAAAATCTAAAAGAACAAGGCTTTAAAATCGTTGCTATGGCTTTAGATGACAACTCCATTAGTATCTCAGACCCAATCCTAAAAGAGCAGAAGAAACTTGCCATAGTATTAGGTACAGAAGGTGACGGACTTGCCTCATGCACCATCGATGACTGCGATTATACAGTGAAAATACCTATGTATCATGGTGTAGACTCACTTAATGTTGCTGCAGCCAGTGCAGTTGCCTTCTGGGAGTTATGTAAATAAATTATAATTTTAGTAAGCAAAGGACGCGAAATATCGCGTCCTTTTATTGCTTTTACTTCTGTTCCAACATTCTCTCACATTCAGCTATAGCATCAATAAAAAGCTGATTGTGACCAAATATTTCCTGTGCCTTTTCATAGCATTCCTTAGACTTTGCATAATCTCCCATATTGAAATACACAACTCCAAGCTCATGCCATACATCCTCTGGTCCTTCAAAATATGTATCATTTGAGCGCTTTCTATTTAAAGCCTTTTGACAGGATTCTATGGCCTCTTCAAATCTTCCTGTAGCCCATAAATACTCAGAATACTTAATATGAGCATAGCCACTTTTTATTTCTTTAAATTGTTCCTCCGCAACCTCAAAGTACTGCCTATATTCCGGCTTATTGATATCATCAAAGTGTCTAACAGCCTGTAATATAAGACCACAATTATATGAATTTCTTTCTGTATCAATCTCAAAGGCTTTCTTAAGAAGCTTATAAGCATCCTCATATCTTCCATGGTCAAGGAATACAAATCCCATAGAGCGATATAGCTGATAATCATCAGGATTTAGCTTGGCTCCTCTTTCGAACACCTCGTATGCCTTGTCCACATATCCCTCATTACCATAGAAGCAGCAAAGATTCCCAAGCAGGAACTTTATATTATCATTTTCCTCTTCTGTCTGAGCAATGGCTTCCTCCATAACCCTAACAGCACCATCTAAGTCATTCATTCTAACCAATAGCTCACCATAATCAACAGCAAACCATCTTGAAAGTCCAAATTCTTCTGCATTTACTTCACATACCTTCTTAGCTTCCTGGAATCTTTTAAGACAAGCCAAAGCTGCAGCCTTAGAATCATAAGCCCTCTTCTTATATGCCTCGTCCTCAGTTGTTTCAAGAATCCTATCACAGCACTGTATACTTCTTTCAAAATCTCCTAGCACATGACATACATTCGCTATTCTATTAAGGAAAAATTTATCATCCGGTTCTGCCTCAAGACCCATTTCAAGATATGTAAGTGCCTTCTCCTCCTGATTTAATCTTTCATAACAGGTAGCTATCAATGTGTATACGTTTAAATAATCATACTCATCCTCTATAGACTGTTGAGGTGTCCCCTTTCTTTCAAGAATACCCATAAACAATTCTATAGCTTCCTCATTATCTCCATTTCTCATAGCTATCCTTGCTTTGTAGTAATCAACATCATCATTAGGATAACTCAACTCATCAAAACGATTAATCACTCTTTGCAAATGGTCATACTCTTCACATTCCCAATACATCCTAAGCATAAGTACATATGGGTCATAGAAGCTAGGTTGAATCCTAATACACATCTCACAAGCATCGATTGAATTACCATACTCATCAAGCTGGTAAAAGCACTTAGCAGTATACATATATGCATCATATGCAATACTTGATTCATAAAGATTATCACATAGCTTTAAGCAATCATCATAATTACCTGTCTCGTATTCCAGCTTAGCAAGTGCATCATAAGCATATTCGATGAATTCATGCTTCTTTTCCGTAGCAATTTGCAGATATTTTCTGGCTTCATCATAATTCTTAAGACTTATATAGCATTCACCTATGTAATAATTAACATAGTGGTATCTATTTCTATTCTTAACACCCTCCTCTGATTCATCATCCTCTGAAATCTCTAATATAGTATCTCTCCATGCAAATAAGCTCTCTAATGCTTTATCAAATTCCTTGACATACATATAATTACGTCCTAGCAAGTCATAATAGACGCACTTATTATATATAGTAGTAGGTTCAAATGTGTTTAAATAATCCACACACTTGTCAAACATACCATTTCTATAATAACACCATACCAATTCATACTTTAGTTTTTCATTTTCCGGCTCTTCCTCTATCTGCACTAGATATTTTTCAATTAGACCATTATTTGCTCTAACTAATCCATATCTGGCACCTTCATCATATTGATTAATATCCAGAAGCTTCATAAACAAATCTCTAGCAGCCTCGTACTCTCCCTTAGCACAGTACAAGTCTCCAAGTCTATTTTTAAGGGAATTATTTTCAGGTTCGAGTTCAATCAATTTATTATAATAAATCTCTGTAGACTCTAAATCATTGTTTATAAGAGCGATATCTCCACAGAACATAAGAACATAGTAATCATCCTCTGGTACCTCATTTAGAATTTCCACTCCATTTATCTGAAGCTGTTTAAGCTGGTCCTTATACTTCTCATATCTTTCCTCATTTGTTTCCACTGTCTGATTCATCTTATGTATCTCGTGACGGAGTTTGCATATTTCAAGATAAGGATGGTATAAATCAATGGCCTCAAGCTCTCCAATAAGTCTAGCCTGCTCCTCCACATTTCTAATTCTTATGGCATGATCCAAGCCATAGTAAATGTCAATATATTTGTCAATTTCAGCATAATCACCATCAAACAAATAGTAACTTATAGGATCTCTATACTTTGCATTATCAATTATATGATTAATAAATCCTACAGGAAATCTCTCACATAGCTCATCCTTCAACTCTACTACATTAAAGAATTCAGATACAAGTATATACACCTGCTGTGGAACCAAGCTGTAATCCATAAGAAATACTAAAACCTTATCTCTATATTCCTGAGCAGTATCAAGAGATATAAATTCATCTCTATCAAATATTTTCTTCCATTCCTCTGGATTAATTCTTCTTTCAAAATCATTGTAAAGCTCTTGGAGCTCATATTCTAAGGAATCCTTCTTAGGTACATCAGCATTATCCTCATCATCCATATCTGCCTCATACATAGCTTCTTCATAGGCCTTTCTTAAAGCCATAAAACCTTCCTGATTATCCTCTGGATTAACTCCTACAAGCTTTCCCCTATACGCTGCTTTAATTTTATCCTTATCCTTAGTCTTTTCTATACCAAGAATTGTCCATATGTTCATCCCCAATACCATCCTTTCATAAACACTAGATAAAAATAT
The DNA here is from genome assembly GCA_015057555.1 of Lachnospiraceae bacterium. Taxonomy (GTDB): domain Bacteria; phylum Bacillota; class Clostridia; order Lachnospirales; family Lachnospiraceae; genus Coprococcus_C. Next base: position 110,438 of record SVEC01000007.1, on the reverse strand, counting down.
TAACATAATATTTAGTAGTTTACTATATTTTTGCACTTAAAAAAATACAATTTTCAGGCAAAGATTTTAACATTTTCTCTGTATTTAAGTGCAAGATTATGATATAATTCTCAAATAGAAGATTATATTTATACAGATTGGAGAAGGTTATGTCAAGTTTTGGTTTTGGTCAGATGATTCAAAAATTAAAAAAAGAACCTAAGACTATAGTGTTTACTGAGGGTACAGATGCTCGTATATTAGAAGCCTCATCAAGACTTCTTGCAAGTAATTTCATTAATCCTGTTCTTATAGGTGATCCTGATGAAATATATGAATGTGCTGAGGAATGTGGATTTAATATTCGTGGAGCAAATATCATATCTCCTTACGAATTTGATAAATTCGACGAAATGGTTGACCTATTTATGGAAATCAGAAAAGAAAAGATTGCTTCTAGAGAGGATGCAATCAAGGTTCTTCGCGAAAATAACTATTTTGGTACTATGCTTGTTAAGATGGGACTTGCAGACTGTCTATTGGGCGGTGCTACATATTCTACTGCTGACACTGTAAGACCAGCATTACAATTAATTAAAACAAAGCCAGGTAATTCTATCGTTTCATCCTGTTTTATATTAGTACGTCCAGGTGCTACAGGACAAAACGTAGTTCTTGCTATGGGCGATTGTGGAATTAACATTAATCCTAATGAAGACGAATTAGTAGAAATAGCAGAAGGAACAATCGAATGTGCTAAAGTCTTCGGAATTGAACCATGTGTAGCATTCTTAAGCTACTCCACAAATGGTTCTGGTTCTGGTCCAGCTGTTGATAAGATGAGAAACGCTGCAGATAAGACAAAGAAACGTAACCCACACATTCCGATTGACGGCGAGATGCAGTTTGATGCGGCAGTTTCACCTTCAGTCGCTAAGAAAAAACATCCTAACTCACCTGTTGCTGGACACGCTAACACCTTCATATTCCCTGACATAAGCGCAGGTAATATTGGATACAAGATTGCTCAGAGAATGGGTAACTTCGAGGCCTACGGTCCTATCCTTCTTGGACTTAACTCACCTATTAATGATTTATCCAGAGGATGTACAGCTGCAGAGGTTTACTCTATGGCAATTATTACTGCAGCATTTGCTACTAATAAAGATTAAAAATATGCATAAAATAACACCACCCTTCAAATACTAATCTTATATATTTGAAAGGTGGTATTATTATGTCTGATAAAAGCAAAAATGTTTATGACGATGACAACATACCTAAGGTAGACTTACCTAGAGATTCTGCTAGCAATACAAACAACTCTTGCTCTAACTGCGCTAAGAACTGTTCCAAAAACTGCAAAAACCAGAATTTTAACGAAGAACCTCTTCCAGAACCTCTTCCAGAATCTACAAGACCTAGACAGGACGGTCCTGGAGGAAATTAATGCAATATTTTAAAAAAAGATGAATTGCGCATAATATCAATTCATCTTTTTTATTTATTATTCAGTTATAAGAACTCTCGGTGTAACCCTCTTCATCTTTCTTGATACTCCATAAGAGAATATATAATATACTAGTGACATAAATACAACTGGTACAATAGCTGCCACCACATTAAGAGATGAGGTAAAATTATACATTCCAAACATCTTAAGTATTCCACTTAGCAGTGCATTTGAGAATAACAAGGTACATATAATTCCTATGGTTGCACCAATAAAGGCACATATTACGAATCTTACAGCAAACTGTCTTCTAAGCTTGGCTGATGTAAAGCCCATAGCCTTATATATTCCGTAATTCTGCTTCTCCTTGGCGAAAATCTTAGAGCAAACAAGAACTACTGTAATTGCTACAAATATTCCTGATAAGACGTAAATCAATATTGTTACACCATATAAAGCAAGAATTATAGAATCATCACCAGAAAAATCTGTATCATATCCAAAATATACCTCTTCTTCTGAATATTTTTCAGTTATTTCCTCATATATCTCATCAGCAAGATCATCATCCTCTAAATCATATACACAACCTAATCTAGTACCCTCTTCAGGCTCACCAACTAATCTATAGTAACCCTCCAAGGACATAGTAATATTTTTACCTACATCATTAGTACACTGATAATAGCCTGATACTATGTAGTCAGCGGATTTGCCATCTAAGCTTATAGTAACCTCATCTCCTAGCTTGATTCCATAGTTTTCAGTCATATATTCAGTTATAACAATTTCATTATCATAAGTACAAGTTCTACCTTCATATACTGATTTTACATAATCAGGCTCACTATTTATACCACACCAAATTTGCGTATCATTTAATAATACATATCTAGAGCTATAAAAAAACTTTCTGTAATCAGTATATTTTCCAATAATTGACTCAACATCAGCAAGCTTTTCTTCCCACTCCTCATCAGAAGTAGCATATGTGTACATATCATACTCTACCGGAGCAAACATATCATTTATTTTATCGTCATCGCTAAAATAAATGCACATATCGCTTATCATAACCATAAAAAGCGTAAGTATAGCTGTAATTATAATTGCTCCTATGTACTGCTTCTTTCCTGATATTAGCTGTCTATAAGCAAGAGATGTACCAAGTGCCTTCTTAGATATTGGAAGCTTAAATAGGCTTGAAAAATGTACGTCCTTTCTACCTCCATTTATAGCCGATACAGGTGTTATTCTAGATATCTTAATTAGCTTTATGGCTATAAATATTGTAATTATTACGAATATTGCAACAAGTGAGATAATTGTCTCAAATAAGGCAGGTGTGCTTTCAGGATATAGTCCTATAACAGGTCTTATTATCTTATTTATGGCTGCTATAAATGGTATAGATATCGGAACACCAATATTTGCACCTACAAGTCCTGCAAATAGATAACCAAGCATAATAGAGAATCTAAGCTTATTATTACTCATACCAACAGCCTTTAATATCCCAAGATTTACAAAATCATGCTCTATACTACTGCTTATATTATGTCCTAAGACAATTATAGTTGCCACAACCAGCATAACAATGAAAGCTACTAGTATTCCTGCAAAAATATTTGTAATCATGGTCATATAATTATAGGCTTGCGCTTTGGTTAAAGTAATCCACGTATAGCCTGCATAGGAGGTCTCACGATTAAGGTTAGCCTCAAGTTCTGCGTCAGTAAGGGCAGATTCTTTGCTTTTATGAACACTAAATACAAAGGAATTACCTTCCTTAGTAAAATCCTTCTCGCAAAGGCTTGCTATATCATCCTCACAAAGAAGTAATGTCTTTATTCCCATTACAGAAGATCCCATGTACGGATCCTCCATATAAGCTGCTATCTTATATGTATATTGTATTTCCTGTTCCTGATCCTTCCATGTGACCAGGTTTAAAGTTACCTTATCACCAATTTCAGTATTATAAAGACTTTTATAGCTTACAGGAACTATTATTTCTCCCTCATTAAGTTTAAAGTCTTCTAATAACTTATCATTTTCATCATAAATGTTATATGTTAGATACTCACTTTTATAATCATAAACAAATATAGAGCCATTTCCATCCTCTCCATTAACATCCACGATATCCATCACAACTGTGGGAATTTGGTCTATTCTTTCCACACCATCCACAGCAAGCATTTTACTTGCTAATTCATCACAGAATGCATAGTACTCATCCATGGGCTGATTTTTATATTGATAATCTATAGCAGCCATAATATTTCCCAATCCACTGGCATCCATCTGTTCTTCATCTCTTTTGTTGGTATTAATAATTACAGAAAATGCAGTAGTTAGCGCAACAGATACCACAAACATAAGAATAGCAACACTTATAAATGAGCCCTTATTCTTTCTAAAATTACCCTTTATTACAGTTAATATCTCTCTCATTATGCCACCGCCCTTCTACCAGTGCATAGATGAAAGCCAAGCATTAACCTGGGTCTCACGATTCTTCATATCCTTCTCATCAAAAGGTGGTAGCTCCATCTCACCGCAAACCTTACCATCCTCAAGGTAGATAAGCCTTGTTCCGCGAAGAGCAGCTCTAACATCATGAGTAACCATAAGTATGCTCTGTCCCTTATTATTAATCTTTGTTAGCAGATCAAGCACATCCACAGTATTCTTGCGGTTTAAAGCACCTGTAGGCTCGTCTGCAAATAATATTCCAGGCTCATTGATTACAGCTCTTGCTATGGCAGCACGCTGTGCCTCTCCACCTGATACCTGAGCAGGAAGTCTATCCTTAGCTTCACTGATATTCATAGTCTCAAGAAGCTCTAAGGCTCTCTCCTTAACCTCACCAGATGTCTTCTCCTTATCCATATATCCAGGAACTAAGACATTCTCCATAAGTGATAGATTACTTACAAGGTGAACCTGTTGGAATACGAAGCCAAACTCCTTACTTCTTAAATCAGACATCTTCTTCTCACTAAGTGCAGTAATCTCTGAATCACCATAGAAAACCTTACCGCTGGTTGGCATATCCATACCACTTAAGCTATACAGAAGGGTTGACTTACCTGAGCCTGATGAGCCCATTATAACTGTAAAATCACCCTCATATATCTCCAAATCCACATTGTCTAATACATGGTTCTGTGTACCTTCATTTGCGAAGCTCTTACAAAGCTTTTCTGACTTTAAAATCACTTTTTTCATAGTATGACTCCTTTTCATCCATTAGGTTGAATATATTCTTTGTATTCAAACCGCATTTATCATACCTGTATAATATATTATTAATTATTAAGGAATCCTTAAGGATTAATTATAAATTGAAAATATTTGATTAATTTTCATTTTTCTGAGCCTCAAGCTCACTTTTTTGTTTTTCAAGCTCTTCTATGTAATAATTACATATAGCATCAAATACAGCCTGACTATAGGCAACCTTTCCCTCATATGCAAGATGAATTCCATCACCGTCAAAATACTCACTATGCCCCTCAGATATACTTCCCCAGTCAATAATATGTAGATTATCATAGTTTTCAGCATAATTAATTATAGACACATTTGCACTGTAATTATTAGATGTGGTAACCCAAAAAACCTCTTTACCTTGAAGAGTACTCATTATCTCATCCTTCATATAATCAGGACAGTCCCCATTTGCCCCACAATTAATAACAACAACATTGGCAAGAATACCTCTATTATCAAGGTGTTGCAATATAGGATCTATGACATAGGCTGTCCTGCCTATTTCCGCATCTATATAACAGTTATTAAAATACTCATACAAAGAACTTGAGGCACTAAGCAAAACTGAATCTCCTACAAATGTTATGTGTAGATTAGCAACCATTTGATTTATTCTTGAAATTTCAGTATCTATAGCAGCAATCTGACTATCTATATCTTTATGATTAGCTAATATACTATCTACAAAATTATTTGAATCTTGTATTTCGTTTTGATAATTCCGCTCTTGCTCATATTCAATATGTTTCTTTATTTGCTCTAGCTTAAGCCTCCTCATTTCTGCCTCTAATTCTTCCTGCTCAGCCCTTAAATCAGGAGCAATAATATATCTATAGCCTCCATAACAGCTTCCACAAAGAAGAACTAGTAAAAGCATTCCACAGACCAGCTTAATAGAAAGCTTAAGGTAATGTTTACTATTGAACGAATTAATTGCAAGCTTAATACATTCTGCCACTAAAAAGGTTATTAATAAGATAATTATATATTTCTTCCAAGATGATAATCCTAAATTAGTTACTATGAATATAACAGGATACTGAACCAAAAATACTTCATAGCTTCTGTCTGAAATATATTCAACAAGCTTTCTTATAAGCTTCGGAGCTTTATCTATATCAGCGCATATATCAGTAGCTTTAACAAAATCAAGCATTATACCCATTATCAAAGTGCTTCCAATCATACCTACCAGATATAGCTTTGATTCTGCACTTCCCATCACAAAGAATAATACTTGCACAAGCACTAATACAGCCACCATATATTTTATAGATTTCTTATCTTCTATCTTTCTTTGTAAAATGCTTCTATTAATTACATGCCAGTATCCAACTGCTATACCTGCAAACCAAGAAAAGAATCTAGCGAAGGTGTTATAATACGAAGCCATTACACCACCTGTTACATAAGCATATACAAAATATCCCACTGAAAGAACAGTTACTGTTAAGCATATAATCATAGGTACATTTTTACCAAATTGACGCTTTAAATATTCTAAAGCTGAATATATTAACGGAAATATAAGCTCTAACTGTAAAAGTATAGCTATATACCACAGATGCATATATGGCGAATCAATATGTCTGGCAAAGTAATCCATATTTGCCCAGCTTTGCCAAAAATTATTGTAGCCAAATATTATAGATGTAATCTCCTGCTTCATGCTTATCCAAGTCAAATCAGGAAGCATCAAAAGGCAAATCCCTAGTGAAACAAAAACTACAATAATAAGTGGTACATAAACTCTAAGTATTCTTGATTTATAATAAGATAATGCTGAAAATTTAACCTTTCTTAAAGATTGTGCCGAAAGATAACCACTGAGCACGAAAAATGAGCATACCGCCAGGTAGCCACCCTTAAGTAAGCCCATATGATATAATAAAATTGTGATGCATAATATCGCTCTAATTAAGTCGATATATAAAACTCTGTTTTTCATCTTTTGCCTATCTCAACCTGCTCTGCCTTTCCCGACTCAATATCTATCAGATAACGCTCATATATTCCATGTGTCTTACTATATCCAAAATCGCAGATAACATATCCCTCTCCAACAATCATATCAATACATTGATTAGTCTTTGTGAATATTTTTCCACCATTACCAACATATTCAAACTTTGAAGATATATCAATATTACAAACAAGACTTTTTTCTTCTCCATCCATTGATGAAACCCAAAGCTCAGTTATTCCATCATTTGATTTAATATAATATATCTTATCATTAAATATATTAAAGTGATGTACACTATCATCAATTACCAAATAAGATTTATCTAAATCAGTATCAAATATATTTATATAAGTCTCTGTCCTATATAATCTAAAGGTTTCACCCCATGTTGGATCATGGCTATCCAACTCATCTCTAAATTCAGCTTCATACACATACTCATCATAATACTGTCTGCCATAATCATACCTATCCGGATAAGTACGAATATCTCTATAATTGTATAACACTCTTCCAAGCCAATAATCATCCCAACAATCCATACTACCATAATCAATATTTGATAAATAAAGCTGTGAATTATCTAGTGATATTTCTTCATCTAAATCAATATACCTAACCTCTGATGAACGATATAAATAATACATTCTATCGTCAACTATTCCGAACTGTATAAAGAAATCAGTCTCAAATAGTATCTCCTCTTCTCCTGTACCAGCATGATAGCGAGCCATTCTATATGTCTTATCTCCCTCATCACCAATTCTGCTAAACACATATAAATAGTCATTATAATAGCCTATTTGTACAGTTGTTCTGTAATTATTATAAAATTGACAAAATAGCTCATAATTTCCATCTTGATCTACACGATACAGATTTCTTAAAGCAAGCTCTTCCTCATCAGTCTCAAGTCCATCGCAGCCCATCACATACATATATCCATTAGCATATAAGCCTTTTCCAGAATAATAATTACCCATCTGATATTCCACAGAAGCTGTTGTATCATCACTATGTGTTTCTAAAAGTTCCTTAAAATCTCTATAAGCTTTACTTACATCAAGATACTTTGTAGTCATTTTCACAGAAAAAATAACTATACCTCCAATAGCCAAAAGAGTGAATACTATAATAAAAACTGTAGGTGTAACAACTAAAACTTCCTTTTTCAACTTGTAATTCATAATATCAAACACAAGCAATACACAAACAAGTAATAGCAAAAAGAGCATTAAAGCAAATGCAAATAACTCTATTTTAGTCTCTGGCTTTACATCTATCATTATCATATTCGCTATCACATAAATGCAAGCAACAACTAATATAAGCCACATTCCAAGCATATGTAGCTGATAACCTAATCTATATATATTTGGTCTAAGAATCTGTGCCAAAACAAACACACCAATTAAAATATATAATATATTCACATAATTAGTGCATATAATCTTATATATTTCTCGTACAACTTCAATAAGATCATCAGAACGAACGGAACAATCCCTACTGTTCAAATTAACCGTGAAATGAAACATAGGAAATTTAGTCTTATTTATGTTTCTTATACACAACAAACATATAAGACATATACATATCCTAATAATAACCTGAAACCTATCCCATGGTGTCTCTTTACTTTTTATTTCAGCTATTTTAAAATTATCCATATACTACCTCCAAATATGATGCATGTTACATCTTAAAATATAACTCACACCTTAATCCATCTTCATTAACCAAATTAACTCTTCCATCCATCTGCTCCATAATATACTTAACTATAAACAGACCAAGACCTGCACCTGGCTCTTCTCCATGGTTTTTACCTCGATAAAACTTCTGGAATATAAAAGGCATATCTTCTGGGGATATTCCCGGACCCTTATCCTGTATAGTAAGACAATATTCCTTATCATTCTCAAGTATTTCTGTATTGATAGAAATCTCAGTCTTTGCATACTTGCGTGAGTTATTTATTAGATTCTCTATAACCTGCGCAATTCTTCCTGCATCAGCCTTCTTAATTGTAGCTTCTTTAATTTCGCCTAAACAAACATCAGATCTATCTCCAATCATAGAGTTAACTGTTTCGTTAATAACATCATGTATTTCTACATCCTCCTTCTTGATAACAAGCTTATCTAAATCATGAAGGGAATGAATGAACATATCATTAGTAATCTTTGTAACCTCATCACATTTCTTAGTTATTACATCTATGTAACGCTGTCTTCTCTCTGGTGTAGAGTCCATATTATCAGATAAAGCCTCACTGTAGGCTCTAATAGATGCTATAGGGGTCTTTATATCATGTGACAGAGTTGCAATTACTGTTTTATTGTTCTCTATGGCCTCCTGTTCGCACTGTCTTGCCTTCTTAATCTCACGTCTCATATGGTCAAATGCCCAGGTAAACTCACCAAACATATTTACACGCTCATACTTAAGATCTTTATCCAGATTACCAGTGGCAATCTCACCTGCAAAGCTTTCCAGCTTTTGAAAAGGCCTAAGAATAAGCACATATATTACCACAAATGTAATTAAAACAAGTATTAAGGATACAACGTACATAATAATGATAAAGCTCATATTATTCTCAGCTGTCACTATATCCTTGCTTCTAAGTGTATCTATTACTGTATCCAGCTTAGTCTGTACAACTGATATATCCTGACTAGACTGACCTGCCTCTATGTTCTCTAGTAGCTGATTAACCTCATTTAAAGCAACAATTGTTTTGCCTGTGCTGCTTTCCTTATTTATTCTGTCATATTCAGCCTTGTAATTTATATAAATAACCACAAATACAGTGGTTAACACAAGTATGCTAACCACTGCCATATATATAACTTTACCTACAATATTTGATTTATATACATTCTTACTTTGCTTATTACTCATTACTTTCCTCCAGCATATAACCAACCTTTCTTACTGTCTTAAGAAATACCGGCTCTGATGGATTGTTCTCCAGCTTTTCCCTAAGCCATCTAATATGTACTGTAAGAGTGGATGGTTCTACAATAGAAAATGCACTCCACACTTCGCTTATAAGCATGTCCTTATGAAGAGCCTGACCTTTACGTTCAGCCATATAAAGCAACAAATCATATTCTCTTAAGGAAAGCTTTATAGGTATATTATTCCTAGTAACCGACTTACTGGCAGTATCTATAACTATCTCATTATCTTTTCCTGCCTTAAGACTATACTTTTCTCCCTGTTCTTTAGACCCATAGGTTCTTCTTAAAAGTGCATTAATTCTAGACATCAGCTCCTTTATGGAATATGGCTTTGGAATATAATCATCTCCACCCATATCAAGACCTGTAATCTTATCATCCTCGCTAGTTCTGGCACTGGCAAATATAACAGGAACATTAGACACTCGTCTTAGCTCCTGACATAATTCAAAGCCTGTACCATCAGGAAGGTTAATATCAAGAAGTATAAGGTGAAACTGCTCCTTCTCTAATACTTCATATGCCGCATCCAAGGATGTAACATTTGTTGCTATATATCCATTGTCCTCCAGCATATCCATAATAAGCATGGATAAGTCTGTATCGTCATCTACAATTAATATTTTATATTTATTCATTAGCGATTTCCTCATAATATTTGATAAATAATATTATAATTCAGCATAAGTTTATTAACAATACAAAAATGAGCAGGTTTTATCTTATTATAAAATATGACAAAATCTGCTCATTTATATCATTCACTATATATCACAAACATATTCTGCTTCTTAGCAAATTCAAGTTCATCATATGGTGCTTTTAGCTTATTCCACTCATCCTGTGATATAAGTTCTCCATTATAAAAATAATTATCATCCTCTGATGGGGAATAGTTTCCTCCCTCATCATTGTTATACCACGTGAAATCATCCTTTTCTACATACTCTTCCCCATCATATACATAATACTTGTACACCTTATTCTCAGGAGCTCCACCTGGTCGATAATACATCGCGGTTCCATCCTCAAGTAATCCTGAATATGGACCACAATATATTCTCTTAACCTCTCCATTCTCATATTTGAATATACCCATACATTTCTCATTGTTTATGATTAGTTCCACTACACCATCAGAATCTATGTCGTAGTAGCCACAGTATGCTGAGTAAAATCCACTCATTACCTCTTCTACCTCAGGATAATCACTCCAATTCTCCAACACACTTCCAAATGCATTCTTAGCTTCATCCTCTTCTGGTGAGAAGTATGGTATCATTTGAGATGCTTCCGGTGCTTCAAGGTATGTAAAATCAATATTAACAGTACTATATCCATCCAGAATATCCATAGCATATTCATGTGTTACCGGCTTACATTCATATGAATAGCATTTTCCATATTCTGTACTGTAATACCATAGATGTTTACCACTATATTTTCCATCTAAAACTATACCTTCTAGATAAGTAATAAGACCATCTGCTCCAATATAGAAATGCTGTGTTCCACTATTCGAAGCACTATTTGACCAGTGATGCCTTATTACATTATCCTCACACAAGTTATAGTATGATCTTTCATGACCTGATAGAATTACATTGACCTTATTATCTTTAATGGAATACCCAGCTAAAATAACACTTGCATTCTCGGAAGTATATCCAAATATAAGCTCATCCACACCATCACCTGTAATATCCAAATAAGCATATCCACTATATACTCCACCATTACTGCCTGAAGCAAGTCCATTTTCTTCCATGGTATCTCTATCCCAGGATTGTTCCTTGGCAATTCTATGCATCTCTAGGATATTATCATATAGTGCATAATCAGAATCACTGAGCTTATTTTCTATTTTATCAACCTCTATCTCAGTAGCTTTTAGTTCTGTTATGGCCTTAAGTCTAGCATCCCTTTCTGTTCCTTCAAGCATATCCTTGTAATCTCTTACCAGATTAAAACGCCTTACTGCATCTGTATCCTTTGACCTTTCCACAAAGGTCATATCCTCCCATAAACCTGAAGTCGAGGTTAAATATCCGTAATAGGTTGTATTTCCGTCATATACTTCCATACAATTATAAGACTGCCAGGTTGTGAAGTCATCACCGAACAGTTCGTCTGTAATTAAGCTTGGAGTGTTAGATTCCTGAGATTCCACATAGGCTTTGTTCACCTGAAATAGCTGATTATACTGTACATCATATACATATGCTATATCACTACTCATAGTTTTAAGATATACCCTGTATCCATTATTTCCCACAGATACAAAGCAGGCATTATCTCCCTGTGTATAATTCATTCCTATGACCTCTAGATTAACAGCGCCTCTTATACCACCTGCAATTCTATCATAAACATATAAACCTCTATAGTCATGGAATATTACGAATTTCATATCAGCATAATCTAACATAGGTACATCTGCGCCAATCCCCCCTATATCAGTTAAATCCGGATTAATTATATCAATTTCTACAGCAGCCTCATATTCCTTATCAAATGTCTCGTGAGAATATCCATCATACAAATTTGCCATATCAAAATCGCTTCCTGGCAGGAAAATAAACTCTCCACCTGTAGGTACAGTGTAGACCACATCACCATCTGGTTTGACATACTTTATCTCGAAGGAGTCAGAATTATATATTAGCTTACCATCTTCAAGGGTAAAATAATAATTCATATCCCCACCAACCCAAGTAGATAGCTGGTTATCCTGTCTGAAATATTTTCCGTAATGTAAAAGATAGATCCAAGAAGTGCTTGCAATAGTAATATCATTAGTAAATGTATTAATAACTACATAAGGCGCAAAATTAAGTGCTCCATCAAGGGTGTCGTCTTCTGGTACATATACATATCGGCCTGGCTTTAATTTTATATCTTCATCATCTACCTGAGTAGTATCTGAATTACTGTCATCACTATTCAAATTTGAATCACTGTCTGTAGACGTACTAAGCTTACCATCTGTACTAGTCGCCATATCAGCATCCGTTTCAGTTGCAGTACTATCTAACTCGTCATCCCTAACATCTTTATCCTTATTACTAGGATTAGTCAACAATAAAACGGCAAGTACAATAATTCCTAATATAGCAACAATTACAGCTATAACAACAGGCTTCTTGAATTTCATAATATTCTTGATTCTGCCCTTTGTACTACCCTCTCCAAATGCAATAGGCATACTTATAGGGTTCCTTCTATCTGTTGCCATATGAAGCAATGTAGTGGCATAAGCCTTTTTGCTATCCATGCCAAGCTGATACAGTACTGCCTCGTCACAGGACATTTCCATATCCCTTTCCATCATAAAATATGCAAGCCACACAAAGGGATTAAACCAATGAACCACAGTTACTATAAAATATATGGTCTTTGCTATGTAATCTCGTCTCTTAATATGATAGCTTTCATGGGCTATAACATATTCCTGCTTATCCTCATCAAGGTCAGATGGAATGCATATATAAGGTTTAAATGCACCAATTACAAAGCCTGTGTCAATATTATCCGACAGATATACATTGGACTTTAGCAAAACCTTGGCTTCCAGCCTTTTCTTAAGTCTAATATAAGCTATATAACTATATATTATAAATCCAGCAACACCTATATACCATATTATACAGGCAAGCTTAGTCCATGATGGGTATGTAGATGCTTTTTCCTTACTCTCCAGGTTATTAGCAGCAGATGAATTAGGTGTGTATTCAGGATGTGTATCATATGTAATTATAGTTGTCGAATCACTACCATTATTGGACTGATTATTAGTGGCCTCAGAATAATCAACTTCTCCACTTAATCCATTACTTTCCAAAATATAATTATATTCTTCATAATATTCATCACTATACTGTAATCCATCACTTTCATTGGCATTATGATAATATTGAAGTTCATAATCATTTGTATAACCATTACCATTTATATCATTATTATCAAAGCTTTTGACATCACTATTTTCTTCAGCTTCCCTTTCCATAAAGCTAAAGCTTTCTGGCATAATACTAAGCTGACTTTCTATAGCAAATGGCATACAAAGCCTGATAAATGGAATAATCCATAACACATAAGCATATTTCTTAGGTATTTTAAGTAATCCAAATATATATCTAACCAGCACAACTGCTCCAATAGCAATTGTAGCCTGAAGACTCATGGTAATAAGCTTAAGAATCAACCCTTCCATAGCTTAATCCCCCTTCCTATAGTTTTAATATTAATTCTCATCAATAATTTTCTTAATCTCCGCAATTTCCTTATCACTTAGCTTTCTTCTAGAGGAAAATGCAGCCAAAAATCCTGGCAAGGACCCTCCGAAGGATTGCTCTACATAGCTTTCGCTCTGCCTTGCATAAAACTCTTCCTTGTTTATAATAACCTTTACTGTTCCATCCTCGTTTACAAACAGTCCTCTATCGCTAAGCTTTTTAAGAACAGTATACGTGGTTGTTCTCTTCCATCCTAAGCTATCCTCAGCAAGCTTAATCAGTTGGCTAGTCTTAAGGGGTGCATTGTCCCATATTAGATTTGCAAATTTTGTTTCTATTACTCCAAGCGAATAATCCATATTGTTTTCTCCTAATTAGTTAATCTAGTTATGTGCTATTTTATAATAGTTTATTTTCTATGTCGTTTATGTAACGCTGTCTATTCCTTGTAGACATTTATAGTCTATCACCTATAGACAACTATGTCAATAATAATGAGTAGATTATATCTAATTAGTATAACCTACTCATTATGTATGAATATTTAGCTTATCACATCAACTAAAATCCTCAAGAACTCTTCGGCATTATCATAATAACAATTATGTCCTGCTTTACTTACTATATATAATTCCTTTCTTGGGGCTTCTATGCTGTCAATTAAGCCTTTAAGTAAGCTATGTGGGCAGGCAGTATCCTCATCTCCCGTAATAAATATGGCAGGAACTGGAAATATCATATTATCCCTAAAATCATAGTTAAACATTGTCTTAAATGAACCCTCATGCATTTTCGGATCCTGTTTAAACCAAGTTTTTCTAGATGCCCTATCAAGCAATGGGGAGTTATAAAAGTCCTTAGGAGAATACATTTTTGTATTTTGGGATATGTATTTCATTCCCAATGCAGAAAATTGTCTTATCTGCTTTAACCATTCTATTGAAGCTTTTCCATCCTTAGGTATATTTTCTATTATTTTCTCAATCTTTACTATATCCTTCTTGTTATCTGCAGCCTTTGCTCTTTCCATCAACTGTCCGCAGACTACTTCGAAGCCCTCTACATAATTAATAAGCTGACCAACTCCTATATACATTGATACATTTTCTGGATGAAGCTTAGAATATTCCGAACTAATAACTGTCCCCCAGGAAAAGCCCATAAGAATTATCTTATCAAACTCATACACTGTGTGAAGATACCCAATTATTTCATCTATATCCTTAATATAATCTGACATAGT
Organism: Lachnospiraceae bacterium; assembly: GCA_015057555.1. Classification (GTDB taxonomy): domain Bacteria; phylum Bacillota; class Clostridia; order Lachnospirales; family Lachnospiraceae; genus Coprococcus_C. The sequence goes on along the minus strand of SVEC01000007.1, from coordinate 95,314 downwards.
TCCTGATTTACCAATCTCATCAACCCTATCCTTGTTAGCAAGTAAAGTCTTGCAGGTATTTCTTTGATCCCAGTTAACTACTGTAAATTTTTCTTCCCAGCTTCCCATTAATATGTGGGCCATACCTGCTGTAGAGCCACCCGGACCACCATGTACAAATAATATAATGGGATTCTTCTTATCCTTTCCTCTTATCTGAATATACTGCTTAATACCATTAATATCTACATACTCATATTTATAGATTCCATTTGGATAATCTGGATATAATATCTTTTGCTTTTCCTTTTTATTCATTCTTTTCTCCTCCCGGTGCTGATAACAGATACAAGCTCCTTATTCTTGCATCTTCTTTTCCTTGCTTCTTCTGATACTTATCAACTATTTTATTCATTTCTCCTAGCATTGCAGAAAAATCCTTATCATTAAGGGATATGCAATAATTAACCATAAATAGCTTATCTCTGTTAACATCTGCATCCTCACCTTGAAAATATTCTTCGTACTGACCCAATATACTCATAAGGCTCATAGTGGTAAGCTTCAAATTATCTTCATTAGAGGGTGAACCATGGACAAATATATCCTTTATGGCATAAACCTTCTCCACCTGCCCTCTAACAGTGTTAGTAGATACCACATGAATAGCTCCAACTTCAACCATCTTCTCTATTCGTCTATATATTGTAGCTCTTGGAATTCCTGTATTTTCAGCAATAATCTCTGCTACTGTTATCTCACCCTTTACTCTTATTAGCTGAATTATCTTGTTAGATACAGGGTCTGTTAAAACCTTTAGCTTTTTGTCCATAGTGTACTCCTTTCACTATTCTCACTTTTGATACTAGTATAATACATTATTGGAATTTGTCAATACTCACATCGCATGCATAGCATGCTCAGTGATGGACATTCGCCAAATGGATTTTCGTGCAAGCACGAATCCACTTGGCTCATTGTTAACACCAAAAGAGACATAAGGATTATCCTTATGTCTCTAAATATTACTCTATGTTATTTAATATATGCTTACAAAAGCAAGATTGTACTAGAACAAATATCTGCTAAGCTGTCCATTAAGACTTTCTGTATGAGCCGCATTTCTCTCTGATGTAGCATTGAGATGCTCCATACTATCTGATATTGCACTTGTTGCATTTGCCAAATCATTAGCACACTGTGCTGTCTCAGTAACAGTAGATGTAATCTCCTGAACCTTTTCATTAATATCTGCAATATTAGCTGATATCTCCTCACTCTGAGCCTCTATGCGTGACATCTGCTTACCAATAGCACTGGTTGTATCACCATATTCCTCACCAAGATTAGCAAATGCATCGTAATCATTTACAACATTTACAGAGATAAAGCTAATCATCTCCTCAACAGCAATAATAAGATTCTCTATTGCGGCTACAACAACTGAGTTTATCTCATTAATCTCTGTTACAGCTCTATCAATATCCTGGCTAAGACTACCAACCTCAGTTGCAACTACCGCAAAGCCCTTACCCTGCTCACCAGCTCTCGCTGCCTCTATCTGAGCATTAAGACTAAGCATACTTGTCTGAGATGCAATCTCACCTATCTCATCAGCAATCTTCTTAACCTGCTCAATCTGCTGTGCCTCTAAGCTGGTCTTTCTCATTCTAGTGCTGATTTCATCTATGGATTCAAGAGCATTCTCACGGTTCTTCTTAGCCATTCCAGCAGTTTCCTGTGCACTTCTATTAGCTTCCTTAACCATAGCTGTAATCTCGTTAACCTGTTTAGCAAATGCAGCTATATCCTCCGCACTCTGAGCTAAGCTCTCCGAAAGCTCTACACTGGCTTGTGCACTATTCTCCATATTTGCACTAATTCCCTCTATCTCCTGATTCATATCAAGCATAATCTTAGAATTCTCATTAACAGTAGAGTTAAGCTCTTCTCCTGAGGTCACTATATCTGTAGTTGACTGAGCTACCTCGCTAACCAAACCACGAATTTGTCTGATAAAGGAATTCATATTACCAGCGATAACCTCAAGCTCATCACCTGTATGAATATCTATCTCCTTAGTTAAATCTCCTGAGCCACTAGCAAGCTCAAGAACCTTATCGTTAAGCTTATTCATACTCTTCTTAAACTTCATCATAATAAGTCCAAGAATAAGAAGACTTACAATGTAAGTAATAACACATACCATAATAACCATATTTCTAAGGTTTGATGTCTGTTCATCTATCCAGTTGGCACTTATATCTACACCAACTGCTCCAACTATCTCACCGTCATTAAATATAGGTGCATAAGCTGATACATGAGTTCCCCACTCATCTGTAAATGGTTCCTCATCAGCGAAGGTTTCACCCTCTGCAAAAGCCTTCTCCAAACCATCTGTCATCTCACACTCATCGCCTATAGCTGCTGGCTCTTCCGGATCTGAATCTACTACAAATACAACCATACCATCATCCAATTGACGAAGTGTATATATGTACTCAAGCTCCGCATTATCTCTAAATAACGCAAGCTGATCTATAATCTGATTGTACTCATCAGTTCCTTCATCTCCTACCTCAATTCCCGCTAATAAATCACCATCTACGTGTGCAGCAGAGCTTGAAGCTATATTTACAACATTACCCTGAATCTGTTCAAACAAGGTATCCTCAGAGTGTCTATATGCTACAACTCCAAGTATTCCATTACCTAATAGTAACAAAACAGCAAGCCATATAAACAGCTGATTAAATATACTAATCTTACGTACCTTCATACTTAACCTCCTTTGGAATAAAAATAAACTAATGATATTTTACCACAAGTCAATTATCTGCACCATATATAATTAATAAAACTTTAATTATTTAACTATTCTATGATACAGAAATGCCATTCACCTTAACATCCTCAGGCAACTCAATAACTAAATATTTCTTGCCATCAGAATTATTAATATCAATCATATCCATATTCTTAGTGTTAATTCTCAAAAGTAAATCCTTACCCTTAACTTCAATATTACGAGTTGGAAGAACATTCTCAGCTAGAATAGTAGGCTCAACCTTTAGCTTAGGAATTATAAGTGGTTCTTGATTTTCGTCCTCATCCATTACCACGCGAGTTCTCTTGGCATAATGTTCCATATCAAACTGCTGATCAAATTTCTTATCAAATACCTCTAATTTACTTTCCTCCACACCACTCTTTATAAACACCTCTCTTACGGTATCCTTATCAAGAACAACTGTAGGACTATCAGAGAACTCTTTCTTCTCCTTAACAAGCTCTGTAAAGTTCTCCTGCATAGCAATCATAGTTTCAATAGTAGTATCCTCGCCTAATACCTGCTCAACAAATGTATTAAAGCCTTCCTTCTGATGCTTCGCTGGAAGAGGTGCTGATACTGCAAGCATTTCATCTAAAAGCTTATCCTGTAAGTCATCTGCTTTTCTTGTATAATACATAAGCTGAGTATCATCGGAGCTTCTTTCATTAAATGCTGGAAATATAAAGCCAGTGTCTGGAAGTTCAACTTGAAAGCTCTGCTTTAATGTATGTATCATATCTAGCTTATCATCATATCCCAGCCCTGGTTTTGTAAGCTTCATAGGACATATACTACATAATACATAGCTATATACCTCCTCTGAAGCGTCATTCATCTCAATATTATCATCTGTCATACCTGGCACATCATAAGCTTGATATATTAAAAGAATTAAATAATTACCAACATAATTATAGGTCTTAATGATACCATCATAAAATCTATCTAATAAAGAATCATCCTTTAGCTCAGATTTCTTAATTGCATTTAACATACCTTTACCAAAATCTGGATTCACATTATCTTGATTTACAAAGGTAAGCTCTATAAGATTCTTACCAAGAGTACCAGACATATTCTTCCTAAATATTTCTAAATACTTGTGCTGTTCCTTCTCCTCTAAATCAAAAAAGCTTTCGTTAAACACCTTTACCTTTTCCTTGTCACCATTGACATAGCATCCACAAAGTCTGGCTATTCCACAGTCCTCTATGGTATCATATAAGCTTTTTATCTCATTTATTTCTTTCTTGTTCATCATTAAATCCCGCCTTTTGTCATTAGTATAATTATTTTACAATAATTACTTGGATTTATCTAGATTATTTCAAACAAAAAACACCTACATATGTACACATGAGTACATTGTAAGTGTTTTTTGTTAAAACCTTTATCATATATAAGACTCACTAATGAGTCCTGGTATCAGAACTCTATAAACTATACAAATGCATTATCTATAGAATTCTGTATACATCTTAGTAATAAAGCTTCTTCTCAAAATAAGCCTTAAGATCTTCTATCTTAACTCTCTCCTGCTCCATAGTATCTCTATCACGAACAGTTACTGCACCGTCATTCTCTGACTCAAAATCATAAGTTACACAGAATGGAGTACCAATCTCATCCTGTCTTCTATATCTCTTACCGATATTTCCTCTGTCATCGAACTCACAGTTCCAGTACTTTGAAAGCTCAGCATAAACCTTTTCAGCACCTTCATTAAGCTTCTTAGAAAGTGGGAGCACACCAACCTTTACAGGTGCAAGTGCTGGATGGAAATGAAGAACTGTTCTCATATCTCCTCCCTCAAGCTCCTCCTCATCATATGCTGCGCAAAGGAATGCAAGAGTTACTCTATCTGCTCCAAGTGATGGCTCAACTACGTATGGGATATACTTAATCTTCTTCTCATCATCAAAGTACTCCATAGGTTCCTTTGATGTGTTCTGGTGCTGTGTAAGATCGAAATCTGTTCTATCAGCGATACCCCAAAGCTCACCCCAACCAAATGGGAATAAGAACTCGATATCTGTTGTAGCCTTACTATAGTGTGAAAGCTCCTCTGGATCATGGTCACGATATCTCATCTCGTCATCTTTAATGCCAAGGTCCTTAAGCCAATTAATACAGAAATCCTTCCAGTATGCAAACCACTCAAGATCAGTATCTGGCTCACAGAAAAACTCAAGCTCCATCTGTTCGAACTCTCTTGTTCTAAATGTAAAGTTACCAGGTGTAATCTCATTTCTAAATGACTTACCTATCTGACCAATACCAAATGGAATCTTCTTTCTAGATGTTCTCTGAACATTCTTGAAGTTAACGAAGATACCCTGTGCAGTCTCTGGTCTTAAGTAAAGAGTTGCTGATGAATCCTCTGTAACACCCTGGAATGTTTTGAACATAAGGTTAAACTCTCTAATATCTGTAAAGTTGTTCTTGCCACAGGTTGGACAGCAGATGTTGTTCTGCTTAATATACTCACTCATCTGCTCCTTTGACCATCCATCAACGCTGCTGTCTAAAGTAATTCCATTCTCCTGACAATAATCCTCGATTACCTTGTCCGCTCTAAATCTCTCGTGACACTCCTTACAATCCATAAGCGGATCTGAGAAGCCTCCTACGTGACCTGAAGCAACCCAAGTCTGTGGGTTCATAAGGATTGCACAGTCTACACCAACATTGTAAGGATTCTCCTGGATGAATTTCTTCCACCAAGCCTTCTTAACGTTGTTCTTAAACTCAACGCCAAGATTACCGTAATCCCAAGTGTTAGCAAGACCACCATATATCTCAGAGCCTGGATATATGAATCCTCTTGACTTTGCAAGTGCAACAATTTTTTCCATTGTCTTAGCTGACTGTTCCATGTTAATTTACCTTCCTTCCACCCCTACACCGGCGTGTGTGGGATTTGTTGAATATTTTATGTTTGACACATAAACCATATTGTAACTTCTAATCTCTTATTTTTCAAGCAAAAGTAGCAAGATTTTCTATAATTTACAAATTCATCAAGATAAAGTGTCTAGTATCTCTAAAGATTTAAAGCTTTTATCCACATACTGACTTCTAAATCGATTAGCTACCCAAGCTAATTCATCTTCCTTATCTTTATCTAGCTTAAAGCTATATATCTTATTAAGAGGTGACGAAAGAATATACTGTAGGGTGTATACCAGAGTCTCACTTACTCTTATATTAGCTTTATACTTAAGTGCACATCTTGCACAGCATATTCCACCAAAGCCTGCATCGAAATGTGTTAGGTCCTCCCTAGAATCACATTTTACACAGCTATAAGAATGTATGGCCTGCCCTTCTATATCCATTAGCTTAAGTTCATATACGCTTCTTATAAGTGTATTAGGAATTTTTCCATCCACTAAAGTTTTTAAGGTGATATACAGAAGATTCAAATTATCCACGCATTTATCACCTTCCCTAGTATAATAAGACATTAACTCACAAAAATATGAAGCGTAACACATTTTTTCCATATCATAGGGAAGCTCTGCAAAATATTCAGTTACATTTACGCTTATAAGTCTATAAGCATCACCACTTGGAGCTATAGTAAACTTGCCCATAACATAGCTTTGACTAGCAGCTCTAAAGTTAGAATTTGCTCGTCTTGCCCCATTGGCAAATACAGTGATTTTACCACGCTCCTTTGTAAGCACCACTAATCTTTTGTCATACTCACCAAGAGGAACTGTATAAAGCACTATACCAGTAACTATTATATCCTCCATCATAATATCACCTACTTATTGATACCTAGTTATCATCTCTGTAACCGTAGTTCTTAATCAATGTATCACTATCTCTCCAGTCCTTCTTAACCTTTACCCAAAGCTTAAGATTAACCTTGCAATCAAGCAGATTTTCCATACTCACTCTAGCCTTTGAACCAATCCTTTTAAGCATGGCACCCTGCTTACCTATTATAATACCCTTATGGGAATCCCTCTCGCAAATTATAGTTGCATCAATATCAATTAGGTCACCATCCGGTCTTTCCTTCATCCTATCAATAACTACCGCTATACCATGTGGAATCTCCTTATCAAGAAGTCTTAAAGTCTGCTCCCTAACTAGCTCAGCCACAATCTGCCTCTCTGGTTGGTCAGTAACAGTATCCTCATCATAAAACTGTGGGCCATAAGGAAGATGTCCCTTAATGGTCTTAATAAGCTCTGCTGAATTCTTACCCTTCAAGGCCGAAACAGGAACTATATCCTCAAAATCATATACCTCCTTGTAGGTATTAATAGCATCAAATATTTCCTGCTCCTCCACTGTATCAGTCTTATTTATAACTAATATAACCGGAGTCTTCACCTTAGCTAAAACCTCTATAATGTGTCTTTCTCCTGCACCAATGAATGTGGTAGGCTCCACAACCCACATAACCACATCAACCTCATTAAGAGTGTTGTATGCCACATTCATCATATACTGACCAAGTTTGTTTTTAGCACGATTTATACCCGGTGTATCAAGGAACACAATCTGCGCCTCATCATCAGTGTAAACAGTCTGGATTCTGTTTCTGGTGGTCTGAGCCTTATTGCTGGTTATAGCAATCTTCTGGCCTATAAGTCTATTCATAAGTGTTGACTTACCCACGTTAGGTCTTCCAACTATTGCCACAAAGCCAGATTTGAAATTATCATTACTCTTCTTGCCTAATATCTTGTCAATATCAAGATACACTCCATCGTTAATATTATCTATCTTGTTACCCATTTAGTTCTCCATTATCTAAAATACGCTTATTACCTGGTTAAATCTATCCTTTGATGACTCCAGCTTGGCTTCTCCACCAACTGCACAGATTATACCACCATTTATAGCAGCTTCCACATATGGAGCTAGACCTCTTATGGTTTCCACATCTGTGGCAAGCACTTCATCTCTATCCCTTTGAATATCTTCATCAGTAAGACCAATAAGGTAGGATGCAAAGCTAAAATTACCCTCTGATACCGGTGTTAGAGGTGAGTCAAGCTTAGATATAGCACCAATAACATACTTAGTCATATCTCTCTCATCAGCATCAAATTCTGCAACATATTTAGCTGCATTCATATATATATCATAGGTCTCCATAAGGTTCGGGTCTCTATATGATGTAAAGTAGGAATTACCACTTCTTGCAAAAGCACACATACTTCCATATGCACCACCCTTTACTCTTACATTTAACCATAGATAGTCATATGAGAATATAGAGCTAAGAACTCCTAATGCTCCTGTATATTCAAGACCTGCATCACGGTAATTACCAGCTGTAGCAACATACTGTACCTGTGAAGCAGTCTTAAAGCCTTCATTTAAAACTTCAGGCTTAACAGTCTCCTCCTTGTCGTAGGCAAGTCTGGTTGATAGCTTCTTTGATAGTGATGTGACAGACTTTTCAAGCATAGTCTTAGGGTCCTTATCAGAGGTATAATTCACTATAAGGCCATTTCTCCAAAGAACCTCACCTAATACTTCCTTGAGTGTAGCTAGTAAGTTATCGTACTCAGCATCGAAATCATTATCTATAGCATCTAATACCTTGTAGTACTCTATTCCCTCTAAATACTCTTTAACTAAGCCTATAGGTGATACATAGCTTAAAGCTCTATTTGCAGCTGTAAGGTGTCCTGTTGATACCAAATCATTCTTTAAACCATACTTAATTTCAGCTACTATCTCCTTAATTCTCTTCTTACTATCAAGCTTAGAAGTAAATAATATCTCTTCTATAAGCTCAAATGCTTTATCAAGCTTATCATCAAGCATTTTAGCACTTACTATAAAGGATACTCTATACTTATCCTTTTCTACCTTACTCAGCACAGAGGTTGAAAAACCTATACCACCTGTATGAAGGTTGATTTCATTTGCCAGCTTATTGTACTCGTAATTCTCGGTATCAACATATTTGAAAATTTCAGTGAGAAGTCCAACATAAGGGTATTTTTTAATATCCATATCTGTTATATCAAAATCCAAATTAATATAACTTATACCATTGGTAAATATATTGTGACTTACAACCTTAACCATCTCTATATCAGTAAACTGATTGTTAAGCTTTCTAGCATTCTTATCTATATCACTGATTTCAAGAAGTGGTATGGTAAGAAGCTCTTCTTTTGTGCTTGGCTCACTCTGATACTCCTTAAGATGTTCTGCAGTTTTGGCAATATCTTCTATCTCATCTTCAGTAAGAGAAGCCTTATAATCAGCAAGCTTCTCCTTCTCAGTCTTAGATTTCTCCTCTAGTAAACCCTTCTTAGGCATAAGTGTAACAAATGACTTGTGATTGTTATCTAGTATATATGTCCTAATTAAAGACTCAAAATATCCTGTATCAAGCTCAGCTTTAAGCTCATCATACACCCAGTTAAGTTCAAACAAATCAAGAGCCTTATCATCATCATAAAGCCAGGTAGAAAATGCATTCAGACCCAGCATAAGCCCCTTTGGATGTCTTCCAAAGTTGGCTTCCTTGTGCTTAAATTCAAAGTAATTTAAGGATGCTTGAAGAGATGTCCTATTTAATCCCTCTGTAATGAGATTATTCAAGGTATCATCTATAAGAGCTATAAATCTTTCCTTATCTGACAGATTTGCATTCTTGGCGATAATAGAAAATGTAGGCTGCTTAATTCCATCATCATATGAGCTAAATACATCCTTTCCAATCTCAGCATCTATAAGCACCTTTTTAAGCGGCGCACCTGGTGCTATAAGAAGCATATGCTCAAGAACAGCCATAGAAAGAGAAAGCTTAATATCATCACTGTGACCCACCACTACATTATAAGCTAAATAAGTGTTATCATCCTCAGTCTCAGCCTCAGCAATATTATAATATTCATCTACAGACCTTGGTTCATCAAAGGCAGATTCATCAGTAAGCTCAGAATCAACCTTGAGATAGTCATAGTTTGACAGATACTCCTTATCTATAAATTCAAGCTCTGCAACCGCATCCATATCACCATATAAGTAAATGTAGCTGTTGCTTGGATGATAGTATTTCTTATGAAAATCTAAGAATGCCTCATAAGTAAGGTCAGTAATAAAGTCTGGGTCTCCACCTGACTCATAGCCATAAGCTGTACTCTCATGAAGAGACTTTTCTATGAGACGATAAAGCTGTTGCTCCGCTGATGAGAATACACCCTTCATCTCATTGTAAACAACACCGTTATATTTTAATTCATCAGTATCCTCATCTATCTCGTAATGCCACCCCTCCTGCATAAGTATTTCCTTACGAGTATATATATTTGGATAAAACACCGCATCCATATAAACATGCATAAGATTATGAAAATCCTTCTTATTCATGCTTGCTACAGGATAAACAGTCTTATCTGAATATGTCATAGCATTTAAAAATGTATTGAGAGAACCCTTACAAAGCTCAACAAATGGATCCTTTGCAGGGAAATTTTTAGAACCACAAAGTACAGAATGCTCCATAATATGTGGCACTCCGGTATCATCTGCAGGTGGGGTTCTAAAGCCTATAGTAAATACCTTGTTACTATCATCATTACAAACTACCATAACTCTAGCCTTAGTCTTATTATGACTAAGAACATAACCTATTCCCTTAACCTCTTTTAATTCTCTCTTCTCAACCAATGTGTAAGCGTTCATATTCTCTAAATTACTCAAAATAATGTCCTCCAAAATTTATGTCCTTATTTAATAATTATCATAACAATTATATGGTCCTATAAATGCATCATATCTAATCTAGATTTTCTGGTCCAAAGCTCATAGGGAATAGTTCTTCTAAGGTCATTATCTTATAATCATTTTCTGATTTAGCCATTATCACATAAAACTCCTTAGGGTTAACAAATTCTCTTAAAACCTGTCTACAAATACCACATGGCGATGTATAATCTGTTATTTCATTCTTACCAGCAATAATTGCAATAGCCTTAAAGCTGGTTTTTCCCTCACTAACCGCCTTAAATACAGCTGTTCTCTCTGCACAATTTCCCGGTGAATATGCAGCATTTTCTATATTACAGCCGGTGTATATTTCATCCTTATCAGTAAGTAATGCAGCACCAACCTTAAAACCAGAATATGGTGAATAGGAAAACTCTCTTGCTTCACCTGCTTTTACAATCAATTCACTTATTAAATCCCTTGATAATTTTTCATTCATAAAGTATACCCCCATTTAAGATAACTCTACAACAGCCTTTACACTACCATCTTCCTTACCTTGAATCTTAATTATAGTTTTATCTTCCTCAGCTGCCTTATAAATCTCTAAAAGCTCACCATATCTTGACTGACTTTTATATTCTACCCTAATTTTACCAGGATGAGACTCCACTGGTATATATTCGTCAGCTAGCTGAATATATTTGCCATTTGACATATGTCCATTATAATCAATATCAGATTTTTTGACTGATACTGTATCCAAAAGCTGAAACTCCTTGGGAAGTTTAATCTTTCTACCAGGATTTTCTATAGAATACTTTTCCTCCAAATCATATCCTGCAGAATCCTCCTCGGTAATTCTAATAGGCCTACCTGAATCCAAATCAACCAAGGTCCATATGGAATCAGCAGCAACAATCACCTGACCTGTTTCATCTTCAATTATTACATTTCTATAACCCATAGAAGATGTAAAATCATATGGCCAGGTCTTAACCAGCACATCTTCAAACATCTTTGGATATCTATTAATCTCTATATACCAATTAATAGCGAACCAGGTTCTTCTAGTCTTAAGCAGGTAATCTATACCTTTACCAATAGACTCTGAATTGATATTTACACAATCCTGTAAAGCATTCATTATGCCAGCAAGGGACATTCTAGCTCCCTGGTCAATATCTGAAAACAATATTTTCTTACTGTAAGTATACATATCCCGCCTCCCAAAGCTTCATTTCTCCAAAAAACTTTAAAGTATATTTTATCACTCTTTACTATTATTTGGCAATATAGAAAGGATACTGAGCACCAAAGATACCCCCATTCCAATTAATGGCAAATACTTTGGTCCAATCATAAAATAGGATTGTAAAATCCCCAATATGCCTCCAATTATAACTGCACTGTACCATAAGGCTTTTATTATTTTACGTTTCTTATAACAAATTATGGCTATAATCAATGGAAATACTATTCCAGGGGAATACACTGAATAAGCACCTAGAAGTAATCCAATTATATCACTCCTATTTAGAGCAATCACAAGAGCTAATAATCCTAAAACACCTATGATCACTCTAATCTGCCACACCTTATTTCTCTTTAGTAAATCATGCTCTACTATGGTAGCTGCATTTACCAAACAAGTATCTGCTGAAGAAAGTAAGATTGATATAAGAGCTAAACAAAATAATATTGCTAAAGGTGTCGGAATAACAGTATCGATTATATACACTAGTGGATTCTTTCCCATTAGAGTTGGAATATTGTGTAATGACCACATTCCTATCAGAGTAATCATTATACCAAAAACAGCCAATGATATTGAAGCTAAATAGGTAGCTCTCTTAGCTGTTTTCTTATCTTTAGACATAATATTTCTAGACACAATATCAGGACCAAGGAAATATGTTCCACCAGTAATAAACAGCAGATTAATCAAATCAAAACCATTAAAGTTGTCTTTTAATAGGAAAATGTTATCAAATATTACTGCATTATTCTCGCCTTTAAACACAAAAAGATATATAAGGGTACTAACAACTCCAACAATTATTATCCCAGCCTGAAGCATATCGGTTTTTACAACAGACAATTGTCCTCCTAGGATGGTATATAGTATCACTACCACTGCAATAATTATTATAACAAAATTTTCATCAGTTCCACCTAACACAGCTTTGACAAGCTTAGATAATGAAACTATCTGAGCTCCAATTATACCAACCCATGACACTGCAATAATAAGAGAAAGTAAAACTTTAGCTCCCGACCCCACAGTTTTATCAGCTATGTCTGGCAGTGTATTTACATCCATATCTCTAATTTTTTCTGAAAGAAATAATCCTTGTAGCAATAGTCCTACTGCTCCTACTCCTAACCACCAAAAGGCTGAAAATCCGATGGACCATACATTTTCTGCCACTCCTAAAGTTGCAGATGCACCAATCATAGAGGTCATAAGAGAAAGATAAACTGGTGCTAACCCTTGTTTTTTACCCGCAACAGCAAAATCTTGAAAGGTTTTTACTCTAGTAAAATCGTATATAGATATACAAAATAATAAAATTATAAATATTATAATACCGTAAAGCATATTTACTATCCTTTATTATAAGATTTCCTTTGTAATTAAACAGGATATATTATATAATGAATCCTAGATAATTTCTATACAAAAAGGAGAATCTTATGGCAGAACAGTTATATACAATACCCGTTAACGATGCATTTGAATCAGACTGCGAATGTCCAGTGTGCGCTATGATGGCAGACCTTGAAAGAAATGCAGTGGAATATACCATGGGACCTAGCTATATGGAGGATGATAATAGAGCTATGACTGACGAATTAGGCTTTTGTTCACACCATATCCGTATACTTTATGGTGAGAAAAATCGTCTTGGTCTTGCACTTATGATGAAAACTCATACTGATAAAACTATTAAAGATTTAAAAATTCTCAGCGCAAATAAGCCACAGGCAGGTGGAATATTTAAAAAGGCTGGAGCATCCTCAGTTGGTGAATATATAAAAAAACTCGAAGAAAGCTGTTTTATATGCTGTCGTATGGAGAAAATGATTGATAGATACATAGATACCATCTTCCATCTTTGGAAAAAGGATAAGGATTTTATAGAAAAGGTTAAAAATTGCAAAGGTTTTTGTACATATCACTATGGTCTCCTATATGATTATGGTGCTAACAAGCTTTCTAAGGAGGCTTACAGCGAATTCCTTGACGTGATCAACAAGGTATATTTCGAAAATATGGAGCGTGTAAACGGTGACATAGGCTGGTTTATAGATAAGTTTGACTATCGTTTTAAGAACGAGCCTTGGAAAAACTCAAAGGACGCTTTACCTAGAGGAATCATTAAAACAAACCACACTATTGTAGAGCAGTAATATTTTTAATCTTCTTATAGTTACACTTAAAAGAAATGAGGCTAATGACAATGTTTAAAATAATGACTTCAGATGAAGCAATGGATCTAATAAAGGACGGGGATGTAATTTGCTTAAATTCCTTCTTAGGAATCGAAAATCCTGTGGAATTACACGAAGCTCTTTATAGAAAATACTCCAAAACCAGATCACCAAAGCATCTTACCATGGTATCTAGTGCCGGCTTTGGAGTATGGGATGAGAATAAAAATGCAGAACAATACATAAAGGAAGGTGCTGTAGACAAGATAATCTGTGGACATTTTGGAGCCATGTTCAGCACTAAGAGACTGGTTTTAGAGGATAGATTTGAAGCCTACAATCTTCCACTTGGCTGTATTTCACATGCTATCCGTGCACAGGCTGGTGGAATACCAGGTGCTCTTTCTAAGGTTGGTCTAGATATTTTCGTAGACCCATCTGTAGATGGCCCAGGGATCAATAATATATCCAAAGACACTTCCTTAGTAAAACGTGTAGAAGTTGATGGAGAAGAATTTTTATACTACACTCTTCCAAAGTTTAATGTAGCCCTTATTAAGGGTACTGCTGTTGACAAAAAGGGTAATATTTCCTTTGATGATATGTATATGTCCGGAGATGCCCTATCTATCTGTCAGGCAACTAAGGCCAACGGAGGCAAGGTAATCGTCCAGGTAGATAAAATCCTAAGTAATCCATCAAGACCTCGTAACACTATAATACCAGGATGTCTTGTGGACGCTATAGTTGTGGAAAAACCTGAGCCCCGTCATGCAGCATACGAATCGCTTACAGGTAGCTTTGATATTCCGTATACTCAATGGCAGGATTGGAGCGAAATGCTAGAGGCCAGAACCTCAACCAAAAACTTTGTGAATATCCCTGGAAACATTATAGGCAGGCGTGCAGCTTTGGAATTAAAACCAGATGACATCGTAAATATCGGCGTAGGCATTCCTGAAATAGTTACCAAATATGCCAGAGAAAATGGAATCCTAAGCAAAGTAACTTTAACTGTAGAATCTGGTGGCGTTGGAGGATTTCCTGCCTCGGGTAAGGTGTTTGGTGCTGTTATCGGTGCAAATTCCATGTATGATATGGCAAACCAGTTTGACTTATACAATAATGGTGGTCTTGATATCTGTTTTATGGGTGGTATGGAGGTTGACAAATACGGTAATGTCAATGCCCACCGCGGTCCTGGAGCCTTTGCTGGAATCGGAGGCTTTGCAAATATTACTGCAAAGACAAAAACTGTTGTATTCTGCTTAACATTCAATGCAAAAGGACTTGATGTTGACGAACATTACGATAAAATCACCATTAAGAACAATGGCTCTATTCCAAAATTTGTTGACAAGGTTAATAGCATCAGCTTTTCAGCCAAACGTGCTCGTGCCAATAAGCAGAAAGTTCTATATGTAACAGAACGCTGCGTATTCGAGCTAGGAGAAAAGGGACTTATCCTTACAGAAGTATATCCTGGAGTAGATATGGAAAATAATATTTTGAAGTTACTTCCTTTTAAGGTTGAGATTTCTCCTATACTAAAGTATTAGAGACCAGTAAAAAACAATACCTCCTCTTCACTTCGCTACGAGTCGGTATTGTTTTTAGTCCAACATAAAAAGATGGAATAGAAAGCTTTCTCGTGCAAGCACGAAAGCATCTATTCCATCTTTTTATACTGGTCTCAGTTTCATTATATACCTAATACAGAAAAGCTTTCTTCTGTAAGGAAATTATCCTTCACCCATGGTTCTGCCTCAAGGAGGGCTTCCTCTACTGCTCCACCCTGCTTCTTAGCTTCCTTAAGCATCTTATTCCAGGTCTTCTCCGTCACCTCTGAAGCACTATAGTAGTCATAGTCAGGAATACATTTTTCAAATAATTCCTTAAGACCTGTCTCTCTCAGCACATCATCTCTGATAATAATTGAATCCGAATCGAAAAATGTTTTCTTGTACCATCTTCCCTTCTGAAATTCATGATAATCGGTTCCGTTTCTGTCTTCTTCCTTACAAAAATACTTCATAGCATACCTCGAAAATATAGTATTATTTTAAAACCATACACACTATATCATAATATTTTAAAAATTTAAATATAAAATTTGAAATTTTATCCACAAAAAAGAACCCTGAGACATATTACTTCGCTTCAGCTCAGTAAATTGCTATTATATGATGTAACTACCCTGAGCTATTGCGAGGCATACTTCGCCTTCACTTCGTTTCGGCTCAGTAATATGCCTCGCAATATGGAAATAAGAAAGAGTGGCTATTTGTATGCAAGCATACATAGCCACTCTTTCTTATTTCCGCATTGCTCAGGGTAGTTACATCATACCCATTCCACCACCCATACCAGCTGGCATTGCTGGAGCATCTTCCTTAATGTCTGCCACCACTGATTCAGTTGTAAGCATAGTTGATGCAACGCTTGTTGCATTCTGGAGAGCTGTTCTTGTAACCTTAACAGGGTCGATGATTCCTGCCTCGATCATATTCACATACTCCTCCTTATATGCGTCAAATCCGATTCCTACCTCAGATTCCTTAATCTTATTAATGATTACTGCGCCCTCAAGTCCTGCATTTGCAGCGATATGAGTAAGTGGAGCTTCCATAGCCTTACAGATAATCATAGCGCCTGTCTTCTCATCACCCTCAAGTGTATCTGCAAACTCAGCAACCTTCTTAGTTGCATGAATGTAAGCTGAACCACCGCCTGCGATGATACCTTCCTCTACTGCAGCTCTTGTAGCGTTAAGAGCATCCTCCATACGAAGCTTAGACTCCTTCATCTCAGTTTCTGTTGCAGCACCAACTCTAATTACTGCAACACCACCTGCAAGCTTAGCAAGTCTCTCCTGAAGTTTCTCCTTATCAAACTCTGATGTAGTCTCTGCAAGCTGATTCTTAATAAGATTAACTCTTCCCTCGATATCAGCCTTAAGACCAAATCCGTCAACGATAACTGTCTCTTCTTTACCAACCTTAACACTCTTAGCTCTACCAAGGTTATCAAGAGTTGCATCCTTAAGGTCGAAGCCAAGCTCATCTGAGATTACCTCTCCACCTGTAAGGATTGCGATATCCTTTAACATTTCCTTTCTTCTATCACCGTAGCCTGGTGCTTTAACAGCTACTACTGAGAATGTTCCACGAAGCTTATTAACAATAAGTGTTGTAAGTGCCTCGCCCTCTACGTCCTCAGCGATAATAAGGAGCTTGGAACCGCTCTGTACAATCTGTTCAAGAAGTGGAAGGATATCCTGAATATTAGAAATCTTTTTGTCTGTAATTAAGATATATGGATTTTCAAGCTCTGCAACCATCTTTTCCATATCTGTTGCCATGTAAGCTGATACATATCCTCTGTCAAACTGCATACCTTCTACCAGATCAAGCTCAGTCTTCATAGTTTTTGATTCCTCGATAGTAATAACTCCATCCTTAGAAACCTTCTCCATAGCCTCAGCTACCATCTCACCTACACTGTCATCACCAGCTGAAATGGATGCTACTCTAGCAATCTGCTCCTTGCCACTAATAGTCTGGCTCATACCTGAGATAGAATCAACGGCTACATCACAAGCCTTCTTCATACCTTTTCTAAGTACAATTGGATTAGCACCAGCAGCAAGGTTCTTCATACCCTCGTTAATCATAGCCTGAGCTAAAACTGTGGCTGTAGTAGTACCATCACCTGCTACATCATTGGTCTTAGTAGCTACTTCCTTAACAATCTGTGCACCCATATCTTCAAATGCATCCTCAAGTGTAATCTCCTTAGCAATTGTCACACCATCGTTAGTAATAAGTGGTGTACCAAATGATTTTGCAAGAACTACATTTCTTCCCTTAGGACCAATTGTAACTCTTACTGTATCTGCTAACTTATTAACGCCTGCTTCTAGAGCCTTTCTAGCTTCAGCTCCATACTTAATTTCCTTTGCCATTATAATTTGCCTCCTAGTTATATCAATAATTTAAATTTGTAATATATTATTCAACGATAGCTAATATATCAGACTGCTTAACTACGATAAATTCCTCATCCTCAAGCTTTACTTCCATACCTGCATACTTAGAATAGATAACCTTATCTCCTACCTTAACCTCCATAGGAACTGGCCTGCCATCAACTATAGTTCCAGGGCCAACTGCAACTACCTCTGCATACTGTGGCTTTTCCTTAGCCTGACCTGCTAGGATAATACCTGACTTAGTAGTCTCCTCAACTGCTGACTCCTTTAATACTACTCTTTCGCCTAATGGTGATAACTTCATTATATATTCCTCCTTAAACTTTATTATCAAACTAATTTTTAGCACTCGCTCAAGCAGAGTGCTAACATAAGTATATTTTAACCAAATTTTAGGAAAAATCAACCCTTATTTTTACATTTAACAGAATGTACACAAACAAGTTATTTTCCCAAACCATTTTCTCTTCCATAGAAGAAAAGATACTGCTGTGCATAACCTGCCAAATCCCCGTATTTTTC
Source organism: Lachnospiraceae bacterium (assembly GCA_015057555.1). GTDB lineage: Bacteria > Bacillota > Clostridia > Lachnospirales > Lachnospiraceae > Coprococcus_C. Next base: position 76,853 of record SVEC01000007.1, on the reverse strand, counting down.
CATGGCAAAGGCTTCTATAACCTTCTTATCCTGAGGTTTATCATAATACATATATTCCATAATCCGCTTCATCCACACATCTATAGGAAATGTATCTGTAAAACCTAATCCAAAGAGAAGCACACAGTTAGCTACCTTCTCTCCAACTCCCTTTATGGTCATAAGCTTTTCCCTAGCATCTCCAACCGTCATACTTAGTAGCTTTTCTTCTGTTATCTCACCGGATGCAACCATTGAGACTGCACATTTGATATAAGGTGCCCTAAAACCCACCTTACATTCCCTTAGTTCATCCTCAGTAACCTTACTTAACTGCTCTACAGTCGGAAAAGCATACACTTTTCTTCCTTCTTCTAATACTATTTCACTTCCAAATCTTTCAGATATGGTATGAACTATCTGCTTAATATGTGGTATCTGTTTATTCTGAGATATTATGAAGGATATTAGGGTTTCAAAAAATTCCTGTCTTAATATTCTAATTCCCGGTTTTGACTCTACAGCTTCCTTTAATCTGCTATCCAGCTTTAATATATTAGATTTAATACTGAAATAATCCCTATCTAAATCAAAATACTGCTTCCAGCATGAATCAAACTCCTCCATACTTGTATTATGCATTATAAGCTTAGTTCCATGCTGAGTAACATTTAAATACTTTCCAAAGGCCAAAAGCTCATAATTCGACTCACCAAGCTTTGTAAAATGAAAGCATTGTCCACATTCTAATACTTCCTCTATATCAAAATCAGATAATTCATTTATAATAATATTTTTATTTTCACTGTATATATTCATATTCTTGTCCTTTGAATTTTATAACTAATACAATATATTAAATCAAATAATCCGGCATTTTAACCGGATTATTTAAATAACTTACTATATTACTCTATGCCTCAACAGCTTCATCCAAGGTTGCAGCCACAATCTCCTCAATCCTTGTATCTTCTTCGATAGAAGCGTTAGTTAAATACTTTTCAAAATTAATTCCACGTTTTTCTACATATGAATTTGAATTGGCTTTCTTAGGATAATTAGCTTCTAAAAATGCTCTGTATTCATTTAGTTTACCTTCATATATTACTTCAGGTTCAGCCCATACTCTAAAATCCTCAGGTCTTGCTAATCCAGGCTTTTTATCAAATAGCTTCACTCCAGCCTTTGATAATACATAGTATACAAACTGAGAACAAAAATAATTATATTCTCTTTCAACTGGCTTATTAATCATAACACCAAAGATACCAATATAATTATATTTGTAATAATTCTTGTTTTCCTTAAACTTCTTAAGAACTTTGTTGATTTTATCAAGCTGTGACTGGGTTACCCACACTCTCATAATTTTACAGGTTGTTCCAACATCTCTGCCAAACACACCTGATGTAATATCCTCAGTGATAAAACCACAATTAAATGGATTTCTAAGCTTTTTTCTGGCAAAGCTATACATTTCATTAAGCTCTATATCAAGTGCTAATGATGTATGTGCATATGGTTCTCTGGTCCACATCTTAATCATCTGTGATGGTATTGTAGAGGTTTTGGAAACCATTACATACACGCATTTATTCTTAAGATATTTTCTACGCTTATTTATTTTTTTTATATTTTTCTTATTAGTAGAATTTTGACTACTCATATAAGAATTCTCCTTGAAATTAATTTATGCTCTACCATTCTTCTTAATATCTTCCTTGAGGAGTGCTTTTACATTTAAAGCTTCCTCCTTCAATCTAGCTGGAGTAGCCTTTGAAGTAATAACTTCTGCTAAAAGCTTAGCTGAATCATCATATTTTTTAAGCTTTCTGGCCAGTTCAGCCATAAGATATTTTATAGTATTCTCATCCATACCCGCAATAGGCATCATCTCATTAGCAAGAGCTTCTACAAAGCATGCATATGCATTAGCTATACATTCCATCTCTTCCTCATAAAGCTGGAGAATAGCTGTATCACCAGGCTTAAGTGTTAATCTCTTTCCTCTTAACACCCAAGCCATCTTGAGACTTGTATAACCCTTTTCACTATTTTTAGCATGCTTAACTATAGAACAAACCAATGCTAATTTATATCTAAGAATAGCATCATCGTAGGAAAACAATTCTTTATCATTGCTAATTCCTCTAAAATTAGTTCCCACCTGATCCTTGATGTCCCTCATCTGTCTGGTACTAAGCTTACCAAAATATCTACCAACAGCTGAATAACCACAATTCTCACAAGCAATTACATCATACTTGTGTGGATCTGCTATCTCATATACCGCTCTAAGATCTGTATCCTTACTAACAAGCTTAATCTTTCCAGCTCTAACAGTCTTTGATGTAAAGCTTATGTCGCATACTGGACAGGTGTAACGCTTATCATATAATACATCCTCTTCTCTAACCTTTGGTCCCTGATTTTCTCCAGCATTAATCAATGTATTATCTTCTTTTTTTTCTTCCATAAGTTTAGCATCATTGTATTTACCTAAACCAAACTGTTCTAAACCTGAAAATAACCCCATAAAAACCTCCTAGCTTGGTTTGTAAGAACTCTTTAATGAAACAATTCTATTGAACACAAGCTTGTCATCTGTTGTATCCTTAATATCTACGCAGAAGAATCCATGTCTTAAGAACTGGAAGGATTCTCCTTTGTTTGCATCTTTAAATGCAGCTTCCAACTTACAATTACTTAATATAGTTAGTGAGTTAGGATTAAAATTAAGTGAACCATCGTCATTTAACTTACCCTTCTCCTCATCTATAAGATTCTCGTATAATCTTACCTCTGCATCAATAGCACTTTCAGCTGATACCCAATGAATAGTACCCTTTACCTTACGTCCTTCAAAGCCTGAGCCACTTCTGGTCTCAGGATCATAGGTACAATGAATCTCAGTAATGTTACCATTCTCATCCTTCTTATAATCCACACATTTAACAAAATAAGCACCTTTAAGTCTTACCTCATTACCAGGGAATAATCTAAAGTACTTCTTTGGCGGCTCCTCCATAAAGTCTTCTCTCTCAATATAGAGTTCACGGCTAAATGCAACCTTTCTAGAACCAGCTTCAGGAACATCCTGGTTATTATCAATATCAAAGTACTCAACCTGTCCTTCAGGATAGTTGTCAATTATAAGCTTTATGGGATCAAGAACTGCCATCATACGGTTTGCCTTAAGCTTTAAGTCCTCTCTTAAGCAGTATTCAAGCATAGCATAGTCAGATGTACTATGAGCCTTAGCAACACCTGAAAGCTCCATAAACATCTTAATTGACTCCGGTGTAAAGCCTCTTCTTCTAAGTGCTGAAAGAGATACAAGTCTTGGATCATCCCATCCATCAACTACTCCATCCTCTACAAGCTTCTTAATATATCTCTTACCAGTTACCACATCCTTGAGATAAAGCTTTGCAAACTCTATCTGTCTAGGCGGATTCTCGTACTCCAATTCATTAACTACCCACTCGTAAAGAGGTCTGTGATCCTCAAACTCTAGTGTACAAATTGAATGTGTAATACCCTCTATAGCATCCTCTATAGGATGAGCAAAATCATACATAGGGTAAATACACCACTTATCACCTGTATTGTGATGAGTCATTCTTGCAATACGATAGATTACAGGGTCTCTCATATTAATGTTACCGCTTGCCATATCTATCTTTGCGCGAAGAACTTTTGAACCATCTGGAAATTCTCCATTCTTCATAGCCTCAAAAAGTTCAAGATTCTCCTCTATACTTCTATCCCTGTATGGACTATTCTTTCCAGGAGTATTAAAGTCACCTCTGTACTCTCTAATTTCCTCTGCAGTAAGGTCGCAAACATAAGCCTTACCCTTTTTAATAAGCTTAACAGCTCCTTCATACATGGCATCAAAGTAGTCCGACGCAAAATACACTTTATCACCAAAGTCTGCACCAAGCCACTTAATATCCTCAGTTATTGAATTTACAAACTCAGTTTTTTCTTTAGTAGGATTAGTATCATCAAATCTAAAGTTAAATGTACCACCATACTGCTTAGCTAATCCATAATTTAATAATATGGACTTAGCATGTCCAATGTGCAAATATCCGTTAGGTTCAGGTGGGAATCTAGTAACAACTTTAGTGTACTTTCCCTCCTTTAAGTCCTTATCTATCTCCTGCTCTATAAAATTTCTTGAAATTACTTCGCCTTCCATATTGAAAAAAGCCTCCCACTTACGCTAATATACACAAACCGCACCTATTAAAGCACAGTTTGTGTACATTATACAGCATTTTATTAAATTTATCACTAAAAATTTTAATTAATTCTCTTCTTTTTTATCATTTGATGCTTCTTCAGTAGCTTCTACAATATTTTCAGCTATATTACTGCTTGTATCTTCTGGTATATCATCTGAGAATGCACTGTCTAAAAATGCATCATAGTCAGCCTTAATTTTATTATTAATCTCCTCCGACTTCTTCTCATAATCTACATCCTCAATCTGAGGTATATCAAGCTTGGGTTCTTCAGTATTATCTACAACAGGCAATTCTTCAAGAGTCATGTTCTTCTGCTCCTCAACTGCTTCTGTAGTAATTTCCATAGCAGCATCTATTGCCTGATTTATAGCTGTCATCTCTGGAGCATGCTCTGTTGCAGCCTCCTGGCTAGCTGAATTTAAATCAAGTGGTTCATTTGAAAACAAATCAATATCATCTACAACACTATTTTTTTTCTTAGACTTCTTCTCCTCAGGTTCAGTTCCAGCAAGCTGATGAACCATACTCTCTGCATCCTCAAGCTCATCCTTAAGTCTTCTGTTCTTACATCCAAGGCAAATAACTACAATTATGAAAATTAATAATAATCCACTAACACCAAAAAGTATATATGTTATTACTTCCTTGGTAAAGAATCCCTCTCCCTTTAATTCAGAAGCTGGTATTGCATTTGTAGGAGTGGCATCCTCTGGAGTAGCTTCTGTAGGTGTGGCTTCCACAATAACCTGCTCAACAATAGTCATAGGCGTATATCTTGAAAATGTATCTTCCTGTAAGTCATATATATAAAAGCCTGCATCACCTTCTATATTTACTGCATATACAAGATATACCTTTCGGTTAGAATCATAATCCTTAAAAAAGCTTGCATCAGGCTGGTATGCCTTGACTTTATTGCCATTTAATGTAATCTCAGTTTCATTATACCCCTCTGGCACTACAGTGCCCTCTGGTACATCTAATACTACATATCTATTGTATCTTGATGAATATTCCTGATACTTTACAAAAGTATTCTTATCCTCAAGATACATATACCACTCATATTCAACCTCATCCTCTGAATCTTCATCTATTTCTTCTGGAATAAGAGGTACAATATTAATTTTTCCATTAGGTGATTTGTAGGACATAACCTGCCATTTTTCATACTTGAGGTTTGATACCTCAAAGCCCTCTGGTGGCTCTAGTCCATCCTCGTGATTAATAAATGCGTATCTTACACCACCTATCTCCGTAAATGGAGTACCAACATCCTCTCCTACCATTACATGAATATCATAGTATCTAACATCTCCATTTTCAGCAGTTACGGCAACCTGAACCAAATTCTCTCCCAAGGATAATTCATTTGCTCCCCATACACTTACATCAGCATTTCTATCATCGGCAGTTGCATTAACCGTAATGCTTGTTACATCCTCATCAACCTGTGCTGAATAGGTTGTAGTATATGGTGAAAACTCTGGTTCAAGAGTTCCTGGTTCAATACTAAGCGAATATAAAAATGCATTGTCCGATCTACCATCATCTTCTGTAGTAGATTCAGTTGTTGTCTGCTCTGTATTTGACGACGTATCCTGTGTTGAAGGTGCCTCCGTAGTTTGAGAGGAGCTAGAATCTACTATGGTAACGCTTGCACCCTGAGGTGACACACCTAAATCCGCCTGTGTATTAACATCCATACCTGCACCAGATACACTAAAGCTAGCCGTACCAGCTCCTGTCGCAGTAAATGTAGCACTTGAGCTACCATTACCAATAGCACTAATTACACCGCTACTACCTATGCTTCCACCAGAGAAAGCAACTGGACCAGACCAACTAAGCTGAAAATCTGCAGCAAAAGTGCCTGAGTAGCTATATGACACTGTTACAGTTATAGAATCACCAACATTTACTTGACTTGATGAAACACTTATATAAAGCGTAATATTCTCTGCATGAACAATCGGAACATTCATATTCATAGTAAGTATTGCAACCATAAGCAATACTATGAATTTTTTAATCTTATTCATCTTTTACCTCCACATAAAAGCTACTGTATAAATTCAAGTCCCATAATATGTCTTTGAATCTTTACTATATCCTTATAATTTAAAACACCATCTTTATTAATATCACCTAGCTGAATAGCTTGGTCTGAGCTAGCATCTAATCCCATTATTAATCTTTGCACTTTAACAATATCTTTATAGTTAATTACAGAATCACCATTAAGATCTCCCTTACCACCTGTGGTTGTTGCACCACCTGATGATGGGGCTCCTCTATGTATAGTAATATTATAGGTTCTGGTTTTACCATTTTGAGCTGTAACAACCAAACTTACTGTATTGGTACCATTAGCAAGGCTAACTGTTCCTGTTCCTGTTACTCTGGCATTTTTATTAACAGTTGAAGCATTAATATTTATACTTGAAATATTCTCTGACACGGTAAGTGAATATTCTGTCGTCATATTTACATCAAAGGCTGGTGTAAGCACATATCCATCTATTGTAAGAGAGGCCAACCAGTTATTTGGATTTCCGGCATCTGCAGGCTTGCTAACAGCTGAACCAGGCATATTTTTATATACTGGAATTTCAAATACCAGCGAAGAATTAAGTAAGCTGTTATTAACGTAAGCATTATAAACTGTCAATGCCTCAGATGCAGGAGCCTGAACATTAGTCATATACTGATGACTAAAAAGACAGCTACTGTTTGTAACATTAAACTTTTGAGTATAAAGTGTATCCTGTCCAACATTAATATATGAGGTGCCTAAGAACTGTGCGCCTCCCACTATGGACTTATATGGTGTATTCCATGGTCTGCCATAGGAACCACTTTCAGATGCCCAAGCAAGACCCTTAGTGGCTGCATCATTACCATCATAAGCTCCTATATTATAGAAGTTATAAATACCTGGGTATGATGTACTGTTACCAAATGCACAGGAATTCCCACTAGAACCCATCTCCTGCTTAATTCTAGAAGCAATATGATATGGACTAACACCTGAATTCTTACCAGCTTCCATAATAAGCTGAGCATAAGTGCGAGACTCACCGGAAGGTACTGTATTTGACATAAAAGTACCTCTAAGAATAGCCTCAACACCAGCTTCTGTCTGCATACCTTCTACATATGACAAACATTCAAAAACAAATATATAATTTTCATACATATATGTACGTGGATCCAAATAATAAGCTATAAGCTCATCTGATGCTGCAAACCAAGTCGAGCCATCATAAGGAGTCCACTTATCATTTTTATAATCATATCCAACTGTGGTTGAACGCCAGCTATATCTAGGAAGTGATGATGTTCCCTGAACCAAATTCTTTTTACTACTAGAGGTGTTAATCTCTCCAGCAATAACTTGGCTCCATTCTAAGCCTGTATGAACTGCCTTGAACTGCCAGTTTGGATACTTGTTGTGCAAATCCCTAAGCATAACCTTATAGCTTTCTGGGAAGTTTTCATTGGTCAGTTTTGTCTCAAAGTCAGTATCTCCTGAAGGATTAGATGTAGTTCCCCCTGATTGATTAACGGTTATATACTGTGATGCTGAATATCCAGTATATTCTTTTCCATTATAATTAACTGTAATCTTGTACCAGGTAGAATTACTTGTATCAAGAATAGTTACCTTGGTTCCGGCTCTAAGATAAATAGTGTTACCGACAGTATCCTTCATCTCTGCTCCATCTGGTGCTTCACGAAGTCTCAAGTAATCTCCTGTTATAGTTCCTGTTTGATTAGCACTGCTTCGCATCTCAAATCCCCATGGTCCAAGCAAGGTTAAAATCATAACCAAAGCAATTGCTATGTATGTAATTCTTTTTGTAACTCTCATTATTTCATCTCCAATTTATAATAATAACAACGTAAACGAATTTATGTAAACCTATGCATAGGTATACATATGTATTATAACACAATATATTGTAGTATGCATTATTTTTTTACAATTTTCTTAATATTTCACGTTTTTTTCATATATTAGTTTTTTATACAACAAAAAAGGTCTAGTAAAACACTAGACCTTTAAGCTGCCAACGGGAATCGAACCCGTGACCTCCGCACTACCAATGCGACGCTCTACCGACTGAGCCATGGCAGCACCTTATGCTATTTTGCACAAGTAAGATAATACTTGATTTAATGGTTTATGTCAAGAACATTCCATATTATCTGTTTAATCTTTTTTTAAAGTGAACTTTGAGGTTGTAGAAGGCTTTGGCTCTACATAATCCTCCTCAGTTTCCTTCACCTCTACAGTTTCTCTACCATAATTTATTTTATTATAATTATAGTTACTATCATCTCCACCAGAAAAAGAAACAGCCTTAAGCGGATCATTATTTATCTCGTCAAGGGCGGCAAAGCTTCTAGCCTTTGCCTTTTTTTCATTAGCTGAATTAATAAAAAATCTTATAGCCAATATAACCGCCACAACTCCAGCAATTAAAAGCACAGCTAAAACTTCCCTAAGCTTTCCTTTTTGAAGTTCAAGTTCTATTATGTAATCAGATGGCACACCTAGCTGATTTAATGCATCATGATAATATTCTTTTCCTTCACCACTTATTCCCTTTACAGTAGCTGTAATATGTAATGGTTCAGAAAAATGCACTGTGTATCCAAGCAAATAACTCTCTGTCTCACTTGTAAGCTTTGACAGATAGCTTATTGTTTCCTTGTCCTTTACTGCTAAAGACATACAGGTACCATCTTCAAACATCACTATATAATGATGCTTTTTAGATAAGGTGGAACCTCTACGTTTTGTTTCAGATATGCCATAACAGCCTAGCACATACTGTATATCAGCTTCAACTATGCTAAGCTTTTCAGGTTCATCACCATTTGCAATAATTTCATTAACATTATCGGCCTTTCCCGTAATAATATATGGTAAATTTACGATGCCTATTACAAACATACTAATTCCCGCAATGGCTAAAAATAAAAGTAATCCTGCGTTTCTAATTGATAATCTTCTCAAAAATTCTGACATATTTTATCTCCCCGTATATTATATATTCTACTTTGATAGTTTCTTCCTAATCCTCTGTAGTGCGTTATTAACTGATTTCTCAGATTTATCCAGACGCTCTCCTATATCCGCATAGGATAAACCTTCTAGATAATGATTAAGCACCTGAATCTCAAGCTTACTAAGCTTCTCTTTGATTGTATTCATAAGCTCATTTTCATTTTCCTTGGCTACTATCCTCTTTTCAGGATTGGATTTCACTCCATCATCTAAGAATAAGTCCTCATTATCTTGTCCATCCTCATCAATGCTTGCATATATGGAAATATACTGATTCAGTGGTTGGTGTTTTTTTCTATTAGCTGCAGTAACCGCTGACTTAACCTGATTCTTTACACACATTGTAGCAAAGGTAGAGAATATGGCACCCTTATCCGGCTCAAAATCTCTGATAGCCTTGAATAAGCCTATCATTCCCTCCTGATACAAATCCTCTGTCTCAGCACCGATGATATACATAGTACGAATTTCCTTCTTTACAATAGGTGAATGCTTCTTAATTAGAAACTCCATTGCATCATCATCCTTGGCTTTTATAAGCTGTAATATTTCATTATCGGTCATATTCATATAATCCAATGACAATTCCCCCGAAAATATATCTAGCCCCCATGCACTTTTACATTGGGGCAAATATTATCTAATTACTTTTTTCCTAATCGCTGTCTAACAACCTCGTATGCTAGCACTCCCGCTGCAACAGATGCATTAAGTGAATCTATATCACCCTTCATAGGAATTGATACTACGTAATCGCACTTTTCTTTTACAAGTCTGCTTACTCCGCTTCCCTCGTTGCCTATTACAAGACCAATTGAGCCTGTAAGATTGCAATCATACATCACCTGTCCATCCATATCTGCACAGGCAAACCACATTCCTCTGTCCTTAAGCTCCTCAATTGTCTTAGCAATGTTAGTAACTTTGGCAACTGGTGTATAGTTAATAGCACCTGCTGATGCCTTAACAACTGTGGCTGTAAGTCCTACTGCTCTTCTCTTTGGAATAATTACACCATGAGCTCCACAAAGGTTTGCAGTTCTTATAATAGCGCCAAGATTATGTGGGTCCTCAAGTTCATCAAGTATAAATACAAATGGAGCCTCCTCCTTCTCCTCAGCCTTTGCAAATATATCCTCTATATCTGCATATTCATAAGCAGAGCATATAGCCATAACTCCCTGATGCTTCTTAGTAGATGACATCTGGTCTAGCTTATCCTTACTAACAAAGTTAACTATTACATCTCTCTTCTTAGCATCTCGAAGTATTGAGCTTATTACACCATCTCTAAGTCCATCCTGAAGAAAAAGCTTATCAACAGTCTTTCCTGAACGAAATGCTTCAAGCACTGCATTTCTACCCTCTATGATGTGTTCATTTTCATTCTGATTATTCTTATTAAAGTCCTTTTGATTATCCATCTTTCTTCACGATATGCATAAGGTATTTATCCTTTGCATCCTTTCTTTTATTAATCTACTCATTCAATTATTGATTAATGCTCTCAGCCAGCTTCTCAACCATACTACGAAGCTCTTCATTCTCTGCTTTAAGCTGTCTAATATCATTTAAAACAGGGTCTGGCAAATGAACCTGATCCAGGTCAAGTCTAGGAATCTTAACATTCTCCTGCTTAACCACTCGTCCTGGAACACCCACAACTGTAGAATTAGGTGGAACCTCTGATAACACCACAGAGCCGGCACCAATCTTTGAATTCTCACCAACTGTAAAAGAGCCGATAACCTTGGCACCTGCACTAATCATAACATTATCGCAGATAGTAGGGTGACGCTTTCCTGTCTCCTTACCTGTACCACCTAGTGTTACACCCTGATATATAGTTACATTATCGCCGATTATAGTAGTTTCACCAATTATTACACCGTGACCATGGTCGATGAAAAATCCCTCACCAATGGTTGCACCTGGGTGAATCTCTATACCAGTCTTACGGGCAGTCTTCTGTGAGATATATCTAGCCAAGAAATATCTCTTTTTCAGGAAATGCTTATGAGCTCTACGGTAGTTGTATATAGCTCTAAAGCTTGGATAAAGCAAAACCTCAAGATTGTTCTTAATTGCCGGGTCTCGCTCCTTTATTACCTTTGACTGCTCCTTATAATATTTAAACCATGACATAATAATCACCTACTTTTGTCTAAAAAATATTTAAACATCCTTTGTAAGTATTACTTATTCTCATACATATCTATCATTCTGTCCACGAAGGAATTTAGCTTAGTCATATCTCCTTTAAGATAGAGATATCCAAACAATGCCTCAAGGCCTGTAGCCTTACGATACTCTCCCATAGTGGCATTCTTAGCCTTAGAATGTGTAGTAGCATTACGACCTCGCTTGTAGATATCCATCTCATCCTCTGAAAGCTCATCCATAATACTATCGATAAACTGTGCCTGATTAACAGCCTTTACGATGTTGCACACATCCTTATGATACTTGTAGGTCTGCTTATTAGAATTCTTAACATAGTAAGTTTTAACAAGCAAATCCAAGGCACTGTCACCGATATAAGCCAAAGCAAGTGGTGAATACTGATATGCTTCCTTCTCGGACATATTTGATTGATTAATGCTTTCTTCTAATTTTAAGCTCTCTTCCATTAAGCTCTCTTCCACCTTACGCCTTCTCTTGTATCCTCTAAGATAATACCCTTCTCTGTGAGAAGATTTCTAATCTCATCTGCTCTAGCAAAGTTCTTAGCCTTTCTAGCATCCTGTCTCTCCTGAATAAGGTTCTCAATCTCTTCGTCAAGAAGACCCTTTTCTTCCTTGATAATAATTCCAAGGATATCACTTAAAAGTTCAAGTGTATTGTAAGCCTTTGTAGCGTACTCCTTAGTAGTATCATCACCCACAGAAGTGTTAATAAGCTTAACCAACTCGAATATAATAGAAATAGCGTCTGCTGTGTTAAGATCATCCTCCATAGCAGCCTCGTATCTCTTAACCAACTCATCCATAGCAGCTACATTTGACACTTCAGCATCAGTCATGGCACCTTCAACACCAGTTCCCATAACCTCCTCAAGACGAGATGCAGCTGTCTTAATTCTATCCAAACCATTTTTTGATGACTCTACAAGCTCAGCTGAGAAGTTAAGTGGACTTCTGTAATGAGCTGAAAGCATAAAGAATCTAATAACCTGTAAATCATACTTCTCTCCGATTTCTCTTACTGTAAAGAAGTTGCCAAGAGACTTAGACATCTTCTCATTGTCAATCTTAAGGAAACCGTTATGCATCCAATATCTAGCGAACTCTGCATCATTTGCAGCCTCGCTCTGTGCAATCTCGTTCTCATGGTGTGGGAATACAAGGTCCTCTCCGCCAGCATGAATGTCAATAACATCACCAATATATTTCTTAGACATAACAGAACACTCTAAGTGCCAGCCCGGTCTACCATCGCCCCAAGGTGATGGCCATGAAGGCTCGCCCTCCTTCTTAGGCTTCCAGAGAACGAAGTCAAGTGCATCCTCCTTCTCGTCCTGTCCTGAAACCTTAAGCTCTCTGTTACCAGCTCTAAGGTCATCCAAGTTCTTCTTTGAAAGCTTACCGTAATCTGAGAACTTTCTGGTTCTAAAGTAAACAGTACCATTTACCTCGTAAGCATAATCCTTCTTAATAAGAGTCTGAACCATGGCAATCATATCATCGATTTCCTCAGTTGCCTTAGGATGTGTTGTAGCCTCCTTAACATTAAGGGATGCCATATCCTTCTTACACTCTTCGATAAATCTCTCTGATATAACCTTTGAATCAACGCCCTCAGCATTTGCCTTCTTAATAATCTTATCATCTACATCAGTAAAGTTTGATACATAATTTACCTCATAGCCCTTATACTCGAAATATCTTCTAAGAGTATCAAATACTATCATAGGTCTTGCATTACCGATGTGAATATAATCATAAACTGTAGGTCCACATACATAGATACCTACCTTACCTTCATTTATAGGAGTAAAATCATCCTTCTTCTTAGTTAAAGTATTAAAAATTTTCATCTTAATCTACCTGTACGTTTAAAACGCAATCCTTTCGAAAAATCACGATTATATACAGTTATCCCACTGTAAAATAACCTTATTATAAGATATTCTAAAGAGTGTGCTTTGTCAATAAAAAATATGCTTGAGAAAGTAATGCTTGCGATGTGGCGAAATGGCTCATATAATTATGCACCTACATTAATACAATATTCCTCTAAACCAACCATATAAAAATCCATATGGCTTTTCTTTATCAACATCTGATACCAGACAGATAACTCTATCAATTTGATTTCTTCCTATCATCATCCAATCCTTATACATTTTTTCTTTATAATAATAGTGAGCATATCTATACCCTTTTTCAAGAATATTTACAGAACGCGTACATTGTGTTACTGGCAATACAACCCATAACAGGGCACTCTTTTTTAGCGTTCCTACAATAATTATCATACTAATATATTTAATAAAGGACTCAATAAAATCCAAGAATATAATCATAGCTATAAATGCCGAAATTGCTATATCTGCATAACTGGCACTAGAGCTATTATTAAAAAATGAAAACATAATAAATATTAATAATCCTATAGCTAAGGGAATTGTAATTGCTTTGAATATTTCCATGCAGGCTTTACTATATATTTTATGTAATACAGCTTCCTTTTGCATATCATTCATAGCTATTAGATTTTCCTTTTGTTTATATGCGGAGAAGGCCTTTAATTGATTCTCAATAATGTTATCATCCCATTTTACTAGCAAATATGCCTTATTAGACGCATAATAAAGCTTCGCCTTCTTGGTTTTTCTAATACCACTTATATCACCAAAATACATAGGAGCTTCTATTACTCTTTTTTTACCATTTTCAATAATATTACATCTACCCTTATAAAAGAAATTCCATCCTTCAAAGGAGATGTTTGTTATTTCAACATTTGCCACTAACATATTTTTTATATTAAAAATTAGTTTTGCTCCCGTATAAATCAAACTAATTCCAAATAAGGTTGCAATACTTAGCATTATAATACAAAACAATATATTCTCCTGCCCAAAGCTACTATTATTACCATCAAAACAATAAGACTTAATGGTAATAATTGTATGGGCACCCATTACTAGGGTTATTATGAAGCCCATAATAGTCCAAGGAATCACTCTTCGCTTAAAATTAGTTAATTCCAGATTTATAGGTCTACTATCATCGATTAGCTTTACGCACTCTGTATTCATATTTACTCTCCGTAATTATATTAATAATTATTAGCTATGACATAATTAAAAGCCAATTTCACCATCAATATTCTACCACAGATTTCTTATACAAAACATACAATTATACAAAAAAATGAAAGCTTGCACAAAAGCAAGCCTTCATCCTTATACTCGTTATTATATCAACAATCCAAGTATCTCATTGCTTCTTGCCACAAATGCAGTCATAGCCTCCGGACTAAGTGGCTTGTTAGCAAGTACAGCTAAATCATAGAGCTGACAACAAATCTTGTCTGCATGCTCGCCCTCTGGATTATCAAGAACATACTTAACAAGCTTGTTAGATGCGTTAAGGACTAAGGTCTCACCCTCACCACCAAACATAGCCATATCAATAGGACCACCCATGCTGTAGGCCTTCATCATCTCTATCATTCTTCTCTGTTCTTCTGAAAGAGTAAGCATAGATGATATTGCCTCGTTCTTAAGGTTCTCAACCTTAACATTAAGCTTATCATTACCAGTTGCCTTCTTAAACTTCTCTGAAAGCTTATCAGTATACTCCTTAATCAGCTCCTCTGAAAGCGCCTCTCCTACAAAGTTATCTGAAAGATCAGCATCTATACGAAGGAACTTAACATTCTCATTCTTTGACTCAAGGTGAGTGATGTATGGATTGTCAATGTTGTGTACAAGGTACACAGCATCCATACCCTCCTCCTTGAACATATTTATATACTGTGACTGAGCCTGCTCGTCTGAAACGTAGAACACCTTGTTCTCATACTTCTCCTTGCCAGCCTCAAGATACTCTGGAAGAGTAAGATACTTGCCCTCAAGGTTCTTAAAGAGCATATAGTCAGTCATCTTCTCACAGAACTTATCATCCTTTAAACAACCAAACTTAATAAATGGACTAAGATCATCCCAGTACTTCTCGTAGTTTTCCTTATCTGTCTTGCACATACCGGAAAGCTTATCAGCCACCTTCTTAGTAATGTAGTCAGATATTTTCTTAACAAAACCATCGTTCTGAAGTGCACTTCTTGAAACATTAAGTGGAAGGTCCGGACAGTCGATTACACCCTTAAGAAGGAGTAAGAACTCTGGAATTACCTCCTTAATGTTATCAGCTATAAACACCTGATTATTGTAAAGCTTTATAGTTCCCTCAAGCTGGTCATACTGTGTATTAATCTTAGGGAAGTAGAGAATACCTTTTAAGTTAAATGGATAGTCCATATTAAGGTGTATCCAGAACAGTGGCTTCTTGAAGTCAAGGAATACTCTCTGATAGAAATCAATATACTCCTCATCTGTGCAATCCTTAGGATTCTTCATCCAAAGTGGATTAGTGTCGTTAAGTGGCTTAGGTTCGTCCTTCTTTGGTTCCTCAGCCTTATCCTCTGCGGTATCATCAGAATTAGCTTCCTTAACATCTCCAACTAACTCATCATCTGGGTCTACCTCTATAACCTTGTTCTTCTTCTCCGCAGCAGCCTTAGCTTCCTCTTCCTCCACCTTATCTTCGTTAATAAAGTAGATATTATATGGCATAAATGCACAGTACTTCTGGATTATCTCCTTAACTCTGTACTCATTTGCAAACTCATAAGACTCCTCATTTAAGTAAAGTGTAATAGCTGTACCTCTTACATCATCATCGCTTTCCTCCATGGAGTAATCAGTTCCACCATCGCACTCCCAGAATACAGGCTTAGCCCCTTCCTGGTATGAGCAGGTCTCTATAGTAACCTTATCAGCTACCATAAATGCTGAATAAAATCCTAAACCGAAATGACCTATAATCTGATCCTCATTAGTCTTATCCTTATACTTGTTAATGAAATCTGTAGCACCTGAGAAAGCTATCTGGTTAATGTACTTCTCAACCTCTTCCTCAGTCATACCGATACCATTATCTACAAAGGTAAGTGTCTTGTCCTTTGCTGAAGCATAAATCTCAATCTTATACTCCTCACCTTCAGTTTCCTGATAATCACCCATAAGAGCAAGCTTCTTAAGCTTTGTTATAGCATCACAACCGTTTGATACAAGCTCTCTGATGAAAATGTCGTGGTCTGAATATAACCACTTCTTGATAATAGGGAAAATATTTTCGCTGTTAATAGATAAGCTTCCCTTCTTCTCCATTAAAAATCGCCTCCTATATTAAATATATTAACTACAAAATAAATCATTTTTTAGAACTAATATTGTTCTACTTAAAGTATAATACTACCCACAATGACTATTGTCAAGAAAAATTAGCACTCTCTTGTTGAGAGTGCTAATAAAGTTCTTTTGTTAAACTATATGTAGTTTTTTGAAACAGTTTCATCCCACAACTGTTCTAGTCTTTTATCTAATGTAAACACCTTTAGGGATGTACCGGTAGTTACATTTAACTGTCCTGCATCAAAATGAATATTATAGAACAAAGCTCCAACATCATCAGCTTTAACAGGAAGATTATTGGACTCCACAAGCTGCACAACCTTTTCCCTACTATACATAAGGATAATTTTAAAATTAAGAGGACGTCTCTTGCCCTTCATAAGCTCATAAACCATAGGCTTAACCTTACTCCAGGTGGTGTATTCGGCATCACCTAAATTTTCAAGCTCCTCTGCATCATAGTAGTCCTTATTAAGCTTCCCACCGATAAAATAATCTATGGCGCCCTTAACTCTAGCCTCGTACAGATAAAAATCATCATAGGCTTCGCTTACAAGAAGCTGATTCATAAAATTTTTGATATCCTCTATGTCAAAGCTCTTCATATCTCATCCTTATTAATTCAACTCTATAGTTATAATATGTCTATCTCCTATAGGATTTACCACGTGACTAACACTTAATACTCCTGGAATATTCTTTAGGAAGTCATAGGTATATTTGCTCTCATCATAATCTGTAACTGCAAATTCAAATCTTCCAGTTATATTTCTAGCTGCCTCAAAGGTAATAACTGACTCTAACTCTTCGTATGTATATACCTTTTTGTTGTAGTCAAAATAATTATATTTTTCTCCATCACATACATTGTAAATATCCGGATTCCACTCATGGGTATCATCCATCTCATCATCTGTTATATTAAAAAATGTATGAGATACAAATTCTCCCATATCCGGTATGGGATCATCCCAGGTAGCATCTACCTGATACCACTTTCCATCCAAAAGAACTGCATTCCATGCGTGAAGTACTCCCTCAGCGGAGCCTGTCATAATAGTATTCTCCACTCCTGCACAGGTAAGTAGAAGACTCATAGCCTCTGCATAGCCATTGCACACAGCTACTCCTTGAACCAAGCAGCCATATGCTCGGAATGCGTACTCCTTACTTTCATCCTTCTGACCATATTTGCAATTGGCCACAATATAATCATGTATAGCCAATTCCTTCTCATAGTCAGTCATACTTGGCTTAATAATTTGCCCTAATATCTCTTCTGTCTTGTCATAAAGCTTAAAGGCAAGTGGTCTATCCTCTGGTATAGCTGTGCCATTTAAATATTTATCCATAACATAAAAGTTATCAGATATCTCATAGTAAAAGGTAATCTTTTGCTTTTTACCTACTTTTGTGTGTATTACGTACTTGTCAACCATTCCATTTACACTACACACATAATCATTAATGTTAGTTAGCTCTGACTCAGAAATTCCGGATATGTAAAATGTTCCCCTATCCATACCCTTATCTATCTGCGAATTTACAATCTCTGATAATTCTATAACATCGTCTGCTGTCACCTCTGGATTAATCCTTGAACCTAAATCCCATTCATAAAATATAGCAACTCCTACCACCACAAGAATAAGAATAGGAATAATCCAATGAATTTTTTGACGTTTCTCCTCCATATTAAATCCCCTTATCCTATTCTTCTTCGTCTTCAATATCATCGTCCTGCTTATTTGCCATACGACCTGTAACAAGTAAAACTACAGTAAGTACAACTGATGCTATAAGACAAATTGCTACAAGCAATGGCTTACTATTATCCCCTGTTACTGCCATAAGTAATGTTAATAAATCCAACATAATATATCCTCCTTAGTTACTCGCATTCAAGTATACTACTTATTCATCAATTTTTTTCTCGTCTCAATAATAGCATTATAAGCATTATTAGGATTATTTATATTCCACACCGCTGTTTCCATAGGGCAAAAGCCTGTTTTATCTCTATTTTGTATTGCTTTTACTTTCTTATCATAAGTTACATTAATATTATAATCCAATAACACTTTATATGCTGGTTCGCTGATTACACCCGCATATACTTCCTTAACCTTAAGTAATACATATAAAAATGCTGCAGCCTTTCCCACAACTTTATCTGCTGCAGATGCCCCCTTTAAATTTACAGTACCATACCAGTCAAGCAGAGGCTTAACACCTCTGTCACGACTGGTATAAATATTTTTATTATTAATAATTACACAGGTATACTTTTCTTGTATAAGCATTTCTTTAGCTTTATTAACCAACAAATCCATAATCTACTCCACTTTAGAAATACTCTTAATAATATTTGGGACCACAATCCACTGTATTAATATT
Organism: Lachnospiraceae bacterium; assembly: GCA_015057555.1. GTDB lineage: Bacteria > Bacillota > Clostridia > Lachnospirales > Lachnospiraceae > Coprococcus_C. Next base: position 57,721 of record SVEC01000007.1, on the reverse strand, counting down.
CCTACAAATCCTACTGCTATACTTGTTAATATTATCTTCGGTGCAACTACGCCTGCAAAAAGATAAAATCCTGCCAATATGGCAACTGCTCTTACAGTTCTTCCCACTATCTGTACAATAAGCACCTTAATTAATGAATTAAAATTAGCATTTCTTATCAATCCAGCAGCTAATCCATAGCAAGTCATCTCAATTGTTATAAAAGGAAGCATAAGCTGTCCTGGCATAGCTGTGAGACCAAAGCTAATTGCTGGTGCAAGTAATCCAGTCAAAGCACCTGCATATGGTCCTGCAATAAATCCAACTACAATTATCGGTAAATGCATAGGAAGAAGAATCTCTCCTAATGCGCTATTTGAACCTGATAAAAGACCTATTGTATGTATAATCTGTGGCAATACTACCGCACAAATAATTGCTATAATAGCAGACAATGTCTGCATTTTAATACTTAATTTCGGTAATACATAGTCTTTTGAAGCTCTGCTAACATTTGTCATAATATATCAACCCTCCATAATAATCTAGCTAATCTTATCAACAAAATCCTTCATCATATGAGATATCTGTATAAGCTGTGGGCATACAGCCTCACACTTTTTACAGCCTATACACTCATGAGGCCATTTTTCCTTTGGCATTGACTTGAGTGCAAAAGGTGCAAGGAAGCCACCACCTGTAAATATATGCTCATTATATATCTCTATCAATTCAGGAATATTGAGCCCCTTAGGACAATGTGTAGTACAGTATTTACATGATGTACAAGGTAAAGCTATCTTATTTACCATATTCTCTGCAATGCCCATCAAAGTAGCAAATTCCTCCTCATTAAGAGGCTTATCCTCCTCATAAGTGCCAATATTGTCTTTAAGCTGTTCAAAATTAGACATTCCAGAAAGGGTAACTACAATATTTGGCAAAGTCTGAAGGTATCTAAATGACCACGCAGGAATCTTCTCATCCGGTCTAAGTGTCTTAAGCTTGGCCTCATACTCATCATCAAGCTTTGCCAGCATTCCTCCTCTAACCGGCTCCATAACCCAAACTGGTATATTATATTCCTCAAGTAATTCAAGCTTAGTCTTTGCATTCTGGAATTCATAGTCAATATAATTAAGCTGCACCTGACAAAATTCCATATGCTCACCATACGCCTCTAAGAAACGCTTTACTGTATTATAGCTACCATGTGTAGAAAATCCCAAGTGCTTTATTCTTCCATTTTCCTTCTGTTTCATAAGATATTCAAATATTCCATACTTTTCATCTAAATATCCATCTATATTAAGCTCACACACATTATGGAACAAATAAAAATCAAAATACTCCATTCCTGTCTTTTCTAATTGCTTTTCAAATATTTCTTCAACCTTTGACATATTTGCAATATCATAACCTGGAAATTTTGTTGCAATGTAAAAGCTTTCTCTAGGATATTTCTTAAGGAGCTTACCAACTACTAGCTCTGACTGTCCATCATGATATCCCCAAGCAGTATCAAAGTAATTTATTCCATGCTCTATAGCATAATCAAACATCTCTGCAGTTGCAGTTTCATCAATCACATCATTCTTCCCATCCACAACTGGTAATCTCATAGCTCCCATACCAAGTGCAGATAACTTTTTACCCTGAAACTCCTTATAAATCATATAGCATCCTCCTTAGCTCTATATTCAAAGATATCCTTACTTATAACTACCAATAGAAATATATTAAATATTATCTCTACAATACTTCTTCTGTCAACATAAATTAATATATTTTCCCTTGAAGCAATATGAAATATGTTGTAAAATGTGTTACTAGGAAATTACGCATAACAAAAAGAATGTGAGGTACATATTATGGCACAGCTTTGGGGTGGACGATTCACCAAGGAAACTGACAAATTAGTATACAACTTTAATGCTTCTATCTCATTTGATCAGAAGTTTTATAGACAGGATATTAGAGGCAGCATAGCTCACGTTACTATGCTTGCTGCAGCTGGAATTTTAACAGATACTGAGAGAGATCAGATTATAGATGGTTTAAATGGTATTCTAGCGGATGTAGAAAACGGAACTCTCGAAATTACTGATACCTACGAGGATATTCATAGCTTTGTTGAAGCTAATCTTATAGATAGAATCGGCGATGTGGGCAAAAAGCTTCACACTGGACGTTCTCGAAATGACCAGGTAGCTCTTGATATGAAGCTTTATACCAGAGATGAGCTTGTAGAGGTTAAGTCACTTGTGGCAAATCTTATGAAGGTTCTTCATCAGCTTATGAAGGACAACACTAATACCTATATGCCAGGCTTTACACATCTACAGAAGGCTCAGCCAGTAACCTTCGCTCACCACGTTGGCGCATATATGGAAATGTTTAAGCGTGATTACAGCAGATTATGTGATATCTATGACAGAATGAACTACTGTCCGCTTGGCTCCGGTGCTTTGGCAGGTACTACATATCCTTTAGATAGAGAGCTTACTGCTTCTCTACTTGATTTTGCAGGTCCAACACTTAACAGTATGGATTCTGTATCTGACAGAGACTATGTTATAGAGATGCTTTCTGCATTCTCAACTATTATGATGCACTTATCAAGATTCTCTGAGGAGATTATTATCTGGAATTCAAATGAATACCAATTTGTAGAGCTTGATGATGCTTATAGTACTGGTAGCTCAATTATGCCACAGAAGAAGAATCCTGATATTGCAGAGCTTGTTCGTGGTAAGACTGGTCGTGTATATGCAGCCCTTACTTCTATCCTCACAACTATGAAGGGCATTCCACTTGCATATAATAAGGATATGCAGGAGGATAAGGAGCTTACATTTGATGCCATTGATACAGTAAAGGGATGTCTTGCTCTCTTCACTGGTATGATATCTACTATGAAGCTGAACAACTCTGTTATGGAAAAGAGTGCTATGAACGGCTTTACAAATGCAACTGATGCTGCAGACTATCTTGTTAACCATGGTGTACCATTTAGAGATGCTCATGGTATCGTAGGTCAGCTTGTACTCTACTGCTTAGATAAGAACATTTCTCTTCTAGATATGTCTTTAGAAGAGTATAAGACAATAAGTCCAGTGTTTGAGGAAGATATTTATCAGGCAATAAGCTTAGAGGAGTGTATAAGCAAACGTAACACAATAGGTGCTCCTGGACAGGAGGCTATGGCAAAGGTCATTTCTATCAACGAAGCTTACCTTGCAAAAATAAACTAATATAAATATTTGAAGGTGAAAAACTATGAATAATACAACTAAGGGACAATATGAATTAGCAAGAAAGATGCTTACAGGTCACATCGACATAGACGAGGTAGTTCTTATGTCTGGTCTCTCTAAGGAAATTGTTGAACAGCTTAATGAAGAGATTAATCCAAAGAACTCAGAGGTGCAAATGCTCAAGGACCTTGATACGGTAGATCTTAACATAGGACAGATACTCTTCGACAATCTCCCAGCTGAGGATGAATCGGAAGGTTTTCACAAATAGTTAACAAATAAAAAACACCAGTTCAAACTGGTGTTTTTTATTTTACTCACCTGATGGAGCATCTGGCGTTTGCTCTGGAGCTGGTGCCGGGGCTTCAGTAGGTGCCTCTGTCGGAGCTTCTGTCGGAGCCTCTGTTGGAGCCTCTGTTGGAGCTTCTGTCGGAGCTTCTGTCGGAGCCTGTGTGCTTGTATTTTCAGGTGCCTGTGTAGTAGATGTTGTCTTATCATCCTTAGACTCCTCTGTGGTAGCCTTAGTTGTAGGAGTATACCATACTACTGCTTCTGGGTTATCAGGGTCATCCTTATCGTAGCACTCAAAGTCCGGTGCAAGCTGATCAGCCATATACTCTGTAGTACCATCATCCTTCTGATTTGCTACATGGCTATCAATAGAATCAATGATTCCTACTTGATCTCCCGCCTCTGTCACATAAGCCTCTGTTGTTGCCTGTGTTGTCTCAATCTGTCTTTTCTGTACCTGATTATCTATAAGAGCATAGGTTCCAATACCTACAAAGCAAGCTAATGCCAAATATAATGTAATGAAAATCACTTTCTTGTTCATATCAATCATTTCTCCTTAAAGTATTTCTCTACCATAGTAGTTATAACATAGTAATCTAAAAATTTCAAATCTATTTTAAATAATTTTTCATAGATTTCAAAGCGTTTTTTTCCAATCTGCTGACCTGAGCCTGAGATATGGAGATTTCCTCTGCAACCTCAGTTTGAGTTTTACCCTCAAAAAACCTTAATTTAATAATATTATACTCTCTCTTATCTAGTCTACTCATAGCATCTCTCAAAGACAGATTCTCCACCCAGCTTTCTTCCTTATTTGTTTTATCACTAACCTGATCGATAAGATACAGAGTATCCTGCCCCTCCTGATAAACCGGTTCAAACAATGACATAGGGGTTGCAATTGCATCTAAGGCATTTACAATTTCCTCCTTGGGAATATCTATCTCCTTTGATATTTCCTCAATACTTGGCTCTCTGTCTAGCTTTCTTGTTAGCATCTCCTTTGCATATATTGATTTATAAGCTATATCTCTAAGGGAACGGGATACTCTTATAGCATTGTTATCTCTCATGTACCTCCTACATTCTCCAATTATCATCGGAACCGCATAGGTGGAAAATTTTACATTCATGCTTCTATCAAAATTATCCAATGCTTTTATAAGACCAATACATCCTACCTGAAATAAATCATCAGCGCTTTCCTCATTAGAATTTGCAAAACGCTGTATAACACTTAATACTAATCTTAGATTACCATTTATAAACTCTTCTCTCGCGCTTTTGTCACCCTTATCCATACGTGCAAACAAAGCTTCCTTTTCTTGTTCTGTAAGTAAAGGAAGCTTTGATGTGTTTACTCCACAAATTACAACCTTGTTAGGTGCCATTTTTCTATTCCTCCACATGTATATTTCATACTGTAAAGGATTAACATTTGTGGATTAATCTATTCAATTTTTAATGTGACATTATATGGTAATAATGTAATTCTATGACTTATTCTGTGCTGCAACTAAGGATTCACTATTGTAAATCTGACGAAGCTTTGGCTTCTCTATTTTACCGGTAGGATTACGTGGAATATCTGCAAATATAATCTTACGTGGTCTCTTATATCTAGGAAGCTCCTTACAGAAGGTAGCAATCTCATCCTCTGTAACAATCTTACCTGGCTTAAGCTCTATAATAGCTGCTGAAATCTCACCGAGACGTGCATCTGCAATACCAATAACAGCCACATCCTTAATAGCGGTGTGCTTGCTTAAGAAATTCTCTATCTGTACTGGGTAAATATTCTCACCACCAGAAATGATAACGTCCTTTTTACGGTCAACAAGGAAGATAAATCCATCCTCATCAAGCATAGCCATATCTCCTGTGTGAAGCCAATCGCCCTTAAGAACCTCGTTTGTAGCCTTTCTGTCCTTATAGTAGCACTTCATAACGCCAGGTCCCTTAACTGCAAGCTCTCCAACCTCACCCTGTGGTACCTCTACACCATTTTCGTCTACTATCTTAACCTCCCAGCCATAGCCTGGAACTCCGATAGCACCAACCTTATGTATATTCTCAGTACCAAGATGTACACAACCTGGTCCGATGGACTCTGAAAGTCCGTAATTTGTATCATAATCGTGATTAGGGAAGATTTCTTTCCATTTCTTAATTAGGCTCTGTGGTACTGGCTGTGCACCTATGTGCATAAGTCTCCACTGGTCTAATTTATAATCCTCAACCTTTATATCTCCGCGCTCTATAGCAAGAAGAATATCCTGTGCCCAAGGCACAAGGAGCCAAACTATAGTACAGCCTTCATTAGACACTGTCTCAAATACGCTCTTAGGAGTAACTCCCTTAAGAAGTACTGCTTTACTTCCTGCAAAAAGACTACCAAACCAATGCATCTTAGCACCTGTATGATAAAGTGGTGGTATACAAAGGAATACATCATCTCTACCCTGCTTGTGATGATTCTGCTCACAGGCAGCTGAATGCATAAGAGATGTGTGGTCATGTAATATAGCCTTAGGGAAGCCTGTTGTACCTGATGAGAAGTAAATAGCTGCATCGTCTTCATCAGTAATTTCTATATCAGGCTTTCTACTTGAACAGTTTGCAGTTAATTTATCATAATCCTCTGCAAAGGTAGGACAATTTCCACCTACGTAGAATAAAAGTCTGTTCTTCTCTATCTCGTCAGCAATCTCCTCGATACGACCGATAAACTCAGGTCCAAATACAAGGACATCCACATCAGCAAGCTTAAGACAATACTTAATCTCCTCTGAATCATATCTGAAATTCAGTGGTACTGCTAAAGCTCCTGTCTTAAGTATACCGAAATATATTGGTAACCATTCCAGACAGTTCATAAGAAGTATACCAACCTTATCTCCCTTCTTAATTCCTCTGGAAATAAGAAGATTTGCGAAACGATTAGCCTTCTCATCAAATACAGCCCATGTAATTTCTCTTCTGTAGTCACAGTATGGATTAGACTCGATAAGCTCGTAGTCTCTCCATGTAACTCTCTTCTTCTCCTGAATTTCAGGATTTATTTCTACAAGACATACCTCATCAGCGTACTGACTTGCATTTCTCTCCAAATATTGTGTAATTGGCATTATTATTTACCTCTGTTTCTATATTGTTGCAAATTAAGCGTTCATTTCCCAGCCTAATTCAAATGCCTTAAGGTTAAGATCCACTGTTTTAGGTGGAACGATATTCTTAATAGTCTCAACCCAAGCCTCCTTAGCGAACTCCATCTTAGTTGCAGTAAGTCCAAGGATAATTGTGTTAAATACTCTTGTGTTACCCATCTTCTCAGCCTCAGCCATAGCATTTACTGATATAACATTGTACTTAGCTGAAAGATTCTCGATGATATTTTCTGGATACTCCATAGCACCGGTAACAACTGTCATAGGGTCAATTCTCTGGTCATTGATAATGATTGTTCCATCCTTCTTAAGGAAGTGAGCATATCTCATAGCTTCAAGTCTCTCAAACGCTATAAGGATATCTGCCTGACCCTCCTCTACGATAGGCTCTGCAACATTCTCACCATATCTTACAAAGGTAACAACGCTACCGCCACGCTGTGCCATACCGTGAACCTCTGAAATCTTAACGTCATAGCCTGCTGATGTAGTAATATTTCCAAGGATACGGCTTGCAAGGAGTGTTCCCTGTCCACCTACACCAACTATCATGATATTTACTGTATTCTTAGCCATATTACTCACCTGCCTTCTTTAATGATATTGCGTCAAATGGACACTTGCTCATACAAAGTCCGCATCCATTACACATAGTTTCGTCGATAATGATGTGTCCGTCCTTCTTAGTCATAGCAGGGCAGCCTGGTACAAGACATGCACCACACTTCTTACACTTCTCATCGTCTACGATACATTTGCCCTTTGGTACATAGGACTTAAGAAGTGCACAAGGTGACTTACAGATAATAACTGAAACAGCTTCTCTGGCAACCTCCTGCTTGATAATCTTTTCCATGGCATCAAGGTCAAATGCATCTACTTCGTAAACATTCTCAATTCCCATAGCCTTACAAAGGTTAAAAATGTTAATAGGATATGTAGGCTCACCCATAAGAGTCTTACCAGTTGCTGCATGCTCCTGATGTCCTGTCATACCTGTAGTTGAATTATCAAGGATAAGAACTGTTCCTGTACCCTTGTTATAAACCATATTCATAAGTGAGTTAACACCTGTATGAAGGAATGTTGAATCACCGATTACAGCAACCCAATCCTTTATAAACTCTCTGCCCTTAGCCTTCTCCATACCGTGGAGAGTTGAAATACTTGCACCCATACATACTGTAGTATCGATAACGTTAAGTGGTGCCACAGCACCAAGAGTATAGCATCCGATATCTCCTGCTGCATGAATCTTAAGCTTCTTAAGCACTGAGAATGTACTTCTATGTGGACATCCTGGACAAAGTATAGGTGGTCTGTTAGGTACCTGTGCTGCCGCCTCAAGGTCAAGCTCCTCACCTAAGATTGCCTTTCTAAGCATATTCGCAGAATACTCGCCCTGTACTGTAAATATTTCCTTACCAATAGCCTTAATACCCCAAGACTTAACCTGCTCCTCAATAACCGGCTCAAGCTCCTCTACTATGTAAAGCTTATCAACCTTAGAGGCGAACTCCTCTATAAGCTTTCTAGGAAGTGGGTTAACGATACCAAGCTTAAGTACTGATGCATTAGGAAGTACCTCTTTAACGTACTGATAGGGGATACCACTTGAGATAATGCCGATAGATGTATCATTAATCTCCATCTTATTGATATCCATGTCGCAGGCATCATTTGCAAGGTCTTTTAATCTCTGCTCCACAAATTTATGTCTCTCAATAGCGCAGGCAGGCATCATAACTGTTTTACGCATATCTCTCTCATAAGGCTTATCAGCAACTTCTACTCTATCCTCAAGATTAACAACACCCTGTGAGTGTGAAAGTCTTGTAGTAGTTCTGAGGATAACCGGAGTGTCATACTTCTCACTAATCTCGTATGCCTTCTTAGTAAATACTCTTGCCTCCTCACTGTCTGATGGCTCAAGCACTGGAACCATAGCTGAGCGGGCAACCATACGGCTATCCTGCTCATTCTGTGAGCTGTAAATACCAGGGTCATCTGCTGCTACAAGTACAAGTCCACCATTAACACCTATGTATGACACTGTGAAAAGTGGATCTGCTGCAACATTTACACCTACGTGCTTCATAGAACAAAGTGAACGAACACCTGATATAGATGCACCGATAGCAACCTCCATGGCAACCTTCTCATTAGGTGACCACTCTGCGTATATCTCCTTATAGTTAATAATATTCTCACTAATCTCTGTACTTGGTGTACCAGGGTATGCTGCAGAAACCTTAACTCCTGCCTCATAAGCACCACGTGCGATTGCCTGATTACCAAGCATAATCTGCTGCTTACTCAAAATCAATTCCTCCATACTTATATTTCGTATTGTTATTATTGTTTCTTATTAAAACACTAACAATTATTATATATGATAACTAGTGTATTTTGCAATACAAATTTTTAACACTTTAACGCAAAAAAGTAATCGGTGTTTTTCACCGACTACTTCACCTAAAACATCATAACATTTGAATCATCTAAAATAGATATAACATCAAACACATCTGGATTTGATTCAGAATATTTCATAAGGACTGATGTGTCATCTCCAAATACATCTCCAAGCTCTACTCCAGGATACAAATCAAACCATTTATTATATGTAACACCATCAACCTCATATGTAATTTCATATTCAGTGTATTCATGTCCTGGTGTGTGAAATGCAGCCTTTGTTATCTTATTAGTCCTTCCTGTAGTTTTGGCAATATGTTCTACCCAGTCGGTAATATCATCTTTACTCTCCTGGTTTTCTACTCTTTTCTTATCTTTAACAACACTGGTCATACCCCATGCTATAATTGCAACTGTAATTATTACTACACCTATAATATCCATATATCTCTCCCTATTTTGTATCTTTTTTAGTAATCTTATAGTATCATAACCAAACAACTATCTCAGATCTAAACCTGCAGGAGTCCTTTAGTGTTTATTTATGAAATCTACTTTTCTTCATAACAAGCAAATACTTCTTCAACCTTTTCAGCTTTAAGCTTCGGCGTGATTAAGCTAACTACAGGAACGATAACAAGTCCTGCAAGCATTGTAAATGCTCCACAGTTAATCGGTGACTGTAACCATACTGGGAAGATTGACTTAGCAACCATATTTGTAATCATAAGACCGCATCCAAAGATAAAGTTTACAACTACCGCTGACTTTGTTACACCCTTCCAGTATAAGCTGTAGATAAATGGTGCAAGAAAGGCACCTGCAAGCGCACCCCATGAGATACCCATAAGCTGTGCTATAAATGTAACACTACTCTTATACTGTACCATAGCTATAGCTGCTGATATAGCTATAAATATTACTATAAATACTCTCATAGTTATAAGCTGCTTCTTCTCATCCATCTTCTTAACAATATTACTCTTGATAAGGTCAAGTGTAAGTGTTGAGCTTGATGTAAGTACAAGGGATGATAAAGTTGACATAGAAGCCGATAATACAAGGATTACAACCACTGCTATAAGGAATGGTGAAAGCTTCTCAATCATTGCAGGAATAACTGCATCATAACCATCTTTTGCAACATCGATATCATATAATCTACCGAAACCACCTAAGAAATAACAACCACCTGCAACAATTACTGCAAATATAGTAGATATGATTGTTCCTGCCTCAATAGACTTCTCGTTCTTAATAGCATAGAACTTCTGAACCATCTGTGGAAGTCCCCATGTACCAAGTGATGTAAGTATCACTACACATATAAGGTCAAAAGGAAGTGGTCCTAAGAATGAAGCAAATGCTCCTGGCATCTTTGTAAGGGATGGATCCTCCACCATAGCAAGTGCATCATAAGCTGCCACAAATCCTCCCTTTGAGTTAAGTACTGCTGAAATAACTGACACAATACCAACTATCATAATAAGTCCCTGAATAAAATCATTGATAGCTGTTGCCATATATCCGCCCACGATTACATAAATTCCTGTAAGTATAGCCATAACAATAATACAAACTGAATAGTCAATGTTAAATGCCATACCAAAAAGCCTTGAGAGGCCATTGTAAAGAGATGCAGTATAAGGTATTAAAAATACAAATACAATCATTGACGCAATTACCTTAAGCGCCTTTGAATCAAATCTAAGTCCAAAGAAATCAGGCATAGTCTTACTATCTAAGTGCTGAGTCATAACTCTTGTTCTTCTACCAAGAATCATCCAGGCAAGAAGTGAGCCTATAACTGCATTACCCACACCAATCCAAGTGGACGCAAGACCAAACTTCCAACCGAACTGACCTGCATAGCCTACAAATATAACTGCTGAGAAATATGATGTACCATATGCAAAGGCTGTGAGCCAAGGTCCAACACTTCTTCCTCCAAGAACAAATCCGTTAACATCTGTAGCATTCTTTCTGCAGTATAATCCAACACCTATCATAGTGCCGAAGAATACTATTAGCATAATAATCTTAATAGCCATTTCTTTTCTCTCCTTCATAATTTAGTTATCTCTGTCGCTTTAAGGCGTAACGCTTTAACGCGTTGAATTGCTATGGAAATTATTGCACACTTATATTATATTGTCAAGACAAAAATAATACTCGTCTTACAATTTTTCTTGTAAGACGAGTATTAAACCCAATCCTCCACTGTTCGCCACAGGTTCTCGAAGGAATTATAAAGCAATCTTATCCTTCTCTCCCGCCCGAACACCAGAATATTACAGTCAAAAGTCCACATATGGTTAATGGCTGTGGCCACCTTGTGGTTATCTTCCTCACCATAATTAGTTATATCCTTGTAGCTTCGTATAAGGTAGGTCTGGTACTGACCATCCTCATCCTCCACCCTAAGCTTTATAGGGATTATGGTTCCATCCCTGCTGTGCTGGCATATAACGTCAACCTTGTTGTCCTGTTCAATTATTCTACCCATAATATACACCTCACATGTATATTATAGAACATCTGTTCGCTTTTGTCTATACCTATTATTATAAATGGGGAGTACTTTTATACTCCCCATCATAGATATAATTATTTAGTTTCTGATAAAGCATCACTAATTGTCTGTTTCTCTGCTTCCTTACCAAACTTCTCCACATCCATACGGCTCTTAGCCATATGGGTAAGACATCCATTTCCGCTGACACAGCCGCCCTGACATGCCATTCCCTCGATAAAGTTACCATCAAGAATATTCTTTCTAAGCTTAAGAAGTGCTACCTTACACTCCTCTATACCGTCACATACCACAGGCTTTGCCTCAAAGTCCTCTATACCCTTCTCCTTGATGCCTTCCTTTACAGCGTCAGTAAGACCACCAACTCTAGCAAATATACGTCCATAGTAGGATGCATCATTAATAGGTGTCTCCTGAAGCTGGGTAATATCAATATCCTTGCTATCCAAAAGTGCCTGAAGCTCCTCAAATGTAATAACTGTATCTACGTATGGAGCCACTGCGTCCTTCTTCATCTCCATCTTCTTAGCAGTACATGGTCCTATGAATACCACCTTAGCTGTAGAGTCCATCTCCTTAATATGCTTTCCTATCATAGCCATAGGAGAAAGAGTTGATGATACATAAGGAAGCATATCTGGAAAGTTTTTATTGATGAAGTCCACAAATGCCGGACAACATGAGCTGGTAAGAACACCCTTTTCCATAAGCTCCTCTGTCTCGTGCATAGTTACCATATCAGCTCCTAATGCAACCTCTACAACCTCATCAAAACCAAGCTCCTTTATACCTGACACAACCTGTCCTGTCTTTGCATATACAAACTGGCTGGCAATAGCTGGAGCAATACAAGCGTAGGTCTTATAGGCCTTGCCACCATTACTATCTTTAATGTAATTTATAACATCTAAAATATAGGATTTCTCGCTAATAGCTCCGAATGGACACTGGTATACACAAGCACCACAGGAGATACATTTGTCATTGTCTATCTTTGCCTCAAAGTCCTCATTAATAGAAATTGCTCCTACCTTACATGCCTGCTGACAAGGACGCTTAAAGTCCATAATTGCACCGTAAGGACAAACTCTGGAACAGGCTCCACATTGCTTACATTTACTCTTATCTATAACTGCTTTCTGATTCTCATCAAGATATATAGCACCAAATTTACATGCATCCACACAGCGATGTGCAAGACAACCACGGCACACTCTTGTAACCTCATAACCACCTACAGGACACTCGTCGCAAGCTATCTCTATAACCTCGATAACATTTGGATTATTCTTATCTCCACCCATAGCAAGCTTTATTCTCTCACTTACTATGGCCTTTTCTTTGTAGATACAGCATCTCATAGTAGGCTTTTTGCCTGATATAATTACATTTGGAATATCAAGTAAACCATCCAAAAGATTACCATCCCAAGCACGTCTGGCAGTTTCCTTAAGAACTCTGTATTTTAAATCCTGAATTCTGGTATCAAACTTTCTCATAAGTTAATCTCCTAATATACATATAAGTCTTTATTATTTTAACCGTAGCTACGCTTCAGTTTCCAGCATGCTTTCCTTAATCTGATACAATTTCTTGGACAAGTCAACATAGTGGGTATGAGGATTCTCAAATCTCTGTTCCTCCTCCCAAACCTGATTGTCAAGCTGGTAGGTAACATACTCCTTTATCTCATCTAATGTAGGCTTATTATACACTAGCTGTCCATCTCTAAATATTGGTACCTGAAGCTCCTTTACATCCACATCTACGAACTTCATCTTCTTCCATGGCTTAACAGGGTCTACATAGGCAAATGGCACGTCTCCATCTACAACCTCATCATACATAGTAAGAAGATCAGCTAGGGCATGTCCTGTTTCTCTGCTAAATATTCTCCAAAGCTTCTTTCTGCCCGGATTAGTGATTTTCTCCACATTTGCAGATATCTTAATTCTAGGTATAAACTCTCCTTCAGAGTTCTGTACTGCCACAAGCTTGTATACTCCTCCGAATACAGGGTCAGACTTAGAGGTAATCATTCTCTCACCTACACCATAGGAATCAATCTTTGCATCCTGCTTCTGAAGTGACTTAATAAGGAACTCATCCACGCTGTTAGATACTACTATCTTACAGTCTTCCATACCATTTGCATCGAACATCTTTCTAAGCTTTTTTGAGAAGTATGCCAGGTCGCCACTATCAATTCTTACTCCCTTAAGTCGCTTACCCATAGGTTCTAAAACCTCTTTGGCAACCTTAATGGCATTTATTGCACCACTCTGTAATATATCATAGGTATCTATAAGCAATGTACAGTTGTCAGGATATACCTCCGCGTATGCCTTAAATGCCTCGTACTCCGTATCAAAGAACTGAATCCAGCTGTGGGCCATAGTTCCAATAGCTGGCACTCCAAACTTCTCATCAGCAATAACTGTAGCTGTTGCAGCCGCACCACCTATATAAGCTGCTCTTGCACCAAGTGTGGCTGCATCTGCGCCATGGGCACGTCTAGCCCCAAATTCCATAACTATAGCTCCACCATCCCTAGCTGCTCTACATATTCTAGCAGCCTTGGTAGCTATAAGTGACTGGTAATTAATAGTAAGCAGTAACATGGTCTCTATAAGCTGAGCCTCTATAACTGGGGCAGTAACTGTTACAATAGGTGTGTTGGGATAACAAATTGTACCCTCAGGCAATGCATCAATATTACCAGTAAACTTAAAGTTAGCAAGGTAATCTAAAAATTCCTCACTAAATTCTCCCTTACTTCTAAGATAATCTATATCCTCTTCTGTAAATTTCAGGTTTTGAATATACTCTATAAGCTGCTCCAATCCAGCAGATACAACAAATCCACCGTTATCAGGATTTTTTCTGTAGAACATATCGAATACCACCTGTCTGTCCTTCATCCCCTTGGCAAAATAGCCATTTGACATTGTGAGCTCATAATAATCCATAAGCATAGTAAGATTTCTCATTATTTTAGCACCTCTTTCTCTAACTCCTCCGGAGTTTCTACAAATATTGTTGCACCCTGTTCTATCAAATAATCCTTATCTCTAAAGCCCCACAGCACTGTAATGCAATCAAGTTCTGCGTTTTTTGCCGTAAGTAGGTCCACCTCTGAATCACCTATATATACTGCTTCCTCCTTAGTACTTCCCAACAGTTCAAGAGCCTTGTAACAGGAATCCGGCGCTGGCTTTCTAAGCATACCAGCCATATCTCCTATGGCAACCTCCACATATGGGAAGAACTTATCTCTAAGGGCTAAAACTGCTTCGTGAACCTTGTTGGACACAATAGCCATCTTAATTCCCTTACCACTAAAATGCTCCATAACCTGCACCACACCCTGGTACGGTGCAGTTTTATCCTGATTATGCTCATTATAGTATGACTTAAATATATTAAATGCTTTCTCAAACTCCTCTTCACTTATACCCTCTGGAGCGCAAAGCTGCATAAGATTTCTTATACCATTTCCCAGGTATAATCTTACGTCCTTTTTGTCCCTTAGAGGCCAATTCATAGCACTCATAGCATAATTTACACTGTCTGATAAATCGTCTAATGTATCTAATAAAGTTCCATCCAAATCAAATATAACTGTAGTGTACTTCATAGTGTATCTCCTTTGATTCAAAAACTACGTTAATCTTACCACTATATCTATATTTTTTCAACGCAACAGTATTAATAATTATCCCAATAACAATTATATTTAAGTAACAAAATAAATCCTTGAAAATTTATTACAAATTCATTACAATAATAACAAGATATACAAAGGAGAACCAATTTGGAGCAAAATTACCATATACTGGTTGTGGATGACGACACAGTACTTACTACTTCAATTGAATATGCACTTAAAAAGCATGGATTTTGTGTAACCATAACCAATTCAGGTAAAGAGGCACTTATGCTTCTAAAGGGAGGTCTTGACCCAGATATGATTCTGTTGGATGTGGTTATGCCTGATATGGATGGCTACGAAACCTTTGGTGCCATACAAAAGATCAAGCCATTCCCTGTTATGTTTATCTCCGGTAATGATGACAGCACATCTGAGCTTAGAGGTCTTACTATGGGTGCCATGGACTATGTTACAAAGCCATTTGTGTATGAAATATTAATCGCAAGAATCAATATACATATTAATCAGGTAAAACATACTGGTCTGGTATCTGAAACCATAGTTCGTGAAAGCGACGGGGAACCAACTGCAAGAACTATAAGCATTGGCGAGACAGATACTCTATCCGTTGCCCTAG
Source organism: Lachnospiraceae bacterium (assembly GCA_015057555.1). Taxonomy (GTDB): domain Bacteria; phylum Bacillota; class Clostridia; order Lachnospirales; family Lachnospiraceae; genus Coprococcus_C. Next base: position 41,784 of record SVEC01000007.1, on the reverse strand, counting down.
ACCACGATAAGCTAGATGATATGAAGGAGCTTCTGACCGAGTCGGAGTACAGAATTGGAAAGCGAATTGCCCTAGGCTACACCAACAAGGAAATCGCAAATGAGCTTAACTATTCATATGGCTATGTTAAGAAGGTGGCCTACAGAATCTTCGACAAGTTGGATGTAAAAAAACGCACAGAACTGAGAAATTTCTTTACAAAATAGAAAAAAGAACGAGTTTTCTCGTTCTTTTTCTATTTCCTAAGAATTCTGTGCCGCTCTCTTTGCTCTCATTCTAAGAGTTGGGTCAAGAATCTTCTTACGAATTCTAATAGTCTTAGGGGTAATCTCAAGAAGCTCATCATTATCTATAAAGTCAAGAGCTTGCTCAAGACTTAATATCTTAGGTGGAGTCAACTTAAGAGCCTCATCAGAGCCTGAAGCTCTAGTATTGGTAAGCTGCTTCTTTTTACATACATTTACCTCGATATCCTCTGAACGTCCACACTGTCCTACAACCATTCCACCATATACCTGCTCACCAGGACCGATGAATAGCGTACCTCTCTCCTGTGCATTGAAAAGTCCATAGGTAATAGCCTCACCAGCCTCAAATGCTATAAGTGAGCCCTGACTTCTGTAGGACATATCGCCCTTGTATGCATCATAGCCATCGAAGATGGTATTGATAATACCATTTCCCTTAGTTGCAGTCATAAAGTCACCTCTAAAGCCAATAAGTCCTCGAGATGGTATGTTAAACTCAAGTCTTGTGGTGCCATTTCCAGTTGGAGCCATACCTGTCATCTCACCCTTACGGTTGTTAAGCATATTTATAACTGTTCCAGCATACTCGTCTGGTACATCTATTACTGCAATCTCAAATGGCTCGGTCTTCTTTCCTCTCTCATCTTCCTTGTAGATAACCTCAGCCTTACTTACTGCAAACTCATAGCCCTCACGTCTCATATTTTCTATAAGAACTGAAAGATGAAGCTCGCCACGTCCGGATACCTTGAAGCTCTCAGTTGTATCAGTCTCCTCCACACGAAGTGATACATCAGTATTAAGCTCTCTGAAAAGTCTATCTCTAATATGTCTTGAGGTTACAAATTTTCCTTCCTTACCTGCAAGAGGAGAATCATTTACCATAAAATGCATAGCAATTGTAGGCTCTGAAATTTTTTGGAATGGTATTGCCTCAGGATTTTCAGGAGAACATATGGTATCACCGATTTTTATGTCTGTTATACCTGATATGGCTACGATAGAACCGATTCCTGCTTCTGTAACTTCTACCTTATTAAGTCCCTGGAACTCATAAAGCTTACCAATTTTAACCTTAATCTTCTTATCAGGCTCGTGAGCATTTACGATTACTGCTTCCTGATTAAGCTTAAGTGTACCGTTATCAACCTTACCAACGCCGATTCTACCAACGTACTCATTGTAATCAATAGTACTGATAAGAACCTGAGTACCTGCCTCGGGGTCACCCTCTGGAGCTGGGATATACTCTATAATCTTATCAAAAAGTGGCTTCATATCTGTTCCCATAACATTTGGGTCTTCAGATGCCACACCAGCCTTAGCAGAAGCATATATAAATGGACTGTCAAGCTGCTTGTCATTTGCATCAAGCTCAAGGAAAAGTTCTAATACCTCTTCCTCAACCTCTGCGGGTCTGGCCTCTGGTCTATCTATCTTGTTAACACATACGATTACATTTAAGTCCAGCTCAAGAGCCTTCTTAAGAACGAACTTTGTCTGTGGCATAGCTCCCTCAAATGCGTCTACCACAAGAATAACACCATTTACCATCTTAAGAACTCGCTCAACCTCTCCACCAAAGTCAGCATGACCCGGTGTATCGATAATGTTAATCTTAGTGTTACCGTAGGTTACAGCAGTGTTCTTAGAAAGGATTGTGATACCTCTCTCACGCTCTATATCATTAGAGTCCATTACTCTCTCTGCAACCTCCTGGTGCTCTGAAAATACACCACTTTGCTTAAGGAGCTCATCTACAAGTGTTGTCTTACCATGGTCAACATGGGCGATAATTGCAATATTTCTTACGTCGTCTCTTGTAATCTTCATAAATTCTAACCTCGATTCTTTGATACAAGTGAAAAGCAACCTCTATGTGTAAGAGATTGCTTTTGATTTCTCAAACTGTGTAATTGTAGCACAGTGTTATGAAGTTTTCAACACATTTCCGTCCATCATACCCACATACTTCTCATCACAGGTAACAAATATTACCTGATTATTTTGGGCGAACTTCTCTATAAGCTTACAAGCTTCAGCAACTCTATTAGGGTCCATGTCCGTAAATGGGTCGTCAAAAACTGCAAATCCACCACCTTCCGGAAATATGTGCTCCAGCATAGCCAGTCTAAATGCTAATGTAACTGTATCCTTCGTTCCCTCTGACAATATATGATAGGTCATGGCGTGGTTATCACTGGCAAGCTTAACGTTAAGCTTATCATCCATATCGACTATAGAAAGCTTACCGCGAGATATAACATCTAGATATTCATTAAATTTATCCTCTATATCAACCGTAGGATTACCCTTTAGGGACTCCTTAAGCCCTACAAATACCTTATATATGTTACTCCAGTGAGCATATGTATCCTTGGCATTCTCAAAACTATGCTTAGCCTGTAGCAGCGCCTCCTCATACTCCTCTGAGGTTTTATCACCTAACTCAAGCTCTGCATTCTTAAGCTCCTCTTGAGCCTGTTGACCAAGTTCTTCCAGCATAGCGATATCAGCTTTTAGCTTCTGTTCATACTCATCAGTATCTGTAATCTCAGCATACTCAGCTGGAACTTCACCCAAACTATTAAGCTTGGTAGTAAGCTTATCAATATCCAGCTTAGTTGATGCAATACATTTGTCTAATTCACCTACGGATAAATATTTTCCAGCATATATCTGAATCATATTTGAGTGCTGTGCCACCATATCTTCAAGAGTGCAAGAACCACAAAGCATAACAATTTGCTCTTTTATCTCTGTCTCTGATTCAACTAATTCTGGAAGCTTTTCATTCTCAGTTTTAAGCTCATCCCAGTTTGTATCTCCTAGCTTTAAATTTAGACGCTCATTTAGAGTATTAATCTCTGTCATTAATCTTTGATATTTAGTCTGATTTTCCTCTAACTGTTCTAGAGAAACAACGTCATACTTCTTGTATATACAATCAATATTTTGATTACATTCCTGCAATTTTATCTTAACTGTATCAAGCTCAATACCCTGTGGCATAAGCTGCAATTCCATAACACCAGGAACCTCTATATCCACAGCTTCATTGATAATAAGCTCATCCCCAGATATTTCTAATGACTTACCAGACGAGGCAGAAGTGATATTTATAGGAGTATCTCCTAATTTCTTTATCCTCGCCATAAGATTAAGTCCTGATAGCTGGCCTTCTAGCTTATTTACCTGATTAATCAGATTCTTTAATAGCTTTATATCCTCAATATCTACAGCTATAACGCCAGATAACTCCTTTTTATGGCTATCCAAAGCTTCCTGTAGCTTATTAACCTCTGTAAACAAATCTCTTAGCTTTGCCTGCTGAAGCTTGCATTTTAATTCTTCAAGCTTACCTAATAGCTGTTGTCTTCTAGGCCAGTCCTGTAACGCTTGCTCCTCCTCATTTAACCTTCTCTGCAAATCCACCAGCTTTTCCTTAAATATATTTACCTGACTTAACACACTGACATATCCAGTAAATTTGTCTCTATTCTCCTGCGCATTTTTTCTATTCTGCTGTGATTTAATAAGCTTTTCCTTACAAGCCTCAACCCTCTTCTCTGCCATGAGAGTCTCACTCTGCTTCTTCTCTATCTCTTTAAGGTCATAATAAGCTCTTAGAATAACCGCCTGCTTGCCCTCATCGGCAGCCTTTGTGTATGCCACAGACTTCCATGGATTAGACAATCCTCTCTTTGCTCCACCATCAGGCAAATCTAATTCAAAGTCCCATCTTTCTCCATACATATTAACAAGCTTCTTAAGCTCATTCTCCAGCTTGTCAATGGATATTCCACCAGTTTCAAGTGCTGCCTGATTAAGCACTGATGCAAGCTCACCCTTAAGTTCATCCAGCTTATCCGACTTCTTCTTGGAGAATTCCTTCATAATACTAGCTATAGCATCCTGACTTCTCTTCTGTGTAGGAAATACTATCTCCCCATACACACCCTGTCCATAGCCTAGTATATCTCCCAATATTTCCTTTATCTGTTCCTCAGATTTTATAACAGTACCATCGTAAGTTCTAAGCTTACAGCTTCCTTCCTTTTTGTCCCATTCCTTTGTAAGCTTATAGCTTCCCTCTTCTGTCTGGAATTTAAGCTCCCCATCAATAACATCTCCCACAGGTCCACTAAGCTTCTTAGGAAAATAATTCTCTAGAAATGCAGTATCCTTTCTAGCATCAAGCTTTGCATCATGAAAAAGTATATGATATATAAGCTCCACCATAGTGCTCTTACCGGTTTCATTATCACCAAGGATGATATTAAGGCCTTTATCAAATTCTAATTCTTTATCCAATAGTCCTGCAAACTGGTCACAGGCTACACTTTTTATCCTCATAACCATTCTCCTATTCCTTGCATTTGTTGACGAGCTGGTAGGCCATCTGAAGCTCTATAGGATTATCCATAAGCTTCTCCATAAGCTGTGCAGCAAAGCTAAGCTCAGAAAATTCTGCACGTATCTTATCAACAGTTATCTCCTCACTAAGCTCACTATCCTCTACCTCATAAAACATAAATCTGCCAAGAAGCTCTTCGTAGATTTTACCCCTATTCTTGTATTCAGCCTCCTTCGCGGAGCCCTGAATATTAATTCTAAGGATAGAATTCTCCCCTAGGTTAGACACCAATTTCTCAATGTCATTGTAAAGCACCTTATCAAAATCCGACTGGACTACAAGCTTCAAATCATAATATCTAATCTGTCCACTCACATGCTTGCTAACCCTAGTAGTAGTTTTATTATCTGTCTTATCTAACTCAACTATAAAGCATACACCCTCAGTATTATTATGTAAGTCAGTCTGCTCATGAGTACCTGGATTAAATATCTTATATCCCTCTACAGCCTCATTTCCTTTTAAAGCTGGATACTGAATATGGGTATGACCTATAAACCAAGCATCAACTGGTATAGCATTAAGCTCAGCTTCAGTCATAAGGAAATATTCCTCCTTCATGTCAGGAGTGATACCCTCTATAGCTCCGTGAGCAATACCTATGTTATATGCACATGATAAATTAACAGAAATATCTGCTTCTTTAATCCATGTAAGATTATTATCCTTAGAATGCTTACTCTGACAGTAAGCTGGATAAATCACAGCTGTTTCATCACCTATTTCAAATTCATAGGTTCTATATTCATTTAAAATAGTAATATTATGGGACTGATTACTCAGGCACTTCTCAAAATCCTTCCACAGCTTCTCTTCCCCAGTATAATAATCATGATTTCCTGGGAGTACTAGCACATTACCAGCAAAAACTGACAATATCTCCACTACCTGCTTAACATCAGAGGTTTTGATACTGCTGACATTGTCAAATAAATCTCCAGTGACAATAAACAAAGAGCAGCCTTCCTGTTCGGCTTTATTTACCATTGATTCTAAGCTATCCAATCTACTCTTAATTAAAACATCCTTAATAGCTTCATATCTGCTGTATTTCTTACCTATATGATTATCCCCTGTAACAAATATCTTTATCATAAATCCTCCTGTGAGCGAAATACTAATTACTTTTTCTTATATTTAGCTTCAATACACAATGTATAGTACACCATAACCCCTATGCTTAGGAACATAGCGCCAATCACACTTATAATTATCAGCGCTGAATTCTGACCTGCCAATAGTGGTAAACCATCTACAGCAAAGCCCACACCGAATATTATCCAAAGCTTACCTAAAGCCTTATTATAGCCTTCCACATCTGAAACCTCTGGTGCTTCAGCATTGGCCCAAAAGCCAAAAGGCTTCGTTTTTTTGCTTTTCATTACATATATTCCTATAACCACAAATAATAAGCTACATATAATCCATATCACAAATGCCATTATTCTTCCTGTATTATCCATAGTCATTCCTCCGTACCCTCAAATAATATGAGACTTATCTAGCTCTAAACAATCGAACAAAAGTCACTATTATTATGCCAAATATAAGTACCATTTCAACTGGCACAAGCCATACTGGTAAAGCTTTTGCTAATGCACTAAATATTATCAGCAATACAAAAATTAACATTACAAATAATTTAATCCAAACCAACATTCCCTTGATTATACTATATACTCTGGCACTATTTTCTGGAGTAACCTTAACTCCCGTATTCCAAGTTCCCGGGAAACATTCCACTATAGACATCACTCCAAGCATTATCCATGTAAGTATAGGAAGCATAATAATATCCTTTTTACTGCCATACGCATCTGGATTACCATACAAATCAAAATGTGTTGGTATCTCTGCTGGTATGTTCCTCCAATATGCTATAAGCCAAATCGTTGTTCCTAACACCATTAGAACACATATGATATTTATCACACGATAGAATAATTTCTTATTCATATTTATTCCTCCTACTATAATAATTTAATTTCCTTAGTACATCAAATCATTTAAGATAATTTATCTAAAATATATCCCTACTAGCTTAAGCTCCTCATCGTAGGTTATAGTATAAGCTATAGAGAGCTTCTCATATGTTGCATTAACCTGAACAACCGTATAATTCACATTATTCTGGGTAACTTCTACTGAATACATTGTACCAATATTTTGAAGCTCTCCCCAATCATCACTAATCATTTTCTTGGCCTCAAGCATATACTCATCATTTAAAAACTCTTTCATCTCCTCTACAGCATATTCATCACTGAGCTTTTGATAATCGTTATTACTAACTAATTCTATTACCTCTACTGTTCTTTTCTCAATCTCTGGGGACGCATATACATCAGCAACCTCCGATGTACTTTCATAATCATATTTTTTATTATCATCAATTCGAACAATCACAAAGGTAACTGCACAGATAAGTAGTGCCACACTAAGTGCTATTACACATTTGTCCTTTTTTCTGACAGCAAATAGAACTATGGAAACCACCAACACTATAGCAGTTAAAATGTATAGCCAAACCGGCTCAATTACCTTTCCAGCCAAAAATATTGATGTAGGACCATCCATATCCATCATAGCAAAGGTTACTACATCAGGAAGAGCAATAAGTACTATGGTACATATGATAGCAGCTAAGCAAGCCACTATGAACAATATTATCTCAAATATATTCTTCTTTACCACCTTATCCGGCTCAACCTGAGACATTATATCTGCTACAATATCGTTCATACTACCCTGCTTTATTACAGCATCCTTCTCAGACATACCACCATCAACTAAGTCCATTATTATTTCATCATAATAGCTTATGTATCTAGCCCTCTCCTCAGGCTGAAGTCTTTTAAGTGCTTTCTCTAATTTCTTAAGAAATTCTCTCTTATCCATGTATATCCCCTCCTTCTATAAAATCCAAAACCCTTATAAGCTTTTCCTTATCCTCCTGAAAACCAGCCAATGCTTCTCTCCCCTTAGGAGTTATGGAATAGTATTTTCTTATACGGTTATTAAATTCTGTATTATAGGAATTCACCTTATCATCTGATTCTAACCTTCTTAGTATGGGATATAACGTAGACTCAGATATATCAATATACTCTGATACATCTTTAATTATCTGATATCCATATGAATCCTGAAATGATAGCGCTGTGAGCACACAATATTCAAGAAGGCCTTTTCTAAGCTGAGCATCCATATCATTTCTCCTTTCTTCCTAACATCACACTATGTAATATATAGTATTTGCCTATACTATACATTACATAGTATTATGTGTCAAGAGGTATAAATAAAAAAACTTGGTGTGGATTTACTCCACACCAAGTAAATAAACAAAGAAGACAAAATTAATTAAACAAATCTAGCACCTTAGACACAGTCTCAATCTTACTTACTGCATCATTCTTCGCAGCAGCTGTTCCTGTTTGACCTGAAGAAGCATTCTGTGTAGAATTTGTCTCTCCTAATGAGCCAGCCCACTTAGGAACTACAGGACACATCCAAATCTTACCAGTTCCACGATATACATTCACAAGTCCTTCACCAGATACTGCTGAACCAAGTAAGCTCTTACCAGACTTTTCTACTGTAAACTCAAGACTTCCTGACCATGCTACAGCCATATTTCCATCAATCTTCATCTGATCATTCTGAAGGTTAATCTCGATAAGCTCCTCTCTAGGAACTACACACTCAAGTGCTGCGATACCCTGTCCGGTGAGCATAGTGTTAAATAGCCCCTCACCACCAAGTAAAGCTGAGCTAACATTGCTTCTAGCTGTAACCTGAATATTTACAGTGTTATCACAAGCAAGGAAAAGTCCGTCATCAAGAACAACGCTTCCTCCCCACTCAGCAAGGTCTGTAAGAAGAATATGTCTATATGTAGGCTCAAGCATCATCTGTCCATAGCCTGAATACTCTGGCTTAACAGCTGACTCCCCAGTAACTGCTCCCTTAACCATCTTGCCAAGGAAGTTACCTACACCCTTAACACCTGATGACATCTGAACATTACCAGTCATCCACTGCATAGCACCTGACTGAACAGTATAACCGTTACCGTTCATATTAAGAAGCACTTGACGCTTATTTACATTCATCTTGGCACAGTAGTATTCCATCTTAGATGAGGAAGGAGTAACACTCATATCCTTCACATACTCCATAACCTGCATACCACCAAGCTGAGCTTTAGTAACTATATTTTCATTATTCATTAAACTGCTATATACCATATGCAAATACCTCCTTACGCTGTAGGTGCCATAAGGATAGTACCTGTACCACGATATACATTTACAAGTCCTTCGCCTGATACTGCTGAGCCAATTAAGCTCTTACCTGACTTTTCAACTGTGAAATCAAGTGAGCCTGACCAAGCTATAGCCATATTTCCATCGATTTTAACAACATCATCTTGGAGATTAAACTGGATTAACTCCTGCTGTGGAACTGGGCTCTCAAGAACTGCAATACCCTGTCCGGTAAGCATAGTGTTAAATAATCCCTCTCCGCCTAATACTGCTGAGCTAAGGTTGCTTCTAGCTGTAACCTTATTCTGAACTGTGCTGTCGCAAGCAAGGAAAAGACCGTCATCAAGAACGATTGAACCCCACTGTGCCACATCTACCATAATAATATGCTTGTATGTAGGCTCAAGCATCATAATACCCTGGCCAAAATACTCTGGCTTAACTGCTGACTCACCTGTCACTGCACCCTTAACCATACCACCAAGGAATCCGCCTACACCTTTAACACCTGAGTTCATCTGAACATTACCAAGCATCCACTGCATAGCTCCTGCTTGAACTGTACAGCCAGTGTTATTCATCTCTACAAGCACTTGACGTCTCTTAACATTCATCTCTGCTGCAAAGTAAGCTGTCTCTGCTGCATAAGGTGAAACAGACATATCCTTCTGATGCTCAAACACCTTGTACTGACCAAGCTGGCTGATGCAAACCATATTCTGATTGTCATAAAAATTGTTTAACTGGAACATATGTATCCTCCCTATAATATGTATTTATGCCCCCACTTTTCATAAGTATGAAACACATATGTAAATTATAGCATTACAGAAGTTTTTTGTCTATAAATATACAAATTACTTATACTGCCCTATCAGCTTCTCCCCATCATACACAAACAAGGTATCGTTTGCATAATCAAAGGATAGAGTTTCAGCAATTCCCGATAGATTAGCCAGCTCTTTTTTATTCTCGCCTTTCAGGTTTGTTTTATACAGTACTCCCTCTATGAGCAGATACATCTCATCATTTTCTACAGAAAAATTAACCATCTGTTCTTCTGGTCCATCAGTTTTATATATACTCTCGGAGGTTTGAGTGATTGGGTCAAAGCATATTAGCTGGTCCCATTCTTTAAATCGATACTCTGTATTAATAGTATCTCCTTGAATTGCACCACTATTTTGAAAAAGGATATACAGCTTATTATTATATTCTACGATATGTTCTGAAGATGTTTCTGGTCCATCGGTTACACATGAGAACCCATACAACTCCTCGCCTTGACCAACTATACTATAGCATTCTCCATAAAATTGAAACAACTCACTGTTAGCATAAAAATATGTTTTTCCACTACCGTAAATATTTCCAGTGTTATTAAAGGACGACACAAAATTATATTCACCTTTTGCATCAACTCCCTTAATTGTAGTTTGATTTACAATTTTATTTTCATCCATCACATAATATGTCAAATTAGCATCTATCATTTCAGTAATTATAACTTCATCATCATAAATATTAATTCCTGATACTTTAGTTATATCTGATACTTCAACAATTTTCATACTATCCTTATCTACGAGATTCAATGAGGACCCCTGTGAATAATATATATACTTGTCATTCATTGCCATATACATTAATCCTGGACAATCTATCTGTTGAGGTTCTTTATTAACATCCTCATAGTAATATATTACTCCCTGATTATAGTAAGCATAGCTATCTTCCCATTCACAGACATATTTGCAATGTAATAGTCCATCATCCACACCACTTACTACAACGTTTATTCTTGTAGGGTTATTTTTAAAATATTCTTCGCCTTCCATTAATCTGTTGACATCACAGCCTGTGCAAAATAACATAACAAATACCAGCAATAATAAAATTGATTTCTTCATCATTACAAAAACACCATCCATTTCTAATTACTTATACCCATAATGCATATAGTTTTAGAATCTCCACCACTATATATTTCAAGGCAATCAGAAATTGAATCTTTAGGTAACGTACCTACCATACTATCATTCCTTAAAATATATTTAGTTTCGCCTTCTATCTCTACAGTTGTAATACACATAAAATGAACACATGAAGATATATCATTTTCATTATTGTACACTGTTACAATATATGTATCATAATCATCTTGTAATTCTTCAAGGGAGCTTGCGTCTCTAGCATCATTACCTTCAAGCATTCTTACATCATAGCCCTCATCCTTTAAGTACTCCTCAATAATAACTGGTGAAGTACCAAGCATCCCATTTAAACAAGGTCCTCTTCCTTCCATCTGTGCAATCAACTCAGGAAAATCATACTTAGGAGATGAAACACCACCATTTAATGAATATTCCTTATTCTGTTCTCATAATCACTTATTTTTGCATCTAAATCTGCCCCCATATGCACCCTCCTCTATTTTTCACACAATTTAGATTATATAACTACATAATCTTATTAAAGTATATAATTTACTAAATGAATTTTCAATATATTATTCTCTGCATAATACCATATGCACATCGCAAGCAAAGCTTGCTCAGTGCAGGTAGCTCGCCAAATGGATTTTTCTGTAAACAGAAAAACAGACAAGAGAAATAGTGGGATTATGTAAGCAAGCTTACAATCCCACTATTTCTCTTGCCTGTTTCCTGCCTCGCAGGAAATCCGCTTGGCTCGCTAGTGAGCAAACTGGGCATTATAAAGATTAAAGTAAAATCCCTTCTCCTTCAAAAGCTCCTTATGTGAGCCCTGCTCGATTATATTTCCATCCTTCATAACAAGGATTATATCTGCTTCCTTAATTGTAGAAAGTCTGTGAGCAACTATAAAGCTTGTTCTTCCCTTCATCATCTCATTAAATGCTTTCTGAATTCTAATCTCTGTAAGGGTATCTATGGAAGATGTTGCCTCATCAAGTATCAGCATTGGCGGAAGTAAAAGCATTACTCTGGTGATGCAAAGAAGCTGCTTCTGACCCTGAGAAAGATTTCCTCCGTCCTCAGTTATAACTGTATCATAGCCCTGTGGAAGACGCTTTATAAAGCTATGAGCGTGTGCCTTCTTAGCTGCAGTAATAATTTCCTCATCTGTAGCATCAGGCTTACCGTAGGCGATATTCTCCTTAATGGTACCTGACTTAAGCCAAGTCTCCTGAAGCACCATACCATAGTTATCTCTTAAGCTATCTCTAGTAATTTGTCTAACATCTGTTCCGTCAACCTTTATACTGCCCTCACATACATCATAGAATCTCATAAGAAGGTTAATAAGAGTACTCTTACCACAGCCAGTAGGTCCAACTATAGCTACCCTCATACCAGGCTTAACACTTAAGTTAAGGTCCTTAATAAGCTCCTTCTCCGGCACATATGAGAAATCCATATGCTCTATATTAATCTCACCCTTTGCCTCTCCCATAACAAGAGCATCTGCTGGCTCTGCCACCTGAGCAGGTTCATCAAGAAGCTCAAATACTCTTCCTGCGCAGGCTAAAGCATTCTGAAGCTCGGTGATAACATTTGATATCTCATTAAATGGCTTGGTGTACTGATTTGCATAGCTAAGGAAGCAGGTAAGCTGACCTACTGTAAGTCTACCTGTGATTCCTGCAAATGCACCGATTATACCTACTGCTGTGTAAACCAAGCTATTTACAAATCTGGTACAAGGATTAGTAAGGGATGAGTAAAATGTAGCACTCATACTATCCTTCTCCAAAGTGTTATTAATCTTCTCAAAGCGAGCCAACGCATCATCCTCATAGCTAAATGCCTGAACAGTCTTTTGCTGCCCTATCATCTCGTCAACTAATGATGTAAGCTCACCTCTAGATTCAGACTGGCTTCTGAACAGATTGTAGGTTCTCTTAGCTATAAATGATGCCACAAAAAGTGATATAGGTGTAAGTACCACAACAACAAGTGCTATAGGCACATCGATAAACAGCATAAATCCAAGGGTTCCAACTATAGTCACCACACCAGTAAAAAGCTGTGTAAAGCCCATAAGAAGTCCATCTGCAAACTGATCTATATCTGATACAATTCTACTTACTATATCTCCGTGCTGATGGGAATCTACATAAGCAAGAGGAAGCTCCTCTAAGTGATTAAAGGCTTCTATTCTAATATCCTTCACAACTGAATAAGTGATGTGGTTATTAAGAACATTCATAATCCACTGAGTAATTGCCACTACAACAAGAGCAACTACAAACCACATCATATACCATCTAACATCATAGAAGTTAACTGTACCCTTACCATAGACAAGCTCATCTATAGCCTCACCGGTAATAATCGGTGCAACTAAGGTTCCTATAACTGACACGGTTGCACATACGAATGATAGGATAACAAAAAACCAATATTTCTTAATGTATTTAAGTATTCTTTTTATGGTGGCTTTATTATTTAACTTAACTTTAGAATTCTTCTTACTCATTAGAAGCCACCTCCTCTCTGTTCTGGGAAGAGCAAATCTCCTGATATTCCTCACAGCTTCTTAAAAGCTCATCATGAGTTCCCATTCCACAAACCTTTCCATCATCTAATACCACAATCTTATCAGCATGCATTATAGATGATGAACGCTGGGAAACTATAAATACAGTCATATTATCAGTTTTTTCCTTAATAGCCATACGAAGCTTAGCATCTGTAGCATAGTCAAGAGCGGATGAACTATCATCTAATATAAGTATCTCTGGCTTCTTAACAAGAGCCCTAGCTATAGTAAGTCTCTGCTTCTGACCACCAGAAAGGTTCTTCGCCCCCTGGTTAAGCATAAACTTAAGTCTGCCATCCTTAGAGTCTACAAACTCCTTAGCCTGGGCAATATCTATAGCATTTTCCATATCCTCATAAGTAGCATCTGCCTTGCCCCATCTTAGGTTATCCTCAATGCTTCCTGAGAAAAGCACAGCCTTTTGTGGCACTATACCTATCTTATCTCTAAGCTGCTCCTTAGGGTAATCCTTTACATCTACACCATCTATAAGAAGCTTACCCTCGGTACAATCATAAAATCTAGGTATAAGATTAACAAAAGAGGACTTTCCTGAGCCTGTACCACCAATTATACCTATGGTATCTCCAGCATTTACAGTAAGATTGATACCTTCTATAGATGACTCTGCTGCATTCTTATAGGTAAGACCTGCATTTACAAACTGTAATCTTGGTGCACCACTAACAGGAGTAACTTCCTCTTCCTTGTACACCTGAGAACTACTAGTATTAAACACTGTAGCGATTCTATTTGCACATGCCACAGCCTTTGTCTCAATAATAATAAGATTTGCAAGCTTTATAAGCTCCACAAGAATCTGTGACATATAATTAACTAGTGCGTACACATCACCATCTAAAAGTATTCCACTGTCAACCTGTTCAGCACCAATCATGACCAATGCTGCTATTCCAAGATTAACTACCGCATAGGTCAGTGGATTTAAAAATGTGGATATACCTCCAACTACAAGCTGCCACTTAGTAAGCTCAGTAGTACTCTCTTTAAAGTCCTCCTTCTCATTCTTTTCCTGTCCAAAGGCACGAATCACTCTGGCACCAGCTAAGTTTTCTCTGGTTTGAAGAAGTACCTTATCAAGTCTTCCCTGAACCTTCTTATATAACGGAATTGATACAAGCATAATTCCGAACACTATCACAATAAGAATAGGTAGTACAACAAGAAATGTCTTAGCGCTCTTAACATCCACAGTAAACGCCATAATAGTGGCACCAAATACAATAAATGGAGACCTCATAAACAGTCTAAGGAACATATTTATACCTGTCTGAACCTGATTAACATCGCTTGTCATACGGTTTATAAGTGTAGAGCTACCTATCTCATCTATCTCTGTATATGACAGGGTCTCGATATGTCTAAATAAATCATATCTAAGAGCCTTGCCTACACCCATAGCTGTCTTAGCCGAAAAATACTGTGCTGTAACAGAACAAGCCAAACCAACAAGTCCCAAAAGTACCATAACCAAACCCATCTTTATAATATAAGGCTTATCTCCTGTCTTGATACCTTCATTGATAATAGCCGCCATAACAAGTGGTACAAGTAACTCAAAGCTTGCCTCCAGCATCTTAAATAAAGGTGCCAGAATAGCTCGAACCTTATATCCATTAAAATATTTCATCAAATGCTTCATATAATTTACCTATCCTTTATAAGTTATATTATGTACTAATAATATATTGACCTTAAGGCCAAATTCCATTAAACTATCATATAATGAATGGATGGTTTTTTCAAGGTATATTAGCTATCCAACTAACTAATTTAATGAAAGAATGAGGGTTTAAAAATGAGTGATATGATTAATAACAACGGCAACGAAGAATACGAAGAAGCTACAGTTAGCATGACTCTCGAGGACGGAACTGAGCTTGAATGTGATGTTGTTGCAATCTTTGAGGTTGATGGACAAGATTACATTGCACTTCTCCCAGACAAGGTTATCGATGGTTACGAGGAAAACGAAGTATTCCTTTACAGATATGAAGAGCTTGAGGGCGAGGATATTAAGCTTGAGCCTATCGATGATGAAGAGGAATATGAGGCTGTGGCAGATGCCTTTGATGAAATTCTGGATGAAGAAGAATTTAATGAGTTAGACGGCGAGTAATTAATATACAAAATAATAAAAAATGACCAGGCATAAACTCTAAATTCCGGCCGCGACAGTGGTCGGGACTAAGCTGACCGTCCGTAGTGTCAGCGTGGACCGACCCTAGGCAGGCCGGCCAATAAAGTAGATACCTGGTCATTTTTATATTAGTTTTGTAAAAGGGCTCGCCTTTTTTTCCTTGCCCAGCACTGTCCTTGGACAATAGATATACAGTTCCTCCTTGGCTCTAGTCATAGCCACATAGAACATTCTACGCTCCTCTTCCTTTTCAGCTTTAGTCTTTGCCTTTTTATAAGGAGTAATTCCGTCCACCGCCTCTATAATGTGCACCACATCAAACTCGAGACCCTTAGAGCTATGCATAGTCATTAGCTTCACTCCAAACTTATCCTGATACTGCTGTCGACTTATAATTTCAGCATAGTTATCAATATACTCAAACATCTCTCCAAAGCTATTCATATCCTGAATAAGTCCAGCAAAGGTATCTAACAAATCATAAAATTCAACTGAGTCAAGCTGACGATATTCACAGTAATCCTTTATATAGCTATCATACCCCACTGCTTTCCTAATAAAATTAAGAGCTGCGTATGGCTTCATTTTAGCTATAAGCTTTAAATCAGCTTCAAGTTTGGATAAATGCTCTATTACATATTCCTTACCAGATAATCTACGGAAAAGCTTATTGATATCAACCTGCTCCTCCCACAGTATGTCCCTGCTAATATATCTGCTTGGCTTATTCATTATTCTAAGAAAAGTGCTCCTACTTTTATCCCCCAATGCTATATTTATATAATCTAAAACATTCTTAATCACAAAGTGTTCAAAGATATTAGGCATATTATCACTAATGGTAAATGGTACATTAAACTCATTTAATTTATAAACAAGCATTCTAGGCTCATTGTTGGTTCTATAAATAACTGCCTGCTTTTCATAAGGGATGCCCTTATTAAAATGCTCCTTAATACTTTTAACTATTAACAAGCTTTCATCTCTAGCATCCATAGGATAAAGTATTTTAACTAGACCGTCTGTTTTACCGGCAGAGGTTAACTTTTTCTTAAAGCGATTACTATTCTCACTTATAACCTTGATTGATGCCTGAGAAATATTCTTGCCACATCTGTAATTCTCGCTTAGATATGTAATTTTCACATTATTAAAGTCCTTGGTAAAGGCCTGCATTATCTCTGGCTTAGCTCCTCTAAAGCCATAGACAGACTGGTCATCATCACCTACTATAAATACATTTTCAGCAGGCTTACCTAAAAGCTTTAATATCTCATACTGTAGCTTATTACTATCCTGGAACTCATCCACCAATATATATTTAAATATATTATGGAGCTGCTCAAGGATATCCGGTCTCTTTAAAAGCAAATCATAGCACATTACCATCATATCATCGAAATCAATCTTACCAAGTCGCTTCATCTCATTTTCAAGACGCTTGTATATTTCTCTAAACTGATTTTCCGGCATATCCGTACTATAGTAATTCTCCACATCAATCATATTGCATTTTACCAGACTTATCTGGGACAATACTGATGAAATTATATCATCTCTGTTATCATAGTCTAGGGACATGGCTTTAATGATGCTATCCATCAACATACGCTTATCGTATTCACTTATTACACTGGAATTACTTAGATTATATGCTCTTTTGATAATCCAAAAAAATATAGAATGAAAGGTTCCGAATCGAACCTGATAATTTTCGCCAGATGTTATGGCCTTGAATCTCTGCTCCATCTCTAAAGCAGCTGCTTTTGTAAAGGTTATTACTAAAATATCTGCGGGAGAAACTCCCGCAGATTCTATAAGATATTTTATTCTTCTTGTAATGACTGTTGTCTTGCCAGAGCCGGGACCAGCGATAACCATCATAGGTCCATCTGTATGCATAATTGCAACGGACTGCTCTTTGCTAAATCTCATACAAGTCTCCTTTTTTAACGATTAGTTAGCGCCACAGCACTTTTTATACTTCTTGCCTGAGCCACAAGGACATGGATCATTAGGAAATACCTTTGGTGGCTTAACAACTGTCTTAGATGACTTCTGAATCTTGTAAAGCTCTTTTCTTCTCTCCTCATTAATAAGAGTATCCCACTGTGGAAGTGTATATAACCACTCCGCATTACAATCAACCATATTCATATAAAGCTTCTCTGTATCATATGCAAGTGAAACCTTTGAATCCTCAGTCAATTCCTCAACATTATTCTTAACGATAAGACTATCCTCTATACCATCAAGGAAGCCAATCATATACTGGATTGACATATCATATTTCTCAGAAAGCTCCTTAACTGTACCAGTTACGGCCTTTTCCTCAGCAAGAATCTGCTCATAAATAGCCTTTTCCCTCTGGAAATAATCAAGCCAGAACTTCTCTCCCTCTGGTGTTCTGTCATCAAGTCCATATGCGTAGTCACGCCACTCTTTTAATAAACTCATAATAATAATCTCCTGTTTGCTTATCAATTTGTTTAATGATTTTTACACTAGCACAAAGTATATCAAAATATGACTATTATTTCAATATTTTATTTTATTAATAGACTATTTATTAATTATCTTTTCTTCTTCAATATCCCCTTCAGGGTTGCTACCATGTGTAGCATTATATAATACCCTTCCTATAGTAAGTACAGCATACACAAAGACTGGTGCAATCATACTAAGAATTAAAAATCCTAGAAAATATTTACTTCCTGTTAGTCCTGTAATTATGGTAGCAATCACTAATCCCACTATTATTACAAGGGCAACCCATGCCATAAAACGAAATAGCTTATTACTAGATATTTTCTTAATGTATTTATCTCCACTCATATCAATACTCCCAATATAATTTTATTCGTATCTTAATGCATCTATAGGATTAAGATTTGCTGCTTTTATGGATGGTATTAATCCAAATATTATACCTATCACCATAGAAAACACAACAGAAATTATTATGGCACTTCCACTGATAGCTACTGGCACAGCGGCAATATCAGAAATAAGATAGGCCAGTCCAATACCTACACCAACTCCTAATATACCTCCTAAGCTAGTAAGCACAGCTGCCTCTGTAAGAAATTGCGCCAATATCATCTTTCTTCTAGCACCTAAGGCCTTTTTGAGACCAATTTCCCTAGTTCTTTCTGTTACAGATACCAGCATTATATTCATAACACCTATACCACCAACAATCAATGAAATACTTGCAATCCATATAAGCTGCTTGCTGGTTGATGAACTTAAATCCTGTAATTCCTTAGCCTTCTCCAGCAAATCCTCACTTTTATACTTATACATAGATTCGCTTCCATCATCATTTGTAGGAATGTAAGAATTAAGTATCTCTGTTGTTTTTTTGCCTGCATTGGTCATAGCTTCAGTGTCTACAGGCTTTACAACCACATTGTAAGGCTCATCAAAACCAAACAAATTAGGCCACTGGACATCTGTTACAAAAATCTTAACACTAGAATCGTCATAATAATAGGTAAACCAATCATCTATGTTTTCCACCTTAGGCTTATACTCATTAGTCTTTTCTACCACACCGGCTACAACAAAGACATCTCCCCTAACCTCGACGTTTTTACCTATAGGATTTTCACTACCAAATATAGTACTGGCAGTATTGCTATCAACTATAATAGCCTTAGTAAATTTATCTCTATCCTTTTTATCAAACATTCTTCCCTTAGTAAGCTTATAACCCATTACAGAGAAGTAATCCTCATCCACGCCTATAAAGGTTGCTCCGTTAATCATTTCACCATTATAGGTTATTCCATCATACATGGAGCCACATCTATAGGACGCAACTGCAGTGATTTCTTCCACCGAAAGTATCTCATCCTTTATAGCCTCATTAATCATAGGTAGATTTCCCGGGGCGGCGGATTCTCCTGATATATAATTCCACTCTCCCTCTAATATCCTCACTTCTACGATATTATCACCTGAACCTATAAGATTTTCTTTAATCTGATCGTTGGTACCCTTTATAGTTGATACAATTGCTATAATTGACGCAATTCCTATAATAATTCCAAGCATTGTAAGAAAGGAACGCATCTTATGTGCCCATATACCTTGAAATGATAATCTTATATTTTCTAACATATGAATACCTTCCTTTCCTAATTATACAATTTGTCTACAGACTCTATCTTAGTTTTAACATCATCTGCTACATCAGAGGAATGAGGAAATGCTATATAATCATCCTGATTTATACCACTGAGAATCTCATACTCTCCGTAGGATACCTTTCCTATGGATACTGGACATTTTTTTAATACACCTTCAACATCCTTATAAACATAATATCCACCATTTTCATATAATATAAATGCAGCTGACATGTAAAATGATTCTTCTCCTGAACCATCACTGTCCAAATACATCTCCATATACATTCCCATAGTAAGATTTTCTGCATCAATTACAGATACGGTCATAGGATAATACGACTCACCAGGACCATAATAGTTTTCATCATATGGAATATCTGAAATATCACTTATTACTCCCGTATAGGTCATACCATCATCATAGCACATCATGGTAACAGTATCTCCTACAGAAACCTTACCAAGCTTAAGCTCACCTATGGCTGTTTCTACTATATATCCCTCAGTTTGTCCCACCACAATAAGTGGTTGATTATTTGCAATGGCCTCCTCAGGATCGTTTACCTCTCTAATAACTCCATTACAGGTACATATAAGCTCTCCGGTGGCAAGCTGATATTCCATAATGCTATAAGAAACCTGCATAATTTGATAAGAAATAGCTAGCTGAACTATCTCAGCTTCCTTGTCTTTTATAGCCTGTTTCAGCTCTTTTTCTGTATAGGTCTTTTCCTCTTCTAATACTTCATCACCAACAGTAGCTTCCTCATCTACCGGAGCTTCTGTAGTCGGTTCTTCTGTGGTGGGCGTTTCTGTAGTAGGTGCCTCTGTGGTTGCTTCCTCAGTAGTAGGTATCTCTGTAGTCGCATCACCTGGAGTTGCATCACTAGGTGTAGCAGGCTCAATTGGTGCCTCTGTGGTAGGTGCCTCTGTGGTAGTTGGCGCTTCAGTTGTAGGTTCCACTGTAGTAGGAGCCTCTGTAGTTTCTTCTATCGGAGTTGTATTTTTTAATTCCTCTAGCTCTCTCTCTGCAACCAATACAGCTACTCTAGCAAGTTCAACCTCTGTAGCTAATGTCTGAAGCTGTAAGCTTTGAGCTGTTGTATCATATACAAGAAGTACATCTCCAATCTTTACCTCATCACCTACTTCTACCTTGATTTCGCTTATCAATTGGTTAGAATTTACATATACTCTTTGCTCATTTGTAGTCATAACATTTCCATACAACATATCCTGATAGTTGTAATTATTATAATAACCTATCTCGGATGCAGCATAAACACTTACTACCTTACTATCCTTGTTCTTTTTCTTGAGAAAAGAAACTGTAAGAAAAGCAGCCACAACTACAACAACTGATATAATCAGAAATAACAGAACTTTCTTTAACTTACTCATCCTCTGTCACCTCCTGACTCAAATCAGTCTCACCCTCAAGAAGTTCTCCATCTATTATTTTGACAACTCTTTTTGCTCTATTTGCAATCTCATCAGCATGGGTAATCATAATTATAGTGACGCCCTCCTCATGAAGCTTGTCAAACAAATCCATAACCTGTTTACCAGACTTAGAATCAAGAGCTCCTGTAGGCTCGTCCGCCAGAAGAATTCTAGGATTATTTACCATAGCTCTAGCTATAGCCACTCTCTGCTTCTGTCCACCGGATAGCTGTGTAGGTTTAAAGTCCATTCTATCCTCTAAGCCCACCATAGAAAGTACCTTTATACACATATCCTTTCTCTTTTTCTTAGGTATCTTGGCATATTGCAATGGTAGGGCAACATTGTCCATAGCAGATAGTCGTGGCAAAAGATTAAAGTTCTGAAATACAAATCCTATCTTTTTATTTCTAACATCTGAAAGTTCCTTATCCTTATAGCTATTTATAATATTGTCATCCAATAAATATTCTCCTGAGGTAGGTGTGTCTATACAACCAATAATATTCATCAGGGTGGATTTTCCAGAGCCTGATGGACCCATAATGGCAATATATTCCCCCTCCTCAACAGATATGTTTATATCCTTAAGAACAGGTACTTCCATATTTCCTTGATAATAATTCTTATATATATTCTTTAACTGCAATAACATCGCTACGCCTCCTCATATAAGGCACCATAGCCAGTAGTAGTATTATCCCCCATAGGTTCAGCTATTGGATCTACATTTTCCTCAGGAATTTCATCAATTTTTTCTTCATCAAAGCTGTCTTCCTCGTAATACATACCATCCTCGTAGAAAATATCTTCCTGAGTATCCACATTATCTATATTAAAATCCTCATTGTATTCCTCATCTATGGATATATCCTCATAATTATGAGTTGTTTTCATACCCTCCTTAAGGTTCTCCTCTGGAAATGCAATGTAATCAGAATTAGATAAGCCTGCTACTATCTCATACATCATCATATCAGAGTCATATTCACCAAGCTTAACTTCTCTCTTTTCTAGCTTGCCATCCTTTCCCTCGGCCCATACAAAGCCAGTATTTGAGTCCTCAACAACAATATATGACTCATATAGCCACATTCCTTCCTTCATAGCACCCTGTCCATAATCAAGCTCAATGTACATATGCTGACCAAGCATCATTCCCTCTGAATCATCTACTTGAACGTAGAATGGGTACTTTGTTGCAGTCTCTCCAGGATTATAATAATACATATCCTCATTACCTTCCGGATGTTCTAAATCCACCTTAGAAATAGTACCCGTCCACATAACGCTATCATCGATTCTGGAGCGCACAATAACAGGCATACCCTCATATAGACTATATGCATTAAGCTCACTTACGGAACCCTTTATGCGGAAATCACCCATTGCCATTATAGAAATAAAGGCATCAGAATCACCACTTCCCATACCATAATATTCATTTGCGTATGGATCTTCCTGAGATTCCTGATCGTTGATACTACTAACAACACCATCAACCGGAGCATACACAACTGAGTTATTAATTGCAGCGTATTGTCTATCTATCTCAAGCTGCTTAGCACTTGCATCGTAGCTTACCTGATTAATCTGGGCCTGAAGATTCTGAATTTGACTTGTATATTCTATCTTTTGATCTGCAGGAGCAAGCTCTCTCTCAGCATCTAAGGTTTCAATTTGACTATACATAGTGCTTATGTTGTTATAATAGCTAGAAAGCTCAAGCTCAAGCTGCCTAACCTTAAGAGTCATCTCCTCTGTATCGTACTCAAAAAGCTTATCTCCAGCCTTAACCTCATCCTCTTCCTTTACAAATATCTCCTTAACAACCTTATCACTATCCTTAGTAACCTTTGTTATCTCCTGTGTCTCAACTATACCCATAAAACGATTGTTCCAGGTCATACCATTGCCAGTAATAACAGACACAGATTCAACATAGCAAAGTCCTTCTGCCGATTTCTCCTTCTTTCCCTTCCAAACAAAGTAGGCACTCAGCAATATACCTGCTACTAACAAAAGTGATATAACTGTAATTATGATTTTTTTCTTCATAACATTTCTCCTTATTGTTAACGTTTTCAAAACTATCTACATTGTAAACTTAAATTTATTAAATATAAATATATAAAATGATTAAGATATTCTTAAGAATTTGCTAATCTAGAGAATATCTTAATCATCTTTTTTAATGTATCCAAACCAATCCTTAATATCCTTCTCGTAGCCATTATCCCCTGGTACATAGAATTGATGTCCCACTAATGTATCTGGTAAATACTGCTGCTTTACATAATGATTTGGATAATCATGTGCATATTTGTATCCTACATTCCCCAAATTTTTTGCCCCAGAATAATGTGCGTCTCTAAGATGTGGTGGAACCTGAGCATCACCAACATTCTTAACTGCATCAAGTGCTGAAAATATAGCATTTACCACAGAATTACTCTTAGGTGCACAAGCCACATAGGTAGCTGCCTGACAAAGTATAATCTGCGCCTCCGGCATGCCAACCCTCTCAACTGCCTGAGCGCAGGCTGTTGCCACAACTATAGCCTGTGGGTCTGCATTCCCCACATCCTCACTGGCACATATCATAATTCTTCTAGCTATAAAGGTAACACTTTCCCCTGCATATAACATCTTAGCCAGATAATATGTTGCCGCATCTGGGTCTGAGCCTCTCATACTCTTTATAAAAGCAGATATCACATCATAGTGATTATCTCCGCTCTTATCATACCTTAGATTTCTACGCTGTATACATTCCTCTGCCACTGCTATATCAATAATAATCTTACCTGTTGCCTCATCCCTATCAGTAGATAAAACACCTAATTCTATGGCATTTAGAGCATGTCTTGCATCTCCCTCTGATACATCAGCAAGAAAATCTATCGCCTCATCGGTTATTGTTACATCATAGGCTCCCATACCCTTTTCACTGTCTTCAATTGCTCTTTTAATCAGAAGCTTAATATTCTCCTTAGAAAGTGGGTTAAGCTTAAATATTGAGGACCTGGATATCAATGCCCCATTAACCTCAAAATATGGATTCTCCGTAGTGGCACCAATTAAAATTACTGTACCATCCTCTACAAAAGGAAGAAGATAATCCTGCTGTGCTTTGTTGAACCTGTGAATCTCATCAACAAAAAGTATAGTTTTCTTACCATACATACCAAGATTATCTTTCGCTTCTTTTACAACTTCCTCTATATCCTTTTTACCTGAAGTAGTTGCATTTAACTCTCTAAATGCAGCACTTGTGGTATTTGCTATAACCTTTGCAAGAGTTGTCTTACCCGTTCCAGGTGGACCGTACAATATGATGGAGCTTAGCTTGTCGGCCTTTATAACTCTATAAAGCAATTTGTCACTTCCGAGAATATGCTCCTGTCCAACAATCTCCTCTAAGGTGGTAGGCCTCATCCTCTTAGCAAGGGGTGACTCCTCCTTAGCACTGTTGGCTCTCATATACTCGAATAAATCCATATCTATACCTACTATAAATTATACTAATCCAAGCTTCTTAATAACTGAATCAAACTTTACAATATCAATTGGTTTGCAAATATACTCCTCGTAATCATCACTTGCAAGAGATGAATCAAAGCCCTCATCAAGAGCACTAATCATAACCACCTTACATCTTGAATCACGAGCAAGACCCAGCTTTCGCTCAGCGTCTCTTATTGAGGCAAGTGCCTTGTATCCATCAATCTTTGGCATCATAATATCCATACATACCAAATCAAAACGCTCACCATTATTAACTGCATTAACAAACTCATCAACTGCAGCAATACCGTCTCTGGCAACTACCACATCTCCATACTTAGAGAGAAGCTTTTCCATAAACTTTCCACTTGCAATATCATCCTCTGCTATTAAAACTCTCATCACTAAATCCTCCTATATATCCTTCTTTAATAAATCGAACCATTTATCGATATTACTCATAAGCTCTTGTCTAAATGTCTTCTTATGGTAAACAATACGCCTACTCAGAATGTGTGACATTAAAACTCCAGTAACATTATTCGCCAATTCATCAGGTGTGAAAACATCAATTATCTCATTATCCTCAATGGCTGACTTAAATAAATCTGTAATAAAATTCTGTCTTTCTGTTATACACCATGCAATCTTTTCTCTAACATCTATATTATGCAGTAATTCTTCATACTGAAGCATCAATGTAGAGATCGAATAATAGTTATCATAATATGTAGCATAAGCGTCCATATAATCTCGAAGCTTCTGTATATTAGCACCTTCTCTTGACATAAATGTATGTCTAATTTGCTTATCAAACCTTGTATAATAGTCAACTACCTCTATAAGTACCTCATTAATACCCCCAAAATATTTGTACAGAAGTGCCTCTGACATATTTTCTTTAATTGCCAGATTCTTGGTAGTGAGTGCGGACAAGCCTGAATCGCTGATTATCTCAATAGCCGATGAAATAATTCGGTCTTTTCTCGAAATAAAACTATCAACCACAACATTACCTCATTTCATATCAAATTTTACCCCATAACTAATTATAATTTTAGTCTATTTAACATATTTTGTCAAATAAAATAGGAGTTATTATTCAAATAATAACTCCTACCCAATCACTTAAAATTATAACAATTAAATCCTTATTAAAAAGCATGTTTACGTATAATACAAAATCTATTTAAATAGGTACTTTGTTGTTACTTAAGCAATTTAAGATTAGCAGATTGTTACGTTGATTGCCTGTGGTCCCTTAGCGCCCTCAGTCACTTCAAACTCAACAGTCTGATTCTCCTTAAGTGACTTGAAACCTTCCATATTGAGTCCTGAAAAATGAACGAAAACATCCTTTCCATTCTCATCAGTGATGAATCCAAATCCCTTCTGATCGTTAAACCACTTTACTGTACCCTTTGTCATGTCAAATCCTCCAAAATCTAATGTCTGTGCTAACATATTTAGCACTATCTAAAAATACCATAGTGATTAGTTTTAGTCAAGGTTTAAATGGTTATCTTATCTGAATCTAAGTCATATATATACACATTATCAGATAAATATTCAAGTTCCGACACAATAAACTTATTTACCTCTTTTACAAGAGCATTTAGCCTATCCTTTTCCACCTCATCACAGCATATTAAAATGATTTCATGTATACTTGAAGGCATAATATATACACTCTTATTTACCTCCTTGGCAAAGTCTCTAATAACTCCATCATATAACATAGAGGTTGCACCATTTATCCCTGCCTCATTTGTTAATACATACAGCTTATTTCTGTCCTCTTTATTTGGACATAGCTGTTCCATATTAGGAATAAACTCATCCATACATCTAAGCTTCTCTGGAAAAAGCTTTCTTGTATTATCCATAGCTAGCTGATATAGCTCTTCCTTTGTAATCTCCATCCTGTGTAGGTCCTTGTTAGTTATAAGTGCAGAAGCAACCCCACAGTCATCAAGCTTTACCAAGAATCTAAAGGTTATTGCCAAATCTAAATACGGGATATAGGGACATTCTTCCAACTTGTCCTTATTTCGTTCATAATTTACAAGCTTTATAACTGCATTATCCTTAATATCCTTCACATCCACATTAAAATCCGAATTATCTACAGTAGCCTTAGCCCTTAAATACTCCTCACTAATCAAGGTTAAGATATCATCCAAGCTTTTACCCTGCTTATATATCATAAAATAATAATCAAGATAAATATTTGGTGCTACGCTCTCTCCAGCCAGTAAAATCACTATGCCTGTGCATTCCACACCATTATTCTTTGTAATCTTTTCAATTTTGGTAGCTTCAATATCATGGTCTGGCAAATATTTGCTAATATTATCTGCTATCTCACCACAAAACTCTTCAAATGTCAATTTAACTCACCACAACACATAAATATATATGTGTCTCCTTTCTTTTAAATAATATATTGGGAACTAGGGAGTGCTCTAATATAAGCACCTTAAAAATTTGAAATATAGAATATTTGAACATATAAATTATATAACTTAAAAATAATAAAATCAATAAAATAAGCTGACAAAAGGTATACAAATAGTATACTCTTGTCAGCTTTTGAAGCAACTTTATGTAAACCTATTTAATTGTCCTTAACTAATTTTTTTAAAAAGCTTAGGAAGGATTCCATTTCTTTCCTAGTACCTATGGTAACTCTTAGGTAATTATCTATTCTTGGCTTATTAAAGTATCTAACTATAATCTTAGCCTCTCTTGCCTTCTCAAAGATTTCCTTAGCCGGAATACTCTCATGAGTCATAAAAAGGAAGTTAGCTGATGATGGAGGGCAGGCAAATCCAAGCTTTTCAATCTCAGACTTAAACCACTCTCTGGTATCCACAACCTTTGCTACTGTCTCCTTAAAATAATCATCATCTGCAATACTTTCCACACCATAGATTATAGATGGCATGTTCATAGTATATGAATTAAACGAATACTTAACATCGCTCAAATACTTTATAAGCTTTGGATTACCGATAGCATAACCAATTCTAAGTCCCGCCATAGAACGTGACTTGGAAAATGTTCTTACCACCAGAAGATTCTCATACTTATCTACAAGTGGAAGTGCTGTCTCGCCTCCAAAATCCACATAAGCCTCATCTACGATTACTACCACATCCTGGTTATTCTTAACTATGTCCTCCACAAAGGAAAGTGGCTCAGCTATCGACGTTGGAGCATTTGGATTAGGGAATATTACTCCTCCATTCTCACCATGATAATCCTCCTTGATAATTCTAAAATCATCATCCACAGGAACAGCCTTATATGGTATCTTATAAAGCTCAGCCCACACATCATAAAATGAGTAGGTTATATCAGGAAAAAGAATCTCCTTACCTGAATTAAAGAAGGTCAAAAATGACATAGCAAGCACATCATCTGAACCTACACCTACAAACACCTTATCACTGGATACTTCGTGATAATTTGCTATGGCATCCACAAGGGCTGATGCAGCAGGATCCGGATAAAGCTTTAGCTTTTCCATATCCATAGCAATCTTCTCAACTCTAGGAGATGGTCCATAAGGGTTTTCGTTAGTATTTAGCTTAATTATATTATCTACCTTTGGTTGCTCCCCCGGTACATATGGAACAACCTTTCTAATATTGTCTTCCCAAGCTGACATATTAATCCTCCAGTCTATTACTTTAACATCTCAAGCACCTTTAAAAGATACTCCCAGCTTCTCTCCACACTGTCAATATATAGAGTTTCTGATGGTGTATGAATATCATCCATCTGTGGTCCAAAGGACACACAGTCAAGTCCAGGAATCTTACCTGCAAATATACCACACTCAAGTCCTGCATGTACAGCCTCTATCTTAGGACTGCTGCCGTACTGTCTCTTATAAGCTTTAACCATAAGCTCTCTAAGTCTTGAATCCTGCTTGTATTCCCAGCCGGGATAATCGCCCTGAATCTCCACAGTACCACCACATAAGGTCATAATACTGTTAAGTCTTGACACAAGTTCCTTCTTCTCGCTTTCCACTGAGCTTCTTACAGAAAAGCTACATACAACCTCATTCCCCAAGGTTTTAGTAATTCCTATATTAAGAGATGTCTGAACCAGATTATCTATATCCTGACTCATCTTCATAATACCATTTGGCATATTATAAATTGTATTAACTATCTTTCTGGTTGACTTTTCAGTCATAGCACTGTCCATAGCATCAGCCTCGTGCACTGTAAGGAATATATCCTTGTCTGTGCCATGGTACTCTGCCTTAATTATCTTATCAAGCTCAACAACAACGCTTGAAATCTCTCTCTTCGCATCTGCTGCCACCGCTATTATAGCACAAGCCTCTCTAGGAATAGCATTATCCTTAAGTCCACCATTAATGCCTACAAGTCTATAATCTACTTTTTCGCTAATGGCGTAAAGCACTCTGGCAAGTACCTTAGTAGCATTTGCGCTTTCCTTTATTATCTCTATACCTGAATGACCACCTGTGGCATTATTAACCTTAATCTCATAAAATGTTTTTTCTGCTGCCCCTTCAAGCTCGAAAGGCAGGTGACACCCAACAGTTACACCACCGGCACAGCTTACAAGGAGTATTCCCTCGTCCTCTGAATCAATATTAATCATAGTCTTTGCCTTAAGTGGTGAACAATCAAGTCCTATGGCACCAAGCATACCTATCTCTTCATCAACTGTAAATACTGCCTCTATAGGTGGATGTGAAATATTACCCTTGTCATCGGATAAAATAGCTAATGTGTAAGCCACAGCTATTCCATCATCACCACCAAGTGTAGTTTTATCCGCAGTAATAATATTATCCTTAACTATAAGCTTAAGTCCATCCTTCTCAAAATTAAAATTACTATCTGAGTCCTTCTCACACACCATATCTATATGCCCCTGAAGAATAATCGGCTGGCTGTTTTCATAGCCCTCTGTACCCGGCTTAAATATAATTACATTATTAAGCTCATCCTGAATATATTTGAGACCTCTCTCTTTAGCAAAGGATACTAAGTAATCACTGATTGCCTTTGTATTACCTGAACCATGTGGTATATTACAAATCTCCTCAAAATATTTAAATACTACTCTAGGCTTAATGCCGTCTAATACTGCCATAATATGCTCCTTTATTCCTTGATTATATTTTCACTAACACTTTCATTATATGCTTTTACAAATTCTTTCTTCTTGTCTTCTCCAAGCACACTTAGACTTACATCAGCTAGCACCTGACTAAGCTTTCTATGGGCTGTATACTGGTAATCATTATCCAGCATAGCAACATCCATACCATATGCTGACCAGAGCTTCTTAGTTAAATCCCTAAGTGGCTCATTATCATATATTACCTTAATTGTTGTATTTATGCCATAGCTGTAAGGTGATTTTGTTTCTAGGTAAATCCTTACACTATCCCATATATCATCTCCGTCTGAGGAGCTTGCTATAATTATATTATAATAACCTTCCTCAGCAACCCATGTACCCAAGTCACTATCATAAGACGAAAACATAGATTTATCAAGGTTAAATGTTATCTCCTTACTTTCACCTGGAACTAAAAACACCTTGGCAAAATCCTTTAATTCCTTAACAGGCTTAGGTAATGTGGAATTCTCATCGCTAATATAAAGCTGTAATACCTCTGCCCCTGACAGATTTCCTGTATTAGAAACATTTACAGTTATTTCCATTTTATCTGACATAAATACCACATTATGTTCCGAACTAATATCCATATCACTATTTATACAGCATACCTTAACATCAAAATCAGTATATGAAAGTCCATATCCAAAATGGTATTTAGGCTTAACCTTCTTTTTATCGTAATACCTATATCCAACATAGATACCCTCACCATAATTTACATTCCAGCCTTCACCAGGAAAGTTTAAGTAGGTTGGTGTGTCCTCATATCTGACAGGGAATGTAATAGGTAGCTTACCTGAAGGATTAACCTCTCCTGATATAATATCAGCCATAGCTTTAGCTCCACCCATTCCTGGCAGGAACATAGCCCATATAGCGTCTATGCTATCATTATCAAAGCTCATATCTACCGGGCCACAGGTATTAAGGATAATAGATTTGTTGTAAGGACAGTTATTGATTAATTCTAGATCTTCCTTTGTAAGACTTAAATTCTTTCTGTCGTTGCCCTCCATACCGCCTAGAGTGCAAACAAATATTATTGCTACATCTTTACTTGTGGCAACTCTGGCTTCAATATCATCTAGTCCTGATTCATATAACACCTCATTTTTACCATAATGCTTTCTTAATTCTTCTAGCAAATTTCCCACTCTATCAGTGTTTATTCCAGCACTTCCTGCACCGCATTCCATAAGCTTCTTAGCACCACTACCAGCTAAAATTATAGTTTTTCCTTTGGCTAACGGATACTTGCCATTATTCTTAAGCATTACTATACCCTCTGTTGCTGCCTCATAAGCCACTTCGTCAGTGAATGCTTTTATTTGCTCTAGTGGATTTCTACTATCATTATCATATAAAGGATTCTTGGAAATATAATCAAGTATATCATCCTTATAATTTCCACAAAGCCAATCTATAACATTTAGAATATTCTCCACAGCTGTATCTAATGCTTCTTCAGGAATTGTTCCATCCTTTACTGCATTATATACGTTCTCCCACTCATGTGGTCCCGGCATAACTAGGTCATTACCACCAACAAGTGCTTTCACAGGATTAGCTACAGCACCCCAATCAGATACAACAAATCCTTTAAAGCCCCATTCCTTTCTTAGCTTATCACCAAGCAGCCATGCACTCTCTGTACATGGCGCACCATTAATCTTATTATAGGCGCTCATTACCGTCTTAACATTTCCATCAGTAACACATGCCTTAAAGCCTGGTAGATAAATCTCTTCTAAAGCTCTAGGAGAAATAGTCTCATTAATACCCACTCTATTAGTCTCCTGATTATTTGCAGCAAAATGCTTTACATTAGCTATAACTCCGTACTCCTGCACACCCTTAACTAGCTCAGGTGAAAGCTTGCCTACAAGACATGGGTCCTCTGAGTATCCTTCAAAGAGTCTGCCATTTAATGGATCTCTATGAATATTTACATTAGGCGTACCAAGAAGCATATGCACACCAAATATACAAGCCTCCATACCAAGAGCCTGACCTACCTTTTTCACTGTGTCCTTATTCCATGTGGAGCCAAGTAATATGCCCGGTGGAAAGCATCCCGGCGCATAGTCTGTAGTACCAATAGTATCCATCATGCGCATTTCCAGCTTATCTGCTATCCAATTATGAAGCTCCTTGTTCTCATCTAAAAGCTTTTCAGGCTCATAGTAGCTATCTATAACATTAATCAACGGAGAGCTACCTATCATATTCTCATCACTGTAGTTAAACACCTGAGTCATATCTCCAAAGAGCTGTTCAAAGTTCATACCGGTACCACCGTCTAAAAACTGCATTCGTGGAACTCCTAATCTTTCAATGGCAGCAGAACCAAAGAAGGTGGCGCCATTAACAAGCTTAGCCTTCTCCTCTAGTGTCAGCTGGTTTATTAATTCTCTTGTATTTCCCAATTTATTCATAGCATAATACCTCTAACAAAATAATGCGAACTGCACAACACAGTCCGCATATATTTTATCATATTTTACTATATCTATGAAGAGATAAAATTAAGTAATTCTACGCCACCGCAAAGTACACAAGCACCAACGCACCAAGCACAATTCTATACCATCCAAACAGCTTGAAATCCTTCTTTTTGATATAGCTCATAAGGAACTTAATTACAATTACAGATACAACAAATGCTGTAATTGTTCCCACTGCAAGTATTACAAGCTCACCTGATGAAAATGCTAATCCAAGCTTTAGAATCTTAAGTAAGCTCATACCAAGCATTACAGGAACTGCCAAAAAGAATGTAAACTCTGCTGCTGCCACTCTTGATACTCCGATAATAAGGGCACCTATAATGGTTGCTCCTGAACGTGATGTACCTGGGATAATTGAAAGCACCTGGAACATACCGATTAAGAATGCAGTCTTATAAGTAATGTCTGCTAATGTCTCAACCTTTGCAGTTCTAGTCTTGTTCCAATTCTCGATTACTATAAATGCTATACCATAAACTATAAGAGCTAGTGCTATAACAGTTGGTGTATGTAGATGAGCCTCTATATAGTCATCAAAAAGTATAGTAACTACTGCTCCCGGAATACAAGCCACCACTACCTTGAACCACATAGAGAAGATATCATTCTTAATCATAGGCTTCTTCTCATCAGTTAGTCCAAATGGCCACATTTTCTTCCAAAATATCATCACTACTGCAAGGATTGCTCCAAGCTGTATGACGATGAAGAATAACTCCTTAAACTCCTCTGACACATTCATCTTAATGAACTCATCTACAAGCAACATATGTCCTGTACTACTTACAGGTAACCACTCAGTTATACCCTCTACAATACCAAGGAATATAACCTTTAGAATTTCTATAAAATCTGGCATTTTAAATCCTCCTGCTAATTATGTAAATGTCTTAAAATATTCACACTGTTCTTTATTACAAAGCTTTGCAGCTTCACTTCTTATATCACAATGAAAAACGTGTGTAAGCTCATTATCAGCTGAACCATATACTTTATGTACATATGGAACATTTTCATTTTCAAAGATCCTAATCATATGTTTAGGCTGATTCATCAAAAAATCTCCATAACAAGTCATCATATAGGCATCTGGAAAATCCTTATTAATATACCTTGTTATGTCCATATAATCAAGTTCCTGCTTACTACCATGATTCTCCAAATAATCATACAAAAGTTCATCTCCTGATTCAAGCTTATATATGCCACAATTCAAACCAACAGCATTAACCACCAGTTCCTTTTGCCTATCATGAAGGTCTAGATTCTCAATTTGTCTTCTAGTAACAATTTTATGAGACAAATTAATACCATAATCCTTTACTAAAATACTTTCATATTCTATATTAGTTAACAATGCCATATACATACCTAATATATGAGCACCAGCAGAATCTCCTACTGCAAATACGTGTTTTACATCAAATTCATATTTCGAGGCATTATCTAGTACCCATTCATAAACTTTTGCAGTGTCCTCTATAGGTGCAGGAAATTTGTATTCTGGTGCCAGGCGATAAGTATAATTAACAACAGCAAAGCCCTGTAGAGCCAATTCCATACAGTAATATTGGTATCTTTCCTTATCTCCATATACCCATCCACCACCGTGAACACTAATTATAACTGGTAATTCACCAGATACAGATTTTGGTCTATACACATCAAGCAAATGCCAGGTCTCGTTCTCACCATAACATATATCATCAAATCTCATTATAGCTTCTGGAGTACTAAGTCCTGCATCTCTTATATCATCATTTTTCTTAAAATCTCTTCTTATAATCTCGCTACGAGTCATAACAACCTACCTTAATTACCTAACCACTGTTCTAATATACTAATTCCACCAACTATGGCATCAACCCAATCAACCTCTCCCTGAGCACTTCCATTAGTTGAAACTCGTTCAAAGTTTACTTCATAGAGTTTAAATTTTAAACTGTACTTTCTGTCACAGCCTAAAAATAAATTGTTTTCATCTATAACTCCAACAGCAAGATTACATTTCTCATTGGAATTAACCATCACAGTACTTCCCATTTCAATATCATCATTGTCTACAATTAAACATATGCTTGGATTAACCATGCTTGTATCTACATATGCTACTCCCCAGCTATATTCCTTGTAAGTAACTGTAGAATCACAGGCATCCTCAATATCAGAAGCCCTATCCACATCATTTGTAATGGTATCTCTAGTTGTCATATTAGGAGATGCATACTCTATAGTACTTATACCTTCTACAAATACAACATTCATACCATCACCCTTAAACTGATTACAATAAGAGTCCTTATAAATTTTACTCACCTCATTTGAACCCAAGTCAGCTAAGCTTCCCAGCGTTTTAAGTTTTCCACTATTATATGCAAAAATTTCCACATGTTCAGCTTCCGTAGCAATATCAATATCTATATACTGACTATCACCTAATTCCAAACGACCACTTCCATCCACTTTTATCTTATCCAGCTTTGTGATACTGGTATTTCTAAGTATAATAGTCGTTTTATCGCCACCAATATCTCTAATAGTTGTAACTTTACCAGGATTCTTGTCTATAACATAGGTATCATTTCCCAAACTACCATCTAAAATATCTGTACCTGTACCAGAGATAAGTACATCATCATCCACATAGCCTATAAGGTGGTCATCTCCCATACCGCCATACATAACTGTATCTAGGTCAAATGCACTATTTACTCCCACATCATCATATGCAGTTACCACACCACCCTGAGATGATGCCAATACTACTCGACCGTTCTTTACAATTCCTGTCAGGGAACCAGCAAGCTCTTCATAATCAATATTCTCATAATCAATTATATTCCAAGGAGTATCAAAGTTAACATTTTCCATTCCTGCTTCTATAACATTTTTAGTTATATCAAGGTATATTGGACCATATGGCTCATAGGTAAATCCATTTGCCCCGGAATCCATTTTATCAGTAAAGGTTACCATACCATCCTCTGCTTTAAGGGTGGACCATATGATATGAGAACCAGCATCTACGGTCTTCGGAATCAAAGTATATTCATTTAAACCCTCAAGATTAGTTTTTCTATCAATCTGATACATATAGTTCGCATTGGTATGCTGGATAAGGTCTGCCACCTCATAACCTGTAGTATCAGTATAGTTAACAAATGGTATATTATCTAAGTCATCTGTTCCTGTAAAATCATCTATATCAAGATATCCATAATAATATGCCAAATCAATAATATGTCCACAGGCACCATCAAAGGAATACCCATAGCAGCCACTTTTCAATGACTCATATGCACATAAGGCTCCACCAAGAGAATGCCCAGTCAGGGTGATTTCTAACCTACTTTCTTTAATACCCTCCATAGCAAGATTAAATAAAATTATCCTATAAAATGCATCCGCATCCTCAAACTGAGAACTAAGTTCATTAAATAGAGCAAACTTAAAATCTGTTCCCGTCCAGTCATTACTCTCATCTAAAGCAAATTCGTCTGTAAACATCTCACTTCCACGATAAGCAATAATAACCTTCTTATCCTTCTTAAATGCAACAGCATAAAACCCGGTAGTACTATTATGGTTACAAATGTTATATATCGTCCAATCACCAATAGTAAGATTATACAGTTCCTGATATGTAACTCCAGAATCTTCCCATATTTCCTCAGAATATAAACTTGAATTATCATTTACATATTTTTGAACTGTCTTTCCTTGATATCCGTCTAAATAATCATATACAAGCTTCGCAAACAAAAGATGTCTTAGCTCCTCCTGCTCGTCCCCATCCCCAAATGTTTCAATAGGACTAATCATTCCACCAGCAGCACTAACTGAAGGTGTATAGGAAAATGATATTCCCAACACCAAACACAGCACAATCAAAAGTTTTGTCATTTTTTTCTTTATCATCATTTTCTCCATAATATCAATCCCCATTTATATTTATGTGATCTATATACAATAAATTCAAATATAATTATACTACATCTATAAAAAAATTAAAATGAGTCAAACCTAATTTATAGATATTGACTCATTTTAATCATTAATCTTATATCTTACTTGCCTGATAAAGCATCAAGATAACCCTCTAATCTCTTCTGGTTATCAAGCTCAAGCTTATTATATGCCTCGATAATCTTATAATCTCTAGAATTCTTATCAATAACTACAGTCTCTGTAGCCTTGTACTCCTTATGCTTCTTATTCTTTGTGTCAAGAAGAAGATCATACACTGAACAATCAAGAGCCTCACAGATAATCATAAGCTTATCAGCTGATGGATTAGTTCCCTTTCTTCTCCAATCACTAATTGTACTCTGTGAGATGCCAGTCTTTCTAGAAAACTCAATCTGAGAAATCTTCTTATCTTCCATAATCTTGTAAATTCTCTGGCTAATAATCATATTCTTTTCTCCTATTCTTTTTGTATTTTAATAACTATATTAGTAGTATAATATAAACAGAATAACATATCAAGGGAAAATATCGTATTTTCCGTATTTACTTATTTTACTTTATACAAGCTTAAGTATAACCTTAATCTCCATTACTCTTTCATCCTTTTCGGATTTTATCTCAGCTAAAACCTCACCCTCCATAAGGTGCATCAGTTGGCGGCAAATGTAAAGTCCTAATCCACTGCCATTTTTGTTTTCCACATTGGTTCCCCTAAAAAAACTGTCAAACAAGTGACTAAGCTCATTATCAGGAAGTTTACAGCCTGTATTGATAATCTTAATAATATACTCCTCTGCGTCTTTACTTGTTTCAATCCAGATACGTCTTCCATCACCGTACTTTATAGCGTTCTCCACTATATTCTGGATGACCTCTATGAGCCTGTCTTTATCACCATTGACTAGACAGTTCTTATAATCATCTACCTTAAAATCTATGTTATTAAGAGCAGTCTTATCCCTATAATAGTCATCTATAAAGCTTAGAATCTCTCCTGTATAAACTTCAGTATTATTAACCTCAAAGGTAAGGAAATCCTCACTTGAAGCCTTAACTATATCTGATATGTAGCTTTCTATCTCATCCACCTTAAGGTTTATGTTATCTGCCACCTCTTTTTTCCTATTCTCATCCTTATAGAGGTTTTTGCTGATAGCCTTGGCATAGAGCGATATAGCATTAAGTGGTGTCTTAATATCGTGGGACAAGGAAAGAAGTAACATCTTCTTATCTCGCTGAACCTCTAACTCCCTAGCCTTGCTCTCCTCAAGATTTTCTCTAAGCATATTCATGCCCCATATAAAGCGACCAAAGTACTTATTCTTAGATTCCTCAAGTGGCTTATTCATATTACCCTTGGCAAGCTCATATGGAAGCTCTGAAAATTGGTAAAATGGCTTTAATATGTTGTTTCTAAGATACAGATAAACACATATCAAGACAATTCCAACAATGACAAGCACTACATTTAAAAATATTATAATTCTATTATTATCTGAGCTAGCCGGAACATATGTAATCTTATAAATAAACCTATCTGTTACCACTATGTAGTAGTCTTCATTTTCATGCTCCACCAAACTGCTTATAGCTGTCTGATTTCCATCTATTTGCACTGACTCTAAATCAGTCAAGCAGCCATATGGTTCCATTCTACACACTAAATATAGCTCCTGAAGAGAATCCGGTGCTCTATTATCAGTCTTTTCATAAGCTCTAATAGCCTGCTCTACACGATTTAGCGCAACCTTATGCTCTCTGCTATTGTCCGAAAAATCATAATGATTAACTATTACATTCACAATCAATATACACGCTAAAAAAATTAAGATTCCAATTATAAATAATCTATCTATCTTTTTCATATATAGTACCTTTATGTTTCAATTCAACAAACCTACTCACAGCTTCCATGTAAAAACATAAGCATATACTTCTCCTCTAACAGAATCTATACCCTACTCCCCACACAGTTTGTATGTGTTCAGGCTTCTTAGGATCATCTTCTAATTTTTCTCTAAGCCACTTAATATGTACTGTAAGAGTCTGTGGCTCACTATCGCTATCAAATCCCCATATCTTATTAAATAGCTCGTCCTTAGAGATTACCTTATCCTGGTTCTCCATAAGATATAAAAGCAAAGCATATTCCTTGGCATTAAGAGACTTTTCCTCGCCTTTTTTATATACTCTATGTCCTATCTTATCTAGCTTAATATCTCCACATATTATTTCATCAGTGGAATATCTTCTCTTAAATATCCCCTGCACCTTGGCAAGCAGTATATCAATGTCGTATGGTTTTTCTATATAATCATCAGCCCCGAGCAATATACCATTAAGCTTATCTTCCTTACTGTCCTTTGCACTTACTATGATTATAGGTGTATTGTCCTTCTCTCTAATTTTGCCACACACAGCAAATCCATCCATGCCAGGAAGCATAATATCTAATATAAATAGTTTTGTGCCTTCTGACTCAAATACCTCTAGCCCTTCCTCTCCTGTGGTTGCCAGGTAAGCGTCGTATCCTTCTGCTATGAGAAAGTCCTGTAAAAGACCTCCTATTTCCTCGTTATCTTCTACTATAATTATGTCTGCCATGTTTTTATCCTTCTTTTAAATATTATAAAATATATCAACCACACTAATCCTGATACTAAAAGTATAGGAGCTGCAATTATAGTTACTAATAAAGCTCTCCAGCACCAATCTCCTGAAACTCGCTGTCTGCACAAATCAATCTGGTATATATCAAGAATTGTGTATCTCTCTTGATTACTATCATCCACATAGCCTAGCTTTTTGGCAAAAATCTCGAGATTACCCTTTCTGTCAGGATATTTGTCCTCATATTCATCATCAACAGAAACTATCAGATTCTCATAATAATCGCCATCCAAGATAGCTTTACGATGTGCCTCAAAAAGAATATACTCCTTCCCATCTATTACAATACTTCCCTGTCTGCTACAGATATTATAACCATTAGGGTATCCTGCCTCTCTGGCCTCTCTACTGTTTGCCACATACTTATTCCACTGTATCTTGTACACAATCCATACTGTTGCATCAAAAACTATAAGAATAGCTAACACAACAAGTATTATGTACCCAAATATTCTCCATGGCTCACTTAGTGATTTATTCCCCATAACTTTCTCCTTATATCAAGAATTTGTCCTAGTTACACTCATCTAGCTTCTTAAATCTAGGA
Organism: Lachnospiraceae bacterium; assembly: GCA_015057555.1. GTDB lineage: Bacteria > Bacillota > Clostridia > Lachnospirales > Lachnospiraceae > Coprococcus_C. The sequence goes on along the minus strand of SVEC01000007.1, from coordinate 2,206 downwards.
ACAGTTTTACCGTCCACTTCAACCATTTCAAAGAACATATCCTTAGGTCTAACCCATATTCCGAAATCTCCGTACTGAGCCTGATAAACCACCATCTCCTCTAGGGTTTCACTGTGCTTAGCAATGCCTAAAACCTTATATCTATTACCTTTGTAATGCTCATATAAACCTGTCATATTAACTCCTTAATTACCACTTAACAACTAATATACTAGGCAGCTGCCTTATCATTCTTATTTCCCACATAACCTGCTATACTTCCTACGATTCCACCAAGCACATGGGCTAGATTAGATACATTATCCTCTATGGCGATACCTCTGTAGATTTCCTGTCCAATGTATATAACTGCAATAAGTATAAATGTAAGCGGAATCTCGCCCTGCTTAAAGCTTGTAAATGATGAAAGTAATATAAATGCAAATACTACACCACTAGCTCCACACAAAGCTATATTAGGGAAGAATATATAGTTCAAAATTCCTGTTATAAGTCCTGTAAGTGCTATAACCTCTATCAAATCCTTGGCACCATACTTCTCCTCAAGAAGTGGTCCAAGCAAAAGAATATATGCTATATTACCCATAAAATGTGACCAATTGGCATGTCCAAATACATGAGTGAAAAATCTAACATAAGTCATAGGATTAGTAAGTGATGAATGGTATGTCATAAATAATGCTCTAGTGCTTTCGTCTTTGGTAATAATACCAAGGATGGTTGACACTAAACATATTAGAGAAAATACCAAAACCACAGGTGAGTTAAATGTAATTTTAAATTTCTTCATAAGAATACCCTCCCAGATACAATAATTATTGAAAGTATACCATAAATATAATTATTAGAAAAGTGCAGGACTTTAATCCAAGCCCTACACCTTTTATTATTACCAGCCCATATCACTGAGCCAGTTATTAATCTTCTTTTCTCTTTCTTTAACTACAGTCTTAATATCCTTAACTGTTCCATTATCCTCAGTGGAAAGTTTTCCAAGGGAAAGTTCTCCCTTGATGTTTCCATCCACGATATACATTACCTTGCTACACTTTGCAGCAACCTTCATATCATGAGTTACAATCATCATGGTTGTTCCATCATCATTAAGAGAATTGAGGATGCTCATAACCTCATCTGATGCGCTTCTGTTAAGTGCTCCTGTTGGCTCATCTGCAAATATTATCTTAGGATTATTGATAAGACTTCTACAGATGCATGCACGCTGAAGCTGTCCGCCTGAAACCTCAGTTATGTCATTATCTGCAATCTCCGATATCTCTAATCTGTGCATAAGCTTCTTGCAGTTATCATCAATCTTCTTTCTCTCGTCCTTATCCTTTGTCGCCTCATATGCTGGAAGGATAATGTTGTCCATAACAGAAAGGTTCTTAAGCATATGCATCTGCTGAAATATAAAGCCCATATACTTTAGTCTTGCATCGGCCAAGTCCTTTTCACTTAAATTAGTAATCTCCATATCTCCAAGGACTACAGTGCCTGCAGTAGCTCTATCCATACCTGATACGCTGTATAAAAGTGTGGATTTACCTGAGCCGGATGGTCCCATAATAGCTACCATCTCTCCCTCTTCTATCTGGAAATTAACATTTTTTAGTACGTTGTTTTGTCTCTTGTTAGTTATATATGTTTTACAAAGATCTGTTACCTTTAATGCTGTTGCCATATCTATTTCCTCCTATATCATATCCTTACTCTATCTCATTCATATCATTTACAGTAATCTTTCTAACGCTAAGCATAGTGACCATACACATAAGCACTGATGCCACAAATATTGCTAGTGGGTATATCACATACACTTCAAGATAATTAATGTCAAATACTATCTTGCTTGCTCCCATCATCTTAAACACCTGACCCGATGTAAGTTCTGAGAAAGGTGTACCAGTAACGGTTCCAAGAACAACTCCAAGGAATAATACCATAGCAATTCTTTTTGTCTGCCAGCTTATAATCTTGCCATTTGAAAATCCCACCGACTTAAGCATAGCCATCTCGCCTTTTTCTCGAACCAGGAACATTTTCTGCATAAGAACAACAATTAGAATGTTTACTACCATTACAATACCAAGCATAGCATACTTGATGGGAACTAGCATATCCGATATACCACCTATCATTCTGTCTATAAATTCAATAAAGCTCTCAACCTGACATTCTGGCATTGCTACTTCAAGCTTATCTA
>SVEC01000006.1 GCA_015057555.1 Lachnospiraceae bacterium | reverse complement strand
ATGATTATTGTATTTTGGAAACGGTATTAGAAGATAATAGGCAGGTCTTGGAACTTGCGATTGCACATAAAGTGAATTATATACTCATTGATGACGAGTACAAAATAGATATTGATTTAGAGAGATAAATTTCAGTCTTGTGGAGAGATTGAAAGCACGAAAGAATTTGAAGTTGATGGAGGAAATGGGTGTGAAAAAAAGAATGATTAAGGCTGGGAGTATAGCGCTGGGTATTACTACCCTGATGGGGATAATTAATTATATTCTTGGTACAATATTTGAAAAGATTATTGGAATTAAATTTTGGGGAGGAGAGATGTCAAGTACTTATGGTTTTGGTATCGAACTTTTTAAATCTTATCCATTATATTCGGTGGATAATCCGATTGAGTCTAATGTTGCAATACACATAGCACCTGTTAATTTTGTGCTGACGGTAGTGATGTTGAGTATTGTAATATATCTTATATGTTTGTTCATGGAAAAAAACAAAAAATAGAGAATATAAAGGAACGAAGAAATTCAGTTAGCAGGTAACTCGCCATGCCGACACATCGCAAGCAGAGCTTGCTCAGTGTCGCGGCATTCGCCGTATGCATCTGAACTCGAATATGTCTGCCTGTGAGCGAGCTCCCGTCAGCCAATTCGGTTCATCTGCGCATGGCTCATTGCTCGCGCAACTTTCAGTTTTATTAATTAATTAAAATTCAGGAGTCCCTAATGCAACTAACCGACAACATTACCACAATTAAAGGCATCGGTGAGAAGACTGCTGCCGCATTTGCAAAGCTTGGAGTTCATACTGTAGATGACTTAATCCACACTTACCCTAGGAATTATCTGTCCTATGGAGACCCGGTGGATATTAGGGATACAGTTATTGGTGAACGCCAAGCTATTTGTGCTGTTATTACATCATATGTTGATACTAGAAAGGTTCGTGGTCTGACATTAACTAATATTACCGCTAAGGACCACACCGGCAACATCAAAATCACATGGTTTAACTCACCATTTCTTAAGAATGTACTTCATAGAGGAGATACATATGTTTTCGTTGGAACTGTAAAGGTTAAGAATAATATGCGTGTTATGGATATGCCGGAATATTACAAGCTTAATCAGTACGAGGATATGAGACAGGAAATGCAGCCTATTTATCCTCTTACCTCAGGGTTATCTAATAAAACCTTCCAAAAGGCTATTATTAGCACTAGAGATATGATTTATAGCTTAGAGGATTATCTTCCAGAGGAGGTAAAGCAGGATTATAGCTTGATGGATATTAGTGAAGCATATGAGAATATTCATTTCCCTATGAATGAAAGTGTTCTTAGAAATGCTATTAAAAGACTGGCTTTTGATGAGTTTTATAAGTTTCTCTATGATATGGGTAAGCTTAAAGCGGAGAATATTAAACTATCAAACACACACAAGATAATTCAGGGCAAAAATGTTGCTGAGTTTATAAATGATCTAAGTTTTAGCTTAACTAAAGGTCAGTCACAGGCTATAGAGGATATACTATCTGATATGGGCAGTGATAATGTTATGAATCGTCTCGTGCAGGGAGATGTTGGTTCTGGAAAGACTGTTGTTGCTGAGGCAGCGCTATTTGCATGTATCAAAGAAGGTTATCAGGGTGCTCTTATGGTGCCTACTGAAGTTCTTGCAAAGCAACATTATGAGGAAATAAGTCTATTATTTGGAAAATATGGTATTAAGACAGCTTGCTTGGTTGGTTCTACCCCTATGAAGGAGAAGAGACACATATATGACGGTCTTAAATCTGGAGATATAGATTTGGTAATTGGAACCCACGCTCTTATAGAGGATAAGGTTGAGTACAACAATTTAGGTCTTGTGGTAACGGATGAGCAGCATCGCTTCGGTGTTAATCAGAGAAAGAAGCTGTCTAATAAGGGAGATGCACCACATACTCTTGTAATGAGCGCCACACCTATACCTAGAACATTGGCTATTATTATGTATGCAGACCTGGATATTTCTGTTATTTCGGAGCTTCCTAGAGGAAGAAAGCCTATTAAGAACTGTGTTGTAGGAACTAATTATCGTTCAGGAGCTTATAGATTTATAGCTGGTCAGGTGGCAGAGGGTTCACAGTGCTATGTAATTTGTCCTATGGTTGAGGAAAGCGAGACCATGGATTTGACCAATGTAACTGAGTACACAGAGACGCTTAAGGAAAATCTACCACCAACAGTAAGAGTCACTATGCTTCACGGTAAGATGAAGGCAGATGAGAAGAATAGGATTATGGAAGATTTTGTAGCGGGTAACATTGACGTACTTGTGTCTACTACGGTTATTGAAGTTGGTATTAATAATCCAAATGCCACATTTATGATGGTTGAAAATGCTGAACGTTTTGGATTAGCACAGCTTCATCAGCTTAGAGGTCGTGTGGGTAGAGGGAAAAAACAGTCCTACTGTGCATTTATAAATGGAAATGGTAATAAGGATTCTATGGATAGATTAAAAGTTTTAGAAGAGTCTAATGATGGTTTCTTTATAGCCAATGAGGACCTAAAGCTTAGAGGTCCGGGAGACTTCTTTGGTATAAGACAAAGTGGAGAGATGCTATTTATGCTTGCGGATATTTACAATCATGCAGATATGCTTAAGATTGCTCAGGAGATATTAGCTAAGTATGGAAGTACACTTGAACCGACTAAGTCGAAGATTATTACATCATTAAATGAAAATGCAATTCTATAAAAATTTTCTACAATAAAACAAATTTTAAATCAGGGAATTATGCCACAAAAAATATTGTAAAATATTGGCTTAATACCCTGATTTTTTGCTTGAAGAACCTAGGTTTTAATGTTATAATTATACAGATTGCATTAAGACCCAACCGAGACTACTGAAAATGGTATTTTTAGGAGGGTTAATAAACACAAAAAGTGCTATTTTCAGTTGTTTCGGCGTCTTAATGAAAAAAATATTTTTAAAGGAGATAAAAATATGTACAAGAAGTTTGAGATGGAGCTTGCTGGCAGAACTCTTAGAGTTGATGTAGGTAGAGTTGCAAAGCAGGCAAATGGTGCAGCGCTTATGCACTACGGAGACACAGTTGTATTATCAACAGCTACAGCTTCAGAGAAGCCTAGAGAGGGTATTGATTTCTTCCCACTTTCAGTTGAGTATGAGGAGAAGCTTTATGCAGTAGGTAAGATTCCTGGAGGCTTTAATAAGAGAGAGGGTAAGGCTAGTGAGAACGCTATCCTTACATCAAGAGTAATTGACCGTCCTATGAGACCACTTTTCCCAAAGGACTATAGAAATGATGTTACTCTTAACAACATGGTTATGGCAGTTGACCCAGAGTGTTCACCAGAGCTTACAGCTATGCTTGGTTCAGCTATAGCTACAGCTATTTCAGATATTCCATTTGATGGTCCATGTGCTACAACTCAGGTTGGACTTATTGATGGTGAGTTTGTATTTAACCCAAATGCAGCTCAGAATCTTGTTTCAGACCTTAAGCTTACAGTTGCTTCAACTAGAGATAAGGTTATTATGATTGAGGCTGGTGCTAATGAGGTACCTGAGGCTAAGATGATTGAAGCTATTTACGCAGCACACGAATTAAACCAGAAGGTTATCGCTTTCATAGATGAAATCGTTGCTGAGTGTGGTAAGGCTAAGCACGAGTACACAAGCTGTTCAATTCCAGAGGAGCTTTTTGCTGCAATTAAGGAAATTGTTACTCCAGAGCAGATGGAGATTGCTGTATTTACAGACGAGAAGCAGGTAAGAGAAGAAAATATTAGACAGATTAAGGACAAGCTTGAGGAAGCTTTTGCTGATAAGGAAGACTGGTTAGCAGTTCTTGATGAGGCAGTTTACCAGTATCAGAAGAAGACAGTTCGTAAGATGATTCTTAAGGATGGTAAGAGACCTGACGGAAGACAGATGACTCAGATTAGAACTCTTGCAGCTGAGACTGATATTATTCCTAGAGTACATGGTTCAGCTATGTTCACTAGAGGTCAGACTCAGATTTGTAACGTTGTTACATTAGCACCTCTTTCAGAGGCTCAGAAGTTAGATGGTCTTGATGAGCTTGTTACTAACAAGAGATATATGCACCATTACAACTTCCCATCATATTCAGTTGGTGAGACTAAGCCTTCTAGAGGACCAGGACGTAGAGAGATTGGACATGGAGCCCTTGCTGAGAGAGCACTTATTCCAGTACTTCCTACTGAGGAGGAGTTCCCATACGCTATTCGTTCCGTATCAGAGACCTTTGAGTCAAATGGTTCAACATCTATGGCGTCAACATGTTCATCATGTATGGCACTTATGGCAGCTGGTGTACCTATCAAGAAGATGGTTGCAGGTATCTCATGTGGTCTTGTAACTGGTGATACTGATGATGATTATGTACTTCTTACAGATATCCAGGGTCTTGAGGATTTCTTCGGAGATATGGACTTCAAGGTAACTGGTACTACTGAAGGTATTACAGCTATTCAGATGGATATTAAGATTCACGGTCTTACAAGACCTATTGTGGAGGGTGCTATTGCAAGATGTCGTGAGGCAAGAATGTTCATTATGGATACCTGTATGAAGCCAGCTATCGCTGAGCCAAGACCAACAGTTGGTGAGTTTGCACCAAAGATTATCCAGACTGTGGTTGATCCTGAAAAGATTGGAGAGATTATTGGTCAGAGAGGTAAGACTATTAACTCAATTATTGAAGAGACAGGTGTAAAGATTGATATCGATGATGAGGGTAGAGTTTCTATTTGTGGCGTTGAGCAGGCAGGTATGGACAAGGCTCTTAAGATTATTCGTTCAATCGTAGATCCACTTGAGGTTGGTAAGACTTACGAGGGTAAAGTTGTTAGAATAATGAACTTCGGTGCATTTGTAGAGCTTGCACCAAACAAAGACGGACTCATTCACATTTCAAAGCTTGCTCCAAATAGAGTAGAGAAGGTTGAAGATGTTGTTAACATAGGTGATGAGGTTAGAGTTAAGGTTCTTGAAATCGATAGAATGGGTAAGGTAAGCCTTAGCTTAAAGGATGCAGAGTAATTAATGCACACTTTATATTAATTTTATAAATGAACATGTATCCCCGCTTAAAGCGGGGAATACATCATATTAGGAGGGCAATACATGCGATTTGGTTATTTTGATGAAATTAACAAGGAATATGTTATAGATAGACCAGATACACCAGCCCCATGGGCAAATTATTTAGGTTCACCAGAGTATGGTGCAATTATTTCTAATAACGCCGGAGGTTATAGCTTCGTTAAATCTGGAGCTAATGGTAGAATACTTAGATATGTATTCAATAATTTCGATCAGCCAGGAAGATATATTTACTTGAGAGATAATGATAATAATGATTTTTGGTCTGCTTCTTGGCAACCTGTTGGAAAAGATATATCAGTATATAAGAGTGAATGTCACCATGGTACAGGTTACACAAATATTAAGGCTTCTTATGATGGAATTGATTCCGAAGCCTTATATTATGTACCATTAGACAAAACACATGAGGTTTGGAAGGTTAAGGTTACAAATAATTCTGATAAGCCTAGAAATCTCTCTGTGTTTGGTTATTGTGAATTTACTAATGATAACAATTATGAGCAGGATCAGGTTAATCTTCAGTATACATTGTTTATAACTAAGACATATTTTGTGAATAATAGAATTAAGCAGGTTATTAATGAGAATGTTAATAAGGGTGATGCTATCAATGGTAGCGTTGTTTTAAACAGATTCTTTGGCCTTGCAGGAGCTGAAGTTGCAAGTTATTGTGGCGATAAGGAAGAGTTTATAGGAAGATATCATTCATATGCTAATCCGGTAGGAGTAGTAAATGGTAACTGTGGTAATAAGCTTAACTATAATGCAAATGCTTGTGGTGCTTTAGAGACTAAGCTTACACTTGCACCAGGAGAGAGCAAGGAGCTTGCTTTCGTTCTAGGAATGAAGGATGATGTAGAGACAGAGTCTGTTATGAATTCTTATAAAGATGTATCTGCACAGACTGCAGCAGAGCTTAAGGAATTAATTGATAATTGGCATGGTAAGCTTTCACATCTTCAGGTTAATACACCAAGTGAGAGCTTTAATGCAATGATTAATACATGGAATGCTTATCAGTGCTTCATGACCTTTATTTGGTCAAGAGCTGCTTCCTTCTCATACTGCGGACTTAGAAATGGTTACGGTTATAGAGATACTGTTCAGGATATTCAGGGTATTATTCATCTTGAACCTGAGATGGCTCTTGATAAGATTCGCTTTATGTTATCAGCTCAGGTTGATAATGGTGGTGGACTTCCACTTGTAAAATTTGACCATAATGCTGGTTTTGAGGATACACCAGATGATGCTTCATATGTTCAGGCTACTGGACATCCAGCATATAGAGCAGATGATGCCTTATGGTTATTCCCAACAGTTTATAAGTATATAGCAGAATCTGGTAATGTAAACTTTATCGATGAGGTTATTGTTTTTGCTAATGGCGGAGAGGGTACTGTTTATGAGCACCTTAAGAGAGCAATTGATTTCTCTATGAATCGTCTTGGAAACAATAATATGCCAGCTGGTCTTCATGCAGACTGGAATGATTGTTTAAGGCTTGGAAAGAAAGGTGAGTCAACCTTTGTTGCTATGCAGCTTTATTATGCTATGACAGTTCTTCGCATGTTTTCAGAGATGAAGAAGGATACAGAGTATATTGCATATCTTGATAAGATTCAGAAGGAATTAGGAGACACTATCCAGTCTAAGTGCTGGGAGGAGGACAGATATATCAGAGGTTATAAGGAAGACGGTATGATTATCGGTTCTAAGAAGGACCCAGAGGCAAATATGTGGCTTAACCCACAATCATGGGCAGTTATCAGTGGTCTTGCTTCAAAGGAACAGGCAGAGCTTGCCCTTGAATCAGTACACAGAGAGCTTAGCACTCCTTATGGAGTTAGAGTAATGGCTCCATCTTATGTAGATCATGCTTTTGAGGGAGCATTGATGCTTCTCTTTAACCCATCTACTAAAGAAAATGGTGGTATTTTCTCACAGCCTCAAGGTTGGATTATTCTTGCTGAGGCACTTATGGGTCACGGTAATAGAGCCTTTGAGTACTTTACAAACAGCTCACCAGCTTCTATGAATGATAAGGCAGAGATTCGTAAGCTTGAACCATATTGTCATGGTCAGTTTACAGAGAGCTCAGAGTCACCATTTGAAGGACGTTCACACGTACATTGGCTTACAGGTACAGCATCAACTGTTATGGTAGGTTGTGTTGAGGGTATCCTTGGTATGAGACCAGACTTTGATGGAATCAAGATTGCTCCATCTATTCCAAGTGATTGGAAGGAGTTTAGTATTGCTAAGGACTTTAGAGGTAAGAAGCTTAATATCAAAGTTCTTAATCCAAATGGTGCACAGTCTGGATTCACAAGCCTTACTGTAAATGGTAAAACTATGGATACAAACTACATCAAGGCTTCTGAACTTGTAGAGGTTAATGAGATTGTATTAACTATGTAATTTCAAATTATAGTAATTTATTTCTATCGTATAATATCAAAACAGGTAACTTTTAGTGGCTACAAAAGGTTACCTGTTTTTGATATATTTTATTTAGTAAATCTGATTGAGTTTGGTGTCAAAAAGATTTTCGTTTGGGGTGATTTTTCATATTTAAGAATAAGGAGATTATTAGCTTTGGGTAAGAAAGCTTTTAGTCTCCTTATTTTTTGTTTACATATATTATTAATTTCTTGGAAATTCTAATTATTATATAAGATAATAAGGAGGATATTATGAGTTTTAAAAATAATATTGTAAATAAGGAAGATGATAAGATTTCCTCTAATGATAGCAATGTGGATTCAGGTATTATTAAGGATTTTGGGCAAATTTTATTAAATAATAATGAAAGAGGTTATAAAATACACGTGCTTAATATTATTGGAGAAATTGAAGGTCATGAAAATTTATCACCTATGACTAAAACAAGTAAGTATGAACATATTATACCTATGCTTGCAGCAGTTGAAGAAAATAAGAGTATAGATGGTTTGTTGGTTTTATTAAATACTGTCGGTGGTGATGTAGAATCTGGTCTTGCAATAGCGGAAATGATTTCATCTATTAGTAAACCCAAGGTTTGCTTGGTATTAGGTGGTGGTCATTCTATCGGTGTACCTCTTGCTGTTTCCGGTGATGTAACCTTTATTGCTCAAACTGCTACTATGATTGTTCATCCAATTAGAGTAGGAGGAATGGTGCTTGGTGTTAAACAAAACTTTGAATATATTGAGAAATTACAGGATAGAATATTAGATTTTACAGTAGCTCATTCAAACGTTGATAAATTAAGTCTAAAGGAATTAATGTTTAATACAAAAGAGCTTACAAAAGATATAGGTTCAATACTTGTTGGGGAACAGGCTGTAAAATTAGGTTTAATAGATAAAGTAGGTGGAATTAAAGAGGCTTTAAATCAGTTATATGACTTGATTAATCTAAGGAAAAATAGTAAAATATCTTAGTATGAGAAAAAATGGGAGTACTTTGCGTATTTATTAAAAACGCAAAGTTTACATATGTTAAAGGAGGCAGTTTATGGCGGCAAATAATAAATCCGTTAGTAATAGGAGTAGATCTGGTAATTCTAAAAGTTCTAGTTCAAACAAAAACTCTAGCCCTAAGGGCAAAAATACTGCTAACAATCAATATACAAAGGAGCGTAAGGCTGCTGCCAGAGAGGCTTTAGCTGAGGATGATGGACCATCTAGACGTAATGAAATTTATGTATTTATATATTTAGCTGTTTCTATATTCCTTATTTGTAGTAATTTTGGTTGGTGTGGTGTTGTTGGTAATTTTATTTCAAAGATAATGTTCGGTTTAGTAGGAACAGTATCATATATTTTACCATTGTACATATTTTTATCAGCAGCATTTCTTTTCTCCAATGGAGCTCATAGGAGAGTTATAAAAAGGGTGTTATGTGCAGCGATATTTATAATTGCACTTGCCTTTATATGTCAGCTTATAGTTGGACCAGAGGGTGAAACTGTTAAGACCTTATATAAAAATGGTTCCATCAATAAGCAGGGTGGTGGAGTATTACTTGGTGGACTAATAGTTGTTTTAAATAAGCTCATTGGTTTTACTGGTTGTGTTATAGTTACAATTCTTTTGATTATTATAGGTATAATTATTGTTATGGATGTATCAATCATAGATTCTTTTAAATCTAAAATGACTTCCTATGATGATGAAGATGAGGATGATGAGGATTACATTGATAAGGATTTAGCAAGATTATCTGGTGAGGAGATAAGAAGTCTAAAAAAGGATGATATTCTTGGAAATGTTAAAGTATTAAATACACAGGATAATAAGAAGTCCAAAAGTAAGAAGTCTAAAAATAAGATTGTACCTGCAGAAGAGGTTCATGAATTAAAGCCTCTTAAAGCTACAAATGATTTTACATTAGGTGATGCAATTAGAAGTGATTCCCCTATAGATGTTAGTGGAGTTAGAACAGATTTCTTTAATAAGCCGGTTACAGAGCTAGCACCTTCCTTTGAGGATATACCAGAAGTTATATATGAGGATGATTTTGGTAGTGGAATAGGTGACTCTGTTAATATTGAGTCTAAGAGAAGGCCTAGAAAGACAAAGGAATCTCAGGCAGAAGTTATGGAGGAAACTGTTAAAGTTGCAGAGGATATTAATTCAGTAAGTGCGACCTCTATGAATGCTAATAATGCTGGTAATACATCAATATCATCAAATATTACAAATCCAACGAGTGCAACAGATGTTATTAAAAAGGATTATGTATTTCCACCTATATCACTTCTTAAATCTGCGAAAGGAAAGACTGCTAATAACGAGGCTTCAGTACGCGAAACAGCTATGAAGCTTAAGAGTACATTAGAAAGCTTCGGTGTAAATGTTACTGTTACTGATTACAGCTGTGGTCCTTCTGTTACAAGATATGAGTTACAGCCTGAGCAGGGTGTTAAGGTTAACAAGATAGTTAGTCTCGCTGATGATATTAAGCTTAATCTTGCGGCTGCAGATATTAGAATTGAAGCACCTATACCTGGTAAGGCTGCCATCGGTATAGAGGTTCCAAATAAGGAAAGTGCGTCGGTGTACTTCAGAGACTTGCTGGAGTCAGAAAACTTTAAGAATTTCAACTCAAATATTGCATTTGCTGTAGGAAAAGATATTAGTGGTCAGGTTGTGGTTGCAGATATTGCCAAGATGCCTCATCTTCTTGTTGCTGGTGCTACAGGCTCCGGTAAGTCAGTTTGTATCAACACTCTTATTATGAGTATTATATATAAGGCTAAGCCAGATGATGTAAAGCTTATTATGATAGATCCTAAGCAGGTTGAATTAAGTATCTATAATGGAATTCCTCATATGCTGATTCCTGTAGTTACTGATCCTAAAAAGGCTGCTGGTGCACTTAACTGGGCTGTTATGGAGATGACAAATAGATATCAGTTATTTGCTCAGTATAATGTACGTAACCTTCAGGGATATAATGATAAGGTTAAGGCTGTTACAGGTCTTGAGGAGGGTAATGAGGAGCTAAAGAAGCTTCCACAAATTATTCTTATTGTAGATGAGCTTGCAGACCTTATGATGGTTGCTCATCATGAGGTTGAGGATGCAATTGTTAGACTTTCACAGCTTGCAAGAGCAGCAGGAATTCATCTTGTAATTGCAACTCAGAGACCTTCAGTAGATGTTATCACTGGTCTTATTAAGGCAAATGTTCCATCACGTATTGCAATGACAGTTTCATCAGGTGTTGATTCAAGAACAATTCTTGATATGAATGGAGCAGAAAAGCTACTTGGAAAGGGAGATATGTTGTTTTATCCAACAGGTTATCCAAAACCTGTTAGAGTACAGGGAGCATTTCTTTCAGATGAGGAGATTGCAAATGTTGTTGAATTCCTTAAGTCCAAGAATGGTGAAACCTCTTATGATGATAAGATAAGTCAGGAGATAGCTAGTACAGGCACTGGCGGTTCTGTAGGTGCGTCTAGTGCTGAACCTGATGTGGATGAGTATTTTGTAGATGCAGGTAAGTTCATCATAGGCAAAGATAAGGCATCCATAGGAATGCTTCAGAGAGTTTATAAGATTGGCTTCAACAGAGCTGCCAGAATTATGGATCAGCTTTCTGAAGTGGGTGTTGTTGGACCTGAGGAGGGAACAAAGCCTAGAAAGGTTCTTATGACCTTAGAAGAGTTCGAAAATTACGTGGAGAATAATTTATAAATTAATTTAAGAGAATAGGAGTTTAAGATATGTTGACAGATATCGAAATTGCACAGCAGGCAGAGCTTTATAACATTAAGGATGTTGCAGCATCTATTGGAATCAGAGAAGATGACCTTGAGATGTACGGTAAGTACAAGGCAAAGCTTTCAGACGAGTATATGAATTCTGTAAAGGATAACAATGATGGAAAGCTTATTCTTGTTACAGCTATAAATCCTACACCTGCTGGTGAAGGTAAGACAACTGTTACTGTAGGACTTGGTCAGGCTATGCATAAGCTTGGAAAAAAGTCAATTATTGCACTTAGAGAGCCGTCACTTGGTCCATGCTTTGGTGTTAAGGGTGGAGCTGCAGGTGGTGGTAATTCACAGGTTGTACCTATGGAAGATTTGAATCTTCACTTCACAGGTGATTTCCATGCTATTACCTCTGCAAATAATCTTTTAGCAGCTGTTATGGATAATCATATACATCAAGGAAATGCTCTTAGAATCGACCCTAAAAGAATTGTATTTAAGAGATGTCTTGATATGAATGATAGAGCTCTTAGAAGTATAATTGTTGGTATGGGTAAAAAAGCTGATGGTGTAGTTCGTCAGGATGGATTTGTAATTACAGTAGCTTCTGAGATTATGGCTATTTTATGTCTTGCAGAGGATATTAAAGATTTGCAGAATAGACTTTCAAGAATAATTGTAGCTTATAATTATGACAATGAGCCTGTTACTGCAGGTGAATTAAATTGTGTGGGTTCTATGACAGCACTTTTAAAGGATGCAATAAAGCCTAACCTTATTCAGACATTAGAGCATTCACCAGCTATAGTTCATGGCGGACCTTTTGCAAATATTGCCCATGGTTGTAACTCTGTTAGGGCTACAAAGACAGCTCTTAAGATAGCTGATTATGTTATTACAGAGGCAGGCTTTGGTGCAGACCTTGGTGCGCAGAAGTTTTTTGATATAAAATGTCGTATGGCTGGTCTTAAGCCTGATGCAGTTGTTCTTGTTGCAACAGTTAGAGCTCTTAAGTATAACGGAGGTGTTCTAAAGAATGAACTTAACAATGAGAATTTAGATGCTCTTGCTAAGGGTATTGTTAACCTTGAGAAGCATATTGAGAATCTCCAGATGTATGGTGTTCCAGTAGTTGTAACCCTTAACAGATTTATTACTGACTCTCAAGCAGAGCTAGACTTTGTTGAAAAATTCTGTAAGGAGAGAAATTGTGACTTTGCTCTTGCTAATGTTTGGGAAAAGGGCGGAGAAGGTGGTATAGACCTTGCAAATGCAGTACTTAATACACTAGAGACTAAGGAAAGTAAATTCAAGGTGTTATATGAAGATGACCTATCTATAAAGGATAAAATTAGCACTATAGCAACTGAGATTTATGGTGCAAAGGATGTAACTTATTCTTCAGAAGCGTCAAATGCTATTGCTAAGATAGAAGCTATGGGTATGGGTAATATGCCGGTATGTATGGCAAAGAACCAGTATTCACTTTCGGATGATGCAAAGCTTCTAGGTAGACCAGAAGGCTTTACTGTAAATATTAGAGAGGTATATGTAAGTGCAGGAGCAGGCTTTGTTGTAGCTATTACTGGTGCAATTATGACTATGCCAGGACTTCCTAAGGTTCCGGCTGCAGAAAGAATATTTGTAGATGATGATGGTGTAATTAATGGATTATTCTAATATAAGGAGATTAAATATGACGCAGATTATAGATGGAAAACTAATATCTCAGCAGATAAAGGATGAGTTAAAGGAAAAGGTTACAGCTCTTAAGGCAGAGGGTAAGGAAATTTGTCTTGCAGTTATTCAGGTTGGAAATGATCCGGCATCAACTGTATATGTAGGAAATAAGAAAAAGGCCTGTGAATACATTGGAATTAAGTCTTTAGCTTATGAGGTTCCAGAGGAGACTACTGAGGAAGAACTTCTTGGCATCATTGATAAGCTAAATAATGACGATAGCGTTCACGGTATACTTGTACAGCTTCCTGTACCAAAGCATATTAATGAAGAGAAGATTATTAATGCTATATCACCAAGTAAGGACGTGGATGGCTTTCATCCTGCCAGTGTTGGTGCATTAAGTATAGGACAAAAGGGGTTTGTATCCTGTACACCAGCCGGTGTAATACAGCTTCTTAAGCGTTCTAATATAGAAATATCAGGTAAGGAATGTGTGGTAATAGGTAGAAGTAATATCGTAGGTAAGCCTATGAGCATGCTTCTTCTTAGAGAAAATGGCACTGTTACAATATGTCATTCAAGAACAAAAGATTTAAAAGAGGTTTGTAAGAGAGCAGATATACTTGTTGTAGCTATTGGTAAGCCACGTATGATTGATGCATCCTACGTTAAAGAAGGTGCTACAGTTATAGATGTTGGTATACATAGAGACGAGAATAATAAGCTTTGTGGTGATGTTGATTATGCATCAGTTGAGCCAATCGCAGGAGCAATAACTCCTGTCCCAGGTGGTGTTGGTCCTATGACTATTGCAATGCTTATGAATAATTGTGTGGAAGCAGGTTTAAATTAATATATGAATATTCTAATGGTATCATTAGGTTGTGATAAAAACCTATGTGACAGCGAGGCAATGTTAGGATTGCTTCGAGATAACAATTTTAATATTACAAATGATGAATCAGAAGCAGATATTGTTGTTGTAAATACTTGTAGTTTTATACACGATGCCATGGAGGAGAGTATTAATACTATACTTGAGATGGCTGAGCTTAAGCAGAATAGACTAAAATATCTTATAATGGCTGGATGCTTAGCAGAACGTTTTAAAGATGAGATATTTGATGAGATACCTGAGGTTGATGCATGTATTGGTACAAGTAGCTTCGACCGAATAGTTCAGGTTATCAATGAGCTTAAAGCTGATAATACCAATGTTACCTGTTTTGATAGCTTAGAGCGTCTTGCAACAGTTGATTCAAATAGAGTGATAACCTCAGGTACATTTATGGGTTACCTTAAAATAGCTGAGGGCTGTAATAAGTTTTGTACCTACTGTGTTATACCACATATAAGAGGTAAATTCAGAAGTGTTCCTATGGAAAAACTAGTAAAAGAAGCGGAATATATGGCATCTCAGGGTATTAAAGAACTTATATTAGTTGCTCAGGAAACTACCTGCTATGGCATAGATATATATGGTAAGAAATCATTACCTATTTTAGTTAATGAGCTAGCTAAGATAGAAGGAATAGAGTGGATTAGACTTATGTATTGTTATCCTGAGGAGATTGATGATGAGCTAATCAATTTATATGCAAGTTGTGATAAGCTTTGTAAATATATTGATATGCCTCTTCAGCATTCTGAGGATAATATTCTTCATAGAATGGGTAGAAAAACTGATAAGAAATCTATTAAAACAGTAATAAATAAGCTTAGAGAAAAGGTTCCAAATATTGCCATAAGAACCTCACTTATTACAGGATTTCCCGGAGAAACTGTTGAGGAGCATGAAAGACTTTTGAATTTCTTAGATGAAATGGAGTTAGATAGAGTTGGAGTATTTACTTATTCTAAGGAAGATGGTACACCAGCAGCTGATTATCCTGATCAAGTATCATCTGAACTTGCAAATCAATGGAGAGATGAGATAATGGAGCTTCAGCAGGAAATATCCTATGATAAAAATGAAACTCTTATAGGTTCAACTTTACAGGTTATTGTTGAAGGATATTCTCCAGATGATGACGTGTATGTAGGCAGAACCTACAGAGATGCACCAAATGTTGATGGTCTTGTGTTTATAAATTGTGACTATGAGCTTATCTCTGGTACAATAGTGAACGTTAAAATATATGAGGCTGGACCTTATGACTTAATAGGAGGCGTTGTAAACTAATGAATTTACCTAACAAATTAACGGTATTAAGAGTGATTTTAATTCCATTTTTCCTTGTTGCACTTATGGTTGATGCAATTCCTTATGGAAAATGGATAGCTGTAGGAATTTTTATAATAGCAAGCTTAACAGATATGCTAGATGGAAAGATTGCTAGAAAGTATAATCTTATAACAAACTTTGGAAAGTTTATGGACCCTCTTGCAGACAAGCTTTTAGTTTGCTCTGCTATGATTGCTCTTATAGAGCTTGATAGAATACCTGCATGGATTGTTATTATAATTATTGCCAGAGAATTTATTATAAGTGGCTTTAGACTTGTTGCTTCTGATAATGGCATTGTTATAGCTGCAGGCTGGTGGGGCAAGGTTAAGACAGTTGTTCAGATGGTTATGATAATCTTCGTGATGTGCGATTTAGGAGGAAGTGTAGTGGCTGTAATTGAAAATGTACTTATCTATGCTGCCTTAGCACTTACAGTTATTTCTCTTATTGATTATCTTGTTAAGAATAAGGGAGTACTTGCAGAACAAAAGTAATTTACGATGGAGATAATATATGGGTAATAAAGGAAAATCTAATGAATTTACTTTTGTTGTTATGTTTATAGTAGCAATAGTATTTTTGTTTATTTTAAAAAATGATTTTAAGTATATTTTTACTGGTGAAACTAGAGATGTATATGAAATTATTTCATCTGGGGAAGAATTAAAAAAAGGAGAACATGTATCTGTTGAGCTTATTGCTGTAGTGGATTGGTATGCTGAACTTACTGAATCCAGAAGAGGAGTAAAATCAATTACTTACCATGCTATGGGTGTTCTTGAGGATGGTACAGTTATTTCAATATGTACCAAAAAGGATTCGAAAGAATTTAGATTGGTAGATAAATTGGTTAATGATACATATTCTTATCTTGAAGGAAGCTCTTATACATTACCTGAACATTTAATTCTAAAGGGAAGTGTACAAGGAATAGATAGTGAAATTTCCCCATTTTATTCTGAAGCATTGAAATATTATGGATATTCATCAAATGAAGTAATATATTTAGATATAAATACAAGAAGTACCAGAGGTGGTATGATTGTAGCATTTATTATTACATTGATTTTATTTGTAGTGCCTATATTTGCACTTGTTGTTGAAATAATATCGTATAAGAATAAAAAGCTTGAAAGGGAACTAGAACGTAATACACCAATAAGCAATATAGACCCTGCAAATGACCCTATTTTTAATAAATCCTTTTATGATAGAATTGATTCATTTAAAGACAATTCAGAAACAGAAGATATTTTGAAGGAAAATGAATTAAATTCAAATATTAATGTATCTAAAGAAGACATAACGGATGTTAAGTCAACCACAAGTAAATTTAGCTTAAAGAAGGACGATTAATTCGCAGAATATTAGATATATAATTATTGGTGAATAATAAAGTTGTTTTGTAGAGTAAAAGTAGAGGGCTAAAATATGAAAATAGGTATCATTGGAGCGGGAAAAATGGGATATACTCTTGGAAAGCATTTTTCCGTTAGTGATTTACCAGACATTCAGTTAGTTGGATATTATAGTAGGAACTTATTGAGCGCTATTGATGCCGCACAATTTACTAATTCCAATTACTTTGAAATGTTAGAAGAATTGTGTGTTAAGTGTGACATGTTGTTTTTGACGGTTCCTGATGGGGAGATTAAGAAGCTGGTTGCTTCTTTAAATGAATTATCAAAATTTCTTAGTGGTAAAATAATATGTCATACAAGTGGTGCACTATCATCTTTAGAGCTTAGTGGTATTTGTTCTGATGTTTACGTATACTCGGTTCATCCTATATTTGCAGTGAATTCAAAAATGGAAGCCTATAAAAATTTTGTTGATGCTTTTATCACCATAGAAGGTGATTTGAAATACATTGATTATATCAAGGTGTTATTTACTAATTTAGGACATAATGTTAAAGTTATCTCACCAGATGATAAAGTAAAATATCATAGTGCTGCAGTTTTTTCTAGTAATTTGGTTATTGGTTTATATCATATGGCTGAGGGCATTCTTAAGCAATGTGGATTCAATGATATTGAAATAGATTTAGCTCTTAAACCATTATTTATAAATAATGCTAATATGCTATACGAATCAAACTGTAAGGCTGCTTTAACGGGTCCTGTTGAAAGATGCGATTATGAAACTCTTGAAAAACATTTATTTGTGTTGCAGAATGATTATTATGATGTATATAAAATAATATCAAATCAGTTAGTGGAAATTGCAGATAATAAGCACAATGAAAGAGATTATAGTAAAATTATGGATTTATTGAGTTAAAAAAGGGCATATTAAGCCCTTTTTTACTGTGGTAAATTAATTGGTAAAGAATGAAAATAATTGGAATATTAACTTGAAATAATATGTGAAAAAGGTTATTATTATAATCGGATGAATTTGGTTTTATTTTCGAATAAGGCCTAAAATAAATTTTAACGGAGGACGTAAAATGAGTAACAAACTTACTATGTCAGCAAGTGATAGAATCAATGCTTTACTTGATGACGCAAGCTTTGTTGAGGTTGGTGCATATGTTACAGCTAGAAGCACAGATTTCAACATGCAGGAAAATGATACTCCAAAAGATGGTGTAATTACCGGATATGGTGTTATCAATGACAAGATTGTCTATGTTTATAGCCAGGATTCTTCAGTTCTTGGTGGTGCAATCGGTGAGATGCACGCTAAGAAGATTGCAAAGATTTATGATATGGCTATGAAGGTAGGTGCACCAGTAGTAGGTCTTATTGACTGTGCAGGTCTTAGACTTCAGGAGGCTACAGATGCTATGAATGCTTTTGGTGAGCTTTATATGAAGCAGACTCTTGCATCTGGTGTTATTCCACAGATTACAGCAATTTTTGGAAATTGTGGTGGTGGTACAGCACTTATTCCGGCACTTACTGATTTTACATTTATGACTAGCGAGGGTTCAAAGCTCTTTGTAAATAGTCCTAATGCTTTAGATGGTAATTATACATCAAAGCTTGATACTGCAAGTGCAGATTACTTAAGTAATAACACTTCACTTGTTGATGCTGTGTGTGATGATGATGCAGCTGTTATTGCTCAGATCAGATCACTTATTGATATGCTTCCTTCAAATAATCAGGTAGATGCTTCAGTGGATTGTACTGATGATCTTAATAGAGTTATTCCTAACCTTGATGGCTTTGTTAAGGATGGTAGAGCAGTATTACAGAATATTGCTGATAATAATGTTTTCTTTGAAGTTAATAAGAATTTTGCAACAGATGTAGTTGTAGGTTTTGTTAAGCTTAATGGTGATACTGTTGGTTGTGTTGCTAATCAGGTTGAGGGTGGATGCGAAATGCTTTCAGCTGAGGGTGCTAATATTGCAGCAGATTTTGTTAATTTCTGTGATGCATTTGATATACCTGTACTTACATTGGTTAATACTAAGGGATTTGTTGCAACTATAGATAATGAGAAGAATATTGCAAAATCAGTAGCTAAGCTAACATATGCTTATGCTAACGCAACAGTTCCTAAGGTAACAGTAGTTATGGGTGATGCATTTGGTACAGCATACACAGTTATGAACTCAAAGGCTATTGGTGCAGATATGGTTTATGCTTGGCCAACAGCAAAGATTGGTACTATGGATCCTGAGATGGCAGTTAAGATTATGTACGATAAAGAAATTGCTGCTGCTGAGGATAAGGTTGCTTGTGTTGCTGAGCTTAAGGTCAAATACACAGAACTTCAGTCAAGTGCTATTGCTGCTGCAAAGAGAGGCTATATAGATGATATTATTGAGCCGGATGCAACTAGAAAGAGAGTAATAGCAGCGTTTGATATGCTTTATACAAAGAATGAGGATAGACCTTACAAAAAGCACGGAGCAGTTTAAGGAGAGGTGACAACTAAATGAAAATTAAAAAATTATTAGTATTAGTTTCCATGTTAGCTGTTATGTTCTCGTTTGCAGGCTGTGATGAGAATTATGATAAACCTTTTGCTTATAATGATAGAGAACTCATTTCATCTGCTATGAATTCATTTATGCAGTATGAAAATATTTCCGAGGATTATGTTGATTATTATCTTACTTCAGGAACAGAGTTTGAAAAGTCAGCTGTAAAAGGTATTGTACAGACTAAGGAAACTGATAAGGTTGGCGATTATGAGGATTTTAGCGAAACTTCATATTTACTTTCAGTTGGAGCAATGTCAATTGAAGAATCAGGAGCTAAAATTGTAAATGGACCAGATTATGTAACTGTTATTCTTAAAAATCATGCTGAGAATAGAGATGTTGAGATAAGTGTAAAATACTATGAAAACAATCAGTATTTTATTGAATATAATAAAATTGTATCAGCTAATGGATTAGAGACTTATGATGATTTTTATGAAGATATATTGTATTTTGAATCAATATATGGAACAGAGAATTTACAGATGGTATATCAGCAGTACGGAGTATCTGGTGCTGGTGAATTGTATCAGATGGAAATCGATTCTGTTATATCTGATTTAAATAGTCGTGGATTATATCCATACTATGCTGAAGAAATGGTTGTTTCTGCAGTCTATTCCAAGAAAGAACTTGTTGGACAGGCTGGTATGAATACATTGATTGGTATGGGAACAGTATTTGTCGTTCTTATATTTATATCATTTATCATTTCATTATTTAAGTATTTACCAGCTCTTTTCGCTAAGAAACCTAAGGTTGAGGTAGAAAAGAAGGCTGAAACACCTAAGGCTGTAGCAACACCGGTTGCAGTTGCTGATAATAATGAGAATCTTGCGGATGATTCTCAGCTTGTAGCAGTTATTACAGCGGCGATTTATGCATATGAAGCACAGTCAGGTAATGGAGCAGTAAGTAAGGATAAGCTTGTTGTTCGTTCAATAAAGAGAGTTAGAAAGTAATTACAACTATTTAGGAGGATATTTAAGATGAAAAATTATAGAATTACCGTTAATGGTACAGCATATGATGTAGCAGTAGAAGAATTGGGAGCAGGTGCAGTAGCAACAGCTCCAGTAGCAGCAGCTCCAGTAGCGGCAGCTCCAACACCAGCTCCAGCTCCAGCGGCTCCAGCAGCATCTGGTTCAGCAGGTAGTGTAGTTGTTTCTTCTCCAATGCCTGGTAAGATTTTAAGTGTTAAGGCAAGTGTTGGACAGGCTGTTAAGAAGGGTGATGTAATCCTTGTACTTGAGGCTATGAAGATGGAGAATGAAGTAGTTGCTCCTGAGGATGGAACAGTTGCAAGCATTAATGTTGCTGCAAATGATTCAGTTGAGGCTGGAGATACATTAGCAACATTAAACTAATTACCGGTAAATTATTACCTAAAATAACAGGAGGTAACGCTAAATGAGCGGTTTTTCAGACGTATTAAAAAATCTTGCTCTTCAGACCGGTTTTGCAACACTTACTTGGAAGCATTATATTATGATTTTAGTGGCTTGCTTCTTTATGTATCTTGCAATTGTTAAGGGCTTTGAACCATTACTTTTAGTGCCAATTTCATTTGGTATGTTCTTGGTTAATATGTTCCCTGGAATTATGGATGAAGGCGGATTATTACATTTCTTCTACTTACTTGATGAGTGGAGTATTTTACCATCACTTATTTTTATGGGTGTTGGTGCTATGACGGACTTTGGTCCACTTATTGCCAATCCGAAAAGCTTTATTCTTGGTGCGGCAGCACAGTTTGGTATTTATTCAGCTTATTTCCTTGCATTCCTTATGGGATTCAATGGCAAGGAAGCAGCAGCAATTTCTATTATAGGTGGAGCTGATGGACCTACATCTATCTTTCTTGCAGGAAAGCTTGGAATGGGTGGAACTCTTATGGGTCCTATAGCAGTAGCAGCTTATTCATATATGGCTCTTGTACCTGTTATTCAGCCACCTATTATGAAGCTTCTTACTACTGATAAGGAGCGTCATATTAAGATGGGACAGCTTCGTCCTGTAACAAAGCTTGAGAAGATTCTCTTCCCAATTATTGTTACACTTGTAGTAGTTATGATTCTTCCTACTACAGCGCCACTTGTTGGTATGCTTATGTTAGGAAACTTATTCAGAGAGTGTGGAGTTGTTAAGCAGCTTACTGAGACATCTTCAAATGCTCTTATGTATATCGTAGTTATCTTACTTGGTACCTCTGTTGGTGCAACAACAAGTGCAGAAGCATTCCTTCAGTTAAGTACTCTTAAGATAGTTGCTCTTGGCCTTATAGCATTCTGTTTTGGTACAGCTGCCGGAGTAATATTTGGTAAGATTATGTGTTGGGCAACTAAGGGTAAGGTTAATCCACTTATAGGTTCAGCAGGTGTTTCTGCAGTTCCTATGGCGGCCAGAGTTTCACAGAAGGTTGGAGCAGAATATGACCCTACTAACTTCCTTCTTATGAATGCAATGGGACCTAACGTAGCAGGTGTTATCGGTACAGCGGTAGCAGCTGGTACTTTCCTTGCTATATTTGGTGTTTAATAATTATTTACAGGAGGTTAGATAAATGGCAGTAGAAAAGAAACCGGTAAAGATTACCGAAACTATATTACGTGATGCTCATCAGTCACTTATTGCAACAAGAATGACTACAGAGCAGATGCTCCCTATCATCGAGAAGATGGATAAGGTTGGATACCATTCAGTAGAGTGCTGGGGTGGTGCAACCTTTGATGCTTCACTTCGTTTTCTTAAGGAAGATCCATGGGAGAGACTTAGAAAAATTAAGGATGGTTTTAAGAACACTAAACTTCAGATGCTTTTCAGAGGACAGAATATCTTAGGATATCGTCACTATGCAGATGATGTAGTTGAGTATTTTGTTCAGAAGTCAATTGCAAATGGTATTGATATCATTCGTATTTTTGACTGTCTTAATGATATTAGAAACCTTGAGACAGCTGTTAAGGCAGCAAACAAGGAAAAGGGACATGCACAGATTGCACTTTCATATACATTAGGTGAGGCTTATACACTTGATTATTGGAAGGATATGGCTAAGAAGATTGAGGATATGGGTGCAAACTCTATCTGTATCAAGGATATGGCAGGTCTTCTTGTTCCATATAAGGCAACTGAGCTTGTTACAGCACTTAAGGAGAGTACATCTCTTCCTATTCAGCTTCATACACACTACACTTCAGGTGTTGCTTCTATGACTTATATGAAGGCAGTTGAGGCTGGATGTGATATTATCGATACAGCTATGTCACCTATGGCTCTAGGTACTAGCCAGCCAGCTACAGAGGTTATGTCTAAGGCATTTGAGGGAACAGAGTATGATCCAGGCTTTGATGAGAATCTTCTTGTTGAGATTGCAGATTACTTTAAGCCTATGAGAGAAGAGTGGTTAGCTAGTGGACTTCTTAATCCAAAGGTAATGGGTGTTGATATTAAGACACTTCTTTATCAGGTACCAGGTGGTATGCTTTCAAACCTTGTATCACAGCTTAAGGAGATGGGAGCTGAGGATAAATTCCAGGAGGTTCTTGAGGAGGTTCCACGTGTTCGTAAGGATTACGGTGAGCCACCACTTGTTACTCCTTCTAGCCAGATAGTTGGTACTCAGGCAGTACTTAATGTTGTTACTGGTGAGAGATATAAGATGTGTACTAAGGAATCTAAGGCTCTTGTTGCTGGTGAGTATGGTCAGTCAGTACTTCCAGTTGACCCAGAGGTTAGAAAGAAGGTAATTGGCGATCAGGAGCCTATTACTTGTAGACCAGCTGATCTTATTGAGAATGAGTTAGATAAGCTTGAGAAGGAGATGGCACAGTACAAGAAGCAGGATGAGGATGTGCTTACTTATGCATTATTCCCACAGGTTGCTATGGACTTCTTTAAGTATAGAGAGGCTCAGGAAACTGGTGTAGATGCATCAATTGCAAATACTGAGAATAAGACTTATCCAGTATAATAATTAAATTAATAAAGAGACGGAGTAGATATTCTATTCCGTCTCTTAATAAAATTTTGGAGTAAATATGAGTAAAATATCAATTCAAGATGAGAATTATTCTAATTTAAGAGAAAAAAATAAAAAAGAAGTTATCAAAAAGGGAATGTCTACTACTAAGAAAATAGTAATAGGCTTTTTGTTAGTTATTATTGTAGGTACTATTTTGTTATCCTTACCAATATCAACAGTTAATGGTGAATCAAATATATTGGTTGCATTATTTACTGCAACTACATCTGTTTGTGTTACAGGACTGGTTGTTGTTGATACTTTTTCCTACTGGACTCTGTTTGGTAAGGTAGTTATTTTGTTGTTAATTCAAATAGGTGGTATGGGTATTATTGCAATAATTTGTGGTGTGATGCTTGTGCTTAATAAAAAAGTTAATTTAAAGGAAAGAATGGTTATACAGGATGCATATAATTTGAATAACCTCCATGGAGTAATTAAATTCATTAAAAAGATTATTATAGGTACCTTTGTTGTTGAAACTATAGGTGCGCTTTTATATATGATTGAATTCATACCTAGATTTGGAGTTGGTAAAGGAATTTGGTTTTCAATATTTAATTCAATCTCTGCATTTTGTAATGCAGGTATTGATATTATATCACCAGATAGTCTTATACCTTTCCAAAATTCACCTATAGTCCTTATAACTACTATGATGTTAATATTTAATGGTGGTATTGGATTTGTTGTTTGGTGGGATGTTATGGATGTTGCAAAACTGGTTATTCAGAGAAAAATTGCTCTGAAAGATTTTGTTTCAAAGTTGAAAATTCATACCAGATTGGTTCTTGCAGTAACCTTTGGTTTGATTTTTACTGGAGCAATACTAATATTATTGTTTGAATATAATAACGAAGGAACTATTTCTAATATGAGCTTTGGTGATAAAATATTAAATAGTTTGTTCCAGTCTGTAACATTGCGAACCGCAGGCTTTGCGTCCTTTAGTCAAGGGGATATGGAAAGTGCATCTGTTTTAGTTTGTGTAATATTAATGCTCATAGGTGGTTCTCCGGTTGGTACAGCAGGTGGAGTAAAAACAGTTACGGTTATAGTTTTATTGTTTAGTGTAATTGCTGTTGTAAAAGGAAGAAAAGAAGCCGTTATATATAATAGAAGTATAAATCAGGAGCTTATTAGAAAATCATTAGCAGTTGTTTTAATAAGCTTGATTGTATTTGCTATTATGAGTGTGCTGTTGATGGTTACTAATGATTTCGCATTTGAGGATTCTATATTTGAGGTGGCTAGTGCTGTTGCTACAGTAGGGCTCACAAGGGGAATCACATCCGACTTAAATGTGATAGGTCAAATAATAATTATTGTTTCAATGTACCTTGGCAGAATTGGACCAATATCAATGTTTATAGCATTTAGTAACAGATATAGTATAAAAAATTCAATACATTATGCTGAAGCGGATTTGATTGTAGGATAATGTATTTTAGTATTTATAGTAAAGGAGAATTGTATGAAAAAATCATTTGCTGTTATAGGATTAGGTAGATTTGGAAGAAGTATAGCTATGGAGCTTAGTAAACTTGGAGCAGATGTTATGGTAATTGATAATGATGAGGAAAAGATTAATCGAATGTCTGATTATGTGACCTGCGCCTTAAATATTGATGTTTGTGATACAGACGCACTTAGTAATGCTGGTATTTCAAATATGGATGCAGTAATTGTTGCTATGGCTGATTATCTTGAACCAAGTATTATGAGTGTTATTACTGCAAAGGATATGGGAGTACCTTTAGTTATTGCTAAGGCTAGGGATCATATAACAGGTGGAATATATGATAAAATAGGTGCAGATAAGGTTGTTTTCCCAGAGAGAGAATCCGGAAAGCGTGTTTCCAGACAGCTTATGTGTGCAGATTTTCTGGAATTTTTTGAATTATCAGATTCAGTAAGCTTGATTGAACTTATGCCTAAAAAAGAATGGATAGGAAAGACCTTGCGTGAGTTGAATCTTAGAAGAGATTATAAGATAAATGTTATTGCTGTTAAGGAAGATGATGATGTAAATGTTGTAATGGATCCTGATGAGCCATTAAAGGCAGACTGTCCACTTATAATAACTGTAAAAAAGGTTGATATGAAGAGGCTGATGTAATGAATAAGGTTGTAATTATTGGTGGTGGAGCAGCCGGTATGATGGCTGCTGTATTTGCTGCTAGAAACGGTAAGAAAGTAACATTAATTGAACAGAATGAAAAGTTAGGTAAGAAATTATTTATTACAGGAAAAGGACGTTGTAATTTCACTAATGCCTGTGACATAGAAGATTTATTTCAAAGTGTAGTCACAAATCCTAAGTTTTTATATAGTTCTTTTTATTCATTTTCTAATGATAATGTAATGGATTTCTTTAATGAAATTGGATTACCTTATAAGATTGAAAGAGGAAATCGAGTATTTCCTGTATCAGATCATTCTTCTGACGTAATAAAGGTATTAGAAAAAGAAATGAAAAAGTATGGTGTTGAGATTTTATTAAACACCAAGGTATCGTCTTTGATAATAAAAAATAACATCTGTAAGGGTGTAAATATAAAAAGTGGAGAAGCTATTTGTTCTGATAGTGTAATTGTTGCAACTGGTGGTATATCATACCCAAGAACAGGCGCATGTGGAGATGGATATAAATTTGCAAAAGCAGCAGGTCATAGTATTATTGAGACCAAGCCTTCTTTGGTACCTTTTGAATTATCAGATTCTTGCTGT
This sequence comes from Lachnospiraceae bacterium, assembly GCA_015057555.1. Lineage (GTDB taxonomy): Bacteria > Bacillota > Clostridia > Lachnospirales > Lachnospiraceae > Coprococcus_C. Next base: position 91,636 of record SVEC01000006.1, on the reverse strand, counting down.
AAAGAATTAATGGGAATATCCTTAAAGAACGTTTCTGCTACAATTTACGCGGATGGAAAGAAAATTTATTCTGATTTTGGTGAAATGTTGTTTACGCATTTTGGTGTTAGTGGTCCCATAATTATAAAAGCAAGTGCATATATTCATAAATATTTGGAAAAAAAGCTTACATTATCACTTGATTTAAAACCAGCTCTTGATGAGAAACAGTTAGATGATAGAATCATCAAAGATTTCAATTTATTTATCAATAAACAGTTAAAAAATGGTTTGGATAAATTGTTGCTTAGAGGTTTGATACCCGTTATAATTGACAAGAGTGGTTTGGATGGAGATAAGAAGATAAACGAGATAACAAAGGAAGAAAGACATAAATTATTATCTACTATCAAAAATGTTCCATTTGAAATCACAGGTCTTCGTGGATGGGATGAGGCCATTATCACAAAGGGTGGTATAAAAGTTAAGGAGATTGATCCTGGCACTATGGAGTCCAAATTTACAAGTGGACTTTATTTTGCTGGTGAAGTTTTGGATTTGGATGCTTTAACAGGTGGATTTAATCTTCAGATTGCCTGGTCTACAGGTTATTTAGCGGGGGTAAATTGCTAGAATAATGTAATTATTTTTCTATGGGGGAAGTACTAATGAGTAAAAAACTTTTTGATGAATTAATAGTTGTTTTGGTAATTTGCGTTTGCATGACAATAGTATTTGCTATTTGGTATTCGACTAAATTGGCCGATGCAAAGGAACTGCACTATAATAAAGAAAAATTTCTGCCTGTTGATGTCTATGGATATCAAATAAGAAAATACACAATAGAAAATGAAGATGGTAGTTATAGTACTGTATATGATGCTAAATATGAGTATGAAGTAGATGGTAATCCTTATTGTTTTTATTCATATAAGGATTCTTCTGTTTCAAGCAAATTTATAATATATTATAATCCATCTAATCCTCAGGAATATTCATATTATGCAACATATAAGGATGCTATAAAGCCGGTAAATTATATTAGAATAATTGGATATTTATTTTTTGGGGCCTCTGTTTTTTTATTACTTATTATTATTTATGTCAGGATTTTTAAAAAAGAATATATTTATAATGATAATTATATAATAGCGGATGATAACATAACATTAGATAAATATAATAATTCCGATGATAACATATCGTCGGAAAAAGAATATATATTAGATGAGTATGGTCTGTGGGTTGATGATGAAAATTATGTTGATGTAGATACTAGATTAAACAGAGCTGTAATTCCAGTTCCAGATAAGGAGGTTGTTGATAAAATTGCAACTATTCCGTTCAAGAGAAAGAATAGTTCGGAAAATTTAGATAATACAGAAAATATAAATGATATAGAAAACATAGATAATAATGAAAATACAAATCTTACAGAAGATAACGATACTATTATTTAATATAAAGGAGAACAATATGGCTAGTATAGCAATTGATGGACCAGCAGGAGCTGGAAAAAGTACTATAGCAAAATTAGTAGCTAAAAATATGGGATATGTTTATGTAGATACAGGAGCTATGTATCGTGCAATAGCTTATTATATGGTTACAAATAAAATCGATATAGATAATGAAGTAGAATTAACAAAAGCCTGCGAAGGTATTGATATATCAATAAAATATGAGAATGAAGCACAGCAGGTTTATCTAAATGGAGAAAATGTAACTCCTTATCTTAGAACTGAGGAAACTGGAAATATGGCATCTAAATCATCAGCGAAAGCTTCAGTTAGAGCTGCTCTGCTTGATTTGCAACGCAATATGGCTAAGGAATACAATGTTGTTATGGATGGACGAGATATAGGAACAAATGTATTACCTGATGCTGAGGTAAAAATTTATCTTACTGCATCCTCTAAGGAGCGTGCAAATCGTCGTTATAAAGAGCTTATTTCAAAGGGAGAGACTGCTGATTTTGACAAAATAGAGGCAGATATTATCGAGAGAGATAATAGAGATATGAACAGAGACATAGCACCTTTAAAGCAGGCTGATGATGCAATATTGGTTGATAGTTCTAATATGAGTATAGATGAAGTAGTTGAAGCTATTATGACCGCAGCAAAGAAAATATCATAATAGTAAGGGGTTAATATGGAAATATTATTAGCAAAAACAGCTGGCTTTTGCTTTGGTGTAAAAAGAGCTGTAGATACTGTATATAAAGAAGTTTCAGGTGATTCTGATGTAGCTGTATATACCTATGGTCCAATTATTCATAATGAAGAGGTTGTTGAGGACCTTAATAATAAGGGCGTAATTGTAATAGATGAAAATATACCTTTAGATAATTATTTAAAAAAGAATGATATTCAAAAGAAGGTTATTATTAGGTCTCATGGTGTTGGAAAGCATGTATATGATGAAATTGAAAGCTATGATGTGGAGATAATTGATGCAACCTGTCCTTTTGTAAAAAAAATACACAACATTGTAAAAGAGGAAAGTGAAAAAGGAAAAGGAATTATCATCATCGGTGATGAAAAGCATCCAGAGGTTATTGGTATAAAGGGGTGGTCCAAGGATGAGCCTATTATAGTAGATAATGCGGAAATAGCTGAAAAAATTTCGTTAGATTCAAGAAGAGAATATGTAATTGTTGCCCAAACAACATTTAATAGCATAAAATTCAAAGAATTAGTTGAAATATTTACAAAAAAATATTATAATATCTTTGTTTATTCAACTATTTGTAATGCCACAGAAGAAAGACAGAGAGAGGCTAAGGAATTAGCTGCAAATGTTGACACCATGGTAGTAATTGGTGGGAAGAATAGTTCGAATACTCAAAAGCTTTATAATATAAGCAAAAAAGAATGCAAAAATACTTACTACATTCAGACACTCGTTGACTTGGATTTAACTGTTATTGAATCCGCTAAGAGGGTAGGTATTACAGCTGGGGCATCTACCCCAAATCATATTATTAAGGAGGTTCAAGACAGTATGGCAGAATTAAGTTTTGAAGAATTATTAAATCAATCAGAGGAGAATGGTAATGCTGTTAGACCAGGTAGCGTTATTGAGGGTAAGGTTATCGGTGTTAAGCCAGATGTTATCTATGTAGATATTCAGTATAAGGCTGATGGTATTATTACTAGAGCAGAGTATTCAAATACTCCAAACTTAGACCTTACAACTGTTGTAAATGTAGGTGACCCTATCACAGTTAAGGTAATTAAGACAAATGATGGTGAGGGACAGGTACTTCTTTCATATAAGAGAGTAGCTGCTGAGAAGTCATATGAGAAGCTTCAGGAAGCTTTTGATAATCAGACTGTACTTACTGCAAAGGTTACTGAGGTTGTTAAGGGTGGTATCGGAGTTATGGTTGAGGATTGTAAGGTATTTATTCCAGCAAGCCTTGTATCAGATACATTTGAGAAGGATCTTGACAAGTATATGGATCAGGAGATTGAATTTGTATTAACTGAGTTTGCTCCTAAGAAGAGAAGAGTAATCGGTGATAGAAAGCAGTTACTTGTAGCTACAAAGGCAGAGGCTGCTAAGAAGTTATTTGATTCTATCAACGTTGGTGACGTTGTAGATGGTACAGTTAAGAATGTAACTCCTTTTGGTGCTTTTATTGATTTAGGAGGAGCTGATGGTCTTCTTCATATCTCAGAGATGTCATGGGGAAGAATTGATGATCCTAAGTCAGTTGTTAAGGTTGGAGAAACAATTAAGACATATATTAAGGAAATCAACGGTGAGAAGATTGCCTTAAGCTTAAAGTTTGATGATAATAACCCATGGGCTAAGGCTGCTGAGAAGTATGCTGTAGGTACTGAGGTTACTGGTAAGATTGCTAGAATGACTGCATTTGGTGCTTTTGTAGAGTTAGAGCCAGGTGTTGATGCACTTCTTCATGTATCACAGATTTCTTACGAGCACGTAGCTAAGCCAGAAGATGTTTACAAGATTGGTGATGAGGTTACAGCAAAGGTTGTAGATTTCAAGGAAGAGGATAAGAAGATTAGCCTTAGTGTAAAGGCTTTATTACCAGCACCAGTTGTTGAGGAAGCTACAGAGGAGTAATATCTATGGCATACGGGTACGAGGAATTTAAAAAAGATGTTTATAAGCTTACAAACATTAATTTAAGCCTGTACAAGGAACGCCAGATGAAGAGAAGAATAGAATCACTTATTGCTCGCAAGGGCTTTGATGGATTTGAAAGTTTTTTCCAAGGTATGAAGCAGGACGATGTCTTGCTTCGTACCTTTGTTGGTTATTTAACTATTAATGTTTCCCAATTTTATAGAAATCCTATGCAATGGGAGCATTTTGAAAAAATAATTATTCCATATTTGAAGGAAAGTTATGGGGAAAACATTTCTATCTGGAGTGCAGCTTGTTCCACAGGTGATGAACCATATACTATTGCAATGATTATGTCCAAATATTTTTCTTTGGATAAGATAAAAATAACTGCAACAGACATTGATGATGATGTTCTTGCATTTGCTGATGCTGGTATTTACTCAGCAAAAAGCTTAGTTGATTTGCCAAAAGAGTATCTAGATGCTCATTTTAAGAAGATTGATGATAAGAACTATGCAATATCTGATAAGATAAAAAAGTGTGTTACTTTTAAGAAACATAATCTTTTGGAAGATAAATATTTTTCAAATATGTCTATGATAGTATGTAGAAATGTTGTGATTTATTTTACTGATGAAGCAAAGGATAAGGTTTATATGAATTTTCATAATGCTCTTAGAGATAATGGCATATTATTTATTGGTAGTACAGAGCAGATATTAAGGGCAAAAGAGTTAGGCTTTGAGACATTAAAAACATTTTTTTACAAAAAGAAATAAATAATACTTGATTTAATCAAAGGATTATGTTATATTTGTGAAGTTGTGAAAAGGGATGGTCCTCTGTGTATTTATACATAAGAACGTCTAAAAATTATTAGGAGGTCACACATGAACGATATTATTAAGAGCATTGAAGCAGCTCAGATTAAGGAAGTAACAAGCTTTAACGTTGGTGATACTATTAAGGTATACGCTAAGGTTAAGGAGGGTAACAAGGAAAGAATCCAGGCTTTCGAGGGTACCGTTCTCAAGAAGCAGGGTGGAAGCAGCAGAGAGACATTTACAGTTAGAAAGACTTCTAATGGTGTAGGTGTTGAGAAGACTTGGCCACTTCATAGCCCAACAATCGAGAAGATTGAGGTTATTAGAAGAGGTAAGGTTAGAAGAGCTAAGCTTAACTACTTACGTCAGAGAGTTGGTAAGAAGGCTAAGGTTAAGGAACTTATCAAATAATAGTTACGATTAATTAGATGACTGGAGGATGGATTTTCTCCAGTCATTTTTAATAATATTTATTGTGGAGTATTATATGGGTAATAGAATAATTAAACATAAGGACGCAGAAGATTTATTAAATAATGATAAAAAGTATAACAGAGAAAATAAAGAACATATGCTTAATAATTTGTTCCAGTGGTTTATTATTGTTTTTTCTGGAGCAATATTTGGATATGCCATAATTACCTTTGGTTTTCAAACTGTAACAGTTGTTGGTCCATCTATGAACAAAACCTTAGAAGATGGAGAGGTTGTTATAGTAAATAAGCTTACCTATAAGATATCTGATGTTGAGCGTTATGATGTAGTTGCATATTCTCTTATAGAAAATGATAGTTATTATGACATTAAGAGAGTTATAGGTATGCCTGGTGAAAAAGTAACTATTAAGGATGGATATATTTATATTGATGATAAACAGCTTCAAAATTCACCTTATTCTGAAAAAATAATTACTTCAGGCTTGGCATCAGAGGGTGTAACCCTTGGTGATGGTGAATATTTTGTTCTTGGAGATAATGTAAATAATAGTGAAGATTCAAGATATACAAATGTTGGAAATATTTCGAAAGTTGAGATTCTTGGTAAGGTTAGCTATATTATCAAGGCAGAGGATAAAAAAGGTAAGGTAAAATAAATATGAAAGATATTCAATGGTATCCTGGTCATATGACCAAAGCTAAACGTATGATGCAGGAAAATATTAAGCTTATTGATATTGTTATAGAATTGGTTGATGCCAGAGTGCCATTTAGCAGTAAAAATCCTGATATTGATGAGCTGGCAAAGAATAAATATAGAATGATTTTATTAAATAAATCAGATTTAGCTGATAATAAAACAACTGCAAAATGGGAGTCCTATTATAAGGATAAGGGATATTTTGTTTATTGTTTAGATTCCAGGAAGAATACAGGTATGAAAACCATTACAGATATGGTACAGGAAGCTTGTAAAGAAAAAATCGAAAGAGACCGTAAAAGGGGTATATTAAATCGTCCCATTAGAGCTATGGTAGTTGGTATACCGAATGTAGGAAAATCTACATTTATTAATTCATACGCAAAAAAAGCCTGTGCTAAGGTAGGTAATAAACCAGGTGTTACTAAGGGAAAGCAATGGATTAGAATTAGTAAAAATGTTGAATTACTCGATACTCCTGGTATATTATGGCCTAAATTTGAGGACCAGGAGATAGGTAAAAAGCTTGCATATATTGGTTCTATCAATGATGAGATAATCGAAAAAACCGAGCTGGCATATAATTTCATAGAATTTTTAAAAAATAATTATTGTAATGTTTTAATTGAAAGGTATAATATTAATAGTGAGCTTTCTGCTTATGATATTTTGTCAGAGATTGCTATAGCCAGAAAATGCATAGTTAAGGGCAATGAACCTGATATTAACAAGGCAGCAAATATTCTTTTTGATGATTTTAGATGTGGAAAGCTAGGGAATATTAGCTTAGAATTCCCAGAATAAAATTAGGAGAACCATTATGAGTAAAGAATTAATGGAATATGATGATCAGAAGGAAGAGGTATCCGTTGGGGAAATTTTTTCTGAAGATAGTGAAGATAAAATCTTAGCTAAGGAAGAAAAAAAAGCTAAGAAAAAAGCAGATAAGGAATTAAAAAAGTCTGCCAAAAAACTCAAAAAAGAAAAATCTGACTCATCAGATGATGATTCAATTAATAAAGAATCAGATACAGAAGAAGCTGAATCTTTGGATGATAAGAAATCAAAGCTAAAGAACAAGAAGAAAAAACATAAAAAATCAAAAAAAGAAACTAAGCCAGAGGATATTAATATAGTAAAAGAATTATTAAGTCTCATTGTTTATATTGGTATAGTTGTTCTTGCGTGTTTTTTGATTATTAACTTTGTTGGATGTCGTTCATTGGTTGATGGTCAATCTATGGAACCAACACTTCATGACGGAGATAATCTATGGGTTGATAAGCTTTCATATACTATTGGTGATCCAGAACGATTTGATGTTATAGTATTTTATTATGATGATGAGACTACTTATATCAAGCGAATTATTGGACTTCCTGGAGAAACTGTACGTATTGATCAAAATGGAAATATTTTTATCAACGAAATGTTACTTAAGGAAGATTATGGTAAGGAAACAATATTACCTTCAAATATAGGAAGAGCAAGTCAAACCATATTGTTAGGTAAAGATGAATATTTTGTACTAGGTGATAACAGAAATAACAGTCAGGATAGTAGAATATCATCTGTGGGTAATGTTCATAGAGATAGTATTGTGGGAAAAGCCATATTTAGAATTTATCCATTAAGAGATTTAGGAATTGTAGAGTAAAATTTAGGACTATGCACTAAGTATAATAATATTGTGTATAGTCCTTAATTTAATTAAGGAGATTATGTATGAGTAATGAATTAAAATTTTCAGATATAAATAATGAATTTAAAGAGCTTGATACCACCAGTTCACAGGCTTTAGTAAAATTTATTGATAAATATATTAATGATACTAGAGGAAATGTATCTAAATTGGTAGAAAAAGCCACTAAAAAGCATGAGGCGATTCTTGAAGAAGTAGCAAGAACTGAGTTAATGTATGCCTTCGAGGATAAGTACATAGATTTAGGCAATGAGTTTATATGTGGAATAGATGAGGTAGGTAGGGGCCCCTTGGCAGGACCTGTTGTAGCTGCTGCAGTAATATTACCTAAGAATGAAAGAATATTATATTTAAATGATTCAAAACAGCTATCCAAGAAGAAAAGGGAGGAATTATATGATATAATACTAGATAAAGCGGTAGCTTATGCTATAGGAGTTGTTTCAGAGACAGTTATTGATGATATAAATATATTACAGGCCACATATAAAGCAATGCAAATTGCAATAAATAATCTATCAGAAAAGCCCGATGTATTGCTTAATGATGCGGTTAAAATACCCGATATAGATATTAAGCAGGTTCCTATAATTAAAGGTGATACCTTATCAGCATCTATAGCTGCTGCAAGTATAGTTGCAAAGGTAACTAGAGATAGAATGATGGAGGAGTACGAAAATATTTATCCTGGCTATGATTTTGGTAAAAGTGCAGGCTATGGTACTCCAAATCATATTAAAAAGTTGAAAGAAGATGGTCCATGTGACATCCATAGAAAAACTTTTATAAAAAAGATATTAGGTCAGTCCTAGATAAGTTAGGAGAATTGTATGAATATTTCAGACAGTACTTTAAATTTTAATATATCCACTAATAATAGTGCCGGTATTAAGGTTAGTAGCCCAAATGTTACTGAAGGGGGTACTGTCACTGCTAATGCTCAAATTTCTATAGCTAAAGAAGGTCAGATTTTTAATGGCAAAATCATTGATATTACAAATAATAAGGTTAGTATCATGCTAGATAATAATAAAACCTTATATGCACAGATGACAGATGCAGTAAATATGAATATAGGTGATTCTCTTACCTTTTTAATTAAGGAAAATAACGGTACCAATGTTCTTATTAAACCTTATGGTGATGGGACTCAAAATATGAAAGATAGTGCTATTTTTAAGATTTTAGATGCAAATGGAATTTCTCCAACAGAAAAGAATTATCAGATAGCTGAAGGTCTTATGAATAATAATATGCCTGTTGATAAGGCATCTATGCAAAGAATTATGCAACAGTCATATAAGTTTTCAGAAGCTTCAATAGACACACTTATTAATTTAAATAAGCATGGAATACCGGTTAATGAAGCTAATATTTCACAATTTGAGTCTTATATGTCTAATACACATCAATTAAGTCAGGATATAAGTAATTTAAGTGATAGTATTATTAATTATAATAAGGAAGCCATAGGTAATATAATAAATCAAATGGGAATTACAAATGAGTCAGCATCCGCACAATTGCTTGAATTAAATTCAAATTTGCTTTCGTCCTTCTCAGATACATTCGATATGGCTAACATTTCTATAAATGATATCATAGATGGCTTAAATTTAAATGAAGATGATAATCTTTCAAGCAATATAAATGCTAATACAGATATTGCCAGTATGATTAATCAGGAGAATTTAACTTCAGAATTATCTGCTAAAATAGAATCTCTTGTTGGAAAGACTAATCTTAATCCAGCAGAATTAGAAAGCTTAGTAGAAGAATTAAAAAATTCTGGAATCAATGAACAGGTTATAAACACAATAGTTGACAAATCTGAAACACCTTTACAGCTTCTAAATAATATTAAAGAAGTTTTAAATCATTCTAATGAACTTAATATAAATTCTGAAAATATAAGTGACTTACTTACAAGTGATTCTTATAATAGTATTTTATCTGAGGCAGTAAAAGACAAGTTTTCTTTGAATCCAAAGGATATGGAAAATCCAAAGGAGCTAGATGATTTATACAAATCTATGTACGATAAGACAAATAAGCTTATGGAAGCATTTTCTAGTAGCACTAATTCTGGTGCAGGTGAAAACATGTCTCAGACTGCTAAATCTATGCAGCAACGCATAGACTTTATGCAAAATCTTAATAATATGTTTGCTTATGCTCAGATACCTGTAAAAATGGATTCAAATCAAATGAATTCTGATTTATATGTATATATGAATAAAAGAAATATGAAAAGCACTAAGGAAGAGGTAAGCGCACTTTTGCATCTTGATATGGACCATCTAGGTGCTACAGACGTACATGTCAGTTTACATGGTACTAATGTACATACAAGATTTTATGTTGAAGATGAAATTAGTGCAAAGATTGTAGATGAGCATATGACTATGCTTGAGAAAGCCATAGCTGAGAATGGTTTTAATCTTACTAATGAAGTAATTACAAGAGAACCAGCTCTTGCTACGGGTCCTAATATGGCTGTAAAAGAGATGCTTGGGGATGATCTAGAAAAAAGTGTTAAAAGATATTCCTTTGATGTTAGAATGTAGGTGATTTTATGAATAATCAAAATAATCCACCAAAGAAAAAGGCGGTAGCCTTATTATATGACCCTAATAATCAAGCTCCTCAAGTTGTTGCTGCAGGACAGGGTGTTTTGGCGGATAAAATAATTGAAACTGCCAAAGAAAGTGATGTTCCACTTTACAAGGACACAAATCTTACTGAAACTTTGTTAAAGCTTGATATAGGTGACTGTATTCCACCTGAATTATATGGTGTAGTTGCTGAAATTCTTGTGTATGTAGACAGAATGGATAAAATTAAAGCTAAGATTGATAGGGTAAATGGATAAATCTATGGAAAATAAAAGACAAACAGGAAAAAACTATGAAGAACTAGCTATAAATTATTTGCAGGATAAGGGATATTTTATAATCGAAAAAAACTTCCAGGTTCGTCAGGGTGAGATAGATATTATTGCAAGAGATAAGAATACTATAGTTTTTATTGAAGTTAAATACCGTGCCTCAAGCAGTAATGGTCATCCATTGGAAGCTGTGACCTATGGTAAGCAGAAAAAAATCTGTAAATCTGCATTATTTTACATGAACAAAAATAAGATTTCCCCAGATAACACAAGCATAAGATTTGATGTTATAGGTATTCTTGGTAATGAGATATCTCATATTGAGAATGCCTTTGACTTTGTTTAATATTGTTTAATATATGGAAGGAATTATTTATGTATAATTTGAATTTGTTAAAATACAGAAATGATATAATAGATAATGAAAATAAAACAACTTACATAGATATGGTTGATATTTATAGTGATGGAATAAAAGTGCCAATTATAAAGTATAGAGCTTTTGACATATTTAAGGATATTGTACATGGCTTTTCAACTAGATTAGGTGGAGTTAGTAATGAACATTTATCTAGTATGAATCTTAGCTTTTCAAGGGGAGATGAGCGTGATAATGTTCTTGAAAATCATCGTAGGTTTGCTAAAGCATTGGGCTATAGTTATGAAAGACTGGTTTTTTCCGACCAGGTACACGATGTAAAGATTCATGTTGTTAGAGAAGAGGATGCAGGTAAAGGAATAATTAAAGAAAGTGATATAAAGAATATTGATGGATTAGTTACAAACATTAAAAATATACCACTTATTACTTTTTATGCTGATTGTGTTCCCTTATTTTTTTACGACAAAGTTAATAAAGTAGTTGGACTTGCTCATTCAGGCTGGAAGGGGACAGTTGGAAATATCGCTAATCAGATGATTATTACCATGTCAAATGAATATGGCTCAGCTCCAGAGAATATTATTGTAGCTATTGGTCCATCAATATGTATGGATTGTTATGAAATATCTGAAGATGTTGCAATTCAATTTAAAGATAATTATACAGATAATGAGCTGAAAAATATGCTTGTTAATAAAGGTAATGGTAAATATCAGCTTGATTTACATCAAGCCTGTAAATATAATTTCCTTAGAGCAGGTATTAAAGAGGATAACATTTCTATGCCTGATGTATGCACCTGTTGTAATCCAAATGAATTGTTTTCACATAGAGCATCTAAGGGCCTAAGAGGAAATTTAGCTGCAGTAATTATGCTTAAAGACTAATCAAGAGAGGATATGTGCATTATGAAAAAGCACCTTATTGAAAATGTAGTAGAGAATAGTATTGGTTATGAGCTTGAAATAGAACCAGGAGATAAGCTTGTTTCTATCAATAATAAAGAAATTCAAGATATCTTTGATTATCATTATCTTTGCGAGGATGAATATCTTGAGATTCTTATAGAAAAAAGTGATGGAGAAGAATGGCTCCTAGAGGTAGAAAAGGATGAGGATGATGAACTAGGTCTTGTTTTTGGTGATTCACTTATGGACAAGTATAAAAGTTGCCATAATAAGTGTGTTTTTTGCTTCATTGATCAGAATCCCTCTGGGATGAGAGATACTATATATTTTAAAGATGATGATACAAGACTTTCTTTCTTACAGGGTAATTATGTTACATTTACAAATTTGCAGGAGAAGGATATTGATAGAATTATAGAGTATAAGCTTGCTCCTATTAATATTTCTATTCATACTACCAATGAAGAACTTAGATGTAAGATGTTAAATAATCGATTTGCAGGTAAGGTAAATTACTTTATAAAAAGGTTATATGATGCAGGAATACCTATGAATGCACAGATAGTTCTTTGTAAGGGATTAAATGATGGTGAGGAATTAGAAAGAACCCTAACTGACCTTTTGCAATATGCACCAGTTATGCAAAGTCTATCTATAGTTCCTGTTGGTCTTACCAAATATAGAGAGAATCTTTATCCTCTTGAAAGTTTTACTAAAGAAGACTCTATACAACTTATTAAGACTGTAGAAAAATATCAAGGGTTGGCTTTAGATAAATATGGTATACATTTTGTTCATGCCAGTGATGAGTGGTATATTAACGCTGGTATTGATTTTCCTAATGAGGATAACTATGATGGTTATATTCAGCTTGAAAATGGAGTTGGAATGACCAGATTATTATATGAGGAAGTAAAGGATGCAGTAAATTATTATCTTGAAGAAAATGGTAGTGCTTATGAAGGTGTCAGAAAGCTTTCAACTATAACAGGACTATTAGCGTATGAAAATATGCTACATATTAGAAATATGATTTTAAAAGCCGCACCAAATATTGATTTTAATATTTATCCTATTAAAAATTATTTTTTTGGAGATAAGATAACTGTTACCGGACTATTAACCGGAAAGGATATCATCAACCAGCTTAAGGGTAAGGATTTAGGAGATGTCTTATTATTACCATGTCAAACATTAAAATCCGATGAAGATATATTCCTTGATGATGTTACATTAGAAGAGCTTCAAAATGCTTTACAAGTTAAGGTTGTTGTTGTACAATCTAGCGGTATGGATTTATTTGATAAGATAATTGGAACGGAGAATTAAGGTATGGGTAGACCCGTAGTTGCCATAGTAGGCAGACCAAATGTTGGTAAATCAACTCTTTTTAACACTCTTGCAGGAGATAAGATATCTATAGTTCAGGATACTCCAGGTGTTACAAGAGATAGAATTTACGCTGATGTTAATTGGTTGAATTATAATTTCACAATTGTTGATACAGGTGGTATTGAGCCAGAAAGTAATGATATTATTTTAAAGAGCATGAGAGAACAGGCCGAGATAGCAATATCTACAGCTGACGTTATTATGTTTATTACTGATGTTAGGCAAGGACTAGTAGATGCAGATGGTAAGGTGGCGGATATGCTTCGTCGTTCTGGTAAGCCTGTTGTTCTTGTGGTTAACAAAGTTGACAGCTTTGAAAAGTTTATGCCTGATGTATATGAATTTTATAATCTTGGTATAGGTGACCCTATGCCTATTTCTGCTGCATCACAGCTTGGACTTGGAGATATGCTTGACGAGGTAGTTAAATACTTTGATGCTTCTGCCACAGAGGAAATAGAGGATGAGAGACCTAGAGTAGCTATAATTGGTAAGCCGAATGCGGGAAAGTCTTCTATAATTAATAAGCTCCTAGGAGAGGATAGAGTTATTGTTTCTGATATTGCTGGAACTACTAGAGATGCGATTGATACAACTATTACTAGAAATGGTACAGAGTATGTATTTATTGATACTGCAGGACTTAGAAAGAAGAATAAGATAAAAGAGGAAATTGAACGCTATAGTATAATTCGTACAGTCTCAGCTGTTGAAAGATGTAATGTAGCTGTTCTTGTAATTGATGCTACAGAGGGTATTACTGATCAGGATACTAAAATTGCCGGAATTGCCCATGAAAGAGGCAAGGGTATGATTATAGTAGTTAATAAGTGGGATGCCCTTGAAGAAAAGAATGATAAGTCTATTTATAAGTTTACTAATAAAATTCGTGAAGAATTTGCCTATATGCCTTATGCCGAGATACTTTTTGTATCAGCTAAGACTGGACAGAGACTTCCTAAGCTTTTTGAAACTATAGATGCTGTTATAGAGAATCATTCTCTTAGAATTGCTACAGGTGTATTGAATGAGATTATGGCTGAGGCAGTTGCATTAAATCAGCCACCATCAGATAAAGGTAAGAGACTTAGACTTTACTATATTACCCAGGTATCTGTTAAGCCACCAACTTTTGTTATCTTTGTAAATGATAAGGAACTTATGCATTTCTCATATACTAGATATATAGAAAATAAGATAAGAGAGGCCTTTGGCTTTAGAGGTACACCACTGAAATTTATTATACGTGAGAGGAAAGAAAAATGACAATAATATACAGAATACTTTGCTTGCTTGGTGGATATTGTTTTGGAATGATTCAGACATCATATATATATGGTAGAATGAATGGTATTGATATTAGAGAGCATGGAAGTGGTAATGCTGGTACTACAAATGCTCTTAGAGTTCTTGGTAAAAAGGCCGGAATAATAGTTTTTTTCGGTGATTTACTAAAAGCTATTGCAGCTACTGTAATTGCAAGACTTATTTTTAATAATATTTCTCCAGATAATGTTTATCTTTACATTGCATATACTGGTTTGGGAACAATACTTGGTCATAATTTTCCGTTTTACCTTAAGTTTAGAGGTGGAAAGGGAATAGCTGCTACTGGTGGAGTGATAGTTGGATTTTTAGATCCTATTATGATATTAAGTGCAGCGGTTGTATTCTTCGGACTTTGTATTATAACAAGATATGTATCAGTTTCATCTATTTGCTTAGTACTTATGTTTTTTGTTGAATATACTATTTTTGCTTTTAATGATAGATATTATTTTGATTTGAATAATTCTAACTCTAAAGCCGCTATGATAGAAAGTGTTATTATAGTTGGTATTATGACTGTAATGGCTATTTATCGACATAAAGCCAACATAATAAGACTTATTAATCATGAGGAAAATAAGCTGTTTACAAATAAAAAAGAGGCCTAAATTAGGAGGTTTTTATTATGAATATAGGTGTATTAGGTGCTGGAAGTTGGGGAATAGCCCTTACGAAGCTTTTAAGTGAAAATGGACATAATGTTACAGTTTGGTCTATTGATAAGGACGAAATAACAATGTTAAATGAGCACAGAGAGCATTTGACAAAGCTTCCGGGTGTAAAAATTGATGAATCAGTTATATTTACAACAGATGTTGAAGCTACCTGTAAGGATAAGAAGATGTTGGTTATGGTTGTACCGTCACCATTTATTAGAAGTACTGCTAAAACCATTGCACCATATGTTACAAGAGAACAAATTGTTGTAAATGTTTCTAAGGGTATTGAAGAAAATACTCTTATGACTCTTACAGAGGTTATTAGCGATGAAATTAAGGATGTAAATGTAGCAGTTTTATCTGGCCCAAGCCATGCTGAGGAGGTTGGAAAAGGTCTTCCTACAACAGTAGTAGCAGGAGCATCATCTAAGGAAATAGCAGAGCTTATTCAGGATACTTTTATGACTGATTATTTTAGAGTGTATACAAGTCCAGATGTTATGGGTATTGAACTTGGTGGTGCATTAAAGAATGTTATTGCATTAGCTGCTGGAATTGCAGACGGTTTAGGTTGTGGTGATAATACGAAGGCCGCACTTATTACTAGAGGTATTGCAGAAATTTCTAGACTTGGTGTTGCTATGGGTGGTCATGAATCAACCTTTGCCGGTCTTTCTGGAATTGGTGATTTAATTGTTACATGTGCATCAAAACATAGTCGAAATAGAAATGCAGGTTATCTTATGGGTCAGGGTAAGACATATAAGGAAGCATTAGATGAAGTAAAGATGGTTGTAGAAGGAGTATATTCTGCAAAGGCAGCATTAAAGCTTAGTGTAAAGCTTGGTATTGAAATGCCTATAGTTGAGATAGTTAATAAGATTCTTTTCGAAGATTTATCAGCAAAAGATGCTATGGTTTCATTACTTACAAGAATGAAAACTGCTGAGGACAAGGATTTACTTTGGAAATAAACTAAATTAAGTTATACCTTCATATTTTTTTACATATATTATTGTATGAGAAATTGCCACTCCTTTGGCGATTTAGATACATAATGTGCAGAAAATATGGAGGTATTTTTTTATGGATATTTATAAGGATATAAATTTAAGAACGGCAGGAGAAATATATATAGGTGTGGTAGGCCCCGTGAGAACAGGTAAGTCTACATTTATAAAAAGATTTATGGAGCTTATGGTGCTTCCTAATATTAATGAGGAATATGTGAAGCAAAGAACTATAGATGAGCTTCCTCAATCCTCTGGTGGCAAAACTATAATGACAACCGAACCTAAATTTATTCCCAAGGATGCAATAGAAACAAATATATCTGATAATGTAAAATGTAAACTTAGATTAATTGACTGTGTTGGTTATATGGCTAAGGGTGCAGAGGGACATATGGAGGAGGGCAAAGAACGATTAGTAAAAACTCCTTGGTATGACTATGAAGTGCCTTTTACTAAGGCGGCAGAAATAGGTACTAAAAAAGTAATATTTGAACATTCAACTGTTGGAATTGTAATTACAACTGATGGAAGTGTTACAGATATTGAAAGAAGTGGGTACATAGATGCAGAAAATAGAGCAATTAACGAATTGAAAAATCTAGGAAAACCATTTGTAGTATTACTTAATACAAAAATGCCATCAGATCCAGGAATATTAAAGATGGCAAAGGATATGAGTGAACATTATGGTGTAGCAGTAGTTCCTGTTAATTGTAATATACTTACAAAAAATGATATATATAAAATATTTGAACAATTATTATTATCATTTCCTGTAAGCTCAGTTAATTTTAACATACCTAAATGGGTTGAAGCATTAGATTTTGATAATGAAATTAAAACCTATTTGATTAGTATATCTAAAGAAATTTTTAAAAATATTAATCATATGAGAGATGTTTATAATTTATCAAATTCTGAGGATGAATATATTGAAGAAATAAATATGACAAAAATTGATTTAGCAGATGGTAATATGAATATAAATATAAAGCTGTATGATAAGTATTATTACGATATGCTTTCTAAGCTTTTTGGTACAAATATTGATAATGAATATGATTTTATTAAGGAAATATATGAGCTTGCAGATACAAAGGGTAAATGTAAGAAGTTAAGTCAAGCTATGCTTCAATCAAGTAAAACAGGATACGGTTCTGTTACTCCGGAAAAAAATGAAATTAAGCTTGACCCACCGGAGCTTATTAAGTCTGGAAATAAATTTGGAGTAAAGCTTAAGGCTAGTGCACCATCTATACATTTAATTAAGGCTAATATCACAACTGAAATAGCACCTATTGTTGGAAGCGAAGAACAGGCAAAGGATTTAATATCATATATAAATAAAGATGGTATGGATAAGGAAAATATTTGGGATGTGAGTATTTTTGGAAAAACTATTCGACAATTAGTTGAGGAAGGGCTAGAAGGTAAAATAAATAAGATTAATCAGGAAAGTCAACAAAAGCTTCAGGATACTATGGAGAAAATAGTTAATGATTCTAATGGTGGAATGGTTTGCATTATAATTTAACCTGTGATAAAATAACCTTCGGAAATTTTTATTAAGGAATAATATGATGCAGGATAATAAATTGGAATTTAAAATCAATGAATTTCAAGGGCCTCTTGATCTTTTACTTCATTTGATTGAAAAGAACAAATTTAATATATTTGACATTCCTATTGTTGAGATAACTGAGCAGTATTTAGAGTATGTTAATGCTATGCAGGAATCAAACCTTGATGTCATGAGTGAGTTTCTTGTTATGGCTGCTACATTAATAAGTATTAAAGCTAAGATGCTTCTTCCTAAAGAAGAGGAGGAAGAAGAGGCTGAAGAGGATCCACGTGCGGAACTGGTTAGACGACTTTTAGAGTATAAGATGTATAAATATGCATCATATGAGCTTAAGGATATGGAAATGGACGCTGTTAGGGCATATTATAAGCCAGCCTCCATACCTGAAGAGGTTAAACAGTTTAAGCAGGAAATAGACCCTGCTGAGGTTGTTGGTGATACAACGTTAGCTATGCTAAACGAGATTTTTAATCAGGTTATGAAACGAACCGTTGATAGAGTGGACCCTATTAGAAGTAAGTTCGGTACTATAGAAAAAGAAGAGGTTCGTATTGAAGACAAGATGGATGAGATTCGTACCAGTGTAAGAGGTCTTAAGGGGATCAATTTTCGAACACTTCTTGAAATGCAGGCTTCAAGAATTAATATTATAGTTACATTCTTAGCTGTACTTGAGCTTATGAAGGTTGGAGATATCGTTATAAAGCAGGATGAATTATTTGGTGATATAATAATAGACTCATTGGAGTTAGATTAGTGGAGGAAATATGGAAGATAGTGTAGTTAAGAATCAAGCTGCCATAGAGGCAATACTTTTTTCTATAGGAGATGCAGTGTCTGCTAAGGATTTAGCTAAGGTTTTAGAATTAGATGAAAAAGATGTTATTAAGCTACTTAATGATATGATTGATAAGTATGAAGCAAGTGATAGAGGTATTAGATTAGTTAAGCTTGAGGACTCATATCAACTTTGCACTAAGAATGAATATTATGATATTTTAAGCTTACTTGTTAATATGCCTAAGAAGCATAACTTAACAGAATCTCTTATGGAAACACTTTCTATTATAGCTTACAAACAACCTGTAACCAGACAGGAGATAGAAGCAATAAGAGGTGTATCTTGTGTTCACGCCATTAATAAGCTGGTAGAATATAAATTAGTAGCTGAGGTTGGAAGATTAGATGCTATAGGAAGACCTATATTGTTTGGAACAACGGAAGATTTTCTTAGAAGCTTTGGTGTCACTTCCATGGATGAATTACCTGTCATTACTCCTGATAAGATAGAGGATTTTAAACAGGAGGCTATGGAAGAAGCTCAACTAAAAATAGAGGTGTAAATCACCTCTATTTTTTATAATATACTTTCTATGGAAACGTTATAATTCTTTGAAAGATCAATAAAATTATCCTTTGTTTTTACTAAAGGTTTCGATAAGCTTACCTTATTAATGTAAACAATATCGCCTTCCTCACCATTGCTAAGCTTAACTTTACAATTCATATAACTATTTACAACGTTTTCTAAAAAGGTAAGTAGAAACTTTGGATTATATTTTCTTAGTCCGTTTTCTTCGAAGTTATTAATAACTGTAAATGGGCTTAGAGCACCTCTATATACTCTCTTTGATGTCATAGCCTCATAAATATCAGCAATAGTAACTATCTGTGCAGCCCAATCTATTTGGTTATCAGTAAGACCAAGTGGGTATCCTGAACCGTCACATTTTTCATGATGCATCAATGCAGAATATTGTACATGGATATCTGCATTTTTTTTCTTTAGTAAATCATATCCAAGCTTTGAGTGAGTTTTAATTATCTTGTATTCTTCATCTGTAAGTTTTCCTGGTTTTTTAATAATATGATCAGGTATCATAAGCTTTCCAATATCATGGAATAATCCACATGAAGTTACTATTTTAATATCCTCATCAGATAACCCCAACCATTTTGAAAAAATATTACATATAAGTGCAACATTAAGAGAATGATTATATGTTGAATCATCATAATCCTTCATAGTTGATAGCATAGTGAATATACTTAATGGCGAATCAGTGGAACTAATAATATTAAGAGTTGATTCTAACATAGCATCAGTCTCAATATTTGCATTTTTGTGAACAATGTCATTAAGGTGTTCACCTATGTCTGTAATATTTTTCTCGTAACGTTTCTTGAATTTTTTGTATTCAGGCTTTGATTTTATGGTTTCCTCATCTATTGCAAAGGTTTTAAATACTTCCTCATCTGGCGTAAATTCAATTGCCTCGTCTTCAATTTCAACAAAAAGAACATCATTGCTAACTAACTTAGTTATTATACTTTTAGTAATGATGGTGTTTTTAGGCAAAATTAACTTACCCTTAGTTGAGAAAGTATCAGTAAGGGTAACCATTCCTTCTTTTAATTCTGACGTAAACTTTGAACTCATTAATTTTTTCCTTAGATTTTTATTCATTAATTATACTAAATTATGCAGTTTTTTTCAATGAAAAAAGAATAATATATATATGATTATAATATATTAAAATAAATGATAATGTATCAGAGTCTATTTATGATTAAATCTTCAAAAATCTACATACTAATTTCTATGATAATATTATTTACACTGATTGATAGCAATATAGCTTATGGAGCAGATTATATTAATGATGAGTTATATTCAATATCTGCCGCTTTAATTGATGGTGATACTGGGAGAGTATTGTTTCATAAAAATGGTGAAGAAATACGTCCCATGGCAAGTACTACAAAAATCATGACATTAATTATTGCTTTAGAATATGGCGACATGGAAGATATTGTTACTGTAAGCTCATATGCTTCTAAAATGCCAGATGTACAGCTTGGTATAAAAGAGGGAGAACAATATAAATTAAAGGATCTATATTATTCTTTAATGCTTGAAAGTCATAATGATGTTGCTGTTGCCATAGCAGAACATATTGGTGGTGATATACAAGGTTTTGCAGATATGATGAATAACAAAGCTGAGGAACTAGGATTAGAAAATACATATTTTATAACTCCAAATGGTTTAGACAGTACAGATTCTAAAGGTACACATTCTACAACTGCTATAGAGCTAGGTCTTATTATGAAATATTGTGTTATGGACTCAAGTAAAAAAGATACATTCATAGAAATATGTCAGACAAGGGAATATAATTTTATGGATTTTGATAAAGAAAGAAGCTTTACAGTACATAATAAAAATGCATATTTAGATATGATGGAAGGAGTAATAGCAGGTAAAACAGGATTTACAGCAGATGCTGGATATTGTTATGTAGCAGCTGTAGAAAAAGATGGTAGAAACTTTATAATTGCTTTACTAGGATGTGGTTGGCCTAATAATAAGACTTATAAATGGAAGGATTCTAATAAATTATTTAATTATGCATTTGAAAATTTTCATATTACTGAAATAACCTCTGATAAAACACCTATGAAAACCATAGAAGTTCCAGATGGTACCCCTAAGGTTTATATTGATACATATATTAAAGAACATATATCCTTAGTGTGTAGCAAGAATGATAAAATTAAATTAAAATATAGAATTCCACAAATAATCAAACCACCAGTAAAAACCAATGATATAGTTGGATATATTGATATTTATATAAATGATGTTTTATTTAAAACTATAAATGTATATTCTATGGATAATACAAATGAAAAGGATTATAACTATTATTTTAAACGTGTATTAGAAATTATTATTTAGTCCCAATTTTTTAATTATTGCATAAAATATTATATAATAAGGGGGAAATAAATGTTTTTTTCAGTAATTGGTGAAGATAAAAGAATGGAATATGTAGCAAATAAGCTATATTCATTAGGTTGTGAGATTAATAAAGACATAAATAATCATGTTATTATATTACCACCACCGCTCAATCTAGAATATTTATCTAAGCTATCTCCGTATTTTAATAATATAAAAATTATATATGGAGGTTCCATATCTAATGAAGTCAAAGAAAAAGTACCAGAAACTATTAATCTAATTGATTATTTATCAGATGACATTGTTGTAGAAAAAAATGCTATTCTTACGGCAATGGGAATTATTAAATATGCTAAAACCAGTTTAAATGCTTTTAATGATTTAAATGTATTAGTAATTGGATATGGTTTTTGTGGTAAGGCAATATCAAATGAGCTAAAAAAATATAATTTGAATATATCAGTAGCAGTAAGAAACAATAAATTAAAAAATGAAATAGAGTCTAAGGATTATAATTACGTTGATTTAAAATCCTTACACCTAAATAAAAATACTGAATATCAATTAATATTTAATACAGTTCCAGCAATGATTTTAGATAGTGCCGCTATAGATACACTTAATCCATCAGTGAAAATATTTGACATTGCGTCAAACCCAGGTGGTGTAGATTTTTTATATTGCAAAGAAAAGGGTATCTTTGCTGAACTTATATTAGGTATTCCAGGAAAGGAGTATCCAAAAGAGGCTGGAGAAATAATAGCTGATTATTGTTATAACCATTATATGAATAATTTTTACAATCCCCCATCTTAAAGAAAGGGAAATGCTTATGTTATCAGAGTGTAACATTGGATTTGGAATAACAGGATCCTTTTGTACCTTTGATAAAATTTTGCCACAAATAAAGCTTCTTAAAGATAAAGGTGCTAATGTAACACCTGTTTTTTCTTATAATTCACAGAATTTAAATACAAGATTTTACGAAGCAAAAGACTTTGTAAGAGATGTAAAGAATATTACAGGTAACGAAGGATTTTTTACAATACAGGATTCAGAAAAAGTTGGACCAGGTAAATTATTTGATGTAATGATAATAGCTCCATGTACAGGAAATACCTTAGCTAAACTTGCAAATGGTATAACTGACTCACCGGTATTGATGGCAGCTAAGGCTCATCTTAGAAATGAGAAGCCTTTAGTTATTGCAATTTCCACCAATGATGGTTTAAGTATGAATTTTCAAAATGTTGGGAAATTAATGAATGTTAAAAATATCTACTTTGTACCATTCGGTCAGGATGATTATATTAAAAAGACAAATTCGTTAGTTGCTCATTTAGATCTTATAGAACCAACAATAATTCAAGCGATAAATGGAAAACAAATACAACCAGTATTAAAATAAAAGAAAGTGACCTATATGGTCACTTTCTTTTTTGTATTATAATGATAAAGAGTATTTTCTCATCCAATAATCTACTTGAATAATATATGCATACATCTGTGGTTTTGCCATAAGCTGTCCATACCAAGGATTTGTATTATTTTCCGGCTCATTTAGTAAATTTTTGATTGTATTTATATTCAAATATGCACGAATAGGAGAAGTTGAATCAAATATTATTTCTCGAATTCTATTTTTTAGTAATTCTTCATATTTTGGATGATATGATTTTGGATATGGACTTTTAGGTCTATTCATAATAGTTTCCGGTAAATAATTCTTTGCTATATGTCTTAGAAGACCCTTTGGTTTATTATTAAGGAGCTTAAATTCCCAAGGAATATTATATACATAATCAATTAACCTGAAGTCGGCAAACGGAACTCTACTTTCTAATCCATTATGCATAGAAGTTCTATCCATTCTATCAAGTAAGGTTTGCATAAACCATCGTATGTTAAGATACGATATTTTTCTTAAATTTTTATTATATTCTGATTCTTCAGGAATATAGTCGATTTCACAAATTGTTTTATTGTATGCATTTTTTACATATTTTTCCATTTGAAGAGTTGCTGCAAATTCTGGATTTAATATTGACTTTCTAAAGCTTATATCTCTCATCCATGGGAAATTACCTTTAGCTCCCAAATCTTTATTAAAATACCATGGGTATCCACCAAATATTTCATCAGCACATTCACCTGTTAAAGCACATTTGTGATTTTTAGACACTTCTCCACAAAAGTATAGGAGAGAAGAGTCGATATCAGCCATTGTTGGTAAACATCTTGAATCTACCGATTCTTCTAGTAAATCATACAAGGTATCATAGCGGCAGGTAAGATAATTATGATTGGAATTGAGATGTTTTACCATAATATCTACATAAGGTCTATCCTCGCTTAATTGATAACTATGAGATTTAAAATGTAGGCTGTTTTCTTCGAAATCAAAGGAATATGTTGATAAAACATCATTTTCCTTCATGTTTTTGCTACAAATAGCACTTACGATTGAAGAATCAATACCACCTGACAAAAATGTACATATTGGTACATCGGAAATCATTTGACTTCTTATACTATCTTCTAAAAGGTATTTGGTTTTCTCGATAGTATCCTCCAGACTATCAGTATGAGGTTTACATTGAAGTTGATAATAAAAACGTTTGTTTATTCCCTCTGGAGAATATGAGAGTAATTGACCTGGTAATATTTCATTAATTCCATAAAATACACCAGAACCATAGGTTTTTGCTGGACCTAGTGTGAATATTTCATTAAATCCCTTAATATCAATACTAGGATTAACTCTTGGATATTCAAATAAAGTATCAATTTTAGATGCGAATATTAAAGTTTTATTAGACTCTGTATAGTATAATGGTTTAATACCAAAATGATCTCTATATAAAAAAATAGAATTTTCTGCTTCGTCATATATTGCTATAGAAAAAATTCCATTTAACATACTGGCAAATAAAGGTCCGTATTTTATAAACATATAACCAATTACTTCAGTATCTGAATTAGTATTAAATGTAAATCCGTAGCTTTGAAGCTCTTTTTTTAATTGTTTATAATTATAAATTTCACCATTATAGATTATATGATATTTATTTCCACCAAAAAAGAGGCTCATTGGCTGACTTCCTGTTTCAAGATCAATTATAGATAATCTTGTATGAGCAAGACAGCAGGAGTTGATTATTTTTGTACCATCTCCATCAGGGCCTCGTTTTTTAATGGATTTAACCATATTATTAAGTATTTTGAAATTATCCTTTGGATTGTTTGAAAAATTTATGTCTGGATTGTAAAAGCCTGCGATTCCACACATTATTATGCATCCTTTTTATAGCATTTATTTATTATATGCATATTACAATAAATCTGCCACCTCAAGTAATAGCTTTTCTGTCTTTTCCCAACCAAGACAAGGATCAGTGATTGACTTTCCGTATACACCATCGCCAATAGCTTGATTACCATCCTCAATATAGCTTTCAATCATAACACCCTTTACTAGATTTTTAATATCATCATTATGACGACAGGAGTGTAGAACCTCTTTTACGATACGAGGCTGTTCAGCCCATTTTTTTCCAGAGTTGTTATGGTTAGCATCTACGATGCAGGCCGGATTAGTAATGTTAAATTTAGTGTACTCGTCAACAAGTCTAACCAAATCGTCATAGTGATAATTTGACATTGATTTACCATATTTATCAAGACCACCTCTTAATATGCAGTGGGTATATGGATTGCCTGAGGTTTCTACCTGATACCCCTTATAGCTAAACATATGTGAGGTTTGACCAGCAAGACAGGAGTTTAGCATTACTGTGTAGTCTCCACTTGTAGGATTTTTCATACCAACCGGAACATCAATGCCACTTGCAGTAAGTCTATGCATTTGGTCTTCAACACTTCGAGCACCAACTGCATGATATGCTATTAAATCATCAACATATCTTGTATTTTCTGCGTAAAGCATCTCATCAGCAGCAGCCATACCAGTTTCGGCAATTGCTCTTAAGTGAAGCTTCCTAATGGCAATTAATCCTTCTGCCATATCTGTTTTTTTGCTAGGGTCTGGTTGATGAACCATACCTTTATATCCAGCGCCTGTGGTTCTTGGTTTTCCGGTGTATATTCTTGGAATAATTAATATTTTGTCTTTAATTTTCTCTTGAATACTAGCAAGTCTATGAATATAGTCCATAACTGGTTCCTCGCTATCAGCAGAGCAAGGTCCTATTATAAATAAAAACTTATCTGATTCACCAGTAAACACCTTTTTTATTTCAGCATCCCTGTTTTCTTTAATTATTTTTAGTTTTTCACTTAGAGGTATTTCGCTTTTTAATTCATCTTCAGTAGGAAGCTTTTGAATAATTTTAATACTCATAAATATTCTCCTTAAAAAACATGATTTTGATTGCTTTAAAGTTTAGCAGTGTAAAGTGCAAAAGTCAATATATTTTTTATACATTTTATTTATTGAAACACAGTATAATATATTAATATATGTGAAGGAAGATTTTATGAAACATTTAATTAGTTTTATAATGGCAGGAATATTTATTCTCAATAATTTTACATTTAGCTATGGTTATGATAAGTACGCAAATTATGATTTAAGTACTCAAACAGATGCTACAGGTGACGAAAACATAGATTTAGGTATTACTTCAAAATCAGCTGTATTAATTGAGGCTAATTCAGGAAAAATCTTATATGAAAAAAATAAGGATGAAACCCTAAAGCCGGCTTCAGTAACAAAAATCATGACTCTTTTACTATGTTTTGATAATATAAGTGCAGGAAATTTGTCTTATGATGATATTATTACAATTTCTAGCCATGCCGCATCCATGGGTGGTTCACAATGTTTTTTTGAAGAAGGAGAGCAGCAGACAGTTCAAGATATCATAAAATGTATTGAAATTTCATCAGGAAATGATGCTGCAGTAGCTATGGGGGAGCATATTGCAGGTTCAGAAACAGAATTTGTTAAAATGATGAATGCTAAAGCAAAGGAATTAGGGATGAATAATACCAATTTTGAAAACGCCTGTGGTTTAGATTCACCAAATCATTATACTAGCGCAATGGATATTAGTATCATGTCAAGAGAGTTAATTACAAAGCATCCTGAAATTTTTGATGTATCAACTATTTGGATGGATCATATTATTCATAAGACTTCAAAAGGAGAATCCAGATTTGACTTAGCAAATACAAATAAATTCTTAAAACAATATACAGGTGCAAATGGTCTCAAAACAGGTTTTACATCAGAAGCTGGTTATTGTATAAGTGGTACCGCCACTAGAAATGATATTACGTTAATAGCTGTTATTATGGGTGCACCTACAAAAGATATTCGAAATTCTGAACTTGCCAAATTATTGGATTATGGTTTCTCGAAATGTGATATTTATATTGACAATTCTGTTCTGGAAAATATAGATAAAATACTTATAGATAATGGAATTAAGGATTTTGTTATTCCTGAGCCAATAGTTGAACATCAAATCACTCTAGTAAATGATAATCCAAATAATATAGAGAAGAAAATAGTTTACGATAACATTAAGGCACCTATAAAAAAAGGTGATAAGATAGGTTCTATTCAATATTATTTAAACAACAGTATGATTGATGAAATAAATATTATATCTTCGGAAAATATTCAAAAAAAGTCATATTCTTTAAGTATTAGGGATTTATGTAATAGATTATTTGTGGTAGAATAATCTAAGTTTACGAAAGGATGAAAATATGGAACTAATACAATTTATATCTTTCTTTGTTTTGTGTTTTATAATCAGCATTGCTTGTATTAGCATATATGAAATTAGAAAGCTTAGGATTATCACATATAATATTAAACATAGAAAGCTTCCAAAGGAATTTAATGGTTATAAATTAATATTATTATCAGACCTTCATAATTGTTTTTATAATGTTGATAAAATTATAGATACAATAAAAGACGAAAAGCCTAATGGAGTTATAATATCAGGTGATTTATTGGTATATGGTAATAATTACAGAGATAATAACTTAAAATCCTTAGATATGGTTAAGGAAATTTCAAAGTATTCTGATGTATATTTTGCTCCTGGAAATCACGAAATGGGGTATATGGTAAAGAAAAATCAAGAATGGCTTGATTACGAAAAATATTTATTAGATGCTGAAAATGATAATATATATTATCTCGATAATAAATCATTAGAGATAACCTTAGGAAGTTCTAATATTAATATATATGGGCTTCATCTTACTGATGGTTATTATAAAAGATTTATAAAAAAAGAACTTACCAAATCTGTTATGGATAAATTACTAGGCGAATGTAATAATGATATATTTAATATTTTAATAGCTCATAATCCAGATTATTTTGATGATTATAAAGTATGGGGAGCAGATTTGGTGTTGAGTGGACATAATCATGGCGGATTACTAAAACTTCCACTTATAGGAGGTGTAATATCACCGAGACTTAGATTATTTCCCAAATATGATTATGGGCAGTTTAGAATAGAGGATAGCATTCTTATACTATCTGGTGGATTAGGCGCTCACTCATTAAAAATAAGAGTTAATAATAAGCCTGAGCTTGTAATAATTAATTTTATCAAGTAAATATAATAACTTTTAATAATATTATTGAAAAAAATGTAGATTTAATATATTATAAATTGAATTATATTTTTGTGAGGAAAGAAACATGAAGGATAATAATATCAAAGAAGAAACAAAAGACACCGTAAAGGTGGATGAAATTAACGAAAAAGAAATAATTGAAAATACTACCGAAGATAAAAATAATGACGGAGATAAAAGAACAACATCAGAGTATGATATTCCGTTTATAGACCCTACTGTATATTCATATAAGAAAAAAAGACATATAAAAAGATATGTATTTGCAGGAATATTAGGTTTATTAATTATCGCTTATTTTTCAGGAGTATTATATTTCCATCTTCATTTTGGAACTTATACTACAATAAATGGTTATAATGTTGCTGGTTATACTGTAGATGAGGTTGAGCAGCTTATATTGAATGATATGAATGCTTACGAGGTTACCATTAGATTTAAAAATGGTGAAGAAAAAATCAAAAATGGTGATGGTAGCTTAAATATTAATACTTCCGCTACTGTACAGTATGTTAAAGATCAATATAATCCTTTTCTTTGGTTTATGCAGCTTACAGATAAAAAAGAACATACACTTGAATTTATAATTGATTATGATAGAGAGAGTATGAAGCAGTACATATCACAATCAAAATTTATGGATGAAAGTCAAATGAAGGAATCTACCAATGCAAAGGTAATTATGGAAGAAGGCAAGGTTTTGGTTATTCCTGATGTTACCGGTACTAAGCTTGACAAAGAAAAGGTATATGAAACAGTTTTTAATACTCTTGATAATGGTCATATAATTGTTTCAATAGAGGAAAGCGATTGTTATATTCCTGCTGAAATTACAACAGATTCTGCTATTATACAAAAGAGTGCAAAAAATGCAGAAGATTATTTGTCAATCGAAGCAACATATGATTTCTTAGGTTCATATTACACTATTTCAAAAGAAGATTTATGTACTATGGGATATTTAGATGAGGAAACAGGAGAAGTTAAACTAAGCAAAACAAATATAGAACTATATGCTCGTGATTTCGCCACCAAATATACCACTGTTAATAAAAAGCGTAAATTTAGAACTCATGATGGTCTTTTAATATATGTTGAAGGTAAAGATGATTATGGATGGGAATTAGATCCTGACAAAGAAGCAGAAGAGCTTTATGAGTATATGTGCACTATGTCAAGCTTTACAAAAAAGCCAGTTACCATTCAAGAAGGTTATGCTTTCTGGGAGCTTAATGATATTGGTGGAAGTTATGTAGAAGTTGATTTAACAGATCAGAGAGTATATGTGTATAAGGATGGATTTAGAGTCTATGAAACTCCTTGCGTAACCGGATATCCAGATTGGCTTCATAAAACACCAGGAGGATTATATGATGTCACATATAAGGATACATATGTCAAGTTACGTGGTGAAGATTATGAATCTCCTGTAACATATTGGATGCCTTTTAATGGAGATATAGGTTTACATGATGCAACTTGGAGAACTGAGGACCATTATACGCCTGATAGATATACTTGGGATGGTTCTCATGGTTGTGTTAATCTTCCATTTGCTGCTGCAGCAAAAATATATGAATTGGTCGAGGCGGGTTCTCCAGTAGTGTGCTATTGGGAAGACGAGATGGAATTTGTACCTATCGGAGATTAAAATTAAATGGACAAAATATTATTTAAAAAATTATTTAATGACAGAATAGTTATGCTAGATGGTGCAACAGGAAGTAATTTAATATCCTGTGGTATGCCGGTAGGAGTATGTACCGAGCAATGGATATTAGATAATCCTAAGCATCTTATAAAATTACAAAGAGAATATATAAAATCAGGAAGTAATATTATCTTGGCGCCTACCTTTACTGCAAACAGAATAAAGCTTGCAGAATATGGTTTGGAGGATAAAGTTGATGAGATAAATTACAAATTAGTTCAACTGTCAAAACAGGCTGTTGAGTTAGAAGGTCATAGAGGCTATGTTGCTGGTGATTTAACTATGACCGGAAAGCAGCTAAAGCCTATTGGTAACTTAGAGGTTGATGAACTTATCAATGTATATAAAGAGCAGGCTATTGCTTTATATAATGCTGGAGTTGATTTGTTTATAGTAGAAACTATGATGAGTCTTGCAGAGGCTAGAGCTGCATTAATTGCCATTAAAGAAGTATGCGATTTACCCGTTATGGTAAGTTTGACATATAACGAAGATGGTAAAACTCTTTTTGGCTCTACTCCAGAGGCTTCTGTTGTTGTTCTTCAATCATTAGGTGCTGATGCTGTTGGAATCAACTGTTCAACAGGTCCTAAGGAAATGAAATCATTAGTTAAATCTATGCTTGATTATGCAAAGGTTCCGATTTTTGCCAAGCCTAATAATGGTAAACCAGAATTAATAGATGGTAAGACCACGTATAAGATGACTCCTGATGAATTTGCGGAGCTTACAAGAGATTTAGTAGATTTAGGAGTTAGTGCAGTAGGTGGATGTTGTGGAACAACTCCAAAGCATATTGCGGCATTAAAATCTTTAATAAGAGGCGTTGTACCGACTAGTATATCGCCCAAAAACAAAAGTGTACTTAGTAGTGAGACCAAAGTGGTAAACATTGATATAAATGGTAGCTTTATGGTTATCGGTGAACGTATTAATCCAACCGGCAAGAAAAAGCTACAGGAGGATTTAAAAAATAATTCTCTTGGACTTGCTCTTAAAATGGCAGAAGAACAAACTGTAAATGGAGCACAAATTCTTGATTTAAATATGGGTATGAACGGTATTGATGAGTGCAATATGATGGAACGTCTTATTTATGAGCTTCCAGCAGTTACAGATTTACCACTTTCCATAGATTCAAGCCATATAGATGTAATCGAAAGAGCATTACGGATATATCCGGGTAGAGGTCTTATTAATTCTATTTCTTATGAAGAAAGCAAATGCAGACCTCTTATGAAGATAGCAGCTAAATATGGTGCTATGGTTATATTGCTACCACTTTCTGACAATGGATTACCAGAATCTTTAGACGAGAAGAAGGAAATAATTCATAAGTTACTTCAGGCTGCTAAGGAAGAAGGAATTGATAATGATAGCATAATAATAGATGGTTTAGTTACTACAGTAGGTGCTAATAAAAATGCAGCATTAGAAACTTTAGAAACCATCAGATATTGCAAGGACGAACTAAAAATTCCTACTGTATGTGGACTTTCAAATATTTCCTTTGGATTACCTGAAAGAATTAATATTAATACAGCATTTTTAACTATGGCCATAGCAAATGGTCTTACAATGGCTATATGTAATCCGGACCAATCATTATTGATGAATACTGCGCTTGCTTCTGATTTGTTATTAGCAAAGCCTAATTCAGACAATAATTATGTTGAGAATGTAATATCTGTTTCTACAGAAACATTATTAAAAAAATCCTCTGTAACATCTGATGAAGGAACATTAATTTATAATGATGTAGTTAAGGGTAATAAAAACCAAATAGAACTACATATTAAAGATGCATTAAATAATGGCAAAAAGCCTCAGGATATTATTGATAATGAACTTATACCTGCAGTTACTAAGGTTGGACAATTATTTGAGGAAAAGAAGTATTTTCTTCCTCAACTTATAGCTGGTGCAACTACTATGGATATTGCTGTAAATTATCTTACCCCATATCTCAGAACTAACGAAGCATCTGAACCAAAGGGAACTGTAATTATGGCTACGGTGGAAGGCGATATTCATGATATAGGTAAAAATCTTGTGGTTTTAATGTTAAAAAATTATGGATATCGAGTCATCGACTTAGGTAAAGATGTTAAGAAGGAAGTAATTATAGAAGCAGCTATAAAAGAAAATGCAGACATAATTGGTCTATCTGCTCTTATGACAACTACTATGATGAGGATGAAAGATGTTTGTCAGGAAATCAAAGAAAGAAAACTGCCATTTAAAGTTGTTGTAGGTGGAGCAGTAGTTTCTCAAAGTTTTGCAGATGAAATAGGAGCCGATGGGTATTCTGATGATGCCAATGAAGCAGTAAAGGTTGTAGATAAATTACTTTCTAAATAATACATTGACTTGACATTAATACTTTAAATGATTAAAATAGAAAATAGCGAATTTTTGAGTTACATGTTGAAAGGTGGATACTATAATGAAAAAGATGGTTTTATCATTATTGGTTGATAATACTTCTGGTGTTCTAAGTAGAGTTTCTGGAATGTTCAGCCGTAGAGGATATAATATTGATAGCTTAACTGTTGGAGTAACTGAGAATCCTCAGTTTTCTCGTATGACTGTTGCTGTCAGTGGAGATGATAGAATTTTAAATCAGATCAAAAAGCAGCTTCTTAAGCTTGAGGATGTTATTTCTATAACCGAGCTTAAGGATGGTGAATCTGTATGTAGAGAGCTTGTACTTATCAAGGTTAAGACTTCTATAGAAGAGAGACAGCAGATTATTTCATTAGCTGATGTGTTTAGAGCAAATGTTGTAGATGTGTCAAAGGAATCTGTTATGATTGAAATCATCGGAAATGTATCTAAGATAGAAGGATTTATCAGACTTCTTGATGGATTTAACATTGAGGAGATGGTTAGAACCGGACTCACTGGACTTACAAGAGGTCATGTTAAAGCCGAAGATTAATACGATGGTAATTACTTACTGTAAAGTAATACTAATATATAATTTATAATATATTCTAGGGAGGAATAAAAATGGACGCAAAGATTTTTTATCAAGAGGATTGTAACTTATCTATCTTAGATGATAAGACTATTGCAATCATCGGTTATGGTAGCCAGGGACATGCACATGCACTTAACCTTAAGGATTCTGGATGCAATGTTATCATTGGTCTTTACGAGGGAAGTAAATCTTGGGCAAAGGCTGAGGCTCAGGGATTTAAGGTATATACAGCAGCAGAGGCAGCAAAGCTTGCAGATATTATTATGATTCTTATTAATGATGAGAAGCAGGCAGCTATGTATAAGAATGATATCGAGCCAAATCTTGAAGCTGGTAATATGCTTATGTTCGCTCATGGTTTTGCTATTCACTTTAACCAGATTATCCCACCAGCTGATGTAGATGTTACTATGATAGCTCCAAAGGGACCTGGACATACTGTAAGAAGTGAGTATCAGGCTGGCAAGGGTGTTCCTTGTCTTATCGCTGTACATCAGGATGCATCCGGACAGGCTCAGGATAAGGCTTTAGCTTATGCACTTGGTATCGGTGGAGCAAGAGCTGGTGTTCTTGAGACTAACTTTAGAACTGAGACAGAGACTGACCTTTTCGGTGAGCAGGCAGTTCTTTGTGGTGGTGTTTGTGCTCTTATGCAGTGTGGTTTCGAAACTCTTGTTGAGGCTGGTTACGATCCAAGAAATGCATACTTTGAGTGTATTCATGAGATGAAGCTTATCGTTGATCTTATTTACCAGTCAGGTTTTGCTGGTATGAGATACTCAATTTCTAATACAGCTGAGTACGGTGATTATATTACTGGACCAAAGATTATCACTGAGGATACTAAGAAGGCTATGAAGAAGGTTCTTAAGGATATTCAGGATGGTACTTTTGCGAAGGACTTCTTACTTGATATGTCAGCTGCAGGCGGACAGGCTCACTTCAAGGCTATGAGAAAGCTTGGTGCTGAGCATCCAGCTGAGAAAGTTGGAGAAGAAATCCGTAAGTTATATAGCTGGAATGGCGAAGAGAAGCTTATCGATAACTAAGATTAATATTTAATTACATAAGAACCTGGACCTAAAACGGGTCTAGGTTCTTTGTTTTAAGTACATTTTAATGGAGGGCGAAGTATGACTTGTTTAGAAGCACAATCTAATATTATGGCTTTTGTTGACAAAAAGTTAGATGACGAACATACAAAAGACTTTGTCCGTCATATGAGGCATTGTAAAAACTGTTCAGAGGAATTAGAAATATATTATACTCTTATAGTTGGTATGAGACAGCTTGACAATAACGAGGAGCTTTCTCACAATTTTAAAAAAGATTTAGATGATGAATTAACAAGAATTGATAATCGTGCAAAAAATGTAAAACGATTTAAATTTTCCACCTTTGGAATTGTATTTACTATTGCAGTACTAGGCTTTTTCTTATTATATTCTAGTATTCTAAATAAAGTATATACAATTGAACAGAATATGATTAAGACAGAGCAGGGAGATTATTATTTTTATAATCACCTTTCAAAATATATAGATATTTGTAACGATGATGTTATTGTAAGATATAAAGAGCTAAATAAACCTAGAGAAAAGTCATTTTATGAAAGAGTTCATTCTTATAATATTACTCATCCAGTTTGGGCAAATGGTGAATTAAAGGAGGAAGTACATGAATAAGCTTTTGTTAGTTGATGGTAATAGTATATTAAATAGAGCATTTTATGGTTTACCAGATTTAACTACAAAGGATGGTAGACATACTAATGCCGTTCTTGGTTTTTTAAATATAATACTAAGGGTAATAGATGAAGAGGAAGCTACACATTTATGTGTGGCTTTTGATGTTAAGCATCCAACCTTTAGACATGAAATGTACGCAGAATATAAGGGTAATAGAAAAGGTATGCCTGATGAACTAAGAGAGCAGGTTCCGCTTATAAAACAGGTGCTTAATACTATGAATATTACAATTATTGAAAGACCTGGCTACGAAGCTGATGATATTCTCGGAACCTTATCTAGGGTTGGTGAAAAAGAAGGTTATACCGTTACATTATTATCAGGAGATAGAGATCTTTTACAGCTGGCAACAGATAAGATTAAAGTTAAGCTTCCTAAAACAAAGGCCGGCAAAACAGTTATAGAAGAGTATTACGCAAATAATGTTGTAGAGACCTATGGAGTTGACCCTATTACCTTTATAGATATGAAAGGATTAATGGGTGATACCTCAGATAATATTCCAGGAGTTCCTAAAATTGGAGAAAAGACAGCCAGCAAGCTTCTGGTTGATTATGGTTCTTTAGATGGAATTTACGAAAATATTGATTCTATGAAGCCTAGTAAAATGAAGGATAATTTGGTTGAATTTAAGGAGTTAGCTTACCTTTCTAAGAAACTTGCAACTATTAAGCTTGATTGTGAATTAAATGTTAATATAAATGATTCAGTTTTAAAGGACTTATTTAACAAAGAAGCCTTTGATTTATTTGCTGAGCTCGAATTTAAGAGTCTTCTTAAGCGTTTTGAGGAAAATATCGGTTCCAAAAATCTTGAATTTTCAACAACTATTATAGAAGATTTTGATAGTTATCAAAATTTATTAAACTCACTAAATAATGTAGAAAAGTTTGGATTTTATGTAGTGGAGGATTCTGATTGTAATATAATAGGAGCTTCTATTTGTTATAATGAAAAAGAGGTATATTATGTGCCATTTATTAATTTCATAACAGAGGATATGGTTACTGGAGATATCTTAAAAATAATAGAAAAAGGAATTATTTGTTGTTTTATGGACGCTAAATCCCAGCTTCCATTTATTAAGCTTGAACCTAATCATACAATATTTGATTGTAGTATTGCAGCCTATTTGCTAAATCCATTAAAGGCCACATATGGTTATGATGATATAGCAAGAGATTACGTTGGATATACTATTAGTTCACCGAAGGATTTACTTGGTAAAACTCAAATTAATATGTTTTCTGTTAATGAAGATAATATTTTAAAGCATATATGCTATTTGTCTTTAATTCCATATTTAGCTAAGGAGACATTGGAAAAGGAGTTAAATAATGCTAATATGTTAAATCTCTATTATGATATTGAGTTGCCATGTATATTCTCTTTATTTGATATGGAAAGCTATGGTATTAAAGTTAATAAAGATGAGCTTATTGAATTTGGTAAGAAGCTTGAAAAAAATATAGAAAAACTTATTAATGATATATATAATCTAGCTGGAAAAGAATTTAATATCAATTCTACAAAGCAATTAGGAGATGTATTATTTGAAGATTTAGGATTGAAGGCTGGTAAGAAAACCAAAACAGGTTATTCAACAAGTGTAGAGGTATTAGAAAAACTATCCAATGCTCATCCTATTATTCCATTAATACTTGAATATAGATCATTAACAAAGCTAAATTCTACGTATGTTGCTGGTATGCTTCCATATATTAAAGCCGATGGTAGAATACATGGTAAGTTTAATCAAACTATTACTGCCACAGGCCGTATAAGTTCAACTGAACCAAACTTACAAAATATACCTACTAGAACAGAGCTTGGTAGAGAAATTAGAAAGGTATTTATTCCTGAAGAAGGATATATTTTTATAGATGCCGATTACTCTCAGATAGAGCTTAGAGTTTTAGCTCATTTATCTGAGGATGAAACACTAATTAACGCATATAATAAGGATTCTGATATTCATGCTATTACTGCATCAGAGGTATTTGATGTACCGATGGATAAGGTAGATAGTCTTATGAGACGAAGAGCAAAGGCTGTTAATTTTGGTATTGTTTATGGTATAAGCTCCTTTGGCTTAGGTCAGGATTTAGATATTTCAAGAAAGGAAGCAGAAGGATATATTAATAAATATTTTGAAACCTACAAAGGAGTTAAAACATACTTAGATAATACAGTTGCAAAGGCAAAGGAAATAGGATATGTAGATACTATTTTTGGTAGAAGAAGACCTGTACCAGAGCTTTCATCATCTAACTTTATGACCAGAAGCTTTGGTGAAAGGGTTGCAATGAATTCTCCTATACAAGGTACAGCTGCAGATATTATTAAAATTGCAATGATTAATGTAAATAAAGCTTTAAAGTCCAACAATCTAAAATCTAGACTGATTCTCCAGGTACATGATGAGCTTATTATAGAAACTGCAATAGAAGAGAAGGATATTGTTAAAGAATTATTAGTTAGAGAAATGGTAAATGCAGCAAACCTAAGTGTAAAGCTAATAGCTGATGTTAATGAAGGAACAAGCTGGTATGATGCAAAATAGAACTTAGGAGTGATTTAATGATTGTTTTAGGTATTACTGGTGGTGTTGGTTCAGGTAAGAGCAAAGTCTTATATGAACTACAAGAAAAATACAACGCATATGTGGTAGAAGCGGATAAGCTAGCTCATGAATTAATGATGCCAGGTGAAGCTATATATAATACAATTATAGAGGTATTTGGAATGGATATTATATCTAAAACTTCTCCACATCAAATTGATAGACATAAACTTGGTAATATTGTATTTAATAATAAAGAAAAATTAGAATTGCTTAATTCAATTACCCATCCATTAGTGAAAGCAAATATTCTTGAACAGATTAATTTTCAAAAATCTATAAATACAAAGCTTTTTGTTATAGAAGCTGCCTTGTTAATTGAAGATGGATATAAGGATATTTGTGATTCGATATGGTATATTTGGGTAGACAAGGAAATACGAATAAAAAGGTTAATAGATAGTAGAGGATACTCAAAGGAAAAATGTATATCCATATTTAATAGTCAAAAAGAGGATGCTTATTATATAAGTAATTCAGACGCAACTATTGATAATAGCAGTTCTTATGAGATAACCTCTAAGCAACTAAAAGTTTTATTGAATAAATTGTTGAATAATGATATAATTAGTTGATTATACACTTTTAAAGGAGGCTTATGGCAACTATGACAAAATATCCAGAACCACTTGTTTTTGGCTTAGATATTGGTACCAGAAGTATTGTTGGTACTGTTGGTTACAAAGAAAAGGATAAATTTAATGTAGTCGCTATGGCTGTTAAGTATCACGAAACCCGTTCCATGATTGATGGTCAGATTCATGATATTGCAAAGGTTAGTGAAGACATTATATCTGTTAAAGAAGATTTAGAAGAGCAGCTTGGTGGTCGTAAGCTTACTGAGGTTTGTATAGCAGCTGCTGGTCGTGTTCTTAAAACTGCTGTTGGACATGGAGAGTATGAATTTTCTGAAAATACCATGATTAACCAGGAGTATATACATTCAATAGATTTAATCGGTGTTGAGAAGGCTCATGAAATTATAATTGATGAGCTATCTACAAATAAAGAAAAAACAAAATACTACTGCGTAGGCTATACAGTTGTAAAATATTATTTAAATGATTATGAGATTAATAATCTTGAAGGTCATAAAGGAACAAAGATTGCTGCTGATGTTCTGGCTACATTTTTGCCAGAGGAAGTTGTAAGCAGTCTTTATTCTGCTGTTGAAAATGCAGGTTTGACAGTAAATAACCTTACATTGGAGCCTATTGCAGCTATAAACGTTGCTATTCCAGAAAATTACAGACTTCTTAATATAGCTCTTGTTGATGTTGGGGCAGGTACGTCGGATATATGTATCACTAAGGATGGTAGTATAATAGGATATGGTATGATACCTTCAGCAGGAGACGAGATGACTGAATGTTTAATCAAAAAATATCTTGTTGATTTTAATACAGCTGAAAAGCTTAAACTGGTTAGCCCTAAAAAGAAATCTGTTACATATAAGGATATTATGGGAATTAGTCACAAAACCACTCCTGAAGATATACTTAATTCATTAGAAGGTGCAAAGAAAAACATAGCAAAAAAAGTAGCAGAGAAAATTATAGAACT
This sequence comes from Lachnospiraceae bacterium, assembly GCA_015057555.1. Lineage (GTDB taxonomy): Bacteria > Bacillota > Clostridia > Lachnospirales > Lachnospiraceae > Coprococcus_C. The sequence continues at coordinate 52,732 of SVEC01000006.1, read as the reverse complement.
AAATGGTGGTTCCTCTGTAAGTGCAGTTTTTATAGTAGGTGGCGGTGGCAAAATTACAGGTTTTACAGAAATGGTTGCAGGTTATCTAAAACTTCCAAAAGAGAGAGTAGCAATCAGAGGCCAAGAGGTTATGAATGATATCAATATATTGGTTGATAACATCAAGAAGGACTCTCTTTATGTCACACCTATAGGAATTTGTCTCAATTATTTTGATCAAAAAAATAATTTTATATTTGTTAATGTAAACGGAGAACGTATTAAGCTTTATAACAATGATAAATTAACGATATTTGATGCAGCAGTCCAATTTGGTATCCCAAAAGAGGATATATTCCCTAAGAGAGGCAACGATATCACCTTTAAAATCAATGGTAAAACAAGAATCGTAAGAGGCCATAATGGAGAGCCTGCAGTTATTATCCAAAACGATAAGGAAGTAGGTATGAATTCACTTATAGAAGCAAATGATCGTATTAAAATCACACCTTCTACAAAGGGTTCAGATGCTTCCATTGAGTTAGGAAGTTTACCTGAGCATGCAGGTACATTAACATTTAATGTTAACGATGCTGATGTTGTATGTCCTAAGTTTTGTATGGTTAACGGCAATCTTGAATCACAGCTTTACAAGATATGTGAAGGCGATGATATAGAGATGCAATCTTACTATACATTAGAACAGCTTCTTACATTTATGGATGTAAAACCAGAAGCAAATTTCTTTATAAACAACAAAGAAGCTTCTATGTCAGATAAGATATATGAAAATTTCGTAGTTTACTGGGTAGATAAAAGTGTGGAGTTGACAAAAGCTGATTCGTCACAGATAGATGATTCTTCAAATATGCCTACACAAGTTACAGAAACAAATACTGTTATGGATACTAAAGCAACAGATACTGGTACAGCATTTGGTATTTTAGTAAATAAAACACCAGTTACCCTGACAGGAAAGGAATCATATAAATTTGTAGATATTTTTGATTTCTATGACTTTGATCTTTCTGTTATGAGAGGCAAAAAATTAATCACCAAAATCAACGGACACGATGCAGAATTTATGGAAACCTTAATTGAAGGTTCTATAATAGAAATTTATTGGGAGAACTAATCTATTATGACTGAATTATTTTCTGAGCACTATTTGACCTATCAGAAAATTAAATATGTTTCTAGTATTATTTGTTTGACTGCCTTAGGTATATTTAATTTATGTGAGGAAGATACACCTATTATATTATCTGTTTTCACATTGCTAATTTTATACCTCACTAACGAATTATTAGCTAGATTTGATTCAAAGATTAAAAATAATGTTATAGCAAAGCTTTGTTTTATTGAAGTACTATTATTTAACATATTTGATTATATGTTTCCAATGAATAGCTTTTCAAAATTACTTTGGACTATACTAATTTTAGCATCTGGATTAACATTTATTGTGAATTCCTCTGAATTTGATAAATCAACTATTTTTGCAAGAAAAATAATTTTTTGTATTGTTATATCACTGAAAACATTTATTACTATTAATAAAACTTCAGAGGAAGAGTGGTTCACTTATATATTTATTCAATTTATTTTAGTAGCAGTTTTATTTTTAGTAATTGATTCTTATGTTCAACTTAGCGACACCTATGATAGTATAAAAAGAAAGCTTACTATTGAAAAGTCTATCATTGAGAGTAACAATGAAAAGCTTATTGATTATCAGGAAAGAGTTAAAAATATAAATGAACAGTTAAATTATCAAAAAATTGATTTAGCAAAAACCTTACGTGAATTAGAGCAGGTTAATACAGAAATAGAGTCACATACAGAAATCATGAAATATATGGCTTCAACCTTTGATTTATTAAAGTGTATGAATGTTATTACTGATGCTGTTATGGATATAAAAAGTCCAAAATTATGTGCCTTTTATGTAGATAAAAACGTATATCAAAATAAGGAAAGCAGTTGTATAATAAAATCAAATTATACATCAATGCAAAGACGACTAAAAAAAGATATAGATGATATTTTTGAGGTTATGTCTAAAGAGCTTGACGATAAGTGCAAAATACTTAAAGGCTCCTATATTAAGGAATATCGATTTGTTGGAGATGCAAATATAAATTCCCTTGCGTTTCTTCCTATCAAAGACAAAAAGAGAATGTATGGACTTATGATTGTAGGCTCTGATGAATCAAATTTTTTTGATAAGGGTACAAATTATTATGAAAGTTGTATTGTAGAATTTAATTCTGCCATAAAGAGTACCAATTTATATCTTCAAATGGAAGATATGGCGAGAAAAGACGGTTTAACTGGTATTTATAACAGAGTTTACAACACAGAATTATTTAAAAAGGTATCTAAGGAAGCGGTCTTAAAGAATAGAAATCTTACAGTTGCTTTATTTGATATTGATAAATTCAAAAAAGTAAATGATACTTATGGTCATCTAGCTGGTGATGAAGTAATTAAAATGGTTGCAAGAGTAGCTTCAAAATATGCTGATAAATATAATGGATTTGCATGTAGATTTGGTGGAGAGGAATTCCTCTTAACACTACCGGAAAAGGATGATAAAGAATCAGTTGAAATATTAGAGTCTATGCATAACGAAATTAAAAATACAGTTGTTACAGTAGGTGATTTTGATATATCTATAAATGTATGTATAGGTGTTTCTTCATATCCAAGATTATGTGATAACCCTGATTTACTTGTAAACAGAGCGGATAAAGCAATGTATTACGGAAAGAAAAACGGAAGAGGAAGACTAGTGTTTGACAATCCAGATATTGATAATGATTTATAAAAATTATAATCAAGAAGAAAAAGTTGAAATATAAATCAAGAAAGGATTATGAATAAATCATAAGGTATAGGTATGAATGTATTAGTTATTAATTGTGGAAGCTCATCCCTTAAGTATCAGCTTATCAACTCTGATACAGAGCAGGTTTTAGCAAAAGGAATATGTGAAAGAATAAAACTTCCTATGGGTGAGATGTCACACCAGACAACAGGAAAGGATAAAATTAAGCTAGAGATTCCAATTCCTGACCATAGTGTTGCTGTAAGGTTAGTATTGGATAAGCTTATAGACAAAGAGGTTGGAGCAATCAATAGTCTTGATGAGATTAATGCAATTGGTCATCGAGTAGTTCATGGTGGTGAAAAATTTGCAGGTTCTGCTATTATTAACCAAGAGGTATTTTCTGCTATTGAAGAATGTAATGATTTAGCCCCGCTTCATAATCCAGCCAACTTAATTGGAATAAAGGCTTGTCAAGAACTTATGCCTAATCTACCACAGGTAGCTGTATTTGACACCGCATTTCATCAGACTATGCCTAGTAAAGCATATATTTACGGTATTCCTTTTGAGTATTATGAGAAATACAAGGTAAGAAGATATGGTTTTCATGGTACAAGTCACAGCTTCGTTTCAAAGAGATGTGCTGATATTTTAGGTAAGAATATAGAAGATACTAAGATTATTGTATGTCATCTTGGTGGTGGTGCAAGTATCACAGCTGTAAAAGGTGGAAATTCAATAGATACAACTATGGGTTTAACTCCACTTGAAGGTATTACTATGGGTACTAGAAGTGGAAATGTTGATCCTGCAATTATTGAATTTATTGCGAACAAGGAAGACAAGAGTATATCAGAAATTATGGATATTCTTAATAAAAAATCTGGAGTTATGGGTATTTCAGGTATTTCAAGTGACTTTAGAGATATTAATAAGGGTATTGAAGAAGGCAATGAAAGATGTAATATTGCAATGAATGTATTTTGTTATCAGGCCGCAAAGCTTATTGGTGGATATATAGCAGCTATGAACGGAGTAGATGCAATTGTATTTACTGCAGGAGTAGGTGAAAATGATATTTTAGTAAGAGAACTTACTATGAGTAGTTTTGGTTATATGGGAATTTCTATTGATAAGGAAGCTAATTTAGTTAGAGGAGAAGAAATTAAAATTTCAACTGATGATTCCATAATTCCTGTGTATGTAATACCTACAAATGAAGAACTAGCCATTGCTAGAGAAACTGTTGCATTAGTTTAATAGAATATTTTGTCATTTTTTTATTGACAACCAATGTTAATGTTTGTATAATACAAAAAGTGTGATTTTTAAGGAGGTGTAACCAAATGTCAATTTGTCCAAAGAATAAAAGTTCAAAAGCAAGAAGAGACAAGCGTAGAGCTAATTGGAAGATGAGTGTTCCAGGTTTAGTTAAGTGCAGTAAGTGCGGCGAGCTTATGATGCCACACAGAGTATGCAAGGCTTGTGGTTCATATAATAAGAAAGAAATCGTTAAGGCTGACTAATTTGTATGGCTAAAAAAGAGAGAGATAATCTCTCTTTTTTTTTATTATAATTTTTACATATTCTAAAACATTGACTTACAAATCCATAAAAGTTATAATACATAAGATAATGCAATAAAATACTAAGATGGATAAATATTGCCAATTATATTTATAATATATAGTATTAATTATATTTATGAGGAGAAAAAAATGAGCAAAATTACAATAGCAATTGATACATTGGGTGGAGATAACGGTGCAGAACCAATGATTATTGGTATTAAGGATGCACTTAATATACATAATGATGTAAATGTAATAGTAACAGGTAAAGAAGAGGAGTTAAATCCTTTAGTTGATAGATACAATGTCCCAAAAGATAGAATTCAAATAATTCATGCAAATGAGGTGATTACCTGTCACGATGCACCTGTTGATGCCATAAGAAGAAAAAAAGATTCGTCCTTGGTTCTTGCACTTAATCTTGTTAAGGAGTGCAAAGCCGATGCAGTAATTTCGGCGGGTAACTCAGGAGCTATACTTGCAGGTGGTCAGTTTATAGTAGGACGAGCAAAGGGTGTAAAAAGAACACCTTTAGCTCCATTATTACCACATTCAAAGGGTTCATCTTTACTTATAGACTGCGGAGCTAATGTCGATGCAAAGCCAGAGAATCTGGTTCAGTTTGCAAAGATGGGGTCTATTTATATGGAAAATATAGTCGGAGTTAAGAATCCAACTGTAGGTATTATAAATATTGGTGTAGAGGATGAAAAGGGTAATGCCTTAGTAAAGGAAACTATTCCAATGTTAAGAGAATGTAAGGATATTAACTTTATAGGAAGTGTTGAGTCTAGAGAAATACCAAATGGAGTTGCAGATGTACTTGTATGCGAGGCATTTACAGGTAATGTTATGCTTAAATTCTACGAGGGCGTAGGCTCTATGTTTAAAAATGAAATAAAAGGTACTCTTATGACTAATATAAAAACTAAAATTGGTGCACTTCTTATTAAGAAAGAGCTTAATGCAAATTTACAAAGATTTTCTGCAAACGATAAGGGTGGAGCTCCATTATTAGGATTAAAGGGATTAGTAGTAAAAATCCATGGTAATTCAAAGGATACAGAAGTTTCTAGTGCTATTACTCAGTGTAGAAATTTTGTTATTAATGATGTTAGTGGAAAGATTGTTGACGCATTTGAGGGTGTAAAAGAAGATGTCCAATAAATATATTGAATTGGAAAATTTAATAGGATATAGCTTTAATAATAAAGAATTACTAGATATTGCATTTACACACAAATCCTATACAAACGAAAATATTGTAAAAAAACATCAATCCTATGAACGATTCGAGTATCTAGGAGATGCTATATTAGAATTCTTAGTTAGTAAGTATTTATTTGATACATATCCTGAAAAGCCGGAAGGAGAGCTTACAAAGTTAAGAGCAAGTATAGTTTGTGAATTCACTCTATCAAAGCTATCCAGAGATTTAAAGCTCGGAAGCTATGGCTATTTCAGTAAAGGTGAAAAAAATACAGGCGGACCAAATAGAGATTCAATACTGTGCGATATGTTTGAATCCTTGCTAGGAGCTATTTATTTAGATGGTGGTTTAGATGAGGCTAATAGCTTTATAAAAAGATTGTTATTAACAGATATCGAACATAAAAAGCTATACTATGACTCTAAATCGAAGCTTCAAGAGTATGCTCAAAAAAACAATATTACTTTATGTTATAACCTTATATCAGAAAGCGGTCCTGAGCATGACAAGGAGTACAAGGTAAATGCCCAATTAGGAGATAAAATAATATCAGAGGGTATGGGTCATTCAAAAAAAACTGCAGAGCAAAATGCAGCATTTTCTGCATTAAAGCTACTTGATATAAAATAATTAGAAACGGATAAATTGCTATGTATTTAAAAAGTATTGAGGTAAATGGATTCAAATCATTTGCCAATAAGATTAATTTCAAATTTAATAATGGAATAACTGGTATCGTAGGACCAAATGGTTCTGGAAAAAGTAATGTAGGTGATGCTGTACGATGGGTTCTAGGAGAGCAAAGTGCAAAGCAGCTTAGAGGTTCAAAAATGGAGGATGTAATATTCTCAGGTACTGAGCTTAGAAAACCACAGGGTTCAGCATATGTAGCCATTACCTTAGATAACAGTGATCATAAGCTTCCTATCGATTTCAATGAAGTAACTGTAGCTAGACGTGTATATCGTTCTGGTGAAAGTGAGTACCTTATTAATGGTGTTGTAAGTCGTCTTAAGGATGTTACAAGACTTTTTTTTGACACTGGTATCGGTAAAGAAGGTTATTCTATTATTGGTCAGGGTCAGATTGAAAAAATTCTTAGTGGTAAGCCTGAGGAAAGACGTGAGCTTTTTGATGAGGCTGCAGGAATAGTTAAATACAAGAAGAATAAAGCTGCAACAGAAAAACAGCTTGAATCAGAGCGTGCAAATTTAGAGAGAGTAACAGATATATTAAAAGAACTGGAAAAGCAGGTTGGTCCACTTAAGGAACAGTCTGAAACAGCCAGAAGATATCTTATATTTAAGGACGAGCTTAAAAAGCTTGATATCAATGCCTTTCTACTTGATGCGGATAACAACAAAGAACAGCTTAAGGATATAGAAGAGAAGCTTAATATTGTTGAAGAGGATTCTACAAGACTTAGAGCAGAATATGATCAGGCCAAGGATGAATATGATGAAATCGAAACAAAATTGGAAAGCTATAATTCTAAGATTGATGAGACCAAAAACGATATTCATGAGAAAAAGCTTAATAATCAGAAATTTGAGGGTGAAATTAACCTTCTGAATCAGCAAATTCTTTCATATAGACAGAATGAGGATACTGTAAATGAACAGTTTGAAAAAGTAACTTCTGAGTTAAAAAATCATCAAGAGGAATTAAGAAAGCTTTACGAAATTAAGTCTGAATTAGACGAAAAGCTTGATAATGCTGATGAGGTGTTAGATGATGCCACAAATAAATACGAGGAATTAAAACAGTTAATAGCTGACAAGGAAGAGGAAATTGAGAATTCCAAGAGTGATATTATTGAATTCTTAAACGAAGGTGGTACTTTAAAAGCTAAAGTTGGTCGTTATGACACCATGTTAGAAAGCTTGAACCTTAGAAAAACTCAGCTCAATCAAAAATATCTTGAAAATAAAGCAGAGGAAGAAAAGTATACTACTGAAAAGAAGTCTTTAGAAGCAGGCCTTACTGAAATTGATAATGATATTAAATCATTTAATGATGAATTAATAAACGTTACTTCAAAAATCGAAGAAAACAACAATAAGACAAATCAGTCCAACACTGATATTACCAATTTCAACAACAGAATAATCGGTTTAAAGTCAAAGAAGGAGTCTTTAAGAAATCTCACCGAGCGATATGAGGGTTACGGAAATAGTATTAAACGAGTTATGGAACAAAAATCTAGCAACCCTAAAATTGTTGGTGTAGTCGCTGACATTATTACTGTTGACAAAAAGTATGAAACTGCTATTGAAACTGCATTAGGTGGTAGCATCCAAAATATCGTTACAGAGGATGATATAACTGCAAAGAAAATGATTGAATTCTTAAAGCAGAATAAATTTGGTAGAGCTACATTTTTACCAATTAACTCTATAGTTGATAGAAGCTACACAAATAATGAAGTAACCAAGGAAAAGGGTGTTATTGGATTAGCTTCTTCTCTAGTAACCAGTGACAATAGATATGGAACAATAATTAATCACCTCTTGGGAAGAATTATTGTTGTAGATACAATTGATAATGCTATTGTTATATCTAAAAAATACAAGCAATCCTTAAGAATAGTAACTCTTGAAGGTGAATTAATTAATCCAGGTGGAGCTATGACTGGAGGTACCTTCAAAAATTCATCTAACCTATTAGGACGAAAAAGAGAGCTTGAGGAGATTGATGAAGAGATTGCAACACTAAAAACAAAGGTTGAAGAATTAACTAATCTGATCTCTTCTTTGATTTCAGAAAAGGAAGAACTAAAAAAGTCAAAGGAAGAGCTTTACGATAAGCTCCAACAGTTTGAAATTAAGAAGAATACATATATGCTTAATTTTGAGCAGGCAAATTCAAAATTAGATGAAATTCAGAAAACTTTTACAAGCATCAATAGAGAAAGCAATGACATAGCTGTACAAATTTCAGATATTGATAGCAATAAAAAAGAACTTTATGACAGCAACAAGAAGCAAGAAGAGGCCGTTAAGAAACTGGAAAAGAGAATACAGCATCTTGAGGATGAGTTAACCAAGGATAAGTCTGATTTAGAAGAAGCAAGCGAGAATATCAATAAATTAAATATTGACTTCAATACTGTTAAACAGCAATATGATTTCAATATGCAAAATATTTCCCGTGTTCGTTCAGAGGAAAACAATGCTAAGGAAACCCTAAATGTATTGAAAATTAAGCTTACTGCGGGTAATGAAGAAATCAAAAATCTTTCTGATAAAATTGAAGAATTAAAGACTATTTCTGAGGAAAATATCAGAATAATAGGTATTAAGGAACAAAAGCTTCAAGAACTTACTGAAGAAAAGAATGCTCTAAATGAAAGTCATAAAGAATTTTTCAATAAACGTGAACAGCTGTCAGAGCAGATTAATGGATTAGATAAATCTGCATTTAAGCTTAATGCTTCTATAGAAAAGATTTCTGAAAAGAGTGAAAGTCTTACCAATTATATGTGGGAGGAGTACGAGCTTACATATAATATGGCTACTGAATTTAAAGATGAAAGTCTTACAGATGTATCAGCTCTTAAGAGAGAAATTAGTGCAGTCAAGGGAAAGATTAAACAGCTCGGAGATGTAAATGTTAATGCAATTGAGGATTACAAGGCTGTATCAGAAAGATACGAATTTCTTAAGACTCAGCATGATGATATTACAAAAGCTGAAGAAAATCTTATGGGAATTATTGCTGAGCTTGACCGTTCTATGAAGGAGCAGTTTGCTGAGAAATTCAAAGAAATCAGAATTATGTTTGCTCAAGTGTTTAAAGAGCTTTTTGGAGGTGGAAAGGCTGACCTTGAGCTTGTAGATGAGGAAGATTTACTCGAAACAGGAATTAAAATTAATGCTCAGCCACCGGGAAAGAAGCTTCAAAATATGATGCAGCTATCTGGTGGTGAGAAGAGCTTAACAGCAATTTCGTTACTTTTTGCTATCCAGAGTCTAAAACCATCACCATTCTGTCTATTAGACGAAATTGAGGCGGCTCTTGATGATTCAAATGTTAAACGTTTTGCAAAATACCTTAACAAGCTTACAAAGGATACTCAGTTCATAGTTATTACACATAGAAAGGGAACTATGGAAGCTGCAGATATACTATATGGTATTACAATGCAGGAAAAGGGTGTATCAACCCTAGTATCTGTCAATATGATTGAAAATGAGCTTGATGATTAGGAGGATAAGATTATGGAAGAAGTAAAGGAGAAGAAGGGTTTTTTTAAAAGACTTCGAGAAGGTCTTTCTAAAACCAGAAATAATATAGCTGAAAGCTTTAATAATCTTTTTAAAGCAAGTGAGCTTGATGATGATTTCTATGATGAGTTAGAAGAAACCTTAGTTATGAGTGATATGGGTTTTGAAACTACAGAAAAAATCATTGATGATTTAAAAGATAAAGTTAAAGAGCTACATATTAAAGAAGCTGAAGCCTGCAAAGAGCTTGTTATTAATATCATAAGAGATCAAATGTCTGTAGATGAAAGTGCTTATGACTTTGAAGACAAAAAAACTGTAGTTTTTGTAATCGGTGTTAATGGTGTAGGTAAAACTACTTCTATAGGTAAGCTTGCTGCACAGTATAAGGCTCAAGGCAAAAAGGTTCTTATGGCTGCTGCAGATACATTTAGAGCTGCTGCCATTGACCAGCTTAAAACTTGGTCAAATAGAGCCGGTGTAGAAATCATTGCTCAAAATGAAGGCGCAGATCCATCTGCAGTAGTTTATGATGCTGTAGCTGCTGCCAAGGCTAGAAATACAGATATTTTACTAGTTGATACAGCTGGTAGACTCCACAATAAGAAAAACCTTATGGATGAGCTTGCTAAGATGAGAAGAATTATCGATAAAGAATATCCAGAAGCAAATGTAGAATCTCTAATTGTTCTTGATGGTACTACAGGACAAAATGCCTTAGAACAGGCTAGACAATTTAGTTCAGTAACAGAGATTAACGGTATTATAATCACAAAGCTTGATGGAACTGCAAAGGGCGGTATAGCCATTGCAATTCAATCTGAGCTTAACGTACCTGTAAAATACATAGGTATTGGTGAAAAAATTGAAGATTTACAGAGGTTTGATCCAAATAATTATGTAACTGCTTTATTTTCAGATTTTGAAATTCATTCTGATATTGAAATGATTATTGATTCAAACATTGAAGAAATAAAGCCTGACGATGATTTGTTTGACCTATAAGGAGATTATAATATGTTAACACTTGAAAAGTTTGAAGAAGCCTATAATGTGGTACAGAGAGTTATTCATCCCACACCACTTATAGAAAGTGAGTTTTTTTCAAATCAAACTGGTAACAAGGTTTATCTCAAACCAGAAAATATGCAGCTTACAGGTGCATACAAGATTAGAGGAGCTTATTATAAAATTAGTACATTAACTGATGAGGAAAGAGCAAAAGGTCTTATTACCGCATCAGCGGGTAACCATGCCCAGGGTGTAGCTTATGCTGCTAAAGCTTATGGTTGTAAAGCAATAATTGTAATGCCTACTTCAACACCTTTAATCAAGGTAAATAGAACAAAAGCCTATGGTGCTGAAGTTGTTTTACATGGAGACGTATACGATGAAGCCTGCCAGCATGCATTAAAGCTTGCCGAAGATGAGGGTTATACTTTTATTCATCCATTTGATGATTTGGATGTAGCTACCGGTCAGAGTACCGTTGCTATGGAAATTTTAAAAGAGCTTCCATTTGTAGACATTATTCTTGTACCAATTGGTGGAGGAGGTTTAGCAACTGGTGTTGCTACCCTTGCAAAAAAGCTTAATCCAAATATAAAGGTAATAGGTGTTGAACCATCAGGTGCAGCCTGTCTTAAGGCATCCTTTTTAAGCAATGAGGTTGTAACTCTAGAAAGTGTCAATACCATTGCTGATGGAACAGCTGTTAAAACTCCAGGAAGTAAAATATTTCCATACATTAAAGACAATCTTGATGATATAATCACCATTGAGGATAGCGAGCTTATAGTTTCGTTTTTAGATATGCTTGAAAACCATAAAATGCTTGTTGAAAACAGTGGATTACTTACAGTTGCTGCCCTTAAGCATCTTCCAAGCGAGGGTAAAAAGGTAGTAAGTATTTTAAGTGGTGGTAATATGGATGTAATCACATTTTCATCAGTAGTACAGCATGGACTTATTGCCAGAAGCAGAATATTTACAGTATCTGTACTTCTTCCTGACAAACCAGGAGAACTTCAAAATGTTGCAGGTGTAATCGCATCACAGAATGGTAATATTATTAAGCTTGAGCATAATCAGTTTGTTACTGTTAATAGAAATGCAGCGGTGGAGCTTGTTATCACAATAGAAGCATTTGGACCTGAGCATAAGGATCAAATCCTTAAAGTTCTTGATGATAAGGGCTACAGACCTATAGAAAAGAAGCAGAAAGCGATATTTTAATGATGGAAAATTCTATTTGTGAATTAAAAATAGCTGTAGATTTAGGCACTACGTCTGTCGAACTCGCCATTATTGATAAAAGTGGATATATTGTTGATACCTCTTATTTCAAAAATCCTCAAAGCTTATATGGCAAAGATGTAATCACTAGAATAAATACAGCGGTTCGTGACAAATCCTTTATAAAAACTATGAAGGATTTGTTAATTGCGTCATTAAATGAACATATTAATAAACTTGTAACTACAAATAACTTATATGTGTCATCTATTAATAAAGTATGTATCAGTGGAAATACAACTATGATAAGTATTTTATTACAGTATGATTTAGAAGAATTAGGCTCGTATCCTTTTAATCATAAGCTTGATAAATCGGTTATTGTTGATTCTAAGGATTTATTTAATAATGAATTGTCTTTAAATTGTCCTGTAATTTTAACCGGTTGTTCTTCAGCTTTTATCGGCGGAGATGTTTTATCAGGATTATTCTATATAGAAAATAAATATGATGCTAAAGAATATGACTCATATTTATTTTTAGATTTAGGAACAAATGGAGAGATGGTTTTATATGATGGAGAAAATTATTATTCCACCTCTTGTGCCTGCGGACCGGCCTTTGAAGCTTCAAGCAGATGTGAAAATGTATATGGTAGTACATTAATCGATGCTATTGCTGTGGGGATAAAAGCCGGAAAAATCAGTAGGGAAGGCATTTTAGAGGATACATTTCTGCAAAGTGGTTTGGATATAATGGGAGTTCATATCTCTGCTGATATATTAAGAGAAATATTGCTAGCGAAGGCTGCTATTAAAACTGGTATAGAGATATTAATAAAAGAATCTAATATTGACATATCCAATATTAATAATGTATATATTGCAGGTGGATTTGGATTCTATCTTAATATTGAAAATGCTACATATATTGGTCTTATACCTGAATATTTAAGTAATAAGATTAAAATAGTAGGTAATACCAGCTTAAAGGGAGCCATTAGAATATTGACAAACCATAGCGATACATATCCTATAGACTATTACATAGAAAAGGATATTAAAATTATACAAATGTCAAATCTTCCATATTACCAGGATTTGTTAATTAACAATATGAATTATATATAAAAGAGTGATACTATGAAAATGATGAGCATTGCCAGCGGGAGCAGTGGTAATTGTACCTTTATTGGTACAGATAGTACTAATATTTTAGTTGATGTTGGCATAACAAAAAAAAGAATACAGGATGGTTTAAGAAGTATAGAGATTGATTTTACTGATATAAATGGTATCTTAATTACTCATGAGCATATTGACCATATAAGAGCAATAGGAGTTATTTCTAGAGCTTATGGAATTCCTATATATGCAACAGAGGATACCTGTGTTGAAATTACAAAGTGCAAAACTTTAGGTGATTTTGATATTGGATTACTTAAGCCTATCGAACCAGACAATGAATTTACTATTGGTGATATAAATATTATACCTCACAGTATATGGCATGATGCTGTTGATCCAGTATGCTATAGCTTATTTAACGATGGTAAGAAAATATCAGTAGCTACTGACATAGGTAATTATGATGATTATCTAGTTGATTGTCTTAAGGATTCTGATGCTATTCTAATAGAATCAAACCATGATTTAAGAATGCTTCAGGTGGGGCCATATCCATACGAGCTTAAAAGAAGAGTTATGAGTGATAGAGGACACCTTTCAAACGAAGCTAGCGGAAGACTAATAAGAAGTTTATTAAATAATCATCTAAAGGCTATTTTCTTAGGGCATTTAAGTAAGGAAAATAATTATCCAGAACTAGCCTATGAGACTGTCAAAGTGGAATTAAATGACAATCCTTTTACAGATGATGTAAAAGACTTTAATTTACAGGTAGCCAGCAGAGATTGCTGTAGTGAACTTGTATTAGTTTAATTAGTAAATTAGTCTGTTTTGTTTATACAGATTGATTATAAATTTTATTGGAGCAATTAGGAGGAAAAGTATAATGAAGAAGACAATTATTACAGTACTTGGTAAGGACAAGGTTGGTATTATAGCAAAGGTATGTAATTACCTCGCTCAGAACAATATCAATATCTTAGATATAGCCCAGACTATAGTTGATGGATATTTTAACATGATGATGGTTGTTAGCACTGAGAACGCATCTAAGGACCATGCTATGATAGCGGATGAGTTGACTGATATCGGTAAAGAAATCGGTGTTCAGATTAAGGCGCAGCAGGAAGAAATCTTTGATATGATGCACAGACTTTAATTTCTGAAATAATTATTCACTAATTATCTTAAGGAAGGACATATAATTTATGATTAGTATAAATGAAGTTATAGAAACCAATGAAATGATACAGAAGATGAACCTTGATGTAAGAACTATTACTATGGGTATCAGCTTACTTGACTGTGTAGGTGCCGATTTAAAGGAAACCTGCCAGAAAATATATGATAAGATTACAACCTCAGCTAAGGATTTGGTATCTACCGGACAGGATATTTCTAAAAAGTATGGTGTGCCTATTGTACATAAGAGAATTTCTGTTACACCAATTGCTTTAGTTGGTGGTTCTGTATGTAAGACTGAGGACGATTTTGTTGAGATAGCTAAAACTCTTGACGCTGCGGCAACTACCTGTGGGGTGAACTTTATAGGTGGTTATTCAGCGCTTGTATCAAAGGGAATGACTAAGGCTGATGAGCTTCTTATTCGTTCAATACCAAAGGCATTAGCGACTACCAACAAGGTATGTAGCTCTGTTAATGCAGGCTCAACTAAGACAGGTATTAATATGGATGCTGTAAAGCTTATCGGTGAGATAATTCTTGAAGCGGCTGAGCTTACCAAGGAAGCTGATTCTATTGGCTGTGCAAAATTTGTTGTATTTTGTAATGCTCCAGATGACAATCCATTTATGGCTGGTGCATTCCACGGTGTTACTGAGGCTGACAGAATTATAAATGTAGGTGTCAGTGGTCCCGGTGTTGTTAAGGCTGCAATTGAAACAGTACGTGGAGAGAATTTTGAAGTTCTCTGTGAAACTATCAAGAAAACTGCATTTAAGATTACAAGAGTTGGACAGCTTGTGGCTAAGGAGGCTTCTGAACGACTCGGCGTACCTTTTGGTATAATTGATCTTTCTCTTGCACCAACTCCTGCTGTAGGAGATAGTGTTGGTGAGATATTAGAGGAGATTGGTCTTGAGTTTGCAGGTGCTCCTGGCACAACAGCAGCCCTTGCTATGTTAAACGATCAGGTTAAAAAGGGTGGAGTTATGGCTTCATCATATGTTGGTGGACTTTCAGGTGCATTTATTCCTGTCAGCGAGGATCAGAGAATGATAGACGCTGTATCTGCCGGAGCCCTTACTCTTGAAAAGCTTGAAGCTATGACCTGTGTCTGCTCTGTAGGTCTTGATATGATTGCAATTCCTGGAGATACTAAGGCAACCACTATATCAGGTATTATTGCAGACGAGATGGCACTTGGTATGATTAATCAAAAGACTACAGCTGTTAGAATTATCCCTGTAATCGGAAAGGGTATAGGAGAGACTGTAGAATTTGGTGGACTTCTTGGATATGCACCAATAATGCCTGTAAATCAGTTCTCATGTGATGCATTTATAAATAGAGGTGGAAGAATTCCGGCGCCAATTCATAGCTTCAAAAATTAAGCATAAACAATGAGTCATGCATAAATTTACGCAAATATAGATGTTTAAGCTTGCTTAAAAACAGATGTATTTGCGTGAATTTATATACGACGAATGTCGCGATCCCAATCGGTGTAAGCCGGTTGGGAAGCGGCATGACTCATTGTTATAAAAAATATACAAAAAGGAAATAAATTATGACAAAACTTGCCCTGCCGGAAAGAATTCTTATGAACATCGACAAGCCGGCTCGATATATTGGAAATGAAGTAAACATCGTAAAAAAAGACTTATCAAACATTGACCTTCGAATAGCTATGTGCTTTCCAGATGTCTACGAAATAGGTATGTCATACCTTGGCCTTCAAATTCTTTACGATATGTTCAATAAGCGCCAGGATACCTACTGTGAGAGAGTTTTCTCACCATGGCCAGATTTAGATAAGGTTATGAGGGAAGAGGACATTAAGCTTTTCACTCTTGAAACACAGAGTCCTATTATGGATATGGATATGCTTGGTATTACAATTCAGTATGAGATGTGCTATACAAACATCTTACAAATACTTGAATTATCAGGTATACCACTATATTCCAAGGATAGAAACAAGGGTATGCCTATAGTTATCGGAGGTGGTCCTTGTACTGTTAATCCGGAGCCTATAGCTGATTTCTTTGATATGTTCTATATAGGTGAAGGTGAAACCAGCTATGACGAGCTTTTAGAGCTTATAAAGGTGTATAAGAATACAGATATGAACAAGGAAGAATTCCTTAGAAAGGCTTCTAATATCCCTGGTATCTATGTGCCTTCTATGTATATTATTAGCTATAACGAAGATGGTACGATTAAGGAAATTACCACAAAATATGATGATATTTCTAAAACCATAAAAAGACAGGTAGTTACTGATTTTAATGAGGTAAGTTATCCTCTTGCACCTGTGGTTCCATATATTAAGGCAACTCAGGACAGAGTAGTCTTGGAAATTATGCGTGGCTGTATTAGAGGCTGTCGTTTCTGTCAGGCTGGTATGATTTATAGACCAACCAGACAAAAGGATGTTGAAATGCTTAAGAAATATGCCAGAGCCATGCTTGATAATACTGGATATGAGGAAATCTCCTTAAGTTCCCTTAGCTCTAGTGACTATGAGTGTTTGGATGAGCTTTTAACTTACCTTATATCTTTAAAGGACGAGGATCATGTAAATGTATCCCTACCATCTCTAAGAATCGATGCATTTTCTCTTAATGTTATGAGCAAGGTGCAGGATATAAAGAAGAGCTCTCTTACTTTTGCTGCTGAGGCAGGAACCCAGAGACTTAGAAATGTTATCAACAAGGGTATAACTGAGGAAGATATATTAAATGGTAGCCGTCAGGCATTTATAGGTGGATGGGACAAGGTTAAGCTCTACTTTATGCTTGGTCTTCCTACTGAAACTGATGAAGATTTACTTGGAATTGCTGAGCTTGCTGAGAAGATTTCGGAGGAATACTTTGATGCAGTTCCAAAGGAGAAGAGAAATGGTCGTGTTATGATTAATGCGTCAGCATCATATTTTGTACCAAAACCATTTACACCTTTCCAGTGGGCACCAATGATTCTTCCAGAGGAATTCACCAGAAGAGCTTACTATGTAAAGGATTCCTTTATGCAGCAGAAAAATAAAAAGAGTCTTAAGTTTACTTATCATGACGCTTATATTTCAATTCTCGAGGGTGTTTTGGCAAGAGGTGACAGAAGACTTAGTAAGACTATATATGATGTATACAAGAAAGGCGCTATTTTTGATGCTTGGACTGAATACTTTGATATGGGCAGGTATAAGGATACATTTGCTGAAAATGGTGTGGATATAGAATTTTACACAGCAAGGGAACGTGACATAACTGAGGTTCTTCCTTGGGATCACATCGATGCAGGTGTTACAAAAAAATTTCTTATAGCTGAATGGGAAAGAGCAAAGGGTGAGACCGTTACTCCTAACTGTCGAATGAATTGCTCCGGCTGTGGTTCTGCTATATATGGAGGAGGTGTGTGTTTTGAAGCTAAGAATTAAATACACTAAAACCGGTGTTCTTAGATTCATCGGACACCTTGATATTATGAGATTATTCCAGAAAGCCATAAGAAGAGCTAAGCTTGATGTGGCTTATTCTAAGGGCTTTTCACCACACCAAATCATTTCTTTTGCAGCACCTATGCCTCTTGGAATGACATCAGAGGGAGAGTACTTTGATGGTGATTTTGAAAGCATAACAAGTACAGAGGATATGATAAATAGACTAAATTCCACTATGCCTGAGGGTGTAAAGGTTCTTGATATAGTACAGCTTCAGGAAGGAGCAAAACCTTCTATGTCTGTGGTAACAGCATCTGACTATTATATATATAAGAATGAAGAATGTAAAAATGATTTTTTACAGCAGCTTATCGCTAATATTGATAGTTTTATGTCTCAAGAAACCATAGAAATAATAAAAAAAACTAAGACTAAGGAAGAAATGTCAGACATCAAACCTGGTATATATAAGCTTGAGAAAAAGGATGATGGTATTTATATGCTTTTGGCATCTGGTAGTGTATTAAACTTAAAACCTGAGCTTGTAGTGGAGGCTCTGTGTAAATATTCAAAGCTTGAATATAACAGATATGACTATATGGTTCATAGACTTGAAACCTATATGGGCGAAAAAGATAACCTAAAATCTTTAATAGAGGCAGGAAATAGATTCTAATATGAACAAAAAATATATTATTACTAGTATTAACAATATAATATGCGGATTTTCCTTTATAGATGGAGTTGTCCAAGAGATAAGAGCTTATGAGCTAGAATCTATACTAGGAAATATATATGTAGGTCGTGTATCTAATATTATACAAAACATTAATTCTGCCTTTGTGGATATAAAAAAGGGTTTAAGCTGTTATATGTCCATGGAGGATTATACTGGTAAAAAGCTTAAGATCGGTGATTTAGTTACTGTACAGCTTAGCAAAGAAGCTATCAAAACAAAAGCACCTACTGTCACAACAAGACTTAGTCTTGACGGAGAGTATGTGGTAGTAACTGTTGATGGTAAGATAGGTGTATCCTCAAAGATTAAATCTGAGTCAAAAAGAATAGAATTAAAGGATATTATCAAAACTGCAATAGATGAATTTAAACAGAATAAAAAAAGCGAAAATGTGGATTTTGGAATAATAGTAAGAACTAAATCGGGTGATGCAAATATAAATGAAATTAAAGAAGAGACCATAAATCTATTATGTAAACTAGATGACATAATTAACTCTTCTAAGTATCAAACCTGTTATTCCTGCGTCTATGAGAAATGTCCTATGATAATTAAAGATATTAACTCATTTATCACTGATGAGTACGAGATAATAACAGATTTATCAGAGGTAATTTCTATATGTGATAGTAATTATATCAATAAAATAACAAAATATAATGCTGATAATATATCTCTAGATACTTTATATGGATTGAAAAATATAATTAATAAGACACTAAACAAGAGAGTTTATCTAAAATCCGGAGCATATATTATTATCGATCACACTGAAGCTATGACAGTAATTGATGTAAATAGCGGAAAAGCAATAAAAGGTGCCTCTAAAGAGGAAAAGGTATTAGCTATTAATATAGAAGCCGCAAAAGAAATTGTTAATCAATTAATACTTAGAGATATTAGCGGAATTATAATAATTGATTTCATTAGCATGGAAAAGGAAATTAGTCAAAATCAACTACTAAAGGAATTTAAGCAATTTGCAGAGGCTGATAAAACAAAAACCACCGTTGTTGATATAACCAGGCTTGGTTTAGTAGAGGTTACCAGAAAACGTATTAGAAAACCGTTACATGAAATTATGAAATAATCATAATTCAAATCAAGAAAATCACTGATATATTATAGAAAAAACACTTGACATAACATTTTACCGATGTTAATATGTTTGAGTATGCCGCACAGTGTGGTCAAAGTCTGTCTTTTGTGGCAGCACCGAAGCTGGCGAGTAATGATAATAGGAGGTAACCATATGTACGCAATTATAGCAACAGGCGGAAAGCAGTACAAGGTAGCTGAAGGAGATATCATTAAGGTAGAAAAGCTTAATGCGCAGGAAGGCGCTGAGGTTTCATTTGATGTAGTAGCTGTTAGCACTGATTCAGATGTTATTTGTGGCGATGCTTGTAAGAAGTCTTCAGTAAAGGCAACTGTTCTTGGCGAAGGTAAGCACAAGAAGGTAGTTGTTTACAAGTACAAGAGAAAGACTGGCTATCATAAGAAGCAGGGTCACAGACAGCCATACACTCAGGTTAAGATTGAAGCAATCAACGCTTAATTATAATTATGATTGAGGCAACATTTTATTTGAACCAAAATGATGTATATACTGGTTTTGATATAAAAGGACATGCAGGATATGCAGAGTCTGGCAAAGACATTATATGCTCAGCAGTTTCAGCACTTTCAATAACAACAGTTAATGCCATTGATACATTTACTGAAGTTAATTTTGATGGTGATATGAATCCAGATGGTTCAATACGATTTAGAATTACATCTAATTTTGATGACAAAGCACAATTATTACTTAGTACCCTAGCTTTAGGTATAACTGACATAAGCGAGGAGTACGGACAGCAGTTTTTAAAAGTACACTATAAGGAGGTGTAACTACTATGTTAAAGATGAATTTACAGCTTTTCGCACATAAGAAGGGAGTTGGTTCTACTAAGAACGGTAGAGACTCTGAGGCAAAGAGACTTGGTGCGAAGAGAGCAGACGGACAGTTTGTAAAGGCTGGTAATATTTTATACAGACAGCGTGGAACTAAGATTCATCCAGGTGTTAATGTAGGTCGTGGTGGCGATGATACATTATTTGCACTTGTTGATGGTGTTGTTAGATTCGAGAGAAAGGGTAGAGATAAGAAGCAGGTTTCAATCTATCCTAGAGAGACAGCTGAGTAAGAAAGATTTATGCCGGGATATAATTTGTATCCCGGTTTTTCTTTTGTATTATAGAAAAATAAATATATGGTAGAAATATGAAATTTATGTTATATTAATTCAATGAGCGAGAAAACTACTAATAAAGAAATTTCTTTATTTGCTTATATTATAGATTATTGGAGGTAATTTATGTTCGCTGATAGAGCAAAAGTATATTTAAAAGCCGGCAAAGGCGGAGATGGTCATGTATCTTTTAGACGTGAAATGTATGTGCCTAACGGCGGACCAGATGGTGGTGACGGCGGTAAAGGTGGAGATGTTATCTTCGTGGTAGACCCAGGTCTTAATACCTTAACTGATTTTAGACACATCTCAAAATATAAGGCTGAAGATGGTCAGGAGGGTGGCAAAAAGAATTGTCACGGTGCTAATGGTAAGGATGTAATCCTTAAGGTTCCTGCTGGTACAGTTGTAAAGGATTTTGAGACAGGTAAGGTACTACTTGATATGTCTAACAAAACTGAGCCAGTGGTATTCTTAAAAGGTGGTAGAGGTGGAAAAGGTAATCGTCACTATGTCACCGCAGTAATGCAAGCACCAAAATATGCTCAGCCAGGACAACCTGCTAAGGAACTTTGGGTAACATTAGAGCTTAAGTGTATTGCAGATGCTGGACTTGTTGGATTTCCTAATGTAGGTAAATCAACATTTTTGTCTAGAGTTACTAATGCTAAGCCAAAGATAGCAAATTATCATTTTACAACCCTTAATCCTAATCTTGGTGTGGTTGATCTTGGACAAAACAACGGATTTGTTATAGCTGATATTCCAGGAATTATAGAAGGTGCATCTGAGGGCGTAGGACTTGGATTTGAATTCTTAAGACATATCGAAAGAACAAAAGTTTTAATTCATATGGTAGACGCAGCATCTACAGAGGGTAGAGACCCAATAGCTGATATTGAAGCTATTAACAATGAGCTTATGACATATAATGAGGAATTGGCAAAAAGACCACAGGTAATAGCTGCCAACAAGTGCGATGCTCTTTATGGTGATGATTATGAGACTGTTATAGGTCTTTTAAAGGAAGAATATGAGCCAAAGGGAATAAAAGTGTTCCCTATTTCTGCAGTATCAGGAAAGGGCTTAGACGAGCTTCTTTGGCATGTAAACAAGCTTGTAAAGGAAGCACCTCTTGATGTTATAGAATTCGAGCCTGAGATGGATGTTGACTTTATGGATATTCCAGAGCTTCCATTTGAGGTTAAAAAGTCTGATGAAGACGATAGAGTATTCTTGGTTGAAGGACCACGAATTGAAAGAATGCTTGGATATACTAATTTAGAGTCAGAAAAGGGCTTTTCATTCTTCCAGAAGTTCCTAAAAGATAACGGAATTCTTGATATGCTAGAGGAGCTTGGAATCGAAGAGGGAGATACTGTTAAGCTTTACGGACTTGAGTTTGATTATTACAAATAAAGGAGAAATACTATGACTAGCAAACAAAGATCATATTTAAATGGACTTGCTATGACTATGGACCCAATTATTAATATAGGAAAGGCCAGCCTTACACCAGAGGTTACAGAGGCAGTTCAAGAAGCATTGGACAAGCGTGAGCTTATAAAGGTTGGAGTATTGAAAAATTGCTTTGATGACCCTAAAGCTATAGCATTTGCATTAGCTGAGAGAACTCACAGCGAGGTGGTTCAGGTTATAGGAAAGAAAATTATATTATATAAGAAGCACAAAAAGGACCCAAAGATAATACTTCCTCAGTAAATTAGACATACTATATTAAAATCATAGTATAAGGTGTTTGTATGGATAATAAACTAAAAAAATATAATTGTATAGGAATTTTGGGTGGAACCTTTAATCCGGTTCACAAGGGGCATACTATGCTTGCTAGGGAAGTTATTGAACAATTTCCTGATATTGAGCAATTGTTACTTATGCCAAACAATCTTCCTGCATATAAGGATACAGATCATATTATAGATAGCGAACATAGAATTAATATGCTTAAGCTTGTATCGGAAGATATTCCTAAAACCTATGTATCAGACTTGGAAATTATAAGAGGTGGAACAACCTATACAATTGATACATTAAGACAAATCAAGTCTATAAATAGCAAAGTTAAAATTTACTTTATAATAGGCGCTGATTCACTATATAGTATTGAAAAATGGAGAGAATTCAAGGAAATATTTAAGCTCTGTACTATAATTGCAGCTAAAAGAGACTGTGATTTAAATGATATAAAAGATTATTCTAAAAAGCTTAAAGAGATGTATCCATATTTCAATATTGAATTTCTTGATACAGAAGCAGTTGATATCTCCTCTAGTGAGTTGAGAGATAAAGCAAAATGTGGAAAGCTTGATGTGAAATATTTAGATGATAATATTGTTCAGTATATAAAAATCAATAATTTATACGGATGGAAAGATTAATATGAATCGTGAAAAAATGTTATCCAGATTGAAAAGTAAAATAAATGATAGAAGATTAGAGCATTCTTTAGGAGTGGAATATACTGCTGCCTGTATGGCAATGGTACATGGCGCTGATATTGAAAAAGCTAGAATAGCAGGACTTCTTCATGATTGCGCAAAATGCTTACCAACTAAGGAAAAACTGGAAAAAGCCAGAAAACATAAGCTTGCCATAAGTAAATTCGAGGAAAGTAATCCGGATATGCTTCACGGAAAGCTAGGGGCTTATTACGCAAAAGCAAGATATGAGGTGGATGATGATGAAATACTTGATGCAATCACCTATCATACTACAGGAAGACCTAATATGACCTTGCTTGATAAGATAATATTTGTTGCTGATTATATTGAACCTAATAGAAAAGAACTTAAGGATATGGATATAATTCGCCGTGAAGCCTTTGTGGACTTGGACAAATGTGTTATTCATATACTTAAGAACACCTTAGACTATTTGAATAATTCTACAAACGAGTTGGATTTTATGACACAGTTAACCTACAATTATTATGTAAACAAATAAGAAAGAGAGATTTTTATGAATTCTAAAGACTTAGTAAAAATTGCATATAATGCACTAGATGATAAAAAAGGACATGATATTAGAATTATTGATATTAACGAAGTGAGTTCTATGGGCGATTATTTTATAATCGCAGATGGCTCTAATAAAAACCAAGTCCAAGCGCTATGTGACAATGTAGAAGAATTTATGCAAAAAGCAGGAGTAAAGCTAAAAAATCGCGAAGGATATGCAAATGGAGGGTGGATATTACTGGATTATTATGCTATAATAGTTCATATCTTTGTGGAAGATGAACGTTCCTTCTATGATTTAGAGCATATATGGAGGGACGGAAGATTAATTTCAATAGGAGACCTGTAAAATTGGGCAAAAATAAACTTGCAGAAGACAATTACAGACAGATTAATCAGATATCAGCTAGATGCTTAAGAATTATGTGTGTAGTTCTTTTAATAGTTTTCGCATTTTGCTATTTTCTAACAGATTTAGACTTTTACCTTATGGTAATATTCTTTGGAAGCTCTATATTTGTCGCATTAATTCCTACATTAGTTATTAATATACTTAAATTTGACTCATCAGAAGGAACAAAACATATTGTTATTATATGTGTTTGTTTAATAGTTACTGCAATGCTAACATTATTGGGTTCCTTTGCTTTCCCTGCAATGCTTTTCCCAATATTGCTTGCATCACTATACTATAATCAAACTTTGGTTCTTTATACCTCACTTCTTATGACAGTTGGAATTGTTGGTTCAAGTATACTATCTGTTTTTTATAGCGATTATTTTATAGGTCAGAGTTATAACTCTATAGAGGAAAATCTTTTAGCTTGTGCTACACCTCATATAATTATTGTTTTTGCTATGTCTGTAGTTGCCTATAGTATAGTTCAAAGAAATTCAAATATGATTAATTCAGCTATAAAAACTGCTGTTACTATGCAGGAAAACCAAAAAGGTCTTATATATTCCTTCGCGGAGATAAGTGAAAGTAAATCAAAGTTTACTGGTGAGCATATCAAAAGAGTGGCAGAATATATGCGTGTTCTAGGACGAGCATCTGGATTTGATGAAGAATATGTGGATATGCTTTGTACTGCATCTATGATGCATGATATCGGGAAGCTTATGATAAGCGAAGAAATACTTGATAAACCAGAAAAGCTAACTGATGAAGAATATTCTATTATGAAAAACCATGTATTATATGGAGAAGCACTTTTAAAGAATTGTCCTGGTGAATTACTACATATTGCATGTACATTGGCTAAAGAGCATCATGAAAGATGGGACGGTTCTGGTTATCTTGGTATGAAGGGTGAAGAAATTTCCTACATATCACGTCTTATGGCTGTATGTGATGTGTTTGATGCACTTACATCAGATAGATATTATAAGAAAGGCTGGTCCTTAGAGGATACTTTTGATGAAATAATTAGACTTAGTGGAAAACATTTCGATCCGAAGGTTGTACAGCTATTTATACGTAATTTTGACAAATTCAAGGATATTAACAGAAAGATACCTGATAAACAAAAATATTAGTCATAAAATTTGGAGGTTAATATGTATAAGGTAATAAATGAATACACATCCAAGGTTAACCTTCAGGCCAACGATGAAATATATAACAAAATTTCAGATTTATTTAATGATATAACTGAGATAAAAAAATTAAGTGTAAGTGTAAGTTTTAACAGATACGTGTTAGATATTAAATTATATAATTATAGTGTAAAACTTGCAGGTGATATTTTTAGCATCATTAATACTAAGCTATCATATTCATATTCATCATTCTTTGTTAGATTTAATGAGGGGTCTTGTGTAAGATATAGATATATTACAAGTAATGAAAACAAAGATGCAATATACTGCGATATAATATTTAGTTAATTAAAGCCACTGGAATTCAAACCAGTGGCTTTTCCGTAGTTTAAAAAGTTCTAAAAAGTCCAATTACCTTACCTAAAATTGACATATCACCATCAACAATAATAGGTTCCATAGAATCATTCTCGGGTTGTAATCTAATGTGTCCATTCTCCTTATAAAAAGTTTTAACAGTTGCTGAATCCTCAATAAGAGCAACAACTATATCAGAGTTCCTAGCGGTATTAGCCTTTTCAACCAAAACTAAATCTCCATGAAATATACCAGCATTAATCATACTGTCACCCTTGACCTTAAGCATAAAGGTTTCTTTGTTATGTAAATACTCAGGTGGAACAGGGAAGTAGCCTTCAATATTCTCATTTGCAAGGATAGGAGCACCACAGCTAACAGCACCAACTATAGGTACATTAACAAGCTCTCGTCTTGAAAGATTAAACGTATCATCCAAAATTTCTATAGCTCTTGGCTTAGTAGGATCCTTTCTAATAAATCCCTTTTCCTCAAGAGTTTCTAGATGAGCATGAACAGAAGAAGTAGACTTAAGCTTTACAGCTTCACATATTTCTCTTACTGCAGGTGGATATCCCTTCTTTAGAATACATTCCTTAAGATATTCTAGTATTTCTTGTTGCTTAGTGGATAGCTTACTATAATCCATATTATTCCTCCTTACTTAATCAATATATTATAAGTGTACTATTCCTTTTATTATATCTGTTATTCTAACATACATTTGTTCGAATTGCAAACGAATGTTCTGATTTTTTTAATATTTATAAACATTGCTAATAATTCGGAAATATAATATAATTAATTTGTCTATGCATATGCTTGACAAGGATATATTTACTTATTATAATAACTAAAAGATTTTACTATGGTAGCGAATTATCACTTTAATTTGCTAAAGTATACGACGAGAGGTGATTATTATGTACGATAAGCTATTACATACTCCTGAAGGAGTGAGAGATGTTTATAACTCAGAGTGCAAGGAAAGAAATAAGGTGGTAGAGCAAATTAATCATATTCTTAAAAGATATGGTTATTCAAGTATAGAAACGCCTACCTTTGAGTATTTTGATATATTTAATTATGACAGAGGTTCAGCTCACTCAAATGAGATGTACAAATTTTTCGATAGAAATAATAACACCCTTGTATTAAGACCAGATATAACTCCAAGTGTTGCAAGATGTGTTGCTAAGTATTATACAGATGTAGATTTACCACTTAGACTTTGTTATACTGGCAAAACCTTCACAAATGCGGCACAGCATCAAGGAAAGCTAAACGAGCTTACTCAAATTGGTGGAGAGTTTATAAATGATGATAGCTCAGCTGCTGATGCAGAAATAATCTCTTGTGTTATAAGCGCATTAAAGGAGGTAGGTCTTGAGGAGTTTATGATCGAAATAGGCGAGGTCGAATTTTTTAAGGGTATTATTGAAGAGGCTGGTCTTGACAAAAAAGCCGAAAAGAAGATTAAGGAATTGATACAGCTCAAAAATTTCTTTGGCCTTACTGAATATGTTTCAAAGCTTGATATTAAGCCTAACATGAAGAAAGCATTATCAGAGTTTAATAGCTTATTTGGAGGACTAGATATGCTTGATAAAGCAAGAAGCCTAGTTACAAATCCACAGTCTATAGAAGCTATTGACCGTATGAAGAGAGTTTATCAGGCTATAGCAACCTATGGTTATGATAAATATGTAAGCTTTGATTTAAGTCAGATTAATAGATATAACTACTATACAGGTATAGTTTTCAATGGCTACACCTACGGAACAGGTGAGGCTATCGTAAAGGGTGGAAGATATAATAATCTTCTTTCTACCTTTGGCAAGGACGCTCCATCAATAGGCTTTGCAATTTACATAGATGAGCTTATGAATGCTATCGCCCGTAATGATGTTGAAGTTGAAGTTGACTATTCAAATAAAATGCTTATATATGAGATTGCAGCCCAAAAGGAAGCTATCCAACACGCAGTACATCTTAGAAATAAAGGAATCAATGTTGAACTTGTAAGAAAGTCACAGAGACATGATTTAGATGAGTATGAAGCCTATGCAAAAAAGATGCATATAAAAACTCTTACCTACATTGATTCAGACGGAAATATTATGGACATAATCGGTTAATACTGATGGTATATACGGAGGTTGTTATGAGATATTTAACATTTGCTTTGGCAAAAGGTAGACTTGCCAAGAAAACATTGGCTTTATTTGAAGAAATAGGTATAACATGTGAAGAGGCTAAAGACCCAAATACTAGAAAGCTTATATTTACAAATGAAGAGCATAAGATAAAGTTCTTCCTTGCTAAGGCTTCAGATGTACCTACTTATGTAGAATACGGTGCTGCAGATATTGGTGTTGTTGGTAAAGACACCATTCTAGAGGAAGGAAGAAACCTCTATGAGGTTATGGATTTAGGCTTTGGTAAGTGCCGTATGTGTGTATGTGGACCAGAGTCAGCTAGAGAGTTTCTTTCTAAAAATGAAATAATAAGAGTTGCTAGCAAGTATCCAAACATAGCTAAAGATTACTTTAATAATAAAAAGAATCAAACTGTTGAGATTATTAAGCTTAATGGTTCTGTTGAGTTAGCTCCACTTGTTGATCTTTCAGAGGTTATAGTTGATATTGTAGAAACCGGCTCTACACTTAAGGAAAATGGACTTGAAGTATTAGAGGAAATCTGTCCACTTTCAGCGAGAGTAGTGGTTAATCAGGTTAGTCTTCGTATGGAGCACGAGAGAATACTTAATCTGCTTGACCAGTTAAATGTTTTAATACAAAAAGAAAATAATTAATAAGCATTTGGAGGCTTAAACAATGAGAATCGTAGAATTAAATCAAGAAACTAAAAAGGATATCTTAAGCAATCTGCTTAAAAGAAGTCCTGATAACTATGGCACATATGAGACTACTGTTAAAGAAATAGTTGAGGATGTACATATAAACAGAGACGAAGCTCTATTCAAATACACTGAAAAGTTTGATAAGGCTATAATTAATACTGATAATATAAAAGTTACAAAGGAAGAGATAGAGGAAGCGTATAAGAATGTGGACTCTAATCTTCTTGAAATTATTAGAAAAGCTATCGCTAATATTAAAGAATACCACGAAAAGCAAAAGCAGTATAGCTGGTTTGATTCTAAAGAAAATGGAAGCATGCTGGGACAGAAGGTTACACCTATTGAAAATGTTGGTGTATACGTGCCTGGTGGAAAGGCAGTATATCCATCTTCAGTACTTATGAATGTTATCCCAGCTAAGGTTGCCGGAGTGTCAAATATAATTATGACTACACCATGTAATTCAGAAGGAAAAGTATATCCTATGACACTTGTTGCCGCCAATGAAGCTGGTGTAGATGCTATATACAAGGCTGGAGGTGCTCAAGCCATAGCTGCTCTTGCTTATGGCACAGAGTCTATTCCTAAGGTTGATAAAATTGTAGGTCCTGGAAATATATTTGTAGCTCTTGCAAAGAGATGTGTATTCGGACATGTTAGCATTGATTCAGTGGCTGGTCCTAGTGAAATATTAGTACTGGCTGACGAAACAGCTAATCCAAGATATGTTGCTGCAGACCTTTTATCACAGGCAGAACATGACGAGATGGCTTCAGCCATTCTTATTACAACTTCACAGGAGCTTGGCAAAAAGGTATCTGAGCAGGTTGAGGTATTTATAGAGGAGCTTTCTAGAACAGAAATTATGAGAAAATCTGTAGATAACTACGGATATATATTAGTAGCTAAGGATATGGAGGAGGCAATTGATACTGCAAATGAAATTGCCAGTGAACACTTAGAGATAATGACTAAGAATCCTTTTGATACTATGACTAAGATAAAGAATGCTGGTGCAATCTTCTTAGGAGATTACTCATCAGAGCCACTTGGTGATTATTTTGCAGGTCCTAACCATGTATTACCTACAAATGGTACTGCAAAGTTCTTCTCACCACTTAGTGTGGATGACTTTATTAAGAAGTCTAGTATTATATACTATTCAAGAGAAGCTTTAGAGCCTGTATATAAGGATATCGTAGACTTTGCAAAGTCAGAGCAGCTTACAGCTCACGCAAACTCTATAAGTGTGAGATTTGAAAATTAATTTAATCAGCTATAAAACGTGTCAGTTTTCTGATGCGTTTTTTGGCATTTACAAAACAACAGGAGTTTATATATGTTTGATAATTTATTTGATTGGGAACAACCTGATAATGAAACATTATATTTTATAAAAGAATATGGTAAAAATGAATTAGCAAAAGAAAAAAAATCCAGATTATATAGTGCTTTTGCTTTATTAATTACATTAGAATTTTATCCTATTTTTATATCTTCCGGTTTACTTGTAAATCATTATATAAGTGAATTATCAGTACAAAAAGAGATATTTATATGCATTTTATTTATATTTATTATTATATTCTGTGTTATAGCATATTATATTTTTACAGTTCGTAAAAAGAAGAAAGTATTGTTAGATATCAAAAACAATAATATAAAAACATTTTCAACAGTTGTTCGAGAGAAGAATAAAAAAAAGATATTAGTACAGCTTCCGGAAGAAGATGTTAATGCTTTTATTATACCAGCTAAGCTATATAAAGAAATTGAGGCAGGTTCACCCCTGATAGCTATTAAATATGATAATAAAGATGGATTTTATGATAAATATGATTTTATTTTAAATCCCAACATTATTGCAGAAAACGAATAATACTGAAATAACATAGGAGGAACGTTAATATGGATTTTGATTGGAAAGAACCTGACCAAAAGGAGCTTGATTATATAATAGAATTTGCAAACAAGGAATATAAACAAAAAAATTCGTCTACATATTTAATTGGATTATTAATATTACTTTTTGTTGAATTACTCCCAGTTTGTTTATTAATAGGTTCTATCGCAAGCAAAGCTCCTTCTGTTGATATTATTAGAAACATATTAGGAGTAGTAATATTAGCAGGATTGGATGTGGGAATCTGCACATTAATAATAAAATCCAGACAAAACCTTATAAGTGATATCAAAAATAACAAGATTAAAATCATGTATGTGGTTGTAAGAGATAAGAAAACTGTGAAAAGTGGTGATTTTGAAAGTAAATTTGCAACAGTTCAATTGTCTGATAATGAATTAAAAGAATTTAAAATTACTGATGAGCTATATAGCAAAATTGGTCTAGGTTCATTACTTATAGCTGTAAAATACGAAAATGGCACAGGATTTTATGATGAATATGATTTACTTTTAAACCCTAATACAATTGCAGAAAATAATTGAAACAAGGTGTATAAAATGCTATAATAAATTGTTATATTGTGTTTGTATATTATATATACGCATACCTAATAATTGAAATACAAATTAGAATATAAGGAAGTGATTATATGGCTGCTAGAATTGCAAAGGTCTCTAGAGTAACAAAGGAGACAAATATTGAATTGGAACTTAATTTAGATGGAACGGGAATAGCTGAGGTTGATACAGGAATAGCTTTTTTTGATCATATGCTTATTAGCTTTGCGAAGCATGGCTTGTTTGACTTAAGACTTAAAGCTATTGGTGATATAATAGTGGATTCACATCATACAATTGAGGATACAGGTATTGTACTAGGACAGGCTATTGCTAAGGCTGTAGGAGATAAGGTTGGAATTAAGAGATATGGTTCATTTATGCTTCCTATGGATGAAACCTTAGTTCTTAGTGCCATTGATTTATCTGGTAGACCTTACTTGGTATATGATTTAGACCTTACAGTTCCACAGGTAGGATATTTAGATACAGAAATGGTCAAAGAATTTTTCTACGCAGTATCCTATGCCGCAGGTATGAACTTACATATTAAGCAAATTCACGGTTCAAATAATCATCACATTATAGAAGCTGCATTTAAGGCCTTTGCTAAGGCTTTAGATATGGCCACCATGAAGGATATTAGATTGGAGGGACAGCTTCTTAGCACTAAGGGAAGCTTATAATACTATGAATAAGATAAAGCTTATAGGTAATATCAGTGTTCCATATACAGAACCTAAGGAAAAGGTTGAAATAGCTAATTACTTTAAGAAAATTGGAGTTGATGAGCTTATCTATACCGGAGAGGGTTCTTATGAGGAATTTGTTGAAGAAATAAAATATATAACCAAAAATATTGATTTGCCTTTAAATGTCAATATAATAGCCAAGAGGTTTGATGACGTAAAATATACCTTATATGCAGGTGTTAACAGAGTTTGTTGTTTCGATTTAGATGGTGCAAGCACCTCTGTAGAGCTTGATTTAATTAATGAAAGCTCTTTAAGATTTGGCAAAGAGAAGATTTACATCAATACTAATTTCAAAGAAAGCAAGCTTGAAATCGGTGATTTAAAAGAATTTAAGCTTTTCGGAGCCGGTGGTTTTTATATTAACGGATATAATGAAAATTATATCGAAGAATTAAAGGATTTTATAAGTGAAATAGAACTTCCTACAGGCGTTAATACAGACACTCTTACCAGTGACAAGGATATTCCAAGTATGCTAAAAGCTACAAAGGAATTAATTGAAGCAGGAGTGGATACACTTATAATTAATTATACTGGATACACAAGCCATGAGGATGATCCAACTGCGGATTATGTATCTGGTATTAAAAATTTAATTGCAAATGACTTAAACAAGGATGTAAATGCTTTAGCATTTGAGGAATTTAAGCTTAACTCTGATGGTCTCATACCTGTAATTACTCAGGATTATATGACAGGTGATGTTCTTATGATGGCTTACATGAACAAGGAAGCTTATGAGAAAACACTAGAGACAGGAACTATGACTTATTTTAGTAGAAGTAGACAGTCACTTTGGGTAAAGGGTGAAACAAGTGGTCATTTCCAATATGTGCAGGAGCTTATAATTGACTGTGATAAAGATACAATCCTTGCAAAGGTTAAACAGATAGGTGTGGCTTGTCACACAGGAAGTCCAAATTGTTTCTTCACTCCTTTATTTAAAAAGGAATACGATAATGTAAATCCTTTAAAGATTCTTGAAGAGGATTACAATATTATTCTAGACAGAAAGAATAATCCAAGAGAAGGATCATATACTAATTATCTCTTTGATAAAGGAATTGATAAAATCCTTAAAAAGGTTGGAGAGGAAGCAACTGAAATAATTATAGCAGCCAAAAATCCTAACCCAGAAGAGATTAAGTACGAGTTAGCAGATTTTCTGTATCATGCAATGGTACTTATGGTAGAAAAGGATGTTACTTGGGATGATGTTGTAAGAGAACTTGCAAATAGGAGGTAATCATTATGAGCGCATTAATCAGTGAATTATTATTATATTTAGTAAAATTTATACTTTTCCTTGCCTGTGCATTTGTAGGTATCAAGGTAGGTGGAAAGATTAGAGCAAATAAAAACGCAAAGCTTGCAGCTGAAAGCAAGGAATAAATAGTTTAAATAGTAACTAGGAGGATTTTTAACGTGAAGAACTACGGTGTAAATGAACTAAGAAAGATGTTTTTGGAATTCTTTGAGAGCAAGGATCATCTTAAGATGAACAGCTTCTCACTTATTCCACGTAATGATAACAGTTTGTTGCTTATTAACTCAGGTATGGCTCCATTAAAGCCATATTTTACAGGTCAGGAGATTCCACCAAGAAGAAGAGTAACAACCTGCCAAAAATGTATCAGAACAGGTGATATTGAGAATGTTGGTAAAACAGCAAGACATGGTACCTTCTTCGAAATGCTTGGTAACTTCTCTTTTGGAGATTACTTTAAGAATGAAGCTATCGAGTGGACCTGGGAATTTTTAACTGAGGTTGTTGGTCTTGATGCTGATAGACTTTACCCATCAGTATATCTTGAAGATGACGAGGCTTTTGATATATGGCACAGAAAGATAGGTATTGCGAAAGATCGAATCTTTAAGTTTGGTAAGGCTGATAACTTCTGGGAGCATGGTGCAGGTCCATGTGGTCCTTGTTCTGAGGTTTACTATGATAGAGGAGAAAAGTACGGCTGTGGTAAGCCAGACTGTACAGTAGGCTGTGATTGTGACAGATACATGGAGGTTTGGAACAACGTATTTACTCAGTTTGATAACGATGGTAACAACAACTATGTAGAGCTTGATCAGAAGAACATCGATACAGGTATGGGGCTTGAGCGACTTGCTGTAGTAGTTCAGGATGTTGACTCAATATTCGATGTAGATACTCTTAAGGCTTTAAGAGATAAAATCTGTGAGATGGCTGGTGTTACATATAAGACTGATGAGAAAAAGGATATTTCTATCAGACTTATCACTGACCATATTCGTTCAGTTACATTTATGACTTCAGATGGTGTTCTCCCTTCTAACGAGGGTAGAGGATATGTTTTAAGAAGACTTCTTAGAAGAGCAGCTAGACACGGTAGAATGCTTGGAATTAAGGATATGTTCCTTGCCGAGCTTTGTAAAACTGTTATTGAGTGCTCTAAGGATGCTTATCCAGAGCTTCTAGAGAAGCAGGAGCATATTTTCGCTACTCTTAACAAGGAGGAGGAAAGCTTTAACAAGACTATAGATCAAGGACTTGCTATTCTTGGTACATTTATAGATGAAATCAAGGCTTCAGATAAGACTGAGCTTAGTGGCGAGAATGCATTTAAGCTTTATGATACCTATGGCTTCCCACTTGACCTTACTAAGGAAATTCTTGAAGAGGCAGGAATGACTGTTGACGAGGAAGGATATAAGGAATGTATGGAAGTTCAGAGAACTACAGCTAGAAAGGCTCGTAAGGTTTCAACCTATATGGGTGCTGACGCAACTATCTACGAGGAGCTTCCAGTAGATTTAATTACTGAATTTGATGGATACGACAAGCTTACTATTGATGCCAAAGTTGTTGCTGTCACTACAGAAGATGCAGTTGTTGATACACTCTCTGAGGGTACAAATGGTTCAATCCTTACTGATATTACTCCATTTTATGCTACAATGGGTGGTCAATGCGGTGATTCAGGTATTATTAAGACTGAAAATGGAGTATTCGTTGTTAAAGATACTGTAAAGGTTGTAGGTGGCAAGATTGCTCATGTTGGTTATGTAGAAAGTGGAGAGCTTAAGGTTGGAGAAACTGTAACACTTTCCGTAGATGAGAATCAGAGAGGACTTACCTGTAAGAACCACTCAGCTACACACCTTCTTCAGAAGGCTTTAAAGACTGTTCTCGGTGGACATGTAGAGCAGGCTGGTTCCTATGTTGCTCAGGATAGACTTCGTTTTGACTTTACACATATTCAGGCCATGACTAAGGAAGAGATTGCTAAGGTTGAAGCTATTGTAAATGCTGAAATTGAGAGAGATTTAGCAGTAGAAACTGCTGAAATGTCTATAGAGGATGCTAAGAAAACTGGAGCTATGGCGCTTTTCGGAGAGAAGTACGGCGAAACAGTAAGAGTAGTAAGTATGGGAGAGTTCTCAAAGGAGCTTTGTGGAGGTACTCACGTACCTAACACCGGAGTTATCGGTACATTTAAGATTATATCAGAGCAAGGTGTTGCTGCAGGTGTTAGACGTATAGAAGCGCTTACTTCAAAGGGCGCATTTGATTATTATAAGAAGTTAGAGGATGAGCTTCATGCAGCTAGCATAGCTGCTAAGACAGAACCATCTAAGCTTACTGAAAAGATTGAAGCTATGTTAGCCGAGATTAAGGCTCTTAATTCAGAGAATCAGAAGCTTAAGGACAAGATGGCTAAGGAATCTGTTGGAGATGTAATGAGCAATGTTGTAGAGGTTGGCACATACAAGGTTCTTCCAGTAAGTGTAAGCGGTATTGATATGAATGCACTTAGAAATCTTGGAGATGACCTAAAAGCAAAGATTGGTTCAGGTGTTGTAGTACTTGCATCTGATATGGATGGCAAGGTAAACCTTATTGTAATGGCTACAGATGATGCAGTATCCGAAGGTGCACATGCAGGTAATATAGTTAAGAAGATTGCACCAATGGTTGGCGGTGGCGGCGGTGGTCGTCCAAATATGGCACAGGCTGGTGGAAAGAACCCTGCTGGAATATCAGAAGCACTTAATTCCGGAGTTGAAGAAGCCAAAACTATGCTTGCATAGCTACTGTATTAAACCTACAGTTGATTGTAATAATTATTTTGTATGATAAGATAATATATAACATAAGCAATATAGTCAGTTGTTAATATTAACAGCTGACTATAAATTTGAATTATGCATAATTACATTAACATCAATAATTAATATCAATAGAAAGGAATGATTTATATGGCATTAGTACCTACCGTCGTAGAGCAAACTAGTAGAGGAGAGCGTGCCTACGATATATACTCAAGACTTTTAAAGGATAGAATAATTTTTCTAGCTGACGAGGTTAATGATACAACAGCAAGCCTTGTTATAGCACAGCTTTTATTTTTAGAATCAGAGGATCCAAATAAAGATATTAGCTTATATATCAATAGTCCTGGTGGTTCAGTATCAGCAGGTATGGGAATTTATGATACTATGCAGTACATAAAGTGCGATGTATCAACAATCTGTGTTGGTATGGCTGCTAGTATGGGAGCATTTTTACTTGCAGGTGGCACTAAGGGTAAGAGAATTGCACTTCCTAATTCAGAAATTATGATTCATCAGCCACTTGGCGGAGCACAGGGGCAGGCATCAGACATGAAGATTCATGCAGATCACATAATAAAAACAAGAGAAAAGCTTAATAAGATTTTAAGCGAGAATACTGGCAAGTCCCTTGATATTATAGAAAGGGATACCGAAAGAGATAATTTCCTTTCCGCTGAAGCAGCTTTAGAATACGGTATTATAGACCATATCTTTACTAATAGAGCTTAAATCATACTTTCAATACATAATCTGGTAAAAAATGTAATTAATTTCATTTTTTTGTTGACGAATAATTTATATGTGTTATAATAATTGATGTGCGATTTGGAGGTAAACCCAAACAGTTGTATAGCACGTAATTAGATATTTCGCAACTGGAGGGAGGTTGAGGATAGTATGTCAAACGTAATAGTTAAAGAGAATGAGACTTTGGATAGCGCTCTTAGAAGATTTAAGAGAAACTGTGCTAAGGCTGGTATTCAGCAGGAGATTCGTAAGAGAGAGCATTACGAGAAGCCAAGCGTAAAGCGTAAGAAAAAGTCAGAGGCTGCTAGAAAGCGTAAGTTTAAGTAATTTTTAAGATTATATAAAAGAACTACTAGATTATTAGTAGTTCTTTTTTTGTCCTAAATTATAATTTTCTTGAATAAACTAAATAAAAACGGAAAATAAACATGACTAAATCTGTAATCTTATCAAATAATACAATATACATTGAGGATTATAAAAACATAGAATATTTTGATGACAAATTAATCATGGTATGTTGCAAAAAAATCAATATTTCAATAGAAGGATCAGAACTTCAAATAGATTCCTACAACAAATATAGCTTAAAAATATCAGGTGATATTAATATAATCAAATATTATAATGGAGGAAATGTATTATATGATTAATATAAAAATATGGCTCCAGGGAGAGATAACAATTGAAAACACTGGATGGGGTTCTGATAGATTGCTTAATTTATGCAAAAGAAATGATATAAGTATACGCAATCTAAAAACGATAGAAGATGGTTATATATTTACCGTAAATATGAAGGATTATAAAAAGATATTATATTTCAATAATAAAATCAAATCAAAGATTACAATCCTTAACAAATCAGGTTTACCAAATTTCTTTTATAAATACAAAAAAAGAAAAATCTTTGCAATATGTATCTTGCTTTGTGTTATTTCAATATTTATATTTTCCAATTTTATATGGAAAGTATCAATTATTGGAAACGATATATATACAAAAGAAGAAATAATAAAAATAATAAATGCTGATTATATACCAATCGGTTATAAAAAATCTAAAATCAACTGCAATAAATTAGAAAAAGAGTTACGAGAACGATTTAATAATATAGCGTGGATAAGCTGTGAAATAAGAGGGACTAATTTAATTGTTCACATAAATGAATCTATACCAAACGATAAACCTATAGAGACAGAAAAACCATGTAATATAATTGCCTATAAGGATGCTATAATCACTGAAGTAATTACAAACAAAGGTAAGAAAATAGTTTCTAATGGTGACCAGGTAAAAAAGAATGATATTCTAATTACCGGTGTAGTAAATATATCAAATGAATATGATGAGCTAATAGAAACAACATATACAACAGCACAGGGCACAGTTATTGGAATTGTAGATTATAACTACAATGATACATTTCCTATAGAAAACACAAAAAAAGTATATACTGGAAAAACAAAGAAATCGTTTGACTTAAATATTATAAATTCAATTATTCACATACCTTCAAATAATAAGTTAAAATCCTACGACAAAATATCAACAACTAAAACATTTTCCATATTTGAAAATTTATTTCTACCAATAGGTTATACTACTAATTGTTATAAGGAATACAATTTGACAAACATAAAATACACACCAGAAGAAGCTTATGATATTGCAAATAAAAGACTTTTATCATATATTGAAAATTTAAAGAAAAAAGGGGTGTCAATCCTTGAAAATAATGTTAAAATAACTATTGTTAATGATGAATGTATTGCCTCTGGTATAATCAAATGCAAAGAGGTTATTGGCATTCCTTGTGATATCGAAGTAACCCAAGAAGGAGAATAATATAAATGAGTTCATTTTCCGAAAACATTTCAATTCCAAACGAACACATACAAAATATCTTTGGACAATTTGATAGAAATATAAAAAACATAGAAAAAGCTTATCATGTAACAATTGTATTAAGAGGTGACAACTTAAAAATTGCCGGTGAAGAGGATAATGTTAAAATGGCAATTTCAGTTATAGAACAAATGATTAACCTCTCAAAAACCGGAAATATTATTTCTGACCAAAACATAAATTATGCAGTTTCATTATCGAAGACTGGTAATGAAAAAATCGTAACAGAACTTGATAAAGATACTGTTTGTCATACCATTAATGGAAAACCAGTAAAAGCTAAAACCTTAGGTCAAAAGAAATATTTAGATGCAATAGATAATAACATGATTGTATTTGGTGTTGGACCTGCAGGTACAGGAAAAACATATCTAGCTATGGCTAAAGCAATCACTGCATTTAAGAATAACGAGGTAAATAGAATAATCCTAACAAGACCAGCCATTGAGGCTGGAGAAAAATTAGGATTCCTTCCTGGCGATTTACAAAGCAAGGTAGATCCATACCTTAGGCCTCTGTATGATGCACTTTATGAGATAATGGGAGCAGAATCTTTTCTAAAGAATATGGAAAAAGGACTTATAGAGGTAGCTCCACTAGCTTATATGCGTGGTAGAACGCTAGATAATGCTTATATTGTACTAGACGAAGCACAAAATACTACTCCAGCACAGATGAAAATGTTTTTAACTCGTATAGGCTTCGGTTCAAAAGCAATTATAACCGGAGACCTTTCTCAAAAGGATTTACCTAAGGATGCACAATCAGGATTAGAAGTAGCCCTTAAGGTACTAAATAAAATTGATGATATCTCTATTGTACAATTCTCTAGTGATGATGTTGTCAGACATCCTTTGGTTCAAAAAATCGTCAGTGCTTATGAAGCTTATGAAGAAAAACAAAGCAGGACAAAAGACAAGCTGACAACTAAGGATAATATGTCTAAAACAAAAAAATCCGCTACCAGCAAAAGGAAGCAGGGATAACTTGATAATAACTTGTAAATGTTGTATAATTCAAAAGGGTGATTTAGGATGAGTATTTATATTGAAAATGAATTAAGTACTGAAATACCTAGGGAATATGAGGTCATAGTAGAAGATATAATTAATGCTTCTATAGATTATATGAAATGTCCTTATGAATGCGAAGTAAACGTATTCTTCACAGATAATGATGGTATCAAAGAGATAAATAATATGCACAGGGGTATAGATGCTCCAACAGATGTATTATCTTTTCCTATGTGTGAATTTGTAAATATTGGTGATTTTTATAATCTTGAGGACAACCCTATAGATTACTTTAATCAAGATACAGGTGAGTTAATTCTAGGAGATATAATTCTAAATATTGACCGTATTGTATCTCAAGCCCAGGAGTATGGACACACAAAAAGAAGAGAAACTGCATTTTTAACTGCACATAGTATGTTACATCTTTTTGGTTATGATCATATTGATGATGAAGAACGTATCATCATGGAAGAGAAACAAGAAGAAATATTAACTAAGAAAGGATACACCAGAGATGATAAAAAAGAAATACACTAAATTAGTAATAACAACTTTAGCATTGTCTATGACTTTGTTAGTTGGTTGTGGAAAAGACAAAAAAGATAAGGCTTCTGAGGATACTACTACAGAAGCTGTTATAAATATAGAAACAGAGGATACTATTGCTAACCCATCAAGTTTATCAGTAATTACAAAAGAAGGATATGTTCAAAGTGAATTAACCGGTGAATGGATTGACGAATCACTTGAGAATCATAGACCTATTTGTATTATGATAAACAACATTATTGATGCTATGCCTCAGTCTGGTATATCACAGGCTGACATTACATACGAAATGATGGTTGAAGGTGGTATTACTCGTTATCTTTGTGTATTTAAGGATTATTCTAACATAGAAAAGCTGGGACCTGTAAGAAGTGCTCGTCCTTATTATATTCGTATGGCTCAAAACTTAGGTGGTATATATACTCATTATGGTTGGTCAAATAAAGCACATGAAATAATAGCGCATGAATATGTTGCTAATCTTAACGGTGTTTCAGGAGAAGGTTCTATTGTATTTTATAGAGATACATCTCGTTATGAACCACATAATGTTTATACAAATACAGAAATGCTTAATGCCGGAATTGACTATATGGGATATGGAAGAACCTATGACGGAAACTACGAAAGAACATTATATTTTAACGCAGAAGATACTGACTTAAAGGGTAGTTCCGCAAATAAATTCACAGTAGCATTTAGTGATTATTATACTCCATGGTTTGAGTATGATGCTTCATCAAAAACATATAAGAGATTCCAATATGGTGAAGCCCAGATTGATGATCAAACAGGAGAGCAGCTTGCTTACAAGAATGTAATAATTATGACAGCTAATTATTATGATATAGGTGACGGATTATATGATATCGAGTGGTCTGATGGTGGTGAGGGCTATTTCGTTTCAAATGGTTCTTATGTGCCTTTAACTTGGAAATACGAAAATGCTAAAGTTAGATACTATGATGAAGCTGGTAAACCACTAAAATTTAATCCAGGCCAAAGCTTTGTTGATGTAATTCCAAAATCAACTGGTTATGTTACATTTGAATAAAAATCATAATAATGAGAATAATTTCTTCAGGGAGGAATGAGCCTTGAAGAAATTATTTTTATATTTATTATTTTATATTTGTTTATTCTTAGTTACCTTTAATATATTTCAATATATTTTTGAAAACAACCTTTTGTAAGGAGAGCATATGTACGATTTATGTATAATTGGTGGTGGCGCCGCAGGAATGAGCTGTGCCATAGCTGCCGGTAGAAATGGTAAAAAAGTATTATTAATTGATAAAAATAATAAATTAGGAAAAAAACTATATGCAACTGGTAATGGAAAATGTAATTTAACAAACACCTGTTTCGACAGTAAGTTACATTATAATTCTAGTTCATCAGATAACTATGAGAATTTTATAAACCAGGCATTGGAAAACGCCTACAATAACAGTTTACCATATAATCAATTAATTGATTTCACTAACTCTATTGGGATAAATTCAATTGATGACAACAACTACATATATCCAAGCTCTGCTCAGGCATCCTCGGTGGTCTGGGCAATGATTGATGCATTAAATGAATTAAAAGTGGAGATACGCTTAAATACAGAAGTTTTGTCCATAGAAGGCAAATATCCAAGTTTTACAATTAAATGCGAAAATGAGGCCTTTAAGGCTGCTCAAATAGCCCTTGCAAATGGTGGTCTGGCGTATAAGTCATTAGGTGGAACCGATTCTGGATATAAGCTAGCAAATGAATTTGGTCATAAAATAATCAAGCCTCGTCCAAGCCTTTGTGGAATATACGTAAAAGAAGATACAAATCAACTTGCAGGAGTACGTGCTAATGCAAAAATATCATTATTATCTTCTAATAATAAAACTATTGCTACAAGCTATGGAGAATTACAATTTTCTAAACAGGGATTGTCAGGAATATGTATATTTGAATTATCCTCTAAGATTGGTAAGCTACTAACTAAAAACAATAATCCAAAACTTATTATTTCATTTTTAGATTATCCGAAGGAAAATAGCTATAACCTATTAATAAAAGACATAGAATCTAATAATCTAAAAAATAGAACCATATTAGGTTTGTTAAATGGATATGTAAATGACAAAATTGCTATCTATGTTTGTTCATTACATAATATTGATTGTAAACA
Source organism: Lachnospiraceae bacterium (assembly GCA_015057555.1). Taxonomy (GTDB): domain Bacteria; phylum Bacillota; class Clostridia; order Lachnospirales; family Lachnospiraceae; genus Coprococcus_C. Next base: position 10,517 of record SVEC01000006.1, on the reverse strand, counting down.
ATTAGCAAAGGATACTTCTATAATTAAGCTTAAATCTATGGCCAATACCTTAAGTTCTATGGAATTTAGCATCCATGATTTATATGACATGGAACAGGCTCAGGTAACAGCCGGTGGTGTAGATATTAACGATATCAATCCTTTTAATATGGAATCAAAAATTACTAAAGGCGTTTATATAGTAGGAGAATTACTTGATATTGATGGTATTTGTGGTGGATATAATTTAACCTTTGCCATGCTTACCGGATATAAAGCAGGAAAGAGCATAGTATGATACGAATAAGTCAAATCAAAGTACCTGTAATACATAATCAGGAAACAATTAAAGCTAAAATTGAAAAAATTATCAAATCAAATGAATTTACAATAGAGAGAATAGTAAAAAAGTCTATTGATGCAAGAAATAAACAGGATTTGATGTACATTTATACTGTTGATATTAAAGCAAAATACCAAGAGAAGATTTTATCTAAATCTAGCGACAATAATAATATTATGTTAACCAAAGATTGTTTATATCAACTTCCATATTCAAATCCAAATCAATTAATTCATTTAGATGCCGAAAGACCTATTGTAATAGGAGCTGGTCCTGCAGGATATTTTTGTGGACTTTACCTTGCACGTATGGGATTTAAACCAATTATTTTTGAGCGTGGAATGAAAGTAGAAGAACGAACAAATGCTGTAGAAAACTTTTGGAATGGTGAAAGCATTAATCCTGAGTGCAATGTATCCTTTGGCGAAGGTGGTGCAGGAACATTTTCAGATGGCAAATTAAATACCGGAATAAAAGACAAAATGGGCCGTATTAATGCTGTTATAAAGGATTTTATAACATTTGGTGCACCGGAAGATATAGAATACCTAAACAAACCTCATATTGGTACAGATGAGTTAAAAAAGGTTCTTGTTAATATGCGTCATGAGATTATAAATCTTGGTGGAGAGATAAATTTTAATTCGTTATTCATTGATTATAATATTAAATGTTCTACTGATAAACCAATTTATACAGCACATATAAAAAATTCTATTACAGGTGAAATTAAAAAATATAATACAAATACCTTAATTCTAGCCATAGGTCATAGCGCAAGAGATACATTTAAAATGCTTTGTGAAAACCAGCTTCCTATGGAACAAAAAGCTTTTGCCATAGGTGTAAGAATTGAGCATCCTAGAGAAATGATTGACGAAAGTCAGTATGGAACTAGTTCTGAAGCATCCAGATTACCTGCTGCAGACTATAAGATGACCTTTAGATCATCAGAGGGCAGAAGTGTATATAGCTTTTGTATGTGTCCGGGAGGCTTTGTAGTTAATGCATCCTCTGATGAAAATCAATCTGTTGTTAACGGCATGAGTAATCACGGTCGAGATGAGGTAAATTCTAACAGCGCCATAGTAGTAAACGTTACTCCGGAAGACTTTGAACGTGAGGGCTTTGGTGAATACGGAGTACTTGCAGGAGTTGAATTTCAGAAGAAATACGAAGCATTAGCCTATAAAGAAGGAAATGGAGCCATTCCAGTTCAAACCTTTAAAGATTTTAAGGCCAATATACCAACAAAAAAATTAGGTGAAATCAAGCCAAATATCAAGGGAAATTATGTGCTTGGCAATATTAATAATTGTTTGCCAGTATATGTAAATAATGCTATAATTGAAGGGATTTCTTACTATGACAGTAAGCTTTCAGGCTTTGCCAGAGAGGATAGTGTATTATCTGGGATTGAGTCGAGAACCTCATCTCCCGTAAGAATTATAAGAGATGATACATTTATGAGTTCTGTAAAAGGAATTTTTCCTTGCGGTGAGGGTGCAGGATATGCCGGTGGAATCACTTCCGCAGCAGTTGATGGAATCAAGGTTGCTGAAGCTTGTGCTACATATTTATTAGAAGAATAACAAATATACTACTTAAAGAAAGGCTTTATATTATGAATCATAGAGAATTACTTAAGGACAAGAAGAAAATCGTTATAAAAATAGGTTCATCATCACTTATTCATGCAGAAACTGGTGGAATTGATTTTAGAAAGCTAGAGAAGCTGGTTAGAATCATTTGCGATTTAAAAAATCAGGATAAGGACGTAGTACTTGTATCTTCAGGTGCCATAGGAGTTGGCTCACAGGCATTAGGACTTAAAACTAAGCCTAAAACTGTATCCCTTAAGCAGGCATGTGCTGCGATAGGACAAGGACAGCTTATGATGATGTACCAGAAGCTTTTTATGGAGTACAATCACTTAGCAGCTCAGGTTCTTCTTACCTTTGATGCAATTACTGACGAGGAGCGAAGAAGAAATGCTGAAAATACCTTAAATGAACTGCTCCAGCAGGATGTTATCCCTGTTGTAAACGAAAATGATACTGTAGCCACTGAGGAAATTGAGTTCGGAGATAACGACACACTTTCTGCTATAGTTGCAAATCTAATTAATGCTGATTTGCTTATATTACTTACAGATATAGATGGTTTCTATACAGATGATCCTCATAAGAATCCTGATGCAGTAAAGCTTTCAATAGTTACAGAGATTACAGAGGACCTTAAAAATATGGCTAAGGGCGCTGTTACAAGCTACGGAACCGGTGGTATGTCTACTAAGATTGCTGCAGCTAGAATTGCTGTAGATTCAGGTGCTGATATGGCAATACTTGATGCATCTAATTTAAATCTTATAAACTGTCTCATAGATGGCGATGATGTAGGAACACTGTTTATCGCACATGATGTAGAAGACTTTGATACAGTAGACTTTATAGTACATAAGGGCTATTTAAAATAACAATTAAAGCGACTGATTATGAAAGGAATATTATAATCATATGACTGAAGCAGGAATTAAGAGAATTAATGAATTGTACCATAAATCTAAAACTCCTGAAGGCTTAACTCCAGAGGAGAAGGAAGAACAGACTATACTTAGAAAGCAGTTTGTAGAGGATTTCAAAAAGAATCTTCGTGGTACTCTTGATAATATTGATATTAAAGAAAAGGATGGCTCCATAACCCATGTTAGGGACATTCCTTTAAAGAAGAAAAATAAGGAATAGCTATTTATGAATCTAAATATTTCTAAAAAAGAAATAAGAGACACAATTTTAGATATAAGAAAAAGCTTTGATACTGATTACTTAAATAGACTATCTACAGTAATATGTAACCGAGTACTAAAGCAGGAAGCTTATATAAGCTGCAAGGACTTGGTGCTATATATGCCCATCAATAACGAGGTTAATCTTGATATTCTGATGAATCAGGCCTTTAAAGATGGAAAAAATATATGGATGCCAAGGATAATCAATAAAAACATGGAATTCTACAGATATTCTAAGAATATCAAGCTTATTAAAGGTACTTATGGTATCTTAGAACCTGATACAGATGAAATACTAGTACCTAATGATAATACATTAATAATAATGCCTGGAGCTGCATTTTCAGAGGATATGGGTAGAATAGGATATGGTGGTGGATATTATGACAAGTATTTATCCAAACACAAATATTGTAAAACCATAGCTGTATGCTATAATTTCCAGATTATGCCTATGCTACCTATGGATGAGCATGATATAAAACCGGATATTATAATAAGCGATGACAATATATTTACAAAAAACAAATAAAAGGGGGATACATTATATGTTAAATGAATTAGGAAGCAAGGCAAAGGCAGCCTCAAGAGTTATGGCTCGCCTAAGCCAGAATGATAAAAACAATGCATTACTTGCAGTTGCAGATGCCCTTGTGGCAAATGCAGCTCCAATTATAGAAGCAAATAGCATAGATATGGATAATGCTAAGAAAAACGGTATGTCTGAGGCACTTTTAGATAGACTTTTACTTACAAAGCCTAGACTTGAGGATATGGCTGTTGGTATAAGACAGGTTGTATCTCTTGATGACCCTGTAGGTGAGGTTATCAGTATGAAGCAGCGTCCTAATGGCCTTATGATTGGCCAAAAGCGCGTCCCTATGGGTGTTATAGGTATAATCTATGAGTCAAGACCAAATGTCACCGTAGATGCCTTTGCCCTTTGCTTTAAGACTGGAAATGCTGTAATACTTAGAGGTGGAAGTGACTGTATACACTCAAATATCGCCATGGTTAAGGTTATCAAGGACGCCTTAGAGAAGGCTGGTGTTACTCCTGATGCAGTTAGTCTTATAGAGAACACTGATAGAGAGGTTGCTAAGCAGTTTATGAAGCTTAATCAGTATATTGACCTTCTTATTCCAAGAGGCGGCGCAGGACTTATTAAGACAGTTGTAGAGAATGCAACCATACCTGTTATAGAGACAGGAACAGGTAACTGCCACATTTTCGTAGATAAGAGTGCAGATTTAGATAAGGCACTTCCTATTATAAAGAATGCAAAGCTTCAGAGATTAGGTGTATGTAATGCCTGCGAATCTCTTGTAATTCATAAGGATATAGCTGATAAGGCTATTCCTGTGATAGCCGAAATGCTTTCTGAAAATGACTGTGAAATTCGTGGTGATGAGACTGCACAGGCTATTTCAGGAATTATTAAGGCTGCAACTGAGGAGGATTTCGGCACAGAATATCTTGCTAAAATTATCTCAGCTAAGGTTGTTAATTCATTAGATGAAGCAATCGAACATATAAACAAATACAGTACTGGTCATTCAGAAGCTATAATCACCGAGGATTATGAAAGCTCACAGCGTTTCCTAAATGAAGTGGATTCCGCTTGTGTATATGTAAATGCATCAACCAGATTTACAGATGGATTTATGTTTGGCTTTGGTGCTGAGATAGGAATCTCAACTCAGAAGCTTCATGCAAGAGGACCTATGGGCTTACTTGCACTTACCTCAACTAAGTATATAGTATACGGAAACGGACAAATTAGAAAATAAGGAGAACACCTATGTTAGATATGAAATTTACCGGCTCAAAGGAATATGTTGCATCCCCTGAGCTTATGGCTGCTGTTGACGTGGCACGTGCCTTAGAGAAACCACTTCTTATAAAGGGTGAACCTGGAACAGGCAAAACTATGCTTGCTGAAGCTATTAGCAAGGCATTTGATATGCCTTTATATATCTGGAATATCAAGTCAACTACAAAGGCGCAGGATGGTCTATATGTATATGATACCATTCAGAGACTATATGATAGCCAGTTTGGAGAAGAGGGCGTAGATGATATTAAGAGATACATTAAGCTTGGTAAGCTTGGCGAAGCTTTCAAGTCAGAGCAGCAGGTAATTCTACTTATCGACGAGATAGATAAGGCTGACCTTGAATTCCCTAATGACCTTCTCTGGGAGCTTGATAAGATGGAGTTTTACATTCATGAGACTAAGGAAACTATTAAGGCAGCTACAAGACCTATTGTTATAATAACTTCAAATGCAGAGAAAGAGCTTCCTGATGCATTCCTTAGAAGATGTATATTCCACTACATTTCCTTCCCTGAAAAAGAAGAAATGGAAGAAATCGTAGGTGTTCACTTTGAGAATATGGACGAAAATCTCCTAAAGCATGCTATGGATACCTTCTACTGGATTAGAGAGATTAAAGAGGTTAGAAAAAAGCCTAGCACTTCAGAGCTTATAGACTGGTTAAATGCGCTTATGCTTGGGGGTATTGATCCTGAAACCATTAGAACTAAGCTACCATTCCTTGGAGTTCTTATAAAGAAGGATGAGGATATTGAGGTTGTTAAAAAGAGGAGAATACTTTAATTGTTTACTGAATTTTTGTATGTATGCCGAGATAAAGGCTTAAAAATATCCATGACTGAATGGATCACATTAATGGATGCCTTGGATAAAGGTTTGGCACATTCTTCTCTGGAGGGCTTTTATAACCTGGGGCGAATGATTCTTGTTAAGACTGAGTCTGATTTTGATAAGTTTGATATAGCCTTTATGGAATATTTCAAGAATATCAAAATGGGAGAGGAGCTTCCTGCAGATATTATGAAATTCCTGGACAAAGGGGATATGGATACCTCAAATCTAAACAAGGATGTATATAGCTTTGATACGACCAGAGATATGGAAGAGACTAAGCGAATGTTTAGAGAGCGAATTACAGAGCAGAAGGAGGAGCACAACGGAGGTAACTATTGGATAGGTACCAGTGGTGGCTCAGCCTTTGGCCACAATGGTCGTAATCCAGGTGGAATTCGTGTCAGTGGTAAAACCGGCATGAGAAGTGCATTTCAGGTTATGGGAGAGCGTAAATATGCTGACTTTAGACATGATAAAACCTTAGATATCAGACAATTCCAGGTTGCATTTCGTAAGCTTAGACAGTTTTCAACTAAGCTTGAAGTTCCTAGAACTGAGCTTGACCTTGATAAAACCATTGATTCTACCTGTAATAATGGTGGATATCTAAAGCTTGAATTTGACAAGCCTAGAAAGAATTCCGTTAAGCTGCTTTTGTTATTTGATTGCGGAGGTACTATGCTTCCTTTTAGTGAGCTTTGTAATGATTTATTCCAGGCTGTACATAAGGCTAATCATTTCAAGGATGTTAAGACATATTATTTCCACAACTGCATATATAGTAAAGTCTATAAGGATGCAGAATGTGAAATGGGTGACTGGGTGGACTTAGATTATATATTTAAACACACTGACAAGGATTACAAGGTAATCATCGTAGGAGACGCTCAGATGGCTCCAGAAGAGCTTTTTGACCTTAATGGTAACTATCGTGGACCTAATGATGGAAGAAGTGGATATGAGTGGAATAAGCTGTTTAGAAGCAAGTTTAAGAAGGCTATATGGCTTAATCCTAGATTCCATGGAAGCTTAAATCAGTTAGGCTGGATGGAGTCAGAGAGAACCTTGGCAGAGATATATGATATGTTTCCGCTGACTGTGGATGGATTAAAAAACGGTATCAAAAAGCTAATGGCGCCACGATAAACGAATCTAATTTATAATATAGAAAAATTACTATTTAAAATTTATAAAATCTAACCTATAATAATATTTATGACATAGTATTATTATAGGTTATTGTATTTATAAAACATTTGTTGGGGGTACATAAACATGGAAAATGATTTTACAAAGGGTATAGGACTTGTACTTGCAGGCGGTGGTGGAAAGGGAGCTTACCAGCTAGGAGTTCTTAAAGCATTAAAGGAAAAAGGCTTATTGGACGAAGTAACAACAATATCAGGAGCTTCAATTGGTGCAGTGAATGCAATGCTTTATGCACAGGACAACATTGACGTTATGTATAAGGCATGGGAAGAAATTGATATGCTTACATTATTTGATGTGGAGCTAGAGATGCTGCTTAATAATCGACCATATTTTTCCCGTTCCGAAATGCTTGCTTTAATGGAAAAATTCATCGATTATGACCTGGTTAAGTATGGAAAATATAAGATATACAACTCCATATGTAGGGTTAATAATGATGGTTCTACGCCTGTTGCAGAGTACAGATGCCTTAATGATCTTGATATTGAAAATATAAAGAAGGTTCTTCTTGCTTCTACAGCATTGCCTGTTATATATGAAGCCGTTGAAATAGACGGGAATCATTATAGAGACGGTGGAATCTGCGATAATGAGCCTATTAAACCACTTTATGATGCAGGAATTAGAGAATTTATCGTTATAGGCTTAAAGCATGGCAAGAAAATCAATACCGAAAAGTGGCCGGATGCAAATATCATATCAATTTATCCAAGCAGGGATTTAGGCGATTTAGTTGACGGAACCCTTGATTTTACCAGCAAATCCATAATGTATAGACAGATGCTTGGTTATAAGGATGGTTTAAGATCTGTAAAAACTCACTTTGAAAAGGATGAGATGTACATAAATTTGGAGCCACAGCTTGCATTAAGCGATTATAACGAAGTTCTTATGAATCTAAGAACTCAAAGTACCATTAAAACTGTGGAAAGTAGGGTTAATGCTAATATAGATAAATTCAATGAAATCGCAAAAAAATATGCGGATTATTAATCATTGGAACTAATACAAAATATAATAATTAACAGTAAATCCGGATTATACAAGGTATAATCCGGAATATTTTATTGAATTCATTGTGCATAATGCCGAATTTTTGACGAGTTTTTAAAATAATTTGACATATTGCACAATTAAGTTTACAATAATAGTATAAAGTTTCTTATTGATATATGTAATTAGGTTCTATGTAGATAAGTGCCATTTTAGTGACATATGGCAGATAAGGAGGCTGTTATGGGTAAGCATATTATAACTATTGGTAGACAATTTGGTAGCAACGGTAGAGAAATTGCACATAGACTTGCTGAGAAGCTTGACATACCATTTTATGATAAGGAGCTTCTAAATGAAACCGCGAAAAATAGCGGATTAAGTGAAAATATATTAAAAAGCCTTGATGAAAGACCTTCTCGAAGCTTTTTATATTCACTTGTAATGGATCCATATAGCTACGGATTCACTAGCCAGGGATATCAGCCTAATCTTAATCAACAAGCGTTCCAGGCTACTTATGATACAATTAAGAAGATTGCCGATGAAGGTTCTTGTATATTTGTTGGAAGATGTGCTGATTATGCATTAAGACATAATCCAGACTTAATCAGATTATTTATATATGCACCTCTTGAAGCAAGAATTAAGACCGTTTCAGAGAGATTTGGCCTGACAGAAGAGAAGGCTAAGGCTCAAATCCAAAAGGAAGACAAAGGAAGAGCTACATATTACAACTATTATACATCTAAAAAGTGGGGCTCACTTGATGGCTACGATATATTCGTAAATAGTAGTTTGATGGATATAGACCATATTGTAGATTATATAATTGATATGTTGGATAAGATAGAGAAATATCATTAATATATAAAAATAAGCCACATTATAATATGTGGCTTATAAAAAACTTAATAGAGTTTACATAATATTATTATGGTAACTATTTGTCATTTTTCTCCCTTAACTGAACTTTGTTTCTAGCCATACGTTTACGTTCATCATCGATGTCAGCATAATGCTTACGAGTTGTATTAACATCCGTATGACCTAAAACATCAGCAACCAGGTAAATATCAGAGGTTTCCTGATAAAGAGCTGTACCAAAGGTGCTTCGAAGCTTATGAGGTGTAATGTGTTTAAGCGGAACTGCAGATTGAGAATACTTTTTAACAAGATTTTCTACAGTCCGTACGCTGATTCGTTTTCTCTGGGAGGAGAGAAACAAGGCTTTTTCATGACCATCCTGGGCATTTATCTTTTTTCTTTCTTCGATATATGCTTGCAAAGGCTCTATAGCCTCATCGCTAAAGTATACAATGGCTTCCTTGCCACCTTTTCGAATGATTTTAATACACAGGTTATCAAAGTCAACATGATTAATGTCTAGTCCAATACACTCAGATATTCGGATTCCGGTAGAAAGCATAAGCGTTAAAAGGGCCAAATCCCGAGTTTTTGTCTTTTCATGGTATTGTTGTTGCTTAGAAGTCAAATTAAGGCCATATTCAACGGTATCTAAAAACTGAGCTGTCTCTGCAGCGTCCATACGAACGATTTGCTTGTCAGGAACTTTAGGACGCTCAATTTTAGCCACTGGATTACCAGTCACAAGGTCATTCTTATAATAATAAGCATAAAACACATTTAAAGAAACAATTTTACGTTTTATAGAGGCCTTGCCATTAGTTATGATTCGTCCGTCTTTTCTGTACATCTGTAAATGGTCCATATAGTCCTCGATGAACATAGAATCAATAGAAGACAAAACTTCAAGAGATACATCCTTAGGACTATTTAAAGTCTTTTCTGTGTAACATTCAACAATATACTCAAAAAAGGTCTTTATGTCCCTGGCATAACCAAGCCTTGTACGTGATGCTTTAGACTGCTGTATAGCTCTAAAAAATTGTCTAACATAAGATGGTAGCTCATCACAAATATTTCTAATAAGCTCGATATTTTTCATTTCATTTTCCTGATGATAAGAGATGTCAGCCAAATTTAAATACCTCCTTAAAAAACCTAGCATTTATGCGGGGTTCAAGCTATAATGTAATTATACCACTTTCGGCGTAAAATGTACAGCTTTTTTCGTAAAACCTGAGTTTTGCGAATAAATGGATGACAAATTAAACATACACTACTACCCGATTTTTGTCAACACTTTTTTTTGTTCTGTTTTTCTTTTTATGTAATTTCTTTTAAAATTTCCTGACGTTTTATCAACTTTTATAACTCCAAATTTACTTTATAGGCTTTTCACGCTTTTAAGCTAGTCATTCTGTTTTCTCAACTCTAATAACGACCACCTCTATATATCCTTTTTCGTTTCGCTCGGCAATAAAAATAAATATTATAAGTCGTTCATTCAATTATCAAGGGTAAAATGCATTGGATCTAATTTTTAAAAAACCAAAATTTAGACCCAACCCTTGACAATTTTCATTTCACTTAATTTACCGAATGCCGAGCCAAGCGAAACGAAAGGATATACAGAGGTTACTAATAATAATATTGAAAGGAGTTGA
>SVEC01000005.1 GCA_015057555.1 Lachnospiraceae bacterium | reverse complement strand
AATTTTCTTTATAGTGATTGCAATTATCGTTATGATTTTAATTTTCCGTTTTGTGCATTGGCATATGAATAAGCTGAAGAATTCGATACTTATTAAAGAAGGATAAATAAAAGGAAACTTTCAGTTTGTAGGACATTACTTATAATTTTATAGTGCATAGATTAAAAAGCTGGAGTATGGAATGAACATACTTCAGTTTTTTGTGTGATAGTTGAATATACAAAATCTAGTATATATTTGCAAGGTAGTAGCATGGCCGCAGGCCATAGTGAAAGTTGTCTCGGTGCATAGGCTTATGTGCCGGATACATTAGGGAACAGATTATGAAGGGGTACAGCGAGGTAACCTTGAACGGGGCGCGGCAGGGTAAGATGGAGCCGACCGTCATAGTGTCGGCGAAATCTTATCCCTAGACAGACCCGCCAAGAAAGTAACAACGCGCCCCTTCATAATCGTTAGAATAGAAAACACCGGCACATAAGGCTATGCACCGGTGTAACAACTTTCACTACTTTAAAGTTCCTCTGGCATCTCCCACTTCTCAGCTTGCTCCTCAAGCTTCTCAGCCTCAGCGATATACTGTCTTGCCATCATAGGGTCAGTATTTGCAACCTTGTAGGAAAGCTCCTTATAACAGGCTGCCATGCGAAGCAGTGGTAGATCCCCTGAACTTCTAACGTACACGAAGCTTTCTGTCTCCGTAGCTGCATTCTGGAACCAAATTGCTGCCTCGTCAAAGTCACCATGAGCGAAGAAATATTCTCCGAGCTCTATGCAGATTTCTGCGCATGGAGTGGTGGCGATATTCTTAAGACAAACCTTGAAAAACTCATCAGAGTCCCCTGATAATCTATAGCAACGGGCAAGCACGCAAGCCGCTTCGTCCCTTTCGTCCTGAGAACGTGTAGGATCCTTAATAGTGCTTTCAAATACATGAGCAGCCTTAAGGAAATCTGTATCATCTCCAGCGATAAAAAGCTCCTTTGCATACATACCGTGAAGCTTCTTGGAAAATGGCTTTCCTGAGTCAAATGTATCAAGTAACACTTTCAAATCTCGCTTGGCATGATTACCGTGGGCCTTGTGCATAATCTCGATATCACTGTCGTAAACTATAGGATCAAGCTGTACAGTTTCGTGGATAGGGTCAACCCATTTTAAGGTTCTGAGTCTTTTATAAAGCTTAGGTCTAAGCTCAATCTTAGAGTTATATGCAGTGTTGGTGTCCATATAATTAACATATTTCATAGTGACCACGTCAATTTCAGGAAGTATAACCTGCTTAAGCTGCTTGAATTTCTCCTGATTAGCGGCATCTATAACTTCATCTGCATCTGCAGAATAAATATAATCCCCACTAGCCTTAGAAAATGCAAAATTTCTTGCTGCAGCGAAATCATTTCGCCAAGGGTAATCATATATCTTATCAGTGTACTGGGCAGCCACATCCTTGGTGTCGTCCTTAGAACCGGTATCTACGATAATGATTTCGTCAGCGATACATTTTAAAGAATCAAGACAGGCATCAAGACGCATTCCCTCGTCTTTAACAATCATACATACAGATATTTTAATCATAGGTAATTCCTTTCTTCTTTCGACAAACAAATCACTGTATTTAAGCTATAGTAATATATTATAGTTTAATATTTATTGTTATTATATCAAAATCAATACAGAGGGTAAATACACAAAAATTGCTAGGAGATAGAAAGAATTGGGGAATAATATTCACATGAGTAAAATAAGTGATATTTAACCCAAAATGTCATATTTATATTGTAAAAACCCCTTGACACAAACAACAAAAACGCGTAACATAGTAATGAAAACTACATAAGATAGATTTTGTGAATAATTTTAAGTGAGGTTAGTTATGAGTGATTACATTATAAGTGCATGTGCCCCTGCAGATTTAACTAAGGAGCAGTTTGATGAATTTGGCGTTAAGTACATCTATTTCCACTACTATGTAGATGATGAACATTTTTATGATGATATGGGACAGACTATGAGCTATAAGGAGTTCTATAAGAAGATGGAGGATGGCGCAATGACTAGAACCTCCCAGACAAATCCTGAGGAGTTCATCAAGGAGTTTACTCCTATATTAGAGTCGGGTAAGGACATTCTTCATATATCACTTTCATCAGGAATTTCAGGAGTCTACAACTCAGCTGTTGTGGCTAAGGCAGAGCTTGAGGATCAGTTCCCTGATAGAAAGATTATTGTTATAGATTCTCTTTGTGCATCTGTAGGCTATGGACTTTTTGTAAAGACTCTTGCTGATATGAAAAAGGCAGGAAAGTCTATAGATGAGGTTGCCAAGTGGGGCGAGGAGAATAAGATTAGATTGAATCACTGGGTATTTGTTTCAGACTTAAAGTATCTTGTTAGAGGTGGACGACTTTCTAAGGTTTCAGGAGCCCTTGGTTCTATGCTTAGTATCTGTCCTGTTATAGAGGTAAACTCATTAGGTAAGCTTGAGACTAGAGATAAGGTAAGAACCAAGAAAAGGGTTATTAAGGAGCTTGTGGATAGAATGGAAGCTCATGCTGAGAATGGGCTAGATTACTCGGGCGATGTATTCTTATCCCATTCTGATATAGAGGATGATGCCAAGGCGGTTGCAAGACTTGTAGAGGAGCGTTTTCCTAAGATGAATGGTAAGGTTCTTGTAAACTATATTGGAACAACAATTGGTAGTCATACCGGTCCTGGAACTATTGCTCTTTGCTTCTGGGGTGACGAAAGAACTGAATAAATATTTTTTATGGTAAAGGTTAGGAATCACAGGCGTGAAAATGCCTGTGATTTTTCTGTTTCCGATACGAAATTTTTATTGTTATTAGGCAAAAATAGGAATATAATATTGATAGATTGTTTTCAGGACAAAAAAATTACAAAAAGGAGAATAAAAACATGGCAAAAAGATATTATCAGCCTGAGATTGAGACTATGCCTGTTGAACAGCTTAAAGCACTCCAGAGCGAGCGACTTGTAAAGCAGGTAAAGCATGTATGGGATAATGTTCCATACTATCGTGCTAAGATGGAGGAAAAGGGTGTTACTCCTGATGACATTAAGGGTATAGAGGACTTACATAAGCTTCCATTTGTTACAAAGGATGACCTTAGAGAGGCTTATCCATATGGACTTTTAGCTGCACCACTTAAGGATTGTGTGCGTATTCACTCAACTAGTGGTACGACAGGTAAGAGAGTTGTTGCATTTTACACTCAAAACGATATAGATCTTTGGGATGATTGCTGTGCCAGAGCTCTTACTGCTGTTGGTGCAGATGAAGAGGATGTGGTACATGTATCCTATGGTTATGGACTTTTTACAGGAGGGTTAGGACTTCATGGCGGTGCCCATAAGGCAGGCTGTATGACCATTCCTGTATCATCAGGTAATACTGACAGACAGATTCAGTTTATGACTGACCTTGGTTCTACAATTCTTTGTTGTACACCTTCTTACGCTGCATACCTTGCAGAGTCTATCGAGGAGAGAGGCGTTAAGGATGAGATTAAGCTTAAGGCTGGTATCTTTGGTGCAGAGGCTTGGACAGAGGAGATGCGTCGTGATATAGAGAATAAGCTTGGAATCAAGGCTTATGATATCTATGGTTTGACAGAGCTTTCAGGTCCTGGTGTATCTTTCGAGTGTGAGGAGCAGACAGGTATGCATATCAATGAGGATCACTTCATTGCAGAGATAATTAATCCTGAGACTGGAGAGGTTCTTCCAGAGGGGGAGAAGGGCGAACTTGTATTTACAAGTATAACTAAGGAAGCATTCCCACTTCTTAGATACAGAACTAAGGATCTTTGCATCCTTTCAAGAAAGGAATGCTCATGTGGTAGAACACATATTAAGATGCGTAAGCCTATGGGACGTAGTGACGATATGCTTATTATCCGTGGTGTAAATGTATTCCCATCACAGATTGAGACAGTTCTTCTTAACGAGGGTATGACTCCAAACTACCAGATTATCGTTGACAGAAAGAATAATACTGATACATTTGATATAAATGTTGAGATGAGTCAGGAAATGTTCTCAGATAACCTTGCAGAGGTTACTGCTAAGGAGAAGCAGCTTGTTGCATCACTTAAAGCTATGCTTGGCATTCAGGCTAAGGTTCACCTTGTTGCACCTAAGTCTATTACAAGAAGTGAGGGTAAGGCAGTAAGAGTTATCGATAAGAGAAAGCTTTACGACTAGGATATTACATATAAGGAGGTTACTAATATGGCAGTTAAACAGATTTCCGTATTTGTTGAGAATAAAAGTGGTGGACTTGCAGACATCACTAAAGCAATTTCTGATGCAAATGTAAACATTAGAGCACTTTCACTTTCAGAGGCTACTGATTTTGGTGTGCTTAGACTTATTGTAGATGATGTATTTGCAGCGGGAAATGCGCTTAAAGAGAGTGGACACATTTATAATATTACAGATGTTCTTGCGGTTGCTGGTGAGGATAAGCCAGGTAGCATTACAAAGATTTACTCAGTTCTTGCTGAGGCAGGTATAAGTCTTGAATATGCCTATGCGTTCTTTGCTAAGAGCCAGGAGAGAGCTATTATGATTATTAAGGTTGCAGACAGACTCGCTGCTAAAGCAGTCTTAAAGGCAGCAGGAATTCCTTTGGTTAAGGAAGAGGAGATAGTTAAACTATAGTGGTTTAGGATAAATTAATATGTAGGCTGTTGCAGTTTTGGCGACAGCCTATTTGAATATTAGTATTGGAGGGTATACGTATGGATAATAATCAGAACATGGGACAATTTACAGATAATCAGGCAGGTTATGCGCAACCACAGCAGGGATTCGTGCAACCACAGCAGGGGTTTGTACAGCCGCAGCAGATGTATCAGCAACCACAGCAGGGTTATGCACAGCCACAGCAGATGTATCAGCAACCACAGCAAGGCTATGCACAGCCACAGCAGATGTATCAGCAACCACAACAGATGTATGGTCAACCACAGCAGTATCAGCAGATGCAGCAGCATTATAGCCAGCCACAGATGGGCTATGGCCAGCCACAGAATCAAATGGCTCCAAAGAAGCCATTGAATAAAAAGGCTATTGGCATAGGTGCGGCGGTGTTGCTTGTAATTATTTTGGCTATTATAGTTGTGCCTAAACTTTTTGGTGGAAGTAGTAAAAACAATACTCCATTTGATGATGTTAAGCTTGGTATGACAAAAAAAGAAGTGGCAAAGGTAATTACTACAAATACTGATTACGAAGAGGATACTTGGTATGATAGAGAATGCAAGGCATTTGGTGTGGAAGGAAGATTACAGATAGTATTCAATTATGACGATGAGGTTGATAGAATTAATTGGTATGTTGATGAGGCGGATTGTGAAAGCTCAAAAGCATATGAGAAGGCGGTTGAGGATATTAAGGAATACTATACAGATAAATACGGTAAGCCAGAAGTAGATGGTGATGAGTATAACTGGGAATTGCCTATGGATCTTGAGTACGAGTTAGAAATAGATGGTGACGGTTTTGTTTTGAGATATAGATAAAACTTTTGGAATAAACCTACCATTTTTTCACATACTAACTTCATAACAGAAAGTGAATGTAAATAAAAACAATTACATGAATATGGTTATGGAGGAAATATAGTATGAAAGCAACAGGTATTGTACGTCGTATCGACGATTTAGGACGAGTAGTGGTTCCGAAGGAGATACGAAGAATTCTTCGCATCAGGGAAGGAGATCCACTGGAAATATTTACCGATAAGGACGGGGAGATAATATTAAAAAAATATTCTCCTATTGGTGAGCTTAGTAGCTTTGCACAGCAGTATGTGGAATCAACGGCTCAGATATTAGGCTGTCCCGTGTGTGTAAGTGATAGGGATCAGATAATAGCAGTGGCAGGTATTCCTAAAAAAGAGCTACTTGGAAAAAGCCTTTCTAAGGATTTGGAGGAGGCAATCAATGATAGAGAATCCTTTATGGCAAATCGTGGAGAAAACAGATATATAAAGATAGTAGGAAATGGTGACAATGAGTATAATGGTCAAATAATTCAAACCATTATCAGCGAGGGCGATGCAATAGGTGCAGTTATCATTTTAGATAAGGATGGTAGTCGAATCCTAGGTGAGGCAGAGCTTAAAGCAGCCATAATAGCAGCAACATTTTTAGGCAAGCAAATGGAAGGTTAATGCATATAATTTAGTAAATCCGTCTGAAATTAAAAATCAGGCGGATTTGTTACAAGAAAATTAAAAAATTGTTTATTTTCCTAGTGTTTTGCTTGACAAATAATGGGTAAAGTTGTATAAATAAGCGTAGGGCATTCAACAGGGTGTCATTAGTCGGTATAAATTGAGTTTTTAAATTACTTGATTAATCGAAAAACGTTTGTATTATAGGAGGAATTTTTCAATGAACAAGAATGAATTTGTATCAGCTATGGCTGAGAAGACTGGTATGAAGAAGACTGAGGTAGAGAAGGTACTTAAGGCTTTCGTTGAGACTGTAACAGATGAGTTAAAGAAGGATGAGAAGATCCAGTTAGTTGGATTTGGTACATTTGAGGCAGTTAAGAAGCCAGCTAGAGAGGGTAGAAATCCTAGAACTGGTGAGAAGACTAAGATCGCTGCTTGTGTAGCTCCAAAGTTTAAGCCAGGTAAGGCATTAAAGGATGCTCTTAACTAATTAGTCGTATATATAAGACTTCTAAGCCATCGCAACAGCGATGGCTTTGTTTTTTGAAAGGAGTAGGTTATGAGATTAGATAAATATCTTAAGGTGTCACGACTTATAAAGAGAAGAACTGTGGCAAATGAGGCCTGTGATGCGGGAAGAGTCCAGGTTAATGGTAAAGTGGTTAAGGCCTCTTATGATGTTAAGGTTGGAGATGTTATAGAAATTGCATTTGGTAATAAGGCTGTTAAGGCTGAGGTGACTATGATTGCTGATTCAACAAAAAAAGAGGATGCAAAGGAAATGTATAAATATTTATAGTAGAGCATATATTGAAATAAGGTCATCAAGATTTGGACGCTATGTATGGATGCAAGGAATGTAGAACATGAGCATAAGCTCACTATGATAGGCAGGAAACAGGGTCAGATTAGTGGTATTACAAAGGTTATCTCCATAGAAGAACAGCAAATAATACTTATTACTGATGCAGGAAAGATGACAATCAGTGGCAGGGAGCTTCATGCAGGTAAGCTGGATGTGGTCACTGGAGTTTTGGAATTTTCAGGAATGGTAAGCGGAGTGTCTTATCAGGATTATAAGACACCGGGACAGAAAGCTTCTGGATTTGTAGGAAAGCTATTCAAATAGTATGACGGAGCTTATTAATCTTCAGCACCAGATGCTATTGGTTAGCCTTATACTAGGTGCTTGGATGGGATTTACCTATGACCTGCTAAGATGCTTTAGAAGAATAATTCCTCAATCCTTATTATTTGTATCTATAGAGGATTTTATCTATTGGTTTATATGGACTATGGTAATAATTAATTCCATAGTGAGATTTAATTACGGAGAGATAAGAATATATATATTTGTATTTTTATTTGTAGGTTTTATGATGTACAAAACCACTATAGGTTGGGTTTTGATGAAAATTTTTAACTATATGTGGTGTAGAATTAAAAATTGTTTACATAATGCAAAGAAAACCTTGAAAAAAACTAGAAATAATAGTAAAATATAATACGACTATAGGATTGTTTTGATATAAGGGGAACCTTGGTTATATGGTTCATAGAAGAATTACTTTAGAACAAGAGGTTAGATATGAGTAGGAAGAAAAGACGTACAACTAAAAAGCAGTCTAATGCAACAGCTATATTTGTATGTGTTGTAGTCATGGTATTATTGGGCGCCTGCTATTCTCAGGTATCAAACCTTTGTGAGAAGAGTAGAGAGTTATCCGAGACAGAATATGCCTTAGAGCAGAAGATAGAGGAGGCATATTTAGAACGACAGGATTTAATAGCCAGAGAGCAATATATGCAGACCAAGCAGTACATAGAGGATGTGGCTAAAGAAAAGCTTGGTATGGTATATCCAGATGAGATAGTTATAAGACCTAGTGAGTAAAGGAACTGTAGATTTGTTCTACAGTTCTTTTTGTTTGCAGAAGAAATTTATCGAAAAATATTACACCTCACTTTCTAAAATCCGACACAACAAAGCTAAAAATACATTTATAGTTAGTAGTCAGGGAAATACACTTCTCTGGCTATTGATTTATGCTGCTTAAGGTTGGAGGTAAAATATGAATTTGACAAAAATGTGGAATGGTCTTTTGATAGGTGTACTAGCCTTCTGTGTGGCTAGATGTGAGGTGGCTATGATAAGTCCCTTAATTATTGGATTCTTTTTGGCTATATGTTTAAGTGGTGAAAACAGTATTGCTTCCTTTGTGGGAGGTGTGCTAGGTTTGCTTACCACAGTACCTCCTATACATGTAATAAGGTATGGTTTGGTTATGATTACCCTGGCAGGTATACTTAATATCAAGGTGTTACTTGAAACCAGAGGCAAGGAACTGAGCTTATCATTTTTGACAGGCTCTCTTTTGACTATAATTTCTCTAACCTTTAAGCTTATTGGACTAGCCACTATGAATAACATGATGGCTGTCCTAGAGGGAGTGCTTGTGTTTGCCACAGGGATAATATATCTATATGCCATTAAAACCATAAAAAATGATTATGGAAGAATTACAACAGAAAATGAGGCTGCTATAAGCTGCTTGATTTTAGGTGGTACTGTGTTGTTTGGAGTGCCTGCCACCATATTTGATGTGATAGTGCTTAGAGAAGCTGTTGCTATATTTGGAATGCTTGTGGTGATTTATAAATTTGGATTTGGTATAGGTATGTGTTGGTCTATGATTACCGGCTTTATAATGTCATATTGGGCAGGAGTGGAAGAATACTTTGTAGCTTGGATTTTGATTGGTGTTTTATGTCAGGGCCTATCATGTGTGTTTGGAGGAGGGCGACTTGGCTTTGGATTGTATTACGTAGGAGTGTATCTTTTAGTGGGTACATATTTATATCCAGTGATTTTATCGGAGAATGGAATAAAAGCTTTGGTCTCTGCTGCTTTTGTATTCCTATTAGCACCAAAGAGATTTATGCTTAAGCTGGAGGAGGACATAAGAGAGGACATGCTGTGGTCTGGCTCAGCGGAGTGGGGCAGACTTATTATTGACCGAGTTAATAATTTGTCGCGAGCCTTTAAGAGGATAGAGTATACTCTTGCCGGGGAAGCAGGATCAGGTATCGGCTTTAGTGATGTGGGAAATATTATACACGACTTTACCAACCAGCTAGAGAGGACTGTACCTATGAGGAAAACCATATCCTCAGCTATAATAAGTCAGCTGGCTTTAAGGGATATACAGGTTAAGAACTTGTCTCTTATCAAAAATCAGGATGAGAGGTATGAAGTTTACATAACGTCAAAAATTAAAAGAGGACGACTGGTTTTGGCTTCTGCTGTCAGAGACATTGTGTCCAAGGAAATGGGAATGGCTATGGAACTTAAGGACGAGAGCAGAAATATTGTAAGCAATAATTATGAGCTGATATGCCTAAGGCAAAAGCCCTCATTTAGCTGCCAGGTCGCAGTTAGACGTTTGAGCAAATATGAAAATGAGGTGTCCGGAGATGACTTTTATGTGGGGGATTTACAGGATGGTCAAAAGCTTATTATGCTGGCTGATGGTATGGGAAATGGTCCACAGGCTGCCGGGGATAGTAGTATGTTGCTTGAATCCATAGAAGAACTTTTGACCGCTGGCTTTGATAAGGATACCTCCATAAAAATTGTGAATACATATCTGGCAGAAAAAAATAAGGGCGAAAGATTTTCTACCTTGGATATGCTGATTTTGGATATGCATACTGGCTACGGTCGAATATATAAGCAGGGTGCTGCTACAACCTTTGTAAAAAGAGGACAATGGATAGAGCTTATAAAATCCACCTCATTGCCTATGGGGGTGATAGATGGGGCGATATGTGAATCCTGCAAAAAGAAATTTTATAATGGGGACATTATTGTAATGGTCAGTGATGGTGTTTTAGAAAGTATTGTTTTTGAAAACAAGGAGGACTACCTTAAGGATATGCTGATAAATCTGGAGGAGGAAGCTCCAGAGGATATTGCGTCTGCCATAGTTACTGAGATAAGAAGCGTTAGTGGCAATAGGCTGAGGGATGATGCCAGTGTAATAGTGATAAAGTTAAATAAAAACGCGTAAGTAAAAGCTGTTAAAACTTTGTGACCTCTATATACTTAATTGTAAAATTGTGGTATATTTTATAATATAATAAACCCAATTAAGCGAGAGATACATGAGTAAAATTATAGATAAGGTTAATAATTTTATAGTGGATAATCATATGATTACTGCAGGGGATAGAATAGTGCTTGGCCTGTCTGGCGGAGCAGATTCTGTCTGCCTGTTACTTTTGCTTTTAGATGTGTCTTCAAAATATGGCTATGAGAGTAGTGACATATTTGCAGTTCATATAAATCACATGATTCGTGGTCAGGAGGCGGATGAGGATGAAGAGTTCGCCAGAAAGCTATGTCAGGAAAGACAGGTTAATTTTGTGGGATTTAGAAAGGATATTGTTCAATATGCCAAGGAATTGGGACTGTCAGTTGAGGAAGCTGGAAGGAAGTTTAGATACCAGTGCTTTAACGAAGTGGCTAAGGAGAATGGTTGCACAAGGGTAGCTGTTGCCCATAACAAAAACGATATGGCCGAAACAGTTATATTTAATATGCTGAGAGGTACAGGACTTAAGGGTATGGCTGGTATGCAACCTGTAAGAGGTAATATTATTAGACCTATACTAGGAATCACCAGAGATGAGATTATAGAGTATCTTGGAGAGAAGCAGCAGACCTATAGAATTGATTCTACAAATGAAGGACTTGACTATGATAGGAATAAGATAAGACATATTATACTTCCTGCTATGGAGGATATAAATAAGGGCGCAGTAGGACATATTTGTCAGATGGCCTTGGAGGCTGGAAATAGCTACTCCTATATTCATAACATGGCTATAGAGGACTATAGTGGAATTAGTAGTGAGGATGATTTTGGTAAGACTGTTGAACTTGATGTAAATGAACTTTACAAATATAGTCCTGTTCTGCAGGAGCATCTCATCCACGAGGCCATAGGAGATGTGGCTGGTGAGAAGAAGGATATAACCAGAAGACATATTGTTGCAGTGGTAGGTCTCCTTTATCAGGAAACAGGTAAGCAGTTGGAGCTTCCCTATGGCATTAGAGCCAGACGAAGCTATGATAAATTAATTATAACTAACAAAAATCAGGATTCTTTAGACTATAATATAAAGATAGAACCAGATAAAGTATATAATATTCCTGGTCAGGGTATTATTGAATTTAAGATTATAGAATATAGTGATGATGTGGAGATATCAAAAAAGTTATATACTAAAATGCTGGATTATGATAAAATAGTTGATACGCTTTACCTAAGAACTCCAGAGGATGGGGATTATGTTGTTATAGATGCAAAAGGAAGCACTAAAAAGCTGTCACGTGTATTTATTGACAATAAGGTGGATAGAGAAAAGCGTGGGGGTTGGCCAGTCATTGCAAGTGGTAAAAATATTGTATGGGCCGTGGGCTTAAGATTTAGTGAAGCCTATAAGGTTGATGAAAAAACTAAGAGAATCTTGTATATGGATTACAAAGGAAAAGGAGAGGATTAATTATGGCAGAGCAGATTGGAATACTTATTAGTGCAGATGAGGTAGATGCAAAGATTGCTGAGATGGCGGAGCAGATAAGCAAGGAGTACGAGGGTAAGGTTGTACATTTGATAGGTGTCCTTAAGGGAAGCGTATTCTTTATGTGTGAGCTTGCAAAGAAGCTTACTATACCAGTGACTTTAGATTTTATGTCAGTAAGTAGCTATGGCAATGAGACAAAGTCATCGGGAGTGGTTAAGCTTATTAAGGATTTAGATGAGACCATAGAGGGAAGAGATGTAATTCTTGTAGAGGATATTATGGATTCTGGAAGAACTCTTTCTTACCTTGTAAAGATATTAAAGGAGAGAAAACCAAACAGCTTTAAGGTAATTACTCTTCTTGATAAGCCAGATAGACGAGTTGTGGATATTGAGCCGGATATGACCTGCTTTGAAATTCCAGACAGATTTGTGGTCGGTTATGGGCTTGACTGTGCACAGAAGTATCGTAATCTTCCGTACATTGGTGTCATAGAGACCTAAAAAATATGGACTAATATAACGCAGAAGGGAGCATGAGATGAAAAAGGGTGCAAGAAGGGGCTTTGGATTATACCTAGTCTTGATAATGATAGGAGTGTGTATAGTAGTATACTTACAAAGTCAAAATACTACAGTTGACACGAACTATACATTAGATGAGTTTAAAGCTCACGTGTCAGAGGGAGTGATTGAAGAGGTTGCTATTTACCAGAATAGCAAGGTGCCTACAGGAACAGTTCAGTTTAGAACCAAGAATTCAGTAAACTCCATAACAGAATTTTACGTATCTGATGTAAATGTAGTTCAGGATATAGTTTTGACCTATGGTGATGGTCAGATTAAGATGAGTCTTCATGATGTGGCTTCAGATACTACATTTTTCAGTATATTACCTATAATATTATTAGTATTTTTAACATTGTTTTTAATAATGCTAATGTTAGGTGGCGGTGCCGGTGGTGGCGCTGGCGGTGGCGGCGCAGGAAAGGCTATGAGTTTTGGTAAGAGCCGTGCAAAGAAAACCGATGAGGATGAGAATAAGCATACCTTTAAGGATGTGGCTGGACTTGACGAGGAAAAGGAGGATATGGCTGAGATAGTTGATTTCCTTAAGAATCCTAAGAAGTACAGTGCATTAGGTGCAAGAATTCCTAAGGGTGTTTTGCTTGAGGGACCTCCGGGAACAGGTAAGACCTTGCTTGCAAAGGCAGTAGCCGGTGAGGCGGGAGTACCATTTTTCACCATATCAGGTTCTGATTTCGTGGAAATGTTTGTAGGTGTTGGTGCATCTAGAGTAAGAGATTTATTTGAGGATGCTAAGAAAAATGCACCTTGTATGGTATTTATAGATGAGATTGATGCAGTAGGTCGTAAGAGAGGCTCTGGTCTTGGCGGTGGCCATGATGAGAGAGAGCAGACCTTAAACCAGCTCCTTGTTGAGATGGATGGATTTGGTTCCAATGAGGGAATCATCGTACTTGCTGCTACAAATAGAGTTGATATACTTGATCCAGCACTTCTTAGACCAGGACGTTTCGATAGAAAGGTAATGGTTGGTACACCGGATGTTAAGGGAAGAGAGGCTATCCTTAAGGTACACGTTAGAAATAAGCCGTTGGCTGAGGATGTGGACCTTCATGAGATTGCCAGAACAACAGCTGGCTTTGCAGGTGCAGACCTTGAGAACCTTATGAATGAGTCTGCTATAGCTGCAGCAAAGGCTAATCGTCAGTATATTAAGAAGGAAGATGTAGATAAGAGCTTTGTAAAGATTGGTATCGGTGGAGAGAAGAAGAGTCGTCTTATTCCACAGAAGACCAGAGAGATTACAGCCTACCACGAGGCAGGTCATGCAATTTTGTTCCACCTTTTAAGTGAGGTAGGTCCTGTTCATCTTGTATCTATTATTCCAAATGGACGTGGGGCAGGCGGTTACACTATGCCACTTCCAGAGAACGACAATGTATTTATGACTAAAAAGAAGATGCTTCAGGATATACAGGTAAGCTTTGGTGGTAGGATCGCAGAAGAAATAATCTTTGGTGACATTACTACCGGTGCATCACAGGATATTAAGCAGGCAACCCAGATGGCTCAGGCTATGGTAGTTAAGTACGGTATGTCAGAGGAGATAGGACTTATTAACTACGAGGTTGATAGCGGAGAGGAAGTATTCCTTGGAAGAGATTTAGGACACTCTAGAAGCTACAGTGATGAGGTAGCAGCCCTTATTGATAAGGAAGTTAGAAAGATTATCAAGGATTGCTATGAGGAGGCAAAGCGTATTATAGAGGAGAATATAGATGTTCTTCATGCTTGTGCAAATAAACTTCTTGAGAAAGAGCGTATTGATAGACCAGAATT
The DNA here is from genome assembly GCA_015057555.1 of Lachnospiraceae bacterium. Taxonomy (GTDB): domain Bacteria; phylum Bacillota; class Clostridia; order Lachnospirales; family Lachnospiraceae; genus Coprococcus_C. The sequence continues at coordinate 123,634 of SVEC01000005.1, read as the reverse complement.
TGAGGCTTTATTTGAGAAAAATATAGCAGAAAGTGATACTGGACTAGGACTAGATTGGTAAAGATTTACACAATGTGACGCATTTAGTATACAAAATGCACAAAAAAGGGTTTAATAAGGCATTAAACCCTTTTTTGTTTGGTGCAAAATGTATAAAAACTCACAAAAAATAAAATAATGTTTGGATAGACTATTTATTGTTTTTTATTACTTATCTGCTATAATACAACTTGTAACCCCCCAATACATTATATAGTTTTTTGCTACACCCCATAAGTAACAAAATACCTTCTCCGAAGAGGACAGTCGAACGGTGGCTGTCCTCTTCTACTTTTTTGTAAGCTATGCCGACACATCGCATACTGCGTATGCTCAGTGTCGCGGCGTGCAACCTATTGGCCACTGTCTAAATATGCTCTTACGTGTGCGAGCACCCGATGAGCAATTTAGACAGTGGCCAGCATAGCTTATTGCATCGCGCAAATAAATTTCTTGTTAATTTTTCCATATTGTATTAAAATAGAATGTAATTATTCGTTAATTAATTAGTGGGAGGAAGTCATAATGTCTATGACGGATAGAATATCAAAAGCTAGAAAGACCTTTGATTATATATTTAACACAAAGTCAGCGCTTAACCTTGCGGCACTTTTTGCTGATGGAACTGAATATTATAGAAGTCCTGCAGAGGTGGAAAAGGGAGGAGATGTATCCCTAAGATTTAGAACTGCAGCTGACAATGTTGATAGAGTTTATCTTATATGTAACGGTGATAGACATCTTATGACTGTGGAAAGTAAGGATTACCTCTTTGATTACTATTCTTATAAGATTGAGAATGTTGATGAAGATTTGAATTACTATTTTGAGATTCAAGCTGGAAACGTGGTGTGCTATTATAATAAGCTGGGTTCGCAGAAGAATGTAAATCCAGATTACAACTTCCAGATATTCCCTGACTTTAAGGTTCCTAGCTGGGCTAGGGGTGCCGTGTTCTATCAGATATTTGTAGATAGATTTTGTAATGGAGACGAAAGTAATGATGTGCTTGATAACGAGTACTGTTATATAGGTGAGGGTACCAGAAGGATAACAGATTGGTTCAAATATCCTGACAATATGGATGTTCGTTCCTTCTATGGTGGTGACCTTCAGGGTGTTATGAATAAGCTGGATTATCTACAGGATTTGGGTGTAGATGTAATTTATCTTAACCCTATATTTGTATCACCTTCTAATCATAAGTATGATATTCAGGATTATGATTATATAGACCCACATTTTGGAGTTATAGTAAAGGATGAGGGAGATTGTCTCCCTGAGTGGTCTAAGAACAATAAGGAATCCTCTAGGTATATTACCAGAGTTACTAACAAGGAAAATCTTGAGGCAAGTAATGCTTTATTTGCCAAGCTTGTTGAGGAGGTTCACAAGCGTGGTATGAAGATTATCCTAGATGGTGTATTCAATCACTGTGGTTCCTTTAATAAGTGGCTGGATAGAGAATGTATCTATGAGAATCAGGAGGGATATGAGAAGGGCGCTTTTGTAGATGGAGCAAGTCCTTACAGAAGCTTCTTTAAATTCCAGGACCAGTGGCAGTGGCCTTATAATGGCACCTACAATGGTTGGTGGGGACATGATACTCTTCCTAAGCTTAATTATGAGGAGTCAGAGAAGCTTTATGAATATATTATGAGAATAGGTGAGAAGTGGGTTTCTCCACCGTATAACTGTGATGGATGGAGACTTGATGTGGCAGCTGACCTAGGTTATACAGAGGAGTATAACCACAGATTCTGGAGAGATTTCCGTAAGAGAGTTAAGGCTGCTAACCCAGAGGCTATTATCTTAGCTGAGCATTATGGTGATGCAAAGAACTGGTTGCTAGGTGACCAGTGGGATACAGTTATGAACTACGATGCATTTATGGAGCCTATCACTTGGTTTTTGACTGGAGTTGAAAAACATAGTGATGAGTTTAGAGGCGATTTGCTTGGTAACCCGGATGCATTTACGGGCTCCCTTAGACATCATATGTCTAGATTTAACCAGAACTCCTTAGAGATAGCTATGAATGAGTTGTCTAACCATGACCACTCCAGATTCTTGACTAGAACCAACAGAAGAGTTGGTAGAATACACACCATAGGGCCGGAGGCGGCAGGTGAATATATCAATAAGGGTGTATTTAGAGAGGCAGTTGTTTTTCAGATGACCTGGCCTGGTGCACCAACCATTTATTATGGTGATGAGGCTGGTCTATGTGGATGGACTGACCCAGACAATAGAAGAACCTATCCGTGGGGAAGAGAGGATATGGAGCTAATTCAGTTCCATAAGGATATTATTAAGATTCACAAGGATAGTGAAGCTCTTATGAAGGGCTCAGTAATGTTCTTACACGGGGCATATAAGCTAGTTAGCTATGGTAGATTTACAGACAAGCAGGCAGTGATTGTTATTATGAATAATGATTACGAGGATAGAGATATTAGCATACATGTAAGTAGATTAGGAATACCAGATAGATCCAGACTTACAAGAGTTATGTTAACTACAGAAGAGGGCTATGTCCTTGATAAAGAGGAGTTTATTGTAAGGAATAATACCCTTACTCTTAAGGCTCCAAAAATATCAGCTATAGTGCTTAGATACGATAAGTAGAAATGGGGGTAAAATTATGAAGGTATTAATTATTGGTGCAGGTTCGGTTGGTATAGGCGTTGGTGCATCTCTTAAGTGTAGCAATGTTGATGTGGATTTTATTACATCTACATTTGCCAGAAAGCTGGCTATTCAAAATGGTGGAATTGCCAGAAAGGGTATGTTTGGTAATGTAACTATAGCTCAGGGGCAGGTTGGTGTATATGATGAATACGCTAAGCTTCCTAAAGATGCTTATGACTATGTTATAATTGCAACCAAGACAACTGCGAACCTGGAGGTTGCCACTAAGCTTTCGGAGGCAGAGGCTTGTATGAAGGACGGTGGTGTTATTGTGTTTATGCAGAATGGTATGGGCTACGAGACACCATTCCTTGAGTATTTCCATGAAGAGAGCTTATATCACAGTAGAGTTATTACCGGATTTAAGAGAGAGATGCCGAATGAAAGTACAGTTACAGCACATCAGGCACCTATACTTTTCGGTTCAATCTATGGTGGTGATTTAGAGGTGATTCGACCACTTGCTGAGGCTATAAATAGATCAGGACTTCCGGCTCAGGTAGATGAGGATATTTCTGTTGCTTTATGGGACAAGTTTATCTATAACACTACTCTTAATCCACTTGGGGCAATTCTAGATATGTCCTATGGTGAGTTGGCTGCTTCAGACTATGCTCACTCTATGATGGATGTTCTTATTGAAGAGACCTTTACTGTTATTAAAGCAGCAGGTTGTAGAACTAATTGGGATAATGCAGATGATTACAGAGATTATTTGTTCAATGAGATGATTCCTGTAACAGGAGCACATCGTTCATCTACACTTCAGGATATTAAGAAGAATAAGAAGACTGAAATAGATACAATGACAGGAAGCTTGCTTGCTATCGCTTCACAGTGTAATGTTGCAGTTCCTGTACATACTATGATTTATTCTCTAATAAAGGCTATGGAGGAGAGATTCTAGGTAGCCAATATTGATAAAAGCTCTTCCTTTTTTGGAGGAGCTTTTTTTCTAGGTAAAGACAGAACAAATGTTCATTTTGTTCTGTACATTTAAAAATGATTGTGGTATAGTAATATAGGATTTTCAAATAATATAATAGATAAGGAGGGATATTGTGGACCATTTTGAATTAGTTTCTGAATATGCACCTACTGGCGACCAACCAGAGGCCATAGAGTCCTTGGTTAAGGGTTTTGAAGAGGGTAAGAAGCAGCAGACATTACTTGGTGTTACTGGCTCAGGTAAGACCTTTACTATGGCTAATGTTATTGCAAAATTAAATAAGCCTACCATCATATTGGCTCACAATAAGACCTTGGCAGCTCAGCTTTACAGTGAATTCAAGGCTTTCTTCCCTCATAATGCTGTGGAGTACTTTGTCAGTTATTATGATTATTATCAGCCAGAGGCATATGTGCCATCCACTGACACATATATTGCCAAGGATTCTTCTGTTAATGACGAGATAGATAAGATGAGACACAGTGCCACAGCGGCTCTTATTGAGAGAAATGATGTAATAGTGGTTTCCTCAGTTTCCTGCATCTATGGTATAGGTGACCCCGAAGATTATAAGTCTATGATGATGTCTCTTCGTCCGGGTATGATGAAGGATAGAGATGAGGTCATAAGACAGCTTATAGATATTCAGTACACTAGGAATGATATGGATTTTGCCAGAGGCACATTCAGGGTTAAGGGTGATGTACTGGATATTATTCCAGTGTCTACCTTTGAGGATGCCATAAGGGTTGAGTTCTTCGGTGATGAGATAGATAGAATTATGGAGTTTGACCCACTTACAGGGGAGATTAAGAGAAGTCTCAACTTTGCTTGCATATTTCCTGCGTCTCACTATGTTGTGGCAGATGAGAAGATTAAGCGAGCTATTGTGGAGATAGAGAAGGAACTGAAGGAGCGAGTGGAATATTTTAAGTCCAACGACAAGCTTCTTGAGGCTCAGAGAATATCTGAGAGAACTCAGTTTGATATGGAGATGCTTAGAGAGACAGGCTTTTGCTCTGGAGTGGAGAACTATTCCAGAGTGCTGGCTGGTATGGAGCCAGGGGCTACTCCGAATACGTTGCTTAAATTTTTTGAAGATGATTATTTGTTGATTATTGATGAGTCCCATATAACCTTGCCTCAGGTTAAGGGCATGTACGCGGGAGACAGGGCCAGAAAGCAGACTTTGGTGGATTATGGATTTAGACTTCCATCAGCCCTTGATAACAGGCCTCTAAATTTTGGTGAATTTGAGGAGAGAGTGGACAAGATTCTTTATGTATCTGCTACACCTTCAGATTATGAGAAGGAGCATGAGGAGAATCGTGCTGAGCAGGTTATAAGACCTACAGGACTTTTGGACCCATTGGTAGAGGTTAGACCAGTAGAGGGTCAGATAGATGACCTGATTGCAGAGGTAAACAAGGAGGTGGCTTTAGGTCATAAGATTCTTGTTACAACCTTGACGAAGCGTATGGCTGAGGATTTAACTGAATATATGCGTCAGCTTGACATAAAAGTAAAATATTTGCATTCAGATATTGATACATTAGAACGTATAGAGATAGTTCGTGACCTTCGTATGGGAGTCTTTGATGTTCTGGTGGGTATAAACCTTCTTAGAGAGGGGTTGGATATCCCGGAGATTACATTGGTGGCCATACTTGATGCAGACAAGGAGGGCTTTCTTCGTTCTGAGACTTCATTGATTCAGACTATAGGACGTGCAGCTAGAAATGTTGAGGGTTACGTTATAATGTATGCAGACACCATTACCAGGTCTATGGATGTGGCTATTAAGGAGACTAATAGAAGAAGAGCCATACAGGACACTTATAATAAGGAACATGGTATCACTCCTGAAAGTATTAAAAAGGAGATTCGTGACATAATAACCTTAGAGGTGGATACAGACCAGGCTAAGGAGGACAAGCGAATGAAGTCAGTTAAGGATCCTGAGTCTATGACTGCCAAAGAGCTTAAGGAAGAGATTGCACGAATTACTAAGAAGATGAATAAGGCTGCAGCAGAGCTTAACTTCGAGGAGGCGGCTAAGCTTAGAGATGAGTTAAAGGTTCTAAAGGTACACCTTAGAGATTTGGATTAGACTTAAGTATATGGAGGAGTGTATTATGGAAAGAGAAGATATGATTGTAGAGATTTCTATGAGAACAGACATCCCTATGGAGGACGTGGAAGATGTGCTGGACTATCAGGATATTATTGAGGCAGAGGAGCTTATGTGCTGTAAGAAGAGAAGATGTGTAGTTGTGACTATTCTTATGGCTATGTTTGTTCTTGGTATGGTGATAACTCTAATGGTTCTCGATAATAAGGAAAAGATTGATATAGAGAAGACTGTTAAGAAATATATGGATAAGCTATCAAAGTAGAGCTACTTGGAAAGCAAGTTATGCATAAGATGAGTAATTAGTAACGGAGATTTAAAATGAGTGAGCATAAGTATATTAAGATACAGGGTGCAAGAGAGCACAATCTAAAAAATATAGATATAAAGATACCAAGAGACAAGTTTGTAGTTCTTACAGGCTTGTCTGGTTCTGGTAAATCATCTCTGGCCTTCGATACCATTTACGCCGAGGGGCAGAGAAAATATATGGAGTCGCTTTCCTCCTACGCCAGACAGTTTCTTGGATTGGCAGACAAGCCGGATGTGGACAAGATAGATGGTCTTTCACCATCTATTTCCATAGACCAGAAGTCTACTAATAGGAATCCTCGTTCTACTGTAGGAACAGTTACGGAGATATATGACTACCTTAGGCTTTTGTATGCCAGGGTGGGTATACCACATTGTCCTAAGTGTGGCAAGGAGATAGCTCGTCAGACTGTGGACCAAATGGTGGATGAACTTATGACGCTGCCAGAAGGTACAAAGTTTCAGCTTTTGGCTCCAGTGGTTCGAGGTAGAAAGGGAGAGCATTCCAAGCTTTTAGCTCAGGCTAGAAAAAGTGGTTTCGTTCGTGCCATAGTTGATGGTAGCTTGTATGAGCTTAGTGAGGAGATAATACTTGATAAGAATAAGAAGCATAACATTGACATAGTTGTGGATAGACTTGCAGTTAGAGAGGGGATAGAAAGCAGACTAGCAGGTTCCATCGAGACTGTTCTTAAGATGTCAGAGGGTATTCTTAAGGTGGATGTTATAGGTGGAGATATGCTTAGGTTTTCGGATAGCTTTTCCTGTCCGGACTGTAATATCAGCATAGATGAGATAGAGCCTAGAAGCTTTTCCTTCAATAATCCTTTCGGTGCTTGTCCTTGCTGTACAGGTCTTGGCTTTAAAAGTGAGTTCGATATCGAGCTTATGATTCCAGATACTAAACTTTCCATAGAAGAAGGTGCCATAGCTGTTATAGGCTGGCAATCCAGTGGAAAGAAAGGAAGCTACACCCATGCTGTGCTAGAGGCTTTAAGTAGAGAGTATGGAGTGCCCCTTAATGTGCCATTTCAGGATTTGTCACCAGAACACAGAGATGTAATTCTCTATGGAACCGGTGGAAGAAAAATTATGGTGTACTATGAAAGCTCTAGATATGGTAATACAGAGTATTATACCGAATTTGAAGGACTGCTAAAGAATGTTCAGAGAAGATATAGGGAAACTGGTGCAGAGTCTATGCGACAAGAGTACGAGGAATATATGACTACAGTACCTTGTGAGGCTTGTGGAGGTAAGAGACTTAAGCCAGAATCCTTAGCAGTAACTGTAGGAGATAAGAATATATTTGATGTTACAGATATGTCTATTACCAAGCTACATGAATTCTTGTATAGTTTAGAGCTTAATGAAAGACAGAGGATTATCGGTGACCAGGTACTTAGAGAGATAAAGGCTCGTATAGGCTTCCTTATTAATGTAGGACTTGATTATCTTAATCTGTCTCGTGCAACAGGTACTCTTTCCGGTGGAGAGGCTCAACGTATAAGACTTGCAACCCAGATTGGTTCTGGTTTGGTTGGTGTAGCGTATATTCTAGATGAGCCAAGCATTGGACTTCACCAGCGAGATAATGACAAGCTTATATCAGCCCTAAAGGAACTTAGAGATTTGGGGAATACACTTCTTGTTGTAGAGCATGATGAGGATACTATGTTTGCGGCAGACCATATCATAGATATTGGTCCAGGTGCAGGTTCATTAGGTGGAGAAGTTGTAGCAGAGGGAACCGCAGAGGATATTATGGCATGTAAGGAATCTGTCACAGGAGATTATCTTAGTGGAAGAAAAAAGATACCTGTGCCAACAGAACGTAAGGAGGCGACAGGATACCTTACTATAAGTGGTGCCAGACAGAATAATCTTAAGAATATTGATGTAGATATACCTTTAGGCGTTATGACCTGTGTAACAGGTGTGTCTGGTTCAGGAAAGAGCTCTCTGGTTAACGAGATTCTTTACAAGAAGCTGGCTAGAAAGCTTAACAGAGCAAAAATTAAGGCAGGTAAGCATGACAGGATAGAGGGTATAGAACAGCTTGATAAGATTATCAATATTGACCAGTCCCCTATAGGTAGAACCCCTCGTTCAAACCCTGCTACATACACAGGTGTATTTGATTTGATAAGAGACCTGTTCGCAGGAACAAAGGACGCAAAAGCTATGGGCTACAGCAAGGGACGTTTTTCCTTCAACGTATCCGGTGGTCGCTGTGAGGCATGTAAGGGTGATGGTATAATCAAGATAGAGATGCATTTCCTGGCAGATGTTTATGTGCCTTGTGAGGTGTGTCGAGGAAAGCGATATAATCGTGAAACCCTGGAGGTTAAGTACAAGGACAAAAGCATTTATGATGTGCTTAATATGACTGTAGATGAAGCATGTGAATTCTTTAAAAATGTTCCATCTGTACTTCGTAAAATATCAACACTTCAGGATGTGGGTCTTGGTTACATTAAGCTTGGTCAGCCATCAACCACACTTTCTGGTGGTGAGGCACAGCGTATAAAGCTTGCCACAGAGCTTAGTAGAAGAAGCACTGGTAAGACTATTTATGTTCTTGATGAACCAACTACAGGACTTCATTTTGCTGATGTTCACAAACTGGTGGATATCCTTAGAAAGCTTAGTGAGGGCGGTAACACTGTTGTAGTTATCGAGCATAATCTTGATGTTATCAAGGTGGCGGATTACATTATCGACATTGGACCAGAAGGTGGAGAGGGTGGCGGAACCATAGTTGCCCAGGGAACACCGGAGCAAGTGGCTAAATGTGAAAAGTCATACACTGGAAAGTATTTGAAGAAATATTTGGAGTGATAAAATATTAGACGTTGCTAAGACTTTGAAGCTGCCTTTAGCAACGTCTCTTTTTGGGTAAGTATTATCTTGAATTATTAGATAACCTATTGTATAATGACTACAACCGTGTTGCGATATGAATTTTCAAATTCTTAATTGACGCAACAAAATATAAGAAATAATGGAGGAATCAAAATGTTAGTTTCAGCAAAAGAGATGTTAACTAAGGCTAAGGCTGGAAAGTATGCTGTAGGTCAGTTTAACATCAACAATCTTGAGTGGACAAAGTCAATTCTTTTAACAGCACAGGAGCTCAACTCACCTGTTATTTTAGGTGTTTCTGAGGGCGCTGGTAAGTATATGTGTGGTTATAAGACTATCGTAGGTATGGTTAATGGTATGCTTGAGGAGCTTAATATCACTGTTCCTGTAGCACTTCACCTTGATCACGGTAGCTATGATGGAGCTTTAGCTTGTATCGAGGCTGGCTTCTCATCAGTTATGTTCGATGGTTCACACTACCCAATCGACGAGAACGTAGCTAAGACTACTGAGCTTGTTAAGATTTGTGAGGAGAAGGGTATCTCAATCGAGGCTGAGGTTGGCTCAATCGGTGGAGAGGAAGACGGAGTTGTAGGTGCTGGTGAGTGTGCAGATCCAGATGAGTGTAAGATGATCGCTGACCTTGGCGTAACTATGCTTGCAGCTGGTATCGGTAACATCCACGGTAAGTATCCAGAGAACTGGGCAGGTCTTAGCTTTGAGACTCTTGATGCAGTTCAGCAGAAGACTGGTGATATGCCACTCGTTCTTCACGGCGGTACTGGTATCCCAGCAGAGATGATTCAGAAGGCTATCTCACTTGGTGTATCAAAGATTAACGTTAACACTGAGTGTCAGCTTGCATTCCAGGAAGCTACTAGAAAGTACATCGAGGCTGGTAAGGACCTCGAGGGTAAGGGCTTTGACCCACGTAAGCTTCTTGCTCCAGGTGCAGAGGCTATTAAGGCAACTGTTAAGGAGAAGATGGAGCTTTTCGGTTCTGTAGGTAAGGCTTAATAAATTTTTGATTTCTAAGAGGCTGTTTATATGACAGCCTCTTTTGTTTTAGAAGAGCTTAAAAAAATTCACCATAATAAAACGCATTTACTTCGTATATTTATTATCTACATAAATCATAAAGCAAATTAATTAGAGGGAGAGTTAGTATGAAACAGGAAAGTAAAATTACAGTATGTGGTTATCCAGCTTGGACAATACCAGAGATAGGGAAAATATTAAAATGGGTAGCAGTAGTAATAATGATATTCCCTGTATTGTCAATATTTGTAGGCACCTCGTTACATAAAAAAGATTTGGTGGATGGCGGTATAACTGTATTTGTTGTTATGGGCATAGAATTTGCTCTTGTTGGTGTAGCAGCAATACTTGATGCAAGGATTAGTGACATAAGAAAAAGGCGAGGAAGGATAGTTGTTAGATATAATGACAAATTTTATACAGCCAATATATTTGATGCGGGTTTTCTAGGGGAAATAGGTTATTATGAGGATATATCAGGTGTAGATGTTGCTCTCACACTTGGGGGAATGGCAGGGGTATTCTTGTTGCCTGTAACACTAGTTAAGGGCCTGAAAAATTTAATGGATAGAGAGAGTAAGGAAAACAGTACCAGATATATATTAAGAGAGTGCATACAGAATCATAAGCTAGAAAAATATATAGAGGCAGGGAAGCTGAATGATTACCTGGAACCTGTACATATAATTTATAGACTCGATGAGGGTGATAAGTGCCTTAAAATACTTTACAAAACCTTCGATGGTAAGAGATATACTGACAAAAAGATAACTGTGGATGAAAGTATATCAGAATATGAAGAACTAAAAAAATCCGTCTACACTTATGCAAGTAATTTCAGAATGAGGTGTCCTTCTTGTGGAAAAGAAATGAGCTATGGTGTATGTGAATTTTGTGGAAATAAGATTCGAAGAAAAATAGATATAAAGCGTATCTTATATAAAATATTTGTTTCATGGGAAGAAAAATAATTTTGCAACCATAAATATCTGAGAGAAATTAGTATACATTATAAAGCGAAGAATTTCCGGAGGAAATGATATGAAAAAAAGACTAATCATAAAAATTATTTCCATATTGATGATAATAACCTTACTTGGTGGAATTGTTTTCTGGGTCGTAGATGGCAATGAAAAAAATAGTAAAGCCCAAGGTAAAGGAGGGACTGGTATAGAACGTACGTCAGTAATATTTACAGCATCTCAATCTAACTGGGGATGTATGGACGGCTCTACGGATTATTGGCAAAGTAGTAATTGGACAGTGCACTGTGACGGAACTGTGGAATATTATAAGTATTATAATTTGAGCGGGGCTACCGAGGTTGTAATATGGAAGCTTAGTGAGGAAGATTTAAACAGATTTGAAAAAATATTAGACGGTGGATTTAAACTTTGTATGGATGATATGGATGGCTGTGATGGCACAGGCTGGGAAATGATATCCTACGATGAAACCTATAAAAAGATACATGAGTTTGATGGATACATATATGGTAATCCTGTTTTAGAAGAAATAGCTGAAATTATTTCTCCACCAGAGTCATAGGTTTTTGTATATAAGAAGGTGATTGTTATGAAGAAAAAAATACCAAGAATAGTGGCGGTTATTTTGATACTAGCATTAGTGGCTGGATTAGTGATAACCCTAATAGATGTTTTAAAGAAAAAGGACGACAGGAAAAAGAAGATTAATGATGATGGTCAGGTTGTAACTGTTGATAATATCTCAGGCAAAATGGACCAGCACACCATACTTCTTAGTGCTAGTCAAAGTAATAATGGATTAGTTAGTTCGGATGAGGATTATTATCAATCTAATGTATGGAGTGTATATTATGATGGTACTGTTGAATACTATGAAATCTACAATCTAAGTGGTAGAACCTCTGTAGTGACCTGGGAGCTTACTGATGAGCAGTTTAACGAATTGGCGAAGCTGCTTGAGGGAGATTTCTTCAAGTATGACGAAGACTATGAATCAGCCTGTGACGGAGATACCTGGCATTATTCCTATTACAATCTAGAGGGAGAAAAATTACACTCATATAATGGCTATAACTATTCTGTTCCTGTGTTGCTTGAGATATCAGAGATACTTGATTCGGATATGAGAGATCAGGCAGAGATAGTTACTGTGGAAAAAGGCAATAGTCATAATGTTTTGATTGATGTAACTTTAGATAATGTTGTAGAGGATGAAAATGCAGATGAATTAGTATCATCTCACTGGACAGTGTATTATGATGGTTGGGTGGAGTGTCATGAAACGTACCAAATCGGTGGGAAGCAGTCTGTGATAACCTGGGAGCTTGATGATTATGCTTATGGAAGGCTTGTGAGAGAGCTAAGATACAATGCTAATAAGGTTACTAACGAGGAAGCTGTAGCTGGTAAGGATTATTGGTGGATGACTTATTATGAGGAGTCTGGCGATGAAATATACTCCTCCACAGCCACCTCAGGTAGCAAAAATATTTTTGGAGTTATTTATAGTATGGTTCAAATACCAGAAGATGGTTATTCCTATATTGAGGATCAAGGGACTAATGGAAGATACAAAACAACCTATAATGTGGGAGATTATTCCATAACTATAGATTCTATTAATCCTGGACATTCTGATAATACTGCTATGTTTTCAACTTATTTTCATTGGAATGATTCCAAGGATTCTGCAACAACTATACGAATGGAGTTTTTGTTTGAAGAAAAAAGTCTAGAAGATAGTTATATATTAGAAAATATGTTAACAACCACTATAAATGGACAAACCTATTACTATACAGTGAATAAGTATGATTATATAGCGGATCACATATGGCTTCGTTGTGGAAATGATGAGAACAGTCATGTTTTGATTATCTTAGAAACTACAGGTAGGTATGATGAAGACTATAACTGGGTGGATGATACAGATGCAGATATAGAGGATATACTTGATGATAATATTTTACAGGAAGCGATACAGTTTGATATAGTTAATTAGTTGAAACTATTTTACAAATGGGTTAATATACCATATGAAGCTTAACGACATATTATATAAATATACTGATAGGAGAAAAATATGAGTAGTAAAAAATACAATAAATGGTCATACGACCCTAAATACGTACCTGCAGTTGCAAGAAAAACAGGATTGGGAATAATTCTTGTGATGGTAATAATATTGGCATTGACTATAGTTGTGCCTAAGTTAAACATAGATTTTGCAAATCTTTTTGTTATCTATGTCATGATTGCTATATTTCTTTTGGCTCTATTTCTTCCACTGTTTTGGGTTTGGAAGGAAACTGAAATAGTTAATTGGATAGGAAATGTATATGTAATGTATGGTGATGGTAAATTTTATGCCATTAATATATTCTCCAATGCATTTCTTGATTTGGCTCGAATGAGTGATTATAAGCTAATAAATAGCGGAACCAGTGATTTTGCAAAGGGAATTCGCATGATGAAAGAGGATGAGAAGAGAAGAAGATACATACTTGATGCAGAAAAGATGTATAATACAGTAGATTCTGTGATAAATAGATGTGATTTGTCATCGATAGCTACTGAGATTGAAGGTATCTATAATATTAAGGAAAATAAAAATGGTTTAACCCTGCAGATTGTAACACACATTGATGGAAAGAGGGCAAAGGCCAATCTGAAAATATTTGATTGCATAGATGGCTATGATCAGTTAAAAGAGGCTGTGTATAATCACAAAAATACCTTTATTCCAAAATGTGAAAGCTGTGGAGCTTTGACAGAGGCTGGGGTATGTAAAACCTGTGGTAAAAAAATTTAGTAATAAAGAATGGTAATACAAGAAGAAGGATAGTTCGGTTAGAACTGTCCTTCTTCTTGTATTATCTCCTCGAAAAACCACAAAATATCCTTTTGTTTGCTTGTATTTCCTCTTGTTTTGTATTAAAATTATACTAATTATGGGATAGTGGGCTCATAGGCGAAAAATTGCTAAAACTCACCATCTACAAAACCACGAGGATACCATGGCACTAAAGCACGTAATGATTAACGACATAATTTCAGAGCATAGCGCGAGAATGCAGAACTTGAAGAAGTATTACCCATTCTTTGTGTTAAGTGAAACCACATTTGTCCAGTATAAGGAAGGCAAATATGGTTTTCTTGATATGGGTTATATTACTATGGCATCCTTGCGTTTTTTGATTAATGAAAATAATTTCCACGAAAAGGATATTACCTACGAGGAGTATGAGAACTTTATGTCAGAGTTGCTTCATCGAGACTTTGATTTAGACGAGCCTAAGGAAGAGGAAAAGCAGCTTATCCTACATATATTTGACAAGCTTAAGAATGATGGTAGAGCCTTCGAGTTTAGGTTTTATAATCCGGATACAAAGTCCAGCCAGATTGCCAGAGTTAAGCTTATAGACTCTCGTATCGAGAATGGTCAGGTGCTTTATACCATTACTGCTGAGGGTATCGAGTTTTACTTAGATACTAAGGAGGTTAAGGATGAGAGCAAGATTAATGTATCTCAGCTTCTCCTTGAGAAGATGATAACCTCTAATAATTTCAAGGGTGGTATCGATGTAGTTAAGAGAATAAATGCCCAGGTGATTAAGCTTAAGGCTGAAAAGGAGAATGTGCTTAAGCTTCTTGGAATGGATATATTTGAGGGCAACAAGGCCTACACAGAGTATATGGATACCATTGCAAAATGGTTCTCTGAGGAGCAAAAGCTCTTTGCTAAGAATAAGGCACTGGTGGATAAGGCTATTAAGAAAGCTGAGTTTGAAAACAACCAGTCTGTAGACCCTACAGGAGAAGGTAGCGCCAAGCTACTACGCTCCAAGGCTCTAGAGGAAATCAGTAGCCTAGAGAATGAGCTTAAGAAGACTATTTATAATCACAGCCAGCTCATATCTGAAACAGTGGAGCTTTCACAGATGGCTGATAAGATTATCGGTCAGGCTAAGCTTAGAAAGCTAAGGCCAGTGTTCGACTTTAGACAGAGCTTAGTGAATATTATGAAGCAGGATAATCCTGCCCTTATGGCTCATGTGGTTATGCCACTTTTTGCACCACGCTTAGAGAAGACATTTTCTATAAAGTCAATTGACAATATGCTTACTCTTAAATCCGAGGACAAGCAGCAGGGTGAGAAGGTGGAGAAGGCCAGTCTTGACCTTGACTTTAAGTATGAGGACGAGATACTTGATGAGAAGATAAGTCACAACTTTGCTATGCTGTTTGTTCAGCTTTTGGACCAGCTTAAAAAGTGGAACAAGGTTAGTATTAAGGAGTTAAATGGTATCCTTGAGATAAAGTTTAGCAAGGATATATATGAGAACAGAGATTACTATGCTTTCTTAGTTCACTTGGCTGGGAAGCGCGAATATAGCATGAAGCAGATGCTTGTTAAGCAGGACACTATGCTGGAGGAGATGGTTGTCTCTCATATGACAGAGGATGAGAAGGCTGAGTTTGAGAGTATGGAATTTACTCTTACATTCGGCACTGAAGAAATTGAGCTTGGTGCTCTTGGTGATAATCCAGGAGATGCCAGATCAGATAGATTTGTAGTTACAGATATGTATTTTGAAAGGAGGCAGGGATAAGATGGAAGAAAGAAGCTTAGACAAAGCACTTGATATATATTCAGCACTGATAACCGGACAGGAAGTATCCCGCTCTAATCAGGATACCAGAGATATGTATGAGGAGTACTATTCTAATTCGGCGGTTTATGATATTACTAATCGCTTGGTTAAGAAATTGAACCTTAATATTTACGAGTATAATGAGTCCATATATGTTACTGCCGGAGAGGGTAACAGAGTATTTGGATATAACAATGATGATATGAAACGCCAGCTAGGACTACGTCTTAATAAGGAACTTTATATGGTGTATTTTATTATGTACAATGCACTGCTTAGCTTTTATCAGGATTCAGCCTCCTATCAGGTTAAGGAATATGTGAAGTTGGAGGAAATTATGGAGAGCGTAAGCTCATATCTTATGGCTATCACCAAGGATTTGTCAGTGTATTCTATGGAGGATTTAGAGGCGGAAAGCTTTAAGACCATAGCTCTTTTGTGGGATGAACTTCCAGCTGTTACCTCAGATGATAAGGATAAGAATCGTGCTTCAAGAGCCTCAAGAACAGGATATGTGAAGCTTACCTTTAACTTCCTTATAGCTCAGAAGCTTTTTGTGGAGGTTGAGGATAGATATTATCCTACAGATAGATTTAAGGCTTTGGTGGAGAACTACTTCGAGGAGTACAAGGGTAGAATTTATAAGGCCTTAGGAGGTGAAGTGGATGCCTAGTATTAACAGAATCAGAGTTAACAATGTAAAGTACAATTTTGGCACCCAGTTCTATGATGATTTTACTATGAGACTTTATGGTAAAAACACCCTCTATGACTTGGCAAATGGTGGTGGAAAAAGTGTGCTTATGCTACTTTTGCTCCAGAATATGATACCTAATTGTACATTGGATGATAAGCAGCCTATAGAGAAGTTGTTTAGAACCGGAAATGGTAACACAACCATTCACTCACTGGTGGAGTGGAAGCTGGATGACACAGACAGAGAAGATGGTTACAGATATATGACCACAGGCTTTTGTGCCAGAAAGGCTAAAGAAAGTGACAGCGAGACAGAGAACCGTGCAAACAAGGATGTAGCATCTATAGAGTATTTTAATTACTGCATTTTCTACAAGGAATACAATAAACATGACATAGTTAATCTTCCTTTGGTTAAGGAGGGAGAGAGGGTAACCTTCAGTGGACTTAAGAATTTCCTTAAGGAGCTAGAGCACAGAGATATGAGTCTTAAGGTTAGAATCTTTGAGCGAAAGGGTGAGTACCAGCGCTTTATCAGTGAGTATGGTATTCATGAGAGCCAATGGGAGATTATCAGAGGAATCAATAAGACTGAGGGTCATGTTAGAACCTATTTCGAGAATAATTACAAGACCACCCGTAAGGTGGTGGAGGATCTTCTTATTGAGGAGATTATAGAAAAGGCATTCCTGGTTAAGACTAGCCGAGACGAGGACGGCACTGATTCTATGGCTAAGATGCTTATGGATATTAAGGAGCAGCTTACAGTTTTGGCTAAGAAGAAAAAGGACATTAAGGCCTATGACAGACAGGCAGAACTTATAGGGGTTTTGGCTGATAAGGTGGAGTCCTTTATTGGACTTTACAAGGAGCAGAGCAACCTGTCAGAGCTCCTTGCAAATATATGCGTAACCGGTGAGGAGTTTGCTCGTAACGATGAAAAGCACCTTAAGGAGCTAGAGCTTAAGAAGGATGAGGCCCGTGAGCTTAAGAATAAGCAGAGAGAGCGCATAGAGTGTCTTAAGGTTTCTAAGGATAAGAGACAGCTAGAGGAGCTTATGGGTGAAGAAAAGCTACTTATGTCTCAGGTAGATGAGCTTAATGAGAGAGCTAAGACTCTTAAGGAAGACCTTAATCTTAAAGAAAGTGTTAATGAATATATGGAGTATCTAGAGGATAGAGCTAAGTACTATCAGCACGACGCAGTTATTAAGACCATGATGACTGAGTCCTCTTTTGATGAGGAAAAATTATATACCTATGCATACAATATTAAGATGCGTATGGATAAGCTTCTTATGGATTATAGAAGCCAGATAGAAAGCTTAACAAAGGAGCTTTCAGAACTTAAAGAAAAGGAAGCTATGAATGAAAAGCTATTATCTGAGGCCAGAGTATCTCTTGCGGTGGCAAAGAATGTTAAGGCGGCAGCAGATGAGGAAATAGTAAATCTTAGTGAGGAGCTTTCTAACATTAGAATGTCTATGAATAGCATAAGATTCACAGACGTGGGTGAGCAGCTTTCTGAGGCAAGAGAGGTAGTTAAGAACTATGAGAATTCTATGGAAGAGGCCAAGGCTACCATAGATGAAAACGCAGGAAAAATCCAGGCGGCAACACTAGAGTTGAATCAGCTTAAGGATAAGTCTGTGGAAAATGATAAGCTTATATCGGACTTAGAGGCTCATCAGTCAGCCTATGAGGAGGCTACAGCCAAGCTTGATAATATTAAGACGGTTTACGGTGCATCTAAGGAGGAAGAGCTTCTTAAGATTATTTCAGATAGAATTACTCAGGCAGTTCTTGATATTGCAGCAGTTAGAAAGAACATAGAGAAGTCTATGAAGAGCATAAATAGACTTAAGGAAGGTAGAATTATAAATATTTCCAAGGCAGCTAAGAAGGCTATGGATTACATAGAAACCCGCCATGGAATAACTGCTATGTTTGGTATGGATTATCTGTCTGCATTGCCAGTAGATAAGCAGAAGGAGCTTCTTGCTACAAATCCAGAGCTTCCTTATGGAGTTCTTGTAAAGGATTATGAGGCTATTGCAGGAGACCCTAATATTTATAAGCTGGACACTGAAGAGGAGATGGTAAGCATCTATGATATGGAGGCTATAGACTCTAAGGCGGTACATTTTGGAGACAATGCATTCTCGATACATGCAGATGTGAATTTCCTTACAGATGAGGGTACAAAGGATAAGCTTATAGATGCCCAGAGAGCTTTAGTTAAGGATTATGAACTGCAGCTTGATATAAAGGATGAGATGCTTTCTGCCTACAGACAGGACCAGGAGTTTGTTCTTAGAATGTCTGAAAGTGAATTGCTTAAGTCCAAGGAGCGATTAAAGGCAGCAGAGGAATTAGGAAAGCAGCTTGCGGAGACTAAGGATAAGCTTGAAGCAGAGATTAAGGGCTATAGGCTGACTATAGATAAGACCAAGGAACAGCTTGCTTCCAAGCAGGAGGAACTAGAAAAGGCTAATCAAGATATAACAAAGCTTTTTGCAGTGGAAAAGCTTACAGATATTATATCCTCTAAGGAGGAAATAGCTGACAAGGCAAGAACTGATATAGAAAGATTAGAACAGAGTCTTAATACTCTTATAAATACTACTGATGATGAGAATATTTCCTTGGTGGAAACAGAGGCTAAGCTTAAATCACTTAATGCTCGTTATGATGAGATAACCAAGGAATGGGATGATAACTATAAGGCTTATTATAACATTGACAAGGAGTATCAGATTTTAACTATAGGAGATGATGAGCTTAAGGCTAGATTTACAGCTATGGTTAGTATGGGAAGTAATGATGCCAAGGCTATAGAGGATAAGAAGCTCCTTATGGATACTATAAAGGTTTCTATGGATAGGGCCCTTAAGAATATCGAGAAGCGTGGAGTAAGCCTGCAGTTGCTTAAGGAATTTGAGAATAATAATTTGCTATTTGTATCAGATGACAAGGTGCTTGAAAGCTGTAAGCATTCCATAAGAGATGTGGAAAATCAGATAACAGAGGCTAGGAGTAAGCAGGATAAAAAGCGTGCTGAAATAAACCGTTTAGAGGGTAGTATCCAGTACGCTATTAAGAATATTGAGGATGCCTTTGGCCAGTATGTGGAGGAGCAGGCAAGTCTTTCTGAGATTACTGCAACCCTAGCGGATGGTGAGGAGCTTCTTAAGCGTCTTGCCAAGGATGCTAAGGACTATGAGGATGAGTATAGAAATTACCTTCGTCAGCAGGGCTACATGGTAGACCTTTACAAGGATGTAAAGAGAATAGTAACCACCAATGATATTAGCCTAGAGGGAGCAACTCCAATTATGGAGGAAAAGGATAAGCTTAGAGAAATCTTCGAGGATAGCTTACTTAAATTTGATAGAAGCAATAAGGCCTTAGAGAAGGCGAAAAATGAGCTGGTTCGTTTTAAGGGTAATACCTCGGTAGCTCTAGAGCAGATGAGTGCATTTGAATTAGCTAATACCATCAGAGAGGATGTAATCATCCCAGTAGATTATGAAGCAGCTAGCCTTCTTATGGAGAATTTAAAGTCTATCTCGGAGTATATTGTATTAGAGCGAGATAGAATCGAGAAGAGCTTAGTTGATATGGAGACCATCAAGGCTAACTTTGAGGAGCAGTGCTTACAGAGATGTCTTGATGTTAAGACTGAGCTAGATAAGCTTCCTAAGCTGTCTCGTATAGTGGCTGATGGTGAGGCTATACAGATGGTGGGACTTAACATTCCATACTTTAAGGAAGAATTCTTAAAGCAGAGAATGTCTCAGTATATTGATAATGTGGTAGCCCAAGCAGATGATTATAGTAACGAGAAGGAACAGGTTAAATTTATTAGAAATAGTCTGGCACTTAAGAAACTGTTTGGCGTAATAGTAACAGACATGAATGGTATCAAGCTTAGTCTTTACAAGCGTGAGCGTATTAAGGAGCAGAGTAGATACTTAAAATACGAGGAGGCTGTAGGTAGTACAGGACAGTCTCAGGGTATCTATATACAGTTCTTAGTAAGTATAATCAACTACATTTCCGGTATGTATCACACTGGTAATGAGGACATAAGAACTAAAACTATATTTATAGATAACCCATTTGGCGCCGCAAAGGATGTGTATATTTGGGAACCAATATTTGCCCTTCTTAAGGCAAATAATGTGCAGCTTATAGTACCAGCCAGAGGTGCAACACCTGCCATAACAGGCAGATTTGATGTGAATTATATCCTAGGACAGCAGATGTCTAAGGGTAAGCAGCTAACAGTAGTAACAGATTACACCAGCAAGGTTGACCAGGAAGAGCTTGAATATAAGGATTTAGAATTCGAGCAGGTTAGCTTTGACTTTATATAGAAAGGGGAGGAAGAAATGCATTATAAAGAAGTGAAAGCAATACTTACCCCTCAAAATGGTATGAATCTGTATAGGGGCTGTACCCACGGGTGTATATACTGTGATTCCCGTAGCAAATGCTATCGTATGGATCACGATTTCGAGGATATAGAGGTAAAGCTTAGGGCAGCGGATTTGTTGGAAAATACTCTTAAGAAAAAGAGAAATAAGGGTATGATATCTACAGGCTCTATGACTGACCCGTATGTGCCTATAGAGGCAGAGCTTAAGATTACCAGAAGATGTCTTAATGTAATAGACAGATTTGATTTTGGAGTGGTGATTCAAACCAAGTCAAATCTAATTATGAGAGATATAGACATACTAGAAAGCATCCATAAGAAAACCAAGTGTATAGTGGCTATGACCTTAACCACCTATGATGAGGAGCTTTGTAAAAAGCTAGAACCAAATGTATGCACCACCAAGGAACGTGTACAGGTTCTTATGGAGATGAAGAAGAGGGGAATACCAACCATAGTTTGGCTAGATCCATTTCTTCCATTTATCAATGATACAGAAGAAAACCTTAGAGGACTTATGAATTACTGTATCGAGGCAGGAGTTTATGGTATAATGAACTTTGGTATCGGACTTACTCTTCGAGAGGGGAACAGGGAGTATTTTTATGAGCAGCTGGATAAATTGTTTCCAGGTATGAAGGAAAGGTACGTAGAGACCTATGGCAATTCATACGAAGTAAATAGCCCTGATAATGATAGACTTATGAAAATCTTTGTGAAGCTTTGTGAAGAAAATAACATTGTCTATGACAGAGAAGAATTATTTAGATACATGAGAGAGTACAAGAACAAGCAGGTGGGAACTCAGATGAGCCTGTTTGACTTTTAGAAGGAGGTAATGATATGAATTGTCCGGTTTGTGGAATGGAAGTAAATGGTAATCAGTTTTGTCCGGCTTGTGGTGCTAATATGGCAGCCTTTGAGGGTGTAGCACAGGATAAAGTGATAATCAATCAGACACCAGAACAGCAGATTGCTGCAGGCGATGATAGTGTTACTCAGCTAATTCCTGAGAATTATATGACAGCTACAGGGGATGATAGTGTAACACAGCTTATACCAGAAAATTATATGACCGCGAAGGGTGATGATGAGGCCACAATAATGCTTGATCCGAGTCAGGCGCCACAGTATATGCCTAATCAGCAACCAACCTTTGCACAGGCACCTACTGCTCAGCCGATGTTTGCACAGGCACCAGGTATGGTGGCTCCACAGGGAATGCCTATGCAGGGTGGATATCAGCAACCACAGCAACCATATGGTCAGCCACAGCAGGTGTATCAGCGCAGCTTTGGTGGAACTAAGAAGGCACCAACTGCCAGCAAGGGTGTGGCGATAGGAAGCTTAGCGCTTATGGCAGTTATGCTTTTGTGCTTCGTTATATTTATTACAAAACCACTTTTCTATATATGCCAGTCTTATATAGGTGGAGTTTACTCAGATGAAATTTTAGAGGATGAAATTGTAGGAATGGATGAGGATGACTATGAGGACGCAAATAACTCTGCAAGACTTTTGTTTGGTGCAGCAACTGTAATGGTGCTTATCGGAGCTCTTAATGCTTGGTCATGCTTTGCAAGAATTAAATACAACTGCGTAAAGAGTCCAGTAAATAAGGCAGTAGGAAACTTTGTTTTCGGATTGCTAGGCGTAATTATATTTGTGGTTATTAAGTCTATGCTAGATGAGATTGTTACAGATGGAATAAGCTATGGTATGTATTCTCCAGAAGAAGCATCTATGTTCAATATATACAGTTTAATTACTATACTTGGTATTGTGTCTGTTGTAGTAAATCTTATTAATATTTTTGCTGCATCAGCAGCCAAGAAGGCTACTAGATAATTAGGGGAAAGGATACATATTTATGGGAAAATCAAAGGCACAGAGGAAGCAGGAAAAGAAGGCTTTTATGCAGGAAGTTAAGGAAATAAAGAAAGCTGAGGATTCGGTGAAAGACGTAAAAGAGCAAAAAGAGGAAAGAGTGGAAAAATCACAGCCTTCTAAGCTAGTGAATCAGCCAGAACAGATAAATCTGACTATGTACACCCTGGTGTATATGGTGGTAACCTTTTTGTCAACAGGCCTAGCAGCTTTTGCTATGGCTATGTATGGAAATCCTGCAAAGTATTTGATAAAGAGTTATATAGGAGAAGGCCTAGATGAATTTTCGCGGGAGATGCTTAGACTATATCTTATAGATGATTTAGGCGGAGGCAAGATGAATGGCCTCTATCTAGGCGTTGGAATAATATTGATTATAGGTGCTTTAGCTATGCTAGTTGGTATGATTGGAGCAGTTAATGATAAAAATGAACCAATTATAGCATTGAATATAATCGGTGTGATTACAGCCATTGCAGCACTTGTATTATATTTGTACGCAGATAATTATATCAAAGATGGAATAATTAAATATGAGATAGATAGAATGCCGGAGTTTGGCGTTTATAGCTTATATTTACCGTTTTTAATAGCTAATATTGTTCTTATGATTATTAACACAATTTCAAGTATTAATGGTCTTAATAGGTGGAAAAAAACAGGAAAGACAAGTAAGTAATTAAAAGGAGAAGAAAATTATGGATTTTAAGCAGTTTATGAAGAATGTAAAGAATGAGGCATCAGATGCAGTTGAGGTTACAAAGATTAAGGCGAAGATTTCTAAAGAGAAGTCAACGGTTAAGGATACCTTTGAGGAGATTGGAAAGCTCATGTACGAGACCTATCGCAAGTCAGGTGTAATGCCTGAGGAGTACAAGGAGCAGATTACAAAGATAGATGAAGCAAGAGCAAAAATCAATGATTACAATAAAGAAATTGAAAATGTGAAGATGACTAACTAATTAGAATCGAGGATATAGTAATGGACTACAATGAGCTTAGCTTGAAAATGCACGAGGCAGGACCTGGAAAGCTTCAGGTGACCTCGCGAGTGCAGGTAAAAACTAGAGAGGATTTAAGCACAGCCTACACCCCGGGTGTTGCTGAACCATGCAGAAAAATAAGAGACAATAAGCAGGATGTGTACAAATACACCTGTAAATCAAATACTGTTGCAGTGGTTTCTGATGGTACTGCGGTGCTTGGCTTAGGAGATATAGGGCCTGAAGCCGCAATTCCAGTTATGGAAGGGAAAGCAATTCTTTTCAAGGAGTTTGCTGGAGTTGATGCGTTTCCGATATGCCTAGATACCAAGGATGTGGATGAGATAGTTGAGACTGTCAAAAGAATCGCTCCAGTGTTTGGTGGTGTAAATCTAGAGGATATCTCTGCTCCAAGATGCTTTGAGATAGAGCGTCGTCTTAAGGAGGAGTTAGATATTCCAGTATTCCACGATGACCAGCATGGTACAGCTATTGTGGTTTCTGCCGGTCTTATCAATGCAGTTAAGCTTGTTGATAAGAAATTTGAAGAGATCAATGTGGTTATAAATGGTGCCGGTTCAGCTGGTATATCCATCTGCAAGCTACTTATGGAGCTGGGCGTAGGGAATGTAGTTTTAGTTGACAAGAATGGTGCTCTTTGTCCAGGCGAGGAATGGATGAATCCTGCACAGGAAGAGATGGCACAGATGACAAATTCGTACAAGGAGCGAGGCTCGTTAGCAGATATAATAAAGGGCAAGGATGTATTTATAGGAGTGTCTGCTCCGGGAGTGCTTACTGCTGAAATGGTAGCAACTATGGCTACAGATTCTATAGTATTTGCTATGGCTAATCCAACTCCGGAGATTATGCCGGAGGAGGCTAAAAAGGGTAATGTAAGAGTAATGGCTACAGGCCGTTCTGACTATCCTAACCAGATTAATAATGTGCTTGTATTCCCTGGAATATTTAGAGGAGCTTTAGATGTTAGGGCTAAAGCTATAACTGAATCCATGAAGGTTGCAGCCGCTAAGGCCATTGCAGCCATCGTATCGGAGGATGAGCTTAATGAGGAATACATTATACCAGGAGCCTTTGATGAGCGGGTAGCACAAGCAGTGGCTAAGGCAGTGTCAGATGAGGCAGTTAGGCTGGGAATTACAAAATAGTTATGTAAACTACGCCAGAAGGGACTGCTTTCTGGCGTTAGTGGATTATGGGAGATAAAAGAATGTGAAATAGGAGGAAAGAAGTGGGTATAGTAAGAAAATATACGCTATTTAATGATAGCTTTTCCATAAAAATTCCTGATGATTATGTAAGATTAAAAGATTCAGGAATGAATAGCGCAGAATGCTTTAGGGATAAAAAAGATAACACAATTATTATAATGGAGTGCGAGGCATCAAATGTAAATGTTTCAGAGCAAAATATGATAATGTATAACGATATAAAAAGAAGATGTTGTGATGTATCTGAACCAGAGTGTACATATAGAATTGTTGATGGTGTACGGCAGAGTAAGGTTTATTTCAATGAAGGGTTTGATAAGCATTATGTGTTAGTTTCATATCAGGCGATTGGACATTTTTATGCTGTGATTATGTGTAATGTTGATGGGCAATTTGAAAAGTGGAAAAAAGATATGGATTATGTTTTGGATTCTATAAGTAATAGAGTGGAGGAAGAATGAAATGGGAATTAAAATTAGTGTAGATACTGCTGTTGCATTATCGGATAATATTTTAATAGATAATGATGTATTACTGCAGAATGTAAAAAAGTCAACAGTTTTAGGTTTGCCAGCTCACACAGAAGCTCAAGGATTATATTCTGCGTTACAAGGAGAAATGAAACAGTATGACGGAATAATTAAGAGGGATGCAGAAACAATTAAAGATATTTCGTGGGCATTACAAGGTGTTGATGAAGAAGCGGCTGGGGATATAAATAAAGCGATAGGAGAATGATATGGGAGTTTTAATAAATAAGCAGGATACAGTTCAAGAGTTAGTTATGATGACTACTCAGTTGACTAATACGAAGCAAAATGTAGAAATATTAATAAAAAGGTTTGAAGAATACTTAAATGATGAGGAAAATAATTCGGAAGCTATTTCTTCTCACAAAACCTATATACAAACAGCACAATTACCCGTGGCGAAGGGGATAATTGATATTTGTGACAGAAAAGCTGAGGCAAATGGAAAATATATTGAAAGATTACATAGTTTATTTCCTAGTGATAATGATATAGACCAAGATTACTGGGTTGAAATGTATAATAGTTTATGTGAACAATATAATGAAATTAATAATCTACATACAATGGCGGTGCAGTTTTTAAAATCGTTAATATTTAAGGCGTACGAGCCCAAAACATCATATGGTAAGGATTATGAGGTGGGAATGACCGATACAAGTCCGCAGAAGGTTCCAGAGGGATATGAAAACACCTATGAATTATATCAATGCAATATTGATTCATATGCCCATGAATTGGCGGTGTTAAGCCGAGCTATGTCGTATTATTCCATAAAAATCAGTTACGTTGAAATTTTGTTAAGGGATTTGTATGGATTATACTATTATGCTGATGTTTTAAATGACGCATTAGCAAAAGCTATCCAGCAACTAGAAAATATAGGCGTGACACGCAATGGAAATTATTATTATCACAATGTTGATTGTTCAGCATTTGAAAATTTGGAGTCTACGATAGACAAGTTAAATGCAGGAGATTTAATTAGAGAAGAACTAGGAGAAGATTATATTCCACCAACAAAGATGAAGGACATGCCGGAAAAGGATAGGCTAGAATATTTAGACAAAGTAAATGAAGTAGCAAAAGCTGTATTACCATCAATGTCTTTTAAACGTGGATATGAGGAAATTCCTTTGGGTTTAGGTTTTACCGTGTATTATGAAAATACAGTTACACTAAAAAATGACTCGGATTTTCCTATATCAAATTCACTTACTGAGAAAAATAATAATTATTTAAGTAGCAGTTCCTTGAGTTTGGGAGATTGTAGCATTTCTGGAACAGATGAAAGTGGTAACGTAAAATATTCAAAAAAATTAGATCAAAATACAAGTGTATACTTAAAGGCGGGGGTGAATCTTTCGAATAATACTTATTACTTGGAAACAGGAGTGACAACTACTGTAGGAGAAGTAAAAAATGATACCCATGCTTATTATGCAGAAAAAGCCACTGTAACCACGGCTTGTGGAGTGAAATATGAGCCTAATTCTGGAGGATGGACACCGGATGGTTCTTCGGTTTCTTTATTGAGTGCTAATGCACTGCCAATCGTAAGCGTTAGTGATTGGGAATTAGCAACACAGATTATTGGAATTCCAGCTGGATTGCCGGGTGGGATTCTTGCACCAGCATACTAATATGGAGGGATTATGAAAACAAGAAAAAATGTAGTGATTTTATTAGTGTGTTTTGCACTTGTAACAATAGTTTTTGCAGGATGCAACTCAAATTCAAAAATAAAGCAAAATGGTATGGAAAAATCAACTAAAGAAAGTAAAAAAGTATCTATACCTAGAATACATAGTTTTGAAAAACAAAAGAGTGTGGAAATTGAATTACCTGAAATTGCATTATCGGGTATAAATGGTGCAAACAAAGAAGATAGGATGGAGGAATTTTTATATAATCTCCAAGAGCAAGGTGTGTATTTTGAAGATGTATATTTAAATGACATGGGAACTATTGTTTTGTTATGTAATGAAGAACAATACAATGCATATTTAAATTTTCTGGAAAGTCAAATAAATGGTGCTATGGATACTGGGATTGTTGTGACAATAAATGATGAATTTACGCATATTTGTTATATTATCACAGGAGAGTGTACTATGACGGAGTATGCTATGCTGGCATTTAGAATGGAAGGATATTCTGCTATGACACAAACTGTGTTAGGAACACCAAGTAAACAATGGAAAGTAACACATTCTTTGTATTATGAAGACAGTGATGTTGTAATGTTGGAATATGAATTTGGTGCTGGTATTAGTTACGAAATCACTAACGAAGAATGGCAACAAAAGATGGAAGAGGCAAAAGAATTGGCTGAAGGGGATGATTAAATGAATCACGATAATTTAGATTATATAGATTATGCTGGAAAGATACATCATATGGAAATCATAAGAGAAGAGTATGACGATTTATCTAGACAATGCAAGCTGTTTATGGAAGAAGGAGAAGATAGACAAATACGTTTATTAAATTTGTTGCAAAACATTATTGTTTCCGAGAGAAATCAGGAAGGCTATGAATTTATATCTTCTATATATGAAGAGATTAATTTTAGAGCCAATGACATAATGGAAAGCAATGAAGAAGTCTATCGATATATGCAAAAACAATATAGGACAATCGATGAGCAAATAGATGAGATGAAGTATTGTAATATGATAGATTCAAGTGAAGACGATACAACACAGGGGGTATAAGATGAAGGAAAAATTAGATGCGGTAAAAAAGGAAGTCAATAAGGTAGTAAAGGGTAAGGAGCATGTGGTGGAAAAGGTGCTGGCAGCTATGATAGCTGGTGGACACATTCTTATGGAGGATATTCCTGGAGTAGGTAAGACTACTCTGGCCACTACATTTGCAAAATCCATGTCCCTTAATTACAAGAGAGTACAGTTTACACCAGATGTACTTCCTAGTGATATATTGGGATTTTCAATGTACAACTCGGCTACAAAGGAGTTTGAGTACAAGGAGGGTGCAGTGTTCTGTAACCTATTCTTGGCAGATGAGATTAATAGAACCTCTCCGAAGACACAGTCAGCTCTCCTTGAGGTTATGGAGGAGAACACTGCCACTGTGGACGGAGTAACCAGAAAGCTTCCAGATCCATTTATAGTAATAGCTACTGAGAATCCATACGGCTCATCAGGTACTCAGATGCTTCCGGAGTCTCAGTTGGATAGATTTATGGTATGTCTATCTATGGGTTATCCATCCCATGAGGACGCTGTTAAGATTCTTCAGGGAAATGCCTTAAGACCTATAGATAGTGTGGAGGGAATCCTTACTGTGGAGGACCTAAGAATTCTTAGGGAGAAGACTAATAATATTTTTGTAAAGCCTGAAATATATGACTATATAGTTACCTTGGTGGAAAAAACTAGAGAGCTGGAGATTTTCTCTGCAGGAGCCAGTCCTAGAGGAACTATAGCTATGCTTAGAATGGCTAAGGCTATGGCTATTATTGACGGAAGAAGCTTTGTTACCGCAGAGGATGTGCAGAAGGTTATAAAGGATACCTTGGGACACAGAGTTAAGCTTAGTGCTAGAGCAAAGGCTCAGGGAATAAATATAAGTACAGCTATGAATCAGCTTTTGGTTCAGGTTCAGGCACCTAGAAGCTAAAATTAGAATAGATAATTAGGAGAATTATGGAAAATATATTTAGAGCAGTGGGATATGCCATCTTGCTTGCCATAAATATAATTGGATATTGGTTTTTGCACAGTCACTTTCACTTTATAGTGTTGGTGATAATGGTTTTGGCACCGGTTTTTTCGGCTTTGACAGCTCTTCATCTGAGAAGCAAAATCACTGCCCAGGTAAGCAGTGACTGTCTTAAGGGGGAATATGGAGTGCAGAATCAGGAAAGCTTTTTTACCATAAAGCTTAATAACCCTACCTGGTGGACTTCTCTAGATGTGAAGCTATTGGTGGAGATGGGCAATGAGTTTTTCGGAACCAGCGGAAGCCTAACCTTTAGTGTGCCAGTGTACAGTAAAAAAGGCTATGAGCTTAAGGTGCCACTAGTTGCTGACCTTCCTGGTAGATTAACTCTTACTGTGAAAAGGGTTAAGATTAAGGATTTGATGGGATTTTTCTTTCTTAAGAAAAATATGGATTCTAAGGGTGAGCTTATTGTTTTGCCAGAGCTTATTAAGCAGGAGATAAGTGACAAGACTTATTTTGAGTCCGGTATGCTGGAAAGCGAGGAAAGCTCTAAGAAGGGTAATGATTTTTCTGATGTTCAGGAAATAAGAGAGTATATACCAGGGGACAAGCTTATGAGCATCCATTGGAAGCTGTCTGCCAAAAGGGATATTCTTATGGTTAAGGATAGGGTTAGCATGTCAGATAAGCAGCTGGTGGTTGTTCCGGAGCTTTGTAATGCAAGTCATTATGAGCTGAACACTATATTGGTAACTACCTACTCCCTAATTCATACCTTGGTTAAGGACAAGCTAAATGTGAGACTTATGTACTGGAGCAAAAATCGCTTTGAATACGAGGATGTAAGAATAGATTATGTAGAGGCCTTAGATGCTGCCTTCGCAAAGATGTTTTATGAAGAGTGTTATAAGAATATGGATGAGGCCTCAAGCCATATGGCACTAGTTCATCCGGAGATGAAGTCATATCTTCATGTAAGTGCCTCGGGTGGCTCAGCTATGGTAATAGTAAGGGAGAACGGTTAGTGGCTAAGAATAAGGATACAATTAAAGACCTAAGTCTATGCGAGGGCATCAAGCTTAGCAAGAGCATATATGAAACCAAGGAAAATAGACTTTTGACCCTTCTTATTAAGGGCTTTATAGTTTATCTTCTTGCTATGGGAAGTATAGGCTTTTATTTGTCTGCCTTATACATAGAATATAATCAGGTGCTGTGTCATGTGGTGATTTTTGTTATGGCTATATTTTCTGCTATGCTTTACTATCGATTATTAACTGAAAACGCCGGATACCTTGTGGTACTGTTTTTGTTTATGGTTTTGGTGTACAAGTTCAGAACCTACATAAACAGTGGTTTCTATGCTATTGTAAATATAACTACCGATAGTGCGGCCCAATTCTTTAATATTGACATCCAGAGGCTCTATGTTGAGCAGATAGAGAATCGATATGTGACAGTAACCTTTGCAGTGCTTTTTATAGGAATTGTCTTAGATATATTTTTAAATGTATATATATCTAGAAGAATGCAATACGTTACAGCTATATTTGCTGTTATGGGTCTAAATATGATACCTCTTTATCTGGTGGCAGAGCCGGACGCAATGTACACTATTATGGTTTTAGGTGGTATGGCTATGGCTTATGTATTTAAGTCTGGCAGACACTACAGTCCTCAGGTCTCTATAAAGAGGGATGATGTTAAGTTTAAGGAAAAAGGTAAGAAGAAAAAGGAAATAGCCTACGTATATGATATTAAGGCTATGATTAATGCAGGCATAATTGCCCTTGCTTTTGTGATTGCAGTTGTGGCTAGTGTTAATGCGTTTAAACCAAAGGATACCTTCAATGTAGGATACAAGGGCAATAAATATAAAGAACTTACTATGGCTGCAGTCAGTACCATTTTAATGGATGGTTTGTCAGGCTTTTTCAAGATGTCTGAGGATGTGGGCGGACTTGAAAGTGGTAGGCTGGGGCAGGTATCCACCATTAGGCTTGACTATGAAACTGACCTTGTGGTTCAGTTCACCCCTTATAACACAGAGAGAATTTATCTTAAGGGCTTTACAGGTGTAAAATATAATCCCTATGCAAATAATTGGACAAGAATGGGAGAAGTTAAAGATACAGTAGATTCTTTTTCCTGTCCTGAGGCAGAGTCCCTTAAGTATGCATACGAGGATGGTTATCCATACGCCTCAATGGCTATAATGAAGATTGATAATGTGGAAAGTGATGTGGTTTATAGACCATACTATTTCTATTCCGCAGATACTAATAAGAGGTTCTTAGATATTACCTACTATCCTAGATTGGCAGACAATACGTATTTTATAAAGGGTGAGTTTTATGAAGGTAATGCTTATACTGAGGCAGATCTTTATGTGCCAGAGGCAAATATTGAAGCGGTGGATATGATAATTGACCAATTAGGAGACCCTATTACTGATGAGGATATAGTCCAGTCTCTTATTGATTTTTATCAGGAGAACTATCCTTATACCATTAAACCTGGTAAAACTCCGTATAGGAAGGATTTTGTAAATGATTTCCTTGTGGAGAAGAAAAAGGGATATTGCTCTTACTTTGCATCCGCTGCAGTTTTGATATATAGAAGAATGGGTATCCCTGCCAGATATGTGGAGGGCTATGCCATTGATATTGACCAGATATATAATGGAACCCCTATTGAGGGAGCGGAATTTGAAAATTATTATTCTGGATATACTGAGCTGGGGGAGACTGCGCTAGTATCTGTTGAGGTTACAGATGCGGATGCCCATGCCTGGGTAGAAGTATTTAATATGCAGTATGGCTGGCATCCTGTGGAGGTTACTCCTTATGCAACTCTTGAGGAAGATGATCAGGAGGATTTCTGGGATATGTTTGCAGATATGATGGATGATTCCGGAGATACTGGTGATGATGCTGTTGAGAATGCTATGGGGGTAAATAAAGTAGTAAATAAGTTGGTTAAAAATGCAGTGTATGGTGTGGGAGCAATTATACTCATAGCAATTTTGGGTCTTTTGGGTATAAAATTATTTGTATACGGAAAGAATTTGCTTCTATTTATTAAAGCGGACATTAATGATAGGCTTGTGTTCAAATATCAATCTATTATTAAAAAGCTCAGAAAGCGAGATAAGGAGCTTAGAGAAAAACTAAATTATAGAGAACAATTGCAATACTTGACTAAGGATATTGTAACAGAGCAGGAGGATATAGAAAAATCCCGAGAGAAGGTTCTTGCTATTCTTGAAAAAGCAGGCTTCTCCCAGGATATGATTTCTGAAACTGAATACAAATACGTCACAGACTGGTGCAAGGAGCATTTGTAAACATTATTTTGAGACAGGTGCAATACCTATTCCATAGACCTCATCTGTGGTGTACTGGTACACATAATAGCTTTCTAATTGACCATCAGATGAAACTAGGTCAAGGGTGTAAATTTGATTAAATGTAGCGTCGCTAAAATCGGTGTCGGGATAAACAGGTTTTATAACTGTGCCTTCCGGCGTCGCTTCTTTTTGTAGTAGTGAAATATTATCGTCGGCAAAAATTGTCTTTACAGAGCTATTGGTGTATGCAGCTATAATATTGCTAGCTTTGTAGTCTGCTTCAGTGGTGGTTGCTCCTATTATAACTCCCTTTTCTGTCATATATACTGTATGAGTGCTTGAATTATCAAACTTTGTAAAGGTAATCACCCAAAGGTAGGCGCTGTAGGTGTTGAAAAGATTATCTGTATAGCAATAAAGCTTTGCCTCCCATGAGCACCAGTTGTTGTAGTTAGCATTTGTTGAATATGGGAATACCCCCATATTGTAAAAGTCGTTCAAGCTGTATCTTGCAAGATGTACAGCTTCATTTTCTGTAAGGAAGCCTTGGTCTAAACTACACTCAGTTCCGGTACTTTCCCAATCTCCGGATATAAGCTTAATTTGTTCTAGGGATGTAAGATTACTAGAGGTATTTCTGGCCATTGCGTTGCCTGATTCTACGTAGTAGCTTTCTGGAGCTATATATATGATATCTGTGCCCTTTTTCTTTTCCTGGTTAAGTAAAAACTGAGGAACCAACAGACTGGATGTTACAGTAAGCACACATATTATAACTGCACCCATAAACAGCTTGTTGATTTTACTAGGTTTACTCATCTGTGGTCACCTCCTCCCTGTAAAGTGGAAATGATATAGAAAATTCTGTCCCCTTGTCTACCTGACTCTCGATGTTCATAGTTGCCTTGTGGGCATCGAAAACTAAAGCAGCCAATGAGAGACCTAGACCAGCTCCACCTTCTTTTCTGGAACGGGATTTATCTACCATATAGAAGGCGTCACAAATTTTTTCTAAGTGCTCCTTTGGTATACCTGAACCGAAATCCTTAACTGTTATGGTAACAGCATCTGGGGTTTCTACGCAGGAGAATATAACCTCCTTGCCAGGCTGGGAAGCTTTTCTTGCATTGTCAAGTAA
The DNA here is from genome assembly GCA_015057555.1 of Lachnospiraceae bacterium. Lineage (GTDB taxonomy): Bacteria > Bacillota > Clostridia > Lachnospirales > Lachnospiraceae > Coprococcus_C. Next base: position 90,022 of record SVEC01000005.1, on the reverse strand, counting down.
GTTGATAAATGCGGATTTTAATAAATCCAAATCTCCAGAGATGTAGTAATTACACATATTTGTATTAAGCATAACCTTCTTGTTCTGATATAAGGGTTCAATACTTGAAACTACCTCTGTCATAAGCTTTTTTGTATTAAGCTTTTTAGGGGTAATACTATGCTGCTTTGTATATATAAACTCAAACAGCTTCATAGACATAGCCTCAAGTCTTCGACCCTCAGAGAAAATGTAGGAGGCTGCCATAACCTGCTGTTCTTTAGTTAGGTCTCGGGAACGTAAGGTGTCTGCGTAGCCTATAATAGATGTCATAGGAGTTTTTAATTCGTGGGTAAAATCCGCAACAAATTGTTCCTGACGGGTAACCATATTTTTAAGCTCATCCATATGGGCTTCTACAGAGTCTGCCATAATATTATAGGTGTTAGCAAGCTGACCTACCTCATCCTTTGACTTGATGCTAACTCTTGCTTCATAATCACCCTTACCAAAGCTCTCGGAAGCCTTCTGCAGCGTTTCTAATGGTTTGGTCAAAAAGGTACTTAATATGTACATAAATACAGAACATACAATTATGACGATTATGAGAAGAATATTGTAGTAGCTAGTTTGCTGCTCCATCATGGTATAAATAGAGGTAATATTTCTCTGATTGATAATATTAAGACGTTGGTCCATAAGAAGAGTACAGGAGCTGACTGAAATGTAGTAGGAGTCATCAACCTTGTTTATAGTGTAGGTCTTCTTACCTACATCAACAGTGGACCATAATTCATCTGTGCAGATTAGCTGATTGCTGGAGTATATGATTTTTCCATTGTATGCTACATATAAATCAGAGTCATTGGAAGAAATGTTGGTGTATACATTTTCCCCAGCCTCCGTAAGCTTATCCATAAGTACATTTGAACTGTAAGAATTGTTGTTAATAATGTTCAGCAGCTCATATTCTATGCTCGCTTGGAAAAGGTTGTTTTCCTCTACTGAATTTTCTATCTGCTGGTTAAGGGCTAGATTGAAGTTTTTCAAAATCATAAGATAACCGATGGTTCCCAAACAGATGGAAATTACTATCATATTTATAATCAATACCTTGTATCTGAATTTCATTAGATTCTCCTAATTTAGTTGGCTTTGTCAGAGGTTTCTAATCTATAACCAACTCTGTAAACAGTTTTTAGCTGATGACCCAGACCAGTCTTTTTTCTCAATCTTTGGATGTGCAGGTCTAAGGTTCTAGTGTCTCCGTAATAATCATTTTCCCAGATGGTCTCGTAAATGTTTTCTCTAAATAGAGTAATGTTTACATTTCTTACAAGCAGTGTAAGTAGCTCGAATTCCTTAGGCGTAAGGTCAAGGGTTTGTCCGGATTTAGAGGCGGTTAAAGTTTCTGTATTTATAGTGATATCCTCAAATTCTAGAATTGATGAGGTTTTGTTGAATCGCCTTAAAACCACATTTACTCTGGCAAGAAGCTCCACCACCTGGAACGGCTTTACTATGTAATCCTCAGCCCCCTGGGTAAGTCCTTTAACACGATCTTCCAATGCACCCTTAGCGGTAATGAAAATGACTGGAATATTAAGAGGCTTTATGTACTCTAAAAGCTCATAGCCATCAATCTCAGGAAGCATAATGTCCAGTAATATCAAATCATATGTGTGCTCCTCTATAAGATTTGCGGCAGTTAAGCCATCGTAAGCCTGGGTGCAGACGTAATTATTTGCGCTTAAGTTAAAGGCAATTAAATCTGAAATTGGTTTTTCGTCCTCAACGATGAGTATTTTAATCATAGTTTTCTCCTGTAATCCTATAACATATTTTAGTATAACAAATAAATGTATCCAAAGTGTATCAAAATAATAAATAATACACAAGCTTAATAAGGGTTTGATTTATAAATTATTATATAGTAGAATACTTACGGTGGGAATACTACCAAATAATGACAATGAAAATCCGTGGTTGGAGGAAAGTAGATGAAAAGGATACAATTTTTATTTGCTCTTTTGGTGGGTAAGATAATTATGGGACTTACAAAGATAATTCCAGGAGTTTCAGGTACAACCTGGCCAGGAGGAATTGCAAATATATTGATGAAGAAATTTCCAAGCTATTTCAAGTTTGGAGAGAATACAAGAATTGTAATGGTTACAGGAACCAGCGGTAAGACAACTACCACAGGTATGCTTTCACAGCTTATAAAAAGCTGGGGAAAGACTATCTGCACCAATGACATAGGAGCAAATATGGATAGAGGTATCGCCACAACTCTAATCAGACATTCTAATATGAGTGGACGAGTTAAAGCGGATTATGTGAATTTAGAGGTGGATGAGAGATATCTTCCTATTATGACTAAGCTTATACAGCCACATGTGGTTTTGGTAACAAATGTCCTTAAGGACCAGTCACAGCGTAATGGAGAGCCGGGAGTTATTATGACTAAGCTTAAGGCTGCCTTAGAAGGGGATATGCACCTAATACTAAATGCCCACGAGCCTAACTCAGGTTCCCTTGGCTTTGGCAAGGAAAAGGTTAGCTACTATGGTGTAGCAGGAGACGAGGTAAGTGCTGTGGAGCCTGCGTTTATGGATATAAGTTGTTGCTGTCCTGTATGCGGTGATTCTATAGAGTTTGAGTACGAGAATCTATTTGATATTGGAAAATATAGCTGCAAGGGTTGTGGCTTGAAGACCATAGATGAAGCAACCATTATTGATGTAGATCATGAAAATACAGCCTTTATCTGTGATGGTACAAGCTACAAGGTTAAGTATATTAGCAAGGACTTCATGTACTGCTATGCATCTCTTATGGCCTTTGCCAAGCATGAGGGCATTGATGCAAATACCATTCAGAAATCTATATCTGAATTTAAGATTCAGAGCGGAAGAGTAGAGCAGATGAAGGCGGGAGATAAGACTATTAATTACCTCAGAATTAAGCAGGAGACACCAGTTACTCTTCAGAGTGCGATAGATGTTGCCACAGCTGATAAGTCCGAGAAAATCGTGGTGCTTGACCTTAGTGAGATAGTGGATTTTGCTCCAAAATACACTGGAATGTACTACGCCTATGATTGTAATTTTAGGAAGTTTATGGATGGTAGCGTTGTAAAATATATCTGTATGTCTAAAACTGTTTGCTATGATGTTGCCACAAGACTTTATCTAGAGGGTGTGGACAAGAAGGATATTACAGTTATTCCTACAGACGATTACGATTTACTTTTGGAGGAGCTTGAGAAGTATGACACAACGACGGTGTACCTTCTTACCTGGATGCACTCCTACTATAGCTGTCTTAACAGTATAGAAAAATACCAGAAAAAGGCAGGTGACCAGTAATGAATATAAATATAGCTTGGGTTTATCCTGATATACTTAATCTTCATGGTGATAGAGGCAATATGATGGCTATAGAAAAGATTGCTGAAGCTATGGGCATTGAGGCAAATATCACAAAGATTAATTACGGTGAAAATATCAATTTCGAAAATACAGACCTTATATTTATGGGAGCTGGTGAGCTTAGAGACGTAGAACATGTAGTGGAGAAGTTGGATGTAGATGGATTTAAGTTTTATGTTGAAGCAGGTGGTTATGTACTTGCTATTGGCTCCACAGGCTGCGTTCTAGGTAAGACTCTCACCATAGAAAATGGAAAGGTAATAAATGGTTTAGGAATACTTGATATAAATGCGAAAGAGCTTTGCAGAACTAAGATGCCTTACGTAACCAAGGAGGTTTACGGAGACGACATCTGGTGGACCTACAAAGATATGGAGATAATCGGCAACCAAATCCACCGAGTAGATTACACTTTGGGAAATACAGAACCACTGGGAGAAGTCCTCTATGGCTATGGCAATGACCTTGGCGGAAACGAGGGCGCTAGATATAAGAATGTTATCCTTACAAACACAGTAGGACCACTTCTTGCAGCCAACCCATGGTTCGGCGCAGACCTACTCTGCGAGATAATCAAGGCTAAGGGAGAGGAACTATCAGCTGACTTAGAAAAGCTAGAGTTCTTAGAATATGCGAAAGAATCTATTGAATTAAGGAAAAAGTTTATCAAAGACAAATTTAAGCTTCCTGGTATTATACACAAGTAAATATACGGTACCTTTGTGTAAGAATTTGGAAGACACAGGGTATGTGCTAAGGGGACTATTTGCGCACGTCGGTCCTTAGCGAAAAACGGATGGGACCTATGAGTTCAAGTTTACTTGGTTACTCAATAGGTCCCATCCGTTTTGAGGTTAGTACCGCTACGTAGCGCAACTATGCGCGAGCTTGTCCCCGATGCACATACCCTGTGCCACCAAATTCGCCGGGGAGCCAAAACCTAAACATATTCTCTTCTGATAAACGACCCCGCAAATGCAGTCATAAGTGCTCCATATTCCAACTCGAAGGTAAGCTCATCCCCAGACTTAATCTCAGGTGCCGAATCCAAATCCACCACGCACTCATCTGAGCAACCGCCCAAAACCTTTACACGACTATCCTTAGGAATAATATGATCCAGTTGCAAATCCTGCTTTCCTATGGCTAGGATTCCTCTTCTCATAACCTTTCCTGTAGGAGTTTTCTTTTCATAAACCTCTATAAGGGGAACATGGAGGGTAAATACCTCTGTATCATAGCCAGGTACAAATGTATTATCCGCCGGGTCACGACCGAGCATAATAGCCTCCCCCATTCTAAGCTGGTTAAAGTCAGCAGGAAAAGCTTTATCTTCAGTAGTCAATATGGACACAGAACTAGAATTTCCTCCTGAAACCACAGGACTATCAGTATCATAAAACGGCATAATCAGTTGGTGAAGTCTGCTAAGCTGATTCATATTATCCTCATCTGGAAGATATCCTAAGAAACAATTATAATTGGTGGCGATACCAGTAAGCATAAGATTTGAACTGGTGTGAATATACGCCGCACATGAAAGCAAGGTGCTTTCATCCTCAAAGTAAATTCCATCTCTCAAATCACCTATATCTATAAGCAATATGACGTTGTGAGTTTTGCCATTATCCTTGGCAGCAGAATCCAGTGCCATAATTGTATTTAAATCACATTGAAGACTGGTGTCACAGTAATTTACAACATCCTTAGCCTCGCAGCCTGCGGCAGGTCTGATAAGAAACTTTTCCTTGTCAGTACTCATTTTAGCGAAATTATCCAGTCTTGAGTCGGCAATAAGTGACACATCAGAGTGGTTGAAACAGTCTATAATAGGCTGGTCAGCGCAGACACTCTTAACTACAGGCGCCAGATTTAAGGATTTTTTCTTACACAAATCCAGTGTATGGTTAATATTGTATTTCAGTTTTTCCAAATTTATGGTAATATATACTTTACTGAGTAAATTCATATTATTACTCTCCTTTAATATGCTATTTTAGATACTACAAGATAAGTGAGAAAAATGCAAGGGATAAGAGGTAGAGAATAATATATAGAATATTTATGAAGAGGTGTAACATGCAGGAAAGTAGAGTTTCTAATGCATCTAGAAATTTAGTGTTTGGAATGTTCCTTAAGGGATACCAGATATTGATGCCATTCCTTATGAGAACGGCTATGATGAAATATATGGGTATGGAGTACTTAGGACTTAACAGCTTATTTGGCTCCGTGCTTTGGGTACTTAATCTGGCGGAATTAGGTGTGGGAACAGCCATGGTTTACAGTATGTACCAGCCTATTATAGATGGAGATAAGAGGGAAATATGTGCTCTCCTTAATCTGTATAAAAAATATTATAGGCTGATTGGTACAGTAATTGCTGTAGTGGGACTAGTACTTACTCCTTTTATCCCACATTTGATTAAGAAGGATGTGCCAAGCGATACCAATGTTTACATCGTGTATCTCCTTAATCTTTTATGTACAGTAATGACCTATTGGTTATTTGCTTATAAGAACAGTTTACTTGTTGCTCATCAGAGAAATGATGTGGCCAGCAAGGTAATGCTTTTAACCAATACCTTCCAGTATGGTATTCAGTTTTTGATTGTAATACTTTTACAAGATTATTATTGGTATCTGGTTGTGGCAATTATTACTCAGGTATGTACTAATATTATCACTGCTAAGATGGCTAGTAAGCTATATCCTGAGTATGAGCCGGAGGGGCAGTTGCCTCAGTCTCATGTGGATAATATTAATGGTAAGATTAAGGACCTATTTACCTCTAAGCTGGGAAATGTAATAGTGTCTTCCTGTGACTCCATTGTTATATCTGCATTTTTAGGACTTACCATACTTGGTGTGTATCAGAATTACTATTATATACTTACTGCAGTTATGGGAATTGTTAAGGTAGTTTTTGATTCTTGTACAGCAGGAATTGGAAATAGTATATTGGTGGACTCTGAGGAGAAAAACTATAAGGACTTAAAGAAGCTTACATTTATAACTGTTTGGCTTACGGCCTTTTGTAGCGCTTGCCTGCTTTGCTTGCTTCAACCATTTATGGAGCTTTGGGCAGGAAAGGGGTCTATGTTTGCCTTTAGCGCAGTGATTTGCTTTGTAATATATTTCTTCGTTGACCAGATGAATCAGCTGTTGCTCACTTATAAGGATGCAGCAGGAATTTGGCATGAGGATAGATTTAGACCCTTGGCTACCGCGTTTACAAACCTTATATTAAATATTATCTTTATACAGTTCTGGGGAGTGTATGGTGTTCTTTGGGCAACGGTTGTATCAAAGGTTGTTGTGGGTATGCCTTGGTTGTTTTACAATCTGTCCACAGTACTATTCCACAGAAATATGAAGAATTATATTTTAAGAATGATAGGGTATGCAATTGCAACAGCAGTAGTATGTGCGATAACGTATTTTGCATGTACTGTTATTACATTAGGTGGAATATGGGGATTAGCTTTGAAAGCACTTATGTGTGGAGTGATTTCTAACCTATTACTGTTATTGATATTCTTTAAATCAAAGGAATTTGAAAATACTAAGAATATTGTGGTTAGAATATTGTCTCGAAAATAAGTATAAACGTATAAGTATTCTTACATTATTTGTCGAAATATTTATAAATACGATTGAAACCTAAGATTTAATTAAGTATAATTGTTATATAGGTATATTGAATTATATAATAATGACTTGATTTTTGGAGGACGTATGAGAAGGTTAAAAAGGATAGGCCTCACTATTGTGATGGTAGCTTGTGCCACAGCATTGGTGGCATGTGGTAAAAAGGATGAATTGGTTTTAGTTACTACTGAGAGCACGGTTTCTACCACTGAAGCTACTACAGAAGTGACCACGGAGGCTACCACAGAAGAGCTAACGGAGATGGAAAAAAGAATTACATATCAGGATATGTATGATGCTAATAAGGGTGATGTACTTTTATCCGGTGGGGAGAATTATAGTATGAATACTATATATTATGCCAACGGTGAGGAAACTTTTTCAGAGTATCAGTTCTTAGGCTTCGATAGCAAGGGAATGTATGCCCAGGTTTATGAGGATTCAGATGGTTATGTTAAGGTGTTAGATGCTGCAAATAACTACTGGTATCAGATTAAGGATAATCAGCTTTCCATACTTTTATATCCAGAGCCACTTGTGGCAGCAGCTATTGTAGATTCTAATCATAATTCCATGGTATTTGGATTATCTGGTGGAGCGGATAGTACAGAGGTTGTGGAAGAGGTATACAAGCAGGATGGTATGCTTATGGTTAAGACTGTTTATAGTGGTGCTAGTGGAGAAAAATACTTTATGGAATATACATTAGATGATGGTTTTAAGGTACAAAAGTTTGATTGCTATAATCAGGCTGGTGAGAAGCTGTCCTACTCATTTGTTACAGCTGGCGCTTCCTATGATATACCAGAGGATATTACAGAGGCTATGGCTATGGAGCAGGGTTACAGAACTATAAGTATTACATATGTAGATGGAGATCAGTTTGATATGCCTTATTACACACCACTTAATGTGCCTGTGGAGATTAGCACACTAGAGTACGAAGCCTACAGCAATGAGGCATGTACAGTACCATGGAGCGAGGTTGCTCCTGATGAAGCTGGAGTTTACAAGGATGTAACTATATATATGAAGAAAAATACCAAGGAAGGAGAATGATTATGAACTTTTTTAACGTTTCAAACACCTACGACTATATGAACAGCTTTTTTGGAAATAATTCCACAAATGGTTCATCTGGGTCGGCAAATTTTTTAGGCGATTACTATGCAGTGCAGAACGGCTCCTATTACAAGCTTGCTAAGAATTATTATGCAAAGGTAGCAAAGGAAGAGGCTAAGAGTGCAGAGGCAAGTAAGAAAAGTGTAGAGCTGGTAAAGTCAGGAACACAGGAGGCTATTAATTCACTTAATAAGCTTATGGATGACAGCTTATTTAAGAAGGTTAGTACAACAGATAAGGACGGAAATAAAGTTACTGACTACGACAAGGACAAGATTTTGGACAAGCTAAAGGATTTTGTAGAGGACTATAACTCTATGGTTAAGGATGCTGGAGAGATGGATGGAGATAATTCTCTTAAAGCAGGTGTAAGACTTGTGGACCAGATGAAGGTTTACAAATCGGCCCTATCACAGATTGGTGTAAGCATTGAAAGTGATAACACCTTAAAGATTGATGAGGATGCATTTAAGGATGCAAATATGACAGATGTGAAGAGCCTCTTTACAGGAAATGTTTCTATGGCTAAGAATATTCAGACTAAGCTTTTGCAGGTATATTCAGCTGCCAATACAGACCTTAATTCTATAGATGGTCTCTACTCATCACAGGCTGTTAAGAGTATGTCAACAGGCAGTATGTTTGACTCATTATTGTAAAAACAAGTTGGTTAATGGAACCTTAGCTTCTAGGGTTCCATTAAATTTTTGGAGGAATAATATGTCTCTAATTAGACTAGATAAGTATCTGGCGGATGCGGGCCAAGGGACCAGGTCAGAGGTAAAAATAAAATTAAAACAGTGCAGAGTGAGAGTTAATGATACTGTGGTGAAAAAGCCGGAGACTAAGATTAATCCAGATGAGGATGTGGTTTCCATAGATGGAAAGGCTTTATTCCATGAGGAGTTTCAATATTACATGTTGAACAAGCCTGCAGGTGTGGTTTCGGCTACTAAGGATGAGAGAGATAAGACGGTGCTTCAGCTTATTACCGAGGATAAGAGAAGGGATTTATTCCCGGTGGGAAGACTGGATAAGGACACAGAAGGTCTTTTGCTGATAACTAATGATGGAGTTTTGGCAAACAATCTATTAGCTCCAGGAAAGCATGTGGATAAGGAGTACTATGCCTTGGTAGAGGGTAGAGTCACAGAGGAGACAGTGGAAAGCTTTAGACAAGGTGTGGATATAGGAGATGATAAATTAACAGCACCAGCTGTACTTATTATAGAAGAAAGTGGTGAGGAAAGTAGAATACGACTTACCATTACTGAGGGTAGATATCATCAGGTTAAGAGGATGTTTGAAGCGGTTGGCATGAAGGTGAAGTATTTGAAGAGGCTTTCTATGGGATGCTTAAAGCTGGATGAAACTCTTGAAGTGGGGGAATATAGAAGACTTACCCCAGAGGAATTGGAGGAACTTAAAAATAAATAATAGTATAAATCTAAAAGACAGTAGCTATATCAGGATATTAAATCCAGATTAGTTACTGTCTTTTTATGCGTAGTTATTATACATAAGACCACTGTATAGTGACTGAGTATATGTATTATTTAGTTTGTTTGAAGCGTTAGGGTAGGATACTATAGTTTTGTTTACATAGGCTATAGGATCCAACACAAGTCTGTTGGTGGCATTTTCAATGTCTGTGGCAATGGTTTCGGAATTGCTAAAGAACTCAGTGAATTCGCCACTACCCAAAGATTTCTTAACCAGCTCCTTGTCAATGCTTAATCGTCCATCCTCTCCCGTTACCATACCAATGGAATCCATATCAGCCTTATACTTTGAAAGTATACCGGAAATGTCAGTACTAAGACTTCTAGTTCCAATCTGAGATACGGAATTGTCTGATAAATCCATCAAGCCGTTGTATGCAGCTGCAAAGCCTTCTAACTGCTCTATGGCCTGAGCTGAATCTGCTGCAAGTCCCACCTTAACAGGACCATTACTAACCTTGTGGAAGTCAAGCTCTATAGCCTGGTTGATGGAGATGTGGTTTGAACTGGATATATGCTTGTTACCGTTGATGGAGAAACTGGAGTTGGTTGGCTTTGACTTAACGTTGTTAAGCTCGAAGACATTAACCAGGTTTTGTCCGGCACCATCTGGTGTAAAGCTAAATAATAAACCATCATCAGTGGCAGGCTTTCCAGTTTCGGCGGAAGTGAACATTACAGCACTGTTTGCACCTTCCTTAATAAGGGAAGCGTTGATTCCTATGTTGCGGTTGTTCACATAGTTCACTATCTTACTTTGGATATCTATATTAGCATCTCCCTTGTCAACAGTGATTCCAAAATGAGCACTGGTGTTAAGGGTCTCTAATGTGAAACGATGCTCCTTAGGTACCAGAGAAAAATCTGCTGACTTTACGAATTTGCTCATATTTACCTGCTGGGTTGCCAGAGTTTCGATTTCGATATCTAAGCTTTCTGGTATATTTGCCGCACCAGGTTTTTTCAAGGAGCCTGATACTACAGAGTTATCAGAGGAAGAAAAAACTTTCTTGGAATACATATCATCATCTGGGTTTCCAAAGCTTTGGATACTATATCTAAGAGATAAAGCTGATTCCTTGATGTTTATAATTTGGTCCTGTTTATTATCTGATAGATTGAGCATATAAAGAGGAGATGACTTATTATACTGTGCCATCTTGGTGTAGATTGCCTTAAGCTCAGAGGACTTATGTGTAGTTGTACGTTTTTTAGGGACGGTATTAGAACCTAAATGATTATAGATGCTACTATTAACTTTCATATAATTCCTCCTTCCTTGGATTAATCTACGAAGCGATTTAAACTCCTTTTCAAACGCTATTTTCCCAGTATTCTATTTATACTTAATACTATTATATTACAATTCTTTACTACAGTCTATAAAAATGTAATATATAAATTTCACAAAATTTTTCTTCCTATATAATGCAAATAATACAAAAATATGGTATATTAGCTGAGTAAATAGGTGTAAACCATAAGAAAATCAAAGAAAACCATCATATTTTGCTTGACTTTAATTAAGGCTTTTGATATTCTATACCTTGCGATGGAAGAAGGTCTTTTTTTTATGCCTTAAAATCAGTAAATTTAAAATGGAGGTGGATAGTTGTGCGTGTTAAGATAACATTGGCATGTCAGGATTGTAAACAGCGTAATTACAATATGACAAAGGATAAGAAAACGCATCCAGACAGAATGGAAACTAAGAAGTATTGTAAGTTCTGTAAGGCGCATACAAATCACAAGGAAACAAAGTAGTCGGCATTATTTAGGTTCTCTCGCGTAGAGGACAAGAAGGAGTAAGAATATGTCAAAGGATAATAAGACATCATCACCTTCTTTGAAGAGAAGCTGGTTTCAGGAGCTTAAGGGTGAGTTCGCTAAGATTACTTGGCCAACTAAGAATGCCTTAGCTAAGAAGTCAACAGTAGCATTAATTGTTTCTATTATAGTAGGACTTTTAATCGCTGGTATTGATATGTTACTGAAATATGGCTTGAGCTTTATTATTTAATAAGGTAGGTGAAAGTATGTCAGAGATTCTAGAGAATGATGCTACTAATAGCGTAGCTACTGAGGTTGCTGAAAAGCCACAGGGCGAAGCTAGATGGTATGTAGCTCATACCTATTCAGGATATGAGAACAAGGTTAAAACTGATATTGAGAACACCATCAAAAACAGAAAGCTACATGACCAGATTCTTGAGGTTGCAGTGCCTGTACAAGAGGTTGTAGAGACAAAGAGCAACGGTACCAAGAAAACTGTTCAGAAGAAGCTGTTTCCAGGATATGTATTAATTCATATGTATATGAATGATGTTACATGGTACGTGGTTCGTAATACACGTGGTGTAACAGGCTTCGTAGGTCCGGAATCAAAGCCGGTTCCATTAACAGAAGCAGAGATGCGCAATATGGGAATTGCTGTAGATACACCAGTTGTAGCTTCTATAGATGCAAATGTTGGTGACCTTATTAAGGTTGTGACAGGAGCTTGGGAAGGCAGTGTTGGTGAGATTAAGGCAATCAACGATGGAAAGCAGACAGTTACTATTGAGGTAGATATTTTTGGACGTGCTACTTCTGTAGAGATTGGTTTCACAGATATTCAGAAGATGTAAGTTTAAGTGGAAGGGTATCCCCCGTTATACCACAATATTTTTAGGAGGTACGCTATAATGGCGAAGAAAGTAGAAGGATATATTAAATTACAGATACCAGCAGGTAAGGCAACTCCTGCACCACCAGTTGGTCCAGCACTTGGACAGCACGGTGTAAACATTGTACAGTTCACAAAGGAATTTAACGCAAGAACTGCTGATCAGGGCGATATGATTATCCCAGTTGTTATCACAGTTTACGCAGATAAGAGCTTTAGCTTTGTAACTAAGACTCCACCAGCAGCAGTATTACTTAAGAAGGCGTGCGGTCTTAAGAGTGGTTCTGCAGTACCTAACAAGACAAAGGTTGCAAAGATTTCTAAGGCAAAGATCCAGGAGATCGCTGAGCTTAAGATGCCAGACTTAAATGCAGCTTCACTTGAGGCAGCTATGAGCATGATCGCTGGAACAGCTCGTTCAATGGGAATCACAGTTGAGGACTAATTTAACATTGAATATGAAGAATAGATAGTGGGAGGGTCGCTCCCGATAATACCACAGGAGGTTTTTATAATGAAAAAAGGTAAAAGATATTCAGAGGCTGCAAAGCTTATTGAAAAGACAAATTTATATGACTTAGAAGAGGCTGTTACTTTAGTAAAGAAGTCAGCTAGCGCAAAGTTCGATGAGACTATCGAGGCTCATCTTAGACTTGGTGTTGATGGTCGTCACGCAGATCAGCAGGTTCGTGGTGCAGTAGTACTTCCACACGGAACTGGTAAGGCTGTTAAGGTTTTAGTATTTGCTAAGGGAGATAAGGTTGATGAGGCTTTAGCTGCTGGAGCAGATTACGCTGGTGGTGACGAGTTAGTACCAAAGATTCAGAACGATGGCTGGTTAGATTTCGACGTAGTTGTTGCTACACCAGATATGATGGGTGTTGTTGGTCGTTTAGGACGTGTACTTGGACCAAAGGGCTTAATGCCAAACCCTAAGGCTGGTACTGTAACAATGGACGTTACTAAGGCTGTTAATGATATTAAGGCTGGTAAGATTGAGTACAGACTTGATAAGTCAAACATTATCCATGTGCCAATAGGAAAGGCTTCTTTCTCAGAGGAGCAGTTAACAGACAACTTCCAGACATTAATAGAGGCAGTTATCAAGGCTAAGCCTTCAGCAGCTAAGGGTCAGTACCTTAAGAGCGTAGTTATCGCTTCAACTATGGGTCCTGGTGTAAAGCTTAACACTGCTAAGTACTAAGACTAGATAAATGCACTAATATGAGAGTCTGTCACTAAGGTGACAGGCTCTTTTTTGTGCAATGTATATAAACAAGCTTGATTTTCATACACAAACATAGTAAAATATTATTTGATTGAAAAATCTACAGGAGGTATATGGAATGGATAAGGACCAGATAACTAAAAAGCTTGAAGAAGTTATACTTGAAGAGATGCCAGAGCTTGATAGCGTTAATATGAATGCATCTATGGTTAATGAGTACGGTATTAATTCAGTATCATTAATTAGATTAATTGTTGCAGCAGAGAAGAAGTTTGATGTGGAGTTTGATGACTATGAGTTAGATCTCAGTGCATATGACACATTTGCAGATCTTGCAGCTGCAGTTGCAGAGAAAATATAAGAATCGGGAGGGGTTTTAGAAATGGCAGATAAGAAAAAGTTACCTTTAGCAAAGCCGCTCATTACATCATGGCAGTGGCATGCATCATTGTTCTCAATTCTTTCAGATGATGAGAATGCAAAGAAGTGGATTTTTAGTAATTATGTACAGCTTCGTTGTTATGATATCGAGGAGAGATGGACAGGGGATACTATCCTTCTTACTGATATGATGCCAGGAAGCAGTTCACTTAAGCAGTGTCCATACCTTATGTTCTCTATGATGACTAAGGCACAGATTGAGAGCTACTGTGGTAACATTATTGACTTTATTATTAAGACTATTGATCTTGGTGGATATGTATACGGTGTATTCGATGAGGCTAAGATTCTTTGTAATGCAGAGGTAGATTATAAGTTCCCTCATGAGCTTTTTATCTATGGTTACGATAGAGAGAAGGAAGAGTTTAATGTTGGTGATTTCACATTTACTGACAAGTACTCACATAACAGAGTATCTTTCTCAGACGTTGAGAGAGGATATGAGGTCATTACTGATCAGGATGATCACATATTTAAGGATGACTATAAGGGTGGTAGAGGACTTTATGTAATCATGAAGAACACTGATGTACCTCTTTACAATCTTGATATCGAGCTTGTTAAGGAAGGTATGAAGGAGTACTTAAACTCTATGGATTCTAAGAATCACTTCCGTATGATGAGAAATAGATTCGATGATACTACATTTGGTATTAAGGTATATGACAGAGTATTAGCACAGATTGATAAGCAGCTCCATAAGTCAGAGCCAGACTTCGATATTAGAGCATTACATATCATGTATGACCATAAGGTTCTTATGCTTGAAAGAATTAAGTACCTTATGAACAACGGATTCCTTAAGTTCAACCAGCAGACAATTGACGAGTATTCAACAGTTGTTGCAAATATGCTTGCAGCTAGAAATCTTCTTCTTAAGATTTCTATCAATGGCGATATTGAGGCATCTAATAGATTTAAGACTTATCTTGATGCAGCTAAGGAGAAGGAGATTGGTATTCTCTTCAAGGTATTAGCTGAGTTAGAGGGTTAATTATATACTGAATATTGAAAGGACCTTTGAAAAAAGGTCCTTTTTTACATTTTATTTAGAAAATATTAATATTTTGGGAATTTAGTTCTGTTAGAATGTAGATGAAAGGAGGGGTATTATGTCAGAAAGAATATTAGTTGTAGATGATGAACCGGAAATAGCGGATTTGGTTGAGTTGTATTTGGAGAATGAGAATTATCTTGTGTATAAGTTTTATACTGCTGAGGAAGCCTTGAGCTGTATAGAAAAAGAAAAAATAGATTTGGCAATATTAGATGTGATGTTGCCAAATATTTCTGGATTTCAATTATGTGAGAGAATAAGAAAAAATAATACATATCCTGTCATAATGCTTTCGGCAAAATCTGAGGAGATTGATAAGATAAAGGGTTTGACATTAGGCGCTGATGACTATATCACCAAGCCATTTTTACCGCTGGAGATGATTGCAAGAGTAAAGGCGCAACTTAGAAGATATAAAAGATATAATGTAGCTGAAAGCAGAAATGAAGATATAATTGTACATTCGGATTTAACAATAAATGTAAAAACACATGAATGTACCTTGAATGACGAAATATTAAATCTTACCCCAACAGAGTTTACTATTCTAAAAATATTGTGTCAGAGAAAAGGTGAGGTAATAAGCTCAGAGGATTTATTTCATGAAATATGGGGAGATGAGTATTACAGTAAGGCAAATAACACAATTACAGTACATATAAGACATTTGAGGGAGAAGATGAAGGATTCCTTTGAGGCTCCCAAGTATATAAAAACAGTATGGGGGTGTGGATACAAAATTGAAGGATAAGATTATTAAGATACTAAAGATAGTAGGAATTTTTGTTTTAGTTGTATTAATATGTTATGGATTGTTTTATTACTTTGATAATATGTGGAACGGTATGTTTGTGGAGTGGTTTGAAAACAAGTTCATAGAATACAGCGAGGAATGGTTTTACAATGCAGATGTTACTATGTGCTACACCTCTAGAATAATAAAATGGGGAGAATTAAAAACCTTTATACTTGGCTTATCTGTTGCGGTGGGTGTTGTATTGATGGCTATTTCTATGATTTATTCAAATATAGTAATTAATGTGAAAACAAAGAACAAGGTATCAGAGCTTAGCGAGATGATTAAAAGGTATATGTCAGGTAAGGAACAGTCAGTGGATTTGTTCCCTGTGGAATATTCTGAAATATCTACCCAGATGGCAGAGGTGAAAATGAATCTGCAAATGCACGAGCAGCTTCTTAAGGACGAGGTGGGGAGAAAAAATGATTTAGTGGCATATCTGGCACATGATTTAAAGACACCACTTACCTCCGTAGTAGGATATTTGAGTTTGTTGAATGAAGCTCAGGATATGCCTAAGGATATGCAGGAAAAATATATTGATATAACTTTAAGAAAAGCACTACGATTAGAAGAGTTAATAAATGAATTTTTTGAGATTACCAGATATAATATGATGCAGATTACGGTGGAAAAGGAAAAGATTGATTTGTCCTATATGCTGTATCAGATGGCTGATGAATTTTATCCTCAGCTTCAAAAGAAAGGAAATACTGTTAAGCTTGACATAGATGAAAATATATTTATAAATGGTGATTCGAATAAATTGGCAAGAGTATTTAATAACATACTAAAAAATGCTATAGCATATAGCTATGAAAACACTGAAATAAATATATCAACAAACTTATGTGATAATGGGGTGGAAGTGAGAATTTCTAATAATGGAAGGACCATATCTGTAAAAAAGCTGGAAACAATATTTGATAAATTTGTAAGGCTTGATGAAGCGAGAGGCCTTAGTACAGGTGGAGCAGGTCTAGGACTTGCCATAGCCAGAGAGATAGTTAATCTGCATGGAGGTAGAATAAGTGCTACAAGCCAGGATGAATTAACTACTTTTACAGTATTTATACCAGACTTAGTGAAATCTTAATAAATTACTTATTTATAATTATGATATAAAGGCTTATGTTCGGCTAACATTATAGTTAGCAGGATGTAAGCCTTTTTAGTTTTACAAAATGTTTAAATGTTGATGAATACTTGATGAAAGGAGGACTGGTATTATTTGGGCTGTAACTAAGTGAACTAAATAATAAGGAGAAATGATATGATTATGTACGGTAATGAAGCAATTTTATATATGAACAAATTTGAGAGCTTTGTAAAGCAAGGAAGGGTGATAAAGGAAGATGAGCGTGTAAATAAAAAGGAGTATGAAGCCTTTGTAGAAGAACACTGTATGGGTAGTTTTTTTCAGTCAGTTGATTGGGGAGCTGTGAAGGAAGGTTGGATTAGCAGGCAGGTAGTTACAAGAGGGAAGGATGGTAATATTAATGCTAGCATGCAGGTGTTAATAAAGAAAATACCATATTTGAATATTTCTTATATGTACGCACCTAGAGGTCCGGTGTGTGATTTTGCTGATGAGGATGGCTTAAGAGAGCTTATGAAGGAGGTTGATAAGCTACAGAAAAGATACCATGCCTTTGCCTTTAAGACAGATCCTTGTATAGAAGAGGGAGATAGAGTAGCCATAGAAAATTTGAAGAAGGTGGGCTTTGAGTATCTAATAACCAAGGATGGTTATGATACTATTCAGTGTAGAAGTAACTATGTACTGGATTTGGAAGGTAAAAGCTGTGAAGAGTTGTATTCAGCATTTCATAAAAAACACAGATACAATATACGTGTAGCAGAGCGAAAGGGTGTAGAATGTAGTTTTTTCGGAATTGAAAAGGTGGAGGACTTTTATCAGCTTATGATAGAGACTGGTGAACGGGATGGCTTTAAAATAAGAAGTAAGGAATATTATGCTAGACTGATAAGAAAGCAGGAAAATAAGGCAAAGCTTTGTATGTGTTATTATGAAGGTATGCCAGTGTCTGGAGCGCTGATAATAAACTATGGTGGTAGAATGTCTTATCTGTATGGAGCATCCTCAAATAACCACAGGGAGGTTATGGCAAATTACCTTATGCACTGGACTATTTTAAAACACTGTAAGGAACTGGGATGTAGCATATATGATTTTATGGGGATTCCATATTACTATAACAAGGCTCACAAGAATTATGGAGTGTATAGATTTAAAAAGGGTTTTAATGGGAGAGTTGTCAATTATGCAGGAGAGTTTGAAAAGGTGTATTACCCAGTGGTAGGAAGAATGATAATAAAGATTATGAATTTGTTGGGGTATAAGTTATAAGGGATTTAAGCCTTTGATTAAGTGATACATAAGGATATGGAAACAGGGACTGTCGTGAGACAGCCCCTGTTTTTTGTTATAAGCTTTCTATAAATTTTATTAATTGCTGATATTGTTCAGGCTGAAGCCTAGTAGCAGCCTGTAACAGCTTTGATTGATTATCTGTAAGTGAATGAATTTCTTCGTTTTCTTTCATAAAAAATTGAGATAAGGTTATATCAAATGCATCGCATATCTTCTGAAGAGATGGTATTGTAGGTAGCATATTTTTTCTATACCAGGAGGATATGGTAGACTGGGTAAGCCCAGATTTCTCCGCTAGCTGGTATTCGCTCCATTTTCTAGATTCTCGTAATTGTACAATTTTATCTAAAACGTTCATTTTATTATCACCACCCTAATGACATATATTTATACGTTAAGTATGCTTAAAATTATCGTTGCAATTCAATATAAAATATCGTATGATATTAACGAAACAACGTACTAAAAGGAGGGCGATGAGAGTGATTAAGAAAATAAGAAGGCTAATTATGGCCATAACGGTGATTGTAGTTATGACTGGAAGTACAATTTGTGCGATGGCAAGAAGTAATGCTGATGATACAGCTGTATCAAGTGATGGGGAAGTTATAGTAAATGATGATGGAGCTATGGAGGGGCAAGATGCTATTAACGATGAGTCATATACGGTTAATGCATCGGCAGAAACCCTTGCCATTAATGAGAAAAATTTCCCAGACAAGTATTTTAGGGAGCACCTTTCACAGTATTATGACAAAGATGGTAATGGTTATATGGATCCTTTATCAGTAACTGGAATTGGTTTTAATGATAACAATAAAATTAAATATTTGACGGGAATAGAGAATTTTACTAATCTTGAAAGTTTTAGTGTGTTTTGTTGTTATAATTTGTCGGGTACAGTGAATTTGAGTAAATGTAAGAATTTAAACTGGCTTAGTATTGATAATGACAATAAAATTAAGTATATTTTGCCTGATAATAAAATGGATATTGAAATATCTTTGGAGTCCACAAATGGAGTACTTGATTTTAGTTTATTGGAAGGTTTGGATTATGGTAAAATAACAGATGATAGGTTTGACCAAAAGACTAAAACCTATGCATATGCATTGCGTGGAACAGAAACTTATTTTCCGTCATCTGGTTTGTGGTGGCAAAATGATAAAAATAATTTGAATGCAGGAATTAGTTTTTTCGTTGAATCAGATGATAAATATAGAATAACTGCTTTTTTATCGAACAAATATAAAGCAGTTGCTTACACAACCCATGTTCAGTCCTATGGCTGGCAGTACTATGTTGGCGATGGAACTATGGCAGGAACTAGTGGAGAATCAAAAAGACTCGAGTCTATAATGATAAAGCTTGATGGATATGCAAATTTGGGCGTTCAGTACACAACCCACTGTCAGACATATGGTTGGCTACCATGGTCTGCTGATGGAGAGGAGAATGGAACAACTGGCGAAGCAAAACGTCTTGAAGCTATTAAGATTCAGCTTACTGGAGCAGACAAGGATAAGTATGATATCTACTACAGAGTACACGCACAGTCCTATGGCTGGCTTGGCTGGGCTAAGAATGGTGAGCCATCAGGTACCGCTGGATATGGTAAGAGACTTGAGGGTATACAGATAGTTGTAGTTAAGAAGGGTGATGCTGCTCCAGGGCTTAACTATGCAGGTGTAGATGGTTCATCATCTAAGTATAGTAGCAAGCCATATATAGCTAAAACTAATGAAACTATTACAATTCCAGGTGATGCAAATGCACCTATCATAAGCTACAAGACTCATGTGCAGACTTACGGTTGGCAGAAGTGGGTAACTAATGGTCAGATGAGCGGTACTTCTGGAGAGTCAAAGAGACTTGAGGGAATCAATATCAAGGTTACAAATTGTCCTTATGAGGGTGATATAGTTTACACTACTCATGTGCAGAAGTACGGCTGGAAGGATGGTAAGCCAGAGGCTGACAAATCAACCTGGAAGAAGAATGGTGAGATGTCAGGAACTAACGGTGAGGCTAAGCGCCTTGAAGCAATCTGTATCGCTCTTACTGGAGAGATGTCAGAGCATTATGACATTTACTACAGAGTACACGCACAGTCCTTTGGCTGGCTTGGTTGGGCTAAAAACGGTGAAGAGTCAGGAACAGCAGGCTATGCAAAGAGACTTGAAGGAATCCAGATAGTTCTCGTACCAAAGGGTGGAGCAGCACCGGCAAACAATTATGGTGGAATCACATCTAAGGATGTAAGACCATTTATAAGTAAATAATAAATAGTTTAAGAAGTTCTGGATGAAAATTCAGAACTTCTTTTCTTGATAATACGGAAGACATATGCTAACCTTTGTTACAGGATTACCGATTTTATATTTATTTGTGGGTGAACTATGAAAGAGATAAAAGTTATAGCTAAGAGAATAGATTGGTCTAACTTGGAAGCAAAATTTGACAGTTTGCTCCCAACTCTTTATACTGCTCGAAAAGAGGCGGTGGAGAGGTTGAATAACCAGAAAGCGAAGCTTGCTTCCATGGCCACAGGCTTGTTGCTGCAGGAGATAACTAAGCAGGAACTGGGCATAAAACCAGAGGAACTAATAATATCTAAAAAGGAACAGGGTAAGCCTTACATAGTGGGATATGAGGATTTCTGTTTTAATATTTCACATGCTGGGGATATGGTGGCTATAGCCTATGGTGACTCGCCAGTGGGAATAGATATAGAACTCGTAAGGTGCCGTGAAAATGATTTAAAGGTGGCAAAACGCTGTTTTGCAGAGGAAGAGTATAGATTTATCACAGAGGAAGCTTATGAGCTAGATATGGAGAATATAAGCCGTTCTAAGGAGGAAAGGTTCTTTATGGTGTGGACTATGAAGGAGGCATACCTTAAGTATAAAGGGACAGGTATAAGTGTTCCTATGAAATCCTTTGTGGTTAGGCCTTATGAGAACAAGATAGTGGGAGAGAAACTTACCTGCGAGCCAGTGATTATAAATGATTATGTTTATTCTGTATGTGTGGATGAGGGAGTGGAAGTAACCTTAGATATTTGCTCATAATAAACAAGAGGAAATCTCTTGACAAAGAAATTTATATATTGTACAATTACCACTGTTGCGAAGGCTATTTACTTCGCTAACTAAATATTATGCGGCAGTAGCTCAGCTGGATAGAGCACTTGGCTACGGACCAAGGTGTCGGGAGTTCGAATCTTCTCTGCCGCATATAAAAGAACCGTCGGATGGTATCCGGCGGTTTTGGTTTTTTACAATGAGCCATACCGACACATCGCAACGCATAAAAAAGAAGCAATCCTATATGGATTGCTTCTTACATAAGCTGGGCTACAAGGATTCGAACCTTGAGATGCTGGAGTCAGAGTCCAGTGCCTTACCATTTGGCGATAGCCCATCACTCACAAGACCATATTATAATTGAGGCTTGATAAAATTGCAAGTACTTTTTTGAAAAAAACTAAAAAAAATCACCAAGTTACTCAAGGTTGTAGCTGGAAATTTTTAAAAGTTATAAAATTCATAAATTTTTTTAATATAGTTTGACAAACATAGTTTTATAGTTTATCATTTCACGTGTTACAAACATTTACGGAGGGGTTATTGAGATGAACGTTATTTATGTAGTTCCTTGGGCTATATGCGAAACAGACAGTATATATATAAAGAAGGTTAATAGTGATACTGTTCCTGCTCCTGAAAAGGGTGCTACAGTGGATGATTGGTGCATCAGAAATGTAATGCCTAATCCTGATAGAAGAAGCAAGGATATTTACGCAGTTATAGATGTTTATAACGGTTACAAGGAAAGTCTTAATGATAAGGGAATGTCAGTATTCTCCCTTAGTAACTCTGTTGACAGATTAGAGGAGCTTGGCTACACAAAGGCCTCAGAAACAGAGACAGAGCATATTAAGAAAAAGGTTTTAAAATTAGATAAGCTGGTCAAGAAGGCCTAGTATAGTAAGACCACTAGTAACGGTGGTCTTATATTTTAACTATTATAATGTATTTTAATCTTGTTTAGAGGACAAGAAGAAAGTGAGGACGGACATGATAGAATTTGGAAAATGGAACACACTTAAGGTGATTCGCTCAAAGGAATTTGGAGTGTATGTGGGAGAGGAAAATACTCCTGCCAATGAATGCATTTTGCTGCCTAGAAAGCAGGTGCCGGAAGGGGTGAAGGCTGGTGCTACTATAGATGTATTTATCTATAGAGATTCACAGGACAGACCAATTGCCACAGTGAATACCCCATATATTACTTTAGGTGAGGTGAAGAAGCTTAAGGTTAAAAGTGTTAGTAACATTGGCGCGTTTATGGATTGGGGCTTAGAGAAGGATATATTACTTCCTTTTAAGGAGCAGACTGCAAAGGTTGAGGAAGGCAAGGAGTATCTGGTTAGAATGTATTCCGATAAGTCAAATAGACTTTGTGTTAGTATGAAGCTTTATTCTTATTTATTACCTGCAGAAGGTATTGCCAAGGGTGACCATGTAACTGGTACAGTTTATGAATTTAAGAAGAATTTGGGCGCATTTGTGGCCATTGATGATAAATATTTAGGCTTGATTCATGAAAGCGAATTATATAATAAAGTCTATGTTGGCGATGTGGTAAATGCCAGGGTAGTAACTGTGAGGGAGGATGGAAAGGTTGACCTTTCTCTTAGAGACGAGGCTTACGTTCAGATAGACCAGGATAGCATGATGGTATATGACATAATTAAGAGCTATAAGGGAGTGCTTCCTTTTACAGACAAGGCAGACCCAGAGCTAATTAAGAAAACCTTTGGTCTTAGTAAGAATGCATTTAAGAGGGCTGTGGGAAGACTTCTTAAGGAAGGTAAGATAAATATTACTGAGAAGACTATTGAGATAATTCAGGTAGAGAAGAAAAAGAAGACTGCTAGAAAGTCAGAACGAAAGCAAGAAGGCAAGGAACAGTAATTGATTAATCCATATATAAGGAGACAAAAAATATGAATAAGACTATTATTTCAACAGATAAGGCACCAGCAGCAATCGGACCATATTCACAGGCTATTGCAGTTGGAGATATGATATTTACATCAGGTGTAATTCCTATTATACCTGAGACAGGTGAGCTTGAGACAGGAGATATTGAGGCTCAGGCAAAGCAGGCTATAGGTAATCTAATTAACTTACTTGAGGCGGCTGGTTCAAATGCCGATTCAGTAGTTAAGACTACAGTTTTCATTAAGGATATGAATGATTTTGCAGCTATCAATGAGGTATATGCTACATTCTTTACCGATAACTACCCAGCACGTTCCTGTGTTGAGGTGGCTAGACTTCCTAAGGATGTGCTTATTGAGATTGAGGCGATTGCTTTAAAGGTGAAGTAATATGACTAAGGATATGATTATATTGGTGGTGACATTGGTGGCTGTGTACAATCTGATTGTATTTTGCGTATACGGCTACGATAAGCGTTGCGCCATAAAGGATAAATGGAGAGTTCCAGAGAAGGTGCTTATAGGACTTGCATTTTTGGGAGGTTCTGTGGGTGCATATCTTGGAATGACGGTGTTTAGACACAAGACAAAGCATGCAAAGTTTACAGTTCTAGTACCACTATTTTTATTGATACATATTGTGCTGGTGGTATGGCTTGTTATTGGAAGGAAGTAGTAAAATTTTTTCTTGCATATTTTGGCACCGGTGGTAAAATAGTTGTATGTGACAAACTACGGAAAGAAGGTTTTAGTTATGAGCAAGAATATTGATTGGTCAAACCTTGGATTTGGCTATATTAAAACAGAACAGAGATTTGTATCTAATTACAAGGATGGAGCATGGGATGAGGGAGCTATCACTACTGACGATATGGTTACAATCAGTGAGTGTGCAGGCGTTCTTCAGTATGCGCAGACTTGTTTTGAAGGCCTTAAGGCATATACAACTGAGGATGGAAAGGTTGTCTGCTTCCGTCCTGATTTAAATGCAAGCAGAATGGTGGACTCATGTGAGAGACTTGAGATGCCAACATTCCCAGAGGACAAGTTTGTAGAGGCAGTTGTTAAGGTTGTTCAGGCTAACTTAGATTATGTACCACCATATGGTTCAGGTGCAACTCTTTACATCCGACCATATATGTTTGGTTCAAATCCGGTTATTGGTGTTAAGCCTGCGGATGAGTATCAGTTTAGAATTTTCGTTACACCTGTAGGCCCTTACTTCAAGGGTGGTGCTAAGCCTATTACTATCAGAGTATCAGACTTTGATAGAGCAGCTCCAAATGGTTCAGGTCATATTAAGGCTGGACTTAACTACGCTATGAGCTTACATGCAATCGTTGACGCTCATAATAAGGGATTTGCTGAGAATTTATATCTTGACCCAGCAACAAGAACTAAGGTTGAAGAGACTGGTGGAGCTAACTTCATTTTCATCACTAAGGATGGCAAGCTTGTAACACCTAAGTCAGACAGTATCCTTCCATCTATTACAAGACGCTCACTTATGTACGTAGCTGAGCACTATCTTGGTATGGAGGTTGAACATAGAGAGGTTTACTTAGATGAGCTTAAGGACTTCGCTGAGTGTGGTCTCTGTGGTACAGCTGCAGTTATCTCACCAGTTGGTAAGATTGATGACCACGGTACTGAGATTTGTTTCCCAAGTGGTATGGAGGAGATGGGTCCTGTAACTAAGAAGTTATATGATACATTAACTGGAATCCAGATGGGTCGTATTGAAGCGCCAGAAGGATGGATAAAGGTTATTGCTGAGTAATAGAATGTTTGAGGCGTCTCGCTAAAGTGAGGCGCCTTTGTTATTTTTTAAAGGAATTTCAACGAAAAATGGTTATCGTGGGTAAAATGAATTAATATGTAGTGTAACGTGCGAAAAAATCTATTTATTTAATTCGTCATATTTGATACTCTGTAGAAAAATATAAGTACAGTTAGGAGGGGTTCTTATGAAAAAGAAAGGTTTGATAGTGGCAATAGTGGTTGTACTGATATTAGGTGTATTGGCAGCTGTATTTTTACCTAAGAGAATAAAATTATATAATGCGGTTAAGGAGAATATAGGGGTACTAGGTCCAGAGGGAAAAATGTTTGCAAATTATGATGTAATAGACGATACTTTGATTAGGGTTGAAAATGAAAATATGTCTATTTCCATACCTGGAGGTTGTATCTATGAAGATAGAGAAATTATAGAAATATATCAAACTCCGGATGGAAGTCAGAGTGTATCCGTCGGAAAAAGTGTTAATGACGTAGAGGTTTCTTTCTTTAATCCCGATTATGAAGGTGAAGCAGAAATATTTGGAATAAAATACGATTGGGAAGAGTTGAAAAAGGGCTTAGAGAAACTCGGATATGGAATACCAGATTCCACCTATGATACATTTAAATGCCTATACCTACTTAAGGAAAGCGACTATAGCTTCTGGGATTATGAAAAGGGACTTGCCTATGCGAATGCTGCATATGTAAAAAATCAGATTCCATGGATGGGTGCAAATTATCTATATGAGAGAGATGATATGTATGCAACAATCATGGAGAGACACCTTGAAGACGAAGATTTATATTATTACTTAGTTGATGTATATAATCCTAAGAATTTAAATCAAAGTTATAATGTGATTATCCGTGTAAAGGATAGACAGCAGGCCTATGCCATAATTAATTCTATTGAATTGAAATAAGGAAAGCTAGATATGAAGAAAATAGAGAAAACAAATGTAATGCGTTTGCTGGAACAAAAGAAGATAGATTATAAAAGCTATGACTTCACAGATACAGGAGTTATAAGTGGTGTGGATGTGGCTAAGGCGTTGGGACAAAATCCTAATCAGGTATATAAGACCTTGGTTACACAGGGAGCAACTAAGAACTATTATGTGTTCCTGGTGCCTGTGGAAAAGGAGTTAAATCTAAAAGCAGGAGCTAAGGCTGTGGGTGAGAAAAGCATAGCTATGATAAAGTCCAAGGAGTTACTTCCTTTGACTGGTTATATTCATGGGGGCTGTTCTCCTATAGGTATGAAGAAACAGTTTAAAACGGTTGTTGATTCTTCTGTAAGCCAGTTCGAGACCATATTCTTCAGCGCTGGAAAGATAGGATATCAGGTAGAGGTTGCTGTGAAGGATATAGAGAAGATCGTGAGATATGAACTAGGAGAGATAGCAGAATAGATAATGTGTAAGGGTGCACTTTAGAGTGTACCCTTTTTGTTATGTGTAAACAATGAGCCAAGTGGATTCAAGCTTGCTTGAAAATCCATTTGGCGAATGTACATCACTGAGCATGCAATGCATGCGATGTGGTAGATTTGTAAGAAAAAGTATTTTGTGATTGACAGATCAGTAAATGAGTAGTATATTAAACATATGAATAATCATTCATATAAAAATATGAAGAAAGGATAGAGTTATGAGCGAAAAAACTACACATAAGCACACCCATGAGGGCTGTTGCGATGAGGTTAAGGTTCATGAAGACTTGGTTAAGGCAGTAACCCTGCAGATGCCAGATGATGAATCCTTGTACGACCTAGCGGAGCTTTTTAAGGTGTTTGGAGATACAACAAGAATTAGAATATTATACACACTTTTTGAGTCAGAGATGTGTGTCTGCGATATAGCGGAGGTTTTAAATATGACCCAGTCAGCTATATCTCATCAGCTTAAGGTGTTAAAGCAGGCAAAGCTGGTTAAGAACAGGAGAGAAGGTAAGCAGATTATTTACTCTTTGGACGACGGACATATTGCAAATATTATAACTATGGGCTTAGAGCATATTATGGAGTAGGAGGATTTTTATTATGAAGAAGAGATTTGATATGGAAGATTTAGATTGTGCAAACTGCGCTGCAAAGATGGAGGAGGCTATCAAGAAGATTGATGGTGTTATAGATGCAAATGTTAGCTTTATGGCACAGAAGCTTACTATCGAGGCAGAGGAAGCAGATTTTGACAAGATTATGAAGCAGGTTGTTAAGGCAGTTAAGAAGGTGGATTCTGATTGTGAAGTAGTGCTTTAATTAGTACTTAATTAGGGAGACTAGTTATGAATAAAAAGCAGAAGAGACAATTAAAAAGGATAATACTATCTCTAGTGCTGCTGGTGGTTATGGTTATTATCCATAAGCTGGTTATTGATAAATTGACCTTAGGAACTGTTCTATTCAGAATCATCCTTACAGCTATGTACCTAGTTCCGTACCTTATAATTGGTGGAAAGGTTTTAGCCAAGGCAGGACGAAACATACTTAATGGTCAGGTTTTCGATGAGAACTTTCTTATGACTCTTGCCACTATTGGTGCATTTATTCTAGGTGAGTATACTGAGGCGGCAGCAGTTATGCTGTTTTATCAAGTGGGAGAGTTGTTCGAGAATATCGCTGTGAATAAATCCAGAACTGCAGTTACAGCTTTGATTGGTTTAAGACCAGACTATGCAAATATAGAGCAGGATGGAGAGCTTGTAAAGGTTGATCCTTATGATGTTGTGGTCGGAAGCGAGATAGTTGTACTTCCAGGAGAAAAGGTTCCTGTGGACGGTGTAGTAGTAGAGGGCGAAAGCTTTGTAAATACAGCTGCGTTAACAGGAGAGTCTATTCCTAGAGGAGTTAAGGTGGGAGATACAGTACTTAGCGGATGCATCAATGAGGGTGGAAAGCTTACTCTTAAGACTACCAAGAACTTTGATGATTCTACAGTTGCTAAAATTCTTGATATGGTGGAAAACGCAAGTAGTAGGAAGTCTAAGTCGGAGAGCTTTATTACAAGATTTGCAAAGTATTACACTCCGCTGGTTGTAATTGCTGCTTTAATCGTTGCATTTGTGCCACCGATTATTTTGGGTGGAGGATTTGCTACTTGGATTAGCAGAGCTTTGATTTTTCTTGTAATATCATGCCCGTGTGCTTTAGTCATCTCTGTTCCTATGGGCTTCTTCGGAGGAATTGGAGCTGCATCAAAGTTAGGCATACTTGTAAAGGGTAGCAACTACCTAGAGGCAATGGCTGAGGTTGATACAGTTGTATTTGATAAGACAGGAACCCTTACCGAGGGAGTATTCAGGGTAAATGACATAGTGTGCAAGGGCTCTTGTAATCAGGATGAGCTTCTTAAGCTTGCGGCCTATGCAGAGTGTTATTCAAACCATCCTATTGCCAAGTCCATTGAAGGTGCCTATCTTGAGAAGGGTGAGACTATCAATAAAGAAAGCATAGAGGATGTTAAGGAGATATCCGGTAAAGGCGTTAGTGTAAGCTTAGATGGCGTAACTATATACGCTGGAAATAAAAAGCTTATGGTGGATGTTGGTGTGAGCTTTGAGGAAAATAATGAGACCAGTGGTACAGTGGTTTACGTGGCTAGAGATAATGAGTACTTAGGATATATTGTAATCTCTGATGTAATCAAGCAGGTGGCAAAGAGCGCTATTTCTAAGATGCATAAGTTGGGAATTAAGAATACAGTAATGCTTACAGGTGATAGGGCTAAGACTGCAAACTATGTAGCTGGTGAATTAGGAATTAAGACGGTGTATAGCGAGCTTCTTCCAGGAGACAAGATGAGCGAGCTTGAGGATATTATTACTTCTAAGTGTGAAGGTAAGAAGTCTGGCAAGGTTGCATTTGTAGGAGACGGAATCAATGATGCTCCAGCGCTTACCAGAGCGGATATAGGAATCGCCATGGGTGCCTTAGGACAGGATGCAGCCATCGAGGCAGCAGATATAGTTCTTATGGATGATAATCCGGAGAAGATTTGTACAGTACATGATATCGGGCGAAAGACTCTTACTATCGTAAGACAAAATATAGTATTTGCACTAAGTGTAAAGTTTCTGGTTATGATTCTGGGAGTATTCGGAATAGCAAATATGTGGCTGGCAGTATTCGCAGATGTGGGAGTGGCGGTAATTGCTATACTTAACTCCATGAGGATGCTTAAATTTAAGGAGTAAGAAATTAAGAAGAAAAGGGTGCGTAAGCACCCTTTTCTTCTTACAGATGATTAGTTAAAAACAAGATTCTAAATATTATATTATCGCTTTTGCTTTGTCTATATAGATACTTACCAGATAATCCTCTAACTCTCTGCTTAAAGGAATTCTTGTACCCAGCTATAACATCAAGCTGGATTTTTTTCTTCTCTGGAATTTCGTAGAGCTTACCGAAAGCAATTGCCTGTTTGGAAACGTGTTCCTTGTTGGTTTTACTTTGGGATAATCTACGCTTTATAATTCCTAGCTTAGAAGTAGAAGCACCAAGAACATTGTCCTTGTGCTGGCGGTACTTGTAATATGCCTTGTTATCATGTATAACTTTGCCGAAGCAGGTAGCTAACAGATACAACCACCAGTCGTGCATATAGCAATCTGCTGGAGCGTCTATCCTAACCAGACCTAGAAGAGTAGGGTTAAATACCACACTTCCTCCTCTTGCGATATTTTCGATTAATGCGTTGCCGAAACCGGGCTTTTTAACAGGGAAGGAGGTTTTAGCTTCCTCTGCCGTCGTATCCTTGCCAGAGGAGTTTAAATTCTCATCCGTAATATCTGCCTCACAGCAGTAAAGGAGAGGTTTGTTCTCCTTATTGTCTGTGCTAGTTAACTTATGGCAAGCCACAGTTAATTTATCCTCATACCAGTAATCATCCTGGTCAGACAGAGCATAATAATCGTAGCCCATATCAGCCTTCTTGAATAATTCAAAGTAGGATTTGCAAGCTCCCATATTAGAACCCTTAATAAGCTTGATATCTGAATTCTTAGAGCAGTAGTCATTAATAATATCAATAGTGGAATCTGTGGAGCCGTCATCTCTAATAAGGACACTAACCTCCACATCCTTTTGGGCCAGAATACTATCTAGCTGCTCTCTTATGTACTTTTCACCGTTGTAGGTTGATAACAAAACCTGAACTTTATACATAATTATCTCCTAGTTTAGACCATTGCAGGAGGTTATTCATCCTTTCCTAGCATAGTCTGGTAAATCTCTGTCATTCTATCATGAACTAGTTCTATGTCGAAATATTTTCTGCAATTAGCCACATTTATTTCACCTAGCTTCTCGCGTTCCTTTTCCTTCTTAAGAAGGTAGTTAAGCTTCTTCGTAAATTCTTCTGTATCATCCACATCCACTAAATAATCTTTGCTCTTAGAATCCTTGTCTGGTGCAAGTAAGTCCCTATTTCCTCGGATGTCTGATGCAATAACAGGAAGTCCTGCTGCCATAGCCTGCATAACTGCTACAGGAAGTCCCTCCTGACGGCTGGTAAATAGGAAAATGTCACTCATACGACAAATCTCAATTATATCAGTTCTATATCCAGCAAAGTACACCTTATCCTTTAGGTCAAGCTCCTTCACCAAATCCTTAAGCTTTCTTTGCTCCTTACCCTTGCCGCAGATAAGAAGAATTGTGTCATCATTTTCGCAGGCTGCGAATGCATTGATGGCACCCTCCACATTCTTTCTAGGAATAAGCTCTGCCATAGTGAGAATAATCTTCTTATTGTGAGGGATTTTAAGCTCCTTACACTTTGTCTTTTTGTCCACTGTAGTCATATTGATGGCGGTGGTATCCACGCCTACACCAGGAACATACTCCACCTGAGTCTTCTTAAACTTCTTAGAGGCAGTTTTAAAATCTTCCTGATTAAGAGTAATAAGACAGTCGGTGTATTTTGATAAATGCTTTTCTATGTTATAATAAATGAGATAGTTCTTAAAGCTGGCACCCTTGAAAAAATGAAATCCGTGGACAAAATATATAACCTTAGTATCCCCAGCCTTACGAAAGCTTTTTGTAGCAAGTCTTCCAGCTACACCGCCAAATGGTGTCTGTGTATGAATTAGGACACAAGGATTTTCCTTAAGATAATTCTTAATCATCTTAACAGATTTAAACATCTTAAAAAGCTGAGTGACCTTACGAGGGATAGGGAGATGAATCATATCTATGCCCTTTGCTTCAAGCTCCTTCTCAAAATCCGCAATCTTTTCTCTGGTACTGGAGTTTCCGTCCTTAAAATTAGCCGCAACAGTAACCTCATATCCCATGTTCTGTAGGATATTAATATTATCTCTATTAAAATGGTCGATCATAGATGCTGAATTTGCCACCAGCATAACTCTTTTAGACATAGAAACCTCCTAAAGTAACCTTTGTGGGTGATTATACTATATTTTGGGTGGTAAGACAAATGTTTATTCTATGGAAAAGGTGGATAGTGATAGTTTGTAGAATGTTAAAACATTGAATGTGGCCCCTTATACGTGAATATATTCGATAACCCCTTAAAAGTTATTTGTATGTTTGGCTTGTTAGAAATTGCATAAAAAACGTCATTTTTTACATTCGGAAGGCAGAAAAGAATTTTGCTGATATAATTAGTAACAGTACAGATGAGGAGGTATAGAAATATGAGAAAATTGATAAGAAATATGATATTATGTTTCACTTTTGTTTTGATGTTGTCCCTGGTGGGATGCAAGGGAGAAACAAAAAAAGATAGCAAAGACACTAGAGAAGAGCCACCTAAAAAAACTACAGAGTCTACAGTGGAGGAGGAAACAACAGAGGCGTATATCGAACCCTATAAAGACGTTTATATAGAGGAGTTGAAGAATAACAAAACAGCAATCGCTATGTTTAGCTCTAACATAAACGAAAGTGATAATGCAGAAAGCAAGATTTGCGTAATTGATTTGCTAGGAGACGATACACCAGAGCTTATGTACATATATTTTAATGAGAGTGAGCAGAAGGAATATTTACGTATTGTGGGAAGCAATCATGGCAAGAAGCAAATTATATATGATGAAGCAATTGATATAACACCTTATGGAGATAGCTATTATTTCTTTAAAACCAAGGATGGAAAGCTGCATTATTATATTAGTTATGGCACCGGAGAATATAATGACAAGTACTGTACCTTTGAAAAAAATGCAGATGGTACATTGTACATAAAGGATTGGGTATTGAAGAATACATGGATGGATCCTATGGATGAAAGCATGGGATATACCTTTACAATGAATGATGGGGAAAGTAATGAAGAAGAATTTAATACCAAAGAGCAGTCCCTTATTTCTAATGTGGGTGAGGTGTGTGTATATGATGAACATGGCATAGATATTTTAAAGGGCAAGGTTAGCTCCTTTAGTGACAATTCAATGGGGTATGAGGAAGCAATTATATATCTTGGAGGAACATTAGATGATGAAGAGACAACATCTGAAAATGTAACAAACAATGGTATAGATGCTGCACAAGAAGGTACCTTTAAGGATTATTATATGTTGGATTATGCGGTGTTTGAAACAATCTTATGGGGTTTTTATCCTGGAGATCCTACGGAAGAATATGTTTGTGAGATTAAGGATTCAAACAAGGATGGAATCGGTGAGCTATACATAACTATGCCGGGAGAGGTTATGGGAGCAACTCGGGAGGTAAATTACATAATTACCCCATATTCGATGCCTGGAATATATGTTTTTTGTGATTCGAGTGCAGCTGGAGGCGCAAACTTTGTGTTGTCCACTTCGGAGGATATTGTTTATTTGAATAAGGATTATGGAAGCGTAAAAAATGTTTTGGATTCGTACTTTTTGATAGAAAACAATTCTTGGTCCTTAAAGAGAAACCTTAAGGGGACTGTTGAGGATGAGTCTTTACCTATGCAGTTTGAATGTGTCTGGGAAGGAGAAACTATATCCGAGGAAGAGTGGAGGCAAAGATATGATGCCTGTGGTTATACCACCTTAAGTGATCGCTCTTTAGAATATTTTCCAGTAAAAACAGATTCAGGAATAGAGACGCTAATGAATGGTGTGGAAAACCATTTTAAGGAAATTGGAGCTACGTATTCAATCAACGATGACTATATAGATGAGTCAGGGTATAGAAATGTAGAATACAAGGTGGATGGATATTGGAACATCTGGGCTCAAAATGTTAATTCTGAATATGCTAATGGAACAGAATCCTTTGTTGCCTATACACCAGATTATCCAGTGTATATAAGCTTATACGAAACGGATGGAAGTACTAATATATGGGTAAGTGTGTATGGTAAAGGCACGACACAGTATTAAACATATTCAGTGAAATTGCAATAAATGATATATACAAGAAGGAGAACAACGTGTGATGAAAAAGAAGATATTATGTATGGGCTTGTGTCTGATGTTGCTTGTCCTTTTTGGATGTTCTAAGGAAGAAAAGAACAAGGACCAAAAAGAAAATAATACAACACAGACTAAGACTACAGAAGCAACTACAGAGAATAAAACAGAAGCAACAACAGCTGACGTTACAACTGAAGAAGCAAAGAAAGAGTTTGTGAAGGACATGCTTTTGTCTAACAAATTTTACATGCCTGGAATTCAGAGCTATCATGTTGATGAATACATCTTTTACGAGGATGGAACAGTAACAGAGGGGAACTGTAATTATGATCCAGCAAACTTAATTGTTAATAGTACGTATACTTATACAATAGATGAGGATAATTTGACAGTTACTATAGACTTTAACGGATTTCCTAGAGTATATGAGTATGCGGAAACCTTGGGTGGGTTTATTAGTAATTACGATGATGGAGGGGAACCAATGGCTCCACCTTCCTGTTATGAGTTCGCGCTTATACCATTGGATCATCTGCCAACTAATGAAGAAATAATGAAAATATACCAGAATTATATGGAATATTATGAGGGTCCTATTGAAACAACTACAGAAGCAACCACGGAAGCTACAAGTAGCACCAGTGAAGCTCCATATGTAAGATATTCAGAACAAACTCTTTCCTGGAATGATGTGGATTCCTTTGTAATGGAGGGAACAGAATTTTCTATCTTGGTTATGGTTACAGATGGAGAGGGAGGAACAATGTACTCCTTCAATTCACTCGAAAATCCTGAGGCTCATGTGGTATTTACTATGCGTCCTACCGATATCTCTAATAACGTACTTGTTGGAGGACTTAATATAATAGATGCCAATGCGGATATGGTATATCTTGGTCTCTATGAGGAGAATGGGGTTAAATACATAGATATGTATGATGTGGAGACACAACAGCATAGTTACTATAAGGAGAATAACAGTTAAATATAGACACGTTAGAAAAAGCTGGATTGAAAAAATCCAGCTTTTCTTGTTTTCAAATCCCTGATTCTGCTTTATAATATAATGGTTAATTTTAGTAAAAATTCCATGGGAGAACATTTATGAAATTTGCACACATATCAGACCTGCACCTAGGTCGCAAGGTGGATGAGGGCACACGCTGGGAGAAGCGAGCCACACAAGCCTTGTTTGATAGCTTTGTAAATTTAATAGATATATTAGAGTCGGACAATTATGATTTCCTGTTTATAACAGGAGATTTGTTTGACCATATTCCAACAGAGGAGGAAATACGCAAGGTAGATATGGAGCTTATGCGTCTAGCCAAGACATATATAATTTATGTTACTGGTGAGGCAGACCACTTAAGCAATGAAAACCCTCTTTGGAAATATAAATTCCGCTCCAATACATTTCTTATGAATGGGGAGGAGTTTAACAACTGTGTGCCAGCCAGCAGAATGCCGGTTAGAAATTCCTATGCAGAGGGTATAGCTGATTCTATATACTTTGAAAAATATAATTTGGATATCTATGGTATATGTCAATATAGTCAGATAAATCAGAGAAATGATTTGGATTACGTGTATGCACGTAATTTAAATAGAGTTAACATACTGCTTGCACATGGGGGAGAACAGAATGTCTCACCATTTTCTCTAGATGACTTATCTACCAAGAAGTTTGAGTATATTGGTATGGGACATCAGCACAATTTTAAATGCAAGAAGGAATATAATTTCTATTATTCGGGTGCTCTGGAGCCTATGGATTCAAAGGATACAGGGGAGCATGGCTTTATAAAGGGATATGTGGAAAAGGGAAGTAGCAGTGTGAAATTTATACCTACCTCTCAGAGAAGGTACAAAACTCTTACAGTGGATGCAGATGATACCCTTACTAATACTGTCCTTAATTCATACCTTATGGACCTATGCGCTAAGGATAAGCATGCAGTTTATAATATAGTGATTAATAGACGTAACAGCTGTTATCTGGATTTTAACATAGATTTGGTTAAGGAAAGATACAAAATCCTTAATGTGGAGGGAGATTCTGCTGCTGGTGCAGATTATAGAAAGCTGGAAAGTATGAATGAGAATAACCTTCTAGGAAAAACTCTAAAACGCATTAGAGAATCCAAATCCCCTAATGCAAATGCAGCCTTCGCAAACTACGCTCACGCTATGTCAAGGGTATTATGGGATGACGGAGATGAGGATGTGGATATTAATTCCAGAGTTGCAGATATGTCTAAGGCAGCTCTTGCTAATAAAAAGATTGTGGAGAGCAAAAAGCAGGAAATTAATGCTATGAAAAAGCATATGAACAATCTGGCAGAGCAACATAGTCAGCTGAGTGAAAAGCTGAAAAACTATCCTGATCAGACCGGTAATCTTAATAATGTGAGGGGCAAAATAATTGATATAGAGCGAGAAGCATCACAGGTTAAATTCAAGGATGAGCAGGTGGATAAAATTTACAGGAGAAAGCGATTAGGCTTTGTGCTATTAGTTGATACTCCTATAGCTTTAGCTCTTTCATATATATTAACAATAGGTGTAATTTTTGCTTTTGTATTTAGTGATGTTGATGGCTGGCTGAAAAAATTCGGGGTATGTGCGGCCCTGTTTGTTCTGTTCAATGCCATCGGAATCGAAATTTACAACAATACAAAAAAGCTCCGTAAGAGATTGTTTAATACTCCTATACCAGCTGAGGAGCATGCAAAGAATAAAACCGCTCTTAAGGCTATAGAAAGTAAATTAGACGTGTGTCGTTCTAAGGAGCTGGAGTATAAGGAAAAACAAAAGATATATCTTCAGTTAAAAGGAGATATAGCGGATCTTGAGAGGAAAATCAATGCTTTAGAGAGCAAATACAAGGAAGCTGTTCTGGTTTCGGGCGAATTATAATTGGATTAATTTTTAAGAGGTGCAACAATGGTAGAAGACAGAATTGAAAATGACGTATTTGATATTAGCGGGGATAATAAGATTATTGTGGAAAATAAGATGGGAACAATGCCAGTTAATAAGCTGTTACTTAGCATGTCCCTGCCTATGATGTTATCTATGCTGGTTCAAGCATTATATAACATAGTGGATAGTATATTTGTGGCAATGATAAGCGAGGACGCTCTTACAGCGGTGTCCCTGGCCTTTCCTATGCAAACCCTGATGATTGCACTTGGCGGAGGCATGGGTGTTGGTGTAAATGCATTACTTTCTAAATCCTTAGGGGAGCAGGATTATGATAATGTAAATTCATCTGCAAAAAATGGCATATTTCTCGCAGGTATTAATGCTATAATATTCTTGGTTTTGGGACTTACTGTGGTAAGACCATTTTATGAGGTCCAGACTAATAATATTGATATAGTAGAGTACGGAGTGGATTATCTTACTGTAGTATGCTGTTTTTCCTTTGGAATTTATACTCAGTTTATATTTGAGAGATTACTGCAGTCTACAGGTAAGACAAAGTATGCAATGGTTACACAGCTTATAGGTGCGATTATAAATCTTATATTGGACCCTATTTGTATTTTTGTTCTTGATATGGGAGTATCAGGTGCTGCCATAGCAACCGTTATAGGACAGATTATTGCTGGAATTGCAGCTATAATTATGAACTTAAAATATAATTACGAAATTAAGCTTGATTTTAAGGGCTTTAGACCATCTGGAAGGATTATTGGAAAGATTTATAAGGTTGGTGTTCCGTCTATTATTATGCAGTCCATAGGCTCAGTTATGACCTATGGTATGAATCAGATACTTATGGCATTTTCTTCCACTGCAGCAGCTGTATTTGGCGTGTATTTCAAGCTACAGAGCTTTATATTTATGCCTATATTTGGATTTAACAATGGTATGATTCCGATTATTGCATATAACTATGGTGCCCAGAATAAGAAGCGTATGGTGGATACCATTAAGCTAAGTATGGTGTACGCTATTTCCATTATGTGCGTTGGTGCCTTGATATTCAATGTATTTCCTAAGCCATTGCTTATGCTATTTAAGGCTTCGGAGCATATGCTTTCCATGGGTATTCCGGCACTTAGAATCATAAGCCTACATTTCCTATTAGCAGGCTTTTGTATAATAGGAGGCTCGGTGTTCCAGGCCTTGGGCAATGCGGTGTACAGTATGATTACATCCATATGTCGTCAGCTGGTAGTACTACTTCCGGCGGCCTACCTTTTGGCTCGTCTTGGAAATGTAAACTATGTATGGTATGCATTTCCAATAGCAGAGCTTATGTTTATGACTATGACAGCTATATTTTTGGTTAAAACTAATAGGGATATAATTAGTAAAATACCAGAAAATAACTAGGGTTTTTGCTTGATATAATTTGAAGTAAATGATATGATAGTAGAGTGGTCAGGGGATAAAATAGTTTGGTATGCTCTTGACCATTTACTAGTTGAAGCTATTTAAAATATAATGACAGGAAGAATAATTATGAAGATAGGATTTGACAATGACAAATATTTAAAAATTCAATCAGAATACATTAAGGAGAGAATTGACAAGTTTGGAGATAAGCTTTATCTGGAATTTGGCGGTAAGCTTTTTGATGATTATCATGCTTCTAGAGTATTGCCTGGATTTGCTCCAGATAGTAAGCTTAAGATGCTTCTTAACCTTGCAGACCATGCAGAGGTTGTTATTGTCATTGGCGCAGATGCCATAGAAAAGAACAAGCAGCGTGAGGACCTTGGTATTACCTATGATAAGGATGTATTGAGACTTATTGAGGAGTATACTGCTTGCGGTCTTT
This sequence comes from Lachnospiraceae bacterium, assembly GCA_015057555.1. Classification (GTDB taxonomy): domain Bacteria; phylum Bacillota; class Clostridia; order Lachnospirales; family Lachnospiraceae; genus Coprococcus_C. The sequence continues at coordinate 51,788 of SVEC01000005.1, read as the reverse complement.
ATGTAGGCAGTGTTGTAGTTACTATGTTCTCAGGTCAGCCGGCAGCAGCAGCATTTAAGGAGAAGCTTGAGAAGAAGGGCATAAAGGTTTATAGACATTATGCTATAGAAGGATATCCTACAAATGTTCCATTAATAGTAAGCGATGAAGGCTTCGGTAAGAATGACTACATTGAAACTGAAAGACCGCTTGTGGTGGTAACTGCTCCAGGTCCGGGAAGTGGAAAGATGGCAACCTGCCTTTCGCAGCTTTATCAGGATAACCAAAGGGGTATCAAGTCTGGATATGCGAAGTTCGAGACCTTCCCAGTGTGGAATCTTCCTCTTAAGCATCCTGTTAACCTTGCCTATGAGGCAGCTACAGCTGATTTAAATGATATAAATATGATTGACCCATATCACCTTGAGGCTTATGAAGAGACCACAGTTAATTATAATAGAGATATAGAGATTTTCCCTGTGCTTAATGCTATATTTGAGAAAATCTATGGTGAGAATCCATACAAGTCACCTACTGATATGGGTGTAAATATGGTTGGTAATTGTATCGTAGATGAGGATGTGGTTTGTGAGGCATCTCGTATGGAGATTATTAGAAGATACTACAGATATCTTAATAGTATGGCTCTGGGAGATGACGTAGAAAGTGAAATCTATAAGATTGAGCTTCTTATGAAGAATGCAAAGATTACTACTGATGACCGTAAGGTTACTGTTGCAGCTAAGGAAAGAGCTGAGAAGCTTGGAGTTCCAACCGCTGCTATAGAGCTTGAGGATGGTACGATTATAACCTCTAAGACAAGTGAGCTTCTAGGAGCATCATCAGCACTTATATTGAATGCATTGAAATATCTAGGTAGATTAGCGGACGATGCTCATCTTGTAGCACCAAATGCCTTTGAGCCTATACAGGCATTAAAGACTAACCACTTGGGAGCGAAGAATCCTAGACTTCACTTAGATGAGGTGCTTATAGCTCTTGCACTTTCAGCCTTAGATGATCCTAGAGCAAAGATTGCTATGGATCAGCTTCCTAAGCTTAAGGGCTGTCAGGTTCACACCTCAGATATGCTTTCTGATGTAGATATTAAGACCTTCAAAAAGCTGGGCGTGGATCTCACAAGCGAACCGGTTATGACAAATTTAAAAGAGAAGTAAATACGGATTATAAGTAAGGTGCTTTGAGTATTACAGGGTTCTGGCGAGATAAACTATATTCCGGCCGCGATAGTGGTTGGGACTAAGCTGACCGTTTTTAGTGTCAGCGTGGACCAACCCTATGCAGGCCGGCCAAGAAGTAACAACGCCAGCACCCTTTTTGAATATTACTTACACTTGTTCATATCTATGCATGGTGCCACCTTATCGAAGGCAGGGTTGAATGCGTAGAAATTCTTCTCGTCGAGCTTATCCTGAACAAGTCTTATGGCCTCTCCGAATCTCTGGAAGTGTACAATCTCTCTAGCTCTAAGGAACTTAAGAGGTTCATATACGTCAGGATAGTCCTTAGTGAGACGAAGAAGGTTGTCGTAGGTAGAACGAGCCTTTTGCTCAGCGGCTAAGTCTTCGAATAAATCGGTGATAGGGTCACCCTTGCTCTGGAACTGATTTGCATTAAATGGAACACCGCCGGCAGCCTGTGGCCAGAGACCTAAGGTGTGGTCTACATAGTATTTGTCAAAACCAGAAGCCTTGATTTCTTCTAAGGATAAGTCCTTGGTAAGCTGATAAACGATAGTACCAACAATCTCGAGATGTCCAAGCTCTTCGGTGCCGATATCATTTAAGGTTGCCATAACCTCCTTGTAAGGCATGGAGTAGCGCTGTGAAAGATAGCGCATAGAAGCGGCAAGCTCTCCATCAGGACCTCCAAACTGGCTAATAATAGCCTGTGCAAGCTTTGCATTTGTCTCCTTGATATTTACAGGAAACTGAAGTCTTTTTTCATATACCCACATTAGCGTCCACACTCTCCTTCCCAAGGCCAAGGCTTGTTAACCCAGTCCCAATGATTATTTACATTTACATCATATTTGCAGATAGGTCCGTACATTTCTGTGTATATTATTATGGCTTCCTTGCGAATGTCCTTGTAGTAATTGTACTTAGCTATTGCCTGTTGGCAGGTTGGGTGGGTATTAAGATATAAGGTAATATCATCTAACATAAATGATACCTGATTAATGTAATTAAATAATTCTGACTGTCCCATCTGTCTCATTACATTTTCCCCCTTGCACCACAAAATACAAAATTCAAATCAGGGAAAATTGTACCCTGACAATGTGCAGTTTCAAGGTCGTAAATATCTCCCCATTCCTGCATTGGTACATATCCCATTCCTAAGGTCATGTGACTCATATGATGATTGTTGTCCTTGCAATCGAAGTCTTTTTTATCCATAATAGGCATAATATGCATATCAGAGCAGCTGTCACACTGTTCCTGGGAATGATTGTTTGACATTGTCATATGAGCTCTTGATGACATAGACAATTGTCTATTATTTGCCATCTGTCTGCCGCTGTTTGTCATCTGTCTGTTTTGATTACAGCGGTCGTTCATATTGTGATTAAAAGAACCACGTCCGGTTACTCTATATTGTTCCAAGTTGACTCCCTCCTAAATTAATAATGTGAGTATAAGTCTGCACACTATTTGTTATATAATTTTATATTATGTGGATGTAGTGGTATGTGTGACAAAACTAAGTTGACAAATATGGATTTGAAATACATTGAAAATGGATACGTGATTTTGTAAAATAGGTGTGGATAGAAGTTGAATGTATTTTAAACAAAGAATATATGGATAAACATAGGATAATAATATATTGAAACTATTGTATCGAGGTAATAAACGTGAATGAATTAATTCAAGTTGGAGAGAAGACATATTATATATCAGGACCATTTCAAGTTGGAATATTCGATTTGGGAACAAGGGCAAACTCCGGTCAAAGAGAGGTGTGTCTTATAGATTCGGGAGTGGACTCAACTGTGGCCAGGGTCATTGACAAGCGTCTGGTTAATGCAGGATTTTCTGTAAAAATGATTATCAATACTCACTATCACGCGGACCATACAGGAGGTAATCATTACTTTAAGCAAAAGTATGATTGCCCTATATATGCGACCAAAGTAAATGCTGCTCTTGTGTCAAATTATGATATATGTCCGGCTATAATTTGGGGAGCAAAGCCTATTAATGAGATTCTTAACAATTATTTCTATGCCACTCCTACAGAGTGTATGGATATAGCTAAGGCTACATTGCCGGATGGTATAGAGCTGGTGGAGTTAAATGGTCACAGCTTATCACAGGTAGGGGTTCGAACCTTAGATGATGTATTATTTGTGGGGGATGCAGTGGTAAGCAGGGAAACACTAGATAAGCATCCTCTTACCTATGTGTATGACCCTGGCACTCAGCTGGAGACCTTGGAGAAGCTTAAGACAATAAAAGCAGCTCTTTATATTCCTTATCATGCCCAACCTGTCAAGAAGATTAAGTCCCTATGTGATTATAATAAAAAGTGTATGGAGGAAAATATAGCTCTTATAAGAGAAATATGTGAAGAGCCACGCCACCTAGATGAGATTATAAGTATGTTCTATAATAGGCGAGGTCTTAAGCTAAGTCTATATAAGTATGCGGTTGAGGGTGGAATAGTAAAAACCTATCTTACTTATCTGTATAATCAAGGAGAGCTTGTGGTAGCTAATGAAGATAACTATTTGAAGTGGAAGATAAAGTAGAGGTGATTGGGGATGAATAAGAAGATTATTTATAAAACAGAGCATGGCCATGTAAGGTACTGCGTTCTAGATACAAATAAGGATTATAAACCACAGCTAGAGCAGGTCTTTGGAGTTAGACAGGGTTGTGGCTTTAGTATAGAGCTACACGAAAAAGAGATTGAACTAAGAGATTATTTTGCAGGTGAAACCAGAGCAAGCTTTCCGATTATAGCTATGGAAGATTGTGATTTGCCAGTGTGCTTGGAGCAAGTAAATCTATAATGAAGTAACTGATTGTGAATAATCAGAAAATAAAGAAGGCTGTGCGAGATAACCTACAATCCGACCGCGACAGTGGTCGGGACTAAGCTGACCATTGCGAAGCACGTGTCAGCGTGGACCGACCCTAGGCAGGTCGGCCATAAAGTTAAAAATGCACAGCCTTCTTATAATTATTTTGGATTTATGCTAATGCAGCCTTCAAAGCCTTATCAAGATCCGCGATAATATCATCTACATTCTCAAGTCCTACTGAGAAACGAACAAGTCCAGGTCCGATGCCTGCAGCTACAAGCTGCTCATCAGTAAGCTGACGATGAGTCTCGCTGGCTGGGTGAAGTACACAGGTACGAATATCTGCAACGTGAACCTCATTAGATGCAAGGTCAAGAGCATCCATAAACTTAGCTGCCGCCGGACGACCACCCTTTATGTTAAAGGAGATAACGCCGCTGGCATTTCCATTTAAGTACTTCTGGCAAAGCTCGTAATTATCATCACCTTCAAGTCCTGGATAAGTAATGCTTTCAACAGCTGGAGAATTCTTAAGATACTTTGCAACAGTAAGTGCATTCTCACAGTACTGTTTCATACGAACTGATAAAGTCTCAAGTCCCATATTAAGTAAGAATGCTGAATGAGCTGCAGGGTAAACGCCGAAGTCTCTCATGAGCTGCATTCTAGCCTTGATGATGTAAGCCATATTTCCATACTGCTTAGTATAAGAAATTCCGTGATATGACTCATCTGGCTCTACTAGCTCAGGGAACTTTCCATTAGTCCAGTCAAACTTTCCGCTATCTATAATAACACCACCAACCTGAACAGCATGTCCGTCCATGTACTTACTAGTTGAGTGGATAACAATATCTGCACCAAAATCGATAGGTTTACATAAAACAGGTGTTGCAAATGTATTATCAACGATAAGTGGCACTCCCTGCTCATGAGCAATATTAGCAAATCTCTCAATATCAAAAACATTAAGTGCAGGGTTAGCTATAGTCTCACCGAACACTGCCTTAGTATTCTCCTTAAATGCAGCCTTAATCTCTTCGTCTGACCAAGAGGCATCTACGTAGATACACTCAATTCCCATCTTCTTAAATGTATAAGAGAAAAGGTTAATAGTACCACCGTAAATCTGAGGAACGCTTATAAAACTATCTCCAGCCTGGCAAATATTTAATATAGAAAGAAGAGAAGCTGCCTGTCCTGAGGAGGTACACATAGCACCAACACCACCTTCAAGAGCTGCAATCTTTTCTTCAACAGCCATAACTGTAGGATTACCAAAACGTGAGTAACAAAGTCCCTTAGTAGGGTCATCAAATATAGCTGCAACCTCTGCGGCAGAATCATACACATATGTAGTGCTTTGAACTATTGGAAGAACTCTAGGCTCTCCGTTCTTAGGTGTATAACCTGCGTGAAGGCATTTAGTTTCGTCTCTCATAATATATATACCTCCTTGTGGCAAATGTGCCATTATCATCATATTTGCTATTATATAGAAACCTAGATAAAATGGCAATGAAAAATATAACTAAATATTTAGAAAATATATTATTATAGGTGTGTAAAAACACGAAAATTAGATTGTAAAATAAATAATATGTGATATAATTTATTATAGTTGATTATGTCTAAATTTGGAGGTTTTTGTATGAAGAGAAAAATTACGGCTATGATGGCTTTGCCAGTGGCAATTATGGGATTAACTATTATGTTAATTATGCATTTTTTGGTAAGGGAAGCATTAGCAGATAATCCAGAGCAGTTTGATAATATTTATGATTTAATTAAAACTTTAGTTATTGTATTTATTGTGGTGTGTACTATATTGGCACCTATTATAGCCAATTCCATTGTTAAGGCTATTGAAGCAGGAACTGCAGCTGTAAAGCAGGTTGCAGCAGGTCAGCTTACTTATGAGATTGATGGAAAGTTCCTTCACAGAAATGATGTTATTGGTGACCTTTGCAAGGCAGTTGATAGCATGAAGAACGAGCTTCGTTACATAATCACTGATATTAATACTCATACCCAAACCTTGTTAGATTCAGCAGATACACTTGATAACAATGCACAGACCACTCTTTCTACAGTAGATGGTGTAGAGAGAGCTGTAAATGATATTGCGGAGGGTGCAAATTCTCAGGCGAGAGATGCTGTTAAGGCAACTGAGAATGTTAATATTATGGGCGATATGCTTGAGGCTACTAATAGTGAGATTGAGAGACTTACTTATAATACAACCATTATGAAGGAGTCAAGTGAGAGAGCTACTCAGTCCCTTGCTGAGCTTAAGAAGATTAACGACCAGGTTATGGAAGCTATTGAGCAGATTTCAGAGCAGACTAACAGAACTAACGAGTCTTCACAGAAGATTAAGGGTGCTACTGATATGATTAGTGGTATCGCAGATGAGACTAACCTCCTTTCTTTAAATGCGTCTATAGAGGCAGCTAGAGCTGGTGAGCAAGGAAGAGGCTTTGCTGTAGTTGCTAATGAGATTCAGCATCTTGCAGAGCAGACGGGTGCAACAACAGATTCTATTGGTCTTATGATAAGTGAGCTTATCGATGATTCTGAGAATGCAGTTGAGACTATGTATATGGTTAAGAGCATAGTTGAGGAGCAGAGTAGAAATGTAGAAGAGGTACAGTCTATAGTTGAGGCAGTTATTGATGCAGTAGAGGCTTCCGTTCAGTCTATCTCATCTATCCAGGAGCAGAGTGCTCAGCTTAACGATGCAAAGGATGAGATTATCAATGTTGTGGAAAGTCTTTCAGCTATAGCTGAGGAGAATGCAGCAAGTACACAGGAGACATCAGCAGCGACAGCAGAGGTTGCAAGTAGCTTTGGTGAAGTAACCGAGGCAGCAGACAAGTTAAAGACAGTGGCTGACGGTATTGCAGAAACTGTTGGTGCATTTGTCATAGAATAGATTTTTGAACTTATAGTTTAAAAACCACGAAAACAGGGGAAAATGTAAGGAATTCTTATATTTTCCCCTTGCTTTTATATTTTCAATATGGTAATATCTAACTCTGTGATATATTTTTTATATTCCTTGCTTTCGACTAGATCGAAGGCCATTAGACCATAAGGAGGTGCAATAACATGAACAAGTATGAATTAGCGTTAGTTGTTAGTACAAAGATCGATGACGATGCTAGAGCAAAGGCTGTTGATAAGGCTAAGAGCATTATCGAGAAGGCTGGCGGTACTGTTACAAATGTTGACGACTGGGGTAAGAAGAGATTAGCTTACGAAATCCAGAAGATGAAGGAAGGCTACTACTACTTCATTCAGTTTGACGGTAACGCAGAGTGTCCAGCTAAGATTGAAGCTAAAGTTCGTATTATGGAATCTGTTATCAGATATCTTTGTGTTAGACAGGACGCAGAGTAAGATTGATAAGGAGGAATTCCGATGAACAAGGTAATTTTGATGGGTCGTTTGACTCGTGATCCTGAAGTTAGATATTCACAGGGCGCAGAGCCTTTAGCTATAGCTAGATATACACTTGCAGTAGATAGACGCGGTAGAAGAGATGCAAATGGTGGAGATCAGACAGCTGATTTCATCCAGTGTGTATCATTCGGTAGAACAGCAGAGTTTGCTGAGAAGTATTTTAAGCAGGGAACAAAGATTGCTATTAGTGGTAGAATCCAGACTGGAAGCTATACTAACAAGGATGGCAACAAGGTATACACTACAGAGGTTGTTGTTGAAGAGCAGGAGTTCGCTGAGAGTAAGGCTGTAGCAGGCAATGGTGGCGGTTATCAGGCTGCTGATAGACCAGCACCAAGTAATGCAAGTGCAGAAGGATTCATGAGTGTTCCAGAGAATATGGAGAACGATTTACCATTTTAGTAACATTAGACCAAGAATGTTAGGAGGTAAATAAACATGGCTTTTAATAAGACAGAGAAGAGCGCTTCAGCTGACGCTCCTATGAAGAGAAGACCAATCCGTAGAAGAAAAAAGGTTTGTGTTTTCTGTGCAGAGAAGAATGCTGTTATAGATTACAAGGATGTAGCAAAGCTTAGAAAGTACGTTTCAGAGAGAGGTAAGATTCTTCCAAGAAGAATTACTGGAAACTGTGCTAAGCATCAGAGAGCTTTAACAGTAGCTGTTAAGAGATCAAGACACGTTGCAATTATGCCATACGTAGTTGATTAATGAATTTCAAGCCCTCGGGAGTTATCTTCCGAGGGATATGTTTTAATATGGATGTAGTAATAAAAACCACATCATAAGGTTTTTATAAAAATATTACTTGAAATTCTTGCTGTATCAGTATATAATCTTTATATGCTAGGAAGAATGTACTTAAGAGTTGTTATATCGCTAGTGAATAACAACTCTTATTTAATGTAAAATATATATGGCATAGGCTATATATATTTAGGAGTAACATGTCAAAGAATAAATCAAACCAATTATATAGAAGAAGAGAACTTCGCTGGGACAAGCTTGACAATACGGCTAATCTATTTCCTGTCATAGTAAGTGAAAGTGTAAGTAATGTGTATAGATTATCAGTAACTCTCAAGGAAGATATTGAGCCAGAGCTTCTTCAGAAGGCGCTTAATAGAGTGCTTCCGTTTTTTGACGTATTTAAGATGAAGCTTAAGAAGGGTATGTTCTGGTACTATTTTGAGACAAATAGAAAGCCAACCCCGAAGGTGCTTCCAGAGAATACTTATCCTTGTATGTATATTAATCCTTATACTAATAATGAGTATTTATTTAGAGTTACCTACTTTGAAAAGCGAATTAATCTAGAGGTTTTTCACGTACTTACAGATGGTAGTGGAGCACTAACATTTCTTAAGGAGCTTACTTACCAGTATCTAAGATATAAGTATCCGGAGTTGAAGAAGCTTAACAATAATGTATTACAGGCAGAAACCTCTCTTGATAGCGAGGATAGCTATGTTAAGAATTACAAGAAGAGTGCTAAGAAAGGCTACAAAACAGAGAAGGCTGTGATTATAAAGGGTGAAAAGCTTCCTATAAATAACTTTGGAATTATTCATGGATATATGCAGGTTTCTGAGCTTAAAGCTATAGCTAAAAAATATAATCTAACTATCAACCAGCTTTTGGTGGGAACCTTTATATGGTCTGTATACAAGGAATACTTAAAATGTATGCCTAGTGATAAGCCGATCAGTGCTTGTGTTCCGGTGAATCTTAGACCGTATTTTAATTCTGATACTACAAAGAATTTCTTTGCTGTAGTGTCGGCGGTGTTTAAACCTACCAAGGAGAGATACTCATATCAGGAGGTGCTCCAGATAGTTAAGGAAAGCCTTGATAAGCAGGTTACCCGAGAGAACTTAGAGAAGCTTTTTTCTTACAATGTATCTAATGAGAAAAATTGGGTTCTTAGAGTTGTACCATTATTTGTAAAAAAATTTGGTATGAAGATAGTTTATAAAACCTCTGCAAGGGCGAATACAACTACCATAACAAACATAGGTTTAATAAAGCTTGCAGATGAATTTAAGGACTATGTGGATAAGTTCCATGTGGTATTATCTATGTCAAAAGGACAAAATATTAAGGGTGGTGTGTGCTCCTATGGAGATACCTTGGTATTTACCTTTAGTTCATCTATAAGAGAAAATTTTGTACAGAAGGAATTTTTCCGAAGACTAGCCTCAGAGGGGGCAGAGATTGCTATAGAAAGTAACGGAGTATATTATGAGTAAATGTAACAGATGTAACATTGATATATTGGATGATGCACTGGTTTGCCCTCTTTGTAGAGGTGTTTTGCAGCTAACCCACAATGTAGAAATAGATGGTTTACATGCCGATAACCATCAGGGAGAAGCTGAGTCAACTAGTGTGGAAGTGGATGAAATAGGTATGGATGAGATAGAAATGTATGAGTCCAAATCTAGAATGTATCCAGACATAAAGCCGGTTACCAAGAAGATAAAGCTTGTAATTAAGCTTTTTATCTTTATTTCTGTACTGGTAGAAGCTGTGCTTATATTGATAAATTATTTGACCTACAATGGTGTGAAATGGTCTCTTATTTGTGGAGCTGCTTTGATCTATCTATGCTTCACAGTTTGCTATTCTGTACCCAAAAATGCGGGACATAAATCTAAGATGTTTGCTCAGATGATAGGTGCCATAATATTGGTGGTGCTAATAGATTGCGCCTTGGGGTATACAGGCTGGTCTTTGAACTATGTTACACCAATAGCTATAATGCTGTTTGATGTAACCATATTGGTGTTTATGATTATCAATTCTAATAACTGGCAGAATTATATTTTACTTCAAGTGGCAATGCTTATTGTCAGCATAATTTTTGCCATACTTGCTGCAGTGGATGTGGTAAAGTGGGGATTGCTTACAATTATTGCGGCATTTGTGTCTGCCGTATTGCTTATTGGCACAGTGGTATTTGGAGATAAGACTGCGATAACAGAGCTTTCCAGAAGATTTAGGGTATAGGTCGAGGTAATGTATGAACGAAGATATAAAGCTAAGTCACAGGGGAAAGATAATTAGAGATTTGGTCGCACTTTTTAATAAGAATGAGATGCTACGTAATAAATTCTCAGCAACTGGTGAGAATCCTGTTCCTGAGAAGGAATATAAGTACTCTGATATCTACCAGGTGGAATATGTAGACCTTGAAAATTGTAAGGCAGAATATATAAAGCCCAAGGAGAGTCCATCTAAATGGATTATCATTCAGCTTCATGGTGGAGGATATGTGGGAGGCTTGAAGAATTCCTATAGGAATCTGGCGGGACTTTACTCGGAGATGGGGCAGGGAGCAGCAGTACTTTCTCTCGATTATAGACTTGCGCCGGATCATGTATTTCCAGCGGCATTAGAGGATGCATTTGCTGGGTATGAGTGGGCTATAGCTAGAGGTTATTCAGAGGAGGAGATTATCCTTGCTGGCGATTCGGCAGGGGGTGGTCTTGCTATGGGACTGTGTCATTATCTAAAGGATAATGGGAAAACTCGTCCAAGGGCTATAATTGCTATGTCTCCATGGGCAGACCTTACGGGAAGTGGACCTTCATATAAGGATAATGTTGTTATAGATCCTGTGTTTGGTAGCAGACCTGAGGTTGTGGTTGGTAGTACCTATATAGGTGAAGATAGTGCTGAGAATCCATATATCTCTCCTATGTTTGGAGATTTCGCAGGATTTCCTAAGATGCTTATTCAGGTGGGGACAGATGAGATGTTACTGTCCGATTCTCAGACAGTGAGAGATAAGGCTTTGACAGCAGGTGTTGAGGTAGACTATACAGAGTATCAAGGAATGTTCCATGTGTTCCAAATGGCAGGGAAGCTTATGCCAGAGTCTAAGCAGGCTTGGGAGCAGATTAAAGAATTTATAGATGAATTATAATATTATAAGTCGTCACGAAAGTGGCGGCTTATTGCTTTTATAGGGGAAATAAAGTATCATCTTAAAGAAATCTTAAATATTTGACATATTTTATCTTAAAAATATATTTGGCATAATAGCATCAGGAGGTAGGAGAAATGTACAACATACTAATATGTGATGATGAAAAGGATATAGTGGAGGCTCTTAATATTTACCTTACCAGTGAGGGCTATAAAATCTTTAAGGCCTATAATGGCCAGGAAGCATTGGGGATTATAGATAAGGAAGAAATTCATCTGGTGCTTATGGACATTATGATGCCTGTTATGGATGGAATAACTGCTATGTCTAAGTTAAGGGAAAAGAGTAACCTGCCGGTTATACTTCTTACTGCCAAGGGTGAGGATACGGACAAAATCCTTGGGCTAAATGTAGGCGCTGACGATTATGTAACGAAACCATTTAATCCTGTGGAGCTTATTGCCAGAGTTAAGGCACAGCTAAGACGATATATGACCTTGGGCGGAAGTAATACTACAGAGAAAAAGGACGTGTATATGGTAAGCGGAATTATCCTAGATGATAAGTCCAAGCAGGTGGTGGTAGACGGTGAGGAGGTAAGCCTTACACCTACAGAGTACTATATCCTTAAACTCTTTATGGAAAATCCTGGAAAGGTGTATTCGCCGAAGGATATCTATAAGGAAGTGTGGAAGGATATTCCACTGGGGTCTGAGGGTACCGTGGCGGTACATATTAGACATCTAAGAGAAAAAATAGAGATTAACCCTTCCGAACCACGACACCTTAAGGTGGTTTGGGGACAGGGATACAAGATGGAGGAATGATTATTATGAAGAAATTAAGGGAGAGCGGACTGCTAAAATTCGTAGCAGGAATATTACTTGGGTTAGGGTTAATAGCTGGTATAGTGTCCGGTATATTTGCTGTGGGGGCAGTAAGCGAGGATTACTATGGAGCAGGTGGTAAGGAAAGACTTAAGGAAAGCATTATAGAAAATATTGCTTGGTTTTATAATAGCCACGCTATAGAATACTGCGCGGAAAAGATAAACGCTGAAAATAATGATAAGTATGAGTGGGATGAGAAGTTCTATGAAGACTTATTTTTAGAGGAAAATACTAACTATATGTTCAGCGTCACCACACCAGAGGGCGAAGAGCTCCTGTCTAACTACTATGTAGATGATGTGCAGTATAAGGGACAGATAGAGACTAATATTAGTGTGGAGGAGAAAGAGGAGGTTATCACTTGCCAGATTAATGTGACAGACATAGTGAGACCTGTGGAGTATGCTGATCTTCCAGATTACGCAAAGGAGCAGTATGAGGAGGGAGAGTGGTATTATTACAGTATACCTAACGCTGTGGAGTATTATGATGGAGGTGTGGTAGGGTATGTAGATGACAGCCAGCCGGATAGCACAAGTGTTGCTGTTGATATGACGGATGAGACAGAGGTTACAGTGGATACAACAGAGGTTGCAGCGGATGCAACAGGGAATGTGATTAATGACCCTATGATTCCTACAACAGCAGTTGATACTACAGAGGTTACAGTGGCTACCACTACCGAGATAGCACCGGAAGAGATAATTGGTGTAGAAAATTCGCTGGAGTCAGCGGGGATTTCCAACGGCTTGGAAATATATAAGGACTCAGAGGGGATGTATTATTATGTAGATGAATATGGTGTATTGCAGAATCTTATAAGCGAGGAATACTACACTGAAGGTGAGCTTGCCGTAAAGGAGGCTATGGAGCAATATGAGGCTGAGGAAAATAAGAACAGAATCATCTGTGCATACAGATATCCTCTTAATCTGAATAATTTATACGTATATGGTAACGGGAATGATATTTATGTAAATATTGATAATACCATAGATTACAGACTGGCAGATAGCTCCAAATATCAATTTGTATATGATAATCTTATGAATAAAACCAAGGATTATGATTATGTATATAGAGCTAACTGGGACTATGATACATCAACTGGTATCTACATAGAAAAGTATGATTGTGGCAATTATCAGGATATTATTTTAACCTACTATGTAAAATCTGAGCTTTCAGCATACGACCATTTTGCTATGTCATATAGACTTAAGTATATGACTCAGATATACGATGCGGCACTTCCTGTGTTTGTAGTGTGCTGTGTGATTATTCTTATAACCTTTGTTTACCTTGTGTGGGCAGCAGGACATAAGAAGAACGTGGAAGGAATAGCAGTAAGTGGGTTTGATAAGCTACCATATGATGTGGTTTTGGTGGTATATGGCATAGCTGCATTGTTCGGATTATTCCTAATTGCAGAAAATGGCTACAGCCTAAGGTCTATGCTGGTGCTTTCTATACCACTTTGTATAGTTGTAATGCTGTTCCCTGTATTTCTTAATACCACTGCGGTGAGATTTAAGATAGGTAGTGTACTTAAAAACACAGTTACTGTAAAGGTGTTAAAATGGATATGGAAATGTACCAAAAAGTTTTTTGGACAGTGCAAATCCTTATTTGGCTACTTAAGAGAGAATGTAAATATTGTTTGGAAATGGGTGGTTGGCTTTGTAGCCCTTGGTATATTTGAATTCTTCTTATGTATGGCATTCTCAGATATAGAATCAGTGGTTATGCTACTTATTATAGATTTCCTAGTCATTGGCACGGTTCTTGTAATAGCAGGTATCAATATGAACAAGCTTAAGGAGGGTGCTAAGAAGATTGCAGCGGGTAATGTAGGCTACAAGCTTGATACAGACCACATGCTTTGGGAGTTTAAAAAGCATGGCGAAACCCTAAATAGTATCAACGACGGAATATCTGTGGCAGTAAATGAACGTCTTAAGAGCGAGCATATGCAGACAGAGCTTATTACAAATGTTACCCATGATATTAAGACACCACTTACATCCATAATCAGCTACGTTGACCTGCTTTCAAAAGAGAAGCTTAATAACGAAAAGGCTGATGAGTATGTGGAGGTACTATCCAGACAGTCAGAGAGACTTAAGAAGCTTATAGATGATCTTATAGAGGCATCAAAGGCTACAACAGGTAATCTTAAGGTGGAGTTTTCAGATGTGGATGTAAAGGTTCTTTTAGAGCAGTCCTTAGGTGAGTTTTCTGATAAGCTTGAGGCGAAAGGCCTTAAGCCAGTGGTGAATTTCCATACCGATGATACAGTGGTCAGAGCTGATGGAAAGCACCTGTGGAGAGTTTTTGATAATCTCATTAATAACATTTCTAAGTACGCTCAGGAGAATACCAGAGTATATGTGGATGTGGAGAGAGTTGTTACAGACGAAACCATAGAGGGTATGACCTTAGATGAGATAGTGAAGAACAGTTATGCTGGCAGTAGCGAAGAGGTGCTTAAGGTGTCCTTCAAGAATATTTCTAAGGAAGAGCTTAATATCTCCGGAGATGAACTTATGAAACGCTTCGTTCGGGGTGATAAGTCTAGAAATACTGAGGGTAATGGTTTAGGACTTTCTATAGCGAAAAGCTTGATGAAGCTTCAGGATGGGGACCTGGAGATTATAGTGGACGGAGACTTGTTCAAGGTTATTCTTATACTAAAGTAAATATATGGTTATAATATGGACAGACGGTCTTATGGTATAAGCATACGCTAAATGAGTGAATGTGGCGATGGGCAGTCTGTCCTTTTTGTTAGCCTAATTTGGTGGAAGTCGGTCTACTGGATTTATGTGTCAGATGGTGATAACTATAGTGCAAAATACATAAAATTTTGTTGAATTTATTATGTTAAATCTAAGTTAAATATGTAAAAATCTAGTTGACGGCAGATTATTGAATCTTGTATTATGTGTGATGTAGGTCGAAAATTGACCTTTGAATACATAAGGAAAATAAGGAGAGTATTATTCGTATGAGTGAAACCTTTAATATTTTTAATGTCCTATCTATGATTGGTGGATTATCCCTATTCCTTTACGGAATGCATGTAATGGGAGATGCTCTCGCTAAGATGGCAGGTGGTAAGCTAGAGCGTATATTAGAGAAGCTTACAACTAATAAGTTTATGGCTGTATTGCTTGGAGCAGGTGTTACGGCAGTAATTCAGTCATCCTCGGCTACAACAGTTATGGTAGTAGGTTTTGTTAACTCAGGTATTATGAAGCTTAAGCAGGCAGTAGGTATTATTATGGGTGCTAATATCGGTACTACTATTACCTCATGGATACTTAGTTTAAGTGGATTAAGCGGTGATAGCTTATTTGTTAAGTTATTAAAACCAACTTCATTTACACCGGTTCTTGCTCTTATAGGTGTTATATTCTTAATATTTATGAAGAGTGAGAAGAAGAATGATATCGGAACTATATTGCTTGGATTTGCAGTGCTTATGTTTGGTATGGATGCTATGAGTGCGGCAGTTAAGCCACTTTCACAGGTTGATGCATTTACAAACATTCTCACTATGTTTGAGAATCCTATACTTGGTATGTTGGCAGGTCTCGTGCTTACAGCAGTGATTCAGTCATCCTCTGCATCTGTAGGTATATTACAGGCGCTTTGTGTAACCGGTAAGATTACTTATGCCAATGCTATTCCTATTATTATGGGACAGAATATCGGTACCTGTATAACTGCAGTGCTTTCATCTGTTGGCGCAAGCAAGGATGCAAAGCGTGCTTCAGCAGTGCATCTTTACTTCAATGTAATTGGTACTACTATATTTATGGTATTGTTCTATCTTATCAATGCTATAGTGCCATGGCCATTTATCGATGATGTGGCAGGGGCAGCAGGAATAGCGGTTGTTCATACTGTATTTAATGTGCTTGCAACACTTGTGCTTCTTCCTATGTCTAATCTTCTTGAGACTCTTGCAGTTAAGACTATCAAGGACAAGGCTGGAGAGGAAGAGGAAGAGCAGGATGCTATCTTACAGCTTCTTGATTACAGATTCTTAGATCAGGCCGGTATAGCTATTGCACAGAGTCAGAAGGTTGCTATGGAGATGGCTCGTATGTCAAGAGATGCAGTATTAGAAGCAGCTTCCCTTATAGGTAACTATGACGAGGAAAAGGCTCGTCATGTAAGATATATAGAGGACAAGGTGGATGTGTATGAGGATGCACTTAGTGCGTACCTTCTAAAGCTTAGTGGTAGAGATGTATCCCAGGAGGATAATAGAATCCTTTCTACTTTGCTTCATTCTGTAGGAGATATAGAGCGTATATCAGACCTTTCTGTAGATATTCTCCTTGGAGTAGAGCGTATGCATAAGAAGGAGCAGGAATTCTCTAAGAAGGCTATGGGAGAGCTTAATGTATATGGTAGAGCTCTTAAGGATATATTGGAGCTTACTGTGGCAGCCCTTGAGAATGGTGATAAAGAAAAGGCTATCCTGGTTCAGCCTATGGAGGACCTTATTGACACTATGAATAAGGAGCTTAAAAAGCGCCATGTTAAGAGACTTAAGAAGGGTAAGTGTACAGTGGAGCTTGGTATGAGCTTATCAGATATTACAGATACCTACGAGAGAATCTCAGACCACTGTTCAAATGTGGCAGTTTGTATCATACAGGGAGATGATGAAGAGTTTGAGGCTCACGGCTACCGTAAGGAGCAGAAGCTTGATGAGGAGGCTTGGTTCGCTAAGAAGTACGAGGAGCTTGAGGCTGAGTATGCATTACCATAATATGTGAATATAAAATAGTCTGGAGAGTTATAGCTTTCCAGACTATTTGTGTATAGATAGTAAGGAGATAAAACATGGAATTATTACAATATTTCAAAAGCATAATGGATGAAGATAAAGCGCCGATAGTAATATGTGATTTAAGCCACACTATAATATATATCAATCCATCAGCCTGTAAGCATTACGAGAGATTTGGAGGAGATAAGCTTTTGGGTGGAAATCTAATGGAATGTCACAATCCTAAATCCAGAGAGATGATTTTAAAGATTTTAGATTGGTTTAAGGAGAGCAAGTCTAATAATAGAATTTACACCTACAGAAATGACAAGGAAAATAAGGATGTGTATATGATAGCGCTTCGTGATGAGCAGGGTGAGCTTATAGGATACTATGAAAACCATGAATATAGAAGTGTAGAGACAGCGAAAATGTATGATTTTGGTATATCGTTATAGAAAAATCATA
This sequence comes from Lachnospiraceae bacterium, assembly GCA_015057555.1. Lineage (GTDB taxonomy): Bacteria > Bacillota > Clostridia > Lachnospirales > Lachnospiraceae > Coprococcus_C. The sequence goes on along the minus strand of SVEC01000005.1, from coordinate 34,215 downwards.
TAGATATGATGACAGTCCGGAGAGTACTTCGGGCTGTTTTTAGATTAACTATAATAAAGATAAATGTGTTATGTGAACAAATTTTACATTTTATTAGAAAAAATTATGTGCTATAATAAAATTCGATTATTGAAATTTTGTGATACGGGAGAAAGCATATGATAAATATATCTGTTATATATGGGATTATTGCAGTTATTTCCCTTTTGCTAGCAATATCCTACTGTGCATTTATTCATAAAAAAGAAATATGGCTTGTATGGTTGTATTTCTCGGTGTTTATAGCAAACCTAGGTTATTTTACACTGTCCATATCAAAGACCTTAGAGGAGGCATTGCTGGCAAACAGACTGGCATATCTGGGTAATGTATTTTTGCCCCTCTTTATGTTGGTTATAATTAGTAAGGCTTGTAACTGCCCTTTGCCTAAGCAGGCCACTATAATATGCGTGATTATAAGCTGTATTATCTTCCTTATAGCTGCAAGTCCCGGGTATACAGACTGGTACTATGAGGGGGTAACCTTTGCCATAGTAGAGGGCGGTGCTAAGCTTAATAAGGTGTATGGTCCTCTGCATAGCCTATATTATGTGTATCTATTTGCCTATTTTTGCGCCATGGTAGGTTTTATAATTGCAGGCTTTATCAGGAAAAAAATCAATTCCTGCAAGCAGGGACTTTTGCTTTCGGTTATAGTTTTACTGAACATATCCATATGGCTGGTGGAGCAGCTTATAGTATGGGATTTTGAATTTTTATCTGTGTCATATATTGCTTGTGAGCTATTGATTTTATTGCTCTATGGTATGATACAGGACTATGAACTGGTAGCGGAGAAAAAGAACAGTGAAATGCAGGCTGCGTTAGATGATACAGGTGATAGCTGCTCTAAGGAACAAGTAGAATTGGTGGTGGATGAACCTGAATTTGACTTAGCTGAGCTAAGCAAGCTATCAGATAGAGAAAAGGATGTTCTTAAGCTCTTATATGTTGGCAAGAAGAGAAAGGAGATTGCCGATGAACTTTATATATCAGATAATACTGTGAAGAAGCATATATCTAGTATATTTTCTAAGCTTCAGGTTAGTAGCAGGGAGGAAATGTTCTCTAAACTAAAAGTCAAATAAAATAATTGATTAATGATAAAAAGGCTCTGTGTCAAAATCTATGACATGGAGCCTTTTTTGAAAAGTACCCATTATATTACCCATAAAATGGGTAAGTGGGTACCGACAAAATGTACCATATATGAGAAAATAATTAAGTACATTTTGGATTGATTAAGGAGGAAAAATGCATGAAGAAAGGATTAGTATTGTTTTTTACTGCAGTTATGATGGTGTGTATGCTGGCAGGCTGTGGCAAGGACAAAGGTTCTTCTGATAAAACCCAGACAACTACAGAGGAGGCTAAGGCAGGCTTAGAAAAGGGGTACTGGGTAGCAGATAAGATGGTTATGGAGGGGACTGAGTTTTCCGGACAGGATATGGTTGATATATTTGGATCTAAGGAAAATATTATGTCTCTGGTATTTTCAGATGGTAAGGTGGATGGTGTAATATTCGATGATTATATATCTACCACCTACACTGGAACCATAGATGAGTTTACGATTGCTATGGATGGAGAGACACTTAAGGGTAAGAGCACTGGTAAGGATACCATAGAGCTTACTCTTCAGGATGGTTCCTCATTTACTCTTGTTAATCAGGACGAGATGCCGGCACCTATAGCAAATAATCCATGGAAGACCTACAACATTGATTTCTCAGCAGAGGATAGCTGTGATATGAGTAACTTTAATGTTCAGGGTAGATATTATGTTGCAGATGGATTTGTGTACGGACTTAGTCATAGTGTTTCTCTTGACGGAACATTTGCAGCAACTCCATTTGAGATGAAAGGTGATTTCCCTGAGTTTGGAGAACCGATTTCTTTAGACGACAGAGGTCTTGCATATTATATTAACCAATATGAGGATTACCTGTATTACATTCTTGATTTCGCTGAGATATGTCGTGTACATACTGATGGAACAGGTAGGGAGACCTTGTATTCAGGGGATTGCGATTACTTACAGATACATGAAGGAAAGCTTTATTTTACAGATGGAAATTTCCATTTTGTGTCAGCAGATTTAGACGGTGCCAATGTGACGAAGGTTGTGGAAAAAGAGGTGTACTACCCATATTTTATAGCTACAGATTGGATTATATTCCAGGATGATGCAGATGGTGAGTCCTTGCATCTATATAACGTGGGACTTAAGACAGAGCTAAATATAACATATGAGCCATCTTTTAATCCGATAATAAGTGGAAAATATTTATATTACTTGAGTAATGCGGAGGAAGGATATTTGATGAATCAGATAGATATGAGCGATCCAGATATGTTTGCATGTGATATGGCAAATGGTACAATTGCGGATTACTTATATTTGATTGATGGCGAAGAAATCTACACAATTAATAATAATCATGTAGCATTGTCTGATTGGAAGTCGCTTACAGAGCCTGGTGATGAATACGCATGTGTTGACTTATATACTTCCAAGGACTTTAGAATTTATCATGATATAAATGAACAGGGACTGATAACTGGTAAGTATCTTTCAAACAAGAATACATCAGGAGGAACATCATTTAAATAAACTATGAGAAAAAGGGGGAGTTATATGACAAAAGGTATAGCAAGAAAACTGAAATTATTTGTGCTTTTGGTTGCAATGGTTGTTTGTATTCCGTTGTGCGTTAAAGCAGCTGGAAACTATGTTACTGAGGTGGCGATTGGTGGTATAGATGCACCTGAACCAGGTGAGTATCCAGATTATGCAGTTACTGTTCCTCAGGGAGCGAACTATGGAGTGAGTGAAATATGCTGGTATAGACTTATGGGATCAGGTGACTTTACTCCAATGGAAGATGATGAGACCTTCCTAGAGGGAGGTACCTATAAGGTTGCTGTCACCGTAACTGTTTATGATAACTATGAGTTTGCAACAGATGATAGTCAGCAACCTGCAGTCACTGGAAAAATCAATGAAGTTGACTCTACTGTAAGTAAAGTATTTGGGATGCAGGCTTGGTATCAAGTTGAATTAAGCTATACATTTTCGCCATGTCCAAGGACTGTAGTGAAGGATATAGTAATTGAGATGCAGGGACCATTGGTAAATTCGTATCCACAGTACCCCAATGCCAATGATTTTGTGAATTTTGAATTTGCGACCAAGGAGATACCTATGCATTTGTATAGTGAAGGTAGGTATTGGCTAGATGCATCAGACAATTCCCCAATATATGAAGAGAAACAATTTGAAGCTGGTAAGGTATACAGATTTGAGGCTTATGTGAAGCCGGCTGTTAATTGTGGCTTTGATTCTATTCACAATATGAATATTACAATCAACGGGGAAAAGGCTACTGTAGTAACAGCTAGTTATGACAGATATAGAATATATGCAGATTTTCCTTGCTATGGATATGTTTATGAAACAAATACAGAGATAACAAGTCCTGTGGCTGGAGAAACCCCAGAATTTAGCGGTGTTGAAACTAATGGTGAGATAGAAACCTGCGATAATTTTACATGGTATGATGTGACAGATGACAAGTCAGTGTCTATAATAGATACATTTAAAGAGGGACATGTATATAGGGTTGAATTTACTTTAACCCCTAAAAACTTGTATAAATTTGCAACTAATTTTAATGGTGAATTTATAGTAAAAGCAAAGGTTAATGGTGCGTTAGCTACCTGTGAAGTTGATAAGTGGTCAGAAGATATAGAATATTTGAATGTAACGTATACTTTTCCAGCTGTGGAAGCATCTCAGAGTGGAAATGATGCACCTTCTGGTGGAGAAGCTGGAGGAGGCAACGCTGGAGGAAATGTTGCAGGAAGTGGAGATCCTCAGGTGGATATAAGCACCCTTCCAGAAGCCACAGTTGCTTACCGCACCCATGTACAGTCTATCGGCTGGCAGAGATATGTAACTGATGGTGTAATGGCTGGTACAAGTGGAATATCCAAGAGACTTGAAGGCATAGAAATATTTGTTGGCTCTGCGGATCCAGAGAAGGAGCTTGACCTTGGAATCCAGTACACCACTCACTGTCAGTCCTATGGCTGGTTGCCATGGTCTGCAGATGGAGATATGAGTGGCACAGAAGGTGAGGCAAAGAGACTTGAAGCTATCATGATTAAGCTTACAGGTAAAGATGCAGAATACTATGATGTATATTACAGAGTACACGCTCAAAGCTACGGCTGGCTTGGCTGGGCTAAGGATGGAGCCCCAGCAGGAACAGCAGGCTATGGTAAGAGGCTTGAGGGTATCCAGATTGTAGTTGTTAAGAAGGATGCAAGCTTTGATAAGGAGATGGGGCAGATTAAGTCTGTTAAGGATGAGGCCTTTGTGGCCAAGGCTGGTAACTCACCTATCGTTAATTACCCTGCTACTAGCAATACGGCTCCTGTAGTTCCAGGAGATGATATGGTAAATGTTTCATATCGTACACACGTGCAAAAGTACGGCTGGCAGGGCTGGAAATACAACGGTGCCATGTCAGGAACTAGCGGTGAGGCAAAGAGACTTGAAGGTATAGAGATAAAGCTTACAAATACTGATTACAATGGCGGAATAGCTTATTGTACCCATGTTCAGACCTATGCATGGCAGGGAGCGGATTTAAATGATCCATCGACCTGGAAGAGTAATGGGGAGATGGCAGGTACTAGCGGTGAGGCAAAGAGACTAGAGGCTATATGTATCACGCTTACAGGAGAGATGGCTAATCACTATGACATTTACTACAGAGTACATGCACAGTCCTATGGCTGGCTTGGATGGGCAAAGAATGGAGCCCCATCAGGAACGGCAGGCTATGCAAAGAGACTTGAGGGTATTCAGATAGTACTAGTACCAAAGGGTGGAGTGGCACCTGCAAAGAATTATGGTGGAATCACATCTAATAATGATAAGCCTTATATTCAGAAGTAATAAAGCTATTTAATCTACACACAGTGTAGGAGGAAAATAGAGGGGGTTAGCAGCCTGGAGAGAAATCTTCAGGCTGCATTTTTGTAAGTGAATAATGGTAGGCTTTGATAAAAAGAAGGTATTATGAAGACTTATGTCAACCAAGGTCATACAAAATCAATAAAAATATATCGAAAAACGATAAAAACATATTGACAAACAAAAATAACTGTTATAATATACCATCAACAGGTAAGATTTTACAGTCTTGCTGATATGTGTGTATCCGGTGTAGTGATACACTGATTTAAGATTAGTAAAATATTTTAAGTGAAGAAATGGAGGAACAAGATGTTAAAGATACCAAGTAAATTTTCAATCACAATTTCAATTGCAGTGTCGGTGGCATTCTTTGCACTGTGCATAGGTCTTGGGTTTTATATGCCGGAGTTTGCGGACCTGATGATTCAGGCGGTCAATGATTTGGGCATAACCAAGGTGGAGGGCAGTGATGAGAATATCATTCTGGGACTTGCCTATGTGGCGCTGGTATTTATTACGCTAATTGATATTCTTCTCTTTATGCTTCTTATGAAGGTTAAAGCAGGGAAGGTATTTACTGCAGAGAGTGTTGGACTTATAAGAGGAATCTCCTGGGGATGCTACTTAGTAGCAGGAGTGTTCTGTGGTCTGGCAACATATTTTACATTTGTAGCTCTTTTGGTAGCTTTTGTGGCAGCTTTCTTAGGACTTTGCCTAAGAGTAGTGAAAAATGTAATCGAGGAAGCTACAGAGATTAAGGCTGAAAATGATATGACAGTATAAAAAGCGATGGAGGGATAATATGATAGTGATTAATTTGGATGTTATGATGGCAAAGCGCAAGATGTCCCTTAATGAGCTTTCTGAGAAGGTGGGAATCACACTTGCCAACCTGTCCATCTTAAAGAATAACAAGGCTAAGGCCATAAGGTTGTCCACCTTAGATGCAATCTGCAAGGCATTGGATTGTGAGGTGGCTGATATCCTAGAGTATCGTGAGGGCGATGGGGACGCTGAGGATGAGTAGTGCAAAATGGTAGTTGAAAAAATGATGAAAGGGGATTTCGCTATGGAGGAAATAGTTAAGAAAAAAGGTAAGAAAAAGAAAGTATTTGTAGTGTTAGGTGTGTTGTTAGTAATAATAGTTGCGTTATTTATCTGGGTTTGGGCATCCATAAAACATTATATGGAAACAAATACCTGGGCTACAATTTGGATAACAGGAACAGTTGAAGCTGATACTGTGGATGCATTGGATGAAAGCAGAGAGTTTTTAAAGGGAGACACCTATCAGTTACATAGTACCAAGATAACTATAGGTGATATCACTCATGATGGTGAGACAAAGCTTTACTTTGACCCGGCAGTAAGAAATGCTGACACAGGTGAGATGATTAAGTCAGTGGTTATTGATAAGAATAATGGTATTAACATCAAAGAGGTTTGCGCAAATGGGGAAAGCGCAAGCTGGCAGCTTAGAGTGACAGGTAATAAATATAGGTAAGGGGAAATATTAACGCGGAGGAATGTTTATGAAGGAGATAATGAACAACCAAGGGGAATCTATGAATAATAATCAGCAGGAAGCTGGGAACGTGAATAGTACTGCTGGTGTTTTAGATGGAACTTTAGTAGCTGCTTTGCAGGATACACCGGTAAATCCTGCACTGGATGCTTTTTACAATATGCCATCTTATGCTGAAATTAATCCATATGTTGTAGAAGAAAAGAAGCGGGAATACACTGGCATAGAAAGTGCATTTGCCTGGATAAGCTTCATATTTGGATATATGTTTTGCAAGGCCTTTCCTGCACATGTGAATTCTTTGGGCGCATTTTTACTAGTAATATTTGCATTTGCCACAACAACAGTTGTGCTTAAGGTTAAGAACACAAAGATAGGTATAATACCAACTCTTGCCGGGGTGTCAGCCCTTATAGTGTCAGCAACACTTGTGCTTAGCTCTAATCCTATGCTGCAATCTCTGGCAAATGCATACGCTATGGTTACATATTGTTATTACATATATGCAGCCCAGGGCAATTCTACTAAGAAGGGCTTTACTGATTTTATAGTTATAGATTATTACAAGGCGCTTTTTGTAGCACCATTTAATAAGCTGGGAAGTATGATGCAGGGGATGTTCTCGGGACGAACTAAGAAAAGCGGAGCTGTTCTAGGTATGCTTATTAAGGGAGGACTTATAGCATTTATTCCAACTATTTTGGTATGTGGCCTTTTGTCCTATGACAGAGGATTTTACAGAATTATAGAGAATATGGGAAGCTACATAGATATGGATGCCGGAAATGTGTTCTCTAATATCTGGCAGCTAGGCCTTGGAATAATTGTGGGCCAGTATGTATTTAGATTGTTTTTGGCATCTAGTGATAAGGTAGTAGAGGCTACAAATGAAGAAGAATGTGTTGCAAAAATAAAAAGCATACAGAAGGCTCATGTGATTACGACTCTTACGGCAGTATTGCCTATAATATTTATATATGTGATATTCTTTATATCTCAGTGGGGATACTACATGTCTGCATTTTCCGGCAAGCTACCAGAAGGACTAAGCTATGCAGAATACGCCAGAGAGGGCTTCTTCCAGCTTTGTATGGTGTCCTTTATTAATATGATTATTATAGTGTTTGTACAGCTTTTTATGAATGTGGAAAAGTCTGTGGTTGCAAAGATAAAGGTTGGAATAGTAATCACCTACGCAGTATGTACACTTATTCTTATTGCAACAGCTATGTCCAAAATGTCCCTTTATATTGAGTCCTATGGACTAACCCAGAAGAGAGTTTACTCCAGCTGGCTTATGATAGTTTTGGCCTTACTCTTTGTTGTGGCAGTGGCGAAGCAGTTTGTGAGAAAGCTTAATTCGGTGGCAGTGTCATGTGCGGTGGTTGTGGTAATGTTTGCAGGTTTATCCCTATCTAATGTGGATGGTCTGATTGCAAGATACAATGTAGATAGATATTTAGATGGTAGTCTTGAAACAGTAGATGTTTGGGCTATGAGAGACTTAGGGGATGCGGCAGTGCCGGAGATGGTTAGATTGATCGATGAGCTTAAGGCTAGGGGAGTTACGGACGCTTCACGAAGATATTCGGAGGAGTATGATTTGTATTCAAGAACTCTAGGGGTGCTAGAGGATGTAGTTCTTGAGTATATAAATGACGACAGACAGATGATGTCTTACACTGTTCCATATATACGAGCTATGGACGCTCTTGAGGAAGCGGGAATTAAGGATTGGTTTGTTGTTGAATGGTAGATTTATAAGGGCCTGTGGATAAAGTCCACAGGCCTTTTTTATTTTACGACAGAAAAATTTAAAATAGGTGTTGACAACTGCGTATATATGGTGTATATATCTATATACACAGTTGATGCACGGAGGTGAGATGATGCTGCTACAATTAAAGGACATTAGTAAGAGCTTGGGGAAATTCCGTATAAAGGATATATCAGTAGAATTGCCGGAAGGGTACATAATGGGCCTGATAGGTCCTAATGGTTCGGGTAAAACTTCACTGATTCATATCATACTTGGTCTCTATAAGGCAAATGCTGGGGAGCTTCTTATAGATGGCATGAGTTACGAGGATAGTGAGGTGGAGATTAGAAATCTCATAGGCACAGTGCTTTTGGATGAGCTTTTTGACCACAGCGCAACACTTAAGGGAAATGGTATTAACTACGGAGCTTACTACGAGAATTTCAGCTTAGAAACCTTGGAAATGTATATGAAGCGCTTTGGATTAGATGGGGATAGAAAGTTTAAGAAGCTTTCTAAGGGTGAGAAGTTAAAGTTTCAGTTTGCATTTGCATTATCGTATGAGGCTAAGCTAATTATATTAGATGAGCCAACAGGAAACTTTGATCCAAGCTTTAGAAAGGAATTCTTTGCAGTGCTTAAGGAGTATATTGCAGATGGAACTAAGAGCGTAATTCTTTCTACTCATCTTACAGAGGATTTAGATAAGCTGGCGGATTATATATTGTATATAGAAAATGGTAGCACCATATTCTCAGGGGATATAGAGAAATTAAGGGATAGTTACAGACTTTTAACAGGGGAAAAGTATAAGATTAATCTCATACAATCAGACAGAGTGGTATATAAAGAGGAAGGCAACTATGGCACAAAGGCTCTAGTTACTCATAGAACTAGATATACCTATGATAGGGAGCTTACTGTAGCAGTTCCAAGTCTTGAGGAGCTTATGTATTTTATCACCAAGAGAGATAAGGGGGATAAGAGAAGATGATGGGTCGAGTTATAAAGGATTATTTTGCAGCCTTTAGGTGGGAGAACTTTAAGGAAAAGGTGGCTCATTTTGCATATCTTATCGTTTACTTCTTTACAGTGCTTCCGGTAGTTGCAGGTTTTTTTGAAACTTGGAAATCAGCTCTAGTTTATGTGCTTATGATGATACCGATCATACACATACTTAACTCTGGCTCCCTTCATATTATGAAGATGCCTAAGATGATGTATATGGTGCCACTTACAAATGATATGAAGAAGGAATATATAGTTAAATCAGCCGTATTTAGAATATGCTTTTGCTCCCTTCTTGGCATAATATGTACATTGCCTTTGGTGTTCATAGGGATATGTAGGGTGATAACCTACGTGGTAATAGCATACGATTATGTAACATTTGCGTTGCTGCTGTGTGGCATGAATGAGAGATACGGCATAGAACAAAGGGATGCTTGGCAGGAGACCAAAAGTGATTGTAGAGGTTTGATACAGGGTCTCAACATTTTTTTGACAGTTATTTCTTTGTTTGGAATAGCATGTATGCTCTGTTGGGATGGTGGAATGGTAAATGTGTATGCAAATCTTCTATTTATAATCCCTGCAATATTGTTCCAGCTTCCACTTACTGTTAAGCATATGAAGTATTGGAACACTGCGGTGGATAAGGCATTAAGCTATGAGAGAAGCTTTGATAAATAAATTTTTTGTGCACGAAAAATGTAGAAATAAGGTGAAGGTATGAAAATAGTAATACAACCCCAGGGAACCCTGGCAATCTACGAACAGATTGTAAATCAATTGAAAAATGCTATCGTTACCGGTGAGCTTTCCGCAGGGGAGGCATTGCCATCCATAAGAGCCTTAGCAGGTGACCTAAATGTCAGTGTAATCACCACAAAGAGAGCCTATGAGGACTTGGAAAAGGAGGGACTTATTCGCTCTGTTCCAGGCAAGGGCTTCTATGTCTGTGAGTACAACACAGATTATCTTATGGAAAAGCAGCTGGTTATGTTGGAGAAGAGGCTGGCTGAGGTAATAGGGGATGCCAAGCAGGCAGGACTTAGTGCAGAAGATATGAAGGAAATGATAGATGCACTTTATAATACATAATCCTATAGTGGGGAATTGAAAGGATTGATGAGAAACTATGATGTTAGAATTTGAAAATGTAACAGGAACCAAGGGGAAATTTAAACTGGATAATATAAGCTTTTCTCTTCCTGAAGGATATATAATGGGTCTGGCTGGAGCCAACGGTGCTGGTAAGACAACCCTTATAGATTACATAATGAATGATAAAATTAGATATTCCGGAACCATTAAAATTGCAGGCTATGATATTAGAGCAAACCATGGATATATGAAACAATTTATCGGCTTTGTATCGGATGAAAATAAATTTTTTGAGGGTAGAACCCCTAATCAGAATATGGATTTGTTCAGCAGATTTTACACTAATTATGATAAGGAAATATATCATCAGGCTATGAAGGATATGGGAGTGCCGGGAGGTGCAACCTTAAGCAAAATGTCCAGAGGAGAGAGAATGAAGTTCCAGATGGCATTTGCTATGGGTCACAAGCCAAGTTTGTATCTCTTAGACGAGGTAACAGCTGGTATGGATCCCGTATTCAGAGTAGATTTCTTCAAGATACTTCACAAGGTTATAGAGGATGAAAGTGCATCAGTGCTTATGACTAGTCATATAGAGTCAGAGATGGAGCAGAAGATGGATTATCTGGGGATTTTGGAGAATGGAAAATTGATTAAGTTCGGCGAGAGCTTGGATGTGTTATAGGTTTGCATAAATTAGGAGAAGAAATATGGATACAGTGAATTTCGAATCAAACAACAGAATAAACAAAGCTCTAATGATGAGCGAAAAGGAATACATAAAGGACCAGCAATGTATCATAGATGACTTCTACAAAGAGTACTACACCTATGATATCTCCAATGTAGGATACTGGCTTATTGCAGGAATATTTACATTTATACAACTGGTTTTTAGCGCTATTCCTATGCAGCAGCTAATGAAGGAAGGAATAGATTCTGAATTTTTAACTATTATGGCTATTCTGATTGCGTTTCCGGTGTACTTTTATCTTCAGCCCTTTGTGATTGGCAATCTAAATGGAAGGGTAGGCTCTATATATTCTAGAATAAAATATCTGCCGGTGTCCCTTAAATCTATTAGATTATATAGATTTAAGATGATGCTAAGGTTTGTGCTTAAAGTATTTTCAATCTGCACTGCTCTACAGGTCGGATTAAGCTTACTAATATTTCATGGTATAACCTGGCAAACAGTAGTGTTTCTTTTGGTATATGATTTTCTGATTCCGTTTTTAGTAGGGCTGGGTGCAGCTATGCGTTTGGGTGAGTTGTATTTTTATAAGTAATAGCCACCGTTAATAGCAATCTGTAAAATAAAACAAATAAAATGTAAAATATACTTGACATATTGTAAAGTAAGTAATATACTCCAATTTGTAAGAAGGAAATACATATTTTGGAAGCCATGGCAAAAACTTGCGAAAAGCTTCCGGGAAATCTACAAAAGGGGTGTATATTATGAATGGAAATTTAGCTTATGGTTTGGGATTTGTGTTTGGCATTATAATAGTATCAGCCATTATCCTTATCCCTATGTTAATTGCATTAACTAAGGATGGAAAGATAAAGAGAAAATATGATGAGAGGCAGGAAGCTATAAGAGGCAGAGGTTTTAAGATAGCCTTCTATACAATGGTTACCATGAATATGCTTTACGGATTTTTCCAGGTGGCGTGTAAAGAGCTTCCTATAGAACCTAGCGTGGTGGTATTTATCATAACCATTATGGGAGTTGGAGTTTACGCTTGGTATACCATACTTAACGATGGATACTTTGCACTAAATGAAAGAATACCTCAGACCCTTGTAGCATTTACAATTATCGGACTAGTTAATCTTCTTATAGGCCTTGCTAATATAATGGATGGCACTATAATGAATGAGGGCGTAATAAGATTTGAGTCTATTAGTATAGTATGTGGAATCTTCATGCTAATCACAGTATTGGTTATCCTTATCAAGCAACATAAGGATAAGAAAGATGATTAGGTGATGCCATGAAGAATTTAAGAATAAAGGCCGCCAGGGCAGGGCTTGATATATCTCAGGCTGAGCTGGCAGAGAAGGTAGGAGTTTCCCGCCAGACCATAAGTGCCATAGAAAAGGGAGACTACAATCCAACTATTAACCTTTGTATAGCAATATGTAAGGCGTTGGGGAAAACGTTAGATGAATTATTTTGGGAGAACTAAACATGTAGGGTGCTGGTTATAAGGAGGAGAAAGATATGAAGAAGAGGGAACCATGGAGAATAGTTGTAGGAATATGTGTAGTAATAGCTATTGCGCTATTATGGATATTTTAGCAAAGTTAAAAACTCATTTTAAGGAGGAGAGAAATATATGAAACTTGAGTTAAAGAACATCAAGAAGAGCTTTGAAGACAAAGAAGTACTTCATGGCGTAAGCTTTTCAGTGGAAAGCGGAAGAGCATTGGGATTACTTGGTAGAAATGGAGCAGGTAAGACCACAACTATGAGAATCATCATGGATGTATTTCGTGCAAATGAGGGCGAGGTACTCTTAGATGGAGCAAAGTTTAAGCCAGATGGAAGTCAGGTGGGATACCTTCCAGAGGAGAGAGGTCTTTACCCTAAGAAGGTGGTTAAGGAGCAGATGATGTACCTTGCTATGCTTAGAGGTATGACCAAAAAGCAGGCTGCAAAGAGCACAAAGAAGTGGCTTGAGAAGCTTCAGGTGTCAGAGTACACAGATAAGAAGCTTGAGACCCTATCAAAGGGTAATCAGCAGAAGGTTCAGCTTGCAGCAACCCTTGTAGGAGAGCCTGAGATTGTAATCCTTGACGAGCCATTTTCAGGACTTGATCCTGTAAACTCACAGATTCTTAAGGATGTTATTACAGAGCTTATCTCAGAGGGAAGAATTGTTATCTTCTCAAGTCATCAGATGAGCTATGTAGAGGAGTTCTGTGAGGATATTGCAATCATCAATCACGGTGATGTGGTGCTTTCCGGTAATCTTGATGAGATTAAGGAGCAGTATGGTAAGGGAAGAAAGATTCTCTCTGCTAATAACTATGACCTTGAGGGCTTAAAGGCACTTTGTGAGGATAAGCTTGCTGACAAGGTTAAGGTGCTTTTTGTAACTAAGCACTATGTTGTACTTGATTTAAATGATGGCGTAGACCAGTGGCAGATACTTGATGCCCTTAAAGCCTTAAATGTTGATGTAAAAACATTTGGTGCTTACGAGCCATCCCTTAATGATATATTTGTATCCAAGGTTGGGGAAGAGGTAGTAGTGGAAGAAGAGGAAACTCCTGAAGAAGCTACTCCTAAGAAAAAGGGATTATTCGGAAAGGGAGGAAAGTAATATGAAGAACTTTAGGACTATATTTAAGTTTGAGCTTGATAATTACTTCAAGAGCAAATCATATATGTTACTTACTATAATTATTGCTATTATAGCAGCAACACTTATGTTTATTCCTAGAATTATTGACTCTGTTAAGGGTGAGGATGATTCAAAGGATTCAGGCGTGGAGTCAGAGGTTAATGAAGAAGATTTAAGAAATATGGCTATCTACAATCCAGAAGGACTTGGAGATATGGAGATGCTTGCAGGATATTTCAGCGATGCTAAGTTTACTGAATGCTCTTCTGCTGATGAGGTTAAGAAGCTTGTAGAGGATGAAAAAGCTGAAGGCGGTTTCGTTATCAAGTCATCTACTGAGTTTGACTTCTACGTATTTAACAAGTCTATGGATAATAATGATGCGGAAGTCTTTACTGAGTACATGAGAATGGTAGTAAAGATGGAGTACTGTGAGGCTAATGGTCTTAACCTAGATGAGTATCTTGCAGTAGAATACGCAGAGATAAATGTAAATGAAAACATCTTAGGTAAGGATGGTATGCAGAACTACTGGTACTGTTACATCTTGGTAATCATTGTGTTTATGGTTATAATTGCTTACGGTACAGCTATTGCATCAGGTGTTACTAACGAGAAGAGTAACCGTTCTATAGAGATTCTTGTTACAAGTACATCAACTACAGCTCTTCTCTTCGGAAAGGTTTTAGCTGGAGTTGTGGCAGCAGTATTCCAGTTTGGTCTTATTGGTGCAGCATCTATCGGATCATATCAGTTAAATAAGGATTATCTCCCAAATATGCTTGGTATGTTCCTTGATATACCTGGAGAGGTATTGCTTACATTTGCAATCTTCGGAATTGGTGGATTCTTGTTCTACGCATTTATGTATGGCGCACTTGGTGCTCTCGTATCTAAGATTGAGGACTTAAATAAGACTGCTGGTTCAGCACAGATGATTATTATGATTGTATATATGGTGACCTTATTCGGTATTATGGATCCTGATGGTATCCTTATGAAGATTTGTTCTTACCTGCCAATCAGCTCATATTCAGCAATGTTTGCTAGAGTTGCAATGGGTTCAGTAGCTATGTGGGAGATAGTTCTCTCAGCTGTACTCCTTTACGCATCAGTAATTGGTATGGGTATCCTTGGAGGAAAGATTTTCCGTAATTCAACACTTCGTTATGGAAATCCTATTAAGCTTTCAAATGCAATTAAAGGTTTGAAGAAGCAAGACTAGACATAAATTACATTATAGGAAGTTAGAGCGAAAGTTTAACCCATGGTACATAGCTTATGTGCCATGGGTTTTCTTGTGGTACGCTTAGATAAGGGAGCGTTGCAACTTAATCTCCCGGTCTGTCTAGGGATTAGTCTTCGCCGACACTACGACGGTCGGCTCCGCCTAACCCTGCCGCGCCCGGTTGATACTTTTATGGCGCTATATCCCTTATCTAAGCTGATATATAAAGTACGGCACATAAACTATGTACCATATAAACTTTCGCTATCACCTTCGGTGATGGTAAGCTTTATACTAATCATAACCTTATTCGCCGTAGGCGTTGAAACAAAGTTCCCTTTCCGTTGCCTTGCGTGGACAAATTATATTAGTGACAAGGACAAGGGTGTTCAAGCTATCTTTGCGGAGTCGCGGGCAGATTTTGTCTGCCCAGTTAGGTAACGCAGGCCACATTTTGGCACGGATGCCAAAATAGCCGCAACCAGCCATGGATGGCGCATTTGCGGCGGTGGCCGGAAGAAACCGCGAAGTATAGCTGGGCATTTCAAAATCCCCGCAGCGCAGCACTTAGCTGAATGCCCTTGTCCTTGTCACATAAAAAGAAACCCTTCCACAAGGCAATGCGAAAGGGTTAACTTTGTTTCAACTTCCTATAATGTAATTTATGACAGCTTTGCTATAGCCGCCTTTATTCTTGCGATTGTCTCATCCTTGCCCAGAACTGACATAAGCTCTGTAGCTCCACCAGGTGTTGCCTGCTTACCGGAAACTGCAGTACGAAGAGGCCACATAATGTATCCTGTTTTATACTCCTTGGATTTTCCGAACTCCTGAAGTGCTTCGAAGAGAGAGTCATTGTCAAACTTCTCCTGAGCCTCAAGGATTGGAAGCACCTCAGTGAGAAGAGTGAGAGAATTCTCTGGGTTAGTCTTCATCTTCTTGTGAGTGTACATCTCATTGTCGTATTCAGGAACAGCCTGGAAGAAATCAATCTGGTCCTTAATATCTGTAAATACCTCTATACGAGTCTTAATCATAGACGCAATCTTCTTAAAGTCCATATCCTTAGTGATAACTTCCTTGATATATGGAAGTGCCATCTCATAGAATTTGTCATCATCCATAGCCTTGATGTACTCGCCGTTCATCCACTTAAGTTTAGTCATATCAAGAACAGCTGGTGACTTGGAAATATGTCTGTAATCGAAAGCTTTAACAAGCTCCTCAAGAGAGAAAATCTCGTTGTTATCCTCTGGACTCCAGCCAAGAAGTGCAACTAAGTTAATAATTGCTTCAGTAAGGAAGCCTTGCTCTAATAAGTCTTCGAATGAAGAGTGACCACTACGCTTACTAAGCTTCTTATGCTCTTCGTCTGTGATAAGTGGACAGTGAATGTAGGTTGGAACCTCCCATCCAAATGCCTCGTAGAGACGGTTGTACTTAGGGGAGGATGAGAGATACTCATTACCTCTAACTACGTGAGTAATATTCATAAGGTGGTCGTCCACAACATTTGCAAAGTTGTAGGTTGGGAAACCATCTGACTTAATAAGTATCATATCGTCCAGCTCCTCATTTGGGACTGTGATGTCACCGTAAAGCTCGTCTACAAATGTAGTAGTACCCTCCAGTGGGTTGTTCTGTCTAATTACGTAAGGGATACCAGCTGCAAGCTTTTCCTCGATCTCCTCCTTTGAAAGGTGAAGACAGTGCTTGTCATATCTTGAGATAGTCTTACCCTCCATCTCCTGAACCAGTGAGTCAAGTCTTGCCTGGTCGCAGAAGCAGTAGTAAGCCTCGCCCTTGTCAATAAGCTTCTTAGCGTACTCTAAGTAAATTCCACTCTGCTGACGCTGGCTCTGGATGTATGGGCCAACACCGCCATCCTTATCTGGGCCCTCGTCGTGGAGAAGACCAGTTTTCTCTAAGGTTCTGTAAATGATATCTACAGCGCCCTCAACCTCACGCTCCTGGTCAGTATCCTCTATTCTAAGTAAAAAGTCTCCACCCTCATGCTTTGCAATAAGGTAAGCGTAAAGAGCTGTTCGCAAGTTTCCTACATGCATTCTTCCTGTTGGGCTTGGAGCAAATCTTGTTCTAATCTTTGCCATAATTCTTATCTCCCTTTGTGTTGGTATTTTTATATTTAGGAATTATAACCCAATAAAATTCAATTTACAACAGAATATTGATTATTAAGAATTTTTTTAGTATACTAATTGAGATTGGAACTATTTTGGTGAAAATAGACTTTATGATATATGATAAGTCTACATATGAATAAATATAAAGAAGGTTGGTAATGATATGGATGAGAAAATGATTGCATTGTTATATTTAATATCTTTGGGAGTTTTCTTCTTGTTCCTCGTAATAGCGACAATAGCCGTTATAGCAAGCTCTATTAAGAAAAAGAGAAAGGCTAAGAAGGCAAAGAAGCAGGGTAAGTTAGATTACCAAGATGATGAGGAAGAGGATAGTGAGTATAATACAGGCTATGAGAAGCTAGATGCAGAGGCAGCTATTAATGCGGTAAAACCAGATACTTCAGACGATATATTTGCGGAGGCAGTGCTTGAGGCAACTCAGATAGCGAATGAAACAGCGGCAGAGGTTGCAAAACCAGCAGCCCAGCCAGCCCAGCAGGTAGCACCAGCCCAGCCGGTTCAGCAGGTAGTGCCAGTCCAGCCAGTTCAGCCAGAGATGCCGGTACAGCCAGAGATGCCGGTACAACCAGAGATGCCGGTCCAGCCAGCCCAGCCAGTGGCACCAACCCAGCCAGTTCAGCCAGAGATGCTGGTACAACCAGTACAGTCAGTGCAACCAGAGATGCCGATACAACCAGTAGAAGACAGCGCATTTGCAGATTCGGCTTTTGTTGAGGATAGTGCATTTGCTCAGGATAGTGCGTTTGTGGATAGTGCATTCGGTGACAGTGCATTTGCAGATTCAGCATTTAGTAACAATGTAGATGGAAATGCATTTCCAGGCTCGGCATTTGAGAATCCAACTCTAGTTGATCCAAGTGCTATGACAGCGGCAACTGTAAATTACACACATGGTGGACAGGGTCAGGATCCAGTTGGAAACTTCTATTGGTTTAATAAGGAAGATGTAGCAGATAGACCTGATTATAAGCCAGAGGAGATGTTTTATAGGCATTTCACTACTGCCAACGAATGTATAGAGGATCTTCTTATAGAGATGTATGACTGTGCATTAGTTCGTACTGAGGAGATTAGATATATTGCTTATGGTATTGAGCCAAGACATGTGGCTATGAGAGATGTGGCAGCTACTGGTAATGCAGCTTATAATGCGGCAAAGAAGAGAAAAGAACCTACAAAGGAAGACCTTGATAAGATATATAGGAAATGGTGCTCTTATGTAGATAAGCTCTTTGATATAGTAGAGTTTAGAGCTGATAATACAACGATTGGTATTATCCGAGATAAGCTTTATGAGTTTGGTAAGAGTGATGTAGACACTTTAATTGAAGGGAAATAATACTGTGACGGTTCACAGGAGGTAGTTATGGAGATATTTAAGCCTAGTATGGAGAATATAGGCATAATTAAAAATCACCTAAGATATAACAGATATTTTGGCTGCGAGTTAACCGCAGCCAATAATATTTTATGGTCAAAGTTTTATGACACAAGCTTTGTTGTAGTTGAGGATATGCTTTCTTATTGTAAGATGGAGGAAAATAAACCGATAATGTTTACGTTTCCGGTTGGAAAGCATAATCCAAAGGGAGCCTTTGATATACTATGTCAAGAATTTGAAAAATGTGGCACTGCCCCTAAATTTAATTTGGTACACCCGGAGATGTTTCAACAGATTGAAGAATGGTATCCGGGAAAATTCAAGATAGAGTATGATAGGGATGTGGCTGATTATTTGTATGAATATAAGACTTTGTCAGAGCTAAAGGGTAAGAAGCTTCATGGTAAGAGGAATCATATTAATCGGTTTGAGGAAAATTATCCTGATTATGTGTATGAGATTATCGGTGCTTCTAATTACAAGGAATGTATAGAACTAGCTTATAACTGGGAGAAGGACAATAATCCTGATGAGGCAGAGGATAAGCGATATGAACGAAATATTATAGAGCAAGCTCTAAATAACAGAGAGAAGCTAGGGCTTATTGGTGGCTTGATAAGAGTAGATGGCAGGGTTATAGCCTTTACCGTGGGAGAGGCTATTAACGATAAGTGTTTTGTGGTGCATTTTGAGAAGGCCTATGCTGATATACAAGGCGCCTATCCTATGATTAATCGAGAATTTGTAAGAAGACAGTTAAAGGGCTACAAATATATTAATAGAGAAGAAGATTTAGGAATCCCCGGGCTTAGACATGCTAAGACCTCGTACCAACCAGTGAGATTAGTAGAAAAAGGAGTGGTCACTACAGTTTAAAATGTAGTGACCATTCCTTTTTCTTATGCTTCACTTGTGCTTTTATCTTTGTCTAGCTTTTCTTCAAGCTTTCCCATGTAAAGCGTTACCCAGATACAAGCAACTAATATAATTACACCTATGATTACCTGAAGTATGGATGTATTAGCGAGACTATACTCCTGATGAACCTTGTAGAAGATAGAAACAGGAGAGGTTACTATAAGTCCCAAGATACCGCTAAAGGTTGCGGAGGAGTAGTTATTAAATAACCATTCTATTAGCTTTGACACAAAGAAAATACCAACTAAGCATCCTATGGCAAATGGAGCCAACACAAGTCCGTTATCAAGCATAATTCCAAAGTCTAAACCTTTAAGCCCTTCTAAGAAATCTTTGACAGCAGTTATAATGCCAAAATAATATCCCAAAATCATAAGAACAAGGGAACCGCTGACACCAGGGATAACCATTGTGGCTGCGGCTATAATGCCTAGGAAGAATACCTTAATCATGGTTGGAGCATTTGCTGTTAACAAAATACCGCTCTCTGATTCACCGCTAAGAAAAGGCATAATTAGTGATACAGCAAATAAGATAATGAAAATTATTACATTTACAGGTAATGACTTTTTGGTGCCATTATTCCAGCCCTCTTTCAATGACTTGATAATCATAGGGATACCGCCAACTATAAGTCCGGTAAATGCTGCTGAAGTACAAAATGGTTGAGTTTTTAATAAATATGGAAGCAAATATGCGAAAGCAGCTATACCAACCACCATTCCTATGGCTATAGGAAGGAGAGTTTTAACGCTCTTTTTAAAGTTTTTAAATAAGCCGGTAATTGAAGATATGATTTTGTCATATACTCCAAATGTTATGGCCATAGTTCCTCCGCTGACACCAGGGATTATATTTGCTATACCAACAAACATACCCTTAATCAATTCAATAATAAATTTCATAATAAATCCTTTCTTACACAACATTTATATATAATATAGTAGAAAAACATTAGTATTATACTATGAGGTAGTGAAAATTTCAAATTAAGATTAAGGAAAGAAATTACTTTTATTATTGACTTGTGTCTTTTTGTTTGGTTTGCTATAATCATATGGAATAAGCGCAAAAATAAGATAAAAAGTAGGAGATACTTACGATGAAGAAACACATTTTATTATATATATGTATGTTGCTTATGCTTTTCGCAGTAGGATGTGGAAAGGACAAGGATAAGAAAAAGGAAACCACTGAGGCAGCCACAACTCAGTCAATATTTCCATTAGACCAGATGATGGCAACCAATACAGATGCTTCAGTGGACCAGAGTACAAGAATGGATGAGGATGGTTTTTTCTTGGCTAATGACTATGTGAAAACCTTAGGTGATACTATTAATGTTAGAGTAGAACCTAATACTGAAGCTAATATTTATATTCTTATGGGACCTGATGAGGTGGTAAGACGTACAGGATATAATGACGAATGGACAAGAGTGTTGATAGATGGAGATTCCTTCTATATTTATTCGGATTATGTGGTTAAGACCACAGCACCTGTTGGAGCAGAGGATGACTTTACCTTAGCTACACCGGGAGATGCTCTGGGAAAGGTTATAGTTATTGATCCAGGTAATCAGAAGAATGTTAATGCTAATCAGGAGGAGATAGGTCCTGGTAGCGAGGAGACAAAGCAGTGTGTATCAGCAGGCTTTGTAGGTGCAAAGTACGGGGCTAGAGAGTACGAGCTTAATCTTGAGTTCGCCTTAGTGCTTAAGTCAGAACTTGAGCTTAGGGGATATACGGTTTATCTTACTAGAGAATTGGACGATGTTAATATTTCCAATCAGGCTAGAGCACAGGTGGCAAATGATATGTCAGCAGATGCATTTATTAGAATTCAGATGAATTATAGTACTAATGATAAGCTTTCTGGAGTTATGGCTCTTTGTATGCCGGAGACCAGTATGTATAACGGTCATTTGTATGACCAAAGTTATGCATTATCCACTAGACTTATTCAGGGTATAACTGAGGAAGTAGATGTTGTTAATAACGGAATATATGAAACTGACCAGATGACAGCTATCAATTGGAGTATAGTTCCTGTATCGGTTATTAAGATAGGATATTTGAGTAATGAGACAGAGGAAGAGCTCCTTATGTCTTATGATTATCAGACCAGAGTATGTACAGGTATTGCGAATGGCTTAGACTTTTATTTTGGCAAATAAGGAGTAACGAGAGATGAAAGAATATGTATTAGTAAGTGATTCAACCTGTGATTTGCCGGTTGAGGTAATAAAGGAGTTAGATATTAAGATACTTCCATTTTCTTATTCTATTAATGATGAGGTGTTTAATTATTATTTAGATGAGAGAGATGGAGACATTAAGGATTTCTACGATAGATTAAGAAATGGGGATATGCCTATTACGGCTCAGGTTAATGTTCAGGTATATGCGGATTTGTTTGAAGGGTTTATTAAAGAAGGAAAAGATGTATTGTACTTTGCATTTTCATCAGGTCTTAGTGGTTCCTATCAGACCTCAAATCTGGCTATAGAGATGGTTAAGGAGGAATATCCTGATGCTAAAGTAATATCTGTTGATTCTCTAAGCGCTTCTATAGGTGAGGGAATATTCCTTTATGAAGCTGCTATGTTGAAGAAGGAAGGAATGGATATAGACAGCTTAGCTCAGTGGATTCAGGATAAGAGACTAGACGTAAGACATTGGTTTATGGTGGAAGATTTGTTCCATTTAAGTCGAGGTGGCAGACTTTCTGCAGTTGGTGCAGTGGTTGGTAGTGCTCTAAAGATTAAACCTATCTTGAGTGTGGATGAAGAAGGTAAGCTTGTTGTAAAGTCTAAGACCAGGGGCGTTGGTAAAGCTCTTGACTTTATCTTATCCAAGGTTGGGGAAGATGTTGAAGATTTAGGAAGCTTACGTGCTATAATAGGTCACGCAGATGCTCTGGATAATGCCCAAAAACTTAAGAATATGGCTATAGAAGCTGGGATGAAAGAGGAAAATATTATGATTGCTCCTATAGGTCCAATCATAGGAACTCATGTAGGTGCGGGTATGACCGCAATGGCATTTGTTACGAAAATGTAACAAAGTCTTGACATATATTATACGAGGTGTTAAAATATCGGTGTAACAAATGTGTAACAACTGTTACGCCGATTTTTATTTTTGTAAAATTTTCAGAAAAGGTGTTAATTATGAGTAAAAGAACTAAGTCAAAGCTTAGAGATTTTAAAATATTTCTTTCAAAGGAAGTTTTCAGTGGAAGATATATGGTAAGAAATATTTTAATCACAACAATTATAGTGACATTGATTGCTACAACTGTTGGTACCGCAGTTTTGACAGCACAGAATAAGGGCACAGAGGTAGAGGTAGAGAAGCCAATTCCACAGAGCTATACTATTAACTCTTTGGATACCGATGTGATAAGTACAGATTCTATTAACTTCCTTTTAGCTCAATTGGATGCTAACACACAGGCAGGAGTAGAGGCTAATGAAACTATAGTTGTTTCAGGAGCAAACACTACTAAGGGTAAGGTTGTAGAAGATGATGTATTCGTTAGAGCTGAGGGCTCTTATATGGGCGAGGTAGTTGCTACTGCCTATATGGATGAGGAATATGTAGTTGATAAGAGCAAAACTAATGAAGAGTGGGTATGTATCATTCTTGATGATGGAGCATTAGGATATATCAATTCTATGTTTATATCTCTTGAAGATGAGGAATTAAAGGAAGAAGTTCCTGAAGCAGATGGAGATATAGTTGAGGTAACTGGTAAGGTTACAGAGACTGAGACAGAAAGCTCACAGGCTGAAAAACCAGTGCAGGGTACTGGTACTACAGAAAAGGTTGATGAGACTCCAAAGCCATCACAGAATTCAGGTGGTGTGACAGAGACTCCTTCACAGAGTACAACAGAGAACACAGAGTCTACAGAGGAATCTACTACAGAGGCTCCAACATCTACTGAACAGGAGGCAAGTACAGACAAGCCTTATAGAGAGGATACAGTGGTTAATGCAGGTGTTCCTGTAACTACTACATATAGAAGTCCAATCACTCTTAGTGAAGAGGATATCAATCTCTTAGCTACTATCGTTACACTTGAGAGTGGTGGAGAGTCTTACGATGGACAGCTTGCAGTTGCAAATGTTATCATTAACAGATTGCTTTCAGGACATTGGGGAGATACAGTGGCAGATGTTGTTTATGCACCATATCAGTTCAGCTGTGTATCATCACCTATGTTAGATTATTACTTAGCTAATGGAGCTCAGGAGAGTGCAAGACAGGCTACACTTGAGGCACTTTCAGGAGTTAACAATATTGGTAACTATTTATGCTTCAGAGCATTGTATGTAACCGATCTTGAGGATTACTCAGTATATTCAGTAATAGGAAATCATGTGTTCCACTAGGGAATAGGGAAGATTCAAATCCTGGTACATAATATTATGTGCCAGGATTTTTTATGTTTACGATTATGAAGGGGTGCGCTTGTGTGTACTGGCCGGCCTGCCTAGGGTCGGTCCACGCTGACACTACGGACGGTCAGCTTAGTCCCGACCACTGTCGCGGCCGGAATATAATTAATAATCGCAAACCCCTTCATAATCTGTTTAACAAACAGATTGCAAATAATGTTATGTACCAGGCCAATCTTCCCTATCGCCTGCGGCGATATAAGAGATTCTTCCATAAAACTAACCTTGCGATGCGTATTATAAATAGTAAGCTTTGTGGAGGAGTTTGGGATGAGTAAGAGGAAAACAATAGCATTGATTTGTGTAGCGGTGATGGGGGTTGTGCTGTTTTCTGTGTTTTGTGTGCAGAAATATGGTATTAAAGATGATGTTAGAGAGTGTGTGGATGATAAACTATCTGAGATAAATTTGTATGATAATATCTTTAAGATATATGCTAGTGATTGGGAAAATCTAGTGTTTTCCCTGAATGGAAAGACCTATACCTGGCCTATTTCATATGCTCAGCTAATTGAAGATGGTTATGATATTGTGGAAAACAACTATGAGACATATACAGACAATCCTTTGTTGTTTTCTCGTTTTATGTGGGATGAGGACTATAAATATTATATATTTTTGGTTGGATTTAGAAAGACTTCTGAGAACTCTGATTTGGTCGATTCCTATGTGGAACATATTACCTTTTATGATTTTGAAAAGGCAAAAGATTATAAAGTGGAGCTTGGTAATGGAATAGCCTTGGGAGATAGCTACGATGAAGTAGTGGAAACTATGGGGAAACCAACATCAGAGGGAATGATATCTGGTGGGAATGGTTGTTCGTCTTTTGCAACATATGAAACTGAGGATGGATTGAGAAAAATAGAATTTACATTTGATGGATCACGTGACGTATATGAAATAGATATTTGTAATTTTGAGGAAGTGGAAAATTGATAGGGAGATTCAAATAAATAGCCTGGCACCTAAGTGCCAGGCTTTAAATATAATCTTTATTAGAGTGGATTTATTTCTCTCTCTTACCATCAAGCATTCCGCGAACCTTCATAGAAAGACCGAATAAGTTGATAAATCCTTCTGCGTCCTTGTGATCGTAAAGGTCACCAGTTGTGAAGCTTGCAAGCTCCTCTGAATACATACTGTATGGAGAAGTAGTACCAGCCTTAATGATGTTACCCTTGTAAAGCTTGAACTTAACCTCGCCAGTTACACGCTCCTGTGACTTTTCGATAAATGCCTGAAGTGCCTCACGAAGTGGGCAGTACCACTTACCTTCATAAATCATATCTGCGAACTTATCTGAGATAATCTTCTTAAATGCAAGAGTATCTCTATCAAGGATAAGCTCCTCTAACTGCATATGAGCCTCCATAAGGATTGTTCCACCTGGAGTCTCGTATACACCACGTGACTTCATACCAACAACTCTGTTCTCTACGATATCGATGATACCAACACCGTGCTTACCACCAAGTCTGTTAAGCTCACGAATGATATCTGAAACCTTCATCTCCTTGCCGTTAACTGACTTTGGAACACCCTTCTCAAATGTCATAGTAACATACTCTGCCTCGTCTGGTGCCTTCTCTGGATGAGTACCAAGAACAAGAAGGTGATCCCAATTAGGCTCCTGACTTGGATCCTCAAGCTCAAGTCCCTCGTGGCTGATATGCCATAAGTTTCTATCACGGCTATATGATGAAGAAGCGTCAAATGGAAGGTCGATGCCGTGTGCCTTACAGTACTCAATTTCGTCCTCTCTAGACTGCATAGTCCATTCGTCCTGTCTCCATGTTGCGATAACCTTAAGATCTGGAGCAAGTGCCTTTATATTAATCTCGAATCTAACCTGATCATTACCCTTACCAGTTGCACCGTGGCAAATAGTAGTAGCATTTTCCTTGCGAGCGATATCTACAAGCTTCTTTGCGATAAGTGGTCTTGCAAATGAAGTACCAAGGAGATACTTGTTCTCGTAAGTAGCATTAGCCATAACACCAGGAACGATAAAGTCATCACAGAACTCATCAACAACATCAAGTATGTAAAGCTTCTCAGCTCCTGAGTACTTAGCTCTCTCCTCTAAACCTTCAAGCTCGCTTTCCTGTCCAACGTCAATACATACGCAGATTACATCGAAACCGTAAGTTTCCTTTAACCAAGGTATAATGGCAGTAGTATCAAGACCACCAGAATACGCAAGAATAACTCTTTCCTTCATGGTAAAATTCCTCCTAAAAAATCATTAGCTTTAGTATAAACCTAAAAATATTATTATGCAATATGTAAAATCAAATATTTATGCATAAAAACTGCATAATATACAGAAAATATGCATAAATATAGAAAAATATTCACATTTTTCCTATAATAGTGTTGCATATTTTCCGTGCTAGTTGTATAATCGAGTGAGTTAAAGAAGAAAACACTTTATAATAGGAAAAGAGAGGCGATTAATATGGTTAAGGTAGGTATTATTGGCTCAACTGGTTATGCTGGACAGGAGCTTGTTAGAATTCTTCTAGGACACAAGGATGTAGAGATAGTTTGGTACGGTTCTAGAAGCTATATAGATAAAGATTATTCTGAAGTATATGGAAATATGTTTCAGATAGTTGATGCAAAGTGTATGGATGACAATATGGAGGAGCTAGCTGATAAGGCTGATGTAATATTTACAGCAACTCCACAGGGACTTTGTGCGTCACTTGTAAATGAGGATGTACTTTCAAAGTGTAAGATAGTAGACCTTTCGGCAGATTTTAGAATTAAGGACGTGGCTACATATGAAAAGTGGTATGGCATAGAGCACAAGAGTCCTGAGTTTATTGAGGAGGCTGTTTATGGTCTTTGTGAGATTAATAGAGAGGATATTAAGAAGGCTAGACTTATAGCTAATCCAGGCTGCTATACAACCTGTTCAATCCTTTCTTTATATCCATTAGTTAAGGAAAAGATGATTGATGTAAATACTATTATAGTAGATGCAAAGTCTGGTACCTCAGGTGCAGGTAGAGGCGCTAAGGTTGCAAATCTTTTCTGCGAGGTAAATGAAAGCTTCAAGGCATATGGTGTGGCAAGCCACAGACACACTCCTGAAATCGAGGAGCAGCTTGGTTACGCATATGAAGGAAATCCGCTTCTTATAAATTTCACACCACACCTTGTACCTATGAACAGAGGTATCCTTGCAACTTCTTATGCTAACCTTACAGGTAAGTACAGCTACGAGGATATCAAGGCAGTGTACGAGAAGTACTATAAGGATGAGTATTTTATCAGACTGTTAAATAAGGGTGTTTGCCCAGAGACCAGATGGGTTGAGGGAAGCAACTTTGTAGATATAAACTTTGTAGTAGATGAAAGAACTAATAGAGTGATAGTAATGGGTGCTATTGACAATCTTGTAAAGGGTGCTGCAGGTCAGGCAGTCCAGAACATGAACCTTATCATGGGCCTTGACGAGCTAGAAGGTCTTAAGATGCCACCTATGTTTCCATAAGGAGGAAAAGCATATGAAGATAATCGACGGCGGTGTAACCGCACCTATAGGCTTTAAGGCTGCAGGAACACGTGCAGGAATTAAGGCTGGCAAGACAAATAAAGATATGGCTATGATATATTCAGAGGTACCAGCTGCGGTGGCAGGTACATTTACTAAGAATATTGTTAAGGCGGCACCAGTTCTTTGGGATAAGAAGGTGTGTGATGGTGGAGTAGCTCAAGCAGTAGTAATTAACAGTGGTATCGCAAATGCTTGTACAGGAGATGTTGGCTACCAGAATGCAGTGGACTCTGCAAAGCTGGTGGGAGCAGCACTTAATGTAAATCCTGACCAGGTACTTGTGGCTTCAACTGGAGTTATAGGTTTTTATCTTCCTATGGATGTAATCGAGAGCGGAATTAACCTTCTTAAGGATATGATTACAGATACTAGAGAGGCAGCAGTTGACGCGGCTACAGCTATTATGACTACAGATACTCACAAGAAGGAGTATGCGGTGGAATTTGAGCTTGGTGGCAAGAAGGTTACTATGGGTGCTATGTGTAAGGGCTCAGGTATGATTCATCCTAATATGGGAACTATGCTTGGATTTATTACAACAGATGCAGATATCGACCAGAAGCTTCTTCAGAAGGCACTTTCTGAGACAATAGAGGATACATTTAATATGGTATCAGTTGATGGAGATACATCTACTAACGATACAGTAGTAGTTCTTGCAAATGGTATGGCTGGTAATGCTAAGATAACAGCTGAGGATGAGGATTATGCTACATTTAAGGCAGCACTTTTAGATGTAAATACATATCTTGCTAAGCAGATTGCAGCAGATGGTGAGGGAGCTACAAAGCTCTTCGAGGTAAATGTTGTGGGAGCACCAGACAAGGAAACTGCTAAGATTCTTGCAAAGTCCATTGCTACATCAAGCCTTACAAAGTGTGCGGTATATGGCAATGATGCGAATGTAGGTCGTATCCTTTGCGCTATGGGCTATTCAGGTGCACAGTTTGACCCTTATAAGGTGGATGTGGTTGTTGAGAGTGAAAAGGGAACTGTTAAGCTTGTTGAAAATGGTATGTATGCTAAGTTCGACGAGGAGCAGGCTACAGATATTATGAAGGCACCGGTTGTAATTGCAACAGCAGATATTAAGGCAGGAAGTGAAAAGGCCACTGCTTGGGGTTGTGATTTGACCTATGATTATGTTAAAATAAATGCGGATTACCGTTCATAGATAATTTGAAGGATGACAAGACATACTAGGTCTTGAAAGAGGAGATATAAAGATGATTATAAGGAAGGTAGAAGACATGGTTAATAATGATTCAATGGATTTGATTCTCGAGAAGGCACAGACTCTTATAGAGGCGTTGCCATATATCCAGAGATTCAATGGTAAGAGAGTTGTTGTCAAGTACGGTGGAAGTGCCATGATAGATGAGGAAATCAAGTACAACGTTATTAAGGACGTAGCACTTCTCAAGCTTATCGGCCTCAAGCCAATCGTTGTTCACGGTGGTGGTAAGGAGATAAGTGCTTGGTTAAATAAGATTGGCAAGGAAACAGAGTTTATCAATGGTCTTCGTGTTACTGATGATGAGACTCTTGGTGTTGCAGAGATGGTTCTGTCAAAGGTTAACAAGAGCCTTGTTTCTATGCTTCAGCAGCTTGGTATGAAGGCGGTAGGCTTAAGTGGTAAGGATGCTGGTCTTCTTCAGGTTAAGAAGAAGCTTAGTGGTGGTAAGGACATAGGATATGTAGGTGAGGTTGTGGAGACTGATGCCACAATTCTTGATACTCTTATCAGCAATGATTTCATTCCAGTAATTGCACCAATCGGTCTTGGTATAGATGATTATCATGGATACAATATCAATGCTGACGATGCTGCCTGCGCTATAGCAACAGCTCTTAATGCAGAGAAGCTGGTATTCTTAACTGACATAGAGGGAGTATTCGTGGATCCTACAGATAAGTCAACTCTTATCTCAGAGATGGATATTAACGAGGCACAGGAGTTTATCGACAAGGGTGTAGTAGGTGGTGGAATGCTTCCAAAGCTACAAAATTGTATCGAGGCTATGAAGAATGGTGTATCAAGAGTTCATATGCTTGATGGAAGACTTCAGCACTGCTTACTTCTTGAGTTCTTTACTGAGAAGGGTATCGGAACAGCTATACTTAAGGAGCCATTATTCTAATATTCTTTGTAAAACTATTGTAATATTTTATGATTTTTTGTAAAATATATATGTGTATGTTTTGGCATTGTGAAATACTTTAAAGGAGTGTTTCATATGCGTAAGAAAATTAATTATATTTTTGCTATAGCAATTTTGCTATTTGGTCTATGCGCCTGTGGTGATACGGTTAAGTATGTTGCTTCAGATGCCGATGTAAATGAAGGTGAGATTGATAGTGTAGGTGCTGGATATGTGACGGATGCAGGGGATGATTGTGAATCTCATCTGGCAGTGGCAAGTTCTTCTGACAGTGATGTCTATGAGGTTTGGGAGGATGAGAAAATTCCCGTGTATGTCTGCGGAGCAGTCATCAGTCCTGGAGTGTACTATGTAAACTCTACGTCACTTAAACAGGAGGCTCTGGATTTGGCAGGAGGCTTTACTGAGGATGCAGCCATAGATTATATTAATCTGGCGGAGACAGTGGTGTCAGGGGAAAAGATATATTTTCCATATGCTTATGAGCTACAAGAAGGCTATAATATGCAACCTGAACAAACAGATAATGGAAGCAGTAGATATGTGAATATTAATACTGCCACCAAGGAGCAGCTTATGACTCTTCCGGGGATAGGCGAAAGCAAGGCAGAGGCCATAATAAAATATAGAGATAAGAATGGCCCTTTTCAAAATATTCAGGACATAACTAATATTCCTGGTATTAAGGAGGGTGTTTATAATAATATAAAGGATCACATTGTTGTGAGTTAAGGGGTGACCAGATGAAAAAGGTACTAGTAGTAGATGATGAAAAGTCAATAGTAAAGGGTATAAAGTTCAGCTTAGAGCAGGATGATATGCAGGTTGATGTTGCCTATGATGGCGAAGAGGCCTTTGAGATGGCTAAGGCTAATGATTATGACATCATATTGCTGGATATTATGCTTCCTGGATATACAGGTCTTGAGGTTTGCCAGATGATTAGAGAATTTTCTGATGTGCCTATAGTTATGCTTACTGCAAAGGGCGATGATATGGATAAGATTCTTGGTCTTGAATATGGTGCTGATGACTATATTACAAAGCCATTTAACATCCTTGAGGTTAAGGCTAGAATCAAGGCTATTCTTAGAAGAAATACTAAGAATGTCCCTGGCAAGGAAGAGACTAAGGTTATTGAAACTAAGGGACTTAAGATAGATGTGGAGAGTAGAAGAGTTTACATCGAAGGTAAGGAGGTTAACCTTACAGCTAAGGAGTTTGATCTGGTTTATCTCCTAGTATCTAATCCTAACAAGGTTTATTCTAGAGAGCAGCTTCTTCAGACTATTTGGGGACCTTCATATCCAGGAGATGCACGTACAGTTGATGTACATGTAAGACGTCTTAGAGAAAAGGTTGAGACTACACCTGCAGAACCTAAGTATATTCATACTAAGTGGGGTGTGGGATACTATTTCAAAGGGTAGTATTTTTAGAAATAGGGCATAAAAGTCAAGTATAATCAATGGTTCAGAAGATTTTTGAAAACAAAATTAAATAATATCAGTTACCAAAAAAGTTACCAAATTGGATTTTTTGTGTTATAATACATCTATAAATTAGATATTAATTATACAACAATGATGAAAAGGAGGTAATTTTTTTATGGCTAAAAGAGGTCGTCCAAAAAAGGTAGTTGAAGAAGAAAAAATAGAATTTTCTAAAACTAAAACGCCAGGTATTCAAGTGAAGAAACTTGGCATGATAACATTGGGTTATAAAGTTACCTATGATAAGGGTAGAAAAGAAATTTATAATCCAAAAACAGAACGTTATGAAGTCAAACAATGTAAATCTTCAAAAATGTTTAAAGATTATGAAGAAGCAGTGGCGTTTAAAGAAAAAATGGACAGAAAAAGAAAAGGACTACTTACAGAAGAAGAAAGAAGATTGACTTTTGAAGATGCATTAGAAGATTTTTTAGATTATGCTAATTATAATAAGTTAAACGGTCTTACTTATAAGAATTCTGTAAAAAGTCATGTGAATCATATGCGTAAGTTCTTTGATGGTCCAGACGAAAGAAAATATATTGACGCAATTACAACATTAACAATTGAAGATTATTTTGAATGGTGTCACGATGTTGAAGGATTGACAAAATCAACTATTACGCATCATAAAACGACATTACTTCAAATGTGGAAGTATCTGAGTAAAAATGGTACTGTTCCAATGAATGATCAGACAATAGCAATGGCTGATATTCGTGTTGTCAAAAGTGATTTTGAAGGTCGCGCATTAACTATTGAAGAATTTAATAGAATGATTCAATATGCTGCTGAATGTGAAGAAGATTTAAGTATATTGTCATTAGTATTGTTAGCTGGCGGCGGTGGTCTAAGACGTGGTGAAATAGCTGGATTACGTTGGGAGAATGTAAATTTCAACGAAAGAAATATTAGAATCATCGATAATCGTGTTCAAGTTGGTACAAAAGAAACAGTAAAGCGCCCTAAAACTAATGAAATAAGAAACATTCCAATGCACGATGTTTTATTTAATACCTTAAAAGTTGTTAAGGAATGGCAAGAAGTAATTTTAAAACGTGAAGTTACTGATGCAGATTATGTTTATATGACAAAAATAAACCTAATCAATAATTATTTACCTTCAACTGGTAAAATTTCGCGCCGCTTTAAAGAATTTGAAAAAAGAATGAATAAGTATTTTTTAAAAGCTGGTGAAGTAGAAATTGAACCTGTCAGATTGCACGATTTAAGACATACCTTTGTTACTAACTTAATGTCAGGAGCATTTAATAGTAAAGGTGAATGGATAGAACCTGCTGATATTATACAAATACATTTTGCATCAGGTCATAAAATCAAATCGGCTGATACAACAGCAACAAAAAGATATTTGCACGATTTAGGATTTAGAGATAGTATTACTAAATTCTTTAATGAAACAATAGAAGTAGATATTTTACCTATTATCGAAGAAAGAAAAGACGATGAAGGCAAAATATTAGTAGGTGAAAAATATAAAAAGTATAAGACACGAAAGGCAATCGAAACAAGAGCTAAAAGGGCGGCAAAAGAAGTAAAAGAGCGCATAGTTTTAGATAATGACGCGCCATTAAGCGATATCCATGAATTTAAAAGAAAAGAAATAGTAGAAGAAGAACCAAAGAAGACTACTAAGAAGAAAGTGGAATCAACAGAAGCAGTAGAAGAAAAAACTACTACAAAAGCCGAACCTACACTTGTTATTGCAAGTGAGCCAGAAGAATTGATTTTTAAGTAGTGCATACAAAAAAGGACTTATTTAATAAGTCCTTTTTATTTTGACAAGATTTTATAAAAATTTTAAATTTATTAGTTCATACTAATCAAAAAGCCTTAATTTACTTTTGTCTATTACTTTGCCATTAAATATTGATAGGATTTCGTCAGCTTCTTCTGATGTTGCGCCTTTACCCATCATTCTTTTTTTCTTTTCTGATAAATCAAACATTTTATCTTCATCCACTTGATAGTTATCAACTGGTTTGAATGGTTCATCAAATATTTCTTCATCAACTTTTCCTAATATTACTTTATAGCATTGTTCTTTTGTTGCTGTAATAGGATTAGATTTATCATATTCGTGCGTAATGTTTGTTGTACGCCATACCTTATGATTAGTTGAATCATATTCGGCCCATCCACGATTTTTCCACGATGAAATATCTGCTACAATACCTTCTAATTTATTTGATTTAGCAATATCATAAACTAATTCATTAAAAGCTTCTTTTGTAATAAATAACTTGTATTTACTATCTTCAATAAATACCTTACCTTTTACAATTACGCCTTTTGTTCTTAAATCATCATATTCTTGTTGTTTCATCTTAATTGTTTTATCAGGAAATGCTTGTTTATTTGATAAAACTCTATCTACAAATGAATTATATATGATTTCATCAGATGTTATTACTTCATCACCTGAATAATCTGCTAATACTTCATCAATAGACATTCTGCTTGTTCCAGCAGGCATTAATTTGAAATCAACTAATAAATTAAAAGCATATTCAATTATTGCAGCTAATTTAGCTTTTTTGTCGTATTTAATACGTTTTTCATATTCATCAGTTAGCGTTAAAAATTCTTTTGTAATGTCGTGTTCTTTTGCATATTCACGCAAACACTTTACAAATGCAGGTCCTAAATGACCATAAGTGTTTTGTATATCGCTATAATGTGATGGTT
The DNA here is from genome assembly GCA_015057555.1 of Lachnospiraceae bacterium. GTDB lineage: Bacteria > Bacillota > Clostridia > Lachnospirales > Lachnospiraceae > Coprococcus_C. The sequence continues at coordinate 351 of SVEC01000005.1, read as the reverse complement.
TTTCTTTTGTTAAATATTCACCCTGTACTTTATGTGAATTTAATAACCAGAAACGATTGGCAGCACCATCAACATCTACTGATAAAAATGAATTTGTTTCGCCAAACATTAAATTCATCGCTTCCCATCTAAAATCATCCTGACGTTTCTTACCACCAGAAGTAGCCTTTTGGGCATTAGCTGAATTTGTAACACCATATACAATAGCTTTTAATTCTTTTAAGCCGTTTTCTTGTGTAATTAAGTCTTGTACGTCATCAATAATAGTAGGAAGAACGTATAAATGTGTTCTTGTTGGTTTTAATCCTGCTGCTGTTGAATCAGATGAAAATCTTATATTACCTTCTTCGA
>SVEC01000025.1 GCA_015057555.1 Lachnospiraceae bacterium | reverse complement strand
CCTCAACTCCATTTTCTACTTTATAAAGAGTTTCATTTCCGTCATATTTAACAGTATTAGATATCACTGTTTTTCCGTCTCCTATGGTTTTAATCCCCATATTATAAGTGTTATGACCATCTTTCGCGTAAGCTGTCAGCATGGATGTATCCAACATACTCCACAACATAACCAGTACCATAACAAATGTGGTAATTCTTTTTTGGTTCTTTCTTAACAAGTTCAATTTCATTATCATTTCCTCCTAAAAATCATTGGTATAATGGCTGTTATAGTAACTACTGCATCAAACTCATGCCAAGTTTTTCAATTTATTCTAGGGGTAATATAGCACATATTGGGGGAAATGATTTTTTTTGCGTATAAAAGGCTACTTTTTGCGTACAAAAAATCCACCCTGCCTTTTTTGTACAGGGTGGATGGGTAATCTACTAATCATACTCTTTTTCCTGTTGTTGAAGGTAAAACATAGCCTTTTGTGTTTCTATCTCTGCCCTCAGCTCTTCTTCTGTTGGTAAGTATAATTTATATTTCGATGCAAATAGCTGTTCATGACCATGCATCACAGAGTAACGAGCGATATCTTCATCTGTATCAGCACAAAGAATCAATCCCATAGTCGGATTATCCCCCTCACTTCTTTTTAGTTCATCATACATACGAATATACATATCCATCTGCCCCACATCTTGGTGAGATATTTTCTCCGTTTTAAGGTCTATCAATAAAAAACATTTTAATATGTAATTATACTTTTTTCAAGGTCGCTTTCTGTAAAGTCTGTGTTAGCTGCAAAGCCTAAAAATTCCGCAACCACTGGGTTTTTAATAAACTCATATTTGTCACTCTGATACTCACGTGTCAATTCTTTCATTTCATCTTCCGCAAGTTCTTCTCTCTGAGTTTTTAACATACGATAATAATATTGTGACAAAATATTTCGCTGTAGTGTTCTTACACTCCATGTTTGTTATATGGATTCTGTCTCATACCATGCTCGTGCATTTTCATCTTCAACCTGCAAAAGTACCCTGCAATGAGACCATGACAATATATTTCAGACAACTGGCTTGACAATTTTTTTATTATATGTAATCCGTAATTATCCGAACGTGTTCCACCTTTTATTTCTTCCTCCGCAACCCGATATCCAATAAGCCAATTTCTCTGTATTAACGCTATATTAAGTGCCTTATAAGCAGCCTTTTGCGAAGATTCAATAATACCGCACATATCTTTCAATATATCATCTGTTTTTACAAATTCTGTCATTACATTATTCTGTCCAATATTCATTATATCACTTATAAAATCGCTACTCCTTCCTACACCATTTACACCTTGAATTATTCAAATATTATTCGTTCATATGATATATTGTACGTACATATTTACAAATTGCAAAGACTAAATTTGTAAACTTTTGCGGTAATAATGTAAACAATCGTGTCATTTTGTGACCAGTCTGTGAAAAACATATCCAATTTTCTCACATTAGAAAACAAAAAATCCCCTGACAATTAGATACACTAATCATCAAGGGATAATTATAATTTAGAACCTTATTAAATTATCTCACAACATATCAAATATGTCATTTCACAAACGCCTTATCACTAGTTGAAGTAATTCCACCATAGTTATTAGCAGGTGCAGCTTCACCCTTTTTAACTAACACTATCTGGATTCCTTCAAGTCTCTTTGATAAGCCTTCTGATCCTGCCTCTTCGCCGTTCTTAGCCCAACCAAGCCAGCCGTAGGACTGGGCGTGTACTCTGTAATATACATCATAATGCTCAGCCATCTCACCTGTAAGGTCGATACAGATAGCCTCAAGACGTTTTGCTTCACCAGAAGTTCCTGACATAGAGCCGTTCTTGCCCTTCCAAGTTGACTTGTCGGTCTCTGGATTTCCATCCTTCCATCCATAGCTTTGAACGTGAGTTGTGTATACTATACCGCCTTGGTATGGTGCATTTGAAAGCTTAATATTAATACCCTCAAGCCTCTTTGCTTTTCCTTCAGTTCCAGACATTGCTCCATTATATACCCACTGCTGCCAACCAAAGGATTGTACGTGAGTCTTATACATTACATATGGAGCATCAGCACCCTTAATCTCAGGATTTATAGCATCTGTTGCAGCCTGTCCAAGAACTGGTGATAAACCGCTCTTCGCGATATATGCTTCTGCCTCTTTAGATGAAATACCACCTATTTCCTTATTAAAGCTTTCACCCTTTTTAACAACTACTATCTGAATACTCTCTAGTCTCTTTCCGTAGCCTGCTGTTCCTGCTGGCTCACCATTTGATGCCCAATCAAGCCAACCGTAGGACTGGGCGTGAACTCTGTAGTGTACATCATACTTATCCTTATCTGCTCCTGTAAGCTGAATCTTTATAGCCTCTAGACGCTTTGACTCTCCAGTGGTTCCACTCATCTCACCAGATGCTGACCATGGCAACCAGCCGTAGGACTGGCAGTGTGTAGTATACTGAATTCCAAGGTCTATATCCTTTCCAGCTTCCGATGATTCAACCTCTATCTGGATTCCCTCTAGACGTTTTGCCTTACCACTAGTTCCTGACACATCACCATTCTTCTTCCAAGTCGAGACCTTATCCGCCTCACCTTCCCATCCAAAGCTCTGAATATGAGTGCGGTAGTATACGTTAATAGCCGGCGGAGTTTGCTCAACTGGTGGTGTGACCGGATCATCCTCTGATGGTGGTGCGACCGGATCATCCTCTGTAGGCGGAGTCACTGGTTCATCCTTACTTGATAGCTGTAACACATAATCGCAGTTAATAGTACTACATACTATATTATCGCCTGACTCTGAAACACCAACCACAACTTCTTTTGACAAGTAAGCACCACGGTTTAAGGAGCACTTGTACAAAGCATTGAAGCTCTTATCTGTAACCATTATATTTGCTATAGAAGCTTCCATACTACCAAAATAATTATCTTCAACCATCAAGTCCTTGGTACCCACAAAAACATATCCACTTTGGCAAGCAATAACTTTACTATAGTTAATCCCAGTTTCTGCGCTTTTACTTATTAACACCTTTTCCAACAAGCTTTCATCTTCATTATATACAAATGCATATATTTCTACAGCTTGTTCTTCATCATTATAACAGTTTTCAAAGGAAATCATTTTTCCATCCACTATGTCCACACCAATAACAGAGCCTGAGTTGCTATTAGGAAATGCACCTATTAAATTTAACTCCTCATCATAGATAACAGCTTGGGCTCCAGTTTCTGATTCTGTTATACATACATATCTGTCGCCACATTTAATCAGAGGACTATAAATATCGCTAATATCAGCCACATCTATCTGATTATCTCCTGTTAATACCATATAGTTTGAACCATCCTGCATTCCCAACAAAGCAGTATTTCCTACTGCAGATAGTATCATTGGCTCGTCTAGCTCTATAGTATTTACATAATCAACTGTACCATCCTCTTTAATCTTAAATATTGTATTATTGGTATATTCTCTTGCTGTAACCACATAGCTTCCATCATCTAGCATACAAGCCTGTACTATGGATGTCCATATCATACCATCCGAGTACTGCTCTCCCATCTCATATAACACCTTGCGCTGTTTATTTCCAGCCGCATCCACTGTGTTCATACACAAATCTCCGTCTTCGTTGGTAAAATATACAAATCCTCCATCTCCATAAGTCAAACTTTGTGACATATAGGCTTCACTTCCGAAGGCCTTGGTGTACTCCTTTTTATCACCATATGCTGATGTAGTAATCTGTAGCTTTTCTTCTTCATTTTCTCTTCCATCGAAGGATACAAATACCCCTTCAGGTATATCTATAGTATATGTAGTGTTAGGTTTTACCTGCTCTGTAGTATATAAGAAATATTTATTTTTACTAATGGTATCAGAATATATATCCCTATACACCTTTACGGTTATCTCATGGTTTCCGTCTGTAGCAATCAAATCTTCGCCAACATAGTTTACCCCTACTGGGAAGTCAAAGGTGTAACCTATTCTGCTATCCGCCATTAGATTTGTTTTTTCATAATCCAAGCTTCCAGATATTATGGCATCACCATATGTTATATCTAGGGTAGCTACTCCATCCACTATATTAATATTATCCACAATAATTCCTGTAGGAATATACTGTACATTTTCACCATCCTCTTGAACAATATAGCTAATTGGATTTGCCAAGTTACCCATAGCAAACCCTGACTCAACATCTATTGCCACCCGCTCTATTAGGCGAACCTCGCTGGAACTTACATCATACATATATGAACCAGTCTGGGGGTCTATTGCTGCATTTACCCTAAATACACTTACACCATTTACAGCTGATTCCTTGTAATTATTTGTACTTGTTCTATATTCAATCAAGAAGAATGCATCATCTATTCCTTCAACATTGGTTTTAATCAATGCTGCATCAGGATACTCATTACTTGGCCTAAGGGATATGGTTTTATCCTCTGTTATACTTTGAGGAGTAAGCCAGCCCAGCATCCATTTTGATAATATATCCAAATCTCCCGTTGAGGAACACATCAAAGATTCTGTTCCATAATAAGACTGGGAATTCACGTTCATATCAGTATCATAGTAATCCTGTAAACCCATGGCGTGTCCTGTTTCATGAGCTGCAGTCATATAATCGAAATACTCTGGCATAATTACAAATTGAGCGATTTTCTTTTCATCAACTGTCAGCTCCTCCATAAGCTTAATCATATATGCCCACCAGGTAGAGCCAAAGCCAGCATCTTCTCCCGCATAGATCAAATACACTGCATCCACATATCCATCATCATCACTATCATACTGGGAAAAATCTATCTGACTATCCATGGCAGTAAGCACTTCTCTAAAAAGATACTCATTTGACGAATACTCTCCAAAATATTCCTCATAGAATGTACGAGTATTTTCTGTGGCATACCAATCGTACACATCGCCGCTAATGTTAAGCTTATCATATGAGCTATTCTTATAATAGCTTGTAACACTGTCGCCTTCCCCAAACATAAGGCTACTTACCTCATCCTTGGATAAGGTAGCTTCAAGGTCTGCAAACTCTACCGTAAGTACTGCCGCCTTAACATCTCCAGTCGAGGGCATAAGTCCCTCCTCTACCACCTTAGGTGCACCATCCTCTATAACAATTCCACCCTTATATTGATCTGCAGCGTAAGCGTCAATACGAAAGTTTAAAATTGTCACAAGAAGCACCATCCAAATTGCTATGTACCTTTTTAACAGTCTTCTCATCTCTTACTCTCCTCTTGAACCCTTTACGAAAAACATTGGTATAATGGCGGATATAGCAAATATCACCCCAAGGCCAAGCATTATATAGCCCACTATAGTTATAATATTATTGTTCTTCTCTATTGAGGCTCTAGCATCATCAAAATCAAGCCAGGTTTCTCCATTTACCTTAAGCTCATATATAATTTTTGTTTTCTCATGAACGAGAAGCTTCATCTTAGCACCTGATTTTAAGTCCATCAATCGTTCAATAAGTTCATCGCCAGCACAGCTAGTGTGAATATCAAGGTCCGAGCCATAGTCATCAAAGGTAAGATATACACTATTAACATCTATTCCACCATCACTGTCTGAATGATACTTACAATCATCAAAGGTGGCTTCAACCACAGCACAATCCGACCTTTCCATTCCCTGATACCAATTCTTACCTATCATACAGAATATGCCTAAGGCTATAAGCAGCACTCCCATAATAAGCCTTTTCATAGGGTCCAACAAATCTCTAAGTCCAAAAGAAAAACTCATATTATTTACCTCCAGTTTTTCATGTTTTGCTTCGAATGTAATATAACACATATTTTTGCAGACATATTTTTTTGCGTATATTTTGACACTTTTTGCGTATAAAACGAAATGGAGCAGGACAACTCCCACTCCATTTCATTAATACTCACATTGCTGAACATATATTACATTCCATGTATATTCAACAAGATGCGTTATATTTAATTTAAGGTACTATGTATTATCTCCTTTAGGGCCAGTGGCAGGAATGGTTTTGTCAGATAATCATCAACTCCAAGCTTTGTTGCTCTTTCGATAGTCTCTATATTTCTATCTCCTGTCATCAGTACTATAGGCATATTGTATTTTTGTCTTATAAGCTCCATAGTAGCAAATCCATCCATCTCTGGCATCTTCACATCAAGAAGTATCAAATCTATCTCATGAGCATCTAGCATCTTTAGAGCTTCCATACCACTGGTAGCTCCCACAACCTGATACATAGGTGTATCCTTAAGAATAACCTCTACCATCTTAATATTCATTGGTTCATCATCTACCACAAGTATTTTTTTCTGTAAACTTTTTACTTCTCTTAATGTATAACCCTCATCCTCATCTATCATATCAAGCATTATATCTGCGATAGTTGGATCAAACTGAGTTCCCTTGCCAGTTTTTATTTCATTTCTTATAACTGACTGTGGCAAATATTTTCTATAGCTTCTGTTACTAGCCATAGCATCATAAGAATCTGCCACACCGATTATTCTTGCCACCTCTGGTATATTTTCACCTTTTAATCCATTTGGATATCCGGTTCCATCATATCTTTCATGATGAAACTTTGCCCCATTCTTTATATTAGGGTCATCAAATATGTCCTTTAGTATATGATAGCTGGTTACAGGGTGAATCTTAATCTGTTCAAATTCCTCATCACTAAGCGCTCCCGGATTATTGATTACCTCCACTGGAATTCTAATCTTACCTACATCATGAAGAAGTCCTGCATAGTATATGGTATCCTGTTCCTTGGCAGATTTACCCATTCTTCTTGCTATCTCCTTGGAATACTCCGCCACACGAAGGGAGTGACCGTTAGTATATCTATCCTTGGCATCTATGGTTCTTGCCAATGCTTGAATTATCTTACGGTTCATATCCTCAACCTTTTCGTTGGTTTCCTGTTCTAGACGAACCGACTCATTGGTCTTAGCGTAGGTTATATAAAAGCATACCACAAGCAACACTGACACACCTGCTGATATAAGCAAATTCTTACCAGTAGCAAACAAAGCTACCACCGCTATTATCACTGTTAACATATACATTTTTTTATTTACACTTTTCATAAGTACTTCCTTTTTTGCACACCATCATGCAAACTTTTTCTTTTTAAGTCTTAGCTAATTACATATTTTTGATTAATTCCAAGGCCTCTTCATAGGTTGCTTGATATAGCTCCATAAGTTCCTTGTGAGAGCTTATAAGATACTCTAATCTAGATTCCTCTCCATCTAAATATTTCATACCCTGTTCCTCTATATCCGCAGCCAGCTTAGAGAGCTTTTCTCCACCTATATTAAGAGATGTAGATTTTACAGAGTGCACATAAGTAACATAGTCCTGCCACTGTTTACACTCATATGTATTAGTGAGCTTTTCAATTTTATCCTCAGCAAAATCACAGTATATTTGTAGAAATGATTTGTACATTTCCTTGCTTTCTGAACTGTACTTTAACCCTGTAGTTTGATTAATATAGTTGAAGTTGCTTTCTAAATCCGTATTCCCCTTCATTACACCAGTGCCAGCTGATGTGAATTCTTTCTCATTATTATCCACAAGCTTAGGAGCATCCATCTCCTTAAGCTTTGATTCTGGGATAAATCTAAGCAGAAGCTTCTCAAGAACTCTGGTATCTATAGGTTTACTCAAATAATCGTCAAATCCCTTAGATAGATACATTTCCTTAACACCAACTATTGCATTGGCAGTGAGAGCAACAATCTTGCTATCCTTCTTGAGATTTTTCTTAATTAGCTGCTCTAAGGTTTCTATACCATCCATTTCCGGCATCATGTGATCTAAGAACACCACATCATAGGAATTCTTAATCATCAGCTCTATACATTCCTTACCACTACCACAGGTAGTAACCTGAGCCTTGCTTTCCTTAAGAAGATTCTTTAAAACCAATAGGTTCATCTCATGATCATCCACCACAAGAATCTTAGCTGTTGGCGCAACAAAGCCTGCTGTACGGATTCCTTCCTCAGATATTTCATCAGCCTCTAAAGCCATCTTATAATCTCCTATAGCCTTTCTGTCAATTATCTTCTGAGGCACGCAAACTGAAAATGTAGAGCCTTTTCCATATTCACTTGATACCCTTATCTTTCCACCCATATACTGAACCAATCTATTAACTATAGCTAGTCCTAGTCCGGTGCCTTCTATATCTTTATTCTTCTCCGTATCAACTCTTTCAAAATCAGCAAAAAGCTTACTTATACTTTCCTCTTTAATACCAATTCCGGTATCTTTTATCTTTATCTTAAGATTGATACTATCATTTACCAGATTTCCTCTAACAGTTAGTGTAATCTTTCCCTCATTAGTATATTTCACTGCATTATTGAGAAGATTAACCATAACCTGTCTGATTTTACCAACATCACCATAAAGCTCGGCAGGAAGATTTTCATCCACAACTACTTCAAATTCTAAACCTTTTTTAGATGCAATAGGGGCTACCATATTTACCACATCATTAAGTAATCCTCTTACGGCATAAGCTCCTTCTTCTATCTCAATTCTTCCTGCTTCTATCTTAGAAAAATCTAATATTCCATTGATTATTTCGAGAAGATTTTCACTGGCATGCTTTATATTTTTCGCATATCCACGAACATTATCGTCCCTAGTCTCTCTAAGCACCATCTCGTTCATACCCATGATTCCATGGATAGGTGTTCTTATTTCATGAGACATATTGGCTAAGAACTGGCTCTTAGCCTTATTGGCATTCTCTGCCTCTTCCTTAGCTTCTCTAAGCTCATCACTTTCCTTAGCTTTTTCTGCAGCTATGAACATATACACTGTTATTATAACAAACAGTACAAGTAAGAGTCCGAACACCCACAAAACAAGTGTTGTAATATATGTTATTCCGTCTGATAGCGCATTCTCTGGTATTATTCCCACTGTATATACACCGTAGTTTTCCACCTCAGATACGAATACAAAATATCTTCCCTTATCGCACTTCACAAATGTGCTGGCAGCCGTAGAAAGCTCCATCTTATCCTTTATGGTTTTAAATCCTTCCTGTAACTCTGGTTGATGAAGAAAATCTCCACTGTAGGATGAATCCACAAAAGGTATTACGATTTCAAAGTTCTTGTTAGCCCAAAGCACTTGACCTTCTCCATCATAGCAATCCCTGCCAAAGGTATCAGCTAAAATCTCTTCATCGTATTTTTTGTAAAGTACATATTTTATATTTTCACCACGATATACAGGAACAGAAAATGTCATACCCTCACCAGCAACATAGGACACAGCTTCCTCTCCTCTAAATGAGCTTTTTACTCCATCATACTTTGTAATATCTAATGGCACTCCAACAAGCACACTGCCATCAAGCTTAAGAACTCCCACAGAAATCCCTTCACGTTCCTGCATAACGGTCTGAAGAACAGCTTCTGGGTTATTCTCATTTTTCTCCACTGCACTAGCTATATTGCTAAGCTGCACAAACTGAATTTCTATAACCTGCTCAATCTGCTCTGATAAAAGCTTGGATTGCTCTGTTACCTGCTTTTCCATATGCTCTATAAGAATCTGATTTAACTTCATACCAAGTAAGCTTCCAACCACAACCATTACCCCAAGCAGTGCAACCATACTTAGTACCGTTCTTAAATTTATAAATCTTTTTCTATTCTTCATATATGTACACGCCCTCTACGTACCAGTCCATACTATTCATAAGCACCTGGTCACTTATTATCTCATCTTCATTGCAACGAAGCTGTCCCTGATTATCATATATAATTCCAGAAAATATTTTATCTCCTGAAACTATTTCACTCTTTGCTGACTCCACATCAGCTATTATATCCTGTGTAACAACAGAAGATACGTCCGCTAATCCAATAGCTTCCTTCTCTAACCCAAACCAATATGTACTTATCACATCTGATTTTCCACGAATATAATCAGACAAAAGCTCCTTATATGTTATATTCCACCTAAACTCCACTGTAGTTAAAAATTTATCACTTGCCCCTTCATAGGTCTCGTGATAGCCTATAGAATACACTCCTGAAGCTTCAGCAACCTCTATCACATTAGGTTGGTTTTGATGATATGCTAACACATCTGCATTTTCCTTCTCTATAAGTTCCTTGGCAAGTTGCTTTTCCCTATCTCCATCATCCCAAGAATTGCTCCAGGCAACCACAACCTTGGCATCTGGATTTGCACGTTTTACACCTAAAGTAAATGCATTAATTCCCCTATTCACTTCACTGTTAGGCATAGCAGCCACATAGCCAATCACGCCAGATTCAGACATATGACCTGCTATTATTCCTGACAAATATCTAGCCTGATATATTCTAGCAAAATAACAATTCAAATTATCACCATAATAATCAAAAGACTCTGAATAAAATGTTATATCAGGATACTCCTTAACTATATCCTTAACCTCTGTGGCATAACCATAGCTAGATAATATAATAATATCTACATTCTCATTGGCCAGTTCGCTTATGGCAACCTGGCACTGACCACTATGTTCTTTTATATTTTCCTTTATGATTAATTCTATATCTAGTTCTTCACAAGCCGAATATATTCCATCGTAGTGAAGTCCATTCCAACCCTCTTCATCCTTACTACCAGACATAATAAATCCTACCTTGATGACGTCCTTGGATTCTCTTCTTCCTCTACCCTTGAAAGTCAATATTATAACCACTGTAAATGCAAAGATAACAATAGCTAAAAACACTAATATATATCTTATTTTTTTATTCTTCATATATTTTCACGCCCTCCACATACCAGTCAAATCCATTAAGCATTACTCCATCAGGCATATTTTCCCCTTCTAGAATCCTTATCTTTCCTTCGTTATCTGTAACAGGACCATAAAACACATCATAGGTTCCCGCATCAAGCATAGCCTTTTTCTCTGCCACTACTGTAGATATTCCCGGCTTAACATTTTCAGTTAAAGGAGCCAACTTAACTAGACCAGTTTCCGAGCCCTGCCAGTAATTACCTGAATAGTATCTTCCCTGAATAATCTTCTCTATCTGCGGTGTGTAGAAGGTTGACCAGTTCCACACTGGGGCAGTCAGAAAACTATTAGGATATAACTTGCTGTTATCCATATTATAACCTATAGACCAAACTCCCTTTTCCTCGGCAACATCTAAAGGTGCCACACTATCACAATGCATAGCGATTATATCCACCCCACATTCATCAATCAAGGTTTCTGCACCAATCTTGTTTGAATCATAATCAGTCCAAGACTCAGTCCATATTACATGAACAGTTGCATCTGGATTCACCGATTTAACACCTAATGTAAATGCATTAATGCCTCTATTAACTTCTGATATAGGAAATGCGGCCACATAGCCTATACTATCTGTCTCAGTCTGCATACCTGCAACTATACCACTTAAGTATCTCATCTGATACATTCTACCAAAATAGGTTGTAATATTATCTCCAGTTTCAGTTCCTGTAGCATGTAAGAAAACAATATCCGGATGTTTCTCAGCAACCTTCAATATCCAATCTCCATAATCAAAGGAATTACAGATAATAACCTGACAGCCTTCTTCTATCATATTTTCCATAGTATCCATGCAGCTTTGGTCATAAGGTACATTTTCCTTATACACAATCTTAAGATCAAGCGCTCTGGCACTCTCATTAATTCCCTCATAATGGGACTGTCCCCAGCCCTTGTCATCTACTTCTCCATTATATATAATTCCAACCTTGGTCTGAGTCTTTTCCGGTTCTTCCTTTAAATATCTATTTGTAATGTAAAAAATACCTATTATTATCAGTGTTAATATAGTTAACGCAATAATTGCTATCTTCTTCATATTTAATACCTCTTTTGCAACTATTTTATTTTTTTGAACATTTTTCCAACTATAAATATAACACATTATTCATGATTTTCATATTTTTGCGTATAAAAAGCAGCTTTTTGCGTAAAAATCAAATTATATTGAAATATGTCTGTAAATATGTGTGAAATAAATATGGACTGTGCAGTAAATATTACTGGCACAGTCCATTAAATGTCTCCATCTATTAAATTATTGTATCTCTTATATGTTTAAATAATTAATCTTATTCAGCTATCTAATATACAGCTTTTCACCATCAAAATCTATAGTCATTACATCCCCAGCACGAAGCACATCCTGAAGTATTCTTCTAGCCACAAGAGTTTCCACATTCTTCTGCAGATATCTCTTAAGCGGTCTAGCTCCATAGTAAGGATCATAACCTGCTTCAATTATGTGTTCCATAGCTTTGTCTGTAATTTCAAGAGCAAGCTCCTTATCCTGAATTCTCTTATTAAGATCTACTAATAATAGCTTAACTATGTCTGAGATTGCATTCTTGTCAAGTGGCTTAAACATAATGGTTTCATCCAAACGATTCAAGAACTCAGGTCTAAAATGCTGTCTTAGCATTCCCATAACCTTCTCCTGGCAATCAGAAGTTATCTCTCCTGCAGCATCTATGCCTGAGAGGAGATACTCTGAACCGATATTTGAGGTCATTATAAGAATGGTATTCTTAAAGTCTACTGTCTTACCCTTAGAGTCAGTGATTCTACCATCATCTAATACCTGAAGAAGCACATTAAACACATCCGGATGGGCCTTCTCTATCTCATCGAAGAGTACTACCGAATACGGTTTTCTTCTAACTGCTTCAGTAAGCTGACCTCCCTCGTCATATCCTACATATCCTGGAGGAGCTCCGATAAGTCTTGCTACACTGTGCTTTTCCATGTACTCACTCATGTCGATACGAACCATATTAGCTTCATTGTCGAATAATGCTTCAGCAAGAGTCTTAGCAAGCTCTGTCTTACCCACACCTGTAGGTCCTAGGAACAGGAAGCTTCCTATAGGCTTAGTTGGATCCTTAATACCCGCCTTGGAACGAACTATGGCATCACTCACAAGGTCTACTGCCTCATTCTGACCGATAACTCTCTTGTGAAGCTCAGCGGCTAAGTTAAGAGTTTTATTTCTCTCACTTTCAGTAAGCTTTGACACAGGAATTCCAGTCCACTTTGATATAATTTTAGCAATCTCCTCATCAGTTACACACTCGTGAACCAGGTTCTTCTGCTTAACTGCATCGCTGGCCTCTAAATCCTCAAGCTCCTTCTTAAGCTGTGGTAGCTTACCGTATTTAAGCTCTGCAGCCTTTTCAAGATTATAAGCTCTCTCCGCTATCTGAATCTCATTATCTATTATCTCTAATTCTTCTCTAAGCTTTCTAACCTTCTCAACTCCAGCCTTCTCATTCTCCCAGATAGCCTTCATCTGTGCAGACCTTTCCTTAAGCTCTGAAAGCTCCTCTCTAAGTGTGGCAAGTCTGTCCTGGCTAAGCTTATCGTCCTCATTCTTAAGGGCAGCTTCTTCTATCTCCATCTGCATTATTCTTCTAGATATCTCATCTAACTCTGCAGGCATAGAATCAAGTTCTGTCTTAATCATAGCGCAGGCCTCATCCACAAGGTCAATTGCCTTATCTGGCAGGAATCTATCAGTAATATATCTATTAGAAAGTGTAGCCGCACTTACCAAAGCACCATCGTTAATCTTAACTCCGTGGAACACCTCATATCTGTTCTTAATACCTCTTAGTATGGAAATGGTATCTTCAACTGTAGGTTCATTTACTAAAACCGGCTGGAATCTTCTCTCTAAAGCTGCATCCTTCTCGATATATTTTCTGTACTCATCAAGGGTGGTTGCACCTATACAGTGAAGCTCTCCTCTGGCAAGAAGCGGTTTAAGCATATTTCCCGCGTCCATAGCACCATCTGACTTACCAGCTCCTACTATAGTATGAAGCTCGTCAATAAAAAGAATAATGTTTCCATCAGAATTCTTTACCTCATCAAGAACAGCCTTTAGTCTCTCTTCAAATTCACCTCTATACTTGGCACCTGCCAGCATAGCTCCCATATCAAGGGCAAATATTTCCTTATCCTTAAGAGAATCTGGAACATCTCCTCTTACTATTCTCTGAGCTAACCCCTCTATAGCAGCTGTCTTACCAACGCCTGGTTCACCAATAAGGACAGGATTATTCTTGGTTTTTCTAGAAAGAATTCTAATTATATTTCTAATCTCATTATCCCTTCCAATAACAGGATCTAGCTTTTGGTCTCTAGCTCTTTCTACCAGATTGTATCCATATTTATTCAAGCTATCATAGGTTGCCTCCGGATTATCACTCTCCACTCTCTTGGTTCCTCTAACTGCTGCAAGAACCTGAAGAAACTTATTCCTATTAATACCATAACCCATAACAAGACCTTTAACTGCCTTATTCATCTTTTCCAAGATACCTAAGAACAAATGCTCCACAGACACAAAGGAATCTCCCATCTGCTTTGCTTCCTTCTCTGCCTGAATAAGCGCCTTGGAAAAATCAGGACTGGTAAATAGCTTTCCTCCTGACACCTTAGGTCTGTATGCCACAAGCTTTTCACACTCTCTGGCAAATGCATCCACATTAATTTCCATATTCTCTAATAACTTAGCTATAAGACTGTCCTCCACAGTAACTAAGCTACAGAGAAGATGCTCCTGGTCAATCTCCTGATTATTGTACTCATAAGCAAGCTTCTCACAGTTCTCAATTACCTCTAATGATTTTCTTGTAAACTTTTCTGCATCCATATCAATCATCCTCCTATCAAGAAAATATTATGTCTTACAAACGGAGCTTTTATCCCCTTTTGTTCCGTTTGTTCTACTACAACTATAACACTAAACCAATAATTGTCAAGGTCTTTTTTGATATTTTATAAGGTTAAAATTCTAAAAGGGTAACTTATCAATTATTTGATGAGTAACAAAACAAATAGGACGTGCGCCATAACCTATATTCCGGCCGCGACAGGTGTGGGGTCTTAGCCGGACATCTTAGTCCGGCGGGCGCCCCACCCTGGTCAGGCCGGCCAAGGCAGTTCCTTCGCACGTCCTATACTATTTCATCATCATTAATCCATCTTACCAATAGACAAGAATCCACTCTCATTAGACTTAAGCAACCATGAAAGACCGATATTCTTTCTTTCACCATCTGTAGCAACATAGATTTCTCCAGTCTCCACAAGTGATTTAGCTATATCAAGAACCTTATCCTTAAACATCATCATCTCACGTCTATCACGGGAGCTCAATTTAAAGAGATACTGATTCTTAGAGCTTATAAGAAGAATACTATATGAATGTATATTATTCTTATTATCTCTAATACCTGAACCTATCATTCTAGAGTTAGCAATTACTATCTCTGCACTCTCATCCGGAAGATACTCTGATAAGATAAGCTTATATATCTTCAAGTAATCCGCTTCTTCATCTGCCTTGACAGGCATCTCAGCCACAGCAAACTCAACCACTGAATCTGCAAACTTAATTGTACCACCGTCATCATTGATAACTGCTGTACATTCCTTAGGAACACAAAGTCTAAAGAACTTATTCTCTATAATCTTCTGAGCATCTGTAGGCTGCTTGATAACAAGGGAGTTAAACTTCTTCTCCAGCTTATTCATAGCTATAATAGCTGAATCATCACCCGTCTCAGCGATACTTTGAAGTTCCATATAAAGTGTCTCTATCTTTCTGTCAGCAGTAGTTGCAAGTTCTAAAACTTTTTCTACCGCTGGCACATAACCCATACACGCGCTCTGAAGATAAAGGTCTATCTTATCGCCAACATCTTCAACCTTACTTGCTTTATACTCAACAACCTTGAAGAGATTATCCTTATCAAAATCTTCATATTTGTTATCATAAGCCTTCTCAAAGTACTTAATACTCTTAATTTCGCCTCTAAAGTCCTCAGCTGCCTCTTGCTGCTGGTATATTTTACCAAGCTCGTAAGCTGCCTGATAGCTGCCTAAACCAAGAGCCTCATTAAAAGCCTTCTCTATCTCGTAAGAGTTAGCCATAAAGAACACCTGACTCTGCTTGTAAAGAGCTACCTTAAGGGCTGCTGCTCCACTACCAGCTTCAACAGCTCTCTCCCACTTATCAACGCAGGTTTGAAGATCCTCACCCTTTAATTCTTCAATATCTTTAATGTATGCCTCAGCCTCTAATATACCATTAGCCTGAGCTTCCTTAAAATACTCTAAAGCCTTCTCTCCATCTCTCTTGGTTCTAAGAACTCCATAATAATAGAATCTACCAAGATAAAAGGCTACTCTCTTATGACCTAATCTGTGAGCATGCTCATACCAGTTAAGAGCCTTCATATAATCCTTAAGCTGTTGGTCATATATATTACCAAGCAGGAATGCAAGATCTGGATCCTTAGTGGCGTCAAAGAGTTGCTTAGCATAGCTGATAGTCTTTTCAATATCCTTATATGGCGAATCATCATCAAAGTATAGTTCAATAAGAAGATAACTAGCCTTTATACTTCCTAGCTTAAGGGCCTGCTTAGCTGCCGCCATGGCACCCTCATAATCCTCTAGGTAGTAGCAATATACTGCTTCACTGTAATACTGATTATCCTTACGATTTGCACTCTGATCGCTTACAAGTGTAGGGTCCACAAAGGCAAATGAGTTAGCAGTTTCAAAGATAATCTCCTCATACTGTTCAATAATCTCCATAGAAGCACACACGAACTTCATACAAGCAAGTCTCTTGCCCTTATAGAATGCAAATGTAACTACTCCCTTTTCCATCTCCTTGTGATAGAAGGTTGTACATATTCCATCTGCATACTCTGTAATATATGCTTTAAGCTGTAACTCTTCCTCAAAAGCATCATTGCAGTATCTAAGATAGTTCTCCAAAGTCTTCTTTGAATCTCTTGGAATACTATCATATGATACGTACATAGCAAAATCCTTGTATGTAATACTTGGAGCATAATACTCCTCGTCTGTATCCTCATTTATTGTCTTTACCCAGTCCTTAGGCAGCTTGTGAATATATCCATCCACCTGATTATGAACATAGGTGTACTGATACTGAAGTCTAGATGGGTCAATAGCTTTATATCTTGGCTCCTTACCCTTAGCACGTCTATCTTCTGAAATAGCAGTATATAGCTTATCTTTCTCCTCGAACTCTATACTATCTGTATGCTTACTTGCATACTCAACTCTATCATAAGCTGACTTAGCCTTGCTATCCCCTGTGTCCGCAAGCTTCTTGTACCACATCATAGCCTTATCATAGTCTACTGGTACAACATAGTCACTCTTATTACCATACTGATCTATTCTTTGAAGGCCGTTCTCATATATGCTACCTAAATTCATATATGCTGCCTTTATGCCACAATCAGTAGCCTTCTCAAAATATGTAATAGCCTTAGAAAAATTCTGAATATCTAAAAGCATCATCGCAAGCTTATAAATCATCTCGCCTTCCTTGTTAAGCTTTACATACTTCTCATAATACTGGCATGCCTTGGCCTTATCTATGGTAATCTTGCTATTACTATATTTTCCTGTCTCATGCAACTCTCCTAAAATTTTAAGAGAATCAACACCAAAATTCTTATAATTGGACTCAACAATTGCAATGTCAACAATCTTTTCTAATATATCAATAGCTTCTTCAGCGTTACCATTTTCCATCTGGTTAATAGCCTTATCATATTGAAGCTCAACATTACTTTTTGTTGATTTCTTCTTGCCCCCCAAATTGGACAAGAAAGGAATTTTTTCAAAGAAACTACCAAAAAGTCCCATATGATGTCCTCCTTCGTAACCTTGTCAAAGTTGTTAAATATTCTATCACAAATTAGTAACATTTGCAAGAAACTATGCTATTGATTCAATATAATTTGCTATCTCTGTAACAGCAGACTCAGCATCCTGTCCCTCAGCCTGTATAGTAAGATTATCTCCCTGACCAAATCCTAAGCTCATCATACCCATAATACTCTTAGCATTAATCTTCTTATCTTTTGCAATGATGTATACCTTGCTCTCATACTTACTAGCAAGCTGTACCAATACAGCAACCGGTCTAGCTGATGCATCAGCTGGTAAATTTACAACTACTTCTTTACTTATCATCTTTAACTCCTCCTTAGCTCATCGGCTATTTCACTTATTTTTCTTAATCTATGATTTACTCCTGACTTACCCAGTGGTGGACTCATCATATCCCCCAATTCTTTTAGGGATGCCTGGTCATATTCTACCCTAAGCTCAGCTAACTGTCTCAACCCCTCTGATAAGAATTTCAAGCCCTTAGTCTTACTGATGTATTCTATATCATTGATTTGTTTCACCGCCGCTGATACTGTCTTATTCAGATTTGCAACCTCACAGTTAACCTGTCTATTATATTTGTTTCTGAAATCCTTTAGTATACGCACATTTTCCATATTCATCAAGGACATATGGGCTCCCATTACATTAAGTAAATCTACTATTCCCGAACCCTCCTTAACATAAACCACATGGTATTTTTTTCTGGTTATAGTTTTAGGTATTACATCAAAGGATTTTATTATATTTGAAATAATATCCGACTGTCTTTTTGTGTCACATACTATTTCTAAATGATAGCTTTTTTCCGGGTCTGTCACCGAGCCTGCCGCCAAAAAAGCACCTCTTAAAAAGGCTTGCTTACAGCAGCTTCTCTCTATTAACATATTATCTATAGTGTAACCTTCCTGGGTCTTAATAAGCTTTAGGCTTCTCTTACCTTCCTCAGTACCTATGTCAAGCTGCAACAGCTTCACTAGTTTATTTGCCTTACCAGATACATAGCTATTATCCTCCGGCTCCAACCACTGCTCATTTTCGAATCTTCCAGTCATCATCACCATGGCACCAAGCTCTGCTAATTTGCAGTGCTTAGAGCTGCTAATACCTGTCAAAAGCTCATCCTTAACATTTGACGAAAATGACATATGCTATTCTCCCTTTACTATCCTATCCTTGGTAATATCTCTATGGAAATTCCTTATGGTATATGGCAATTCTTTAAGTCTATTACTAAGATCGTTTACAACTGTCACTGAGCGATGCTTTCCACCTGTACAACCCACTGATATTACAAGCTGACTTTTTCCCTCTCTCTTATAAAAAGGAATCAAAAACTTAACCATATCTGTAAGCTTATCCATAAATTCTCTGTATTCATCACAGTCGCTCACAACCTTAACTACCGCCTCATCATTGCCGGTAAGAGGTCTGAGATTTAAGTCGTAGTATGGATTTGGTAGAAATCTAACATCGTACACAAGGTCTGAATCTCTAGGAATACCATACTTAAATCCAAAAGACATAACAGTAATAATTATGTTGTTATAATCCTCACCATTAACAAATATTTTATCCAGCTCAACCTTTAGCTCTCTAGTAAGTAGGTTGCTGGTATCTATTATATAATCGGCTCTTTGCTTTAAGAACTCAATCTTTTCTCTTTCTTTAACTATTCCTTCATTGATTCTGCCTGTAGGAGACAATGGATGCTTTCTCCTTGTTTCCTTATATCTCTTAACAAGAGCTACCTCACTAGAATCTAGGAATAATATTTCATAATTATAGTTATTCTTCTTCATCTCCTGAAGACACTCTGACAACTCTCCTAAGGCTTCTCCACTTCTTATATCTATACCAATGGCTACATTATCCACCTCAAGTTTATCATCATGAGCAATCTCTGCGAATTTTTCTATAAGCATTACAGGCAAATTATCCACACAGAAAAACCCCATATCCTCTAAGGTTTTAAGTGCAGTCGATTTACCAGCTCCACTCATTCCTGTAACTATAACAAATCTCATAGTATAATCTTAACCTCCGGCTCAAGCCTAACCCCATACTTTTCTTCTACTACATCCTGCACCTGCTTAATAAGTTCCAAAACATCCTCGCAGGTGGCATTATTATAATTCACTACGAAGCCACAGTGTTTTTCCGAAACCATAGCTCCACCACACTTATATCCTCTGAGCCCACTATCATCTATCAGTTTTCCTGCAAAATATCCCTCTGGTCTTTTAAATGTAGACCCTGCACTAGGCAACTCTAAAGGTTGCTTAGATGTTCTTGCTTCCTTTAGCTCATCCATCCTAGCTTGAATTGCTTCTTGATTTCCATCCTTTAGTTTAAGCTTAGCTCCTAATACTATCCTATCTCCTGTTACGATACTTTTTCTATAACCGAATCCCATATCAGCACAGCTGTATCTCTTGATTTTTCCATCCGCTTCTAATATATCCACGTACTCTATAATGTCCTTCATTTCACCACCATAGGCACCTGCATTCATAACAACAGCACCACCTAAGGTTCCAGGAATACCAGCAGCAAACTCCATACCTGTCATAGAGTTGTCCCTAGCAACTGCAGCAATCTTAGAAAGTAAGGCTCCTGCATTGGCATATATTCCATCATCATATTCATCTATCTGATTGAAATTACTAAATATTTGAATAATAGCTCCATCAAAGCCTTTATCACTAAATAGCATATTACTGCCATTACCCACAATCATATATCTAATATTATGAGCTCTACAAATATCAATCACCTTAACTATCTCTTCAGCAGTTTTAGGTGCAAAAAAGTATTTTGCAGGTCCACCAATTCTAAAGGTGGTATGGCCACTCATCAGTTCATTTTCCCTAAAATTTATATCTTCAAAAATGCTTTGCATTATTTTTCCCTTCCAATACAAAATGAGCCCATAGCATAATAAGGCACATTACTCCATTACACCCTATCATACATTATGGACTCATTTTATTCAATGCAAAAAAATATACAAAATTCTTCAAAAAGCAAACAATAGTTAGTTGTTTTTAACAATTACTTATTCAAAATTGCACAAGCTCCACCGTACATACCCGCATCATTACCCAAAGTAGCTAACTTAAACTGAGTTTTCTTACAAGCATGGAAGGCATACTCCTGGAAATATTTCTCTGTAGTATCAGTAATAATTTCTCCGGCCTTAGATACTCCACCGCCGATTACAAATACCTCAGGATCAACTACACATGCAATCTGAGCCAAAGCCTTACCTAAGCACTTACCATGGTTTTCAACCAACTGTGAGGCCAGCTCATCACCCTTCTTTGCAGCGTCAAATACTTCCTTAGCCGAAATGTACTGAACTTCTCTTAATATAGATGGCTTGTCTGTATTATTAATCGCAATATTTGCTGATCTTACAATTCCTGTAGCTGATGTGTACTGCTCAAGACAACCCTTCTTTCCGCAGCCGCAGGTTTCTGTCTCATCTTCATCAACCTGAATATGTCCAATCTCTCCACCAGCCCCATTAACACCTGAAAGCATCTTACCATCTAAAATAATTCCTCCGCCTACGCCTGTGCCAAGTGTTACCATTACAATGTCCTTGTAGCCTTTACCACCACCCTGCCACATCTCACCAAGGGCAGCCATATTAGCATCATTACCGGCAGTAACAGGAAGTCCAATTATGTTTGAAAGCTCCTCTGCAGCATTAAAAATTCCCCAGCCCAGATTTACACATCTAAGTACTGTTCCATCTGACTTTACAGGGCCTGGAACACCCATACCGATTCCTGCCACATCATCCTTATCTATACTCTGTTCAGCAAGCTTTGCTTCAATAGATTCAGCAATATCACCCAAGATATACTTTCCGCCCTCATCAGTTCTTGTATGTATCTCCCACTTATCTGTGAGTTCTCCATCTGTTGTAAAGAGACCTATCTTAACTGTAGTTCCTCCTATATCAACTCCAAAAACATACTTTGCCATTAGTTAATTCCTCCTGTAAACTATTTGTCATTATTCATACTCTCGGCCATACTTCTTGTTACTCTGTTGTATAGCTCCTGAGCTGCATTATAGCCCATCTTCTTCTGTCTGTGGTTTACGGCCGCTGTCTCTACAATGATAGCAACATTTCTACCTGGTCTAATAGGTATGGAGTGACATACTACCTTATTACCAAGTATCTCTGTGTACTGATCCTCTAAGCCTAATCTATCGTAGTTGGCATCTCTATCCCACTCAGCAAGCTCTATAACAAGATCAATACTCTGGGTCTGTTTTACACACTCAACACCAAACATAGACTTAACATCTACTATACCGATACCTCTAAGCTCGATAAAATGCCTGGTTCTCTCAGGTGCAGTACCTACCAAAGTATCCTCACTTACTTTCTTAATCTCAACCACATCATCAGACACAAGTCTGTGTCCTCTCTTAATAAGCTCTAAAGCCGCCTCACTCTTACCGATACCACTATCACCAGTTATGAGAACACCTTCACCATATACATCAACTAAAACTGCATGTATAGATATTCTTGGTGCTAACTCCACATGAAGCCATTTAACAACCTCATGAACAAATTCTGAAGTTGTCTCTAATGTGTCAGTAAGTATTGGTATACCGTATCTATTTCCAGCTTCTATAATAAAGTCATATGGCTGAAGATTTCTACAGAATATAAGACATGGTATCTTATACTCAAAAAGCTTATTAAATATTTCTATATTCTCTTCTCTACTATGCATATTTGCAATGTAGGCATATTCTACATTACCACATATCTGAATTCTAGCAGAATCAAAATGCTCGAAGAATCCCGCCAGCTGTACAGCAGGTCTATTCATATTAGGATCCTTAATTAGTATCTTATCTGTATCAATATCCGGTGTGTGATTAACCAAATTCATCTTATTAATGAGGTCCGTCACCGTTACGCTATATTCTTCTTCCACCTTTTCACCTCCAAATCAAAGGAGGCTGTCCATAAGACAGCCCCAATATTATGCACTGATTATTCTTCAGTTTCAGAAGCAGTCTCCGCATACTTTTCAAGTATTAGAGTCTGTATCTTATCTCTAGTCTCAGAGTTAATAGGATGTGCTATATCCTTATACTCTCCGTCGGAAGCCTTTCTGCTTGGCATAGCGATGAATAAGCCCTTCTCTCCATCTATGACCTTAATGTCATGTACTACAAATTCATCATCAATGGTTATAGAAACCACTGCCCTCATCTTACCTTCCTTTGTAACCTTCCTTACTCTTACATCTGTTATCTGCATCGTACCATCCCCCTTTTTATAATGTCTTGCAGCTTATCCTACAGTGCGTATCTAAAATTCTTCTCCACGATAACCTTAATCTGGTTAGGGTCACCAGTGTGTACTGTATTAGCTCTTAATGTATCTCTACTCTCAACAATACAGTTCTCAATGTAACAGTTATCGCCGATGTGTACATCATTAAGAATAATAGAATTCTTGATAACACAATTGTTGCCAATGTATACCTTCTTAAATAATATAGAATCCTCTACAGTACCATTGATTATACATCCACTGGCAATAAGCGAATTATTAACCACTGCGTCGCCATTGTACTTAGCTGGTGGCAAATCCTCTACCTTTGAATATACATCCGGATGCTGTCTGAAGAAGTAATCTCTAACATCCTTGTTAAGGAAATCCATATTGGTCTTAAAGTATGAATCTATGGTTCCAATGTTTCTCCAGTAAGAATCCAACTTGTAAGCATAAATCTTCTTAACATTCTTATATCTTACTAATATATCATTAACAAAATCACTTCTACCCTCTGCTGCGCAGGCCTCAAGCAGCTCGATGAGCTGTCTACGTCTTATAACATAAACACCGATTGAAGCTGTGTTTGTCTCTGCAACAAGTGGCTTCTCCTCAAAATCTATAACCCTGTTATCCTCTGCAAGCTTTACAACACCAAAACGGTTAATGTCATCCTCACCTGCTGGAATATCCTTACATACTATAGTAATATCAGCTCCTGTAGCTATATGCTCCTCAAGAACTTTATTGTAGTCAAGCTTATAAATACCATCACCAGATGCAATAACTACATATGGCTCATGTGCTGACTTAAGGAAGTTTATATTCTGGAAAAGAGCATCTGCTGTTCCCTTGTACCAGAAGCTATTTGTTGATGTAATAGTTGGAGTAAATACATAAAGTCCTCCCTGCTTTCTTCCGAAGTCCCACCACTTAGAAGAATTAAGGTGCTCATTAAGTGAGCGTGAATTGTACTGAGTATAAACTGCAACCTTTTGGATATGTGAGTTAGTCATATTAGAAAGGGCAAAATCGATAGCTCTATAGCTTCCAACTATAGGCATAGCCGCTGCCGCTCTCTTTGCTGATAAATCACCCATTCTGCCGCTGTTACCACCGGCCAAAATAATACCTATCGCTCTCATATTATTCACCTACCTTTATTATGCTAGAGCCACTCTTAAGTAATCCGCCTGGGTATTCATCTAAGGTTGTCTCTCCAAAGATAGCAACATTCTTACCAATCTTTACACCCTCTGGTATTACAGAGTTCTCACCAATTGTAACAAGGCCAAATGAATAGATATGCGGTGCGAACTCGTTAGGAGCTTCCCCGCCCACACCAAGCTCAGCATTTGCACCAATCACAACCCCTTCAGCGATAATAGCCTTATCAATAACAGCTCCATCACCGATAGTTGCACCATTCATAATAATGGAATTCTTAATTACTGCACCCTTACCGATAGATACTCCTGAACCAATTACTGAGCTGCTAACATCTCCGTAAACCTCAGTTCCCTCACCGATAATACTCTTAACTACAGAGCTTTCTGGTGCTATATACTGTGGAGGTAATACATCACTCTTGGTATATATTCTCCAAAATTCCTCATACAGATTAAACTCAGGGATAATATCAATAAGCTCCATATTAGCCTCCCAATAAGAACCGAGAGTTCCAACATCCTTCCAATATCCCTTATATTCGTAAGCACAAATCTTGCTACCCTTCTCGTGACAATAAGGGATAATGTGCTTACCAAAATCACATGAAGGCTGATCCTTCATAACTGTAAGTGATTCCTTAAGAAGCTTCCAGTTGAAAATGTAAATACCCATAGATGCCTTATTACTTCTAGGGTTTTCTGGCTTCTCCTCGAACTCCTGAATACAACCTGATTCATCAGTTATAACAACACCAAATCTACTTGCTTCCTCCATAGGTACCTGATATGTAGCAAGAGTAATATCTGCCTTGCTTGTCTTATGGTAATCAAGCATATTCTCATAATCCATCTTATAAATATGATCACCTGATAAAATAAGTACGTATTCTGGGTTGTAATAATCAATATACTCTATGTTCTGATATATAGCATTAGCAGTTCCAGTATACCACTGACTATTCTCACTCTTCTCATATGGTGGAAGAACTGTTACACCACCAATATTACGATCTAAGTCCCATGGCATACCAATACCGATATGCTGGTTAAGTCTAAGCGGTCTATACTGAGTAAGCACACCAACTGTGTCTACACCTGAATTAATACAGTTGCTAAGTGGGAAATCTATAATCTTATACTTTCCACCAAAAGCAACTGCAGGCTTAGCCAATTTAGATGTAAGAACACCAAGACGGCTACCCTGACCACCTGCCAACAGCATAGCTATCATTTCTTTCTTAATCATAATGTCACCCCTTTTAGCATAATTTATATGTATTATAACATTAATACATAAAAAGTTAAATACTTTTATGCATTTTTTATATTATTTATCAAACTATTTATTTTAGTTTGTCATTAATGCCAAAAAATCCCAAAAAGAAGGGGAACCTTACCTGGTTCCCCTTGAAATTTCTACACGATACTCAGCGAAGCCTGCTCCATAGATCTTAAGAATGGAAGAAAATCCACTTCAAGACATGCAGCTATCTTAATATCGTCCTTCTCCTGAAGCACCTTACCAAGTCTAACTACAGCTGTAGCCATCTTGCCTTTATCAATATACTTAAAATCCTGATTAATAAGGCTTTCACAATTATTAAAAACCTCTATCTCCCAGTTTATACCCTGAATCACAAGATTGAAAAGCTCATCAGTATCTTTTTTTCTATCACCTCTAAGCTCACCGACTATTTCCTCAGTTCCTAATATAATCTTAGGACTATAATCAGCTAATTCCTTCATCATATCCTTCTGTAACTCTACTATTTTTGCCATAGCAACCTCCACCATCAATTACATAGAACCTGTTCCTCTACCACTTCCTGAATCAAGCTCATCCTTAGAATGAACTAGACCCCTTATAACTAGCCCAATACCTCCAAAGAAGGTAGCAAGTATAAGCACCATCTCAAAAGCGGTAATATGTCTAACATAAAATTTCATACTCATAATAACAGAAATCATGAATAAAAGGAATAAAATCCCTAAAATTCCACCAGTAATAATATTTGGATATACCACATATACCACAAACATTATACATAATGCAATCAATAATAAAGCAGTCACATTGGTTCCATTATATCTATAAAAAAAAGTAAAATTAGATATATGAATGTTCATAAGAAAAAGTGCTGCTCCAAGTACTGTCAACACAATACCCAGCAAAAAACTCATTAAGCTTTTCATCTTTTAGTTCTCCTCTAAAACCTAATTAATCCTGCTTATTTGAAGCTATCTCAGTAAGTGAAGATGCAAGTCCGGCGATGCTTGCAATCTCTGATGGGATAATAAGTTTTGTGGCCTTACCATCTGCTGCCTTAGAAAATGCCTCTAAGCTCTTAAGTGTAAGAACACCCTGATCTGGAGCTGATTCATTTAAGAATCTGATACCATCTGCATTTGCTTTCTGAACCGCGATAATAGCCTCTGCCTCACCTTCCGCCTTACGGATAGTAGCTTCCTTTACTGCCTCTGCTCTAAGGATTGCTGACTGCTTCTCTGCCTCTGCTGCAAGGATAACTGACTCCTTCTGTCCCTCTGCTCTAAGAATAGCTGACTTCTTCTCACCTTCTGCGATAAGAATCTGCTCTCTTCTCTCACGCTCTGCCTTCATCTGCTTCTCCATAGCATCCTGAATAGCTGCTGGTGGAATGATATTCTTAAGCTCTACTCTGTTTATCTTAATACCCCATGGGTCAGTTGCTACATCAAGGGTAGATCTCATCTTTGTATTAATAACCTCTCTTGAGGTAAGTGTCTCATCTAACTCAAGATCACCGATAATATTTCTAAGAGTTGTAGCTGTAAGGTTCTCAATTGCCATAATTGGCTTTTCAACACCGTACGCAAATGCCTTAGGGTCTGTAATCTGGAAGAATACAACTGTATCGATTCTCATAGTAACATTATCTTTAGTGATAACCGGCTGAGGTGGGAAATCTACAACCTGCTCCTTAAGTGATATTCTCTGAGCAACCTTATCAATGATAGGCAGCTTCATATGGAAACCTACGCCCCATGTTGCCTGATAGGTTCCAAGTCGCTCAATAACATAAGCATGTGCCTGTGGCACAATCTTAATCATACTAGCAACAACAACAACTGCTAAAAATACTATAAACACACCAAATACCTGGCCACCTGAAAGTCCTGATAATAACATTAACATATCCTCCTTATTCACTCTTAGTTACCATAAGCTTAACTCCGCTTATGCTATCAACCTTAACTTTACTGTCCTTTTCGATAATCTCCCCACTAACAGAACGAGCTGTCCACTCCTTACCATCAAGAACTACAACTCCCTCTGCTTTAGTATTATCGATTGTCTCTGTTACTAAACCTGTAATACCAATAAGCCCATCAATATTAGTCTTTTCCATATCCTTCATAAGATGCTTCTGGGCAATAGGTCTGGTTAAAACCAGTAAAACAAATGACACTATAGCAAACACTAGAATCTGAACTATCCAATGCGCTCCAAAATGTGCCAAGACAGCTGCAACAATTGCTCCGCCGGCAAACCATATTGTAGTAAGTCCTAAGGACACTATCTCACTCACAATAAGTATTGCTGCGATAATAAGCCAAATAATAACGTCCATAAAATCCCTCCATTTCTTTTTATGCAACAAATTATATCACGTGACGACAATATTTTCTATATATTTAATATGATTTTATAAAACGTTAGAATGAATTTTACTCACTTATCGTCACATTATTCCTACAATAATTAACATCTACACTACTTTGCAATAAGTATTTTTATTTTTTCCTTTGCACCCTCTACATCAAAGTTTCCTAAGGATTTACTTATGGACCTTAATAGTTTTGTTTCTTCCTCTGCTAGCTTGCATCCAAAAAGCTGTTCTACTACTTCTTCAGCCATATCAAGCTCTAACTCCTCTAGAAAATATTGGATTTTTTCTAAAGCTTTTCTCCATTCCTGTTGGGATATTTCCTGTAAAGGGGTATTATCAGCTATAGCATCTTTTCCAGCCTTTAAATTAAGCATATCCGCCAATTTCTCCATAAGCTGATGATAATACAAAAAAAATTCCATGTGATTAACTTCAATATACTCACAATCCATAATTTTACCTGCATCCTCCAATGCCTTAGCCATATTACTAAGCTTTATGGCACCAATATTTGCAGCTCCACTTTTTATGGCATGGACCATAATAGTATAATTCCTGTAATCCTTATTCTCAAAATAACTACTGAGCTGAGGGTATCTTTCCAAATATACCTGGTAGGCAATATCTAATACTTCCCTGTAAAAATCTACGTCACCGCAATACTTAATACCTATACTTACATCAATATCCAGCTCACGCAGTTTTTCAGAAAGTTGCTCATCTATATGTTTTTCTATACTCACACAACACCACTCCCATCATAACGTAATATCAAAAAAGCATTATGGATTAACCAATAATGCTCTCTTGAATGTTTCATCACCCTACTCAGTGCAAACCAACATATTTATCTTGCTTAGAAGTTCTTCTATGTTAATCGGTTTGGTTATTATTGCATCTGGTTGATTATCTCCACATGCATTAATTACCTCGTCATGGCTTAAAGCGCTAGCCATTATTACTGGTATTTTCTTAGTGCTTTCTCTATGCTTTAATATGTTAAGTATATTCTTTCCGTCATACAAAGGCATAAAGTAATCTAATATAATGGCATCTACTCTATGTGATGTAAGATAGTCTAAGGCAGTCTTTCCCGAATCAACAGTAAGTACCTTGTAATACTTTGATAGCTTAATTTTTGATATCTTTAAAAATTCCAAATCATCATCTATCATAAGAATTGTCTTATTTGCTCTAAATTCATTGAAACGCTTTAATACCTCATTAAGCTTTGACTTTAACACTTCCTTAGTTACAGGCTTTACCATATAACCATCTGCACCTCTACCGATGCATTTCATAACAGTAGCCTTATCTTCCTTGCCAGTAAGGAAGATTACAGGAACATCCTCTAATTCCTTAATCTTTCTCATTCTATCAAAGACCTCAATACCATTTACTCCAGGCATTTCAATATCTAGTATTACTAAATCCGGCATTATCTTAGATGTTGACTCTAAGAACTCCTCGCCACTTGCGTAAAGCTTTGTAGAAAACTGCTTTTCCAATATTAAATACTTATATAGTATAATACGACTTATCTCATCATCGTCTACAATTGCTATATTCTTTATCTGTTTATTCATAGCAATCCCCCTTATCCCAATACAATCTTTGGTGTGTCTTTTCCTAGTAATTTATACTTCCTTATAGTAGTTGATTAAGCATCCTGCGAGGATAATATCTCTCTCATCATCTGTAAGTGCACCAAGAGTAAGTGAAATTTCCTTCATTCCCTTATTTACAACGTACGCCTTAATCATATCATCCTTATTCTTAATAGCGTCAACAATACCTGGAACGAATACATAGTCATCTATATCAAATGCATAGTCTTCATCCATTACAAATGGAAGCATACCCCAGTTAATAAGGTTAGATCTATATCTCTTAGTGGCGTACTCCTTAGCAATATTAGCCCATCCACCGAGAACCTTCTGACAGGATGCTGCCTGCTCTCTGGCAGAACCATCACCTGGCTTAACTGCAAATATTGTACTACCGTAGCCTGTATTCTTACCCTTAACCTCTGGGAACTTCTCCTTAATTGTATCCATAATATTCTTCATCTCATCTGATGTAGAGCACATGCACTCACCTGACTCACGTACTCTCTCCACTGCCTGGATAGCCTTTGCACGTCCTACATACTCAGGGTCCTTACGTGAAAGAGTAAACTCAGCAAGTCCAAGTGGGTTAGATCTAAAGGATGAAGTCTCTCCTGAAGGGATAAGCTCATCTGTAGTTGTTACAGGGTCATTGATAACTGATGCCATCTTAAGAAGCAGGTTATCAGTAAGGGAAATCATCTCCGGCCAGTCCTTAATGTTTGGACCAAACTTAATCTCCACATCCTTATCAGCCTTGCCTACACCGTCATATACTCTGTTCTCGTAAATAGTCTTATCAAAGAAGTACTTTGGTGAAGTGTACTGTACATCCAAATCAGTAGCTGATGTAAGGTAACCCTTATTTACAGCTGTTGCAGCTATTGAACGAGCATCCATAAGTGCAACTGATGAAATCTGACCGTTCTGAATCTTTGAACCTTCTCTGTTAGGGAAGTTTCTAGTTGAGTGTCTAATACTAAATGCATTGTTAGCAGGAGTATCTCCGGCACCGAAGCAAGGACCACAGAATGCAGTCTTAACAATAGCACCTGTTCCGATAAGATCAGCAAGTCTTCCATTCTTAGCAAGCTCCATATAGATAGGTGTACTTGCAGGGTAAACACTAAGTGTAAACTCGTCTGCTCCTATGTACTTACCCTTTAAGATATCAGCAGCATCTACAATATTCTCGTAACCACCACCTGCACAGCCAGCGATAATTCCCTGCTCTACATAAAGCTTTCCATTACGAACCTTATCCTTAAGTGTAAAGTCAACCTTGCCATCAAGTGACACAAGTGCCTTCTTCTCTACATCCTCTAAGATATCCATAAGGTTAGCATTTAACTCATCGATAGTGTAAACATTTGATGGGTGGAAAGGCATAGCAATCATAGGCTTAATCTCTGAAAGATTTACATATACCACACCATCATAGTAAGCAACTGCTCCCGGATTCATCTCCTTATAAGCATCTGGTCTATAGTGAATGTCATACCACTCCTTAATCTTCTCATCAGTCTTCCAGATAGAAGAAAGACAAGTAGTCTCAGTAGTCATAACATCTATACCAATTCTAAAGTCTGCTGAAAGCTTATCTACACCAGGTCCCACAAACTCCATAACCTTATTCTTAACATAGCCACAATCAAAGGTAGCTCCGATAATTGCAAGGGCAACGTCCTGAGGACCAACTCCCTTAGCAACCTCTCCATCAAGGTAAATAGCTACAACACCTGGCTTAGCTACATCATAGGTTCTCTTTAGGAGCTGCTTAGCGAGCTCTCCACCACCCTCACCGATAGCCATAGTACCGAGAGCACCGTAACGAGTATGTGAATCAGAGCCAAGAATCATAGCACCACACTCAGCCAGCATTTCTCTTGCATACTGATGGATAACTGCCTGATGAGGTGGAACATAAACTCCACCGTACTTCTTAGCACAGGAAAGACCAAACATGTGGTCATCCTCATTAATAGTACCACCAACTGCACAAAGTGAGTTGTGGCAGTTTGTAAGAACATATGGAACTGGGAACTCAGTAAGTCCTGAAGCTCTGGCAGTCTGAATAATACCAACAAATGTAATGTCGTGAGAAGTCATCTTATCGAACTTTATCTTAAGCTGCTCCATATTGCCAGAAGTATTGTGCTTCTCTAAGATACCATAAGCCATAGTATTCTTAGCCGCATCTTCCTTACTTACATTGATACCCTTCTGGGAAAGAACCGCCGTAGCATCATTATTATCTGCTACAAGCTCTGTTCCATTTAAAAGGTATGCTCCGCCTTCATATAACTTAATCATTTTAACATCCTCCAAGTCTAATAATTATTAGTTTATTTAGTAAGCTAAAATATAGCTTTCATAATCACTTATATCTACATAATCCATAATAGATGGTCTCTGGTTATTTGCATGGTCCACTATTGATGTCTGCGCAGTTAAGAACTCTGCATCAGTAACCTCTGCATTATCCACAATATAGGTCTCCCCATCCTTCTTGGTATATTTCTTCTGTTCTAAGCTATTGCCAGTAAATCTAAGCAATACATGCTCCTCAGCAAAATCTCTACCAAACTCACTAGGAAGAGCAATAATATTACTATCTGTACAGAAGCTTAATATATTTACATAGCCTAGGTATACATAGCTTCCATCTGCATAAGTAAATGCAAAGCACTCTGTATTTTCTTCTGTTGCCTCCTTACTATTAAACAAGAATAACTCAGCAACGCCATTCTTATCTATATCATATAGAAGCATACTATCCGGTCTAAGTCTTTGATACTCATTCTCGAATATATAGGTTCCCTCGCTAGTCTTGCTAAACTCAGTTTGGAGTATAGCTTCATAATTCATAGCTATCTGTAAATATGTCTTCTGCCATTCCGCAGCAAGCTGATTCTTAGCTGCATCAAGATCAAAGGCAGTGCCATATCTAGCTTCTATCTCCTTCATCAGAGCAACTGCTGCCTCTCCGTCACTAGCAGCAATCAGGTTATCCAGCTTAGTTTGATAGTAATCCATTCCATCGTAGAAGGTTGTCTGATATAATTCCTGGAATCTGCCTCTGTATACAGTATCCGCCGGGTCAATTCCTGCATACACTGTGTCATAGGTGTCTAATATATCAAAGAATTTCTGCTCTGTTAGCATAGTCTGATATTGATTGTAGATTCCTCTGTAATTCTCAACACAAGCCACATTTGTTGAAATCACCACTGCATAATTATGTGCCTCATAGTAGGTCATATTTGACACTACTGCAATAAACGCATCTATTTTATTTCTATCAATCTTACAGTCCAAATAATCCTGGTACTTGTCATTAAGCATCTGTATCAAAAGTTTTTCTTTTGTAGCTGTATCCATACGCTTTTGAACATCATCTATTCTATTTTTAGCCTTTACAGCACCATCTGTATCAAAGGTTGTGTTGGCCTTATATAAAGCCTCAACAGCACCCTTTAGTTCATTATAGTTAATCTCTGTTATACGTCTGTTGTATAGCTCCTCAGTATTATCCAAGCTGTTAATAGCGTCAAAGGAAGCAGTAACCTCTTGATAGGTTCTCTCACCATTTGCATACTCTCTACATAGTTCCTGAGCATATCCTTCCATATGAGCATTAGCAGTCTGCTGCTGTGAAGGTGTTAAATTATCATAGTACTCTTTTGTTTCTGTCCACTCTCCCTTATCTATGCTCTTAAAAAATCTATAAAGCTGATAATCAGAATATAGGAATACAACGCCAACCCCTAATATAATGAGTGTCATAATAAAGCATACTAAAGTAGTTATCTTCCATGTCTTTCTCATATTACGCACCCCCTATTCCATATCCTCTGATGCTTCCTCATCAGTTGCATCAGTATCTGTAGCATCACTATCTGTTGTCACTTCTTCAGTGATTGCATCCTCTGGAGTCGCCTGTTCTATGGTAACAGAAGTAAGTACTGGTCTAGTCTGAATATTAGTAACATCTGTATCTGTAGCCATTTGCTCATAAACCACAGGGTTGTTAATATCATGATTTCTGTAAAATGGATTGAGCATAATAAAGTACACTCCCAAGCCTACCAATGCAATACTTGCAAGCATAAGAAGTATCATAAGAGTCCCAAAGAATTTAAGGCCTCCAGATGCTGTACCATCATCCTCATCTTCATCCTCATCTTCATCATCTTCTTCATCAGTTTCATCCTTTGATGATTCAGTTTCCTTTGAAGTCTCCGTTCCTTTGTCCTCTGCAGTTTCCTCAGCCTTCACTTCCAAAGTTTTGTCAGTCTTATCCTCTGTCACTTCCTCAGAGTCCTTCACGTCATCTTTTGTCTCTTCCTTAGCTTCCTCTTTTATTTCTTCCTTATTATCTTCCTTAGCTTCTTCATCCGCATTAGACGCTACATTTTCCCCTAACACGCTTGCGGTGATTTTTTCAACCTCTTCCATATCAAGAACGTCCTGTAGAGGCTTTCCACACATAGTGCAGAACTTCTCATCTTTATATATAATTCCACAACATTTCTTACTCATAATGATTTCTCCTATAATAACCTGTATATAGGTATGACATTAGCATACCTTTTAAGATTATATCAATTTCAACCTATTAATTCAAGAAATAATATTATTTGTTAAAATATTACTACTGTTTTACTTTACTTTTCCTAATCAAATGATATAATTATGTTGTTTTTGACATAAGGACTTATTTTTTGTTGTCTAAAAGTCATTTTAAATCAAATTTAACATAGAAATTTTTATAGGAGTGTTTTTATGAAAAAGAATATCGAAATCAGATGGCACGGACGTGGTGGTCAGGGTGCCAAAACTGCTGCCCTACTTCTTGCAGACGTTGCATTTAGTACTGGCATGCACGTACAAGGTTTCCCAGAGTACGGTCCAGAGAGAATGGGTGCACCTATTACAGCTTATAACAGAATAGGAAATGAGCCTATTAGAGTTCACTCAAACATTTACAATCCAGACTTTGTAGTTGTAGTTGACGAGACTCTTCTTCACTCAGTAGACGTTACTAAGGGACTTAGTGAGGATGGTGCAATAGTTATCAATACGACCAAGGAGAAGGAGGAGATTCTTCCTCTTTTAAATGGATATAAAGGTGGTGTGTACATAATCGATGCCAGAAAGGTATCTATGGCTACACTTGGAAAGTATTTTCCTAACTCACCTATGCTTGCTTCCATAGTTAAGGTTTCAAAGATTATGGATGAGGAGGTTTTCCTTACACAGATGGAGGAATCCTACAAGCACAAATTTGCTAAAAAGCCAGAGGTTATAGAGGGTAACATGAACGCTCTTAAGATGGCGCTTTCGGAGGTAAGATAAATGGCACAGGCAACTGATATAACTAAAATACATGAGCAGAGTCCTTACGGGGACTTAACACCGGGTAACCAGATATATGGTGGCGGTGGCGCTAAGATGTTTAATACTGGTGAGTGGAGAACTCAGACTCCTGTTATTGATTGGGATAAGTGTACTCACTGCTTACTTTGTACTCCTGTTTGTCCTGACAGCTCAATCCCTGTTAAGGATGGCAAGAGAGAGGATTTTGATTATGACCACTGTAAGGGTTGTGGAATCTGCGAGAGAGTCTGCAGCTTCGGTGCTATTACTATGAAGGAGGGAATGTAATATGTCTATTCGTGAGAGAATGTCCGGTAATGAGGCAGTTGCTTACGCTATTAAGCAGATTAACCCTGATGTAATGCCAGCATTTCCTATTACCCCTTCAACTGAGATACCACAGATGGTATCCACATTTATTGCAAATGGAGAAATCGACACAGAGTTTATCCCTGTAGAGTCAGAGCATAGCTCAATGAGTGCTACTATGGGTGCTTCAGCAGCAGGTGCAAGAGCCCTTACTGCTACTTCTTCATGTGGTCTTGCTTATATGTGGGAGCTTCTCTATGTAGCGGCTTCAGACAGACTTCCACTTGTACTTGCTCTTGTTAACAGAGCTCTTACAGGTCCTATTAATATTAACTGTGACCACTCAGATTCTATGGGTGCCAGAGATGCTGGTTGGATTCAAATTTACGCAGAGAATAACCAGGAGGCTTATGATAACTTTATTCAGTCCTTTAGAATTTCAGAGCATCCTGATGTAATGCTCCCATTTATGGCTTGTCAGGATGGTTTCATCACAAGCCACGCTGTGGAAAATATTGAGCTTATCGAGGATGATAAGGTTAAGGCATTTGTAGGTGAATATAATCCAGAGAATTATCTCTTAAATGCTGATATGCCTATGGCAGTTGGTCCTTACGCTACTTCACCATTTTATATGGAAACAAAGATGAACCAGAGACTTGCTATGAAGAATGCAAAGCAGGTTATCTTAGATGTAGCTACTGAGTTTGAGAAGATTTCAGGAAGAAAGTACGGTTTCTTCGAGGAATATATGTTAGATGATGCTGAGATTGCTATAGTTATTATGGGTTCTGCAGCAGGTACTACTAAAGATGCTATCGATGCTCTTCGCGCTAAGGGAATTAAGGCTGGTCTTCTTAAGATTAGAGTATTCAGACCATTCCCTGGCGAGGAAATCGCTGAAGCTCTTAAGAATGTTAAGGCTGTTGCTATCCTTGATAGAGCTGAAAGCTTTTCAGCTTGTGGTGGTCCTGTTGGTTCAGAGGTTAAGGCTGCTATGTTTGACGCAGGAGTTAATGTTAAGGCTGTTAACTACTTCTACGGAATTGGTGGTCGTGATTACACTGTTGAGTCAGCTACTTCAGTTTTCGAAGACCTGATGAAGATAGCAGATGGTTCTATGGAGCCTGAGAACTTTAAGTATGTTGGATTAAGAAAGTAATGGAGGTAAGTCGAGATGGCATTTAATTTTAAAGAGGTTATGAATAAGCCGGAACGTCTTGCTCCGGGTCATAGAATGTGTGCAGGCTGTGGCGGTACTATCGTTGCTAGAACAGTACTTCGTGCCCTAAAGCCTGAGGATAAGGCAGTTATCGGTAATGCAACAGGTTGTATGGAGGTTTCAACATTTATGTATCCATACACTGCTTGGGAGGATAGCTACATGCACAATGCATTTGAAAATGCTGGTGCTACTCTCTCTGGTATTGAGACTGCTTACAATGCTCTTAAGAAGAAGGGCAAGGTTACTGAGAATTATAAGTTTATTACCTTCGGTGGTGACGGTGGTACCTACGATATTGGATTCCAGTCCTTATCAGGTGCTATGGAGAGAAACCACGATATGGTTTATGTGTGCTACGACAATGGTGCTTATATGAACACTGGTATCCAGCGTTCTTCAGCTACTCCAATGTACGCTGACACCACTACTACTCCAGTTGGTAGCGCTTCTAATGGTAAGATGCAGAACCGTAAGGATCTTGCTTCTATCATCGCAAGCCATGATGTTCCATATGTTGCACAGACAACTCTTATCGGAACTATGAAGGATTTGTATGAGAAGGCAGAGAAGGCAATCTATACTC
This sequence comes from Lachnospiraceae bacterium, assembly GCA_015057555.1. Classification (GTDB taxonomy): domain Bacteria; phylum Bacillota; class Clostridia; order Lachnospirales; family Lachnospiraceae; genus Coprococcus_C. Next base: position 1,599 of record SVEC01000025.1, on the reverse strand, counting down.
CAGGTGCTGCATTCCTTAATGTTATGGCACCATGTCCAAGAGGCTGGAGATATGATACACCTGATATTATGAAGATTTGTAAGCTTGCAGTTGAGACCTGCTACTGGCCACTGTTCGAGGTGGTTGAGGGCAAGTGGATTCTTAACTACGAGCCTAAGAAGAAGCTTCCTATAGAGGACTTCTTAAGACCACAGGGACGTTTTGCACATCTCTTCAAGCCAGGCAACGAAGAGCTTCTTGCTCAGTATCAGGCTGAGGTTGATAGAAGATGGGAAGATTTGCTTTTCAAGTGTTCGAGATAAAGTGAAAGTTGAACCCCCAGTACATAGTTTTATGTGCTGGGGGTTTTCTTACAAACGATTATGAAGGGGAGGCGTATATACTTTATTAGCCGGCCTGCCTAGGGTCGGTCCACGCTGACACTTAAGACGGTCAGCTTAGTCCCGACCACTGTCGCGGCCGGAATATAATTTAATTGCGCTATCTCCCCTTCATAATCTATTCAATTTCTCACAGCACATAAAACTATGCACTGAGGCAACTTTCACTATCGCCTTCGGCGATGTGATTGTTCTAATTTATATACATTTCAGCAAGCCAAAATTTTTACTTCTAATATTCTCACTTGAATAATTCTAATAATTATCCCCTATCTTCATCGACATTGAAATCGCCTCCTATACTTTCAAATCCAATCCCGAAATAATAGTTGCAGATGCATTACCGGACATCATTCTCTGTGTCATTATCTGTGTTATACTTTCTACACTAGAACCTGTAAAAGTCAGTTTATACTTGCCAGCATTCTCATTCGCTTTCTCTGCTCGTTTTTCAGCCAATTCCTCCTCAGCTTTCTTTTTCTCTGCTCGTTTCTTAGCTGCTTTCTCCTCTGCCACCTTTTTCTCCTGAGCTTTACGCTGTGCATTTTCTCTGGCAATCTTTCCGTCCGGATCATTGGTACAGCCACTCGTCATAGTGATATTGCCATGTTCATCGAATGATACATTGCAATATGTCATAACCGGACTTCCCGGCATGGTTTTCGTATATTCCACAGAACGCTTAATGCACTCTGGGATAGCTGCTAAATTTTCTTCCAAATATGCAGCTTTTTCCGGATTATCCATACACTTCTTTAAAAATGCTCCCGAAACACTTACCGTTACCGGAACTCCCTGCATAGATGTTTTCCCTGTATTCATATAGCTGTACTTTTCCTGTAAATACTTAGAATAATCATTAGTATTTTTAAATCCGGTCTTGATTTCCTCTTTTCTTGTTACTCCCGGTGTGGAAGTTTTCAAATCCATAATCTGTGATGTTACACCGCTATTGGTGTTATTTATTTCCATAGACATACAAATCACCTTAGCCTTTCTGAAATTTATAGCTTCTACATTCCTTATCGGAACTTTACAGTATGGATTTCCATCAAATCTTTGCATCTAATGTAGATAACAAACTTGCATAATCAAATTCTGCTTGTGTATATGCTTTTACTGCCACACCGTTACTTCCTGACAGTTCACTAAGATACTCTTCTCTTTCTCTTCGTTTTTCACGCAGTTCTTCCAAATATTCTTCCTGTTTTTTTCGTTT
>SVEC01000024.1 GCA_015057555.1 Lachnospiraceae bacterium | reverse complement strand
TCGGCGAAGACTAATCCCTAGACAGACCGGGAGATTAAGTTGCAACGCTCCCTTATCTAAGCGTACCACAAGAAAACCCATGGCACATAAGCTATGTACCATGGGTTAAACTTTCGCTCTAACTTCCCATAATGTAATTTATGTTAGTGACTTCCGGTGGAGCCGAAACCTCCGGCTCCACGAGTAGTCTCATCCAAATTGTCAACAGTGTTGAACACTGCAGCAATGTAAGGTGTGATAACAAGCTGTGCAATTCGCTCGCTAGGATCTATAGAAGCAGGTACGAGAGAGTGGTTGTGAAGGGCAACCATAACCTCGCCACGGTAGTCAGAATCTACAACTCCAACCTTGTTGGCAGGTGCAAGACCCTTCTTGCTTGCCAGACCACTTCTAGCATAGATAAGACCTGCATATCCTATAGGAAGCTCCATGGCAAGACCTGTAGGAATAAGCTTAGTTTCACCTGGTGCTATGGTGATCGCTTCAGAGATGCATGCGTAGAGATCTGCACCTGCTGCAAACTCTGAACCATAGGTAGGGATAACTGCGTTATCGTTTAATTTCTTAATGTTAACTGGAATATTTGTAACCATATTATATGTTTCCTTTCTCTTCCCAAAGGTGGATATTGCCTTCCTTTAGGGACTTTTGTACATCTATAATTCTCTGGTTTGAAGAACCTCTGAAGCGAAGCTTCAAATCTTTTTTGTCTTTTTCAAATCTACCATCCACTAGGACATCAATATAGCTTAGGATTTCCCTGGTCTCAGGCCATTTTACCATCATAGTGTCTCGTATATCCTTATCAAAGAGATAGCCTGTCCAACACCAAATATCCTTTTCGGGATAAGTCGTTTTTATCTTGCGAAGTAAAGGAAGAATTCCCTGCTGGTTGGTAAATTCAAAGGGCTCTCCACCAAGAAGGGAAAAACCTTTGATGTGGCTGTGAGACAGAAGCTCTATGATAGTATCAATTTCCTTTTCGCCAAAAAGCTCTCCAAAGTTGAAATCCCAAGTTTCTTTATTAAAACAGTCTTCACAGTGATGGCTGCAACCTGATACGAAGAGGGAAACTCTTACGCCAGGTCCATTAGCCACATCAATGCTTTTTATATCTGCATAATTCATATGATAAACCTCATTTATTTAAGATAATGGAGTAGGTAAAGACCTACTCCATTGATGATTTTTGTGTGACTTATTTTATAAGTGAAGTGTACGCTGTTTAATCTCCTTGGTTTTTCCAACGTTCCAGAAGTTTTCACCAAGGTATCCGCAGGTTCTTCTTGTAACATTCATCTTAGAATGCTCCTTGTTACCACACTGTGGACACTCCCACTCATTGTTGTCATTAATAATAATCTCGCCATCATAATCACAAACATGACAGTAGTCTGACTTTGTATTAAACTCAGCGTACTGGATGTTGTCATAGATGAATCTAACAACCTCTTCAAGAGCCTCAAGGTTATGTCTCATATTAGGAATCTCAACGTAGGAGATTGCACCACCAGATGAGATATTCTGGAATTGACTCTCAAATCTAAACTTGCTAAATGCATCAATCTTCTCACGAACATCTACGTGATATGAGTTAGTGTAATATCCCTTATCAGTTACATCTTCAACTGTACCGAATCTTTCCTGATCGATACGAGCAAATCTATAGCAAAGAGATTCTGCAGGAGTACCATATAAACCAAAGCCAAGTCCAGTTTCTGCTTTCCATTTATCACAGGAAGCTTTAAGTTTTTTCATAACCTTAAGAGCAAACTCCTCGCCGCCTGGTTCTGTATGACTACAACCAGTCATAAGTTTTGTAACCTCATAAAGACCGATATAACCAAGTGAAATAGTTGAATATCCATCGTGGAGAAGCTTATCAATTTTCTCACCCTTCTTAAGTCTTGCAATAGCACCATACTGCCAGTGAACTGGGCTTACATCTGAAGTGATACCATGAAGTGCATGATGACGACAGATAAGTGCATCGTAGCAAAGCTGTAATCTCTCATCTAAGAGCTTCCAGAACTTGTCATGGTCACCCTTTGCAATAAGACCTATCTGTGGGAGGTTAAGACTTACAACACCCTGGTTGAAACGACCTTCCCACTTATAGTTGCCTTCCTCATCCTTCCAAGTTGAAAGGAATGAACGACAACCCATACATGAGAATACATTGCCCTCGTAGTTCTCGCGCATCTTCTTAGCAGAAATATAGTCAGGGTAAAGTCTCTTGGCTGAACACTTAACCGCAAGTCTTGTGATGTAATCGTACTTTCCACCCTTTAAGCAGTTGTGCTCATCAAGCACATATATAAGCTTAGGGAAGGCTGGAGTTACATAAACACCCTTCTCGTTCTTGATGCCCTCAAGTCTCTGGCGAAGGATTTCTTCTATAATAGTTGCATTCTCCTCTACATACTCATCCTTTGGATCAAGATTAAGGAAGAGAGTAACAAATGGAGACTGACCATTTGTAGTCATTAATGTATTAATCTGGTACTGGATAGTCTGTACACCTGAACGAAGCTCGTCGTTAAGTCTATCCTTGGCCATCTTCTCAAGGATTTCATCATCAATCTTGTCACCGAAATCCTCTACTAGCTTAGTTTTATACTTGTTGTAGCTCTTTCTGAGATACTTGCCTAGATGTCTTACGTCTACAGATTGGCCACCGTACTGGCTGCTGGCTACGGAAGAAATAATCTGAGTCATAACTGTACAAGCTACCTGGAAGCTCTTAGGACTCTCAATAAGCTTTCCATTCATAACTGTTCCGTTATCAAGCATATCACCGATATTGATAAGACAGCAGTTAAATATAGGCTGAAGGAAGTAGTCTGCGTCATGGAAGTGAAGAACACCTTCGTCATGAGCCTTTGAAATCTTCTCAGGAAGAAGGACTCTTCTTGTAAGATCCTTTGATACCTCTCCTGCAATAAGGTCTCTCTGAGTAGAAGCAACAGTTGCATTCTTATTAGAGTTTTCCTCCATAACATCCTTGTTACGATTCTGGATAAGACTAAGGATTGAATCATCAGTAGTATTAGCCTTACGTACCAGCTCCCTTGTGTAACGATAGATAATGTAGGTTTTTGCCAATACGAACTTTCTCTCGTCCATAAGCTTCTGTTCGATTATATCCTGAATGTCCTCAACTAACATTCTGCTACGATTCTTAGCTTCAATACCCTGAACAATTTCCTCGATTTTTTTCTCTGAAATTTTCTCGCAAGGTTCAACCTCTGCGTTTGCCTTCTGAATGGCAATGATGATTTTCGAACGGTCATATGTAACGGTATGACCATCTCTTTTGATTACCTTCATTTGTCCTCCCCTTTTCTTTTTAGATTGTCTAAATTCTTGTATCGTCATTACATAAGCCCTCCAAATTTGGAAGGCTTATGTAAGTCATAATCTTTTAAGAATTCAATTTATGGGCTTTTGTTAAGCGTGTTCTTATTATAGCAAAGCAATGGTGTAATGTAAAGAGGGAAAACACTAAATGTTGTGTTTTTTTATAAAAACATCAACTACATATTGTGATTTTTATGTAAACTAAGTATAAGGAAAAAGACCTTAAAGCCTTATTTTATAAGGGTTTTGACGGGATGAATAAATATTCACTATGTAGTGGTTCACTTGTGTGTGAGACCTATTTTTCTACTAGATATAGTGGTGATTACTGTTTTTATGTGATTTCTATGTGAAAATATGAAAACCTTCTTTATTTTTATACAAAAATGTGATATAAAAGTTAAAGTGCTATTATATTTAGTAGAAATCAAATCATATAGAAGGGAAATGAAGGATATGAAGAAAAGATTAAAGAAGCTTGGTCTTGTGTTTACTATGGTAGCAGGACTGGCCCTTACTACAGGCTGTAATAAGAATGAGAAGAAGCTTGTAGAGGATATGGTAGAAAAATACTCGGCATATTGTGACCTTGCAGATTACAAGGGTATTGAGTATGTGGAGACTAAGACTGTTATAACAGAGGATGATGTGCAGTATCAGGTTGATAGCTTATTATCAGCTTATGCAACAAGCACTTCTGTTACCACTGGTGTGGCAAATGATGGAGACACAGTAAATATTGACTTTCTTGGAAAGGTAGATGGGGTTGCCTTTGAAGGTGGCTCTACAGATGATGCGGGCTATGATCTTACCCTTGGCTCAGGAATGATGATAGATGGTTTTGAGGAGCAGATTGTAGGACATAGTGTAGGTGAGACATTTGACATTAATGTTACTTTCCCAGAAAACTATGGTGAGCCATCTCTTGCAGGTCAGGATGCAGTGTTTACCATTACTATTAATGAAAAGATAGTGAAGGAATATCCTGATTATACAGATGAATTTGTAGCTGCCAATACAGAATATAAGACTATAGCTGAATATGAGGAGTATCTTATGACTGCTATGACTGATAATGCAAAAGAGTCAGATTTAAACTATAACAAGAGCGCAGTAGTTACAGCAGTTATAGATAATAGTACAATTAATGAGTTTCCACAGCAGGATATGCAAAAGCTTATAGATGATACAGTTGCTCAGGTTGAGAGTCAGGCAGATAGCTATGGATACGAGTTAAGTGATTATATTATTGCTTATTATGGAATGTCATCTGTTGATGAATTTAAGAGTTATGTATCAGATTTAGCTAAGTCATTTATGACAGAGAAAATCGTCATGTGTGCAGTAGCTAAGGCTGAAAATATTACTGTAACGGATAAGGAAATTGCAGATTTCAAGGCTTACATGATGGAACAGACTGGTATAACCGATGAAGAAACCTTTGATGATGCCTACACAACTGAGGATGTTGCTTATTATGCTTTAGAGGATAAGGTTGTGGAATTTTTGTTAGAGAATGGTACTCCTGTTGAGCCAACTACAGAGGCTGTACAGTAATTGAAAAAATATTGAATACAATTGACAATACCTGCGTAAAAATGTTATGATGCTATATGCTGTAAGCAGCTGTGGCGGAATTGGCATACGCGCATGATTCAGGTTCATGTCCACGCAAGTGGGTTCGGGTTCAAATCCCGTCAGCTGCATAAAGGGTGCAAATTGATTAGTTTCAGTTTGCACCCTTTTTGTTTTATATTTTTTCTTTTACTACTTATAAAAATATGATATAATTATTGACAGATTTGATAAGAAAACTTGTTGGAGGAGTTATATGAACATACTTGTAACTGGTGGAGCAGGCTTTATAGGAAGTCACACCTGCGTAGAATTGATAGAGTCAGGATATAAGGTTGTAGTGGTAGATAATCTCATTAATTCCAGCAAAGAGGCTGTTAGAAGAGTAGAGAAGATAACAGGTGTTACTATTCCATTTTATCCTGTTGATTTGCTGGATGAGGAAGGCCTGAATAAGATATTTGATACAGAAAACATAGATGCGGTAATTCATTTTGCAGGGCTTAAGGCAGTGGGTGAATCTGTGGTAAAGCCATGGAACTATTATAATAACAATATTACAGGAACCCTTAATCTTTGCAAGGTTATGATGGAACACCGCGTAAAAAACATTATATTTAGCTCATCTGCCACTGTTTATGGTGACCCTGCCGAGATTCCTATAACTGAGAATTGTCCAAGAGGAGCTATTACTAATCCTTATGGTCATACTAAGAGTATGCTAGAGCAGATACTCTCTGATATATATAAGGCAGATACTCAGTGGAATGTGGTATTGCTTAGATATTTCAATCCTATTGGAGCTCATGAAAGTGGACTTATAGGTGAGGACCCAAGTGGCATCCCTAATAATTTGGTGCCGTACATTGCAAAGGTGGCAGTAGGTAAGCTGGATTGTCTTGGGGTGTTTGGTGATGATTATGATACTCCAGATGGAACGGGTGTGAGAGATTATATTCATGTGGTGGATTTAGCAAAGGGACATGTTAAGGCTCTTAAGAAGATAGAGGATAACAGTGGTCTTTGCATATTTAATTTAGGAACAGGAATAGGTTATAGTGTACTTCAGATTGTTAAGGCATACGAGAAGGCTTGTGGAAAGTCTATCAAGTATGAGATAAAGGCTAGAAGACCAGGAGATATAGCTACTTGCTATGCGAATCCGGAAAAAGCAAGGGAAGAGCTTGGTTGGGAAGCTATGTATGATATAGATAGGATGTGTCAGGATTCCTACAGGTGGCAGAGTATGAATCCAAATGGATATAGTAGCTAGATGATTTAGATTTTGAGGTTTTTATGAGTAAGAGAGTTTCCCGTAGAAAACTGAAGATGGATAAGGAAAAGCTTAAAAAGCTTGTTCTCAAGAGAAGAAAGAAGTATTATCATAAGCTTCCTAGCTTTATAGAAAAGAAGTTTGAGATTACAGAGCTTAAGGATGCTGGCTGTAAGAGCTACCGATTGGTTCCGAAAACCGGATTCGATGGTGAGTTTATCATATATTTATATGGTAGTAGTATGTGTCATAATATTACTACAGAGCAGTGGAAGCTTATTACAGATATTGCTCTAGAAACTGGAAAAGGTCTTTATGTGCCTATGTATCCATTGGCACCGGAAGCTTCCTGTAGAGAATTATTTGATATGCTATGCAAATCCTATGCAAACTTCTCTAAGAGCTTTGACGTGGAAAAAATTATATTGCTAGGAGATTCATCAGGCGCAGGTTTAGCTTTATCACTAACTCATCTTGCATGGGAGGATGGTCTTAGAAAACCAGATCAGCTTATTTTGTTATCCCCAGCTATGGATACAGAGTTCTTCGATAAGGAGTTAGAAGCACAAATTAATGAGAATGTGTTCTATGAAGAAAAGTATTTTTTTAGCGAGGGAGCTAAGGACTTTATTAATACATACTGGGTTAAGGATTATGCTGTAAAGACAATTTACACAAGTCCTTATTATGAGGAAGACTTGACTGATATTTGCGACGATATGGTTATTTTCTCTAGTACCAATGATATGTTTAATGCCTATGCTAGAAATTTTTATTTTAGGGCTAAATCTCAGGGTATAAATGTAAGATTTTTTGAGTTTGAAGAAGAAAATCACAACTTTATGATTCATTCAAAATCACAGAATGCTCTTGTAGCGTATAAATATCTTGTAGATGTAGTGGCAGGTACATATAAGGCATCAGTGCCTGACCTAGTTCCATTAAAGAGAATTTCAGATTGGACCAAGACATATCCGGAGGTTATGAAGGATGATTGGACCTTGAAATTTATATTTGAGAATAAAAAATCATTGGCAGGTACAAGGCTACCTAAGGTGAAAAGCGAGTACAAGAATTTGATTACTATGGCAAGATATGCAGCCTGTGACCAGTTAGTAAAGAGATATATTAACCAATTTCCAAATTGTACGGTGATAAATGTTGGCTGTAGGCTGGATAATATGTTCAACAGAGTTGATAATGGTAGAATTAGATGGTATAGCATAGATACTCATAATACTATGGCAGTAAGACGTCGTATGTATGGTGTTAATGCTAGAGAAATAACTGTAGGTAGAAGTGAGGTAGATTTATCCTGGATAAATGAGATAAAGTGTAAGCGTAATCAGGGTGTGTTATTTGTATGTAATGATGCGTTTAATTATATGTCGCCAGGCGTTTTAAGGATGATGTTTGATACCCTGCTAGAAAAATTCCCAGGCTGTGAGATGATATTTACCACAACAACTAAGGGTGTAGCTACAGTACAGAATATGCGACCAGGTAAAGGAATATTTAGAAAGAGAAAGCGTAAGCTTTCTATAGATGATGCGTATAAGTTCTTTAGTAATTGGAATCTGGAATATAGAGTAATGGATGAGATTCCACTTAAGAAGTTCCTAGAGCCAGTCAAGGAGAAAAAGCTCAGAACCAAATTCAGATTAGCATACAATGGACTAACCCTTAACCAAAAGATAATTCGCACCAAGCTAGGTAGTGAAAAGTATGAGATAAATATTTAAACTAGGGGTAGCTTAAAATTAGCACAAGAAAATGCTGCCAGAGCTTTAGGCTTTGGCAGCTGATTTTTATTATGGAGGAATAATATGGAACAGATACTTGTTGCAAACAATCTTATTAAAACCTTTGAAAGACATGAGAAAAAACAGAAAAAGGTTAGCTTCAATGCAGTGGATGATGTTTCTTTTGCAGTAAATCAGGGGGAGATAGTGGGAATCCTAGGACCAAACGGAGCAGGTAAAACAACCCTGCTTAGAATGCTAGGTATGCTTATGAAACCAACTTCAGGAAATGTTACTATGACTATAGATGGACAGCTCGAGGAGAAAGAGACAAAATTGAAGGCAAACATAGGGTACCTGTCAGGAAATACAAAGCTATATGCCAGACTTAGTACTAGAGAGCTGCTGGAAATATTGGGGAACATTTACGGTCTTACAAAGGAAGAGATAGATAGCAGAATAGATAGAATTTCAAAGATTTTAAATCTGGGAGAATTTATTGATAATAGAATTGAAAAATTATCCACAGGCCAGACTCAGAGAGCATCTATATCCAGATGCCTGATTCATAATCCAATGATATACATATTTGATGAGCCTACCTTAGGACTTGATATCATAAGTAGTAATTCCATTATAGAGTTTATGAAGCAAGAACGTGAGCAGGGCAAGACTGTGCTTTATTCCACTCATTATATGGAGGAAGCAGAATATCTCTGTGATAGAATTATACTTTTGGATAAGGGGAAAATTATAGCTCAAGGAACCTTAGAGGAGTTAAGGACTTTAACTGGTAAAGACAAGCTGAGAGATATATTTAACAGTCTTATTAAGGAGGTGGAGTAATATGAGTGGTAAGATTATAAAACAGCTCTTTAAGAAGGAAATGTTGGATGTGTTAAGGGACAAGAAAACAGTTCTTATGATGGTGGTGGTGCCATTAGTAATATATCCACTTATTTTGATTCTAAGTATGGGTATAATGTCAGGTGTTTCGCAGGATATGGCGAAGAGCACCTATAATGTTGCCATAAGTGGAGACCTTTGGGCCGAGTATGTAGTGCTTCTGGTTGAAACTGAAAGTGAGGAATACTCCTTTAAGATAATAAGGTCTGATGATATGGAAGCAGACCTGCAAAATGGAACAATTGATTTATATATTACTGCAGATGATGTACTCGGTGAAGATGTTGTATGTGTGTATTATCTTTCTGCATCAACTAAGTCCAGCTATGGTTTGAATATAGTATTAGATAAGCTAGAGGAGCATTCAAGGGCAAAAACATATGACCTGCTTGAAGCTGCTGACCTTGATCCGGAGGAGGTTCTTAAGCCAATAAAGATAGAATATCTCGATCATTCCACAGCTGAGGAGTCCACTGGAAGTCTTCTTGGTTCAATACTTCCATTTATGCTGGTGGTAAGTATTCTTATGGGAACTATGTATCCTGCTATTGATACTACTTCAGGAGAAAAAGAGAGAGGCACCCTAGAGACAGTTCTGACTCTTCCTGTAACCAGTAAGGAGCTTATAATTAGTAAGTTTATGGCTGTGGGATTATTTGGAATAGCATCAGCAATACTTAATCTTATTTCTATGTGTGGCGTCATGGCTTACATGTTTAATATGATGGAAGCTATGGGTGCAGGTGTATTTGGACAGATTAGTGTAGGAAAATTTGTGCCACCTGTAATTATTGGAGTACTTTGCGTATTTGCCTTTGCTGTATTTGTAAGTGCTCTTTCTATGTGTGTTTGTGCCTTTGCAAAGAGCTACAAGGAGGCTAATAATTATATTACACCGGTTATGTTGGTGGTAATGCTGGCTTCCTTTGTATCCATAATACCAAATATAGAACTGACAAAGACCATGTCCTTGGTGCCGGTAGTAAATCTTTGTTTATTGCTTAGAGACTTGCTTGTGTTTAAATTTAACTATCTCAATATATTGCTAGTTCTGTTTAGCAATATAATATACGGAATTGTGGCGGTGCTTATACTGAGCAGGATTTATAACAGTGAGTCCATAATGTTCGGGGATGGACAGTCTGGAATTCAGATATTTGAGAAGCGTTCAAATATGAAAAAGGGTGGTGTACCAACCTTAGGTGATGCAGGATTTGTTATAGTGATTATGGCTCTTGTATATCTATACGTGGGAAGTAGCCTGCAACTGAATTATGGCTCATATGGTTTAGTGCTTAGTCAGCTGCTTTTTATAGCGGTTCCACTGTCAATAACTCTTTATACGAAAAAAAGTGTAAAGGAAACCTTCAAACTAAACTTATGTAAACCTAAGAAGCTTGCAGGAGGAGTGTTGCTAGGTATAGGAACCATAGGCTGGGCTCTAGTTATATCCGCCATTTCCACAAGCTTATTTAAGGAAAGTGCAGCTGCCAGTCAGCAGGGGCTTGAGGGATATTTTCCTAACTCATTTTTATTAGGGCTTCTTATTATGGCAGCAACACCAGCTATATGTGAGGAAATGTTCTTTAGAGGTTATGTATTTTCGGCCTTGGAAAATAAGCTTAAGCTTATAACTGCAATATTACTTAATGCAGCTCTGTTTGGAGTGTTCCATATGAGCTTGGCTAAGTTTTTAACCACTGCCTTTTTGGGTGGAATGATTGCCTACATAGGGCACAAGAGTAAGAGTATATTCCCTGGCATGGTGGTGCATTTTATGAATAATGCTTTTGCCTGTGTGGTTATGTATTATCCTGTTGATTTTGCCTTGAGCTTTGAGTTTCTTGTTATGAATAATACTGTAGATACATTGATAAGTATAATATTTGTCGCAATAATAGCAGTAGTGTTCCCGATTTTAGGATACAAGCTAATGGCAGACAAAATAACCCCAAATAATGAATAAAAACCCATAAAGATAGTTGTTAAAGGTTCTTGTTTATGCTACAATTAATTTAGTATTATGCCTAAATAGAATTGTGCAATATTACTATGATTTGTAGAGTATAAACACAGGGAGAAATACTTCTTTAGGGGAATTATGCAAAGAGATAGAATAATTAAAATACTGCTTTTAATAGCATCGCTGATGGTTATGGTTGTTATCGGCATAGTTATAGGACTTAATATCAAAAAGGATAAGAAAACCTATCCAGAGATAGTAGTACCTTCAGAGCTTGCATGGACCTTTCAGCCAGGCTATGAGGCAGAGATTATAGACGATAATTTTTGGCGTTTTGCTGAGGCTAGTTATATATTAGTAGGTGAGATTCCTAATGTGGAATTTTACAAGATAGCTGAGGGAGCACCTAGAAACGATTATGATGTAGAGAATTTTTATATAGAGAATGGTAATGAAATGTACTATCACGATGAGACAGGTACCAGGCTCACAACCATAACTATTGACGTGTCAGAATTTCAGGGAGACATAGACTGGCAGCAGGTTATGGATGAGGGCGGAGTAGATATGGCCATCGTAAGAGTTGGCTACAGAGGTTATTCTGGTGGAACAGTGAATCTAGATAGTATGTTTTACGAGAATGTAACGGAAGCCAAGGAGGCTGGGCTTAAGGTTGGAGTCTACTTCTATAGTCAGGCAATAAACTATGAAGAAGGCTTAGAAGAAGCTGATTTTGTACTGAGTAACATTGCGGGATTGGGTATAGATGGTCCTGTTGTTATAGATACTGAGGATGCATTTGCAGATGATGCAAGAACTAACGGCATATCTATTGCAGATAGAACGGATAGTGTGGTGGCTTTCTGTGAAACAGTAAAGGAAGCGGGATACACTCCGATGATATATGCCAACAGGAATTGGTATGCTATGAGTCTTGATATGTCGAGACTTTATAATTATAAGCTGTGGCTTGCTCAGTATTCAAATATGCCAAGCTTTCCATATGAATATGTAGGATGGCAGTATACTGACACAGGTTATGTGTATGGTGTTGAGGGTTCGGTTGATATGAACGTTTGGTTTGAGTAGAGATACTCGGGTATTATGAGGGGTTGAGTATTATGGTATTACCTGATTGGAATTTAGCCTATGATTATGCAGCAGCAGTGGGTATGATAATGCTGTTTGTATGGTATGGCAACGAAAAGAGAATACCTTCTAGAGCACATAGAGCTTTTCTAGGAACATGTATAGGAATATTTTTGATGGTAGTAGCGGAGATTATAGAAGTGTTCTTTGTTAGATATAGAGAACATATAAGTGACGGAGCTATGTCCATAGTGCTGTATGCACAGATAATGACCATATTGTCTGCATGTCTATATTTTGCATACTACATAAGACTTACTACTAAGGTTAGTCAGAAAAATATAGAAAACTTTACCTTAATTATAAAGGTATCATCTATAACCTGCTTTACTCTTGTATTATTAAATCCGCTGGTGAAGTGGCTGTTTTACTTTGATAATCATGTGCTAAAGCCAGGAAAGCTTTTTGTTTTACCATATTTAATTGGTGTATTGGTTATGCTTTCTGCCTTTGGAAATATTACAAAGCTTTCAAGAGAAATCACATTAAGAAAGTGCGTTATACTGATTGTTAATTTCTTTATTTGTATCGCAGCATTGATTTTGCAGATTACAGGAGTTGCAACTATATTTTCCTTTGCACTAGTAATTGGATGTATGACTGTATACCATTATTTACAGAATCCGCATTCTGTTATGGATACCACTACAGGTCAGTTTAATCGAAGATTTATGAATGAATACATAAAATATCGATTTGATGTAAATAAAAGTATGGGTGTATTTCTTATAGCTATGGATGACTTCAAATTTATTAACAAGTCATATGGTATAGATGTGGGAGATCAGCTTCTTTGTCAGGTAGGAGAATATCTAAATGGCCTAAAATATCCAGGTGAGGTATTTAGATTTGGTTCAGACCAGTTTTGTGCTGTAATGGATAAAAACTTATCCCAGATAGAAGATGTTGCTGATGAAATTCATGAGAGATTTATGCACCCATGGTATACAGAATCCACAGACGGTATTATGATGTCGGCTTCTATATGCATTGTAAAGTGTCCCCAGGATGCAGCTGATTTGGGAGAACTTATTGAAATCTTAGATTATTCTATGGCCCTTGCCAAGAAGACAAAGAAGGGTGCAGTATGCTATGCATCTGAGATGAATCTTGATAAGATTCGTAGGGATAAGGCAGTAGAAAAGGCTGTAAGACTTGCTATGGACAGAGATGAGATTATGGTTCATTATCAGCCTATTTACTCAGTGAGTAAAGGTGCATATAACTCTGCGGAGGCTTTGGTTAGACTTAAGGATGACGAGCTAGGCTGGATACCACCAGACGAGTTTATTCCAATAGCCGAGAAGAATGGCTTTATTATTGATATGGGTGATATGATCCTAGAAAAGGTATGTTGCTTTATTAGAGATTTTAATCTAAAGGAATCAAACATCGAGTACATAGAGGTAAACATCAGTACAGTTCAGCTTATGCACAAGGATTTTGCAAGCAGAGCCAAGAAAATTCTAGAGGAATATGATGTTACACCGGATCAAATTAATATAGAAATAACAGAGACAGCAACTATGGGTGATGTTTCTATAGTTGATAAGAATATCAGGGAATTAGCAGAGTATGGAATAAAGTTTTCACTGGATGACTATGGTTCAGGATACTCCAATATCGATTACATTAACCAGATGCCATTTTCTATTATTAAGCTGGATAAGAGTATTATCTGGGAATCATTTAAGAATGTTAAGGCAGGTATAACTCTTGAGTATACTATCAGAATGCTTAATGAATTACAGCTTCTCATAGTAGCCGAGGGTGTGGAGACTGAGGATATGAAGAATCATCTTGCTGATATAGGCTGTCACTATATGCAGGGATGGTACTACTCTAAGGCGGTCTGTGATCAGGATTTTATGGCTCTTATAGAGAAGTCAGCGTAAGTATATAGTTGATAAAGTAAAGCTTAGAAGAGGAATGTCAAAATATTTTGATATTCCTCTTTTTTGATACATTTTAGATACAATTACATTTTATAATACAGTGTAGAATAACTTATGTTGGGGGTGTTGGTATGAGGAAGAAGCTTTTTGTAGGGGTTATGATAATTTTATTTTCTCTATCAGGCTGTGGAAATAACGAAGGAAAGGAGATTGATGAGAAATTATCTTCTCTTGATAGTAGTGAATCCATAGTGGGGGAAGAAAATAATAAGGATGATGAAATATACAGTATGCCGGAGTCAGTATCCTATGAGTTATCAAGTAAGCTTAACTCAGGAATGTTTATTAAGGTAGATGCGAAAGTATCAGCCACCCAGACAGATGACATATCAGTCTACAGCTTAAGCTACACACCTATGGATGATGCTTATATCAAAGGTTACGCAGACAAGCTCTTTGATAATGGAGAATATTCAGTGGTTAAGCCCTATGAGATAAGTAGCTTGGAGCAGCTTAATGAAGAGCGAAATCATTACATGGATATATGGAGCTATTATGGAGGTGTAGACGGCGAAGGAGTAAAACAGCATTATGGAGTGTATGGCTCCATAAGCATAGGACCTGAGCATAACATCACCATGATTGACCAGCAGGTGTCAGAGTTTCAGGAAAGTAATGTGGTAGAATATAAGGAGAATCAGATTTTATATGAGGAAAGCTATGAGGACTTTGATGAGGCAGGTAATATCGCAGGAGAGGTAATAGCAAAAAAAGGAAAATTAAGAGGAACTGTAGGCGGTGATGAGTGGGAGCTTAGAGCCTATGGCACCAACGAAAATAATAAGCATGATTACGATGTTATGATTATGCATAAGGTTTATACAGATACAGAGGTTACTCAGTGCGTAGGTGTAAATGATTTTGCCACAAGCTGTTATGGAAACAATTTGCTTGACATAGATACTGCAAGAGCAGATGCGGAGGAGTTTTTAAAGAAGCTGGGCTTTGATAAAATCGATAACATAAGTACATTTCAGTTAGTAACTAAGATGGGTGATAAGGAAGTAAATGATGGATATAGATTTATATTTGCGCCTAGGTATGATAGTTTGCCCCTGGTATTTTTGAATAGTTCCTATGTTATTGATACACCTACATATGCAAAGGTGTATGGTATAGAGCAGGCATGCTTTCAGGAATATATTCATGTGAACATTACTAGCGAGGGAATTCTTGAGGTATCATTTTACAAGTGTTATGATGAGCCGGTAGAATTAACTGATGATGCAGAGCTTTTAAGCTTTGAGGATGTTGATATAATAGCTAAGAAATATATAGAGGAGAGTTATCCGTTTGTGCTAACAATTTCTAATATAGAATTAGAATATGTAATAACCTATTACGGTGAAGAGGATTATGCCTTGGTACCTGTTTGGTTATATTCTACGGAGATTGATGTTGGTGGCTGGGACTCTACCTGCTTTGGTGTTAACGCCTTAGATGGAAGCATTATAGAATTTGGATTTGAGAATTATGCTGCCCATGTATGGAGTTATTGATGAAGAAGCATAAGAAAGGATATGAGAAAGATTATGAAGAAAGTAGTATTATCAATAGTATTAATTATAATCTTATGCGCTGGCTGTAGCAGGGATAAGAGCGACGACATACAGGACAAGCTAAGTGCTGTGGAAGGGGAGAATATAAACGCAGGCAGCGCTACTTCTATGGATGCCCAAGCTACATACACCTATCCGGAGTCAGTAAACTATGTGTCAAATGCAAATGTGGCAGGAGACCAAAAGACTATCATCGATGCTAAGGTTATTGCAGAGACTACAGAGGATATAGGGGTGTATGGACTATCTTTTATTCCTATAGATGAGGAGCTTGTAAAAAGCTATACGGACAAGCTGTTTGATAATAGTGAATATAAGGTTATTAAGCCCTTTGATATATGTAATGTAGAGGAGCTTTATGCTGAAAGAGAGCATGCTACCCAGCTTATAGAGTATTATGGGGGAGAAAGCAGAGCGGGTCAAAAATATTATAAGTTACCTTGCTGTACCATACCATATGCACCAGAGGATGTAATTAACAGTATAGATTATGAACTTTCAAAGTATGAGGAAAGTAACTTTGTGGAGCTTTCGGATGACTCCATTCTTATGGACTTTGATTATATCAATGATATGGCAATAAAGTACATAGATGAAAGACCGATTATGTCTAGTGATATAGGTACTATTGAGTTAAAATATATTGTTACATATTATGATGAGGGCTATGCTTTGATACCGGTGTGGGTTTACTATTATTCTATGGATATACACAAAACAACCTATTATGCTGAACCCTGCGCCAGATTCGGCGTCAATGCTTTAGATGGTTCCATAGTAGATTTTATTTGGACAGAGGATCCATTTGATATTGATCTATATTAATGATGACATAGTGTGCATATTACTGATATAATAGAAGCTAATGTGAACTAACGTGGTAATATCTTAACCTTTTGGAGGCTATAATGAAAAAGAGTTTAGTAGGAATTATAATTTGCTCCCTTGGATGCTCCATGCTTCTTGCAGGCTGTGGCAAGGGGGGTGACCAGGAGAGAGCAAAGGTTAGAATAAGTGAATATGAGAAAATCACCTATGAGACAGTAAGTGTGGAGCGGGGAGATATAGTGCCTACTCTTACTCTTGAGGTTACTTCGGATACATTTCAGAGGAAGAACTACTTCCCAAGGCAGGATGAGATGGAGGTAGACCAGATATATGTTACTGAGGGAGATATGGTGACTGAAGGGCAGACCTTGGTTAGCTTTAAGGCAGGGGATATTTCTGAGCAGATAACCAGCTATGAAAACCAGAGAACTGAGGACCAACTTCTTATTGACCACTACACTAAGCTTATGGAGATAGATAGTGAGCAGGATTATACGGAAGCTATCAAGACACTTAAGCAGGATATGGAGGTTTGTAGTCTTTATATTCAGGAATTGAATGCAAAGCTAGAAAGCTACAGCATCAAAGCGGAGGGTAATGGAACCGTAATTATGGTTTCGGATTTGCTTGATTATGGTGTGGTTAATTCTGGGGACAATGTGCTTACCCTTATATATGGTACAGGGGAGTACTATGCCACCACAACAGATGATTATGATTTTAAGGTAGATGAAATATATGAAGCAACCTATGCTAACTCCACTTATAGCTTGCGCCTTGTGTCCATAGAAGAGCTAGAGGGAGAAGAAGGCAGGAAGCTTAACTTTACTATGGCCATAGATGGAGTAACAGGTGTGGAGAAGATGACTATGGTGCTTAATAAGCCAGCTCTGAAGGACGTACTTTACGTGCCAGAGGATTGTGTGTTCTCTGTAGATGAGGCTGCATATGTTTACACTCTTGATGAAAATGGTTTTAGAGAAGCAGTGTCAGTTACCGTGGGTCAGACCATAGAAGGCATGACTGTAATTGAGACTGGTCTTAACCAGGGCGAAAAGGTGGTGATTAACTAGTGAAATTAAAGAATGTAAAAGCTAAAATTTCATATATGTTATGTGCCATGCTGCTTCTTACTACAGGCTGTGGTAAGGAAGCTATGGAAGCACCAGAGCTTCAAAAACCAGTAGCGGTTAATGAATCCTATCGTCCCGTTGAGATGGGCAATGTAGGTGATATAGAAATAAGAGATGGTGTAGTAGTGCCTACAGATTATTGTCACTTTTATCTTACAACTGTGAAGGTTTCGGAGGTGAAGGTTGAAGTTGGCGATTATGTGGAGGCAGGTACTGTTATTGTAGAGGCGGATAGTGAGGGGGCTACAGAACAGATAAGTTCCCTTAGTGGACAGAAGTCTCTTAATAATAATGCCTGGGATATAAACTGTAAGATATATGAGCAGAACAAGAAGGAGCTTGAGTACAAAATAAAAGGTGCTCAGGAAAATGGTGATGTAGAGGGAGAGGAAGCACTTAAAACTCAGTTGGCTGTTTTGCAGGAAAATCACAGCTATGATGAGCTTTTCTATAATCATCAGCAAAGAGCCCTTGATGAGGAGATTGCTAAGCAACAAAAGATTGCAGGAGATGGAACACTTGTGGCATCTCACAGTGGTTATGTTACATATATTAAGGATTTGGCGGATTCGGATACTGTAAATAGCTGTGATAACATAGTGATAATATCCGATTATGAGGATTGCTACATAGAAATTCCAGGAGATGAGAAGGGCCATAAGCTGGAGAAAATATATCCAGTATATTATACCATTAAGGATGGGAAAAGGCAGATGCTTAAACTGTATGAATATCTTCCAGAGGAGCTTATGACTGCTCAGGCAAGGACTTTAACTCCACCTATAAGGATGAAGTTTGAAGGTGAGGGTGATATGCCTGAGGTTGGAAGCAATGTACCTGTTTTCCTTCAGAAAACTGAGACGAGAGATTCTTTGATAGTAGGTAATGACTCCTTGTATGAGGATGAGCAGGGAGACTTTGTCTATGTAAAAAATGGTGAAGGAAAGGAAATCAGATATGTAGAATTAGGTGCTTCGGATACATTTTATACAGAGGTAATCTCAGGACTTTCAGAGGGAGAAATGGTGTATTATACATCAGACTCAGTGCTTCCTGAAAGCTATGAGGAGTATACTGTAGGTTATGGGGATTATCTGGCAACAGAGGAGTCTGATTTTTATTCTATTAAGGAAACCACTAGGAAGAAATTTTATTCAGAATACGAGGGACAGATAGAAAATATAGCCGTAACTCAGGGACAAGAGGTTAGCGTAGGAGATTTAATCTGTACTATAAGAACTAATGAGGGCAGTGCAAGTCTTACACAGATGTATAATGGAATCATTAATTTCAAGGCAGCCCATGTGGCAATTATGGAGGCCATCAATAAGAGCATAAGCGAAAAAGAGGATGAGATTGAGGCTGCATATATTGCAAGAAAGCAGGCTGAGGCTGAAGCAGAAAATGCTGATAATGGGGCTAGTGGTACAGAAATGTCAACCCCTACGGATGCAACCACCCCACAGGCAACCCCAACAGATGCAACTATATCAGGTGGCAATGCTGAAGCTGATACTACCACAACCCCAACAGATGCTACACCAACTGACGCTGAAGAAGATAAGGTTAGTCCATATCTCTACGAAGAGCTTAATTGTCAGCTAGAGGTGCTTAAGCTGAATAAACAGTTAGAGGAGCTTAATTACACATATCAGCTTGGTGTTATGGAGCAGCAGTATAATAAGGTTAGCTGTAATAATGATGGCAATGGAGCTGTAAATATATACGCAAAAAGGTCAGGTAAGATTACCAATCTAAACCTTAAGCTAGGCAAAAATATTAAGGTGGGAGACAGGTTATTCAACATAGAGGTTCCATCAAGTAGTTTGGTGGAGCTTAGAAGTGAGGATGCACTTAAGATTAATCAGTCAATTAAATTCGTACATGGAGACAGCACCTATGAAGGAACTGTTGTGGGAATAAATGGCAATGACGGAAGCTTTTATTTTACACACATTGATAACAAGGTTTATATAAGCAATAATTCAGGTGACCAGGCAGCCAGATATTTTGTTAAGATGAATGACGAAAAATTTTATGGCTTGGATAAGGACTATGTAGCCCGTTATCCAAAGAAAAGCATCAAGAATTCTGTAGTGATTCCTGGAAACTATGTCTATCGTGAGGATAGAGTGAAGGCTGGTGAAGGTACTGTTACCTACACCTTTGTGTGGAAAATTGTGGATGGTCAGCTAGTTAAACACTATGTTCAGTGCGTGGGAACTGCTGGCTATACAGAAGACGTTTGTATTATAAGTGGTCTTAAGGCAGGAGATGTTATTGCTGTGGAATACACAGAGAAGGAAGAAGATAAATAAGAGAGTAAAGAGGTTTGATGTATGTTTCGTATGATTATTAAGAAAATTAAAAATAAGCTATGGCTTACCCTGTGTCTTCTTCTTGGTATGGCATTTTTAGTGGCAGTATTTTCCTGCCAGCCTATGTTTAAAAAGGGTTCTCTTAACATGCTTTTAGACAGTAGCTTTAGACAGGTTGTAGAGGAGGACAATGAATATCCTGTTGTTATAGGAAGACCTGGCGCTTACAATGTGGAAGGCCTAAATGGAGTGGAAGATGTGGTAGCCGGTGTGGAGAATTACCATAAGGTATGGACAGAGTACCTTACAGATGTGGATGTGCTGGCTAAGCAGACTATTGTTTACTTTGATGAGGAAAGCTGTCAGGGTAGCTACGGAAGCAAGGGCAATTATCTTAAGGTTACATATATGCCAGATATAGTAGAGCATACAGAGCTGCTTAAGGGTGGTGGATTGTATGCATACCCATCAGCCACATCAGGACTTCTTACCTGTATCATTCCAGAGAATGTAATGGATGAGTATGGTCTTATAGAGGGTGAGGTACTTAATTTTGTAAACTGGAAGGATGAAAAGGGAGAAACTCTTAAGCTTCTTATTACTGGTATCTTTAAGGAGAGTGACAACAGTGACCTTTATTGGCAGATGGAACCAAATGCTTTTACTGAGCATGTATTTGTAGACTCAGTATCCTTTGATTACATTATGGCTAATTACAGAACTGACAGCACTAGCTATACTGTGAATTACAAGCATTATACTATGCTTGATTATATTGATATTACCAGCAATAATGTGGATGATATAGAGTACTATATGCAGGAGTTCGTGAAGGCAGATTCTAATTTTTTCTATTCATTTCAGGAGATAATAGATGATTTTAAGTTAGAACGAAAAACTGTAAATATTATTCTATGGGTATTGGAGTTACCTATACTTGGAATGGTGCTGGCATTTATATTCATGGTTTCTAAGCAGATAGTAGAGTCAGAGAGAAATGAAATCGCCATGCATAGAAGTAGAGGCTTAAGCAGATTGCAGGTTATAGCTATGTATACACTGCAGGCTGGAATAGTGGCTTTCTTAGGGCTTGTGGTGGGATTACCACTGTCTTATGTGCTATGTAAGCTGGCAGCAGGAACTACAGACTTTTTAACCTTCTCCTTCGAGAATATATGGATGTATACATTTGCATCGGAGATGTTAATCTATGGAGTGATAGCAGGCTTTGTGGGAGTAATATTCGTTCTTGTGCCTGTTGTTTCAGCCACAAAAGTATCTATAGTAGAGCACAAGTCTGATGCATCCTCAGGCAAGAAGCCAGTATGGGAGAAATATTTTGTAGACGTTATTATCTTAGGTGTGTCCATATATTTGCTTTATAACTTTAATCAGGATTTGGAAAATATAAGAGCGAATGCTATCGCAGGAAATAAGATGGATCCTATGATATTCCTGGATTCTTTGATTTTTATAATAGGTCTTGGTCTGGTGGTGTTAAGACTTACTCACTATCTGGTAAAGCTTGTTTATAAGCTTGGTAAGAAGAGATGGAAGCCATCTATGTATGCATCATTTCTTCAGATTACAAGAACAACAAGAAAGCAGGGCTTTATATCTGTATTCTTAATACTGACAGTATCCTTAGGATTATTCAATGCCAATACGGCAAGAACTATAAATAGGAATAACGAGGATAGAATATACTACGAAAATGGTGCGGATATAGTTTTTCAGGAAAAATGGGAAAATAAGATATTCTTTATTCCTGTTAGAGACGTAGATTACGAGTTTCAAGAGCCTGATTTTATTAAGTATCAGCAGCTTGTTGATGAGGGAATATGTGACAATATAACCAGAGTAATATATGATGACAAGACTACTGTGTCATACTCAGGCAAGGATATTAAGAACTGTATGCTTAGAGGAATTGTTACAGATGAGTTTGGAAGAACAGCTCATTTTAAGGATGAGCTTAATAAGGATACTCATTGGTATAATCATCTTAATTCTATGGCGGCAAAGCAAAATGGTGTAGTAATATCCTCCAATCTTGCTAAGGCGTTAGGAATAAGTGTTGGGGATAACTTTAGGGCAAGCCGTATGGGTGCCATACCTCAGAAGGCTGAAACTGTAAGAGGAACTATGGTGTGTGAGGTAACGGCTATAGTGGATGATTGGCCAGGCTACGATAGATATTACTATGATGAAAATGGTGAATTGATGGAAAATTACCTGGTGGTTGCAAACTACGCTACTGTGGCAAAAAGCTTTAAGATATCACCATACCAGGTGTGGATGCATTTGTCAGAGGGAGCAAGCTATCAGGATGTAGAAGGCTTCCTAGAGGCCAATAAGGTTGATGTGGAGAGTATAGGTATTCTTGATGAAGATATTACTAGAATGAAGAATTCACCTATGATTCAGATTACCAATGGTATGTTTACCTTAAGCTTTGTTATAGCTCTTATCCTTTGTGCAATAGGATTTTTGATTTACTGGATATCATCTATAAGACAAAGAGAGCTTTTGCTCGGTGTATATAGAGCTATGGGTATGTCCCTTAAGGATGTAAATGGAATGCTTATTAACGAGCATATATTCAGTACATTTTTATCAGTTATAGCTGGTGGTGTAGTTGGAATGGTTTCTACCATTTTGTTCGTAAAGCTTTTCGGTATTGTTTACCTGCCAGAGAAGCATAACCTAGATATTTATATTTATTTTGAAATGGGAGATATAGTAAAGCTTTCAGTGGTTATAGTGCTTATGATATTGGTTTGTATCTTGGTACTTAGAAAGCTAATTAAGTCCCTTAATATTACACAGGCTCTTAAGCTGGGAGAGGAGTAGGCTATGCAAATGTATAATTATGAAGAGAATATATTGATTGGCACTGGCATAGTTCGTTGCTTTAAAACTGGCGGAGAAGATTTCTATGCTCTTAAAGGGGTGGATATAAAGATTCCCAGAGGTTCACTTACCATACTTAAGGGACGTTCAGGAAGTGGTAAGACCACCCTATTAAATATACTGGGTGCCCTGGACCAGCCTACTAAAGGACAGGTGATATTCGATGGTGAAGAGATTCAGGAGCTACCAGAGTCTGCTCGTGAGACTATGAGAAGAAAGGATATAGGCTTTGTATTCCAGTCAGTTGCATTGATTCCCATTATGAATGCTTACGAGAATGTAGACTTTGCTATGAGACTTGCAGAGTGTGAGGGCCAGTATGATGAGAGAATCAAGCAATGCCTTAATATAGTTGGTATGGGTGAGCGAATGCAGCATATGCCGGGACAAATGTCCGGTGGTGAGCAGCAGCGTGTTGCCATAGCAAGAGCTATAGCCCACAGACCAAAGATAATATTTGCAGATGAGCCTACAGGAGCCCTTGATACTGAAACCGGACTTAAGGTTATGCACCTTTTCAAGAAATTGGTTGAGCAGGAGGGAATAACTATAGTAATGACCACCCACGACCCAAATCTTATGGAGATGGGAGATGTGGTCTATGAGGTAGAGGATGGTGAGATAGTTGGAAGATATGAGAACTAATGTAGATAGTCTAATTGATAAAGAAACAATAGATATAGTAAATCAGGTTGAGTCAGATGCTATGGCAGATGCCGGAGAATATGTGGTTAATCAGACTTCTAACGATGATATACTCATCATATGTGATAGCTTGGTCAAAATATTTAAGACAGAGGATGTTGAGGTTATGGCTCTGCAGGGTCTTGATATGGAGATAAGAAGAGGCGAGCTGCTATCAGTAATAGGTAAGAGTGGTAGTGGAAAGAGTACCCTGATGAATATAATCGGTGGCTTGGAAAAACCATCAGCAGGTAAAATTACCGTAGGTGGTAAAAACCTCTCGGAGATGACAGACAAGGAGATGGTAAGCTACCGTAAGAAAACAGTAGGCTTTGTATGGCAGAAAAGTGGAAGAAATTTATTGGGATATCTTACCTCCTTAGAGAATATAGAATTTGCCATGAACTTTACTGGAATCAAGGGTAAGGAAAAACGTGAAAAGGCATTAAAGCTTATCGAAATGGTAGGTATGAGTCACAAAAAGGATTCCTATCCACATCAGATGTCTGGTGGTGAGCAGCAGCGTATAGCTATAGCTGTAGCCTTGGCAAATGATCCGGAAATTCTTCTGGCAGATGAGCCTACAGGAGCGGTAGATACAAAAACCTCTAATATGATACAGGATTTGTTTCGAGAGTTAAATCGTAAGCTGGGTCTTACCATTATCATTGTTACTCACGATATGAAGCTGGCTAATAAGGTTGATAGAGTAGTTATGATATCTGATGGAAAGATTAGTACTGAGAAGATTATGAAGGCTCAGTATAGAGAAAAGATTGATAACATGGAAGGCATGGAGCTTGATGAGGATGCACATGAGGAGTTCTCAGTCCTTGATAAGGCACATCGAGTACAGCTTAATGAGGAAATGCTTGAGGCTGCAGGAATTGATACCAATAAGGTTAAGATAACTGTGGAGGATGGAAAAGTAATTATAACAGCAGAAAACTCCAGGTGAGAAACCTGGAGTTTTTCTAGTTTTCCTTTATTATGATTGCCATCTGATACATAGAATCGTAGGTATCTTTGAAGGCATCCATATCTCTGTATATAATACCTGCTATAGGGTCATATACTGTAACAGTATTTGCTTTGTAATCATATCCGGTAAGGACAACACAGTGTTCATTTAAGTCCCAGCCATAGGCATTGCCCTCATTATCATATTCATAGTAGCATTTATTTGGATAAGCCATATTAATTGTTGTCCAAACTAATACAGGATGTCCTGCAGCAATGTATTCAAACAAATCATCAAATTCAGTTCCTGTAATATTCACAGCTTGGAAATTGCTTTTTCTTTTTGTGAGGAAGTCGTTAGCAGTGTCTGTCATACCTGGAGCGTAGCATCCTCCTCCCACAGAATAGGAGTAAGGATCCCCACAGTAGCCTAAAACAAAATTTCCAGAGTATATCAAATGGTTGTCAACAATATATTGCTTATCTAAATCAAAACCATAGTAATTCAAAAGCATAGTTAATGAAACAGATTCACATCCTGAAGGTAGCTCTGGATATTGTTCTATAAGCTTTAATTCTAAGTCGTGGCAGGAAGGGAAATTAGGATCATTAGAATCGATCTTCTCTTGCTTTTTTTGCTCCTCTGTAGTGATTTCAGTAGCCGTGGTTGTAGTCAACACCTCTTGGGCTATAATTGATTCCTGTGGTTTTTCGTTGGTAGAAGGTGTTTTGGTTGATTCTGTAGTGATATCACCTTCGGTGGAAGGATTTGTATCCTTTATTAATATGTTGTCCACCAATAAGTAGGATATTATTACAATTAGTAATATAATAAGCAAATATAATAATTTTTTCATAGTAAGTCTCCTGTTATATAGGCTCTAGCGCTTATTAAGTATACTTTTTGAGATTGAATATATCAAGTATTATTATGTGAAAAAACTTTAAAAAATAGAACTGATTCTTGTGAAAATATATAGTTGTATATATTTGAAATATGAGTTATAATGCAGTAGATAAAGTTAATAATACTTCAGGGCGGGGTGTAAGTCCCCACCGGCGGTGTTTGCGTAAGCATAAGCCCGCGAGCCTTAGGGCAGGATTTGGTGAGACTCCAAAGCCGACAGTATAGTCTGGATGGAAGAAGTGAAAGGTTAAAACAAGGTATTCCTTTTTATGGCACACAAGAAGTTGTGTAGAGGAATATGTAATATAACTTACTGTGTATTATTATCTGCCCTGAAAATTTATTAGTGGCAGATTTTTTTATGCGATATTAAAGGTCAGCCCTAAGCGATACCACAAGGGATGTCCGTGTAACCACCATTCATCAACCATATGCAAAGGGGGAGAAATATGTACCAGGAAAGATATATGCGCCGAGCTATAGAACTGGCTAAAAAAGGAATAGGTGCCGTAAATCCTAATCCACTAGTGGGAGCGGTAATAGTAAAGGATGGCAGAATCATTGGAGAGGGTTATCATGCCAGATATGGAGAGCTTCATGCAGAGCGTCACGCCTTTGCAAATCTAACAGAGGATGCAGAGGGCGCTGAAATGTATGTAACACTAGAGCCTTGCTGTCATGTGGGAAAACAGCCACCTTGTGTGGAAGCAATAGTTGAGCATAAAATCAGTCACGTTTTTGTTGGTTCTGATGATCCAAATGAAAAGGTTGCTGGAAAGGGCATAGAGTATTTGAGAGCCCATGGTATAAAGGTTACAACACAGGTACTTAAAAGTGAGTGTGATGACATAAATCGGCCATTTTTTCACTACATTACTAATAAGACACCGTATGTGGTTATGAAGTATGCTATGACTATGGATGGAAAAATTGCTGCCTATACAGGAGAGAGCAAGTGGATAACCAATGAGGTGTCCAGACAGATGGTACAGGAAAGTCGCAATGAATATGTGGGTATAATGGTTGGTATAGGAACAGTATTAGCTGATGACCCTATGCTTACCTGTCGTATAAAGGGTGGAAGAAATCCTATAAGAATTATATGTGATACTAACCTAAGAATTCCTATGGATTCAAATATAGTTAAAACTGCAAGGGAAGTACCGACTATAATTGCTACTGCAAATAAGCATCAAAATGATAATCCGGATAAAATAAAGCTTCTTGAAAATGCAGGGGTAACTGTTCTTCAGGTAGGACTTTTAGATGAAAAGATAGACCTTAAGGAATTGATGATTTTCTTAGGTCAGAGAAAGATTGACAGCATACTTTTAGAGGGTGGTGGAAATCTTAACTATAGTGCTTTGATGCAGGACATAGTAAGTGAAGTTCATATGTATGTGGCACCAAAGATACTTGGAGGCAAGGATGCATTGACTCCTGTGGAAGGTATTGGAGTGGATACGCCTAGCCTGGCAAAGCTGTTTGAGCTAAAATCTGTGGAAAAGGTATTTGATGATATTCAGGTAAAATATTTAAGTAAGAATAGATTTAGAATGCCAGAGGCTGAATTTGACAAAGAAGAATTTGAGAAGAACTGGAATATTGATAGGCTAAAGGACATAAGCGTAGAGATAGGTTCAAAAACGACTACTGAGTACACTACCTGTTGCTTCTATGAGGATGGGCAGTGGCATATAGGTGGAATTAATGAAGGAACAGAACTAACAGTTGTATGCTCGGGTGATGAGAAATATATATTTACTAAATTGGATAAGCTAATAAGACTGAAGATATCTCTCAGAGAACAATGTGGTATAGCAGCCATAGAGGAGCTTATGGACAAGTTGACATAATTTAGAAAGGAAGAGGCAATGTTTACCGGAATAATAGAAGAAATCGGTGAGATTAAGAGTATAAAAAAGGGTGCTAAATCAGCAACCCTTACTATACAAGGTTCTGTGGTTACCAAGGACTCTAAAATAGGTGACAGTATAGCTGTAAATGGTGTGTGCCTCACAGCAACTACCATAAATGGAAATCTATTTACTGCAGATGTTATGGCTGAAACCATGAGAAGGTCATCCCTAGGACAGCTTTCTATAGGAAGCAAGGTGAACTTGGAGAGAGCTATGTCTGCGGACGGTCGCTTTGGTGGACATATAGTATCAGGACATATAGATGGCACTGGAACCATAAGAAGCTATGAAAGAGAGGATAATGCGGTTTGGGTAACTATTGATGCCCCTGCAACCATTCTAAAATACATTATAGAAAAAGGCTCCATTGCCATAGATGGTATAAGTCTTACGGTGGCATATGTGGACAGTAGCTGTTTTAAGGTATCAATCATACCTCATACAGCAGGGGAAACCACCTTGCTTATGAAAAAGCCGGGAGATACTGTAAATCTAGAAAATGATGTGATAGGAAAATACGTGGAGAAGCTAATGGGCTTTAGTAAAGCTTCTGACTCAGAAACTGGTGAAACCAGCTTAAGTCACACCAGAGGTGCTAAGTCAGGCATTACCTCAGATTTTCTAATGAAAAATGGATTTATGTAAACTAAATTTTAATGATACTAACAGGAGGAATTATGGCAGAATTTAATTCAATCGAAGAAATATTAGAAGACCTTCGTCAGGGAAAGATAGTAGTAATACTTGATGACGAGGACAGAGAAAATGAGGGAGATGTTATCTGTGCTGCGGAGTTTGCAACAACGGAGAATGTAAACTTTATGGCAAGCTATGCCAAGGGACTTATCTGTATGCCTATGGCACCAGAGTACACAGATAGACTTAATCTTCCACAGATGTGTATCACGAATACTGATAATCATTGTACGGCATTCTCGGTGTCTGTAGACCATGTGGATACTACAACAGGCATTTCTGCTTATGAGCGTGGAATAACAGCTAGAAAATTTGTGGAGGATGATGCAAAACCGTCAGACTTTAGAAGACCGGGACATATGTTTCCACTTGAGGCTCGTCCTGGTGGAGTAATCGAGAGACAGGGACATACAGAAGCCACAGTTGACTTGGTAAAATTGGCTGGTCTAAAGCCAGTAGGACTTTGCTGTGAGATTATGAGAGATGATGGAAATATGGCCCGTCTAGATGATCTTGTAGAGTTTGCTAAGAAGCACAACCTTAAGATATCTACCATAGAAAAGCTGGTACAGTACCGCAAGGAGCATGAAGTGTTTGTAGAATGCGTAGCTAAGGCCAAGATGCCAACTCGTTACGGAGATTTCATGATTCACGGATATGTAAATAAGCTTAACGGCGAGCATCACGTAGCATTGGTTAAGGGTGATATAACAGATGGTGCACCGGTACTATGCCGAGTACATTCGGAATGTCTAACTGGAGATGCCCTTGGCTCTGCAAGATGTGACTGTGGTCAGCAGTACGACGCGGCTATGAAGATGATTGCTAAGGAGGGACGAGGAGTACTTCTTTATATGAGACAGGAGGGACGAGGCATAGGTCTTATCAACAAGATTCGTGCCTACCAGCTTCAAGATAATGGAAGAGACACAGTAGAGGCAAATCTTGAGCTTGGCTTCCCAGAGGACGCAAGAGACTACACCATAGGAACACAAATCTTAGTAGACCTTGGAATTAAGGAGCTTCGTCTTATGACTAACAATCCTTTAAAAGTATATGGCTTAAAGGGTTATAACTTGGAAATCGTAGAGAGAGTTCCAATCGAAATGGAACCAGGCGTACACGACATTTTCTACCTTAAAACAAAGAAGGAGAAGATGGGACATATTTTAAATAATATTGAGGATTAAAAAACTATTATAAATGGAGGAAAAAATTATGAGAACATTAGAAGGAAAGATGGTAGCAGAGGGAGTAAAGATTGGTATAGTAGCGGCACGTTTTAACGAGTTCATTGTTTCAAAGCTCATAGGTGGTGCTGTGGATGGTCTTACAAGACATAATGTAAGTGAGGATGACATTACAATAGCTTGGGTACCAGGTGCATTTGAAATTCCGCTTGCAGCTAAAAAGATGGCTAAGTCAGGAAAGTATGACGCAGTTATCTGTCTTGGAACAGTTATTAGAGGTGCTACAAGTCATTATGACTATGTGTGCAACGAGGTATCAAAGGGAATCGCAGCAGTATCTATGGAGACAGAGGTACCTGTAATGTTTGGAATTGTTACTACTGAGAATATCGAGCAGGCTATTGAGAGAGCCGGCACAAAGGCTGGTAACAAGGGCTATGACTGTGCTCTTGGTGCTATCGAGATGATAAATCTTATGAAGCAGATGTAGGAGTATGTATGAATAATTCAGATATGAAGCTACTGTTTTTTGATATAGACGGTACATTAATAACTGACGATTCTAGAAAGTATTATCCAGATAGTACAAAGGAAGCTATTATTAAAGCCAGAGAAAAGGGACACAAGTGTTTTATTAATACTGGACGAGTATACGCCACAGTAGACGATTATATTCGTCAGCCTGGCTTTGATGGCTTTGTTTGTGGTTGTGGAACAAATATATACGCAGATGGACAGGAGATATTATACGTGCCCTTTAGTAGGGAAAAATCCATAAGTATAGCTGAGCTTTGTAGAAAATATGGTTATAAGGGAATATTTGAACATAAGAATCACATAGCATTTGACGGAAATATAACAGGTGGTGAACACAGAAAGATTCTGGATTATTTTATAGAAATGGGTATCAAAATCATAGATGACATACATTCAGAGGAATTTGTCTTTGATAAGCTGGCAGTTTGGCATGGCGCAAACAACCCTAATTTGGATGATTTCAAAAAACAGGTTGGTGAGGATTTTCAGTGTATTGTAAGAAGTGACTCTTTTATGGAGCTGGTGCCTCGTGGTTATTCCAAGGCTACAGGTATAAAATTTCTTATGGATTACTATAATGTTCCTATAGAAAATGTTTTTGTATTTGGAGATAGTAATAATGATTTAGAAATGTTAAAATATGTACCAAACAGCATTGCTATGGGCGTGTGCTCTGATGAGGTGGCTAAGGTAGCCTCCTACAGAACAGATACCGTGGAAAATGATGGACTATATAAGGCTATGAAACATTTTGGAGTGATATAACAGATGAATGAACGAAAGCTAAAACAACTTAATATACTTGTTGTAGCAGTAATATTGATGGCTATTGCTTCAGCGGTGCTTTTTGCTACAAAGTTTTCGCCTATGAATGAAAACAAGATTACGGGAGCAGATATCACAGATATAAGCACTAATTGGATACTTAGGGATTATCGAGGAGAGGCAGACCAGCTTATAGATTTGCCTGCAGATATAGAGGCAGAGCCGGGAGAGACCATTCTTATTATGCACAAGGTTCCTGATGATGTTTCAGAAACCTCTGTACTTCTTTTTGAAACTCAGTTCCAGAATATTGTGGTTACAGTAGGTCAGGAGAAGGTATATTCAAATGGTGTGCTTACCAATCAGACCTATATGCAAAATGCAGTTCCTTGCCAGAATATTATTAGCATAGGTACTGCAAAGCCGGGAGATATTGTATCCATTTATATTGCATCAGCATACGGCAAATACAGTGGCAGTATAGGTAGCATTTATTACGGCACAAAGGGTGATGCCATAGCAAATATCATTAAGGAAAATGGAGTGGGCTTTATTATAGCTATCACTCTTGTTATAGTAACCATTCTTCTGGGCATATCTCTAGTGTTTATGAAGAATGTAAATGTGGATAAGAGGAAGTCTATGTATGCTTTTGGGTTTATACTGCTTACAGCCTTTTGGTGTATAACAGGTAACCCTATAGTAGAGCTTTTTATAGGCAATGTTTTTGGCGTTTATATGACTAATATAATTATACTTCTTGCTATGCCTATAATTTATATAATGCATCAGCGTTGCTTTGCGGTTAAGAGACGTTTTGCAAAGATTTTTGAAATTGCAATGTATATCTATGCCATAAACTTCTTGACTGGTCTTGTATTCCAGTTTATGAAGGTTTGTGACTTTGCAAGCTACGAAGCATTTACCAAGATACTGATTACAGTGGGACTTGTGCTGTTATCCGGTATAATGTATTTGGCAGCAGATACCTATTCAGATAAGACAATATACAGCAATTTGTTTGCTAACCTGATACTTACTGTAGCCTGCGTGGCAGAGGGAGTGCTTTCCTGGTTTGACTTTTACCTACCTTATGATGGGCTGGCACTTCAAACAGGAGTGTATATTTTCCTTATACTACTTGTAGTGGCAACTCAAAAGGGTATAATCAAGGAGATGAATAGAGAGAAGGAGCAGGCTATAAGTCATGTGGAGCATGAAAGAGATGATATGATTAAGAACATTAATACCTCTCTTATCTACAGTGGTATGAATATAGCTGTAAATTCCCTTAAGGATAATGATAGGGAAAATAGCCGTTTGGTTTATGACACCTCTATGTACATGAAGTATAATCTTATGGCTATAGGTGATAAGGATTTGGTTCCATTTTCTCAGGAGCTGGAGTATATTAAGGCTTATCTAGGTATTATGAAGAGAAAGCATCCAGAGCTTGAAATTGCGGTGGAGGATAAGGTTACTGACTTTATGGTCCCGTTTAATACCATCGAACCATTGGTGGAAAATGCAGTAGTTATGGGTGCACTAAAGGCTGAGTCTGGTAGTAGAATCGTCTTTAGAAGCTATGAAAGACTTGATTGCTACGCTATTCAGATAGTAGATAATGGAAAGGGAATTGGACCAGATAAGAGATTTGCTGGAAAGCAATCCTTTAAGACTATTCGAAAAAGAATTAAATCAGGCTGTAAGGGTGCTGTTGAGGTAAAGACAAAGCCGGATAAGGGAACTATAGTTACTGTTAAGCTTCCAAAAGAAGGCTTTATAATTAAGGAGTAATGACTAATATGACATTTTCAGAACAGATTTGGTATGGGCTATTTAAACCATCCAAATATAAGGAATTGGTAGAGTCAAGAAAGAGTAGATCGGTATTATACATTTTGGTAATACTGCTGGTATTAGGGTTAGTAACCTTTGTGGTGCCTACTGCTGCCATAA
Source organism: Lachnospiraceae bacterium (assembly GCA_015057555.1). Lineage (GTDB taxonomy): Bacteria > Bacillota > Clostridia > Lachnospirales > Lachnospiraceae > Coprococcus_C. Next base: position 7,444 of record SVEC01000024.1, on the reverse strand, counting down.
TAACAGGCTTTGGTGGTATGAATAAGCTTTTTTCAGAGACTATGGCACCTGTAGCCTATGATGGTAACCAGCTAACCATAGAAGAGCCATTTAGAATGAATGTAGCAGATACAGTTTTTATTCTGGACTCAACCTATTACACAGTTCCAGATAAGGAATTAGAAAGAGATGGTACTTATATAGCTGTGGGAAGCAAAAACGTAAGAATGACCACAATTATAGGTGGGGAAAAATGGATGGATAATATTACACCTATAGAACAGGTTTTGGCTCCAGGCTTTTCTAATGATAGCTTAGTGGATATGGTTCCAGCCATATATGTGTCATTATTTTTGTGCTATCTGATAATGTGCTTACTATATTTTGTAAAATACGGCTTTTTGGCACTTATATTAAGCTTCATAATTAACTCCATGAATAAGCAGATGGAGATAGGCTTATCCTTCGGACAGGTATATATGGTATGCTTCTATGGTATGTCCCTTGGTATGCTACTTACAAACTTTAATATAGCTATGGGACTAATTAGCCCTATGCTTGTTAGTACCGTAACGGTATTTGTATCTATGAACTTCATAACAATGGCTATGGTATCAATGAGAAAGGGAAATCAGGTCTAGGATATCCTCCTTAGGCATAAGACTCATATTGCTATTATGATAGCGTTTATCAAATGTAACCTCCTTCAATACAAAATCAGGGAGGTTATATTTTTTTGCTTCAGCCTCGTTGCTAAATTCAATTTCTCCCATAATAAGTCCTTGAAACAAATCCTGAAAATAGTCTAGCTCTAATGTGAGGCCATCACAAAGAGGGATAATATAACGTCTCTTTGTGATAATATTTCCCTCTGCCTTTGTGAGAAGCCTTTCATAATCAGCAGGCTCTAGCGAAAGCTCAAACTCTTGACGTGAAAGCATACCCTTAGACTTAACGGTCAGAATATATTCCTCCTGCCCCAGACTGGAGCATCTTTTGCGAACTCTAATAACTGGAGAGGTTGAAATGTAGGCCTGTTGTATTTCAACATAATCATATTTGCTTAATTCGAAGGAACACTTTTTTATTAAAAATTTTCTTTCTATTTCCATGGAATTACTCCTTTTTTGGTTTATTATTAAATATTGAATATTTTTCCTTTATATTATATACTATCTTTGGGGTTATAGGTAATATTTTTTTGATAATATAATTTGATGATATAATTTATGCAAGAGTATTAGGGAGGACAAAATGAGTAAGGTAAATATGTATTTTGCAACAGGCTTCGAGGAGGTTGAAGCATTAACTGTTGTTGATTTATTAAGAAGAGTAGGTATAGAGGTTGATATGGTATCTATTACTGGAATTAAAGAGGTAAAGGGTGCACATGGAATCACTGTAAAGATGGATAAAATCTTTGACAAGGCAGATGATGATGTGGATATGCTGATTTTACCGGGTGGTATGCCGGGAACAACCAATTTAGGTGCTCATCTAGGTCTTGAAACTATGATTAAAACATATAATAACAGAGGAAAATATATTGCAGCTATCTGTGCTGCACCAACCATATTTGGTAAGATGGGTCTTTTAGATGGTAAGTATGCAACCTGTTATCCGGGTATGGAATCAGGACTTACTGGAGCTATAGTAAAATATGATCCGGTTGTTATAGATGAGAATATTATAACTAGTAGAGGACTTGGAACTGCTATAGATTTTGCTTTAGCTATAATCACTGAGCTGATAGATGAAGCTACTGCAAGTGATTTGGCAAGTAAGATTGTATATTATTTTTAAAAATGTCTTAAAAGGAGATAGACATGTTTGACATAACGGTTAAGGATGTGCTTGAGGCTACTGGGGGAGTTCTCCTAAGTGGAAGCGAGGATGTTATAATTAAAGACGTGTGTGATGATTCTCGAAAAATTAAGGAGGGAGATTTATTTGTTCCCTTCGTAGGTAATAATGTGGATGGTCACAGATTTATTGAGAGTGCTATGGAGGTGGGTGCGGCTACATTTACCTCACAGCATACAGGTATAGTAATCTCAGATAAGCCATATATCTACGTAAGTGATGTATTAAAAGCTCATCAGGCATTAGCTAGATATATTAGAGAGAATCGTCTCAGTAGAATTCCAGTAATCGGTGTAACAGGAAGTGTGGGCAAGACAACTACTAGAGAGATGATAGCTACGGCTCTTTCGGCAAATGTCAATACTTATCAGACAGAGAAGAATTACAACTCCCAGGAAGGACTACCAACCTGTGTAGACAGAATTACTAGAAAGCATAAGGTGGCAGTTTTGGAGCATGGTATAGATGATATTGGCACTATGGAGATATTATCATCCATATCTCAGCCGGATATTTGTGTTGTGACAGTTATTGGTATGGCTCATATGCAGAATTTTGGTAGCATTGAGGTTACTAGAAGGGAGAAGCTGTCTATAACCTCTCATATGAACCCAGAAGGACTTGTACTTTTAAATGGCGACGACCCTATGCTGGCAGAGCTTAAGGGACAGATGAATGAAAAGGTTCAGTTCTATGGTACTGCTGATTGGTGCGATTATAGAGCTGAAAATATACGCAGAGAAAATTATATATACTATTATGATTTTGTATGTGGTGATATGAGAATTCCAGTAGAACTAAATGCATTAGGACAGCATAATGTAGGAAACTCGTTGCCAGGCTTAGCTATATCATATTATATGGGACTTGATGTTAAGAAAGCGGCAGAAAGCTATAAGGAATTTCATGGTGTAAGACAAAAGCTTATAAGAATACCTGGAAAGTATAATTTGATCGATGATACATACAATGCAAGCCCGGATTCTATGAAGGCTAGTATAAATGTACTAGATGAGTTAGAGTCAGAGGGTAAGAAGATAGCTGTATTAGGTGATATGTTTGAACTAGGAGAAAATAGTGAGCAGCTTCATTATGATATAGGAAAGCACCTTGCCACAAAGAAGATAGATGAGTTAGTTGTAGTGGGTGAGCTGTCCCAGCAGTATGTAAAGGCAGTTCAGGAGTCTGACTCTCAGATAAAGTGTTACTCCTTTAAGGATAATGGAGAGGTAGCTCTATATCTTATGTCAGTTATGAACCCAGAGGATATAGCTTTGATAAAGGCCTCTAATGGTATGAAGTTAAAGGAGATAGTAGAAAATATGCAGGGATAATAAACCCCTGCATATTCTTTTAATATGGTAAAAATAATTTTTGAAAATTTTTATCAAAAAAATGTTGACATATTAAAAACCTTATGATATATTGAATTCAGAACAAAACGATAATGATTATCATTATCAAACAAATAAATTTTTTACCTTGAAAGGAGATAATATTATGAGTAAGTTTGTATGTAGCGTATGTGGATATGTTCATGAGGGAGATGCGGCACCAGAGAGATGCCCACAGTGTAAGGTACCAGCTGAGAAGTTCGTAGAGCAGGCAGCTGAGAGAGTATGGGCAGCAGAGCACGTAGTAGGCGTAGCTCAGGGAGCACCAGAAGATATTATGGAAGACTTAAGAGCTAACTTCATGGGAGAGTGTACTGAGGTAGGTATGTACCTTGCTATGGCTAGAGTAGCACATAGAGAGGGATACCCAGAGATCGGTCTCTACTGGGAGAAGGCAGCTTACGAAGAGGCAGAGCATGCAGCTAAGTTTGCAGAGCTTTTAGGAGAGGTTGTAACTGACTCAACTAAGAAGAACCTTGAGATGAGAATCGAGGCTGAGAACGGAGCAACTTTAGGAAAGTTTGACCTTGCAAAGCGTGCTAAGGCACTTGACCTTGACGCAATCCATGACACAGTTCATGAGATGGCTAGGGACGAGGCTAGACATGGTAAGGCATTTGAGGGATTATATAATAGATACTTTGGTTAATTAGAAGCCGCATAGATACTAGGTTCTAGAACTTTAAGTATATTATAAGAGGATAGATACAGTTTGTGTCTATCCTCTTTTTTAGTTGGTTGGTTTGTCCGTTATTTGTCCTTTTGCCTTTTGGACTAATTAAAAACAGTTTGAGTTTGTCCTTAAAAAGTTTGTCCTTTAATATAACAACAAGATAGTACAACATTATACAAGATTTTACAAGTGTACTATTAGTTTAAACAACTTATAACATGTCGTAACAACTTATTAAGAACTATTGATTTTGCTAAACTTAGGACAAGTTAATTAAAGCTGCTGCCTTTGATTTTTATATTCCATAAAGGAGGAATATAAAAATGATTAGTAAGGCAACCAGAAGGAAATTAGAGATTACATGGAACTATCAATGTGCGGTTTGTTCAAAGACAGATTACTTAGAGATGCATCATATAATACCTAAGGCAGAAGGCGGAACAGATGATTATGATAATTTGATTTTGCTTTGTGCGGAGTGTCATGCAGCTATACACAAGAGAGCCTATAACAAGGAGAGATATAAACACAACACTTCCATTGAGTATGAAAAGGCTATACCTATCCTTGATGATTACTTTGCAAATCGGATAGGGGCAAAAGAAACAAAGGAAAGATTAAACCTATCACAGAAAACGCATCTTTCAGAAAGCTCTGTTGTGAGAAGATACAAGAGAGAACATAACATAGATAAGTTTTATAACAATGTAGACTTAGTAAATAGCAAAAGGAGAGATAGGAATGTATAGTATATTAGTTAGTATGTTGAAGGGTAAAACAAGAGATGAAAAGATAGATATAATAGCATTACTTTACAGCGGCGGCAGCCGCCTTTCTTTTTATCTGGAACATAGTATTTATGCGGCTTGTGAAGTAGAGCTGTGATTTTATTTTATATAAAATTTTTGATATAATATATATAGAAAGGAAATAAAAAATGAACTTTGATGATAGATATTCCTTTTGGGAAAAGACTTACTGTGTAGATGAAGTCTATAAGAACTATAACAAGAGCAGAAAAGCTCTAAGAAAAAAATATAACAAAGATATAGATGCTGCTGCCTATGAAGAAGTAATAAAGGAACAGGCGGCAGCAGCCTTAAATAAGGCTATTGAAAATTATTTTAAATGACAAAGGAGTAAGAATGGAAAAAGAACTAGATTTTTTGATTGAGTGGATACCCTTAGACAAAAAGCATTTTAGAATATTAACATTAGTTACTGTACTAGCTGATAATAACAGAGGTTTTAGAGGTACAATAAAAGAGTTTTGTGATGAACTAGGAATAAAAAATAGTGCGGTAAATACTAAGAGTATTAAAGAGAGTATAAAGCATTTGGCAGATAATGATTATCTAACCATAACAATAGATGAGAATATATATAATATATCTCTGGCGGCAGCCGCTGAAAAGAGCAAGAAGATAATTAAGATTAAAAAGGCATGGTATAAGATGCTTAGAGAAGATGCAGGGGCAACTACTTGGGAAAATGCTCTAAAGGTTTTACTTAGGATAATGGAACAGCCGCAGGACACACCTATTACAAATGAAATGCTAGGAGAAGAAACAGGACTAAGCAAAACTACTGTTGAGAGGTGTGTTAAAGCTATTTGTAGCAAGAAGGATAGTGATAATCTTAGATTGTATAAAGAGACAGTAACAATTAAGAATGAAGAAGGGCAGTTTGTGTGTCTGGGGCAAAAATATAATTGGGGTTATGATTGGAATTGAATGTAAAAATTTGATTTTATTATATACTTATTATTAGTCAACTCAAAATTTTATATATATGATATAATCAAGATACAGCAGCAAGCTGCTGTATCTTTGATTATCTTTCTAGCGTTGCAGGGCAACGCTAGATTAAACAAGAGGAGAAGGGAAATGGAAAAGGAAAACAGTGCATATAGTAAAAAGGTTGTACCTATATATTTGATGAAGCTCTTGCATGAACAGACAGACAAAGACCATTTTATCACTAAACATGATATGATTAACTATCTTTCAAAGTGGGGAGTAGATGTTGACAGAAGGACAGTATATTCAGCATTGAATTTATTAGAGTATTTAGATTTTGGAGTGGAAAAGGTATTAGGTAGGGGAACATGTAAGTATCATCAACCAGTAAAGAGATTTAGTGAGAATGAGTTGAAGTTTCTTATAGATGCGGTTGCCGCATCAAAGTTTTTGACAGAGACAAAATCAAAGGAGTTAATAGATAAAATCAAAAAGCTAGGTAGTGTATATTCTAGTGAGCAACTTAATAGAAATGTTTTGTTGGGAAAAAGAATAAAGAGCATGAATGATAAGGTGCTTAAAAATCTTGATGTTATCTATACAGCTATAAATACTGATAGCAAGATAAAGTTTCAATACATGCGTTGGAATACAAATAAGAAATTAGAGACAATAAATAAGGGAGAGCCGCTTTTAGTTAGTCCTTATGCGGTTACCTTAAATGATGATAATTATTACCTTGTTGCTTTTGATGATAGGTCAAAGGAGCTTAGGCATTATAGAGTTGATAAGATGCAAGCAATAAAATATTCCGAGGAACTAAGGGAAGGTAAAGAGGTATTTGCAGATTTCAACATAGCAGAATACACCCTAAAGACCTTTGGCATGTATGGCGGAAAGCAGGAAAGAATAAAGCTAAGGTTTAATAAGAAACTTGCAAATGTAATATTTGATCGTTTTGGTACAGACTTATTTGTAGTACCAGATAAGAATGATTTTTATACTGTAAATGTGGATATAAATGTAAGTCCACAGTTTTATGGTTGGCTATTTGGCTTGGGAAAAGATATAAGTATTGTTGCACCAGAACATGTTAAAAACGAATTTGCAGATACATGTAAATCGGTTTTAGAAAATTACAATCGATAATAACCGTTTTGTCCGTTTTTCTTTGTTCTGTTATCGTCTTTTGGAAAGGTCAAAAATTTATATAAATCATATAAAATTTTGGATTTCCGCCTTTCAAAATAGAAATAGAATTTGGAAAGGAAAGGTAGGTAGAAAGACGGAAAACGGAGATTGCAATTTGCCATTCCTAGATTATAGCCCCCCTCTATTGAGGGTTTATGCAGCTGCTGCCTTTGTTACTTTTCTAGGGGCAGCAGAAGCAATCATATCTTCATACTCTGGATAGTTCTCTAAGAACCATGTCTTGACATGGATGTATAATCTAGTTCCAGTAAAGCCTAAATCAAGCTTATAATAAGCTACAACACTATCGAATGTTGATACATTATTCTTATCCATAATCTTTATGTATCTTCTCATAAAGTCAAATGTAAGACCTTTGTTCTCATTAGGAACTCTCTTGCCAGTTCTGACACTTCTAAATGCTATTCTAAAGTCTGGATGCTTAGACTCAATTGTAGTTAGTTCATCATATTCTTCCGTTCCAAACTTACAAGGAGTTGTTTAAACTTGTTGTTAATTTGTCCTTGTCTTTGTCCTTTAAAATCTCTGCAACCCCTTGAATTGCAAAGCGTGCTAAGGCACTTGACCTTGACGCAATCCATGAC
>SVEC01000023.1 GCA_015057555.1 Lachnospiraceae bacterium | reverse complement strand
AACCTCGAAGTATAGCTGGGCATTTCAAAATCCCCGCAGCGCAGCACTTAGCTGAATGCCCTTGTCCTTGTCACATAAAAAGAAACCCTTCCACAAGGCAATGCGAAAGGGTTAACTTTGTTTCAACTGACCATAATGTAATTTATGTCTTACACTCCTGCTACCAGCTCGTCAATCATCTGCTTGATGTTATTAGATATATCCAAAACATTTGTAGATGATGCCGCAATCTCCTCTGTAGATGCAGCTAAGTTCTGTGTTCTATCACAAACCTTTGCAACAACCTCAAGAAGATTGTTAGCCTCTGCGTTGATTGCACGGATTGCCTTTTCTATCTTCTCCTGCCCCTGGTTAGAGCTTTCAACTGTATCTCTTGAACTCTTAGCAAGATCATTGATTTCAGTTGCAACTACTGCGAAGCCTCTACCTGCCTCACCTGCACGAGCTGCCTCGATGGAAGCATTCAATGCAAGCAGGTTAGTCTTTGAGGAAATAGCAACTACCTGATTATTGTTATCTCTAAGCTCTGAAAGAAGCTCGTAAATCTCCTGAAGTGACGTTTCAAGATTTTGACAGAACTCTGTAACTGTCTGAATCTCCTCAGAGATACCTGTACTTTCTGATGCGTTAGAGTTATTACCTGACTCCATATGCTCAACCGCAATATTAAGACCTTCAAACTCAAGGTTAATGCTTTCAACTGCAGCTACAACACCTGCCTTCTGAGCATTAATCTCATCCATAAGAACTGCAATCTCAGCTCTCTCCTTCTCAGCTAAATCCTTAATGTAGTGGATGCAATTCTCCTTAGCATTAAATCCATTATGTATTGCTGTAGCCATCATCTTACAGCTCTCATATCCACAGCATGAGCAATCAATATGTCTCTTCTCATCTGTATCCTTGCCCATCTCCATAAAGATATCATCAAGCTCTGAGCGACTTGGCTCATCAATCTTCACACCATGTGAACGATCTGTATAATGTCTGATAAAGTCATCTAGATTAAGCTTCTCAAACTGCTTATTTAACCACTTTAATCTGTCTGCAGGAGTAAGCATCTTGCCCCAAGGATCCTTTTTCGCATCCTTAGTCTCCTTCTTGCGCTCCTCACGAATCTTAAGCATCTCGTAAAGTGGATCCTCAGTCTCGTTCTTAAAGCTCTCTGTAGCTGTACCATATAAACATCCTTCAGCACAGTTAAGAGCATCTATAAACAAGTATGGGGTCATACTCTTAGCGATTCTATCCTTATTCTTCTCAAGGTAGTGATACATATGCTTCTCACCCTCAACCTGACGAATAAGCACGCTGTCACCACAGAACCAGTAAACATTCTCCTTAAGTCCACCTGGCATAGGGTAGATTGAACCAAGACCGTAATCAATCTCATCACTGCAAGGAGTACCTGTAAGGTTATTCTTGCGTATATATTTCATAAGGTGGTCGAAGGTTACGTTATAGTTAATGTAACCACCACAATTAGGATCATCTATCTCCATCTTTTTAGCGATACATGGGCTGATAAATGCAAGCTTATCAGTAATTCCCATATACTTCTTAGCGTAAATGGCTCCACACATCATAGGGCTATGTACAGGGAAAAGCTTTGGAATAAGCTCTGGTATATATCTCTCAATGTAGCCTACTACCGCAGGACATGGCTGTGAGATACCACCTGTAAAGTTATATTTTGTTACATAGTTAAGATATCCCCATGTGGTAATGTCTGCTGCAAATGAGATACTAATAATTCTGTTAACTCCCGCAGCCTTAAGTGCTCCAAGCACTCTTTCATACTCATTAGGATAATTAGCCTTAAATGCAGGTGCAATAAGAATAGATATTCTCTCACCTCTTCTAAGTGCCTCGAAGAAAGCTTCTGTGTCATCATTAAACTCTCTTGCATCATGCATACATACGTCAAAGCATGCTCCACAGGCAACACATCTGTCACCATCAACCTGAATCTTTGAAATTCCGTCTTCCTCAACATGAACATTAGCTCCCATACAGCTACAGGTACTAATACATTTGTTACATCCAACGCAATTGTCGTTAGTATAAACTAAAGACATATAACCCCTCCTATCTTTCGTCATCCTTGACATTTTATATCCCTTGGTGTTTTCTTAACAGTTCTCAATGGCATCCATAAGTCCGTCCAGCCACTGGCCCTGAAAATCTTCTATTAATCCAGCATCTACCAGTTCTCTAAGCTTCTTCTCCATAGGTAGCTTAGCCACATGCTTAATACCGTAATTATTAGCTAACTCATCTATGTTACTTTCACCATAAATGTAATGCTTTTCATCACATTTATCACAGACAAAGTATGACATATTCTCCACGATACCAATAATAGGCACATCCATCATCTCAGCCATCTTAACTGCCTTTTCCACTATCATGGACACCAAATCCTGTGGTGAAGTAACAACTACTATTCCATCTATTGGAAGTGATTGAAATACTGTCAGTGGAACATCTCCTGTTCCCGGTGGACAATCCACAAACATTATATCCACATCCTGCCACATGACATCACTCCAAAACTGCTTTACAGTTCCGGCAAGTATAGGTCCTCTCCATATAACCGGCTTGGTTTCATCCTCAAGCACAAGATTAATGGATATCATCTCTATACCGGTTTTAGTTGCTACAGGAAATATAGCTTCCTCTGTTACCAGTGCCTTCTGGTCTATCTTAAAGGTCTTAGGTATGGATGGTCCCGTAATGTCTGCATCTATAATAGCTGTCTCATTACCTCTTCTCCTAGAAAGAACTGAAAGCAATGAAGTTACCATAGACTTTCCTACTCCACCCTTGCCACTGACTACAGCTATGACCTTCTTTATATTTGAAAATTCATTAGCAGGGACCTCTAAGCTCTGTGCTGTCCTGTCCTTGCATCCGCTTACCTTGCAGGTCTCACAATTATGTGTACAACTTTCACTCATAGCTAAGCTCCTAATACGTCAAAATATACTGTCTTTATGTGTATCCTAAATTAGTACATCACTTGTCCAATAATTATACCACTTTTTGATAATTATTATCAACTAATTTAGACAAATTATGGCATAAATCAAAGGAAAAAGTTTGAAATTCAACTTATTTCAGTACTTCCTTAAGCCTCTCATCAGTATAAAGCAGCTCCTTAGCCATATTTCTGTACTTTTCCTTATGAAGATACACGTGTCTATGAGGCTTTATGGAAGGCGCTAAATCTATGGCAGCCTCATAATCTGCTCTATTAATATCCAGAGTTTTAACATAATCCCAAAAGCCTGTATCTGTAAATATTTTATCCACTCTCACATATCTGTGGTCGTGAACCTTAGCCATAATATATGTTGCAATTCCCACCTGCACACCGTGAAGCTGTGGACACTCTAGAATCTTGTCTAGAGCATGAGATATAAGATGCTCACTTCCACTGGTTGGCGCTGAGGAGCCTGCGATTTCATTTGCCAAGCCACTCATGGCAAGAGAGTCCACCAGCTCTCTTAGGAATAAATCCTCATGAATATCTGAAAACGGTGTTCTAACAAAGCTATTTACTGCCTTCTTAGCCACCATAACTGCAACATCATTTACAGTTGTATAGCCCATCTTCTCCTCGTACTGCCAGTCATAGATTGCTGTAATCTTTGATACCAAATCACCAATTCCAGAATACAAAAATCTGGCTGGTGCACTTTTTAACACATCTGTGTCCACTATTATTCCATAAGCAAGCTTTGCAGGCACTGAATTTCTTCTGCCATTTACAATAAGGGATGCTGACGATGAGCAAAAGCCGTCAGAGCTTGATGAGGTAGGCACGCTGATAAATGGTAGCTTGCGGAGATATCCCATATACTTAGCTGCATCTATAACCTTTCCTCCTCCGATTCCCACAACTGCCTCCACCTTTACATCCAAGGAAAAGGCAATATCAATAATATCATCTATATCCACAGTATCAAGCTCACAGTACTGGTGAACTGTAACCCCTGCTTCCTCAAAGGACTTCATAACCTGACTGCCGAACATATCTATAAGTCCATTTCCAAAATATACAACTATATTATCCAGGTCACAGGCCTTAAGGTACTGACCTATATTTCCAAGTACTCCGCTACCTATCTTAAGTATAGTTGGTATTCCTATCTGACTGCTCATTTATTTCCCTCCTAACAAAAAACATAGAAATATATGGTTTAGTATACCATATATTTCTATGTTTTATCAATTTCAATATGTTAAAGCTTTACTTATCAAATCTAAATGTTCCCTCAACATTTAATGCAATGTTCTTAAGGTCTTCTGTGGTCTCCACTGCCACATAATGAAGCTTTCCATCCTCTGCTGTAAAAAAGTATGTTATAAAATACTCATCTCCATACACAGCGTATACCTGATAAGCTTCATATCCACCTATAACTGCCATAGCAGATACCACCTCATCTGCTGTTCCTTCTGAGGCTAGGCCTTCATACATTCCTGAAGCTGCATCAAATGGTGTTTGACCATTATTATAAGTGCACAAAGTTACAATGGCCGAAGCAGTTGGGTCACTGGTCTGGTAAAAATGCTCTGCATCCGGAACATTTCCAGTTTCATAAAAAATCACCCAGTCCGAAGGTACATCCACATAGCCTGCATAATCTGTACCCATAGCTTTAAGGTCCCCATATCCAAGAAACATAGTTTCATCGATATCTGATGTACCAGTACTCTCTGTAGTTTCCTCAGTATCATCAACTGGCACACCATCTATAGCTAGTATATCTACTCCTAAGGATTTCTGATAGCCAATATACCATTTACCATTTTCAAGCTGGAAAGCAACACCCTCATATTTTTCAATAAACTCATATTCATATCCGTCTTTGTCTTGTGTCATAGGGATGTTTGCATAATAAAGCTTTGCACCCCATACCTCCATACCGAAGTCTGCCAAGTTTTCTGTTCCAGTCTCTTCAAAGGTAGTTGTCATACCCTCTAGGTCTATATCCAAATCAGTAGCGTGAGACACAGAATCATTGTATAAGGTTTCTGCATCCCTTGCACATGGCTCGTACTCTAGATAAAAGCACTGATATATCTGCTCCTTGTCGCAATTTGCAAAGCCCTCCCAGAAGCTTGAAACTAATTCTTCCGGAGTATCATGCCCACCTTGGTCATCATAGAACTCCTCTGTTGTTAAATCCTCTGTAAGCTCCCAGCTGGTATCCAGCTCTGTCGTTACAGCTGTAGTAGGCTCCTTTGGTTCCTTGTCCTTATCACCAAATATTTTATCCTTGAAAACCAAAAGTATAATACCTGCTATAAGAGCAATTGCAGCTATCACAATACCTACTATAAGACCTGTCTTAGGCTTATTTCCCTTAGGTGGTATACCACCGCCTACAGGTTGCTGATAGCCCTGAACCATCTGCTGATACTGTTGCTGTGGGTATCCCTGCTGATTCATCTGCTGATATTGTTGCTGCGGATAGCCCTGCTGGTTCATCTGCTGATATTGTTGCTGTGGGTATTCCTGCTGATAATTTTGCTGCGGATAGCCCTGATTCATCTGCTGATACTGCTGCGGGTATCCCTGATTCATATTATTTTGATCTGACATGGTATTCCTCCCTATACGACATTTTCCTTTGTCCAATTTTTCTGTAATAAATGTTATCATATTAGATACGGATATCCAACTACATTTTATGGCATACTATGCAATTTAAAAAGAAATTTTTCCAAAGCTCTTCTAACTAACTGTATAAATAGGGTTGGAATAAATGCTAAACCTGCTATAGCTCCCAATTGTCCCACGCCTAAATCTGCCACCATAAATAGCTTGCTTAAGAATGGCACTCCCAGCACAAGAGCAAGGAAAAATATACCTGCCCAAAAAGCCCATAAGCTCCAGCCATTGCTGGTTAGACCTATTTCAAATATTGACTTGTGGCTTCTACAGTTAAAGCCATGGAATAGTCTCGCCAGAGTAAGTGTAGCAAAAGCCATAGTACTGGCCATCATAGCAGATTCCTTATACCCCATATAAAATGCCACGGTAGTAACTGTTGCTATTGGGAGAGCATATATAAGAAGGGTATATACAAAATCCTTGGTAAGAAATCCCACCTTAGGATTTCTAGGCTTATTATTAAGGAGGCTTCTATCTGTAGCCTCCATACCGATTGCCAGGGCTGGCAGAGAATCGGTAAGGAGATTTATAAATAACAGGTGCACCGGTTCAAACGGTGTAGGCAATGCCATAAAAGAGCAAAACAGTACCACAAATATAGCTGCCAGATTACCTGAAAGAAGGAACTGAATTGCATTTAGAATATTTCTATATACATTTCTACCATTAAGCACTGCCTTCATAATGGTGGCAAAATTATCGTCAGATAGTATCATAGCGGAAGCATCCTTAGACACCTCAGTTCCGGTAATTCCCATAGCCACACCTATATCCGCCTTCTTAAGAGCAGGAGCATCATTTACACCGTCACCAGTCATGGCTACTATTCTACCCTTCCTCTGCCAAGCATCCACTATACGAATTTTATTCTCTGGGGATACTCTGGCGTAAACCGATACTCGTTCTAACACATTATCTAATTCTCCGTCTGTAAGCTTATCTATCTCCTGACCTGTAAGAGCCATATCCCCATCATTAAATATACCAATTTGCCTCGCTATGGCTGTGGCTGTAACCTTGTGGTCTCCAGTTATCATAACAGGTCTTATGCCTGCACTCTTAGCATCTGCAACTGCTGCCATAGATTCCGGTCTAGGTGGGTCAACCATGGAAGCAAGGCCTATAAAGGTGTAGTTGTTTTCACCTGTCTCTGCCAGTGTTTCTTCCAAGCTAAGCTCCTTATATGCAAAGGCAAGCACTCTAAGACCACCTTCTGAAAACTGCTGATTTTTGTTAAGGATTTTTTCCTTATCATCTGAGGTGATTGACCTAACTCCCTGACTGGTTAATATATTTACTGTTCTATCAAGCAATACATCCAGTGCACCCTTGGTAAACACCGTAGGAACTCCGTGAACCAAATACTTAGTGCTCATTAGCTTTCTGTCGGAATCAAAGGGAATCTCTTCTAGTCGTTCCATAGCACCACGGAAATATTCTTCATTTATACCCTTATCATTAAAGCATGCTTCCCTGGCCATAGTGAGAAGACAGTACTCTGTAGGGTCACCTATACCCTTTCCCTCTCTAAGAGAGGAATCGTTATTAAGCATTGCATTGTATAGGAAATATCTGTGAATAGACTTTCTTAAATCCAGTTCTTCTGGTTTTATACATTCCCCATCTATATAAAGCTCTTGAACTGTCATCTTATTTTGAGTCAACGTACCTGTTTTGTCGGAGCATATAACTGACACGGAGCCTAAGGACTCCACCGCCTTTAGCTCTTTTATAATTGCATTTTCCCTAGCCATCTTCCTAGTTCCCATAGCCTGTACTATGGTTACTATGGAGCTTAAGGCCTCGGGTATGGCGGCAACTGCAAGGGCTACTGCAAACATAAGGGAATCTAGCACAGGCTCCCCCTGCCAAAGTCTTATGCATAATACAACTGCGCTGATTACCATAATGATAATAGCCAGCTTTTTTCCAAAGTCATCTAAGCTTTTTTGAAGTGGCGTCTTCTTTTGGCTGGTTAGGTTCATAAGCTGAGCAATCTTGCCCATTTCAGTATCCATGCCAGTGGCTGTAACAAGGACTGTTGCTCTACCGTAGGTTACAAGACTTCCCGAGTAGACCATATTTACTCTATCCCCAAGAGGCATATCCTCATTTATCTCCATGTCCTTTTTATCTACATTTAGGGATTCCCCTGTAAGAGAGCTTTCGTTTACCTGAAGAGAATAGTTGTTGATAATTCTTCCATCAGCAACTATCATATCTCCCGCTTCAAGCAATACTAAGTCACCTTTGACCACATCCTTGGATGGAATCTCCTGCTTAACACCATCTCGAAGCACCTTTACGTGAGGTGAGGAAAGAGCCTTTAATGCTTCCAGGGATTTCTCCGCCTTAACATACTGAACAGTACCCAGAATAGCATTCAGAGTGATTACCGCAAATATTACTATGGTGCTTTCCACATTTCCCGATATCATAGAAATAATTGCAGCAGCGATAAGGATGATAACCAGCAAGTCTGCAAATTGCTCCACAAATACGGATAAAGTGCTTTTTCGTTTTGTTTCCTGAAGAAGGTTTTCCCCATCCCTCTCTAGTATCTCCACAGCTTTCGGAGTGGATAACCCCATTTTTAAATCCACCCCATAAAGTAGCTCCTCTTTGGTAGTCTGATAAGCTTCATTCATAATCATTTCTCCTTTCCTAAAAAAGCAAAAAGACCTTTTGCGCTATGCAGTGAGCTATGCCGACACATCGCGTACTACGTACGCTCAGTGTCGTGGCATTCACTGCTTCGCGCAAAAAGTCTCGTTCAACTAATCATTGCCTATTATCCGGTCCCTAACCATAGGAACGTGATGACGAATAATAGGACACACCTAGGTGTGCACTACTCCCTTTTTGGTTTAGCAATTAGTATATATTTTTGGTAATAATACCACCAATTTTTTTGTAAGTAAATACATTTATAGCTAAGGAACAACTAAGATATTTTACCCTCTCGACACGCCTATACAGGTTCCTACACATTCCACCTCTTCTAGATCCTTAAGGACAATATCCTCTCTATGTCCAGCCACACATCTTAAGATATATTTTCCATCCTCTTCCATAAATTTACGAATATAGCCCACACCATCTCTTACGAAAACTGCTCTCTCCCCATGGTCTGGATATCTATCCTCTAAAAGAAGAGTATCTCCCTTACAATATGCAGGTGCATAGGAATTGCTGACAATCTTTATAGCCACATAGGCATTAGGCTTAACAGTCTCTATCTCAACTACCTCACTATCGGTGTAGGCAAAGCCATGGTTTATTCTTCCCGACGGAACAAGACAAGGAATCTTGTGCTTGTCTGTATGCTCTCGTTCGTTCTTTGATACTGTCGCCTCGTGTCTTGCAGTAAGCTCTATAAGACTCTTTCCATGAGTTCCACAAAGTCTGTAGTACTGAAGTAGCTTTCTCTCCTCCGCTGTATGCTGACACTGTCCCATGAGGCAATTTACACTTATATTAAATGCATTTGCTATAGCCAATACTGTAGATACCTTAGGATCATTTGTTTTTCCATAGTAAATATTTTTCACTGTTTCTATAGGAAGATTTGCCATATCAGCAAGCTGCTGAATGGTTAAATTTTTTGAATTCATAATATCTCTTATTCTAGTGCAAAGCATATACTTCCTCCTAAGTTGGCGTAATTTATATAACAATGTCAAATTTGACATTTTGATTTGACATTTTCCAATCAAAAAATGTTAAAAATAATATTTTAATCTATCCCTTGACATAATATGATGATACCACGAAAGGGGGAATCAATCATGGTTCAAGGAGAAATGTGTGAAATTCAGGTAGATGACATTCAGGACGTATTGCTTGATATAGGAATTCCTTCAAGCTTGCTAGGCTTTATGTACATCACCTACGCGGAGCAGCTGGTGTTAGCCGACCCAAGTTATATGAGAAAGATAACTAAGGGACTTTACAAGGAGATTGCCTCTAGATATGACTCTACACCTACAAGGGTTGAGCGTTGCATAAGACACGCCATAGAGGTAGGCTGTACTCAAGGCAATATGGATAGCCTCTATAGGTTATTCAAAAACAGTGTAAATCCACTCAAAGGAACACCTACAAATGGACAGTTTATAGCAAGAGTTTACTATCACCTAGCCAACCGTTAATACATAAAATAGAGAAGCTGTAATGTAAGATAAGCATTATGGGTTCTCTATTTTATTATTCACTTTTCGCCTTTTATGGAGTGAATTTTACAGTAGGAAATATATTCCGTCAATATTTTTTCTGTCACAAATTATTTTTTTGCTATTTTTTTGCTAGTCCCAATCCTCAAAATTCATTTATAACTCATCACAATTTTTATCATACCATATTTTTTCACAAAATCACCCATTACATTGTACCAGTCAGCTGGATAAATAGTACCAACCAGCACAGAAAATTGCTGCTTAGCGATTCCAATCACCCATTTCTGGAAAGCAAAACAACTGTTTCTATATGCTGTGTAAATGAAAACATATCACACCCAACCATTCTCTCTACCTTATACTTACCACCCTTAGTCATATATTTAAGGTCTCTTGCCAATGTATCCGGTCCGCAGGATATATACACAATCTTTTCCGGTGCCAGCTTCATAACCGATGACATAAATGCTTCGTCACTTCCTGACCTTGGTGGGTCCATAAATACTACATCCACCTTGGAACCCTCATTAGCCATCCCTACCATAAACTTGCCAGCGTCGTTGTTATAGAAACTTATGTTTTTGCAACCATTAAGCTTAGCATTGTTGATAGCATCTCGTACCGCATCCTTATTAAGCTCTACGCCTATGACTTCCTTGGCCTTATCGCTAGCCACCATACCGATGGTTCCGATGCCACAGTAGGCGTCTAGCACTACTTCTTTTCCAGTTAGTCCTGCAAATTCTATAGCCTTCATATAGAGCTTTTCCGTCTGCTCTGGATTTACCTGGTAAAAGCTGTTAGGGGATATTCTAAACCGCTTGCCACAGAGTACATCCTCTATAAAGCCCTTGCCGTACATTACATTGTTCCTGTCGCCTAAGACCACACTGGTGTGCTTCTGGTTAATGTTTTGTACCACTGTGGTTATCTCTGGATGTACATTTCTAAGGGCCTTTACAAAGTTGTTTTTAGACGGAAATACCGGTGATGCAGTTACCAAAACAACCATTATCTGACCAGTCTTTCTGGCTGTACGAATCATAACATGCTTTAAAAGTCCATAGCCGGTATCCTCATTGTGAGTGGTTATCTTAAAGGATCTAATCAAGTCCCTGATGGTACTCATGATCTTAGTTGCCTGCTCATCCTCGATAAAGCAATTTGTCACTGGCAAGATATTATGAGTTCCCTCCTCATAGGTTCCGGAAATAATCTCACCAGACTTTTTACGCCTAAATGCAGCATTTACCTTATTCCTGTAGTGGTAAGGATTGTCTGAGCCTATTATAGGCTCCATTTCTCCAAAACCACCCAGTAGATTTCTTAGCTCCTTGTCCTTTAGTGCAAGCTGCTCTTCGTAGGTTTTGTCAATGTACTGACAGCCACCACATTTGCCTGAGATAGGACATTTGCTTTTTTTAATTTGTTGCTTGACATTTAGCTTTGTACTGGAAGCATTTTTTTGACCTTGATTTCTGTTAAAATGTTTTTTATTTTTAATATCCTGTTTTTGCATATATATAATTATTTCTTACCCTTCTACATACTTGCTTAATTATAGCATATATTAGTCAAAAACTGTTATAAAAAAATAAAGCCCTCCACTTAGGACACCGTCCCTCGTGGAAGACTTCTTGATGTGATTAAATATACTTTTTCATCCTAATAAGCTGCGCTAGATTCGCAGGACAAGCCTGCTCTTTGCTCCGCGCTACATAATCGCTTCACCATACTTAGCCTTGCGATATATCTTCTTAATTATAGTTGCTATCATAACTGCCACTATCATTACGATAGAACCAATACCTACAAACGCCTCAACTGCAAACATAATCCAAATTAAAATATCCACCTTAATCGTCCTCCTGAATATGTATGTAAATTTTAGAATTTTTCAATACAGTTCTTGATTATAATGAATATTATTTATATTTCTATGGGTTTTCAGGCTCCTTTACCGTGTCTTTACCAAAACCGTTTTTTTCTTTACTGATTCTTAACTTCGCTATTTATTTTTTACAAATTTCCCTCTAAACCACCCTAGAATCACAATAGGAACCAACATAAAAATCACGACAATCTGCACCACGATTAAACCAAAAATGTGCCGTGAAATCATCATTCCACAGCACATTTATCTCTTCTAATCCATAGCTTGTATATCATAAGCCCTACAGCCACAGCCACCACTGCACCTAAAGATCTCGCCAGCCATACATTCATAGGTGTAGTCTCTAGTATTTTACATACAAAGGTTCCCACACTGGAAGCTATAACATAAAGCAGTATATATTTTATGGTAAGCAACTCATCCATCCTCCTTGCATATTTTTTCCCTGTTATTATTATATGCACATTGGATATGAATAATTACTTGTATTTAGTCGTAACTAAATATAATACAAACTATTACCCTATTTTCTTTCTTCTTGTATCAATAAAATCTATAAGTATCCTTACTGCCTCATCCACGCTGATTCTGCAGGCGTTAATGGAGATATCATAGTTTCTTGAGTCTCCCCACTTAAGCTCACAGTATGGATTATGGTACTTCTTTCTTCTCTTATCTCCCGCCTTCATTATCTCAAGGGCCTTCTTCTTATTACAGTTATGTTCCTTCATAAGCCTGGCCACCTTAGACTCCTCATCTCCTAGAACAAAGATGGATATAAGATTCTTGTTATATTTTAAAACGGTCTCTGCACAGCGTCCCACAACTACAAATGAATCCCCCTTGTCAGCCTTTTTCTTAAGATAATCAAACTGTAGCTGTGCCACATTATGCTCTGGCGAGCTGTTCATACCCTTTACGGTTCTATATAACCACTTGTTGTGATGACCTTCATCATGGGGATGCAAATCATCATGCTTTAGATTCTTTTCCTTAGCAATCTCCTCTAAGAGATTTCTATCGTATAGCTTAAGGTCATAATGCTCTGCTAATCTGTCAGCAATTTCATGACCCCCACTGCCACATTCACGTCCTACTGAAATTATTAGCTGTTCCATAGTTTATCCCCCTTATCTAGTCTGCGCATCCATATACATTTTCACAATGCTATTAAGCACAGCCCTGTAATTCGAATCTACATATATTATATCAATGCCACAAAATAATGTCTACCAATTTATGTAAACTAGGACTTCAACTTTTGTATATCTTTTTTACAAATATCTCAGGAATAAAATAACCGTTCCGATTGCTAGTACAATAAGGGTTGCAGGCACCATTAGTTTGCAATATCTACCCCACTTAATTATATGACCTTCCTTAGCTGCTGTGGCGATACCAACAACATTTGCAGAAGCACCGATTGGAGTTGCGCTTCCACCTATATCAGTTCCAACAGCTAAAGTCCAAGCAAGAACATCTAAATCCATGCCCTGAGTTGCAGCCAAATTCTTAATTACCGGAATCATGGTTGCGGCAAATGGAATATTGTCCACAAATGCGCTGGCAATAGCAGAAATCCAAAGGATAATAGCCACCATAAGATGCATATTTCCACCGCAAAGCTTACCTATAAAGCCTGCTATTCCCTCAAGTATTCCAGTCTCCTCAAGACCCCCTACGACTACAAAAAGTCCTACGAAAAAGAGGAGAGTTTTATAGTCTACATCCTTAAGAAGCTTTAATGCGTGCTTTCCTGAAGCAATCAAGCTTAGCATAGCCACAAGAGCTCCTATAAATGCCACTGTAAGCCCTGTCTGAGCGTGAGTAACCAGTAGCACTATTGCAAGCAAAAAGATTACTGTATTTACACCAAAGCCTACCCTGCTAATTATTGCTGACTCTGGACTTGGAAGTGTTGTTAAATCTATGTTCTGATTTTCTGCCAGCTTAAGCTCTTTCCTACAAACCACATAAAAATACACAAGCACCATAACAAGCGCCACTACCGCAATTATTCCTGTGTTAAGCACAAAATCTGCAAAGGAATATCCAAGAGAGGTTCCAATAATTATATTAGGCGGGTCCCCACACATAGTAGCTGAACCACCAAGGTTAGCACAGAACACCTCCGCCAATATCATTGATATTGGATTGAATTTAAGTAGCTGTGACAGTTCTATAGTTACAGCTGCTAAGAAAAGTATAACCGTAATACTGTCTATAAACATAGCCAGTACAAAGGAAAGCACCATGAAGGTCATAAATATAGGTACTATTTTGTACTTAACTGCCTTCGCTATTCTCATACAAAGCCATCTAAAGAAACCCACTCTGGCCATACCTTCAACCATTACCATCATACCAGCGATAAATATAATTGTTGCCCAGTTGATTCCACTACTTGACTCCGAGTGTTCTCCCGCCACATACCAAAAATCCACAGCAAATATACTCTTAAGATTTAAAGTAGTCATAACTGCTTCCATGCTCTGCATACCAATTCCGAAAACTAAAATAAGCGTTAGCAATCCACTAGCCAATGTTATAATATGCCTCTCCACTATCTCAGTGACTATGAGAGCAAACATAGCTATAAAAATCACTACCGCCAAAACCTGTGCTAACATTTTAAGGACCTCTTTTCTCATATGATTATTTATTAAAATAATTATTCGCACAAGGTTGAATTATAGCACTTTAAATTTTTTTTGCTAGTATTTTTTTCATTTTTAACCAAAAATTAGCCGATAAAGATACAATCTTTACCGGCTTCACATCACTGACGATTAAAATAATCTATTCCCGCACTAGGCTTAAAATATGTTCTTATATATCCATCTGTTGCTAACACAACAAATTCATTTGTACTCTCAAGATAGTAAATATGGTCTCCATCCTCTGCTTCTGTCTTGTACAAGCTATTTGGATCATTGATTACACGGTTTGCTCCTGCAAGATATTCCTCAGCAGTTTCATAATCAAACTCCGAGCCATGCTTCTCAAAGTGCTCATCTAGGTACTGCTGCTTTCTGAACTCATAGGTTACTATCTCTACCTCTGTGGTGGGTTCAGCCTCTGTAACCTGTTCAGTTTCTGGGTCATTTTGTGCCTGGTCATCATTTTCAACTGTGGACACCTCTGTGGTAGTCTTCTCAGTGGTAGCCTGAGTTGTAGCAGTATTATCTCCGTCACTACCTGGAGCTAGGAGATAGTATATTCCCAAGCCTATAAACAACACCACCGTGGCCACAGCACTTAATATTTTCTTAGTCTTAACATCCATAATTTTGTACCTTTCATAGAATATCCCACAGGCAACAAGCGCATGTGGGATACTCTACATATAATTTATATTCTTAAATTAAAGATTACTCAGCATCCTCAGTAGTCTCTACTACTGCTTCAGTCTCCTCAACAACCTCAGCCTCTTCCTTATCATCAAGCTTCTGCTCAAGCTTTGCTAAGGTATTAGCTGCAAATGTACGTCCACCTACGCCAAATGCGATTGCAACTGCAACACAGATAGCTGCGATGATTAAGATAAATGTAGTCTCAACCATAGCACCTGCGATACCTAACTGGCTTAAGCACATAAATGCTGTTACAACGTAGATAGCAACCTTAGCTGTAAGAGCCATAGCCTTTGCATTAGCGCACTTCTTAGCGATAGCGTTCTCAGCTGCATTTGCTGCAAATAAACCGATTGCAAGAATAATAATTGTGCTGATTACTGCTGGTAAGAAAGCAATAACTGTAGCACCGATGCCATTTAAGATTGCAAGATCAAGTACGTTGATACCCTGAACGATAAAGATAACAACGATTACATACTTAACAACCTCACTTAAAATCTTAGAAAGATTAACGTTCTTCTCAGCATTACCAGTAATCTTCTCTACTAATGTATCAGCGCCAACGCCTGCAAGAAGATTCTGAAGAAGTGTAGCCACAAGCTTAGCTATAAATACACCAATTGCAATGATGATGATTGCACCAAGTACATTTGGAAGCATAGCAAATATAGTTGAAACGATATTATTTGCAGGTCCTGAAATAGCTGCAATCTCAAGCTGATCTAAAGCTGAAGTAACAACTACTAATAAGATAAGACCATAGATAACATTTGCAATTACATTTGAAAATGCAGTTCCCTCAGTAGCTGTTATGCCAGCCTTCTCCTGAAGAGTGTCAACCTTAATCGCCTTAAGTACTGGAACAAGGAGTTCCTTTACAATCTTAGCTATAAAGATACCAACTACTACGATGATACCAGCCGCGATAAGCTTAGGGATGAACTCAAGGAATGAGTCAACCATATTAGTAATAGGAGTTGATACACTCTGCATACCAATCTTGTCTAACACACCTGGTAAGAAAAGTAAAAATGTTACAAAGTAAGCAAGCTTTGCTACGAACTCAACAGAGCTATTTGTAGCTGTGTCCTTAACGCCTATCTTTCCTAAGAAAGCCTCTGCGTTAACTGCCTTAAGAAGCTTAGTCACAAGTGACTTAACTATCTTAGCTGCGATAAATGCAATTATAAGTAGTACAATTGCAAAGATGAAATTTGGTACCTGATCAAGTAAATCCTGGAAAAATTCCTTTACTGAATCCATTTGTAAAACCCTCCTTGGTTAATATTAATATTTCGTGGTAAAAAAATGCCGATATATGTCATAACGTAATCGGCTATATGCATATGACTCTATGCATACAAAAACCACGCTATAGTATATATCGGCATATTGTTGACCGTAGTAAAGTTTGTTTTGAAATTTTTATATATTAATTTTTAAACTAATTTGCATTGTAACGCTTCTGGCACTTCTATTCGTATGGACTCTTTATCTCCTTCTCAGCCTTCTCAACAGCCTCCTCTAAAGTCATACCATGGAACGCATCTGCCCCGAACCATCTGCCAGACTTCTTGTCATCCACAAATGCACCTACTATAATACCAGGAAGTGCACTTTCTGGTGAGTTTGGAGCTGCAGGACCACCAAGGTCTGTTCTGCACCAGCCTGGGTCTGCTAAGTTAATCATAACATCTGTACCCTCGTACTTAGAGCCTAAATCTCTGGTTACCTTATCAAGAGCCGCCTTACTTGCAGAGTATCCTGCCTGCTGTGGGTCAAGATTGATTCCACTTGAAGTATTTACGATTCTACCGAAGCCACGCTCCACCATCTGTGGGATGAAGTGATAGCAAATCATCATAGGTGCCATAGTATTTACCTTAAAGCTTATGTCATAGTCTGACATAGGAGTTGCAAGGTACTCATCTCTATAAGCTATCTGAAGTCCTGCATTGTTAAGAACGATATCTACCTTAGTTCCCTTATTATCGATTTCTTTAAGCATAGCTTCTACAGTTGAAAGGTCCGAAAGCTCTGCTGACACAGCGTAAGCCTCAACACCAAGTGCCTTAACCTCTTCAACAACCTTCTCAGAGCTTTCTAAGGTTCTACTGTGGATTATTAGATTACAGCCCTTCTCAGCCATGAATTTTGCTGCTAAATATCCAAGTCCTCTGCTTGCTCCTGTCACAAGTGCCCATTTACCTTTTACGTCTACCATTTCCATTTCCTCCGAATAAATATTAGTTTTTATATCTCAGCTTTCGCTTTCTCCAAGGTTGCTATAACCTTATCACACCAAGCATCAAACTCTGGATCCTCCACCTGAAGCTCTGGGTGAGCCATAATGTAATCAAGGGATATTCTAACTCCCTGGTCAAATCTAACTGTAGTCTTCATATCCGGAACTGCTCTCTTAAGCTTGCTGTTATCAAAGACTACCGAAACTGACTTATCTCCTATAAGACTGCCAGTAAAATCAAAGCCATACTTATCTCCAGTTGCAGCTAAAAACTCTGAAGACACATAGTATGGATTAAGTGTAACTCCAAGAGCATCTGCTATAGTTGCATATATCTGGTTCCAGGTAAGCGTCTCATCTGAAGTTATATGGAATGCTTCTCCTATGGCATGTCTATTACCCATAAGACCGGTAAAGCCTACAGCAAAATCCTTGTTAAAGGTAGCTGTCCAAAGACTGCTTCCATCACCCTGAATAATTACCGGCTTGCCTGCCTGCATTCTCTTAATAACCTGCCAGAAGCCATTCTTACCATGAACTCCAAGAGGTATATTTCTCTCATCATAGGTATGACTAGGACGAACTATAGTAACAGGGAAGCCCTCCTCTCTATATTTCTTCATAAGGAATTCTTCACAAGCAATCTTATCTCTTGAATACTGCCAATGTGGATTAGCCAAGGTTGTACCCTCTGTAATCACATATGATGCCGCCGGCTTATGATACGCAGAAGCTGAGCTTATGTAAATATACTGTCTGGTCTTATCCTTAAATAATCTATAATCTCTCTCCACATCCTCCACATGGAAGCCTATGAATTCACACACAGTGTCGAACTTCATACCCTGAAGCTTTTGGGCCACATCAGCCTCATTCTTAATATCCCCAATAATCTGATTAACACCCTCAGGTGTTGCCTCCGGTCTGTTACCTCTATTAAGAAGCCAAACCTCCCAGCCAAGCTCCTGTACTAATCTCTTTACGATAGCTGTACTGATTATTCCAGTACCTCCGATAAATAATGCCTTCATGTACCTTCTCCTTTCAAGAAAATTCTTATACGCAAATTTTATCATTATTTTGTTATGTATTCAACAAATAGCAGTTTTAAAACAATCTTATTTGCAACAAAAAATGTTTACCACTTGATATCATATAGATAATATCAAAGTTGCAAGCTGTTATTTGTCTCATCACTACACTATGCAATCTGAACTATAGTCAGATGAGCTGATACAGGTCTTGTTCCTCCTGCTAGCGGAGTAATAGTTAGCTCAGCTGCATTTCCCGCTGGATTCCTTACTGTAAGCACAGAGTTAACTGCTGTTGTTGTAACAATGGCCATACCTATAATTTGAGATGCACCAGTTGCTCGACCTTATACAGTATAGGCTAAATCTGCTCCATCTAAGGTTAGAATCAGCTGTCCCGCCTCATCTACTCCAACTTCAACAAACACCTGATAGGTTCCAATTTCAGCTAAGTTAAATGAATCCGCACCAACTCTGGCAATTCCTCCACCGCTATTTGGACCATTATTCGGGAAGCTTACATCTGTTCCAGGGGCCACGGTTGTACCATTATTAAGGAAATTAAAATCACACATATTTTCTCTATCCTTGTATATTATTTTAATATAGGATATTCAACATGTGTGATTTTGTCACTTAGGACAAGCTTCTCAAAAACATTGTCCATATTATATTTTAGTTTTTATTACCAGAAAAATCTTCTTCAACCTTTTTCACTATATTCTCTAAAACGTTCCTATCTCCCTCAATCACTATGGTGTAGAATCTGTCTCCTGTAAATGTAACATAGGTATACAAATAATAGTCATAGTCCGCATAGCTTCCTGCAGGGTAACAGTCTGTGGACTTATAAAATGTATAGTCATTAATTTTTACCGTCTCCACACCTATATGTGCTCCACCCTGAGCTTCATACTGGGCCACATATGCCTCCATAATATACTCCGCCGGTTCCTGGCTGTCATACTGTTTAGGATCGTAGCCGTAATTATTCTCTATAAGAGAAACCATGGCATTACGCTCCGGACCAATTAACATAAAGGAATAGTTGCCCTCAAACTCATATTCATACTCTTCCTCTGTCCAGTTGTAAGGAACTGATACGTAGCCGGTTCGGTCACTGCCGCGGAGGGTCCAGTAGGCTGGATCTGTGTCAGAAATATTCTCTGTAATTTCAGTCTGCTCCTGTGCTGTGGTTTGTGTGGACTCATGGAATTCATTATTATCCTTTCCACAACCTGCTAACATTATCAAAGTCATTATCATAATTTGTATTTTCAGTAAGCGTTTCATATCATTTCCCTTTCTATGGGCTCACTGTAAAGTATAAACAAAGTTTACAGTCAAGAGTTTTTATAAATTTTCTTTAAAATTCACACAAAGTATAATAATATGACGCTCCTGCCACAGACGGAAATGGAACGTATACATTTAACACTCCGTTTTCATCCAAATACATAGGAAGGTCTGCTGTTGTATCCTCCCTGGCTGGCTCCAGATAAAATTCTATCTCCTCCGACTCTGTCATTCCCATATTGCTTGCCATATTCATGAAATGCTCTTCTTCCCTCTTACAAGCCTCTTCCACAAATCCATCAGCAGTCATATTATTCATAGCAAGTAATTCAGCATTAGTTACTTCCTTATCATTTTCAAAGTCATAGGTGTATGCATAATAGTACTTACAATCGTTTGGATATGGTGCTTTAGCTACTATTGCAACTATGTCTCCATACTGAAACACCTCATAGGTTAGGCTATAGCACATCAGTGAAAAACCTCCGTCCATATTTATAACCTCGTTTTCAACTATCTTATACAGGTCAGCCTCTATCCTCTGATTCAAGGCCTTTGCGCTGGCAGAGGTAGCATTAAACTGTGGTATCTGATAGTGATATGTACCTGTGTTATCTACACTGTCTGTATACTCTCCAGACATATTTAGAAGCTCATTGATGTAAGAATTATCAGTTTCTTTAAGTTCATAAGCAACAAGTCTATCAGAATAATCAATAGCCTCAGTAGTTGCCTCAGCAGTTGTTGCGGATTCTGTTGTCATCTCTGATGTAGCCTCTGTGGTTGCTTCCGTAGCTTGCGTTGTAACCTCTGTGCTAGTTTGATTTGCCTCTGTTACTTCTTCCTTCGAAGCCTCCCTGTTTTTTCCTTCCTCTGATTTTCCACAAGCAGAAAGAGCCAGTAATGATATCATCATAATTATTAAAAGTCTTTTTCTCATATTTACCCCTCCCAAAAACATAAATCTATATAATAATTTTAGTTATTACAACAAATTAGTCAATATCTAATTATCCCTTTAGTATTCTTATAATTACAGCAAAAAATAGGCAACCTCCCTCGGTTGCCTACTTGTATATAATATCTTATTCACATTTCCCCTAAAACTCTGTCACATCCGCCTTGCACATCATCCTACCCTTACTTAATACAAGTGGAATAACCACCAGCAAGTCACAGAGTAAAAATCCCTTTATGCCAAGGTCTGAGAAGTAAAGCAGATATCTTCCTGTTGGTATGTACAAAAGCTCATTGATAAGGTAGGTAAATATTGAGCTTATTCCAATCCCTACGGCGCACGCCATTACATTCATACCGATTATCTCTGCTGCCACCTTGGTCTTTACCTCTCTCTTGCTTCTGCCTAAGGCTCTGTACACTCCAAACTCATAGATTCGCTTCATATACTGACCTGTTACAACTGAGTTAACAGTAACTGCAAGCACCACAGCTATAAGGATAACCACCGCATAGAATATTACAAAATATGCTCTGAACTGCTCGTCTATGCCCTCCTTAAAATGTCTTTTTATCTCTACCTGTCTGTCTCCCAACAGATTTATTACATAATCACGAAGCTCCTGCCCTTCCATAGTATCACTATAAATATATGCTCTGGCATGGTTTGCCTCATCATCCTCATATATGTAAAAGCTGGCAAATCCAGCACCAGGAATAATGGCGTCCACTGTCCACTCCGCACTCAAATCCTCATCAAACTCCGGTCCTATTATATCCCCAAGCTCTATGCCCTTATCCTTGGCAAACTCCTCACTTAGTACCGCACTGCGATTCTTACAGTTAGAGAAATCTCCTTTAATTCCAACATGAGAAAGGACAGCTTCCAAATCCTCCACAGAATTAAAGGTATAAGAATCACCACCTATAGGAAGATTTAACACCGAGTTATGAAGCATAGATGAAAATCCTCGCCCTGTTCTAGTTACACATTTTAGCTTTTCATCTGCTCTTACATCCTCTAAGAATGACTGAAAATCCTCTCCTGTTTCATCTATAGATAGATACTCTGCAGAAATCACCTTATCATCAAACTTAATCTCCGGCTCAAAGGTCCAGTACAGGGAATAAATATAATTACCTGCGATTAACATTCCCACTGTAAGAAACATCATAAACATAGCTATAAAGGCACGACCCTTATTTTCTCGTATATAATAAAATGCAGAAAATGGTTTTATGTCCCTCATATTATTCCTCTCCTTCTCCCTTTGCATTTGCTGTTGTGACCTGGCTAAGCTTTCCATCCCACATCTCTACAGTCATATCCACATCACTAAGTATTGACCTGTCGTGGGTTACAACTATTACTAATCTATCCTTAGAATATTTCTTAAGTATCTTCATAACATTAAATGCATTCTCATGGTCAAGGGATGCTGTTGGCTCATCTGCAAATATTACCTTAGGGTCATTTATCATAGCTCTTGCTATAGCCACTCTCTGACACTGTCCACCAGAAAGCTTGGCTGGTTTCTTCTTAAATTCTCGCTCCTTTAAGCCTAAGGTCTTAAGATACTCTGTAGCCTTCTCCTTAATATCCTTAACATTTCCTGTACCGGCTACAGCTACATTGTCCATGGCACTCATATATGGAACTAAGTAGTGCTTCTGGAATATAAAGCCAAACTCATTTCTTCTTAGATTTTCTCTATCCTTATTAGAGAGAGTAGTAAGCTCTCTGTCGTTGTAAATTATGCTACCCTCTGTAGGGCTTTTAAGGGTGGACATACAGTACATAAGGGTACTCTTTCCACTTCCACTAGGACCTATTACTCCCACTAAGCCTGTGTCCGGAAGCTTAAGATTAAAGCCATCTAAGGCATACATTTTCTCCTCTGTGTCCATATCATATATCATGCTAATATCATTTATCTCAAACATAATCTTCCTCCTACTCCTCTATCATATCTATGGTTTTAATCTTATAAAGTGTTGCCAGAATCGGTATCTGAAGCACACCTACTATGGCTGCGAAAACTGCTATTATCCTCACTATCTGCTCAGGATAAAACAACTGATAGCTAAGACCTAGGTAAGCTAACAAGTTCTCTCCCAAAAGAATCATAGCTACTATACTGATAATTGCTCCTATCACCATGCTTATGCCGAATATCATCATAAGCTCCCTCATCATCATGGAATATATTGCCTTTCTGGAATATCCTATGGATGAGTAGAGACAGTATTCATTTACCCTGCTTCTCATAAATGATACATAAGCCACTACGATTGCTATAGTAAGGAACACAGTTATAACTATAAGGATTCCTGAAATCATATCCTCTAAGACACCCACCAAATCATTGTCATACAAATCTCTCCAGGCATTTACATCAAACACTTCATCCCAGGCAGTAAACTTTCCCCCTAGTTCCTCAACTACAACTGACATATCACAGTGTTCCTCATCACAAAGCACTACTATGTACCAGCCTGTATTGTTAAAGCCCTGTGGTGTACCAACAGTAGTAAAATTATCTGATTCAAGAGCACCCACTATCTTAAAGTTCTTGCCATAAATATCCTCCTTAAAGAAATCTCCCACCTTACACTCCTGATTCTTTAATACCTTGCTGTCCACAAGTATCTCACCTGCGCCTTCCGGAAGTCTACCCTCTACAAGCTTTGCTCCCATATGGTCTAGGTATGGTTCAATCATATCTACTTCAACCAGCGGAAACTTATATCCAATACCACCTGCTATACCGTTATAGGTAGAGGTTAAAACCTGAGTTTGGTAGGCATCTGTTATTCCCGGATAGGCTTTTAAGTCTTCCATGAACTTGTCTTTTCTTGCCTGAGATGCTGCTGCAGCCTCCTCAAGAGTTTCATAGTCATCTATAGATATACCAAAGGTATCATAGTTAACACTTATAAAGGCCACCTTCTTAGGCTGTTCCAAGCACATAGGCCTAAAGCTTACCTCCGATGCCATAAATAAAAAGTTTATAATATACATGGTCATAAATGATAGTGCTAATGCTATAATCAGCACCCAGACCTGCTTTTTGTTGTTCCGTATGAATTTTGATGCGGATAATTTGCTGTTCATTTTATTTTCTCCTTCTTCCATCTGTTGACTATATCTGTATTATATCAACACCCACAAACAAAAAAAGTGACCACAGTCATATTCTTCCTATGACTGTAGCCACATTTAAGTCATATGACTAGGACTCCTTCAGAGCCACAATAAGCTTAACTCTGTCGTGTATTCCTGTCTTATCGTAAATGTTTGATATGTAATTCTTCACTGTTCCCTCGGATATATAAAGCTTCTGGGCAATCTGCTTGTTGGTAAGACCCTCTACCATAAGAGTACAAATCTCCTGCTCTCTCTGAGTTATATCCTGAGCTAGATTTGCTAAGCTAGGTGATTTATCACCTCCATTAGTATTCTCTGTTTCAGCTTCCATGCTTGTCTTAACCCCTGTCCCAGCTTGACTCATAAGCTGAGTAAGCCTAAGCATAACCTTCTGATCTAGAACCGTAACTCCGCCCATTATCTGATTGATAGCACCAAGGATGGTATCCTTGCCACTGTCCTTAAGCAAATATCCGTCAGCACCACCTGTTATGGCCTTAGTTATATTGTCATCATCATAGAATGTGGTAAGCACAAGTATCTTCACATCCTTATGCTTCACCTTCATGTGACCAATAAGCTCGATTCCACCCATGCCCTTCATATTAATATCAACTAAGGCTATATCACACTCTACACCCTCTAGTATATCAAGTGCCTCATTGCCGTCATTTGCCTTGCCCACTATCTCCATACCATTTAGGGACAGTATAATCTCTAAGCTGTCCAAAAGCAGATTTTCATCATCAACTAATAATACCTTATACATATCTCTCACCCACTAACCTTCACTGTTAAGTATTTCCATAGGCAGCTCTACAACCGCCTTAAATCCTTCCTCATTAAAAAATGTAGCCTCTCCGCCACACCTTTGCACATAAGAAACTATCTTCTTAAGTCCAAAGCCCTGCTGTAGCTTTAGCTGACTGTTTTCAGCATTATAATCGCTACTACCATTATCCTCCACAGAAAGTCTAATATGGCCTGCATCACCCTTTAACACCACCTTAAAATATGTGGCCGCCCCATGCTTTACTCCATTGGTAAGTAGCTCCATTAAAACTCCTGTCAGGAATTCACTATGCTCATGAGATACATTTACCTCATCAGGAAGCTCCTGATATAGCTCATCTACCTCAATGCTTGTATCCATAACAAATTCCTTAACTATATCCTTCATAGCTACCTTCAAATCAGAAGCTGTGATTCCATCAGTCTCACTGTCTAAAACTCTAACCGCCTGCCTGATAGACTCTAAGCTTCCTCTAATTCGCTCATTGGCCTCATTCATCTTCTTTCTGGCATCCTCCGGCTTAACATCATAGAGCATATCCGCCGCATCCAATGTCATAACCGCTGCTGTTATGGAATGTCCCACGCTGTTATGAATATTTCTACTAATATTCTCACGCTCCATAAGTCTGGCATTCTTCTCAGCCAAGTAGCTTTGCTTAAGAAGCTCTCGGTTGGCTCTCTTCTCATGCATTTCACTGATATTTGACTTCATAAGAATGTTTTTGTCAGCGATTTTTCTTTCCTCATACTTGGCAAGCACAAGCTTTATACCAAGCACTATAGCAAGTGAAACCGCAAGAATTATAGCACCTACTATAATATGGGCTGTGTCATACTCTTTGATTACCAAAAGATTAGCAACCATATATGTCACTACTGCTATGATAAGCCTGATATGATTTTTTAACTCATCTACAAGGAAGAATGCCACAAAACCTACTAAGCTTTGAGACATAAATGCGTACAAAGCTACAACAACTAGCTTGATGATAATAGCAAACTCACCTCTATCCTCGTCTAAGGATGTCATAGTGGTAACCACCATCAAAGCTCCTGCTATTATTATAAATAAAGCAGGATTGCTACACCTAAAGACACATAGTAGTGTTAGCAAAATTATTATTAAATTGTCTATGATGGTGTGTAGCATTAATTACATTTCCTCCCACTGTGCCTGCTTAAAACCCACTAATACCTTATCATCCTTTACAAGAAGCGGACGTTTTACCAGCATACCATCTGTGGCAAGTAGCCTAAGCATCTCATCCTCACTCATAGTAGTAAGCTTGTCCTTAAGCTGAAGCTCCTTATACTTTAAACCGCTGGTATTAAAGAATTTCTTAAGTGGCAGTCCGCTTAATTCATACCATTGCTTTAACTCCTCATAGGTAGGGTTGTTCTCTACTATATGACGCTCTGTATATTTCTTGCCCTGCTCATCTAACCACTTTTTAGCCTTCTGACAGGTTGAACATTTTGGATAACATAAAAATAACATAGTTTTACCTCCTCATACCACTTTATCTGGTGCTTTAAGCAGATTATCAATCACCGGATATACTATCTTGCCATTCTCTATTTTATTAATAGCACATAGCTTTTTACCTGCATCCTTACTAGATGCACCACAATGATACACCTGCTCTGTTGGTAATTTATAATCTATCACAATTAATCTGTCGTGACAATCCGGATTTGGTTTGATGCGAAGTGGTGGATATTGGTTAACGAAATCATTTACCACGGCAGTTGTCAAAAATCCTTTTTTGCCATGTCCATTCTCAGTAAATAATATAACCTCCACACCAGCTTTCTTCTGGGATAGAAGCTGTAAGGTTTTGGTGTTCATATAATCATCAACTACATATATACTAGTTGTAGCCTGCTGATAAATATCTACATATGCTGCATCTGCCTCGAACTTTTGTCCCTTGTATATAAGATAGTTTTTGAAATCTTTGTCTGAGACGAAATTCTCATTTATGGCATCTATGCTTTTATGTATGATTTCTATATCCTGTTCGGTCTTTTTCTTCCAGTCTGTGATTCCCGCAACTTGCACAGCTATATCCGACACCTTTGATGTTAATAGCCCCATCTCCGACTGGGTTACAAACTGTTGATTCCGCTTTATGTAATGTCTCATCTCCCGAAATGCACGCATAATAAATATACTTTGCTGCTCTGCCAGTTCTCCACGTAAAACTGTGGCAAGCATGTATATGCCTTGTTCTGTGAAGGCGTAGGGTAATGACCTATTTTTAGGATTTATATTTGCGGTCACAATTTGTGACCGCAAATCATCCAATTCCGTTTCAGTTAATTGAAACATAAAATCTTCAGGAAATCTTGTAATATTTCTTTTCACCTGCTGATTCAATGCTTTTACCTCGTACCCATAAATCTCAGCCAAATCACAATCCAACATAACCTGTTGTCCTCGTATAACATATACTTTATTTCGAAGATTCTCTACCGACATAACTTCTGTCATTTGTTCCATTATAACCTCCCATCTTCTGTCCTTAATTTGTGGTCGCAATTTGCGACCGCAAATTTATGATTCTATTTATAATTTCTCCAACGCCTCTATCTGTTTCAACGCTTCTATATATTTCATAAGTCTATTACGTTGCTCTTTCTTCATCCCATGAATATCCTGAATTATACGCATATCTGCCTGCGATATCCTTGATTCTACCTTATCTTCCCCCATAACATCTACGAAATCCTCATCAATACCCTTTCCCGTCAACAACTGTTCTGGTGTAACCTCTAACACCCTACATATATCCATTATCTTATCTGCCGATGGGTTCGTCTTCTTAGTTTTCCAATCACTTATGGTACTACTGGCTAATCCCACCTGCTTTGCAAATGCATTCTGTGACATATTTTTCTCTTTTAATATTTTAAATATTCTCTCGCTAATAATCATAATATTCCTCCCAATTCGCTCTCGCATTTACGTATTGGTTTATTCTTGAATTTCGTTTCTACGTACAGAATATCATTATCATCTAATTAAGTCAACATTTTTACAATTCGTTGCTTTCCACATCATTATGTATTCTTCAGCATTTTCGTCTATAATCTCAAAGCCAACTTTTTTATACATGCTCACGGCGTAGTTTTCTTTTTGAACTGCCAATGAAGCTTTCTTGTAACCTCTTGTCCGTAATTCTACCAGCATCCTTTTCACCAACTCAGTTCCTATACCACACCCACGATACTCCTTATACAAGGATATTGCAAATGACGGTACTCCATCCTCCACATGCCCGTAGTCATCCATGATTCGCACCCAAACTGCACCAACTACTCTTCCTGCCACCTCTGCCACAAAGCATATATCTCCATCACGGGTTCCGAAGCTTTCCACATATACCTGTAGCTCCGGTGCTTTAATTATATCCTTAGGTGGAGCTTCAAATCCTTCAGGAATGAATATTGCTTCGTAGAGAAAGTTGTCTAGTAAAGAGTATTCCTGAGATGTTATTGGCCTTATTGTGTAACCAAGCTCACCATCTCTAATTTCTTTGTTATTAATGTGTGACATCACCTGCTCCACATCATAATCCTTCGCTCTAAACACAACTGCATTCTCTCCTATCACTTCCCGTATGATAGTTAATTCCAGCTCCTGCCTATGTTTAAAATGATTAACCAAATCTTCAAAGCTCCTAAGTCCATATCTCCTTCCATAAAGTGAATCAGCCAAATACCCCAGCATCATGTCATACCACAGTTCGTTTCCTTCCTCATCGCTGCGTTCCTTTTTTATGACATTAATGCTTTCATCCAAATTATCATTCATAAGATATAACAGCATAAATTTTTCTTTATTAACCAACTCAAATAATTCCCCATAAAACTCTATTATTTCATCATCACTAAGCATATGGAATAGAATCAAGTCCTCCATTATATTCTGGAAGAATGAACACTCAAAGAGATACCCTGCTTCTATGAAATTCCTAAATCTTGTTAATATAATCTCCCTAAGCTCATTCCAGGATTTCCTCCCGTTGTACACCTCATAATTCTCCAAATCCTTATGAAACCCAGGAATGTCAGTGATTATCTTTGTGTAGGATACAATATAGTGTTCCTGCTCTATAACAGTATTTTTTACTATATCATCTTTTATAGGACTATACTTTTCCAACACAGCTTCGTATTCTTCTTTAGACATATAAGCGCACCAAGCCAAATCAACCGGACAGTAGTCACCCTCTCTGCATATGTTTAGACCAGGCTTTGATTTATAAATATTATTTACCAGGGTGCTCTTTCCAGAGCCTTGGATACCTTCTACGAATATATTTTTCATACATCAACTCTCCCTTCCCAGCTATAGCTCAACTACCTTAGTTGCTATTTTCTCACAAAATCTGACGTCATGCTCAACAAACAACATAATAGGCTGATACTGTAAGATTAGCTTTTCCAGCTGTATACGCGAAAACACATCAATATAATTTAATGGCTCATCCCAGATATAAAGGTGTGCCGGTGTAAGTAAGCTTGTTGCTAACAGCACCTTCTTTTTCTGTCCCTCTGAATAATTTTCTATGTTCTTTACGAACTGCTCCCTTTCAAAATCAAGCTGTCTAAGTATGGAACAAAACAAGCTCTTGTCCAAATTATGCTCCTTGCAGTAATTTTCAATATTTCCTTTTAATCCCGCAGTCTCCTGGCCAACATAGGAAATAATAAGACCACTTGCCACTTGGCAGATTCCTTCTTCTGTTACATTCATAGATATCATATCTGGGTTACATTTTTGCAAGATGCTCTTAATCAATGTTGTTTTTCCACTTCCATTTTTCCC
The DNA here is from genome assembly GCA_015057555.1 of Lachnospiraceae bacterium. Classification (GTDB taxonomy): domain Bacteria; phylum Bacillota; class Clostridia; order Lachnospirales; family Lachnospiraceae; genus Coprococcus_C. The sequence goes on along the minus strand of SVEC01000023.1, from coordinate 10,498 downwards.
TGACAGTACAACTCTATCCCCTTTTTCAACAGCAAAGGATATTTCATTAAGAACTGCTTTCTCAGAGATATTATATCTCACACAATAATCCCTCACATCAACCAGACGCTTCTTGTGATGCGTAAGCTGAACCAATTTCAAATCCACTGGGGATTCTATATCCTGCAAAAGGCCCTCTTTTTCATCAATCTCATGCTGGATACGTTTCTCCATCTGTTTTACTCTGCTCTGCATTTTCTTGGTTTTTGCACCTATGTAACTCCTTGTGCTAAGACATCTGTCATGCTCTTTTATTGGGTCAAATCCTATTTTTGTACCTTCGTTCTTATCAGCCCATCTTGTAACACGATCCGCAGCACGATTTAGCTTCTGAATTTCCTTCAAATGCTTTTCGTTCTCTGCCAAGGCAAATTTATCTTTCTTCTCCTTATTCTCCCACCAAACTGAGAAATTTCCATTTTGCACATCAATACTGCTTCTGTTCAACACTAGACAATGATCCGTACAAGCATCCAGCAAATCTCTATCGTGGGAAACAAGTATAAATCCCTTCTTAGAAGCCAGATAGTCCTTCACACTCTCACGTGCAGCTTTATCCAGGTGGTTTGTTGGCTCATCTATGAGCAAGAATTCATTTTCCTCTGAAAATAAAATAGCAAGCAATGCCTTTGTTCGCTCTCCTGGACTTAATGTACAAAAGGGTCTATACAAAATATCTGCTTCCTCAGAAAGCTCACTAAGTTCACAGATTACCCTCCACATTTCACATCCCGGCTTCAGCTCCTCCATAAAGTCAACCACAGAAAGTTCCATCTGTTGCTCTGTAATGTGATAAGGAAAAAGATCAAACTTTGTTGATGTATGAATACTCCCTTCAAATGTATATTTCCCCATAAGAAGGTTGAGAAAAGTAGTTTTACCCTTTCCATTTCTCCCTACAAAACCTAGCTTCCAATTTGTATCTATGGAAAATGAAACATTTTCGAAAACAATATCAAAGCTTCCTTCATAACCGAAGGTAAGATTATTTACATTAATTTGTGCCATATAACTTCCTCCTTTCACGATTCAAAACAAAAAAAGAACCATTTGTTGCCAAACAGTTCCATTACATACTATAACCTCTAATTTTTTGTAGAAAGAGCCACTGAATGCACCTGCGCCTTTCACACTTATTCAAATTTTATGCACAATCACATCACATGCAAAGCATGTTCAGTGATGGACATTCGCCAAATGGATTTTCATGCAAGCATGAATCCACTTGGCTCATTGTTAACACAAAAAGAGAGGTTATGAGAACATAATCCACTTTTGGCAACACGAAAAATAGAATGAGCACTACGCTCATACCTAAGTAAATCTTCATGTAATCAAAAGTAAATTATCTTCTCATCTTTTCACCTCTCTCCTTAAGATATGTTTATGGTAGCATTACCAGAGTTGACTGTCAATATATATCTTTTTTCTATTCGTATCGATTCTTTGTCAATGCAGCTTAAAAGGTATACATACTCACTCATCCTCACACATGATATACTTATCTCCAATTCCTAAGCCGTCTATCAGGTCTTTGATTAGTTGAATCCCTTCCTTTGCTATGACAAAATCTTTATCATATATTATCTTGTCTATGCTGTTTACATCAAATTGTCTTGTTCCGTTGATAGCCACGAAAACCTTTCCCACACCAAATCTAAATCCAATACTTCTGTTCTGATTTTGAAGAATCAGCAGGTGTTCTATCATTTCTCGGGTTAATATTTCTTGGGCTTCTGATGGTTCCGCTGAAAAAACATCAAAATTATCATTGAAAAATAAATCATCAACATCCACTCTGCGGTCATTTATATTGAGCCAGCTTTCGTATCCCCGCGAAAAAACCTTTACATTTTGGGCAGTTATTTTGTCAGTTGTAAATTCAAAGATTCTTCCATCAAAATACTTCGTAATGCTGGATTTTTCATCTATGTAAGTTTCTTTCTGTATAATAACATCTGCCTGACGAACACCAACTCCCTTGTAATGTCCCTGAAAATAATTGTTTGAATAATATATATTACCTATCTTAATTATTCCAAAGGTGCCAACCTCTATGTCTGTAAAGCCACGGTCCTGTTCATAATATGCATATTCTATCATTGAACTTAATAAATCATTGTATAGTTCCTTACTCTTTCCTTTTAGCTTAGTCGCTCCACTTACCCCTATAGCCACAACAGGACCCGTTATTATGATCATAACATATGTAAGGATAGTCATCCTTTCATCTTCCATAACCCACTCAGGTAGAAAAAAATAAGTCAAATAAAATAAGCCAACAAAAAGAAGAGCAATTCTATACCCCAATATATTCATCCTTATACCTTTAAGTTTTCCAATTACCTCACGATTATCCATATATATTTTTCCTTATCCTCTCCACCACTATAGATCCAACAGAATTCACCATTATCGTATGGTTCCCTCCAGCTCTCTCCTATAAAATGTATCTCCACCATTCTCCAACACAAAAGCACGGTGCTTTTGGGCCTCATCATTAAGCCCTGCCGACATAGCAATTTTACACAAACGATAGCTTCGGCTTACCTTTTGTAGCAACGATTCATTTGGCTCCTCCCTCAGAATCTCTAACGCTCTTGCATAGTCACAGCTTTCCTCCACTTCCATATACAAAGGATATTTTAATATACCCTCGTACAGCTTGGTTATGTATGGTGTATTCACCTGTGGAATAAGCATCTGAAGCTCTCTGGTATACTGCTCCACGCCACTTTTATCCATCTCATATCTGGCTATGGCAGCGCAAAGAGATATTCTATGCATATTTCCTGTAGGTGTATCACAATACTTTTTCATCAATCGGGCAACATTCTTCGCCTCTTCAAATCTTCCCAGATAAAAAAGAGCATTTCCAATGGCAGGGAGCACGGCCTGAGCCTCCTTGGCCCTTCTGGTATAACGTGACATAACCATAAACGGAGTCAATGCCTTACTAAACATACATTTATTAACCAAACTACTTATTCGCGTCTGATATTTCTTATGATGGCATCCATAAAGAATCAAAAACACAATTAACAAGACCAAAATCAATATGCAACCTATGTAGTCACCAAAACGGTATAGAGACAAAACAAATAAGAAAATGAAAACAGGAAGGCTATTCCGATAATTAAAAATACTATTGGATGTCCTTAAATATTTCTCTGCAACCTGTTCTTCCTCCTTATCAGGTCGAAAGTCTATAATATTTAATAAATCGTCATACAACTTTGACACAACTTATTTTCTCCTTCAGCTCTCTATCTCTTCATCCACCGGCCCTAACACTTCTATCAGGTCTATAGCAATTTGGATTTCATTTTCATCTTTTCCATAAGTTCCAATACTATGGAGTAATCCCCTATTTCAATACTAATATATTAATAATCACTATACTCATACTGATACTCCAGTATCTCACCTGTATTATAATCACAATCTATCCAAATAAATATGCTTTCGTTATCCCCACTTAACGGAATATAAACATTGTAGCAAAGAGTTTCATATTCATCATCTCTCTCACATACGTAATTCTCATAGCCACTATATGCAGCCTCAAACTGACTTGCATTACCTGAAAGTGCTATGTTACCAGGGAATACAATTTCAATTGCTTTTGCATAGTCATCATAAGCATCAATCATAGTAACCATACCATTTGCAGTATATATTGTATCCTCCGTGTAATTTGTAATAGTACAGAAGAATTTCTCGCCATCCTTCTCAAAGGCACTTAATGTGCTAGAATCCCCGTAGATATAGTCCTCTGTCATAGTTTCCATCTTCCAGCCGTTCTTTATAAACTCTGACACCGGACAAGGAAGCTTATAATTCTGTCCATCTATAGTAATAATGCTATCCGCTACATCTGTTGATGGGCCTGTAGGTGCTACATATGAAGCATTAATTTCCGGTGCTTCTGTAGGAATATCCACGTTGGCCTCTAATCCCTCTGGCATAGCCATATTTTCTATGTATATTTTATAACAAACCTTATTTGCATCTACCTCTAATTCCAAACAACCTTCATAATCGTCAGTTATATAGGAAACATACTCCATATCCTCATACTCTTGAACAAAGTCAGGGGCTCCAAATGTAGCCTTAAAATCATCCTTAGTGGCAGTTAGAAAAACTATGTTATCAGCAAGCTTTATCTCATCCTCAGTGCAATCACTTTCAATCAAAAGGGCTGTTACTAAGCAACTATCTATTGGCTGAGCAGTGGCATTAGGATTTGTTACATAAAACGTGAAATCTTTACCACTATGTGGGCTTGCAGCAGATACAACCTCAGTTTCACCTGAGCCCACACTACTCGGAGCATTATCTATTCCCCAACCATTTGCACTCAGCACATAATAAGGGAAAGGAAATTGATAATAATCTCCGTTAATGGATATTTGAAAATCAGTCCAATCACCACTAAATGCTGTTGGGGCAATGTACTCATAAGAAGATGCTGTAGTGGTCTGCTCAGTGGTGGCTTCAGTTGTATTCTCAGTTGTCCCTTCTGTATCAGCCTCTGTGGTCTCATCTGTCTTACCATCATCATCTTCAGAGGCAGTTGTCTCAGTACCAGTAGTTTCCTTACTGTCATCTGAAGAAGAATTCTTTTTAACAATTGCAACAATCAAAACTATAAGCAAAACTAATGCAATAGCCCCTAAAATCCAGCATATAATAACGCTCTTATCCGCACCAGAAGATTTACCACCTCCCTGAGGCTGACTACTCTGATTTTGATAAGATGGCTGACTCGACTTTGCAGCTTCCTCCTTAAAGGATATTCCCCCTATTGACTTAGGTTTTAAATTGTTGTTCTCCATTGTAAACATTCCTCCTATAACTTCTCGTCAATCAATTCCCTACTATACATTGTATCTCCGCCGTTTTCTATTACGAAGGCACGGTGTCCCTGCGCCTCCTGATTCATACCAGCCACTTTGGCAACCTTGTATAACCGATAATTGCGACTTACCTTCATAAACAAGCCTTCCTTTTCATCTTCTTTTACAAGCTCTAAAGCCTTGGCGTAGTCGCCTTTTTCTTCTACCTCTATACTCAAAGGATATTTTAATATAGTATCATATGTCTTAATTATGTAGGGCTTTTTTATCTGTGGCATAATCGTCTCTAACTCTTCAATACATTGCTTTACCCCTTCTTTATCCATGCGAATTCGGGCTTCCATAGCATAATAAAATAACCTTTGTGCATTCCCTTCTGGTGTATCGCAAAATCTCTTAATTAAATCTATAACCTTCTTACCTTCATCAGTTTTCCCCAGATAAAAAAGGCTACTGCTAATATTCCACAACAAGACATAGCTTGTCTTTTTACTAATCGTATGGTACTTTGCCCTCACCAAATATACCGTCAGCAAACTATTAAAATTGCCTTTATCATTCATCAGCACATTTATTCGCTTTTGATGTTTCACCTGATAATGTCTGATAATCATTACACTCAGTGTTATCCAAAAAGGAAAGGTCAAGGCCCCCAACGGAAATTCGTCTATAATGCAAAAGATTGCAAAGGATAAAACTATAATATTTGTCCAAAACAAAATATTCATAATTTTCTTTTCTTTATTGCAAACCTTTTCCTCTAAACTCTCCTCACTCTCATCAAGCCGAAAATCAATAACGTTCATTACCTCATCATATAGCTTTCCCATAGTTTCATCTACTCCTTCGCTATTGCAGACTATATTTCATTAACCTACATATAGTTCCCCATCATCTATGCTAACAAAAACTGTACTCTCTTGGGTCATCATTCCCTCGCCAGCAGAACTACCGTCTCGACTGTTTCTTTCTTGTCCCGAATTATTGTATCAGTAAATTCTCCATTATAATACACAGGGAACTTGAAACGCATCGACTTAATTATCTGTCCGTTTTCCTGTTCTTTTTCAAACACTTGTACTTCATGTAGCAATGTATTAAAAAACTGTTTCTTTTCCATATCGGTTAAATCATCATAAATGCTTTCAAATACAACCAAGTAATTATAAATATTATCGCTGGTAATTTTATCTTTTTGGATATTATACAACTTATCTTCACAAATGGAAATTATTTCTTCTGCATCAGCAATTTTTTCATAACTGCTATCTAAACGCTTCTGCATATCGTCATATTTTCGGTCATAATTTTTATCCAAAACATCCAAATTATCTAACTGTAATATAATCTTATCCTTTACAACCTCAGCTTGTCGCAACAATTTTTTTGCATTTTCTAATTCTCTTTCTGCTTCGGCTGTATCTACTTTAGTATTTATCTTTGTTTTCATCACTTCTGAAAATCTCGGATTCTGTACTAATTTCTTTATTATTTCTGCAACTGCCTCATCTACCTTGCTTTCATTCCATTGTTTATGATAATCACATTTATGTCCGTTCTTATAAGTTCTATGCTTGCAAGCATAAGAATAATATGTTGGATAATATGTACCATCCTTTTTCTTTGCAGTCTTTCTGTTACCATACATGCCAGCACCACAAACAGGACATTTAATGATTCCACTTAATACATGTTCATGGTCTATGCCATGTTTCTTTTCTAAGCGTTTTGCTGTAGCTTTTCGTTTCGCCTGTGCATCTTGCCATAACTTAATATCTATGATTGCTTCATGCTTGCCATCATACACAGGATATTCCTTTTGTGGCACGATATGATATTCATTACGAGTACCTTCTATCTTTGTATTCTTTCTTCTTTCATACGCAATTTTACCAGCATATACGGGATTATCCAAAATCGCTTTTACTGTTGATGTTGTAAAACTGGTTAAATGTCCGTTCTGTCTAGCTTTCTTCTTAATTCCATTATTGTTCAAATAGTTTACTACACCATTATATCCCATATCGGTATGCACAAACTTATCAAAAATAATTCTAATTGCTTCGGCTTCATCTTCTGCAATTTCCAATATACTTGTTTCCTTATTCAGTTTATAGCCATAAGGAGCAAATCCACCATTCCATTTTCCTTCTCTGGCTTTTTGCTTTCTTCCAGCCATTGTCTGAACTAAAATATTTTCACGCTCAATTTCTGCAACTGCACTTAATACACTTATCATAAGTTTTCCAGTACCCTCGCTTGAATCTATCTTATCTTCGGTACTTATCAAATTAACCCCAAAATCCTGTAAATATTGTAATGAATTTAATGTATCAGCTGTGTTTCTTCCAAATCGTGACAACTTAAATACTAATACAAATTTCACATCATCTTTTTTACAAGCAATATCGTTTAACATTCTCTGAAAATCTGGTCTGCCTGTAATATTCTTCCCAGATTTACCCTCGTCTGAATATTCTCCAACAATAACCATATCATTATAATCTGCATACTTTTTTAGTTTATCTTTTTGTGCGTCTAATGAATAACCATCCACCTGCATATCCGTTGATACTCTTGTGTATATATATACTTTCGTCTTTTTTGCTTCCATAAATACTTGCTCCTTTCTATTTTTCGGGACACATAATTACTGTTCTACCCTATTGTAACTTCACTTTTATAATTTATCAAGTCCTGTATTCATAAAAAAGCTGGAAACTTCTCGTCCCCAGCTTTTTGTTAAGTTATAAGCATTTTATTTTCCATTTCTTCCTTATCCACTGCATCAGCGTGTCTTTCTATAAGTTCAACCAGTAAGCTAGCAAAGCGTTCAAGGTTTAGTTCCTGTTCATGTGTCATTTCAACCATGCATAGCCCCCATTTCTATTATTTATCTATGTTGTATACTCTTTGTTAGGTGTATAACTGTTCTACAAGCGAATCCAAGATACACTCAACCATCTTTGAATATGTTTCTTCGCTAATGCCAATTCTTACTCTTGCCTTCTTATATTCTTCTAATAAGAGTTGAAAAATATCTTCTGGAATATCAAATGCTTCTAAAATTTCTTTTATATCAATATTTTTGATTATCATTTTTATCTCTCCTTATTTTTTGCATTAAAAAAAGACGGAACTGAATCCGTCTTAATTTTGGAAATACTATGTAATTATTTACTCATAATATCAAACACATCATCAACTATATTGGACATATATTCATCCCATTTATTTTGATAACATTTATTTGATGCACTTGTTTTAATAGGAAACAAATCATAATAATCTCCATTTTGCTCATTAGTCGAATACTCTACAAGCCCAATTTTATCGTAATCACTATCAAGCATTTCGATGCTTATGGTTACAAACTGGTCATTGATGATAAGGTCTACCGAACCAACTATATATCCTTTCTCAGTAAGACCACTTTCGATTTTCTTACATAAATTTTGCAATTCTAGGGCAGATGCATCATTATTAATTCTGATACACATATCCCCATCATTGTCTTTTGTTAATAAAATTCTGTTCATAATTTTAATTTCCTTTCTAAAGTAAATTTTAAATAATATAGTTATTAAACAAATTGTACAATTTTGTTATATTTACATTTTATCAATCTTTATTTAAAAAGTTCACAGTTTGGAGCAATTTTTTTAAAATTTTTTAATAAATTTTTTGATTATAAAAAAAACATAGTATTTATCAATAGATTTTAGCCTGTTTTTGTGTATAAAAAAGAGACTGCGTTACACAGTCTCAGATTTATATACATATGGAAAAAGTATTATTAACTCAAAATATCAAAAATATCGTTGATTATTTTTTCGTAAAAATCATCCCAAAGCTCATCTATATACTCATCAGGTAATGATAATCCGTTTGGAACGAGATAAAAGTAATCTTTATCGTGCTGTTCATCAATCCTATAGCCAAGATAAAGAGTTTCATTATTATCTCGTATAGATATAATTAATGATATAATACAACGGTCACAGATAACTTCTACATTTTCGATATTATATTCTTTTTCCTTAAGCCCTTTTTCAATCTTATCACAAAGAGAAAGCATATCGAGTACTGGAGTGTTATCCATAATCTTAATACATGGCTTTCCTTCATCATTTCTAATTGCTACCATAAAAATACCTCCATTAGTTTATAACCAAATTATATCAGTTGACATTATTAGTAACAAGTCTTTTGAATACGCTAGCAGAAAACCGATTATATATCAGCAGACTGCTAGCATTGTTTTTAGAAACTCATATTGTCCAGAGTCTTACGAGCTTTGTACATACTTTCTAAAATATCATAATAAGCGAATTCATCAATGCCAATTTGATGACGAATAACTTTATAGGCATCAATTAGTGAATCCCACTTACAATATGGTACACCATACTCATCTAAAACCTCTTTTTGCATTTCGTCAAAGATGGCAGATTTGAAATCGTGTGTAAATGTTTCTTTTTCCATAAGCATAATCCCCTTTCTATAATGCACAACGCATTATTATTTTTATAGTATTGATTACTATATAATTAAATAGCACTTCATTTACAGTTGGCTTTTAACATATTAATTTTCTCCTTTCCTAGATTTTTAACAGAATTATTCTATTACAATTAAATAGGGCTTTATTTTAGAGAGGCAAAAAAGCAAAGAGAATTAGAGGCATCTATTCAAGAAAAGATAATGGAAAGACAAGCCAAAATTCAAGCATTACATAAAAAGCAAACAACAAATAAAGCAATTATATTTAGTGTGAGTGCAATTATAATAGTAGCCTTACTTGTATTTGGAACATATAATACATTTTTCAAGAAAGGTTTAACAGTAGATGATGTAAACGCACAAATCACACAAAAGACAAGTGCATAACATTATTATCGTAAAAACAAGAAAAAAGCCACCTAAAAAGGTGGCTTACTCTCCGAGAGAGTATATATAGGGCAATACTAATATGCTACAAAACCGTTATCGGCATATCTACAAGATGGACAACACATTTGAGTTACATTCTCTTCTCTCCAAGCGGGTGTTGTTTCTACAAAGTGTTCTGCGATAGAGTAACTAATGATGTTGTTTTCACGCATATAATCGGAAATCCAAGCACCACCATCTCCCTTATCTACATAAGGTACTCTATCTCCATTACTGAAAGTAACCATAAGAGTTGTGTAACCCTCTGCTGGGTGGTGGATATAACCACTCATCATTTTCATAGGAGTACCACACCAATGCTTTTGAACATTAGGGTCTGCTGTACCACAAGTAGTACAAGCACCATTTGAATAGTTATGGCTACCACTTGTGTAGTTAGATACATAACTATCTCCACACTCGCAAGTATAAGTTGTGTAACCTTGTGAAGTACAAGTTGCATTTGTTACAGTTGACTTATAGTTATGTGTATGTGTAGGTACACTTGGAGTTTCACTAGGAGTTGTAGTTGTTGTAGTAGTTGTATTCTCGCTAGGAGTTTCTACGCTAGGCTCTTCACTAGGCTCTTCTTCTACTGTTTCAGTAGTAACTGTTTCTGTTGTTTCTTCAACTGTTTCAGTAGTTTCAGTTGTATCATTTAATGCAAC
>SVEC01000004.1 GCA_015057555.1 Lachnospiraceae bacterium | reverse complement strand
GCACATATTCCTCAATTTCTTTATAGGTCGCTTTGCTTTCAGCCCTTGTTAAATCAAGCTCCGACATCTCCAAGTCGATTTCAATAATTGCATCTGGAGTTTTTCGGGACAAAAGAACTACACTCTCTGCATGTGTCGTCCTCGGAAACTGATCTACCACACAAGCCTTTACCACTCTATATCCCCTCTTAGTGATAGTCTCCAAATCTCTGGCAAGACTTGTTGGCTTACAGCTTATATATACCATCTCCTTGACCCCGAAGTTAAGTATCTTATCAAGTGCCCTAGGATTGATTCCATCTCGTGGTGGGTCTAGGATTATTACATCTGGTGTATCCTCCACCAGGTCGATGGCTTTAAGCACGTCACCTGCTATAAATTCACAGTTATTAAGTCCGTTAAGCTTAGCATTCTCCTTGGCTGCTTCCACTGCTTCCTCCACTATCTCTATGCCTATAACCTTATCTGCTGCCGGTGACATCATCTGGGCGATGGTTCCGGTGCCACTGTAGAGGTCGAAAACCACCTTGCTATCCTTCATACTCTCCATAGACATAATGTACTCCCTGGCCTTAGTGTAAAGCACCTGACAGCCCAAAGTATTAGTCTGGAAAAATGAAAATGGTGATATCTTAAATTTAAGTCCCATTACCTCCTCGGTTATGTAGTCCTGTCCATACAAGCATACAGTTCTGTCACTTTGAACCACATCTCCTAGAGTATCGTTTTCTGTGTATAATATTCCTGCAATTGTGGCATCAAAATCCTCTTCCTGTGCAAGCTTAACCAAGCCCTCTACATAACCTTTAAGCACATCAATATTCGCCAGGTCGAAGCCATTATCAGCTACCTCGAATACCTCCACTCCATCCACCTTAGCAAACCCAAACTTATCCCATTGGGTTGTGGTAACCAGATTAATAAGGAATTCTCCTGTTGCCTTAGACTGTCTGATAACCAAATTTCTAAGCACACCTTCATGCCTCATTCTGTGATAAAATGGTACATTCTTCTCCTTAAAATACTCTAAGGAAAAATCAAGAATCCTGCTCCACTCATCTTTAATAATCTTACAACCACTAACATTTAATATATCATAGAAGTTTCCCTTCTTGTGTAGCCCAAGAGCCATAGGACCATCTTTATACTCATCACCAAAGGTAAACTCCATCTTGTTACGATAGCCTGCATGGTCCGGGGAACCAAGGATTCCCTCCCACACATCATCTATGTTCTTGTCTTCGTAGCCTGGCAGCTCCTTAAAGCTACCATTAACCACCGGTGCAAGAAGCTTCTTAACCATCTCTTCCTTAAGCTTAAGCTGGTTCTCATAGGACATAGTCTGATAAGCGCAGCCTCCGCACACACCAAAATAAGGACAGTCCGGGGTAGCGTCCTCCATAGGTGACTTCTCAAGTACATTAAGGAGTCTTCCCTCTGCCATGCCGCTTTTCCTCTTAGTAACCATAAACTCCACCTTCTGTCCCTTTAAAGCGCCCTTTATGGTTACCTTCCTGTCCTCCATCATAAAGCTTCCCTTGTTAGGGAAATCGTAATTTTCAATTACACCCTGATATATTTCGCCTTTTCTCAAATCTGTTTCCTCGCTATTTATAACAACACACCCTGATTAAGAGTCAGGGTGTGCAAAATTCATCAGTTACTCATTCCTCTTATATATGGTCAAATGTGTAGGTTATCTCCTCATTCTCATCTATTTCCATAATGAGAAAAGTCCTCTCATGTCCACTCTGTCTTGGAAATGTAAGACTTCCCGGATTAAGAATAGTCACATCATCTGGATTCTCCTCTAAAAATGGCACGTGGGTATGTCCATACATAGCTATGTCGCATTCATTTTCCAGAGCCAGATACCTAAGCCTGTCCACTCCGTAGTGAACATTCTGTCTGTGACCATGAGTAAGAAGACATTTGTGTTCCCCTATATATATAATGCACATGTCCCTAAGAGAGCCCCAATAATCATTGTTTCCCTTCACCATATATGTAGGCACACCTGACATCCTCTCCACCTCTAGGTAGTCTCTTCCCACATCCCCTAGGTGAATCATCAGGTCAATCTTTCCCGCCTTTTCAATTGCCTTTCTCACATTGTCATTATCATCATGAGAATCGCTTACCACTAAAACTCTTCGCATTACAATCTCCTACAGCACCTCTTTAATCATTCTAAGTGCATTTCCTCTGTGGCTAATATCATTCTTCTCTTCAGGGCTAAGCTGGGCAGTAGTCATTCCTCTTTCCGGAAGATAAAATATTGGGTCGTAACCAAATCCATTCTCACCAGCCTGCTCATAGCCGATAATTCCCTCTATAGTTCCACGTCTTGTCTCAACTCTTCCATCTGGAAATGCAGCCGCTATGGCACATACGAATCTGGCAGTTCTCTTCTCGTCAGGTACTCCCGCAAGTCTATCCATAATAATCTGATTCTTAACCTCATAAGGAGTGTCTACTCCCTCGTATCTGGCTGAGTAAATGCCTGGCTCGCCATTCAAATAATCAACCTCAAGTCCGCTATCATCAGCAAGAACCACACAGTCCGGTACTAGCTTCTGGATTTCTGTAGCCTTAATAATAGCATTCTCCTCAAAGGTCTTTCCGTCCTCAACCACATCCACATCTATACCCGCCTGCTTCATAGATAATATCTCATATCCACAGTCCGCAAGTATCATACGAATTTCCTTCATCTTATGCTCATTACCAGTTGCAAAAATTAACTTCTTCATCTCTTATTCCTCCACCTTATCCGTAAATGCTTTGAGGCACACATTTGACTGCTGTGTCTCCTCTGCAGAATGCCACATCTCACCGTACAAGCTGATGTAGCCCTCACCATCTGTTATGTCAAAGCTTTCTGTTCTCTCATCAGAATTATATTCTATAGCTATAGGGTGCACCGCTCCCGGAGTCTTGATTTTTACCACTACAGCAAACTTTTTATTATCTCTCAGTCTTACTGCCTGTGGCAAATCCACTGTATAATATCCGGCATACTTTGTACTACCTGCTACCACAAATTGTCTTTGCTTAAGAGAATCCTTATCCTCATAATCTGTTACCACATATACCTCAAATTCTGTATCCTTACCTGTGGCATAGAAGGATACTGCCTTTAGCTCCTCATTTGCACCTGCGGTGTATACATTTGCAAAGAAGGCCTCTTCCTTATCAAAGCCCATATGCCCTATCCAGCCCAGCAAATCTGTCTGGTAAATTTTATCATAGTTATCCCTGTCACCTACCCTGGTATAGACAACTGACTTCTGGCAAATATTTACATCATAATAAGATACGTATACATATCCCTCATCACCAAATTCACTACCCCAGCTATTCTTACAGATAAATGCACCATCCCCCTCAGGCATAATGGTGAAATTCTCTCTGGCATAATTATCATCCCAACCCACAACCACTAAGTCATGATTAGGAAGCTCCTCACCATCATAGTAGTAGGAAGCATTTTCCTTAGAATAATATGGGGACTCACTATCCACATACTCCATCTGGGTGTATACAGAAGTCTCCACAGCACCATATCTGAATATAGCACTTTTTAGTACCTCCATATCCTTCTCATTGATAATAAGTGCCTCTTCCAGGTGCTTAACAGCCTGCAGTTTTTCGTTGCTTACCTCATCGCCGTATGGGTCATCCACCTCGTACACCGGACCCTGCCAAGCCGCCAAGTAAGCTATACTCATAGTGTGCTCTCCACCACTATCTATATCTAGATTATAGCTATTGTTCATACTCATATGATCTGTAGAAAATACATTTTCCTCCTCTGGAAGCAAAGCTGTCTCAAGTGCTCCAAGTGAGGCAAAGGCCCAACAGGTTCCATATCTTCCTTGGTCTCTAACCGGAGTTACTCTTCCGTAATCCCTCATATCATAGGAGGCAGGAAGAAGCTTCTCTCCCTCTAATCGAGTTAAATCTATCCAGTTAGCTCTCAGGTCATATGTAACCCTATAGCTAAAAAATTCACTTATATTATCCAGTGGAATAAAGAGCTTATTCCCCTCCTTAACCACCACTGACTGAAGATTAATAATGTGATTATCATTTACCATGGCTTGGTTAGAGCCCACAGTAAGCACCACCTTATTATCCCCCTTCATAAGAATAACTCCTCCGTCATCATACTCGAGCACGGAACAGCTAAGAAGACTTTTTAAAAGGTCACTCTCCACCATGAGAACCATCTCGTCGCTAACATAAACCTCATAGTTAAATCTATCCACATCCAAGCCTGCAACTGTGAATTTAACAGAGCTAGCGTTAAGCTTTTGCTTCATATTAGTCTTGTAGGTTGCTGCACAGCTTTCGAACTCTGGTGATTTTTCCACAGACACATCAGGACGTCTGTTCATCAAATATGCAATTGCAACTATAGCAAATAATGCGACTATAACGCCCATTATTTTTTTCATAAAATCAACCCCAAATAATTTTAATTTTTGTCCTTGCGAGGTGGCTTAGGCCCCATAAACTGATAGAAATAGGACTTAATCATACCATTATAAATCTTTCTATTCTTGTCTGCTTTTCGACCTACATATTTCTCCGCTTCCTCATAGGAGGTAATAAGATACATAGACCAGTCCTCTAATGCTTTAAAGCTTTCTCCTATGGTTCTATAAAGAGCAGGAAGTGCTTCCTTTTCCTCCAGTCTCTCACCATAAGGTGGATTAGTTATTATAAAGCCATAATGCTTAGGGTTCCTTAAATCCTTCACGTCCCTAGCCTGAAAATGTATGTATTTATCAACCTCAGCAGCCTTAGCATTTGCCATGGCACACTTAACTATCTCAGGGTCTAAGTCATAGCCCTGAATATTCATCTCCACATTATGTCTAACCAAATCTCTAGCCTCATCGTAAGCATTATACCAAGCCTTCTTTGGAATAACCTTATCCCAGCTGTCAGAGGTAAATTCTCTGTTCATGCCGGGAGCAATATTTGCCCCTATCATAGCCGCCTCTATAGGAAATGTTCCACTACCACAGAATGGGTCCACTAAAACCCTATCCTTATTCCAAGGTGTAAGCATAAGAAGTGCCGCTGCCAGAGTTTCAGATATAGGTGCCTTACCAACCAATGTACGGTATCCTCTCTTGTGAAGAGAAGTTCCTGAGGTATCAAGTCCTATGGACACCATATCCTTAAATATAAATACTCTTATAGGATATTCATCTCCATCCTCCTCAAAGCGGCTTACTCTATAGGTTTGCTTCATACGCTCCACTATAGCCTTCTTTACTATAGACTGAATTGAGCTACCTGAAAAAAGGGCACTCTTGTTGGTAGTGGCCTTAGTAACCCAAAACTTTGCATCTCTTGGCAGATACTCCTCCCATGCTATAGCCTTAGTTCCTTCAAAAAGCTCGTCGAAGGTAGTAGCCTTAAAGCTACCCATCTTAAGCAATATTCTCTCTGCAGTTCTTATAAATATATTTGCACGTGGAATAGCAGTCTCATCACCTCTAAAGGTAACTCGACCGTCCTCCACAGCTACTATCTCGTATCCTAAGTCTAATATTTCTCTCTTTAGTACTGACTCCAAGCCAAAGTGGCAGGGAGCTATTAGCTCTACATATTTTCCCATTTATTATTCCTTTCAAATTTACATTCGCCATACACGGCACCTCCCAATAAATTGCTTGGTGCAACGGCTCATTAAGGCATAGTAATCCATCATACTAATTTTATATTTTACCATGTATGATGTCAACAAAGGAAAAGCCCAAATTTACTGGAAAATACTGTATTTTTTCGTGAATTTAACTAACCCTTATTTACCACCCTTGGTGAGAGCTCCCTTGTATCCCTTAAGTCCTCCTACAGTGTTTATTACCTTGTACCCCTTATCCGACAAAACGCTTGCCGCCACGGTACTTCTACCACCGGTTTCACAGTATACAATAATCACCTTGTTCTTGGGAAAGGATATCTTCCCCTGCTTAATATCCTCCAGAGGCAGGTTTACCGCCATGGGTATATGCCCACCTATAAATTCATCTCTTTCTCTTACGTCCACTATTATTCCCCCATGATTAAGTGCTTCTGCCAATATATTTCTTATATTTATGTTATGAAATCTCATGTCTTCCGCCTCCTTTATCTTCTTAATAATAAAGTATTCCAAAGGCGTATTTTATGTGATAAAGTGCATAAAAATACCTCTGACAAAAGTCCTTAAGCTGCACTTTTATCAGAGGTTAAAATATTATTTTATAGTCCTATTGATAGGTTACTTCTCCAAATTCAAAATCTACATATGTAAATCCAAATGGACTATCTGAATTTCTTCTAACTGTAAATGTAAACTCTGCATCCACAAACATTGGGTCAAATATATCCATATAATTAAGGCTTGCAATTCCCTTCATTACATAATTGTTCCCATCTGCATAGGTCTCAGTAACAGTGATTGTAGTATCACAGTAGCCCTGGTGCTCCCAGATTTCATAGCCATTAGAGCCTGCTCTAACATCTCCTAGCTCATAATAAACTATATCGGTATAACCAAATAAATCCGCTACGTACTGGTCTATATCCTCCTTTGACACATAGAGAACTCCGCCCTCATAATAGCCAGATACAACATAAGCAGCTAGCTCATCTCTAGAGCCCATATAATCATTTGCCAGGATACTCATAGTTTTGATTACTGCCTCATCAGCAAGTGGTATATGCATTCCTGAGACAGTCTCTGCTGCCGGAGCAAAGGTTGAAGTAAAGTACTTTGCAAATATGGCAATGCGTTCTATCTCCTGGTCAGTAAGCTCTCCTCCTATATTATCCCCTGATGAGCCTGCTACATCTGAAACCATATTTGAAGCATTATTTCCAGCCACTTCCCCTTCCAAATAGTATTCATCTGAATCAAGTGGAGCTGACTGCAATATGGCATCTTCTATGTTATTGCCACCACTGTTACCACCATTGCCTAGGTGCTCAGCGGCTTCTTCCTTAAGATCTAGTAAGGTGGTTCCCTCATCACCATTTTGAAGTCTTCCCTGGGTATCCTCGTAGCCCTTTTCTCCTGCAGCTGCTGCATCCTTGCCCGAGCCACTATTTCTGCCCATATCCATAATATAGTCTACCTTGCCATCCTTGATGATTTTAAGTCCTAGCTTGGCAAGTCCAAAAACACCCACAGCTGCAACTAAAATTACAAGCAATGTACCTACTAGTCCCAGCTTTTTCTTACTTTCACCGCTCATATGCTAACCTCCCTTATCTTAATGCATAAACACATAATTCTTTATTACATAGTTATTTTAAATATTATACCAATTTAAAACCTTATTGTAAATTAAAGAAATCCCCTGAGAGATTATTTTCCTTCAGGGGATTTGCATGTCTCTAAGAATTAGTAGTTGTTCTTAGATGAGCTATTGTTGCTTGAGTTCTTTGAGCTGTTTGAATTTGAGTTATTCTTAGTGCTGTTTGAACTGCTGTTGTTATTGTTGTTTGAGCTGTTATTGCTATTGTTGCTGTAGCTGTTGTTGTTTGAATTGTTGTTCTTGTTATTATTATTTGACATATCCTTTTCCTCCATAATTATGTGGCTCAAGTGCCATTTAATTGTTACAGTAAAAGTATGCCCGAAAATATTTTTAGGTATTCATAAAAAATTTATACATTTTTCCATTTTTTACATATTAATTTGGAGCTGGAACGTCAAGGAAGAATATCTTCTCTCCCTCATACTCATCATAAAATATAAGTCTACTTGGTACATCATCCTCATCAAAGACGAATAAAAAGCATACTGTACTGTATCTGGCTGATGGGATTTGTACTGTATCCAATCTATCATAATCATCCATCTCAAAATAGTAATCAAAGACCTTGAAGTTCACCATATCACCAGAATCATTTTCTACATAAAAGCCATTAAAATCCCTGCTGATACATATCGGATTGACTCCCACATTTGCCACCTCTACTTCAACCTGGTACATTTGTTTTTTGCCATAGGTCTCGTCCAATTCATATTCTGAAAAATGCGCCTCTACAGCCTCAAGCTCACCAATCAGTGAAACACTTAGGCCGGTAATTTTTGTCCGCCCAATCTCATATTGAATTTCATATGCATAATCATCAGCCTTATCCTGATACAATGCGAGGCCAATAGGTCCTACGATAAGCAATACTACAAATAATATACCTGCAACTCGAAATTTTCTCCATACAAGCTTTACGATGGAGATAAAAAGAGTTAATAATGTCCTCATTACTCCACCTCCAATTCTGGAAGATACATAACATATATGGTATCCATTTCCTTGTAATAACCATCATCCTGATCACACTTAAATACATTAAAGCAAAGAGCGTAGTTTTTCGCATCCTTCTTAAGCACAAAGTAGAGTATGCCTCCATCATTTTTAATATAGCTTGCTACCTTGTTTCCCACTACCTCATATCTATCCTGCGTCATCAATTTCTTTGCTTCATAGCTTTCCAAAGGACTTATGTCTATACCATCTTTAGTTTCCAGATATACCTGAGCGGAGTTATACAAGCTTGTATATTCAGTTCCTTCATGCTGGGTCTTGTAGCTTACTGCATATACCACATAGTTTTCCGGCAGGTTCCAGTAAGCACTATTGTCTATATAGTAATCCTTAACCTGTATAGAGTATGCTCCTACCTGAATTTTATCACCTATGAATTTGGGCACAACCGTTGAACTTTCCGTAATACGCTGCGCCTCCAGCTTTTTCTTACTGGTATGCATTCCCATAAAGGGTAGTAGCAGACAGAAAATTATAGCCAAAATTTCTACAGCTATAATAGCCACCTTTACTTTATTTATTGATTTTCTTGGTTTACTACCTAAGTCTAATTTTTCTCCGAAGGTTGCACCACAGTTTTCATTGTTACTATACATAGTATGCACTGAACCCTGATTATACATGCTATGCATCTCGCCGTGGTCATACTTTTCTTCATTATAAATAGTATTATTGGAATTAGAGTCATACGCATCCCTTAACTCTGTATGTGTACTACTATCTTCATGTGCTCCACTCACTCCATCCAAACGATAGTATACTGCACACTCCGGACATATATTATGATTCAATTCCAAATCAAATTTTGTGCCACAAAGCTGGCATTTTACCTTCATTCGTTCATTTCCTTTCTACTTATTTACTAACTGCCAATGCCTCTTGCGAATGCTACGTATCCACAAGTACCGTTTACACTCATATATAAAAAATAGAGGAATCATAGTTTCTTGCAAGCAAGCCTGTGATTCCTCTATTTTTTCTGCACTCGCAGTCTTATCCGTTTAATCTAGCAAGAAGCTCTGCTCTCTTTGCCTCGTTACCTGGCTTTCCAAGAAGAGCAAACATATTGCTCTTGTAGCTTTCTACACCTGGCTGGTTAAATGGATTTACGCCTAATACATATCCACTCATACCACAAGCAAACTCGAATACGTAGAAGAGCTCACCAAGTGATAATTCATCTATCTGCTCCATGTTAACAAGGATGTTTGGAACCCCACCGTCAACGTGAGCAAGAATTGTTCCGTTCATAGCACATTTATTAATAAAATCAACTGTCTGTCCTGTAAGGTAGTTAAGACCGTCAAGATCAACCGGCTCCTCCTCCATAGTAACAGTGAGCTTTGGATTAAGTACATTAATAACTGTCTCGAAGTGGTTCTTAGTACCTTCCTGGATAAACTGTCCAAGTGAGTGAAGGTCTGTAGTAAAGTCTACTGCTGTAGGGAAGATACCCTTGCCATCCTTACCCTCGCTCTCACCGTAAAGCTGCTTCCACCACTCTGAAACATAGTGAAGTGCTGGCTCGTAATTAGCAAGAATCTCCATGCCAAGTCCCTTCTCATGAAGAACGTTACGAACTGCTGCATACTTCATAGCGTCATTAGAATCAAAATCATTTGCTATGCAGTACTCACGTGCATTTGCAGCACCCTGCATAAGCTTATCTATATCAGCACCACTAACTGCGATAGGAAGTAAACCTACTGCTGTAAGAACTGAGAAACGTCCTCCAACATCATCAGGTACTACAAATGTCTCGTAGCCTTCCTCTGTAGCAAGAGTCTTTAATGCACCCTTTGCTGCGTCAGTAGTTGCGTAAATTCTCTTAGCTGCCTCAGCCTTACCATACTTAGCCTCAAGCTTCTTCTTCATAATTCTGAAGGCGATAGCTGGCTCTGTAGTTGTACCTGACTTTGAGATAACATTTACTGAGAAATCCTTATCTCCGATTACATCCATAAGATGTGAAAGGTAAGTGCTGCTTATATTGTTACCACAGTAGTAAATCTCAGGAGTCTTACGAACCTCCTTAGATACTGAGTTGTAGAATGAATGTCTAAGTGCCTCGATAGCTGCTCTTGCTCCAAGATATGAACCACCGATACCAATAACTACAAGAACCTCTGAATCATTCTGAATCTTTTCTGCTGCTTTCTTAATTCTTGCAAACTCATCCTTGTCGTAGTCTACAGGAAGGTCAATCCATCCAAGGAAGTCATTACCCTCACCTGTCTTCTCAAGAAGTGTCTTCTTAGCTGCCTCTACTCTAGATGACATGCTTTGAACTTCATCCTTAGAAGCCATAAACTCAGCGTTACTAAAATCGAATTTGATTGTCTGTGCCATTTTTTATCTCCTCGTTTTCATTAATATTGCAAATCCCATATGAGGGATTTAAATTTCGTGTGTTTCTTATCTCATTATCAATGACGAAACGCTAGGAATATTTTAACAAAATACATTTTTCATTACAAGAGTTAAGAATAATTATTTTTGCTTATATGAATCACATAGTTCAGGGCAAATTGAATAATACCCATTTTCACCATTTGGGCATCCCCATAACTCATCCTCTGACTGATTAAGTATATCCTGCTCTAAACCTTTTTTACCAATATATACTCTTACGGTTCCCTTTTCAGATACATGTACATAATAAACCAAATCTGCTTCTTCCTCTGTAAGTGCATCATAATCATACTTAATAGCTGGTGTCTCTTCTCCTATGTTTTGAGCTATCTCCTGCGCAAATATATCTCTAGCCTCTAAAGCAGTTTTGCCATTTACATCTCCACTTGCCTGGGCAGCTCCTCCCGTAAGGGTTAGGAAGTAGGATGCTTTGCCATATGTCAATTCATCCATATCTTCATGCTTTTGGTCTGGAATTATAGTCATTACCGTAGGACCATTTTCGGTTAATAACACATATAATGTTTCGTAGCCCATAGAGGTCTCCACTGCTGTCTTAATTGTTTTACAGGAGGACACATCCTTAGACTTATACTCCTCTGTCATATATGCAGATGGACGCTCATCCTCTCCACCTTTATCCTTGTCATCCTTCTTACTAAGAAGGACTGCCACTATTACTGCAATTATTGCAATTACTGAAACACCAATTGCAATAAATAAGCCTGTTTTTTTCTTTGGTGCTCCACCCTGATTATTATATGGAGGCTGTGGCATTCCATAACCTTGCTGTGGATTCATACCCATCTGAGGTGCTCCGTAAGTCTGCTGCGGGTTCATACCCATCTGAGGAGCTCCGTAAGCTTGTTGTATATTTTGACAATACATCTGTTGGTTTACCTGCTGAAGCTGACCTTGTGGAAATGCCATCCCACAGGTAGGGCAGTTCATATTATTATCATCATTAGGTACTCCACAATATGTACAATATTTCATATTTTTCTCCTTTGACTAATTTAATATTTTAGCTAAATTATATGCTTTGTAACACTATTATTCAATTATTATTTTAACTCATTTAAAGAAGCGAAGCGATAGCCCTTTTCCTTCATATTCACTATTACTGTCTCCAAAGCATCTGCATTTGAGGATGACACATTATGCATAAGGACTACGGCTCCATTGTGATGATATTTCTCAAAGTGGTCGACAACATAGGCTACACCTGGCTGGTTATTCACATCATAATCCAGATAGGCCATGCTCCAAAATATAGTTTTGTACCCTAAGTCCTTGGTTAATTGTAAGGTTCTTTCGCTGTATTCTCCCATAGGAGGTCGCAGGAAGGGATCCATGTTATATCCCGTATTCTCTGCCATATAATCTGCACAGCCATTTACCTCTTCCATAATTTCCTCATAGGACTTCCCTGGCAATGACGGGTGGGTTACAGTGTGATTACCAACCTGATGTCCCTCTGCTTTCATACGTTTAGTAAGCTCAATATTATCTCTTATGTAGGTCTGGGTCACAAAGAAGCATGCCGGCACATTTTGCTCCTTTAGCACATCTAAAATTTGACTTGTATATCCATTTTCGTAGCCACAATCAAAGGTAAGATAAATTACCTTATCTGTATCTGTTGCGTGCTTATCTATATGATATCCTCCGTACTTATATATATCTATGGTTTCGTCACAGCCTGTTGGCTCATGATTATCCTTTCTAACCATATACCAGGCAAGCTTGCTATTAGAATAGTCATAGTAACTATCCTTGTCTAAAACATTACTTACTATAGGAAATGTCTGGTACCTAATATTTTCATTATCCTCCCCGAACTCATCCTTAGATGCATCCTGCCTGGAGCTACCTTCATACCATCCATCTCCTGACGTAGACCTTTGGTTATTTATTCCTTTTTCTGCATATCCCTTGCCAGTAATATTCTCAATTATCCCTGCATTAATTCCCCCTTTTATAACAAATATAGATGTAATGAGTAGTAACACAATAATTATTTTCTTTCTTTTCAAGAGAAGTATTCCTTTAGAAAGCTATCAAGAATCCTGTCGCTATCTATGTTCTGACTCCTGGGCTCATAGGAAGCCTTTTCCTTAACAACCTCCACCGATGAGTTATTCTCCGAGGCAGCCGCTATTTCCTTTGCCCCCTCCTCCTGCAATTTTGTCTTCTCTGTAAATACACCCCTTAGATTTCCAAATTCCTTTAAATCCTCAGGGGATATTCTTTCCTTTGGTGGTGGTAAGGTAAGATTCTCTAGGTAATCCCTGATATTAGCCTTCAATATTTCCAATTTATTATTTATTAGAAATATATTCTCAACCACAATTAAAAATGCACAAACTATTATTCCATGTACCAAAAATGTAACCATCTCCGAACTTCCTCTCCATCTGCTCTCATAGTATAGGAAGCTTCCTGCCATTAGCATTATGGAGGATAACACAAGAACTAATCCTGACCGTTTCCAAAATTCTAGAGGCAATCCTGCCCATTTTAGTCGTCTCACATTTTTCTCCACGAAGGAGGCTCCATTTCCTCTGTTGATTCCTAAGTTTCTTCCGTTCACATATTTTTGTCTCATTATACGTAAGCTTCTCTTCTTGGTGGTAGCCATATTCTCTGATGCTCTTATCATTGACCTCATATGGAAATTCACACATATCTTGAGTAGTAATCCCAGCAATCCTATCCCCCATAGGATATGCACATTTGTACCAAAACCCATAATTACGTCATACATTTTGCTTACCTCTTTTCTTTTTTTCGCAGGTTGTCCTGCTGATGTGGTGATTATATGGAAGGTGAAATTGAGAAAGCAAGTGTTTTTACACAGCAAATTTCTGCATTTTCTCCAAAAAAATATGCCTTTAATCTCTTAAATAATTGTGCTATACTTATTGAAGTTTATAAGGACTTAATAAATTATGGGTTCGTATGTACTAGAATAGTTAAAATAAACTAAAGATAAAGAGAGGATTATTTTATGAATTATAAAACAAAGGGAACCTGCTCACAGTCAATAGACTTTGATATTAAGGATGGTAAGGTTTATAACGTTAAGTTCTATGGAGGCTGCAATGGTAACCTTAAGGGTATCGGCTCATTGGTAGAAGGTATGGAAGTGGCTGAGGTTGTGAAGAGACTTGAAGGCACTACCTGTGGCTTTAAGAATACTTCTTGTCCTGACCAGCTTGCCAAGGCTCTTAAAGAATATATTTAGTATGGAGGACCTTATGAAACGAGTAGTATTAACCGGTGGAGGAACTGCCGGTCACGTTACACCTAATATGGCTATTATTCCTACCCTTCAGGAAAAGGGATATGATATACACTACATTGGTTCTCATGATGGTATCGAGAAAAAGCTTATAGAGGAGATGGGTATCCCATATCATCCTATATCAACTGGAAAGCTTAGAAGATACTTTGATGTAAAGAATTTTTCGGATCCATTTCGAGTTATTAAGGGATTTTCAGAGGCTAAGGCTCTTATGAAGGAGTTAAAGCCTGATGTGGTTTTTTCCAAAGGTGGCTTTGTGGCCGTTCCTGTTGTGCTTGCAGCCAAGTCCAAGAAAATTCCAGCCATTATTCACGAGTCAGATATGACTCCAGGCTTGGCTAATAAAATCTGCATACCTAATGCTTCAAAGATTTGCTGTAACTTCCCAGAGACCTTAGAGAAGCTACCTGAGGGCAAGGCAGTAGTTACAGGAACTCCTATTAGAAAAGAGCTCTTCCAAGGAAATGCAGCTGAGGCCATGACCTTCTGTGGCTTTAAGGAGATTAGACCTACCCTTCTTATAATCGGAGGAAGCACAGGAAGCGTTCGAGTAAATGAAGCAGTTTGGAACTGCCTAGATGAATTAACTAAGAAATACAACATTATCCACCTCTGTGGTATGGATAAAACAAATGATGCATATAAAGACGTTCCTAATTACGTACAGTTTGAGTATGTCAAGCAGGAGCTTAGTGGTATGCTTGCACTGGCTGATGTGGTAATTTCAAGAGCCGGTGCCAATGCTATCTGTGAATTACTTGCACTTAGAAAGCCTAGTGTTCTTATTCCTCTTTCCCTTGAGGCAAGTCGCGGGGACCAAATACTTAATGCTAGGTCCTTTGATAAGAGTGGCTATGCCAAGCTTCTTATGGAGGAGGATGTTACCAATGAATCCTTACTTGAAGCAGTTAATTATGTATATGATAACAGAGATAATTATATTAAGGCTATGGAGCTAAGTGCTAAGACTGACTCTATCACCATGATAGTAGATATGATAGAAAGTCTGATAGAGTAATCCAAAGAATATAATTTGATTATTAATATATATCTATTAATGATTTAGGAAACTACAAAAGGACCAGGATATAAACTTGAACCGGCCGCGCCAGGGTGATGCGCAGCTGACCGTCTTAAGTGTCAGCGAAGCATTATCCCTAGGCAGGTCCGGCCAAGAAGTAAATCCTGGTCCTTTTGCTAGTTATTATTTACTTTTAATTATCTTCCCTACTCCTGCTCTTACTAAATCATTCTTTAGAAGATAGAGCACTCCAAAGTATACTATAACCGATATTGGTATTGCTGCTACCAGCTCCCATATTGGATTTATAATTATCCACTTGCATATTATCACTACTATGGCTACTGGAACTACTGCTATCAAATAGCTCCACACCTTGTCGAATATCTTCTTTAACTCAATGATATCCCTCATGTAACACATAAAGAATACAAATACCACCAACTCCGAGGCCAGAGTTGCTACGGCAGCACCATTTATCTTATAGGTTGGGATAAATGTCATATTCAAGACGAAATTAAGTAATGCTCCGATTATGGTTCCCACACAGGCCAGCTTCTCTCTTCCATGAGGAATCAAAACTTGATTATAAATAATATTATCAAGAGCTGCAATTACTATATTAATAGCCAGCACCTTTGCTGCAAAGGATGCAGATAGGAAATCCTTGCCACTAAATATCAGCAATACATTTGGGCTTAGCATTACAAGTCCTACAGCTGCTGGAATTGATATCATAAGGTTTAGATTAACACCACTCTTAAGAAGCGTATTATATTTGTCCTTCTCTCCATTTGCCAGATAAAGAGCTAACCTAGGCATAAGCACAACACTTATAGAGGTTATTATATTTTTGACTATAATACAAAGCTTTACCGCTGCCGTATATAGTCCAACCTCATAGTCTCCGTGAATCCATCCCAGCATAACTGTATCAAGGTTCACGTAAATTGATACAGAAAGGGTTGTTCCAAATATTATCAGAATAGGCTTAATGTGCTTTTTAATCTCAAGACGGCACTTTACTTTAAAATCTACATACTTTCTAATATTAAGAATATTAAATAGACCATATCCATAGGAAGCTATTAGGGTGATAACGGCATACCATACTATGTCATTTTCATCCCTGACAAATACAAATAGCATTATAATAGCCACTATCTGGAAGCCTATGGTTCTTAAGCTTATATAAACATATTCCTCCATGGCCTGATATACCCACTCCACTGCCAGAGTGGACAGGATAATTGAAAAACTGGATATAAAAAGCAGGGTATTGTATCCGCTAAACACATCCATAAAAAGAACTACTGCCAATACAGCATATACCATCAAGGTTGCCAGTAGGTTGATGGATAGCATTTCCTTGGTCAGTTTAGAAAAGCTTTCCTTGTCGTTCTTGCACTTTACTCCCTCTCGCACCGCATAGCCTGCAATACCTAGGGATGCAAATAGTCCAAAGTAGGATATAATACCATTTGCGTATTGTACTGCACCTACTCCCTCTACCCCGATAACTCTGGATACATAGGGGAAGGATATCATAGGAAATATTACAACCATTATGGTTTTTATGGCATTAAATATAAAATTTTTCGTTACTGACTTTTCCTTAGCCATACCTACACCAATTCTATAATTTCTCTATAATTTCATATATTCTCTCTGAATGCTTACTATCAAAGCTTGGGAAATAATTCTCCACTCTGCGAAGGTATTTATCCTCCATATTTAATCCGCTGTCACAGGTCTTATCTATATGCTCTATAATCTCTGAAAGCTCCGTAAATATAGGACCAAAGCCATGGTCCTCATATGTATAATATTCGCTTTCTGAATATTGATTTTTGGAAAACTCCTCCTTGTCATACTGATAGTAGCAGCAAGGCTTCTTCATATATGCAAAATCAAATATTACAGAGGAATAATCTGTTATTAGATAAGCCGCCTGCTTTAGTAAATCCTGAACAAAATAGTCTTCCTTTAAGGCAACCTTGATACGGTCTGAGGCTGGCTTAAAATACTGAGAATATCCTTGAGCGTAACCGTGAAGGTACATAATAAGCCTCATATCTCGTTCCTCTAATAGCTTAATAAGCTCAGGACTTGTAACTATCTCATTGCATCTCTTGTAATAGTCTGAATGAAGATAATTATTTGTTATCTCCTCTATAGTGGACTTATCTGTTTCATGTCTAAAATCAAGCCAATTACGCCAGGTTGGCATAAAAAGAATCAGCTTTTTATCAAGTATGTCATCTCCCAGATTATCATGCCTGCAAAAGCCTGTTGCCACAACATTTTCAGGCTTACGATTACACATATTAATCATAGTCTCTCGCTCTGATTCAGACATGGCTATAACCAAATCATATCTGGTAATATTTCCATCCACAATGCTTGAATACCCTCTAGCTACTCCGTGATTTAAGAATACATACTTAAATCCACTTAAACCTCTAAGGTGTATAAACTGGCAGGTTCTCTCATCAGGAAAACCGTGCTCCTTTGTGGTTCCCAGATACTTATTTGCAGCCCAAAAGTATAGAAAATGCTTTAGACTTCCAAACTCTACCACATTGCCCAAAGGCTTTACCTTCTTGTAATCTGAGGATGCCTTGCTTATAGGATAGTATACCTTCTTCTTTGGATGGTTCTCTCTAAGATATTTAAACATCCAGTAGCCATTATCTCGGGCATTTTCCTTAAGTTCTGTAACAACCCAAATATCTCTATTAAAAAGCTTCATTATCTTACCCGGTATAAAGGTTATGAAAAGCTTAGCAAAACCAGCTATATCTCTAAGCTTAAATATCTTAAAACACTGGATAAGGGTATGTGTTTTAACCATTAATCCTCCTCAGCCAAGTACTGGATAAGTCTTCCATAGGAATCCTTCAAATCTATACAAGGCTTCCATCCTAAATCTTCCAGCTTCTTGCTTGATAAAAATAGCTTTACATCTGGTGGGTATCCATATACAGATAAGGATTCAGGAATATCAAATACCACCTTGATTTCATCATTTGCAAATTCTCTGCAAACCATATTAGCCATATCAATAACTGTAGTATGACAGGCTTCATTTACCACATTGTATGCCTGTCCCTTTTTGCCTCTTATCAAAAGCACAAAGAGAGCTTCCACCGCATCTCTTATGTAGCAGTAATTTCTCTCTGCCAAACCCTTAGTGTGCATAACAATATCCTCTTTGTTCATAGCACTCTTTGCAAACTGAGCAAACACTCTATTGTCAGTCTTTGGAATTCCAGGACCAAAGGTTTGTGCCAGACGTGCACTGCACACATCCACATCATACTGAGCTGCATAGCAATTACAAAGGCACTCGCACATTCTCTTACCCTCAGGGTAGCTATTTCTTACATTTGACAAATCTATATATCCAAGGTCAGTCTCATCAACTCTTTCCTTGTCAACAGTTCCGTACATTTCCATAGAGGAAAGGTATACCATTTTAGCATTTTTATCAATTGCTTTCTTCAGCATACTTTCTGTTCCTCTTACAGCTATCATCAGTGTATCAACAGGTGTATCTACCATCTGCTTTGAGGCAGTTATACTAGCTGCATGTAAAATATAGTCTATATTGCCAGCATAGCAATTATCTATCTTAGCATTAAGGTCCTCATCCATCATATCTGCCACCACGTAGGTAATCACCGCCTCTGAATTCTCCATATCAGAAAATACAGCCTTAGCTCTAGCTTCATCTCTTACGGTTAGCACAATCTTAATCCCTAGGCTGTGCTTCGCCTCAAGAGTTAAAAGTGCCTTTACAAACACAGAGCCAACTAATCCAGTTGCTCCTGTAACAAGGAAGGTCTTTTGTCTAAATTCCTCCTGTTCTGCAAAATTGTCACAGATATAATCAAGATCCTCTTTTAAAATCCTATTAATCATAATTTATTCTCCTACAATCCAAAAATCTGAGAGTTCTCTCTAGCCTCGTAAATAGATCTAAATACATAAAAATCCGTAGGATTTGTTATCTTAATATTTTCCACTGGTCCCACCACAGTGTTAAGAACATAACCATAGGTTCTCATCATGGTTGCAGAATCTATCATATTGTTGTGTCCGTCAGCAAGGGCCTGCTCATGAACAGATAAAATATCCTTTAAGAAAAAGCTCTGTGGTGCCTTAGCTGTGTAGCAACTATTTCTATCCACCACATTGCTAACCTCCTTGTTGTCATTAACCTGAATAATAGTTTCTGTGGCAGGAGTTACAGTTATAGCTGTACCCTTTTCCTTTACCATGTTTATATTGTCTATAATCAGCTGCTCAGAAATAAGTGGTCTTACTCCATCGTGGATTAATATAATACTATTATCATACTCATCCCCAGCCACTTCCCTTGCAGCGTTTAATCCATTATAGATAGAAAGCTGTCCAGTTTCTCCACCTGGTACCACCTTCCCAACCTTAGTTATATTGTACTTTTGAAGCATCCTGCTAAATCTATCAATCCAGTCACTAATACATACCACAACTATTTTGTCGATTTCACTACAATTTTCAAAATATTCTATAGTATGAATTATTATTGGCTTTCCATTCATCTCCAAAAACTGCTTTGGCTTTGACTTTGTATTCATTCTAGTTCCGGAACCGCCGGCAAAAATTAATCCTATGTTCATTGTAATCCCTCCTATATACAAACATCTATGGGTTTAATTTACAGTGCTTTGATATATATAAAAGCTCTATATACCATCCTATATAGAGCTTTTTCCTCTTGTATAATCAACTTAAGTCTCTTTTACTGCTCTGGAAATTTCAAGGCATATGGATAATGATTTTTTCTCTTCTCCTCTGGTGGTAGCTGCATATAATCACCATACATATTCGTTAAGTTAGCATGAATATTCCCTGGGAAATTCATCATTATATCCTCATATTGAAGCTTTTGAAGTGGAAATATATCTGCCACATTGTAGGTACTGATATAAGGATCAGTATCACAAATATAATTCCATTTTAAAGTTTTTTCATAGTGATTAAACCTTGTTGTAGCCTCATAAGCTTTCTTGTGAATCCATTTTTTAGATATACGGAAGATAACCATAAGTATATGAACTATACCACATATCAAATGTACTATCTTTTTCTTTATTCCGGTAAATCCCAACATAGGAAATGGTATACTTCTTAGTATAAGCACCTTACTCCAAAACCAAGCATCCCAGGCCTGCTTTTTGGCCTCCTTTGGGTCATCACTTACCTTATCATAGGCATAAATATCTAGGAAGATTCCCATAGGTGCGTCTATTTCTTTGAGAGCTTCCTCCTTGAATTCAGTACCCTTTAAGCAGAGCCTTGTTGTCATCAAAGGATAATTAGGATATCTTTCTGCATTCAGAACTATGTACTTGTCTGAATATTCTTCATCAATGTAGCCCATCAATTTGTCATAATCTTCCCTAGGCATAGCTACATCTATATCGTCATCCCAAGGAATAAAGCCCTTATGTCTAAGTGCTCCTATTCCAGTACCAGCTATTCCAAAATAAACCAGCTGATGCTCTTCACACACCTTAATGAAATCCTTAAGTATTTCCAACTCTAGCTTTTGTAATTTCTTCAGTGTTTCTTCGTCATACTCTTTAAATTGCTTTTTCATTGTACTCTCCAAAATCCATTTCAATAGGCTTGTGATTAGTTCTCTTCTCTACAGGAGGTATCTTCATATAGTCTCCCATATGCTGCCTTAGCTGTTCCTCATAATTGTTTACTAGCTTTATCTTAGTATCCTCGAAAGGCATCTCCACTGTAGGAAATGCTTCTGACTTTCTAATATGCATTATAGCAGCTCCTGGGTCAAATAAGCAGGTGTACAAATCAGAGCTTTCTTCCGCCATACTAGCATATTTCATAAATTTTGTATACAACATATCATCGCACTTAGGGATAAGTCTTAGACCTATTCTCATAAGACCACATATTATGTTCTTTATCCTTTGAACCATAGACTCACCATCTAAGTGTTTAAAGTAATTTACATTTCTTACGTTATAAAGAACTTCCATATATTTACATTTCTTAATAATCTTTAAGGCTTTTTTACGGTCCTCAGATATCCTATCATAAGGGAAAATATCCATCAATATGCCTGGCTTATACCCGGCTGCCCACGCACATCTATTTACAAATAAAGTGTTCTTCAAAACCAGGGTTGGCTGTAGGTTATAGTATTTATTTGTCCTGTCAGGACCCCAAAGCTCATACTTGGATGCGAATTCTTCATCACTATCCACAAGCTTTACAAATCTTTCATAATCCTCTCTAAGCATGGCAATATCTATGTCGTCATCCCAAGGAATAAAGCCCTTATGTCTTAAGGTTCCAATTGCAGAGCCTGATATTGCAAAATAATCTATGTTATTCCTATCACATAAATCCATAAAGTCATTAAGCATCATCAGCTCAATCCTATGTAATTTTTCCAATACCTTTGTTTCGTATTCTCCGTAGTACATGATATTCTCCTGATTTTTTCCATAAATCAAAATAAAGTGAATTGTTTTTCAACACTTCACTTTATTCCTTAACTAAAACAATTCCTTCTCTAACTGGGAGATGTAACTCTCAATCATCTGCATACGCTTAGCATACTCTGCTCTGGCTGTATCTGTCTTACATCTTCTAATCTTAGGTCTGTTAATTCTGTAATAATTCTTAATTCTGTAATATGCCTTCTTGTAGCTTGGCTCATCCTCACAGGCTGTTGCCATAGCATCCCAAAGAACGCCAACGGCACCTACCTCATCAAGTAAGTCCGCATCCATAACTATCTTACACTCTATGGATAAATCCGCATCTGTTTCCTTATCCTCGTGTATCATAATAATCTCGCCAACTCTTCTGATTATCTCAGGGTCAACGCCTATACTATCCAAATATTCAACTGCAAGCTCGGCACCAACCTCTCCGTGAGGTCTGTCACCACTTTCATCCCAGCCTATGTCATGTAAGAGAGCTGCTAAAGCTATAATATCTAAATCTCCGCCCAGCTTGGACTGAAGCTTTATAGCCCATCTGTAAACTCTCATAGTATGTTCAAAACGGCTTCTAAATGGATAGTTTGGTGGTCTACCATTGTCCGAAGTCATCTTCTTTACATATTCTATTATCTCTGCGTAGTTCATAATTTCGCCCCTTAAATCTGGAAATTAACGCATCTTTAGCATTATTCCTAATAATAACATTTTTTTAGCAAAAAAGCTATATATTTTAGAAAATTTAATACTTTTTTAACCGTGCGACCAGCTTTGTGAAACGCTCATAGGCGTTACCTTAGCAGTTAACTCAGTCCAGGCAACCTCACGGCACCCAGAAGGTCCTACTTAGTGCTGCTTCGTTCCCGACCTGACACGGTTCATAGGTTTCTGTCGCGCGAGACCCAAACATCAACGCCACTTACCAAGGGCAGCCCTACAAGAAACAACCCGAGGCCGGCCATCACTCTCGCTATAGCGGATTGCGAGTACAGGGCACCGCTAACTCCCCAGCTGCACGGAAATTTATATCAATCATAGATTGAAGCATCAAGCTATGATTCGATTACAATATAAGATCTAGTACTTTTTTCTCTATATACAATACAAAGTCCTAGTATCCGACTATCAATACATAAGTATATATAAATAATTATGTTAAGTCAAGATTTTTCGGTTTTTTACTCTCTCTTAGTCTAGCAAAAAATTCCTTCAACAGAAGGGAGCATTCCTCCTCTAAAACACCCTTGGTAGTTTCAACCTGATGGTTAAACTGCTTCATATCAAGAAGATTTATAATTGAACCTGCACAGCCTGCCTTAGGATTCATACAGCCTATAACCACTCTTGGGATTCTAGCCTGAACTATGGCTCCGGCACACATTTGACAAGGCTCAAGAGTTACATACATAGTACAATCCTCTAATCTCCAATCACCTATAACCTTTGAGGCCTTTTTTATAGCCAATATCTCCGCATGTGCCAAGGTGGTTTTGTCTGCATTTCGCCTGTTGTAGCCTCTGGCAATCACCTTTCCCTCGTACACAATAACGCAACCTATGGGTACATCTCCCTTTACGTCAGCCTTCTTAGCCAGGGTAAGGGCTTGTCTCATAAATCTTTTATCTTCTTTTTCTCTTGTAACTTTCATAATATTTTCCTCATTTTCTTCGTGACATAAAATATATTATTTTATATACTATATGATAGCCTATGTATCATATAAGGGGAGTAGCTATGGGACCACTAGAAACAAAAACAAAGCATTATATTCTTAAGGTAGAAAACGAAACCAAGGCAAAAAATGTACTTGATTTGTACCTGAGAAACAAGCTAGCCTTCGAGAAATTCGAGCCCACCAGACCTATAAATTTCTACACCATAGACTACCATACCGCCATGCTTTCTAGAGAAAGAAAAGCCTACCTGGATGGTTCCTTTGTACGATACTATATCTACAGTCCATCCAATCCTAATCGAATTATTGGAGCCGTTAATTTTAATTTTTATTTTAAGCTAAATATGTCCTACTCAGAGATTGGTTATAAGGTAGATTCCCTATATCAAAATCAGGGCATTGCCTATGAGGTTTTAAGTCATCTAATCCCTCTAATTTCTAGCGCATATGGAATAAATGTTTTTCATGCCAGAATTCACCCTGAAAATTATTCTTCTATTCGCTTGGCCACTAAGCTAGGCTTTCAGGTAGGACGTGTCGAACCAAAAAGTGCAAATATTATGGGCAAGGATGAGGATATAGTTCGCTACTGCCTCATTACCTCCCAAACCCAGTAACCAAAGCAGCCGGTTTTCGTGTCTGCTTTTTTTACTGGAATAAACAAGCTAAAGCCAAACATATTCGCCAAATATTTTTCCTTGTTGGTATATACTCCCGGCACTCCTAAAACAAGAGTTTCCTGCCCACTATAATTTACCTTCCCCAGCATTATGTACTTGTATCTGTAATATCCATGGGTTAGAAAGCTATTTTGTCCCAGCTTCCAATTAGCCATAGGTAATTTCCCTATATCCTGGGGAACTATCTTTATACAGTCCTTGAATGGACTATCCATAAAAAGAGGTAACTTGAGACCAGTTTTAAGCATCTGCTCTATGGCATCCTCAGGTTCCCTGCCAGACTCTATGCTTTTCTTTGGCTCCTCATTCATCTCATGCTTTTTTAAATACTCCGGCATAGGGATAATATCAATCTTATCTTCTGGTTCTTCCACCGTGGTAGCCACCTGAAGATTCTGGATTTTTATATTCTTATCTACCCATAAGGACATCAAGGTATCTCCATCATCTACAGCAAATAACACTCCATCAAAATCCTTAGGGGTACACCCTTCCTTCAGAAAACCCTTCCAGTTTACAAACTTCTTGATACTTATTACGTCTTTTTCCTCTGGACCAATAAGAAGCTCCTCCATAGGAGTAAGCTCTCTCCCATCATATATAAAATATACTCTGCATCGACACATAAGAGGCTTGCAGAGCTTCAGGCCTATTTCCACCTTAGCCTGCTCCACATTCCCCTTGCTTGTCCTCATTATCTTTATAAAGCCTGCGTTTTCACATTTCTTATAGTCCTTATATCTAAAGATATAGGACACCCATCTATCCCGCATTCAACCTCACCTTTCACACTTACATATAAGCTTACTGCTTATGACACTAAGTTATATATATGTTGTAAAGGTTTAGTTTATGACAATAATCTATTGCTCCTGTAAAAAATCACTTAGCCTCGCGAACTGCTCTAGGGTTAGGGCTTCTCCTCTTACTGTTTCAGAAAGTCCCATCTCTCTAAGAGCCTCCACCACCTGTTCCTTAGTAAAGCTTAAGTCAGGCGAGTTGTTAATACCATTTTGAAGCGTCTTTCTTCTCTGATTAAATGAAGCTCTAATAAGCTTAAACATCAGCTTTTCATCCTTAACTGTCACCGGTGGATTCTCCCAGCTGGTAAGTCTTATAACTGCTGAACCTACATTTGGTCTAGGCATAAAGCAGTTAGGTGGTACATTTGCCACGATATAAGGCTGGGCGTAGTACTGAACCGCCAGAGAAAGAGCACCGTAATCCTTACTTCCAGGACCTGATTGCATTCTGTCAGCAACCTCCTTTTGTACCATTACTGTAATGGATTCCGCTGGTATATGATTCTCAAAAAGTCCCATAATTATAGGTGTTGTGATGTAATAAGGTAGGTTTGCAACCACCTTTACCTTATCAGCCTTTCCCTTTATCAGCTCATGAATATCAACCTTTAATATGTCGTTATTTATTATTGTTACATTGTCATAATCTGCCAGGGTTTCCTCATATATTGGCAGAAGATTTTTATCGATTTCCACGGCAATAACCTGACCTGCTGCCTCCGCCAAGTATTGTGTCATAGTTCCAATTCCCGGACCTATCTCAAGAACAGTGTCCTCCTTGGTAATATTTGCCGCGGCTATAATTTTGTCTATAACTCTGCCGTCTATAAGAAAGTTCTGGCCGAACCTTTTCTGAAATGCAAAATCATACTTTTTAATTATCTCAATGGTTATCTGTGGGTTGCTTAATTTTTCCATAATTTCTCCTACAATCTATATAACTTCAACGCATTATTCCATGTCTCCTCATAAACCTGCTCTACTGATACACGCTTTATATCAGCGATAGCCGCTGCCACGTAAGGAAGTCTTGAGGAATCATTTCTCTTACTACGAAATGGATCTGGTGACAGATAAGGTGAATCTGTCTCAAGTACAATATTGCTAAGTGGTACATAGTCCACAACCTCCTTAATTGCCTTTGCATTCTTGAAGGTTAGTACTCCACCAATACCAAAATAATATCCCATATTAAGATAGTCTCTAGCCTGCTCCTTGGAGTAGGAATAGCAGTGCACCACACCGCCTATGTCCCTGGCATTAGACGCTCTCATTATATCCAGGGTATCCTTTGCTGCGTCACGACTGTGGACAACTATAGGAAGCTTAAGCTCCCTGGCAAGGTCCATCTGGGCTGCAAACCATTTTTGCTGGACCGCCTTATCAATATTGTCATAGTGATAATCAAGACCTATCTCTCCTATGGCTACGATTTTCTCGTTAGCTAGCGCCAGTTCCTTAAGAAGTGGTATTTCATCCATTTGCTCCATCTCATCTATATCTGAAGGATGCACACCGACTGTTCCATAGAAGAAATCGTACTTCTTAGTATACTCTACTGCAACCCTAGACGAATTAAGGCTTACACCAATATTAGTAACTGCCTCCACTCCCTTGTCCTTAAGGGACATTATTAGCTCTTCTCTATCCTCATTAAATGCTCTGTCATCATAGTGAGCATGTGTATCAAAAATTCTCATCTAAATTCTCCCAACTTTAATTTTTTATATAAAATGGAGCATATTTCCACTTTCCACACCTTATACCTCCTCTATTTTAGTAATTAATAATTTAAATGTAAACATTTTTCTTTATTTGACATAATTTATGTTGAAATTTGTAGGAAAATTTTATAGAATATTAGATAGGACTAGACGTATAGGAGGGTATAGCTATGACAGTACAGGATTATTTAGATATCAGTGCTCTTGAGGAGCTATTGGAGAAATGGGCTGCCGCTACAAACATGATAGCTGTAGTATTAGATGATGAGGGTAATTTCCTTTCAAATAAGCTTGGTTTTTCACGTGATAATATCGAAGCTTTTAGCGAAGACATCGAGGTTGATGACGTAATCGTTGCTTCTATCATCGGTGGACCACTTGACGAAGATGCAGATGAGGAGACAGTTGAAGCGGCTGGACAGCTTCTTGCTTCATCTATCCAGAACCTTATGGAGGCTTCATTTAGAAAAGCTTCATTTACAGAGATGCAGGAAAGCTTTATCAGTGAGATAGAGGGCGCTGCAGACCTTATTAAGGAGCTTCTCATTAAATCTCAGGGACTTAAGAAGATTGAGAATAAGCAAAACATCCTTGCACTTAACGCTTCTATCGAAGCAGCTAGAGCTGGTGAGGCTGGTCGTGGATTTACAGTTGTTGCTCATGAGTTCGGTAAGATGGCTCACGAGTCAGGAGTTATCAATGACTCAGTTCAGAAGACTCTTCAGCAGTTAGATAAGTGTGTTAGAGATTTGGCACGCCAGTAAGACATAAAAAAGAACCTGTCCGTGGACAGGTTCTTTTTTATGTCTTACTATATAGACGGCTGTGGGTTGCTACCTACTCTCCCGGTCTGTCTAGGGGATAATGCTTCGCTGACACTACAACGGTCAGCTGCGCATCACCCCTGCCGCGCCCGGTTTCTAAGTTATGGCCCACAGCCGTTTTATTAATCCCCAAAATGTGAACAAATCTTCACATTTAGAACATATTTTAAACACATTTACCTTGTATATTATCACTTGTAAGAGCTTTTCATATATTTGAATCCTCTCTCCCCTCAAAAAGGTGATGTTGATTTCCTCCCCGGAGTCACATCACCTTTTTACATTTACTTTTTGTCTATTTTATTTTTCTATTTTATTTTCCTACGGCTTTTGATATAATGAATTCAATTTTTCATATCAAAATACTGGAGGACAGATTAATGATTAACGAAATGTACAAGGAGATGACAGGCAAGGGCTCTGTTATCAGAGAATTTTTTACATATGCAAATATGAGAGCTAAGGAAATCGGGGCTGAGAATATATACAATTATTCTCTAGGTAATCCTTCTGTTGCAGCGCCACAGGAGTTTACTGACTATATGATAGAGCTTCTCCAGACAAAGGACCCTATAGCTCTTCACGGTTATAGTCCTTCCCTTGGTATCGACTCTACCAGAAAGGCTGTAGCAGAGTCTTTAAATAAGAGATATGATATGAGCTATACCGCTGACGAAATATTTATGACTACTGGTGCTGCTGGTGCAGTTGCTCATGCTATTAGATGTGTGGTTAAAGATGGTGATGAGGTTATTACCTTTGCACCTTACTTCCCAGAGTATGTTCCTTATGTAGAGGGAACTGGGGCAAAGCTTACCATAGTTCCAGCTGATATCGAAACCTTCCAGATTAACTTTGAGCTTTTCGAGAAGGCTTTAAATCCAAATGTGCAGGCAGTTCTTGTAAACTCACCTAATAACCCATCAGGTATTGTTTACTCAACTGCTACTATTCAAAAGTTGGCTGATATCCTAAGGGCTAAACAGGAAGAATATGGTCATGACATCTATCTTGTATCTGATGAGCCATACAGAGAGATAGTTTTTGAGGGAGCAGATGCTCCATTTATATCAAGCTTCTATGACAACTCACTTTGCTGCTATTCATTTAGTAAGTCCCTTTCACTTCCTGGTGAGAGAATTGGCTATGTGGCTGTTAACCCAGCCTGCAAGGACGCTAAGCTTATAGTGGCAATGTGTGGTCAGATTTCAAGATTTACAGGTCACAACTGTCCACCTTCTATTATCCAGCTTGCGGTGGAGAAGTTCCTTGATACTACCAGTGACTTATCTATCTATGAGACTAACAAGAATATCTTATATAAGGAGCTTACAAGAATCGGTTACCATATAGTTGAGCCAGGAGGAACCTTCTACATGTTCCCACGCTCACTTACACCAGATGCAAATGAGTTCTGCTGGAGAGCGGCTAAGGAGCTTAATCTTATTATCGTTCCTGGTGATAGTTTCAACTGCCCTGGTCACTTCAGAATCTCCTACTGTGTAAATACTGAGATGGTGGAGAGAAGTATACCAGCTTTCGAAAAGCTGTACGAGATGTATAAGAAATAATTATACCAAAAGCCTGATACCACAATGTGATATCAGGCTTTATCAATTTTATTATACATGAAATGATTTTATGTTATTACCAGAGATACCTCCTACTTCACTATCTCTAACAATTCATTGTACCAAGAAACGAATTTCTTGTTATTACCCAAGCTACCACCAGAATATGCAATTACATCTCCTCTACCCATAACCAAGTATAGATTCCACGAATAATCCCCTGGTCCATCTCCCATAACACCATTACCACGTTCCCATTTATATATTTTCTTATCTTCAAGCGATGATAAAATTCCTTCTATTTGATTTTCATCTAACGACTTAATAACCTCTGCATATGAAAAATTATCCCACACATTCATACCGTCGGAATAATAGGATTTCTTATTTTTAACATCTATTAAAATTTGCCTTGGAGAACAAAGGCAACCTTGTCCTCGTATGTCAAATGACAATAAAATATACTTGGTTTGCTTCAAATCATCCTGCTTAGTAGCCATTCTTTTGTACTCTTGTCTTATATAATCCGATGCATAACAATTGAAATCTTTGCCAGTTTCTATACTTTCATTTAATTCCTTCAAGCAAAAATCTCTATCTTCATGAAGAATATCTTCGCTTATACCATAATGTACAATCATAGCTTGCAAATCAAAGTCACCTATATCTTCCCTTGTTAAACCATAATATTCTAAAAACTCTTCCTCTGATACAAGTTCTTCTAGCATAATTTCAGTGGTATTATTTGACACAACAATAACCTCTGGTTTTTCTCTGCAACCAGTTACGCATAATAATATTAATAAGATTATTACAATATTCCTCTTTAACATAAAAGTTTCCTCTCTATTGAACCACTTCCAGCACTTCATTATACAAAGAAATAAAATTCACATTATTTCCTATTCCATAGCCCTCATATTCTATTACATCTCCTCTATCCATTACAATATATAAATGCCATATAAAATTATCAGATATATTGTCATCACCTGACGCTTTCCATTTGTATATTTTCTTCTTTTCAAAAGATTTAATTAATTCATCTATTGTTTCTTGGTCTAAATCTTTTTGTACCTCAGCATCATAAAAGTAATCCCATACATTAACCTCGGAATAATAGGATTTACCTTTTTCTACATCTATTATTATCTGTTGTGGATGATGGAAACCATCACTATATAAAACATAATTTGACATCAATATATATTTTGCGGTAGATAGGTCATCTTCCTTTGTGGCCTGTCTCCTACCATTCCTAACTAATACAGAAGCATTATATCCATATTTTTTTCCTGATTTTATACTACTATAAACGTTATTTATCCAAAAGTCGCCATCCCTATCAAGCACCTCTTTCGTTATACCAACCTCTTCTATCATGGCCCGCAAATCAAAATCACCTATATCTTCACGAGTTATCCCATAGTAATCAAAAAAATACTCCTCGGATACAAGCTCTTCTGTTGTAGTTTCAACTGTTTCTGTTGTAACAACTGTTTTTTCTGTTTCTTTTGTACAACCAGTTATACACAGTAATATCAATAAAATTATTGCAATATTCCTCTTAGGCAAAAACAAAACCTCCTTAATTACTTATTTCTAATGCGTATTCCATCATTTCTTCCATATAAGGAATAGTTTCATGAAACCGTTCTTCTCTGTTGCCACTTGCATCTGCTATTCCATATATGCCATCTAATTCTCCTGGATCTCTAGTCATTTGGGCAGCAAAATGTTCAGCAAAAAACTCCTTAGGTACAGAATCTTTATACACGATTGTACCATCCTCACTATATCTTGGGGTATATTCTTTAGTTTTCTTATTATATTCTCCTTCTGTCCAATAACTATCTTCTTTATTTTTTGATAAAGCAGGATGTCCTGCATCTGTTTCCAGCAATTTCCCGGTAAAAGCACTATATATATCAGAGGAAGTTCCCGTGTTACCATTTTTCACATCTTCCTTAACCAGATTATAAATTTCTGCAGTTTTTTCATCAAACACTGGTTCATCATAAGCTCTATCATAGCAATTCATTATCCCCTCTACTATTTCAGTTCTCATGTTTTCCCTATCAGCTTCAGGAATGCCTTTCTCTATCATCTTATCATCCACACTTGCAGTAACAACACTTCTTACATCTGCTTCCAATACATTTATCAGATATCTATCGTCCTTAGAATATGTGGTAGATAAACGACCTTCTCCCTCCACCAACAAATCGTCTAAAGCATGCCCACATTCATGGAAAAAGGTAGTATAATCTCCGTTCCATCTTTCAATATCAAACTTAATTCCTTTTTTATTTGGGTAGTATGCTTGCGATTCATTATTATCAATATCTACGTCTAAAATCTCCATATCTCCAACATTTTCCAATAAAATTGTACGATATGGTTCTGGCGCAGTATACGTAATTACCTTAATATCTATAGCTTCACCTATGTAACCATATAAGTAAATTGGTGATAGGAAATCATTCATATTATCTTCGTAATCCTTATGATACAATTCATACAATGTTATTATTTGCTGTTTTTCCTCGTCACTTAAATCACATACATTATCCTTACTTGACACCAATGCATTTATGTATTTATTTGCGGCTTCTTCACTCATTAATCCTAACATATATGCATATTCTTTATTTGGTATATTAACATCTTTTAAAATGTCTTTACAGTATTCAGAATTTCCAAATATTCCACCATTAGGGTTTTGCCCTATACTACACAGAATCTCCTCTTCTGTCTTGCCTAATTTATCTAAAGATATCGCATCTGCCATAGCCTGCAAACCTGTAATATAATTTTGCGATGCTGCGGTAGCGTGTATGTTCACCAAACCAGAAACATTCACATCTAACTGTTGCGCTCCCTCAAAGACAAAATTAATCTTGCTTATCAATCCAAGTAGCTGAATATCGGCAAATGCAACTCCATTATTTGCAGCGCTGGTATATGCCTCTATTTCATCAGCAAATATATCAAAATCTACGTTGCTTGCCACTTGACAGTCAAGCAGGTTGTCTTCGCTTACATCGTCATTATATAAGTTTTCCTTGTTACTAAAAAAAGCTATTAATGCTTGCTTTGTAGAGTCAGAAAAATCTCTCTCCATCCACATTTCCTCCATTATATCATAATTTATCCCATATGCTACTAATTTCCATCTGACTCAGTTCCTGCAGAACTGCTATTTGCATCCAACTGATTCGCAAAGCTTTTATCTGTATGCTCATAAAGCATTTTTGCCATTTCTAATAGAGAAATTATATTCAGGCTTATATTGATGAGCATATTGTTAACCTTGTTGTACTCCTCTTTCCTTGCTTTTAGGGCATTTGCTGTATCGCTGTTGTTATTATCAAACACATTTTCCAATCCACCTATAAGCTCTCTAATATTATCTCCTCCCACACCCTCTGTGATGGTTTTCAAATTATTTATGCTACTATCTAATATATCATAATTTACTTTTATCTTTTCTGCCATAATGCACCTCTATGAAACTATTACATTGTATCTAAATCTTCTATTTCCTTACAAAAATTAGTTGCATCATCCGTCATTAATTTGGTCATACATTCTAACTGATTTGTAAATAGTGAAAGCTTGTACGTGTATGTAACCAAATTATCGTGAAAAGCTCCTGCCTCTATACCATCGCATGCATTATTTAGTTGCTCAATTATCTTGAGTAATCTTGCTTCTATGGCTGAATTAATCTTATCCACCCGAGCCTTATATGCTTCAAAATCCGAATCATCCAAATATAATTATAGTCTTGATGTAATAAATACTTTTTTTAACCTAAAAATCACCCATAATTAGTTACTGAGGAAAAACTACGAAAACTACTGAACATGTAAAACAATTAGAAAATGAATTGCTGAAACTTAGAATAAAAAATGCCTACATAAAATAACTGTAGAGGCTGTGGGATGATTCTCGTTCTTTTGAAAAACAGCGAGAATCATCCCACAGCCTCTTTTATTAACTTCTCACAATATACTTCAGATGTCTCCATCCATCTCGTATTGTCCTTAATTTGGATTTTCTCTTGGCTTCACACCTTCTTAGTGGCACTGGAACCTCCATAATCTTAAGACCTTTTCTCCCAGCTTCTGCTATTAGCTCTGTGGCAAATTCCATACCCTCGGTTTTAAGGTCAAGTCTATGGTAAGACTCTCTTCTAAAACCTCTAATTCCACAATGGAAATCATATACCTTTACCTTGAATTTCCTCCTGCCGCAGTAGGATAAAAATCTTACTCCCCATCTATGACTTAGTGGCATAGCACCCTTTTCAATGCCCCCTGCGTAACGATTACCTATGACCATATCACAGTCATTATCTGCCAGTGGCTTGTACATTTTTTCCAGATTTAGAAAGTCGTAGGTGGTGTCACAATCACCCATTATAAGTACATTTCCCAAAGCTGCTTCAAAGCCTGTTCTTAGGGCTCTTCCGTAGCCTTTTCTTGGTTCTGAAATCACCCTTGCCCCATGCTCATCTGCAATCTGGGATGACCCGTCAGTTGAGCCATTATCCACCACTATAATCTCTCCATTTAGAGAATTATTTTCTAGGAATTTCATAGCCTCATCAACAGATGCTCCCACTGCAGCTTCCTCATTAAGACAAGGCATTATTATGGATATATCAAGCTCTCTTTTTTCTGCCTTTTCTTCCACCAGCAAGCCACCTCCTATCTGTTAATAACTCCAATATAAATACAACTGCTATCACTGTAGCCAGCTGGGCTCTGTAGGTAAAGAAATAATGCAAATATGCATGATTATGAAGTACTATGTATCTTATATAAGG
Source organism: Lachnospiraceae bacterium (assembly GCA_015057555.1). GTDB lineage: Bacteria > Bacillota > Clostridia > Lachnospirales > Lachnospiraceae > Coprococcus_C. The sequence goes on along the minus strand of SVEC01000004.1, from coordinate 111,997 downwards.
AACTACCCCGACAAGAACATATACAAAAATATATTTCTTGTCTTCCTTCTTACCATAGTGTACATAGCCTATGTATAGTGCAAAAACAAAAAGTCCTACCCCTATAAGCACTCCTGTTACACCATACTCAAAAGGGAACAAACATCTAATATTTCTTGCTAATGCAGCACGTATACATTCAAATGTGTTAAGCCCAACATCACCACCAATTCTCTCCGCCACATGACCAGTCACATAAGGAAGAGTGTTTTCTCCTAAAACAATAGCAGCTATAATCCATTTGCTAAGCCACATTCCCACATAGCTCACTGACCAAAGAGCTACATTCTTAAGGGTAAATGTGCATATATCCTTTCTTTCCTTATCACAGGAATTTTTATCTCTAATCCAGAGCAATAGCAAAAGTGGTATGGTTAAGGTTATAGTTTCTGTGGACAGGAAATCCAAGTAATTTGTAACCATTCCACCCACTAAAAACAATGCTCCCACTTGGCTCCACTTATCTTTATATCCAAGGCTTACTCCCACTATGGACATAATCAGCATAATAATAAAATTCCAAGTGTATTCGAAGGTTCCAGGTACAAACCATACCTGAGTTGCCACACAACCAATACCCACTGCCACAGCTGGCACATAGGCTTTCTTTAACACCAACATTGCAATTAATATCACCACAAGAACACCTATAATCACTGCATTTATCACATAGATTCCCTTCACACTGCACAGGGTGAGAAGTGGTCTCACAACCACATTTGAGCCATGCCAATACCTAAGATACTGCTGATTGGCTTCCTGGTCATTCTCCACCGCCATAAGCAGATTCACATTCTCGTTATATTCCGACGTGAAATAATAGGAGGACCACATAACCGAGGTAAGGGGCTTACTCTCATCATATTGGTAGGCAATGGCTACTAGTATGGAATCTGCATAGTGATCTATGGTGCTACCATTTACCCCTTCTATTTCCCTAACAAATAGTCCTGTATCACAGTAATACTCAGCCGAAGCCTTCACATTTTCTTTGATGGAACTCTGAGGAATTTTAGCCACCAAAACAAGCAATCCCAGCAACACTCCCAGGGTAAGTAAAAATATTAAACTATATTTTATAGTCTTCTTAAACATTAATTTATTCCTTACTAAATTACGTATTATTTATGACAAAAATTATATCATAGCTTCCATTCCCTCAAAACCCCTAAACTCCCATTTTTCTGCCAATATTTCCGTTGTGTTTTTACTTATTTTTATGTATAATAAGAAATAGCGTGTAAATTTACTAGGAGGACAACAAAATGTTGAACAATAATAGTGTGGGTAAGAAGCCTGAAAAATACACCGGTATCTTATTGCACCCAACTTCATTGCCTAGTCCATATGGAATTGGTGAGCTTGGAGCAGGCGCATACAGATTTATAGATTTCCTTGTAAGATCCGGTCTTAATACCTGGCAGGTACTTCCCCTTGGACATACAGGATTTGGTGATTCACCATACCAGCCATTTTCTGCATTTGCAGGCCAACCACTTATCATCAGTATAGATCACCTTAAGGAATTACGACTTATTCATGACGGTGACCTGGCAAATATGCCAGCCTGGAATCCTGAGCAGGTAAGCTATGGTGAGCTTATAGAGTTTAAGACAGGAATATTAAAGCTTGCATATGAAAGATTTTTAGACGAGAATCTGGATGATGGTATCACAACCAGCAAGGAGCTTATGGATGCGTATAATAAGTTCTGTGAAGAGACCTTCTGGCTTGAAGACTATGCTCTCTTTATGGCAGGTAAGGACTACCACCAGGGAATGCCTTGGTATATGTGGGAGGACAACCTTAAGAAGCCTACCAAGAAGCAAAAGGAGTCTTGGATTAAGAAGCTTGATAAGGAGATGGGCTACTACAAGTTCCTTCAGTTCCTTTTCAACTATGAGTGGACTAAGCTTAAGAAATACGCTAACGAAAAGGGCGTTAAAATAGTAGGCGATATTCCAATATTTATGGCTTGGGACAGTGTGGATGTTTGGGCCAACCAGAACCTATTCCAGCTTGACAGCAAGGGATACCCAACTGTAGTTGCCGGTGTACCACCAGATTATTTCTCAGCTACAGGTCAGCTTTGGGGTAACCCACTTTACAACTGGAAAAAGCACACAGAAACTGGCTACGACTGGTGGCTTAAGAGAATTAAATACCAGCTTACCTTAAGTGATTTCCTTAGAATCGACCACTTTAGAGGCTTCGATAAGTATTGGGCAGTTCCTTACGGTGAGGAGACAGCTATAAACGGCAAATGGATTGATGCCCCTGGTATCAACTTCTTCACTCAGCTTGAGGCAACTCTTGGTTATCACCTTCCAATTATTGCAGAGGACTTAGGTGAGATAGATGACTCTGTAATTGAACTTAGAGACAAGTTTGGTCTCCCTGGTATGAAGATTCTTCAGTTTGCCTTTGAGAATCCTGAGGAAAATGATTTCTTACCACATAACTTTGTTAGAAATTGTGTATGCTATACAGGTACCCACGACAATAATACGACTCTTGGCTGGTACAAAAATGCATACGAGGCATCTCGTGATAAGCTTAGAAGATATTACTCCACAGACGGTCACGATATATGCTGGATACTTATAAGAGCTTGCTTCGGTTCAGTGGCAAATATGGCTATTGTTCCAATGCAGGACGTACTCTCCCTTGACTCATGGGCTAGATTCAATACACCTGGTGTAGGTGAAGGAAACTGGGCTTGGAGATACCAGGACAAGGATTTAACCAGAGAGCTTGAGGCAAGACTATATGAAACCTGTAAGATGTACGGCAGATAATTAATCTACATAGAATTTAGCTATAGGTTAGTTATAAAACAGGAGGATGTTAATGAGAACCATTATATTAATTATACTTTTGATGATAGGCTTATTCTTCGGACTGCCTTATCATCTATATATGGGAAAGGTTAGAAAAACCAACCCAGACAAGGCTTGGGAGATGGCCAGAAAATATGTGTCAGGATATTTTAGAGCAGGTCTTTTCGTGTGCAGAGCTAAGATAAAAGTACTGGGCAAAGAAAATATACCTGATGAAGCATGTCTCTTCGTAGGTAACCACAGAAGCTACTTCGATATATTAATCTCTCACGAGGCTATCGGTAAGCCTGCCGGCTTTGTAGCCAAGAAGGAGATGCTAAAGGTTGGACTTCTTGCACTTTATATGAAAGACATAAGCTGTCTCTTCCTTGATAGAAAGGATATCAAGCAGGGACTTGAAACTATGAATAAGGGTGGCGAGCTTCTAAAGCAGGGTCACAATATGATACTCTTCCCAGAGGGAACCAGAAGTCAAAAGCCGGAGATGCTTCCATTTAAGGAGGGTGGTTTCAAGATGGCTGAGAAGGCAAAATGTCCTATAGTACCATTTGCCATAACAAACTCAGACCTACTTTTAGAGTCAAGACCTAAGAAGGGAAAATTTAAAAAGGTAAATGTAACTATCGAATTTGGAAAACCATTTTACCCAACTGAGATGCCACCTAAGGAAAGAAAGGCTATGTACGCACAGCTACCTGGCATAATTCAGGGTATGAGAGATAATCATAATTAAGATTCACTATAATATCGGAGGTAATAAAATATGAGTTGGTGGATGATAATGTTAATTGTTATTGCCGTAGCACTTATAATTCTATTTGTGCTTTACAGAATCGGCAATAAGCTTCAGGCGAAGCAGATGGCTCAGAAGGAGCAGATGGCAGAGGCTGCACAGCCTATGACTATGCTGGTTATAGATAAGAAGTACCTTCCTATGAAGGATGCCGGACTTCCTAAGATTGTATTAGAGCAGACTCCAAAGAGATACCAGAAGCAAAAGCTTCCTATCGTTAAAGCAAAGGTTGGCCCACAGATTTTAAATCTTATCTGTGACGACGCAATCTTCGATGAGGTAACCAAGGGCGAAGTTAAGGCTATGGTTAGTGGTATCTACATATTAAGCGTTAAGAGTGTAAGAAGAAAGAACGCTGCTGCAGTTGAGGAAGAAAACAAGAAGGTTAAGAAGGGCTTCGGTGCTAAGATGCGTGCTAAGCAAGCGGCATACCAGAAGCAGCTTAACGATGACATAATGGCTAAGGCTCAGAATAAGGCTAAGACTCCTGAGAAGTCTAAGGCAGAGCTTAAGAAGGAAAAGCAGCGTGAAAAGATGATATCCAAAAATGCAGTTAAGTAAGTTATTTAATACCCAAAATCCAAATATGAAATACATATGGTTTATGTTCCTACCTATACTTGTGGTGGTGGCAATCCAGTATGCTGTAGTTATAGGTGATGTGCTTATACTATTTGTAGGTAATGTAGTTTCAGGCAAGGAGCTTGACAAGGAGGCCAGCATAGAATTTATTATGAACTCCTCCTACAATCAGCCTATGAACCTGGCCTATATGACACTGGTTCAATATCTGCTATACATCACAGTATTCGGCATCTGGTTCTACAAGGCATTTTGTAAGGATAATAAGCTTATTGATATAAGTGATTCTAAGTCTTGTTTTGCTTATGCTAAGGACAAGCTGCTTAAGGTTAAGACCTTATTTCTTATAGCTGGTGGCTACGCAGCTCAGCTATTTGTAGATGGAATCCTTACATTGGTGGAGCCATATTTCAAGGAGCAATTTGCCCAGTACGGAAAAATGGTTGATACCATAACCGGTGTTAGCTCATCCTGGGTACTACTCTTTGCAGTTATAGTTGTGGCACCTATAGGTGAGGAACTACTATTTAGAGGAGTTATCCAGAGCTACGGACTTAAGAACTTTGCACCTGTGCTGGCCATAGGCTTGCAGGGACTTATCTTTGGTCTTTATCATGGAAATATAATCCAGGGAATATACGCCTTCTTTATGGGCGTGGTGCTTGGATTTGTGGCATATAAAACCGGAACTATACTTACATCCATAGTGCTTCATATCAGTGTAAATGGAAGCCTTTTGTTAGTACCTGAGGTGCTTTATGAGGGTACTGGTAGAACGGTGACTACTACTGTGGTGGCAGGAGCTGTGTTTGCAGTGATGATGTGGTTGGTTGTGAGAGAAAAGAAAGAAAAAGAAACAAAACGCTAAATATAAAAGAGTCGGTTTATTTAAACCGACTCTTTTATATTCCCACACTATACACATAAGCCTTCTCATCTGGATCTAGCCTATAATCCGGCAGCTTTACCACATGCTCTAGCTTAAATGGGTACTCCCTTATGGCACTCATCATATCATAGGTGCAGTAGTAAAAAATTACATTCACCCTTCTAGGATTCTCCTCCACAGATCTCAATATCCTCTCAAGCACATCACAAAGTATAGCTTTTGAAAATGGATTGAAGAAATAAAAACAGGTATCCTCAGGGGCTATCTCATAGTCCTCTGCCTTCATGTTAAGAAGAGAAAATTTCTCTCTTTGCTCCCTAAATCTCACATGATAAAACTCAGCATTATCTAGAAGCTGCTCATAGATTTTCTTATCGTACTCGATACCCTTAACCTTACATAAAAATCTCTGATTACAAAAGAATAATACTCTTCCCATACCGCAACCAAAGTCTACAATAGTATCCTCCGGACCTAGCTGTACCAGGTCAAAGATTTGCTCTAGGCCTTCGTATTCCGAAGCCTCATAAAGTGAATATTTTAACTTTCTTGTATTCCCCGGGATTATGGTTTCCTCATTGGTTTTAATCCCTAGAAACTGTTCATACTGTGCTTCCTTGTCCATAATATTTCCTAATCACCTAATCAATTTTATCCAAATACAAAAAGTGGAATCAAATCCCACTTTTTATAATCACCTACATACTAGCCACATTCTCCGCCTTAGTTATACATATCCTTATACTCATCTTCATAGGCTCATCCTCTCCCACCTGAAGAGTGTAGCTGGTTTCCACATTGATGGCAAAGCCTATTTCCTCATCCTCTAGGTCACCCTCAAATTCGTACTTATATGAAAGGGTTGTTACAGTCACAGGAAATGCTCCATATGGAGTTATATAGCTGGTGTTGTGAACCATATTTTTACCATATATAAAGTCTGTGTTAAGCTCTCCCTTACGAATAATTCTAAGCTCCTCAGGGGACACAAACATTGTGGAGCGGGTCTTAATCCCTTCACCTGATAGGTCCTCCACAAAAGTAAGTCTAAAGTCAAAATCCCTTATATCCATTATGGCAAAGTTTTTGGTCTTTATAACCTCTCCACTTATATCCATACTTTCGATTTCCAGATTAACCTTCATCCTAACACCTCTAGTAGCTTTCTATATCCACCACTTTAACTTCATCCACATTAACAGGTAATACTTCATTTGCAAATGCCTTAAAGCTATCCACTCCATCACTTACATAAAAGTCATAGGACACCTTGTCACTCTTGCCATTTAACATATCCTTGGTCTTAAGTATTTCTTTTAGGCCCTTTGCAGTCTCGTAGGCAGGATTAACCAAGGTTACTCCCTCACCCATATATCTCTTAATAGGGTTCATAAGAAGTGGGTAGTGGGTACAGCCTAGTACCAATGCATCCACATTGTAAGGCTTAAGCTCTGATAAGTACCTCTCCACCATATCGTCAGTAATTCTATCCTCTAAAAGTCCTTCTTCCACAAGTGGTACGAAAAGAGGACATGCCTTGCCAACTACAGTAACAGCTGGATCTAAGCGTCTTATGTATTCTGTGTAGATGCCTGACTTTATGGTTCCCTCTGTACCGATGATTCCCACGCTTTTAGTCTGGGTCATATCTGCTGCCATCTTAGCTCCCGGCTTTACCACACCTATTACCGGTATGTCTATCTCCGCTCGCATCTCTTCTAAAGCAAGAGCACTGGCAGTGTTACAAGCAAATACTATAGCCTTAACATTCTTAGTTCTAAGGAATCGTACTATCTGCTTGGAATACTTAAGAACTGTCTGCTTAGACTTACTTCCATATGGCACTCTGGCAGTGTCTCCAAAATATATTACATTTTCATTTGGCAGCTGGCGCATAATCTCTCTTACTACTGTAAGTCCGCCAACTCCTGAGTCAAATACTCCTATAGCCTGTTCCATATCCATCTCCTAACCGGCCTCATGTTTAAGGTCTCTCTACTGACATCTCTATAATTTCCTCAACTAAGGACTCTATGGTGTAGCCCTTTGCCTTCCAAAGCATAGGGTACATGCTTATAGATGTAAAGCCTGGCAATGTATTAATCTCATTAAACACCACACTGTTTGTATCCTTCTCAAGAAAGAAGTCAACTCTGGATAAACCGAAGCCATCTAATGCATTAAATATCTTAACTGCATTTTCTCTAATCTCCTCAGCCTTACCAGCTGGTAATTCTGGATCTATTACTGTCTTAGACTCTGCGTTATTATACTTTGCATCAAAGTCGTAAAATTCTGCTGCCGCAAGAATCTCACCGATGCCTGAAGCCTTAGTGGTCTTGTCATAGCCTATAACTGCGCACTCAAGCTCACGACCAACTATGGTTTCCTCTACTAATATCTTATAGTCATGCTTTGCAGCCTCTATAAGTCCTGCCACAAGCATTTCTCTGTTATCTGCTTTTGAAACTCCCTTTGAGGAACCTGCCTTAGATGGCTTAATAAATACTGGGTAGGAAAGTCTGTCCTCAACCCTTTTTACTACTGCGTCCATATCTACTAGCTCACTGGCAATTACTCCCACATAGATTGCCTGCCTGATGCCCAGGGTATCCACAACAAGCTTAGTGTAGAACTTATCCATAGATGCAGCTGATGCGAACACACCACAGCCCACATAAGGAATTCCTGCCATCTCGAAAAGACCCTGTATAGTTCCGTCCTCACCGTACATACCATGAAGTACTGGGAAGATTACGTCTATCTCAACAGACTGGTCATAGGTGTATGTACCATCTATCTCCTTGCCTATAAGAAGCTCACCCTTAGTGTCTGGGGAAATGATAGCTACCTCCTTAGACTGTCTCCAAGAACCATCCTCTATAGCAGTCACGTCACTAACCTTAAGCCACTTTCCCTCTTCTGTTATACCAATAAGCTGCAAATTATATTTGTCCTGGTTTACTGCCTTAATAATTGTCACCACTGACACACAGGATACGCTGTGCTCTGATGAGCGACCACCAAATATAACTGCAAGATTTTTCTTAGACATATTATTTCCTCACTTTTTTAAATGAAAATACCAAGGAGAGGCTTTCTAATTAAAGAAAACTCCCCTTGTATATTATACTCACTAAGTCCTTTAAGTTCAAGCAAATTGGCATAAAAGTTCAAAGACCATAAACCTAATCTTCCCCAAAAAGCATATCCCACAGCTTAAACCTAATTTCTATATTTTCCTTAGGCACTTCCTTTTTCACAAATAGCTTGTCATACTGTTCTTCAGTTAGCTCTTCCTGAAGCTCTTTTTCCCCATCCTTAGTTATGACTCCACCTGCCTCAACTGGAACACAAAGAGTGGGATAAAGGAGACACCAAAAATTTTCACCATTTGCCAAACCTATATCAACTCGAAGAGCCTGATAAAAGCCTGCAGGAACCACCATTTCCCCGTACTGTCTCATAGGAAAGTAATCATTTGTAAGGTAAGCCCTCACTGCGTAATTATAGCCTTCCTTTGACAGTGTCTCCTCAGACACCTGCTTTATAAGCTCCAAATTATCAGCCAGATAATCCTCTGCCTCATCTAAGGTTACACAGCTGGTAAGTCCTTCCTCAAGGCATGAAATAACCGCATCTCTCACCTTGTACTTTAAAGCTATGTCCACCTCTTGGTTGCTATTTGCCCTTACGTGAAATCTAATAAGATTGTTAGCAAGTCCCTCTTCCTCAGCGGTTTCTTCCTGATTTTTTTCATCACCACTATTTTCCTCATAGTTCACATCACCCTTAGACACAACACTGGCGGTTTGTTTTGCCAGACCTGTTATACCATTTTCCTTTAAGGTTTTAATAAGCTTGCTTGAGGTATCACTTACACCATTTGCATTTACGCTTAACACTGGGGCAAGCTGAGAACTATCAGCCTTCACCCCCTGAGCCACCATACCCTTAGCTATATCACCTGTGTCACCTCTCATATAGTTAAACATATACATAGCTCCACTTAGAGCCACTCCTATAAGCAGTCCAAGCACGCTTCCCACTAGAGCTCCCCTTAATATTTTTCCTACCATAATTTATTAATCCTCCATAACCTTTGATTTACATATTATTTATCTTGTTATGGTAATTTTTCCCCAGAGTATGCCATTTTAATCAGCTGTCTAAGAGGTAATTCCTCAGACTCCTTATTTGAGCTTATAGTAGCAGTTACAGATTTTCCCAGCTCATGAATATTTCCCATCTCCATGGCAAACTCTCTAAGGTCCTCCTCTCCTACCTCTTGAAAGGTAACTGTGGATAGATGTCCCAAATCCAACCACCTGCCCTTAGCTTGGTAGTACTCCTCCAGTGCATCCTCTAAGCTGTCCTCTTTTACACTCATTTCTTTAGTTTCATAATCTCCAGTGGCGTCTTTTAGATATTTTTTTATATCCGCTACTGTGAATATTATCTCCTCATCTCCCTTAATAGTAATGCTAGTTACATAGTCTCTGTCCTCTATGGAGCCATGATTTTCACCTACCGGTTCAAACTCCCGGTCTTCTATATCACATCCAACCATAAGACCTGAAATCATAAAAAATATGAGCACCAATGTAGTTTTTTTCCTAACTACCCTAGATGCTTTCAAGGTAGGCATTCCCTCTCCTTTTTTTATTACAAAGACCAGTGGAAATATAATACTTATTGCCACGTCCCCCCACAGCATATATTTTGCCAGATACAGAGAGGTTGACTCCCCACTCCACACAAAGGCAAGTCCTACTACAGCTACCATTACAAGCCAAAGCCCTATATTGCCCTGTTTTTTTTCCTTAAGCCTGGTACCTATTAGAAATGCTTCCTTAGCATAAAACATATATCCACTAATTATGGCAAACACACCTATTATCCAAAAGGCAAGCACGGGATAGTCCGCTCTGGTTATTATCTCTCCAGGAATAAATGCGGCCTCCATAACATTTAGTGCGGCTTGACTATCACTGGAAACCCAATGTCCTCCTAGTATTCCTATTACAAATACATAAGCCAAAAGTATAGCTATAATAATCCAAATTCCCGTCTTCAGTGTATTTCTCCAATTATCCTCCTTCTGATGAGGAAGGATAAAAAGCATAAGCTCTGTGGAGGTAAGAATTAAAAAGGTCACATAGCCTCCCAAAATTACATCCCATACTCCACTACCCTGGCCTAGCAGTTCATAGTTTACTCCCATAAGACCTCTATAAAGCTCCTCCAAATCAATGCTACTTATGGAGAAAACAGCCACCAATATTATGGGAATTATCATCCAAGGGTACAGTAGCTCTAGTAATCTTCCTCTCTTTTCTATGTCTCTTGCCGCTCCATAGCCACACACCAAAGCAAATACTACTATGATAATCCACAGGCTATAGCTTTGAAGCAAAAATTCCTGCATAGTCTTCCCAAAAAACAACATTATCAGTCCCGCTCTTATAACATATCTCATACTATAAATCACACTGGCTGTCCTACCCAACAAACCTCCCGACATAAGCTTCCTTTGAAAATCCCTTGGAAGCCTGATGGACAGACAATAAATAATAACCATATAAACTACTGTGAACGACAAGCCTAAAAGCAATGCTACAAAATGCCACTTCCCCGCCATATTTACTGTGGTATATGGAATTAACACCATTCCTAAGGTTATATTTTCTAAAATTCCCATACGGAAGGTCTGATTCTGAGATATCATCTTATTTTCTAAGCTCATTGTTTTCTCTCCTTAAGCCTTTCCCTGTTTTTATTGTTAGCCCAGTAGGGTCTCTTTCCCATCTGCTTGATAGGTCTTCTAAATATAAAGTCTCCCTTAACCCAAGACCTATCCTCATCTCCTGCCACAGCCGGCATCATATAAGGTACTCCAAAGCTTTTTAGCTCTGATAAATGTATGGCCAGCACAACTAGAGCCAATATAAATCCGTACAACCCTAAAAAGGCTGAGGCAATTATAATAAAAAATTTATTTAGTCTATACACTGACACAAACTCCTCATTTGGTATGGCAAAGGAGGCTATAGCGGAAAGGGCCACCACAATAACCACAATGGTGCTAACGATTCCCGCCTCCACTGCCGACTGGCCCACTATAAGACCTCCCACGATGCCGATGGTATTACCCAAAGGACCAGGAAGCCTTATTCCCGCCTCACGCAAAAGCTCAAACAGAAATTCCATAATAAGCATTTCCACCACTATGGGAAATGTAACCATAGACCTGGCAGAGGCTATGGCATACAAAAGCTTTGTGGGAAGCATCTCACTGTGATACATAGTTACCGCGATGTAAAGTCCTGGAAGTGTTATGGATATAAATGCCGCCAGATACCTTATAAGTCTGGCAAAGCTTCCCACCGCCCACCTGTTATAGTAATCATCTGAGGCCTGCAGTAGCATATTGAAATTACAAGGGGCAAGTATTACCTCTGGGGAGTTATCAAATACCACTGCAACTCTTCCCTCCAATATCCCCGAAGCCACCTTATCTGGTCTGGTAGTAGCCTGAAACATGGGAAATACAGAGTACCAATTCTCCTCCATAAGATGCTCCGCCATACCCGAGTCAAAAATTCCATCTATGTCATACGCTTTTAGCTTCTCCTTAATATTTTCCACTAGGGCTGGGTCCGCCAAGTCCTCTATATACATAATTCCATAGTCTGTCTGACTTCTTTGTCCTATAGCTCCCTGCTCACACTTAAGCTTAGGGTCTCTTATCCTTCTTCTTATAAGAGCTGTACTAAATCTAAAGCTTTCATTGAAGCTGTCTCTAGGTCCCCTGAGACCTCCCTCCGTATCATTTTCACTAATACCTCTAAGAGGATATTTTTTTGTGGACACTACTAAAGCCTGATCATAGCCCTGAATAAATATTACCGTATCTCCCTTAAGTATTCCCTGAATGGCCTTGTTAAAGCTGGGCTCCTTAGCTATGTCTACGGTGTGGGTTTCCCTATGAAGTATTGACTCCATCAAATCTCTTCCGTCAGTAAGTCTCCACTCATACAACAATGGTTTAATAATACCGTCCTCGATTACTGTTCTATCAACCAGTCCATCCACATAAACCACATAAATTTTTACATTCCCTTGAATCCTTCTTAGGATAAATTCCTTCTGAACTATGTCTCCTGCACCCTTAAAAAGCTTTCTTAAAATCCCTATATTAATATCTAGCTGCTTATTTATGGCTGGTTTAAATCTATTCTCCTCATCGAACCAATTATCACTTATATTTTTATCATCCAATGGATATTCCTCCCTCTTCCTAATATCCATAGTTTGCCACCAAAGCAAAAAAATATGCGTAACACCGATTCTTTAAGAATCGGCATTACGCACATTTCTAATTACAATCTGTTCCTGATTGTAAATGTGTTCGTCCATTACCTTCTGGGCACTTTCCTTGTCACCCTTAAGTATTGCCATAGTAATTTGGTCGTGCTCCCTTATAAGGTTGTCATGGTAAGAGAAATCCTTTACATACTCCACTCTGTAGCGGTATACCTGCTCTCTAAGATTTTGAGCCATATTTATTAGCTTAGGGTTCTTAGAAGCCTTGTATATTACATTGTGAAACTGCTCGTCGGCCTTGACTATGGCAGGCACCAGCTTAGAATTTATAGCCTCCTTGAAGGTCATACATGCAGCCTTTAGCTCCTCTTTGCCCTCCTCGTCTATTCTCTCACAGGCAAGCCTTACAGAAAGTGCTTCCAGAGCCATACGAACCTCTAAGGCATCCTTTAAGTCCTTAACAGTAATATTTGCAACCTCAGCACCCTTGCGAGGAATCATTACAACAAGACCTTCAAGCTCCAGCATACGGATTGCCTCTCTGACAGGAGTACGGCTAACTCCAAGCTTCTTAGCCAAGGTTATCTCCATAAGTCGCTCTCCCGGCTGAAACTCTCCCTGAATTATAGCATTTCTAAGGGTTTTAAATACCACCTCACGAAGTGGTAAATATTCATCAATATTAATATCCAGCTTCATAATATCCTCCCCTCTAACCATTTACAGGTCTTGTAATAAATACTTCTGGTGCTAGCTCCTCATCGCTTATTATCATAGCAGCTTCCCACACCTTATCCTTATCCTCAAATAATCCAAATACTGTAGGACCACTTCCACTCATAATAGCATTTAATGCCCCCTGCTCCTTCATAAGAGTCTTAAGCTCTTCAATCTCCGGATGCATATCTACTGTAATTGTCTCCAGCACATTTTCCATACGCTCTGCCACCGCACTTAAGTTCTGACTTTCTAGAGCTTCAACCATACCCTCCACATCAGGATGCTTCTTAAGCTCATTGGCCTTAAGGTTTGTGTAAATTTCCTTGGTGCTAACGTTTACTGGTGGCTTAGCTACAAGCACATGAACCGGTGGAAGTCCTTTTATAGGTGTTAATATCTCACCAATCCCCTCAGATATTGCCGTTCTTCCCAATATACAATATGGCACATCGGCACCCAGCTTTACCCCGTAGCTCATAAGCTCCTGGGTGCTAAGTCCCAGATCATACAATGTATTTACCGCCTTAAGGGCTGCCGCACAGTCAGTGCTTCCACCAGCCATGCCAGCCTCAGCCGGAATGTTCTTAATGAGATTTACAGCTATGTGGCTCTTTATATTATAGGCTTCAAAAAGCATTGCTATAGCCTTATAAACCAGATTTCTATCATCTGTAGGAATACCCTCCTTATTAACAGTGAGAGTAATTTTTACATCCTCCGTATCTCTGGCAATCACCTCAAATTCCAGCTCATCATATATATCAAGATTTTGCATAATCATCTTCACATCATGATACCCATCTGGGCGTCTTCTAAGAACATCTAAAGCTAGGTTTACCTTAGCGTAGGCCTTTAGGAATAAAGAGTTATTCTGATTATTCATGTGTGTTCTCCTTTAGCTAGTCATTTATGTTGTAATTATATCAATTATGTTTTTTGTATACAAGTATACAGGTATACAAAAAACATATACAGTTTTTAGTAATTTTATCCCTCTATGCTATAATTTATAAATTAGTTCTTTTATCCTATAAAGATTTATTTGACCATAGTCGATATATATTACGTAAGAATAGATAAGGCTTCTATGCCCTGAAGTGGCGGTGTCACCTAGGGTTAAGAACTCTTTTATTAAACCAAGGAGGGTGTTAGTATGGAATTAAATGGAATTAGTTCAGTAGTATATCAGGCATCAACCTATACAGCTAAGGAAAGCAAGAAGGTTGAGGAAGCTCCTGCTAAGGCAGAGGAGGCTTCAGCAGTATACGAGAAATCAGAGACAACAAAAAAGGCTACCTATGATGGAAAGAATCCTAAGGTGGATCAGGCTACCATAGATAAGCTTAAAGCAGATGCAGAGGCTAGATTTGCTTCTCTTGCTTCTCTTGTGGAGAAGTGCTTAAGCAAGCAGGGACAGACCTATAAGTTTGCTACATTAAGCGACCTTATGAAGGGAGTCGTTAATGGTGAAGTAGAGGTTGATCCTGAAGTAGTAGCTCAGGCTAAGAAGGACGTAGCAGAGGATGGCTACTGGGGCGTTGAGCAAACTGCAGAGAGAATCGTATCCTTTGCAAAGGCTTTAACTGGCGGAGATGCTTCTAAGCTTGAGGAGATGAGAAAGGCCATTGATAAGGGCTTTGGAGATGCGGAAAAGATTTGGGGCGACGAGCTTCCAGAGATTTCAGCAAAGACCCGTGATAGAATCAACGAGATGCTTGATGAGTGGGCAGCGGAGGCTTAGGAACAGTATATTTTTGTAAGCAAGAGGGAGAGGTGACAAGTCACCTCTCCCTGTTATATGTATTCTCGAAGGCTGTGCGAAACCACATAACATCCCGGTCTGTCTAGGGATTAAATTGGGGCTGTGCAAATTTACAATTGTCGCCGACCTGCCTAGGGATTCAGCTTCGCTGACACTACAACGGTCAGCTCCGCTGAACCCTGTCGCGGTCGTACGAAAATATATTGGCACAGCCCTGCTACATACCCTGCCACGCCCGGTTGAAACTTCTCGGCGCACAGCCTTCTATGATTACGACTTCACTACTATGATTTTATCACCTTCACTTAAATAATCCCCTTCTAGCCCGTTGATTTCTTTGATGGACTCTGTGGTGGCATAGTACTTTCTAGCTACAGACCAAAGAGTATCATCTTTCTTTACCACGTAGCCTACAATTCCTGGCATGGCTGCCTTCTTTGCAGTATCAATTGGCTCCAGCTGCATATCAGTTATGGCCTCCACTGTATTCTTGGCAAAGATAGACATACCAAGGCTTACTGTTCCCTTTAGCTCTATTTCCTGAGAATTTACAAGACTAGCGTTAAGCTGGTCTATGGATGGATAAATTCGCACAGAATCATCCTTTGACAGTGGTACGGTATCTGCTGTGTAGGAAAATGGCACGTCAATCTCCATGCAGCTCATAGGCTCTTCCCCTGCAGATATGTACAGCACACTTGCCTTTACCACTCCCTCTACAGATACTGAGTCCTGATGGATTTCCACTTCATCCAACCACACATTTCCATATACATGGCAGACCTGTAGAATCTTAATATTTTCATTCATTACATTTTCTCTGTGACTTATCTTAGCCTTAGCTACATTTCGCATAATAAGGTTCTGACAATTCATAATTTCCTTCTTTGGTATAATTTCCACATTTGGTGAATACAAATCCCAGATAAGCTTTAGTTCCTGGTCCTCATACAGCTTAATATTCATATCTACACTATATTCTATACCGATTATTCTATCCTCGTTGTCCTTGTCTTGACGCAGACTTACATCCCCCTTACCTAAGGTACATATGGCATCTAACATCATGCCTTCCTTAGCTCCCTGACAGTCTATCTCCTTATTTATAGCTCTGGCAGAGAATAGATATTGAATAGGAAGATGCTCCTCCTCGCTTCTATATATTACAAATATTTCTACCTCTCCCCTAACGTTAAGCTTACCCTCCATAGGTCTTACATCCATATTTTTAAGCTCCACAAAGGACCAGAGAATTTCCTTAATATTCGGCTTACTTTGAGGTATCTCTAACTCCTCTCTTATCTTAAACACATCGTGCTTGGACACCAGAGTATTTGTAATAGTTCCATCTTTATATAAACACTCTATGCCCTGACCATTTTCCAGGTCACAAGCCACGTTCATTCGTACATCCTGATAAACGGTAAGAGCATTTTCTATAAGACATCTAACCTCTACCTTACGGGAGTTGATAATCACCACAGACAAATCCTCCAGCTTTGGATAACATTCTGCCTGATTATTTCTACCTACTCCTTCTATAGAAACTCCTTGCTCAAATGGAATATCTCCCTCTAAAACCTCTATATCCCCTTTCTTGCCAGCAGTTTTATAAAGCAGAGAAAAGTACAGGGTTCCTGCAACCTTAACCCTTCCCTCCTCGCAGCCAACCTCCTCTATAACTATGTAGCCATTTCTGGCAATAACCTTATCTATGTCATCCTTTATATCAGGAATGTTAAAATCATCATCTAGGGTAAGCTCCACCTGCTTAGACGCCTTTAACACACTGGTATTTATTTCTCTCTTACTAAAATCCATATTCCCTCCACATATAATATCCCACTTTGGGCTAATTCTTATTATATAAATATATTCCTACAGCCTTGAAATAATAACCGATTCTTTTTAATCAATATCAAATACCACCGGTACATCATACTTCTCACACTTAAGCACTATGTATGGGTACATAGAATATTCACCGCTAGCCACGTAATCTAAAGGAGTAGCTGCACCACTAACATCAGTTTTTAAGGTGGTGTCAATGTAAATGGCGTTTGTGGTCATAAATAAATCATTAACTACCACATTTAAATTCTCCCTCTCTCGCTCACCATAGCAAACCACAATGTACATAAAGCTTCCATTGGTGTAGGTGAACTTGCACACCTTATCCTTTTTCTCCTCAATAATTGTAAATAGCTCCTCCGGCAAATTCTCACGAGCACACACTGTAAAATCTATATCCTTTCTTGCTCCCTCCGGCTTCTCATTTGCACATGCTGATAAAGTAAAAATTATACAAAAAAGCAGCACTAATACTAATGCTGCTTTTGTTAATAATCTTAATTTTCTCATAGGCTACCCTTTTTCATCTCTTACCCTATGTTATGAGCTGAAGTAGAAAATTATAACCTTAATTTGTCTTTCCTATTGACTTAAGAAGATATGGAATTGCTGACTCAAAGTTAACTCCATACCAACAACCATTTGGATCCTCCATAGTAATTCTAATACACTCTGCAGTGTAATCTGCGGCAATCTTTAAAGCTTCCTTCCAAGTGAAGCCATTCATCATAGCACCTACTGTTGTGCTGGCAAATACATCACCAGTTCCGTGATAGCTCTTTGGAAGAAGGGTATTTGAGTAGTAGTAAAACTCATCATTTGCCTTGTCATAACCCATAACACCTGTTGTGCCTTCCTTAAAGCTAACACCTGTAAGCACACTAATCTTTGCACCAAGGTCTGAAAGTTTAAGGAGCATCTCCTTAACATATGCCTCGTCGTACTGCTCCTTGTACTCCATGCCTGTCATAAATGAAGCCTCAGTAATATTTGGAACAATAATATCCGCTTCACCACAAAGCTTTGCCATCTTAGCTGCAAATGCCTCATCAAATGCAGGATAAAGCTTTCCATTATCTGCCATAACAGGGTCAACTAAGATAACATTGTCATCTGTCTTAAACTCTCTGAACATATTTGTAAGTATCTCAATCTGTTCATCTGAACCAAGGTATCCAGTATAGATTGCGTCAAAGCCAAGGTTCTCATTCTTCCAGTGGTTAGTTATAGGTACAATCTCATCTGTCAAGTCCTTACAGGTGAAATTAGAAAACATGGTGTGAGTTGAAAGCACCGCTGTAGGAATAATTGCAGTCTCCACTCCCATAGCTGATATGATAGGAAGTGCTACAGTAAGAGAACACTTTCCTACACATGATATATCCTGAACAGTTACGATTCTTTTCATAATTTAATTACCTCTTTTCTTTATTTATCCTATATGTCCTACTGACCGCCATTACATAGATAACACCTTCCATCCAACTATAGCTGAAAGTAGTAACATTTTAGTTTACAAATTCCATAATACAGATTATACTTTATCTTGACCATATTAAAATAATCAATTTTAAACTTTTTTATATGGTCAGATTGGAGTATTTTATAATGTTGACCTACTCATTTGAGTATAAGGGCAAGGATAGCCTTTATGAATATCTATACAAGCAAATAAAAAATGATATCTTATCATACAAGCTGTCTCCTGGGGAGAAGCTTCCATCTAAGCGCGCCTTTGCCAAGCACTTAAACATAAGCACCATAACTGTGGAAAATGCTTATATTCAGCTACTTGCAGAGGGGTACATATACTCTGTGCCAAAGAGTGGCTACTATGTAAGTGACATATCCTCATCTAAGCCATTAGAGGATAAAAGGGCTGTTCGTCAGGTTTCTCAGGTATCTTCCGAAGATAATATTTTCGCAGATTTTACCTCTAATTCCACTGTAAGTGGCAACTTTCCATACACAATTTGGACCAAAACTCTCCGTCAGGTAATGTCAGATTACGAGGAGGAGCTTATGGTCAGATCTCCATTTTCCGGAATAGAGTTCCTTCGAGTGGCCATATCTGACTATCTGTACCAATTCCGAGGAATGTCAGTGGACCCTGAGCAAATTGTGGTTGGAGCAGGAACTGAGTACCTATACGGTATGCTTATCCAGCTTCTAGGCAGAGACAAAATCTACGCGGTAGAGGACCCGGGCTACCAAAAAATAACACGCATCTATCAAGCTAATCAGGTGGAATGTGTTCACATCCCTATGGAGGAAAATGGTGTTGATATGGATTCTCTGGAAAAGTCTGGGGCAGACATTCTGCACATTTCTCCATCACACCACTTCCCAACAGGAATTGTGACTCCTGTTAGTAGACGCTACGAGCTACTGTCCTGGGCAGCAAGGTCTGGTGATAGATATATAATTGAGGACGATTACGACAGTGAATTTAGGCTGATGGGTAAGCCTATTCCTGCTCTTCAAAGCATTGATGTGGCAGATAAGGTAATATATATGAATACATTTTCCAAGTCTTTAAGCTCCACTATTCGTATCAGCTATATGGTGCTACCGAAATCCTTGGTTTCTTTGTATAGGGAACGATTAGGCTTTTATTCCTGTACCGTGCCAAACTTTGAGCAGTATACCTTGTACAGATTTATAGAGCAGGGACACTTAGAAAAGCACATTAACCGTATGAGAAATTATTATAGAGTTCAGAGAGATACCATACTTAGCTGTATCAAGAACCAGTCAAACTATAATAAAACTGTGATTATGGAGGAAAACTCCGGACTTCACTTCCTCCTTAAAGTAAACACTGATTTAAGTGATAGGGAATTAATTGAAAAAGCCAGAATAAATGGTGTAGCTATTTCATGCTTAAGTCAATATTCCTACCTGGAGGAAAATGCAACTGAACATATTATTATAATTAACTATTCGGGAATTAACCTTGAACAGATTCCTGAGGCTGTGGATAGATTGTTCAACAGCCTGTGGAATTAAATATACTACAGATTAATCAGCATCTCTAGTGAACCATTTTTGCGATGGTGCCTTGTAATGCTGTTACTTTAGAAAGACGAGGATATATCATGGAACTTACAATTGGAACATTTTTATTCGTATGTCCACTACTCTTCCTAGCTGGACTTGTGGACGCCATAGGCGGAGGCGGTGGACTTATTTCTCTGCCTGCCTACCTTATAGCTGGAGTGCCTGTTCACCAAGCTATAGCTACTAACAAGCTATCATCAAGCTGTGGCACAACCCTTGCAACTATTAGATTTATCAAAAATAAATTGGTTAATTTTAAGCTTGCCATTCCATCAGTGATAAGCGCAATTATTGGCTCATCCATGGGAGCCAAGCTATCTCTTATAATGGACGAAAGAATACTAGAGTACGTGCTTTTCGCTGTTCTACCTATTGCTGCATTTATTGTGCTTAATAAGAAGATGTTTAAGGATAGACCTGATGGGGATAGTGAATTAGTGCTGGATAAGCGCACCTATCTAGTCGCCTGCATTGCAGCCCTAATCATCGGCATGTATGACGGCTTTTACGGCCCGGGAACAGGTACATTTCTTATAATAGCATTTACCGTCTTTGCCGGAATGAGTGTGGGCATGGCAAATGCCCAGGCCAAGGTTATAAACCTAACCACTAACATCACTTCACTTATTGTCTTTATCATTAACGGACAGGTGCTTTTTACTCTGGGAATAGCTGCTGCCGTAAGCAATATGATAGGGGGTTATATCGGAGCAGGTCTGGTTATGAAAAAGGGAAGTAAGATAGTTAAACCTACTATAATTTTGGTGCTAGTGTTGCTAGCGCTGAAGGTGGCAGGGGTGTATTAAGACTTTGCGATATTTGATATTTAAATCGGTTGTATTACGTTTATTCCTATGCTATAATGTCATTACGAAAGTGCCCATGACGGGGTGGTAGCCTCCCTAGTTTACCAGCACCAGCTTGCTGGAATACATAAGAAGGGAGGTGGCGCTTATGACAGCTTATGAAATCATTTCGGTTTTTATAGGGATTTTAGCTCTAATAATTTCCTTTGGTTGCTTTGTCATCGCGTTGCTTGCCTTTCTCGACAAGAGAAACAAGCGAAAATAAAAATGCCTATCCCGTTGGCCGACAGGATAGGCAACGTCCTTATGGACTCATAAACCTAAACTAAAAGGCTTCCACCTTTGGAGTGGGTGCTTTCCTTTGTATAATCATAATATCATTGTTTAATCAGTATTTCAAGAAGATTTTTTATGAGATGTTTTTTTGTCAACATACTCTTAAGCCTATCCCCATTAGATAGACTTCTTTATTGCATTTAGAATGTTATATCCCTAACTTAAATCCCTATCTCTATAACCAGGTAATTGCTATTCACAACGCTTTCTTTTTAGAAACAATATCAAATAATAAGTTAGAAATAATATAGATATAATTTGAGAAGTTGAAATCCCAAATATAATACCACGAATGGTATCACCTCTTAAAAATTCAATTACAAATCTAAATAAAGCATATGTAATTAAATATATTTTAAGCCAATCAAATTTTTCATATTTCTTTTGAGATACATATATTATTAAAAACAGTATAAATTCAAATAAAACTTCTATTAATTGAACCGGCACTCTATACAACACAAATGTATCAAATACAACCAAAGGTTTTTCTAATCTTGACCCAAAACAACACCCGGCCATAAAGCAACCTATTCTTCCGAACGCATGAAACAGAGGAATCGCTGGCGCTATCATATTTTTTATAGGTAAATAATTTAATTTCTTTATTCCACAATATATTTTTACACCTATCAATACTCCGATAAGCCCACCATAATACACAAATCCTCCATCAATAATTATAGAAAATATGTTATGTAAAGAATAATGATTGGCAAGCCATGTTAACCTTGATAAAAAATAAACTATGCGACTTCCAAGAAAACCAAACAAAACACATATTACAAACATTTTTATGTAATCTAATTTATCTATATCGAATATTTTTGTCCTTACATACAAAAAGGAAAATGCGACTATTCCTCCTATTACTGCAAAAACAGCATAACTCGGTAATACTAAGTGGATGGTAGGAAACATCTTACTCTCTTCCTCCAATTTCTAGCTCACGATATATATCTTCCAAGATAATATTCCATAGACACTCTGAGTTTACAGATCTAAATTCACCGTTGCTACATCCTATAGTCTTCTCATCAATGTCCGTACCTTCTTCAGATCCGCAAATTGCACCACAATTACTACAATCATCTATGTAACAACCATTATAACATCCTCTGCTTCCTTCACACCCATTTGATGATTGATCACAAGATATCAAAATTACTTTATCCAGTTTCCCTTCATCTGTTTCTTCTTTTAAATATCCTACTGTTCCAGCCGTAACCACACAAGAATTGTTCTCAATACAGCTTTTTGATCCACATGATAATCCGGCAATATCATATCCTTCTTCGTCATTTTCATATGCCGCTTCGCATCCCATACATGATCCATTACAGCCTGTTAAACAAAACCCCATCATACATAACATTATTAGCAATAATTTCTTTACATTTGACTTTTTCTTTATCATTTTATCACCCTTTCGTTCGTATTACTTACTTCTTAATTCAACGTAATTATTTCGGACAATTTTTTCATCCGTCTCATATTACCTACCCCCTTTATATACTTCCTGGTACCTATTATACCCCTTTATAACGCAAAAATAAACCTCTTAGGTGTAGTTTTTGCCAAAAGTAGACCTATAAGGTTATTCATAATTTCCCTTTTTCATCATAAACTAAACCTAGGAGGTGCAGTTAATTGATAGAAAGTGATTTTATAGGACCAATGGGTAAAAGAATAGCTAAAATTAGAAAAGCTCACGATGTGACCCAGGATAAGCTGGCAAATATGCTAGCAGTTAGCTCCAAGCATATTTCACATTCTGAGCGAGGTGTATCCTGCTTATCTCTAGACAATCTAATTGAGTTCTGCAATTTATTTGATTGTAGCTTAGATTACTTGGTTTGGGGAGTAACAAAAGATAAGGCAGCCAGCAAGCTTCCACAAGAAATAATAGACATCCTAAATCAGGGAAACCCTACCCAGCAAGACAGATTGAACAAGATTTTTGAATTGTTTTTGGAAGTATCTAAAGAGGATAATAAATAACAGTAGCCAGAGCGTCTTCGCTTCAGGCTACTGTTTCGTTATCTCTAAATATTTCTATTATTAATTAAACATGTCGTTCTCTACCCCTCATTAAACACTTCCTTATCCAGTGCAGCCTCCTGCTTAGCAACAATTGTTGTACAAACTGCATCACCAGTTATATTAACAGCAGTTCTAATCATATCAAGGATTCTATCAATACCCATAATAAGAGCAATACCCTCTGTTGGAAGACCAACTGAATTAAGCACCATAGCAAGGGTTACAAGACCAACACTAGGAACACCTGCTGTTCCGATAGATGCGATAGTTGCTGTAAGAACAACAGTTGCAAGATTTCCTATAGTAAGGTCAATACCATATGCCTGAGCAATAAATACTACAGCCACACCCTGCATAATAGATGTTCCGTCCATATTGATAGTGGCACCAAGCGGTATGGTAAATGAAGAAATTCTCTTAGACACACCCATCTTCTTATCAAGTGTGTCGATGGACATAGGAATGGTTGCATTTGAAGTTGCTGTTGAGAATGCAAATCCCATAACTGGAAGGAACTTCTTGATAAACTTCAAAGGATTCAACCTTGTAAATACAAAGAGTAAAATCTGATATATTACAAAGCACTGTAGCATAAGTGCAAGGACTACGCTTCCCATATACTTAAGCATAGGCTGGAATGCGGAGAAGCCAAGGTTTGCAAAGGTTCTGGCTATAAGACAGAATACTCCGATAGGAGCTATCTTCATAATAGCCATAGTCATCTCCATCATTACATCATTGAACTGACTGAAAAATGTAGCCACTGTACTAGCCTTGCTGCCAAGCTTAGCAAGCATAATTCCTACGAAAAGTGCGAACACAATTATCGGAAGCATATCCCCACTTGCCATAGCACCTATAGGGTTCTTAGGAATAATATTAAGAAGTGTCTCTGTTAGCTTAGTCTCTGTGTTAGCGCTGCTAACCTCTGATCTTTGGATAGAATCCATATCAAGACCAATTCCTGGATTAATAAGGTAAGCCACTGAAAGTGCAATAGTAACTGCAAGTGCAGTTGTGAAAATGTAAAACACTATAGTCTTTACACCAACCTTACCTAAGGTTTTGGTATCACCAATTGCCATAGAACCACATACCAGTGAACAAAATACAAGAGGCACAACCAGCATCTGCATAAGACGGATAAAGCCCTGTCCTACTACATAAAATACTCCCTCTACGATATATTTGTCTCTAAAGTCTGCCAAACTCTCTGGCATAAAGTAGTGAAGTACAACTCCAAGTAATGCACCTATGATAAGTGCCAGAAATATCTTGGTAGAAAGGCCCATGCCCTTCTTCTCTTTTCCCTCTACATTAATCTTCTTATCTGCCATTACTCAAGCCCTCCTGTCTCGTCAAGATATTCCTTAAGGGCTGTTCTCCACTCTGCCGGCTCCTCAATACCTGAGAGTCTAAGCATCATATTGTCAAGCACGCAGTAGTCTGGACGCATAATGTCATTCTTATTAACAGGCACCAGCTTAAGCTTTCCAGTATTACCTGTATACTCAAGAATGGCCTGTGCATACTCATATCTGTTACAGCTACCCTTACAAACTGCATGATATAAGCCGTACTCATCATTATCTATAAAATATCTGATAACCTTAGCAAGCTCCTTACATGAGGTTGGAACTCCATATCTATTCTCAGCTACAAGGAATTCCTCCTGAACTCCAACTGCGCTAAGCACTTTATCAACAAAATCCTTGCCGATACCATAAGTCCATGAGCTTCTAATAATAACAAATCTCTTACATAACTGGCTGACAAACTTCTCACCAGCCTCCTTAGACTTACCATAGATGCTCTTTGGATGAGTCTTATCAAACTCATTATATGGTCTGTCTGAATTTGAGCAAAATACATCATCTGTGGAAATATGTATAAGCTTTCCGCTTATCTCCTCCACTGCTGTTGCTACATTTCTAACTCCCAACGCATTAACATTGTAAGCCTCGTCCACATGCTCCTCGCAGTATGCTACATCTGTAAGAGATGCACAGTTAATAACCACATCCGGTCTGTGAAGACGAGCATAGTTTGTAACCTGAGCCAAGTCAGTTACATCAATGTCTTCCTTATCAGTTGTGAGAATCTGATAAGCTCTGCGATCCAGTAGCTGAGTAAGTGCCGAGCCCACGTGGCCAGAAGCACCTGTAATCCACACCTTTAACATTAAATTATACCTCCTGATTTTTAAAATAGATTATATAGAAGTACCCCATATAAAAAGAAAAGAGCAACCTTTAATACGCAAGCTGCTCTTCAATTAATTTATTATAGCAATATTTGTTTTTTCTTGTCAACTGAAATCGGTTTCAAAGCTCTAAATTTCTCTAAAACGACCTATCCACAAAAGGTACTCCCATATGAATATAGGTCACATCCTCTGTTTCATCATAATCAAAGGCAATATTCACATTAATTTTGTCTTCATTTTGAAATACATACTCATCTATATTCTTAGAATATCCATACATTAAAAATGTGTTGTCAAACTCCACCTGCTCCACTACCTTAGCATCCATTTTTTCTAGGAACTCATCTATAAGCTGCTGCCTTTGGCTTGGAAGAAGCTGCCCCTTCTCCTGAGAGCAAAGATAAATGTTCATAGTAGGATTCATACCCAATCCCTCATAGATTTCCTCTAAAGTGTCACTGTAATTATTAGTGGTCTTGGCAGCTGTTCCTTTTAGCTTAAGCTCCACCATAATATAATTTTCTACTGCTGGCTGATTGTAATCATCTAGCACATCTAGAGTAATCACCCTAATGGTAGTATCACCGTACTTACCTACCTTTGAAAGGGTAGTAGTTTTTCCATCCTTTATGTCTTTATGGATAATGTCATAGCCTGACACCACCTTAAGCTTTTTGGCCAAGGACTTAACCATCTCCTCCTTAGCCTCCTCTGACAGTTGCTGGTCCCCATAATATGCATAGGCCTTTGTGGTTCCTTCCAGTAAATTTTCCACTCCCTGGCTCATAGCCTGCTCTACCATCTGCTTCTCTCTGTCGATGGAATTATTTATTGCAAGCTGAAGCAGGGTTGCTGCCCATATAAGTACAACTAAATAGATTTTAGATTTTTTGTTCATAATACTTCTCCTTTTTACAAATCTATCCTAATTATTTCCATATATATTTTTGCTTATTCAAAAAATATAAAAATAGGGGTTGTTTTAACGCTTTAAAGTGTTATAATCAATCTATAAAACCAAAAGGAGGCTTCTCTCATGACAGTTGGAATAGTTGGACTGGGGCTTATCGGTGGTTCCTTTGCCAAAGCCTACAGTGAAAATGATGAACATAGAGTTTACGCTTATGATATAAATGAACAGGTTATGCAGGATGCATATAATATGAAGATTGTAGAGGGTGAGTTAAATGAAACCACCATCCCTAACTGCGACCTTATACTTTTAGCACTTTACCCACAAGCTTCCGTGGATTTCCTAAAGAACAGTGCAAAGTTTATTGATTCTGGCACAGTTGTTATAGACTGCTGTGGTGTTAAGGAATTTGTATGTAAGGAGTGCTTTCCTATAGCTAAGGAGCATGGCTTTACCTTTGTAGGTGGACATCCTATGGCAGGTCGTCACTTCTCAGGCTTAGAATACAGTATGAAAACTATGTACAATGGCGCATCCATGGTACTGGTTCCAGAAGATTTATCTGATACAGCAACCATCGAGAGAGCAAAAAAGCTTCTCTCCCCTATAAAATTTGGAAAGTTCACGGTCTGCGATGCCAGAAGACACGACGCTATGATAGCATTTACCTCCCAGATGGCTCACGTAGTATCTAATGCTTACGTTAAAAGTCCAACCGCTAAAAATCATGACGGTTTCTCCGCAGGAAGCTACAAGGACTTAACCAGAGTTGCCTGGCTAAATGAAAATATGTGGACAGAGCTTTTTTTAGAAAACAAGAAATGCTTGCTAGAAGAGCTTAACTACTTTATAAACTCCTTAACCCAGTACAAGCTTGCTATGGAAAATAATGATGCTGATACCTTGAAGATGCTTTTGGCTGAAGGTAAGAAATGTAAGGAAGAAGTTGATGGAATAAGTGAGTAGGAAATTTATTCTTCCACTTGACATTTCTCTCTTTCAGTCCTAAAATCAAATTTAGTTTAATAATTTATCAGCTATGAAGAGACGAGTACCATAAAACCGGTCTACAGAGAGAATTCCACTACCCGCTGAGAGAGAATTTAGAACACGCTTATGGGAAAACTACCTCGGAGCTGCTTATACAAAATATAAGCCGTTGATTACGTTACAATCATAAAGAGTGTCATCTGAGTTTTATCAGATGGAACTAGGGTGGAACCGCGATTTATCGTCCCTAGCGTTTAATGCGCTAGGGATTTTTTTATTTCTTTCCCCGAGTGGACCCTAGCCACTAACAGCCCTGTGAATTACAGGGAACCATATCGATAAACAGCTTAGCGAACATAGGTAGGGGGTGTAGGTGACCTCTTACAGTCGCCGGAACCCCCTTGCCTATGAGCTAAGCGTCCGGATAACCACTCCCCTGTAATTCACAGGGCGTTCGGGAAACAAAAAAAGAAAGGAAGAAAAAACCATGATTATCACATTAAAAGACGGATCATCAAAAGAGTATGCTCAGCCAATGAGTGCCTATGACATTGCCGCTGACATAAGCGAAGGTCTTGCACGTATGGCATGTGCAGCAGAGATTAACGGAGAAGTATGCGACCTTAGAACAATCGTTGACAAGGACTCTACTCTTAACATTTTCACATTTAATGATGAGGAGGGTAAGAAGACCTTCTGGCATACAGCCAGCCACATTTTAGCTCAGGCTGTTAAGCACATTTTCCCAGATGCAAAGTGTGCCATTGGACCAGCTATTGACAATGGATTCTACTATGATTTTGATATGCCTTCACTTAGCCGTGAGGACTTAGATAAGATTGAGGCTGAGATGAAGAAGATAGTTAAGGAGGGTTCTGAGGTAACCGCATTTACCCTTCCTAGAGCTGAGGCGATTAAGCTTATGGAGGAGAAGGATGAGCCTTACAAGGTAGAGCTTATTAATGACCTTCCAGAGGATGCAACTATAAGCTTTTATACTATGGGTGATTTTACTGACCTTTGTGCAGGTCCTCACCTTATGAATACTAAGGCTGTTAAGTTCTTCAAGTTAACATCTTCATCAGGTGCTTACTGGAGAGGAAATTCAGACAACAAGATGCTTACTCGTATCTATGGTACAGCATTTACTAAGAAGGCAGACCTTGAAGAGAGACTTGAGTTCTTAGAGAACATTAAGCTTCGTGACCACAACAAGCTTGGCCGTGAGCTTGAGCTTTTCACAACTGTTGATGTTATCGGTCAGGGACTTCCACTCCTTATGCCAAAGGGTGTTCAGATTATCCAGACTCTTCAGAGATGGATTGAGGATGAGGAGGAAAGACGTGGCTATATGAGAACTAAAACTCCTCTTATGGCAAAGAGCGACCTTTACAAGATTTCAGGTCACTGGGATCACTACAAGGATGGTATGTTCGTCCTTGGTGACGAGGAGAAGGATAAGGAGGTATTCGCCCTTCGTCCTATGACTTGTCCATTCCAGTACTATGTATATAAGGCAAGCCAGAAGTCATACAGAGACTTACCTTGCAGATATGGCGAGACTTCAACATTATTTAGAAATGAAGATTCAGGTGAGATGCATGGTCTTACAAGAGTTCGTCAGTTCACTATCTCAGAGGGACACCTTATCGTTAGACCTGACCAGATGATTAGCGAATTTAAGGATTGTATTGCTCTTGCTCAGTACTGCTTACAGACACTTGGTGTTGAGGAGGATGTAACTTATCATCTTTCTAAGTGGGATCCTGAGAACAAGGAAAAATACATTGGCGAGCCAGAGGTTTGGGAGAAAACTGAGCAGGATATTAGAAATATTCTTAATGAGTTAAATATTCCATTTACTGAGGACATGGGAGAAGCTGCTTTCTACGGTCCTAAGGTAGATATCAATGCTAAAAATGTTTACGGCAAGGAAGACACTATGATTACAATTCAGTGGGATGCGCTTCTTGCAGAGCAGTTCGATATGTACTTTATCAACAAGGAGGGTGAGAAGGAAAGACCTTACATCATCCACAGAACTTCAATGGGCTGCTACGAGAGAACTCTTGCATGGCTTATCGAAAAGTACGCTGGTGCATTCCCAACATGGCTTTCACCTGAGCAGGTTAGAATCCTTCCTATCTCAGAGAAGCATCATGAGTACGCAGGCACTATCCTTGCAAAGCTTAAGGCTGCTGGTGTTCGTGCTACTATGGATGAGAGAGCTGAAAAGATTGGCTACAAGATTCGTGAGGCACGCCTTAATAAGCTTCCATATATGCTTATTATCGGTGCAAATGAGGAGGAGTCAGGCACAGTTTCTGTAAGAAAGCGTGGCGAGGACGGAGACCTTGGTAGCATGGAAGCAGACAAGTTTATCGCTGATATCGTTAAGGAGATTGCAGATAAGGTTATAAGCTAAATTTTGTTTATTATTCCATTATTTTACTTGAGGAGGAAAAGATATGCAGTGTCCTAATTGTTATGCACAGCTACCCGACAATCAACCATCCTGTGGTTTTTGTGGAACTGTGATTTATACTCAAATGCAATATACAACTGACGCAAATAACCCTGCTTTCCAATATAACCAACCATATCCTAACTACCCAAACTATCAGGATATGAATCAATATAACCAGCAGGCTATGTCCTATCAACCAACTGCCACTTCAAATAGTGGCAAAAAGGGACCTAACAAACCATTGCTGATTGGTGTGATTTCTTTTGCTATTGTTGCATTAATTTTAGGAATTGCCCTAATCGTTAAAGGTGGAAAAGATAAGGACGATGATGATAAGACTACAGAGGCTACAACTACTGAAATAACTACAACAGAGGCCACTACTACGGAAGCGCCTACTACAGCAGAGGCCACCACTACGGAAGCGCCCACCACTACAGAGGCCACTACTACAGAAGCTACTACGACAGAAGATACTACTACTGATGCTACAGCTACTCTTCACGGAACTTATGAGTTAACCTCAACAGCATCAATGGGACAAAGCTTTACTGTTGAAGAGATGGAGGCTATGTCCGGTGAAACCTATGCTATGACACTTACTATCAATAGTGGTTTCTGCCTTGTAGATGCATCTGAAATGGGTGCCGGACAGGGGTTAGCTACTATAACACTATTTGATGACAATACCCTTGAATTAGACGATGGTGTAGAAACAATAACCGGAACCTACGATCCAGAAACTGACACCATCACCTTAACTATGGATGGGGTTGATATGATATTTGAAAAAGTGGAATAAACTCTATGGATTGCTATATATAATGGTAACCACTAGTGACCTTTTTCGTCTAATTAACATATCACTCAACAATAGTCGCCATTTTTTATAAAAAAACTATGGTTTTTTCACATAATATATGCTATGTTAAGAGGGAGCTTGTTGTTGCAGGCTCCTTTATTTATAAGAGAGAAAGAGAGGAACTAAATTATGGTATGTCAGAATTGTGGAACACAGTTACCTGATGGAACACCAGCTTGCCCAACCTGTGGTGCACAGCTTATGGCTCAGCAGCCTTATATGGATCCAAATCAGATGTTTAATCAGGCTCCTGTAGCAGCTCCAGCTAAGAAGAACAACACTGGTATGATTATCGGTATCGTAGTAGCTATCGCTGCTATCGTTGCTATCGTTCTTGTAGCAGGAAACCTTCTTGGTGGTGGAAAGTACGATGGTACTTACAAGCTTACTGAATGCTCATCAATGGGTATGACATTTACTGTTGAGGAGATGGAGCAGATGTCAGGTCAGAGCTTCCAGATGTCTATTGTGGTTAAGGGTAGCAAGTGTACTCTTGATGCTAAGGCTATGGGCTATGACAAGGCTTCATGTAAGATTAAGTTTGACGGTGAAGACGTAACACTTATCGATGGTGATGAAACAATGTACGGTACTTACGATGCTGATGCGAAGACTATCACTATTTCTTCAGCAGGCGTTGATATGATTTTCACATTGCAGTAAAGCGTAAGCAACGAGCTATGCACGCATAATAAAAGAAGCACATACACAAGTTCACTTGTACGTATGTGCTTCTTTTATTATGCGTATATAGCGACTGCAGCGATTCCAATCAATCAAACATAACTATGTCTGATTGATTGGAAAGCATAGCTCGTTGCTATACTTTTACCTTAACAAAACAACTCACTAGAGATATTATAGTTCCCCCAACCATTATGTACATTCCCGGCATCAAGCTCTTAAATATTTCCTCTGTGGTTATTTCCTTCTCCATTACTATACCCAGCTTATCTAGCAAATCAGATGCCCATGTGGCTACATTTCCCATATCAACTAGCATAAGAACAAACATACATAATATTAATATTACCGGCAATATCTTGAGTACAGGTATCCTTACAAAGGATAAGGCTACCAGCAATATTATACTTATTAGTATGACATATGGAATTACATTCCACATACCTGAAATTATTCCTATGTTTTTACCTACCTTGAATAGATTGTACTGTATATCTACATCCTTGTGAAAATGAGAGAAATCTATAATAGGCATCATTAGTCCTACAAATAATACAACACTTCCCAACAAGCCTAGCATTAAGCTTATGGTTATAAAGCTTCTTTTAACCGGAGCCTCCATAGTAGGCTGAGGCATAGGATTGCCATAACCATACTGACCGTAAGCATAAGGATTATACTGCTGCCCACCATTAGTATATGGGTTATATTGTAGCTGGTTAAAGGGCTGCTGATTTTCCTGATATTGATTATTATAATTATCCATTATTTTTCCCTCTTTGTATAATCCATAAATAAGGACACTACGTACAATACCTGACCAGATATAAGCAAAATAGGACCTACACCCATTCCGCCTGCGTAGTTGGTACCTGAACCTAGTTTTTGTGCTGTTTCTTCTTGATTTTTAATAAATTCTAAAGCAGCATCATATTTGTTATTATTAATTACAATAATGAAGAATATTAGGGATAATACTATCGGCAATGCCTTTATCACATAGTTTTTCTCAAATGCCTTAAGTGGTCCTATGTATTTACATCCAGAAAAAGCAAGCATATCAATGGCACATAACATAATAAGAATGCCCATAAAAATCAATATCCCAGAATTCACAGAAAACTCTCCGTTCTTTCCACCTAGCTCAAACAAATTAGAAGTTTTCTTTACCCTAAAGTGCTCACTCCAAATCCAGGAGAAAAATGGCGCCATGTAAACCAGTATAGCTGCCAGTAATCCGATTAACACATTTGTCTCTGTACCTATTGACTTTATATAACCACTAAAGTCAAACTTTGGTCCCTTGTAACTCATGCACTTAGCAAAATCATCCTTCATAGTTTCAATAAAATTTTTCTTTTCCTTTATGGTTCCAGAAGCCTTAGCCTCCTCCACATTCTTTGGTTTTAAGTCCTTTAAAACAACTGGCTCATCTATGGAAGCTCCACACTCTAAGCAATAGGTAGCTCCCTCCATAATTTCCTTACCACAATTACTGCAATTCATTATTATCCCCCTTATCCTTTCCTTGCTGTTAGGCTATCCCTAACATTGTCCACAAAGTAATACATATAAATACCAACCTTAGTTATCATATCAAGACCAAAGCCTATAAAAAATATAGCCGGTCCCACACCATTGTTGCAATGCCCTGATGCACCCTTAATCCAATACTCTAAGGCCTTTACCTCGCCACTTCGATAGCTCATGGTCTCTCTAAGCGTTTCATTATTAAGAGCCAATATAACCATAGTCACCAAAGCAATATATAATAATACCTCCACAGGTAATATTATTCTAAGTCGCTCTCTAAGCTTAATCTTATAATCCAAATATTCTATAACTACTAATCCTATACCAAACAATATAATAAATATTCCTAAAGCAATATAAACCTTCTCTTTAATCTGGCCTGTAGATAACTGAAACATATTAAAGTCAAACTTCTCATCCACATCTTCATATGTTAATGCTGATGAATACCAGCTAAACATAGGAGATATAATCATCATTATGTACCCCAACAGGCTAATTAAAACCAGCTTTTCACTGAAGCAATATCCTATAAAGCCTAGAATATTATAAATTCTCTTCTTCATCTTATACTTCACCAAACCCATCAACTATTTAAAGCCATTTAACCATTTAACATTATATCATATAAATTTTTTTAAGTGAACTACCCAATTATTCATTAACAAGTAGGGAAACCATTAACATAGGGTATATTTTCTCTTCAGAAAATGGCCAGCAAAGTAACTTACATCTCCCTATATCCTCCAGTTTATCCGTAATTATGGTCTTATATATAAGACTATGCCAAAATTCATTACCCGCCACTGTGATATAATCCCCTTCAGCACCTGACAAATAGCTTCCCCCATCTAGTCCTGCTTCGAATAGCTTTGATATTTTCTCCTGCTCTAGCCAAGCCTCTTCCTGGGTATAGCAGCCCTTAGTTTCATAACCGGTTATAACAAGCCTTTTAGTTATCTGTCTTATGCTAATATATAATCTCTCTGTAGCTTGCTGATTCATACGACTTATAATCTGAAGAAGCTTTTCCATATCTATGTGACTAATCTTTTCCTTATATATATGTAATAATGCAGCAAACCTAGCATTCAACTGACTGGCCAAACCAACCACCACACTGCAATCCACAGAATACTTTTTTAGGTCAAATGCCTCCGGCATATTTTTTATAAGCTCCACAAAAAACCCCTCTAGTTCCTCATAGTTAGCTCCGTCTAAAAGCAGGGCCTCCAACATTTCATAGTCATCATCATAAATACCCCAAAAGCCAACATCAGCTACCTTACAATTACAAAAATCTAATCCCAGCCTCTCTCTTACCTGATATAGCTTTTCCGTATCCTGATCTATAAGCAATAGCTTGTACTCCTTAGCCAGCTCGCTGATTTCTATATCATTGCATCCACCTGCTCCCCAGATTGCCACCCAAGAGCCCTTCAGGCAGTTTTCCTGCAAGCAGCTTTGTATATAGCCTGTTAACTGACTACGATACTCTCTCCAATCCTGATACTTAGAATCTGTATTTTCTGTTTTAATCATCCTTTGATAATTCATACAAGTTCCTTCCGAAAAATAAAAAACATAAAGCACCGACCCCGCAGCTTAAAATCTGCAAAACCGATGCCTTTTAAAAGTGGGCCGCCGGGGGCTCGAACCCCGCACACCCTGATTAAGAGTCAGGTGCTCTACCAAATGAGCTAGCGGCCCGTATTGACTTATAACCCTTGTGTTTCACAAGAACAAAATCGATTATATAACAAGGTTCTAAATAATGCAAGTGTTTTTTTTATTTTTTTTGTAATTTTTTAAACTTTATCAATTATGGCTTATTTTTCTTGTTAATTTGTCCACTTTTCACAATATCCAGATTGGTGGACAAATTAACAAATATCCTGTTTATCTTTCTTTTTCCATAAAAAAATGCATTTATTTTTGATTTTAAGGATCTTCGCATCTCTTCATATCCTAAATTCTTCTTAATAATAGCTTATTCCTATTATTTCTAAATGCTACTAATATTATACCTATTTTATGGATGAAATACCACTCTGCATATCGGATTTCCCATCTCGGAAAATTTCTGCTCGTATTCAGTCATAACAT
This sequence comes from Lachnospiraceae bacterium, assembly GCA_015057555.1. GTDB lineage: Bacteria > Bacillota > Clostridia > Lachnospirales > Lachnospiraceae > Coprococcus_C. The sequence continues at coordinate 77,189 of SVEC01000004.1, read as the reverse complement.
TTCCCTCCACATAAGGTGAATTGTGAAGATCAAAGGTAACATTATCCTTAACCCAGCCTGCCTCCTCTATCTGCTCTAGAGAAAAATCAAAAAGTGGTCTGTTATCCGTCTTAAAGGTTATACCGCCACCTTCAGCTAAAATACCCTTATATCTCTCTAAGAACTGAACGGAGGTAAGTCTTCTTTTCGCGTGTCTATCCTTTGGCCATGGATCTGAGAAATTTAAGTATATATAATCTACCTCTCCCTTTTCAAATACATTTCCTATGTACTCTGCCTCCATTCTAATAAAGAAAAGATTTGGAAGCTGCTCCTCTGTCTGCTTTTCTATGGCTCTAACAAGTACGCTGGAAAACTTCTCCACACCAATGTAATTGATATTTGGATTTTCCTTAGCAAGCTGAATAATAAACTTTCCTTTTCCCATACCAATCTCTATATGAATAGGATTATCATTTCCAAATTTTTCTCTCCACTTGCCCTTCATGGACTCCTCGTCCTGAACAACAAATTCACTTACTGCGATGGTTTCTCTAGAACCCTTTACATTTCTTAATCTCATAATATTTAACTAGTCAATAAATATTATCATTGACCCATCCTTTCAATATTTTTCTACTCTAATGTAATATAACACCTAAACTATGAGTTTTCTACTAGCAATTTGCATTTTAATAGGTTTTCCTATATACTCTCCCTGTTTTAAATAGTTTTTTTCACAATTAATCTTGTTATTTTCCTTATAATATAGGATAATTAAGAGGATAATGCGCATATATAAATAACGAGGTTACGTGATTTGAAGAAGATTATTACTTCTATATTAATATTAGCTCTTGTTTTTCTCTCTCCCTTCGGACAAGCCTATTGTTATGCTGAAGAATGGGATGAGGAATACATAGAGGAGGATTATTCTGACGAATCTGAGGAGGTTGAAGAAGAGTCCTCCACAGAAGAACAGGAAGCAACTACTGAGGAGCCAAAGGACGAGCATGGATTTCCTGTTATAACCTGCCAGTCTGCCATAGTTATGGACGCTTCTACAGGACAGGTAATATATGAAAAGGATGGCTACTCTAAGCAATATCCTGCCAGTACTACAAAAATCATGACTGCCCTTATCGCCTTAGAAAAGGGTAATATGAATGATACCCTGGTTATGTCAGAAAACGCAATCTGGGGAATCGATAGAGATAGCAGTAACATTGGTCTTGATGTAGGGGAAGAAATCTCTATGAAGGATGGTCTATATGCCATTCTTATGAGCTCTGCCAATGAGGTTTGCGTTGGAGCTGCAGAGCACATTTCCGGAAGCACCGATGCCTTTGTTTCCCTTATGAATCAAAGAGCTAAGGAAATTGGTTGTACAAACACCAACTTCACAAACGTAAATGGCCTTCACAATGAAAACCATTATACCTGTGCATATGATTTGGCTATAATGGCTAGGGAAGCATTGAATAATCCTACATTTAGGGAAATGTCTGCCTGTACCTACTACGAGGTACCACCTACAAATCTAATATCCGACACAAGATATCTGTGGCAGAATAATGAGCTTATATGTGGAACCTCTGATTACTACTACTCCTACTGTACTGGAGGAAAAACCGGATATACTGATGAAGCTGGCGGTACATTAGTTTCTTGGGCTTCCTACAACGACATGGAGCTTATATGTGTTGTAATGAACACCCAGCCTAAAAATAATATTTTCCAGGACTCCATAAAGCTTTATAACTATATGTTTTACAATTACTATAGAGACAGCTTTATGCTAGATTTTGAATTTTCACCCGAGCAGCTTACAGAGGTACAAAATACTCTCAACAGCTACTACGGCTGCGAAAATGCTGGACAGCTCAAGCTCACAGCCGATACGAAAAAAGAGCTTTTAGTTAATTATTCTGCTGACCCAAGTAAGCTTTGGAAATCCCTTGATATTTCTACTGACAGAATAAACGAAGGAATAATCGGCACTTTAACTGTCTATGATTCCAACATAACCTATCTAAAGCTACCTGTATATTTTAGTGGATATATTCGCTCTGATGACCCTGAGGCAATCCGAGCAGCCTACGCAGATGGCACATTAAGAAAAATTCCAGAGAAAACAGCTGTTAGTATACTAAAAAAGATAGGAATCTGGATAATAGTTCTTGCCATTATTATAATATTCTTGCCAAAGAGGATTTCCTCTACCACAAAGAAAAAACGCAAGAAATCAAAGAAAAAGAGGAGGTAAGGTATGGATACAAATAATAAAACCGATTTGGAAATAATCAGTGCTGCCAATAAGGAAATGTTAGATTACTTTAATGGTATATTTTTAGAGCACCTAGAAGAAATCCAAAATCTTAAAACCCAATCCTTTGAGATTGACATTAAGATAGAAGAGTTAGAAAAAACCAAGGATATCTATGCCTTCAAATCAAACTCTAGAAAAAGCGCCTTCACACCAAACCTAAATGACGACGCTGATAATGTACGCGGTCAAATAATTGACAATCAAATCGAAGATCTTCGCAGTGTACAAGATACCTTAGGAACTAAGCTTCGTTCTATGGAGCTTAAGCTTAATTCACTTAAGAGACGTCTTAATACCTTAAACCAGGCTCAGGATGCTCTTAAAAGAGTTTCACCAGAATCTCTTAAGACTAATAACTATGATGCAGAGGATGGCTTTGAATTTATCACCTCAGATGTGGCCACTAAGAGCCATACCACCCACGGACAAAACATTCTTATGCATGATGCATTTGATAAAGCGTTTTTATCAACATTATTAGAAAGAAATCTTAAAAATAATATATTAAGTATGACAAATAAGCTGGAGCTACTAACCTACTTACTAGGCACAGATATAAGCAGAGCTAAGCTTACCCTTAGGGAGATTATTGCAAACTCTAAGGACCTTTCTAGTTCAGTGGATGACATATCTGAAAGACTTAATAGAAATATTGATTCTGGAAATTCTCTATGGACACAGGTGGATGACTTTATTATGTTTAAGAGAGAAAAAAATCCTGAGTACCTTATAGAGGCCAATGTTGAATGCTCAGATTATGAGCTTAAAATCCACCCAGTATTCGTCATAAATACTTTAAAGCTTATGGATATTTTCTTTGATAATATATTTAAGCATTCCAATGCAAATAATATTAACTTTAAGCTAGAAATAACACCAAATACCATTGAATGTGAAATCTCCGACAACGGCACAGGAATTAGTGATAATTATTTGTCTACCAGTCCTTGGTACTCAAGCCTACACAAGGCTCACGAGATTATATATTTACTTGATGGTACACTTAACATATCAGGTGACATAACCACGGGAACGTGTGTTCGGTTTAGTTTTCCTATACAATTCAATTCATAACTGGAGGATACTATGAAACAAAAAATAATTAACTTGCTAGAAAAAAATGTAGAAGGCTTAAATAGAGAAGAGATTTCTGCTCTTATTGAGATTCCACCTAAGCCAGAGCTGGGAGATTTTGCTTTTCCTTGCTTTAGACTTGCTAAAACTATGAGAAAGGCCCCCCAGATGATAGCTGCAGATATTAAGGAAGCTATAGGTGATGTTGATTTTCTTCAGGAGATTTCCGTTCAGGGTGCTTATCTTAACTTCTTTATTAAGAAGGAGATATTTGTAAAGACCATGGTTGAAGCAGCTTCTGCTGAAAACTTTGGTGGTTCTAATGTTGGTGAAGGTAAAACCATATGTATAGACTACTCCTCTCCTAACGTTGCAAAGAATTTCCACGTAGGTCATCTTAGAACAACTATTATCGGTAACTCACTATATAAAATTTATTCAAAGCTTGGCTATGATGTTAAGAGAATCAACCACCTTGGTGATTGGGGAACTCAGTTTGGAAAGCTTATTGTTGCGTATAAAGCTTGGGGTAATGAAGAAGCTGTTAAGTCTGATGGTGTTGGTGAGCTTATGAAGCTTTACGTTAAATTCCATGATGAAGCAAAAAATAATCCTGCTTTAGATGATGAAGCCAGAGCATGGTTTGTTAAGATGGAGCAGGGTGACGAGGAAGCCCTTAAAATTTGGCAGTGGTTTAAAGATATTAGTCTTATAGAGTATAAGCGCACCTATGACCTTCTTGGTATGGACTTCGATTACTATCTTGGAGAAAGCTTCTATAGAGATAAAACTGACGATATTGTTGATAGATTAACAAAAGGAAATCTCCTTACAGAAAGTGAGGGAGCAAAGATTGTAGATCTTGAAGCTTATGATATGGCTCCATGTCTTATCCTTAAGAATGATGGAAGCTCAATATATGCTACCAGAGATTTAGCTGCTATCTTCTACCGTAAGGAAACTCATAATTTTGTTAAATGTCTTTACGTAACCGGCCAAGAACAGAAGCTTCACTTTGCACAGGTATTTAAAGTAGTTGAATTACTTGGAAATGAATGGGCTAAGGATCAGTTGATTCATATTCCTTATGGCTTAGTTAGTTTAGAGGGTGCAAAGCTTTCTACCAGAAGCGGAAATATTATATATGCAGAGGATATTCTCCTTGAAGCTATATCTAAGGTTAAGGAAATCATCTCAGAAAAGAATCCAGACCTTGCTGATAAGGATGAAACTGCTAAGAAAATTGGTGTTGGTGCAGTACTTTTCAATGATTTATATAATCAGAGAATCAAGGATGTTTCCTTCAAATGGGAAAAGCTTCTCAACTTTGATGGTGAAACTGGTCCTTATGTACAGTACACATATGCTAGATGCTCAAGTATTTTAAGAAAGCTTGAGAACTATGATGAAAATGCTGCTATTGATTATTCACTTATTACAGATGCAGAATCTATAGACTTACTTAAGGAAATTAATCGTTTCCCTCAGGTAGTTGTAGATGCTTCTGAAAAGTACGAGCCTTCTCAGATTGCAAGATTTGCAGTTGCAGTAGCTCAGACCTTTAATAAGTTCTATAATGCTAACAGAATAAATATAGAAGATGAAAATCTTAAAAATGCTAGAGTTGCTCTTGTTAAGCTTACAAGAAATACTATTAAAGACGCAATGTTGCTCTTAGGAATAGATTGTCCGGAGCAGATGTAAGATAATATATTTATAAAAAAAGCCGTGAAACTTTTTACTTGTTTTATGGCTTTTTTTATTATTTCTTGTTATATATTGTCTTATATTGGATATTTAGTATTTTATCCACAATATATTGTGGTCTTTCTTATTTTATTGTTTCACGTGAAACTGTATTTCTTCGATTTCTATTCCACTTTCTATAATTGTTTCACGTGAAACATACTAGCTTGTTTATCAATATTGTATTTAATGAATTCTTTTTACTGTGTTCTTATTATAAGTAGTTCTTCTTTTGAATATTCTACATATTGTAATTATATTTCTTTATGTTTCACGTGAAACTTGGTTAAATTTTTTTTGCATCTGTGGATATTTATGTTAGCAATGTGGATAACATTAGCTCGGGTATGTGGATAACCTTGTTGATATGTGGATAATCATTTATTGATTTGTGGATATGTTTTTTGTACATTCCTTTGTTGTCAGGTATGTTTCACGTGAAACCATAACAAGACATTTCCATAAATATATAAATTCTGCGCATCTAAATATCTAAAGTTATATTATTTTTATATCACATTTTCTCACAACCATTTTTCAATTACGTCCAAAAAAGCATTAGCATTACTGTAATTTTATTTATATTTACCACAAGTATTAATATTTTTACATACTATATAATATATTCTCCTTATTAACCATACAACTTTTCAATAGCGCCATTGCTTGGTTTACATAACTCAAAACAGGAATAGTCATCAATTTAGTTTTCATAATAGCTTCATTATAATGCATTCTTATGTTTCACGTGAAACATACCCATTTTTATGACAATGTAACAAAATCAATATATTGTACTATATCCAAAATTCATTACCATATTTAGATATAGCGAATAAAATCAATTAATGGTATAATGTTTAGTAATTATGGAGGTTTGAACATGGGAAGAATTATTGCAATAGCCAACCAGAAGGGTGGCGTTGGTAAAACTACAACTTCAATTAATCTGGCTGCATGTCTAGCAGAAAAAGGAAAAAAGGTATTAGCCATAGATATGGATCCTCAGGGTAACTTGACCAGTGGTTTAGGAATTGATAAAAACAATCTGGATTTAACTATCTATGAAGCAATCTGCGGAGAATGCAATGTTGGTGAATGTATGATTATACGTCCATTAGACAAAAAGCTTAATCTTAGTGTGCTTCCATCTAATCGTAACCTTGCTGGTGCAGAGGTTGAGCTTATTAACGAGGACAAGCCTCAGTACATACTAAAGAATCTAATTAAGGGTATTAGAAAGAACTTTGACTTTATTATTATAGATTGCCCACCAGCTCTTGGTATGTTAACCATTAACTCTATGACTGCGGCAGACACCGTGTTAGTACCTATACAGTGTGAGTTCTTTGCATTGGACGGTCTTTCACAGCTTATTTACACTATTGATTTGATTAAGAAGAGTCTTAACAAAAACCTTGAGATTGAGGGCGTGGTATTTACCATGTTTGACTCTCGAACTAACCTCTCTTTAGAGGTAGTTGATAATGTTAAGAATCATCTTGACCAATTTATTTATAAAACAGTTATCCCACGTAATGTAAGATTGGCAGAGGCTCCTAGCTTTGGACTCCCTATTAATCTCTACGACAGTCGTTCCTCTGGTGCTCAAGGTTATAGAGACCTGGCAGATGAGGTTATTAAAAATAAATTGTTTCAGTAGATAAAACATACATCGATTTTGCAATACCAATACGCTGAATCGATACCGCATAGACCAACAATTTTGTTTACTATGCAAAGATACATTTAAGGAGGAAGGTTATGGCACCTAATAAAAAAAGCAGATTAGGTAGTGGTCTGGGAAGCTTCGGACTTCCAACAGAAGACAAAGAAGCAACAGCTAAGGCTTCTGAGTCAAAAACTTCAAGTAAAGCAGCTACAAAAACTGTAGTAAAGGAAGTTGTTAAAGAGGTTATTAAGCCAGTTGAACAGACTGTTAATATTAATACAATTGAACCTAACAAAAGTCAGCCAAGAAAAACATTTGATCCGGATGCGTTAGAGGAGCTTGCTGCTTCCATTAAGCAGTATGGTATTATCCAGCCTCTAGTTGTGGCAAAGCACAAGGATTACTATGAGCTTATTGCAGGAGAGAGACGTTGGAGAGCAGCCAAGATGGCAGGTCTTAAAACTGTACCTGTAGTTATCAAGGATTACACTCCACAGGAAATTGTTGAAATTGCTCTTATAGAGAACATTCAAAGACAGGACCTTAATCCTATAGAAGAAGCTATGGCTTACCAGAGACTTATTGATGAGTTTTCACTTACACAGGATGAAGTTGCAGAGAAGGTTTCAAAAAGTAGACCGGCAGTTAGCAACTCATTAAGATTACTTAAGCTTACTAAGAAGGTTCAGCAGATGCTTATAGATGATATGCTTTCTATGGGACATGTTAGAGCACTTATCTCCATAAACGATGAGGAGCTTCAGTATGAAACTGCTCTTTATGTCTTTGATAAGAGACTTAGTGTAAGAGAAACGGAAGCCTACGTTAAGAAGGTTTTATCTGCTCCAAAGAGCACTACATCCACTGAGAGTTCAAAGGTTGATTTTTCCTTCTTATATAAAGATATTGAGGAAAGAATTAAAAGTAGTCTTGGTACAAAAACTACTATTAAGGCTAAGAATAAGAATAAGGGTAAGATTGAGATTGAATACTATTCAGAGGACGATTTAGATAGAATTACCCAGATATTATTAAATGCAAAATAAAGCGAGGATATTTTATGAACAGTGAAAAGGAAATAGTAGAGCTTACAGTTTTAGGTATGAAGATTGAAACTGTAACTACTATACTTGCCATACTGGTAATTCTTCTTCTAGTAATGATGTTTTTTACAATTAATAAGATGAATATTATTACCAGAAAATACAAGGCTCTTATGAGTGGTAAAAAGGGAGCAGACCTAGAAAAGGTTATTCGCTATCGCTTCAAAGAGATGGATAAGGTTAAGGCAAATGCAAAAAGAGTAACTAAGGAGCATAAGGAAATTAAAGCACACCTTACAAGCTGCATCAGCAAAACTGCACTAATAAAATATGATGCCTTTGAGCAGATGTCCGGCAAGCTAAGCTTTGTTATAGCACTTTTAAATGACCAGCATTCTGGTATCATACTTAATGCTATGCACTCAAGAGAGGGTTGCTTTACCTACGCCAAGGAAATTATAAAGGGTGAATCCTACATTCCGCTTTCTGAGGAGGAAAAGGATGCTCTGGAAAAGGCTATGACAGTTGAGGAAGAAATCAACGGTCTCAATACTGATACTGAAGACGATATTAATTTTGATGTGTATGATGAATAAAGGAGAAGATTATGTTAGACATTAAATTTGTACGAGAGAACCCAGACATAGTTAAGGAGAATATTAAGAAAAAGTTTCAGGATGCTAAGCTTCCTCTTGTCGATGAGGTAATTGAGCTTGATAAGCAATCTAGAGCACTTCAACAGGAGGCAGATGAGCTTCGTGCTAAAAAGAATCAGATTGCAAAGCAGATTGGTGCCCTTATGGCTCAGGGCAAGAAGGATGAGGCAGAGATTGTTAAGCAGGAGGTTGCTAAGAATGCCGCTCGTCTTGCGGAGCTTGAAAAGCAGGAGCCAGTTGTTAGAGAAGAGTTAAAACAGAAGATGATGGTTATCCCAAATATCATCGACCCTTCTGTCCCTATAGGAAAGAATGATGAGGAAAATGTTGAGCTTGAGAAATTCGGTGAGCCTGTTGTTCCAGAGTTTGAAGTTCCTTACCACACTGAGATTATGTCAAAGTTTAACGGAATTGACCTTGAGAGTGCAGGTAAGGTTGCCGGAAATGGCTTCTACTACCTTATGGGCGACATCGCAAGACTTCACTCAGCAATCATTTCTTATGCTAGAGACTTTATGATTGACAGAGGCTTTACTTATTGTATTCCACCTTTCATGATTAGAAGTAACGTTGTTACTGGTGTTATGAGCTTTGCTGAAATGGATGCCATGATGTACAAGATTGAGGGTGAAGACCTTTACCTTATCGGTACAAGTGAGCATTCTATGATTGGTAAGTTTATCGATACACTTAATCCAGAGGAATCACTTCCTCAGACTCTTACTAGCTACTCACCTTGCTTCAGAAAGGAAAAGGGAGCTCATGGTATTGAAGAAAGAGGAGTATACAGAATTCATCAGTTCGAGAAGCAGGAGATGATAGTTGTATGTAAGCCAGAGGAGAGTATGGATTGGTTCCACAAGCTCTGGAAGAATACTGTTGATCTTTTCCGTTCTATGGATATTCCTGTTAGAACTATCGAGTGTTGTTCAGGAGACTTAGCAGACCTTAAGGTTAAGTCCTATGATGTTGAGGCTTGGTCACCACGTCAGAAGAAGTACTTTGAGGTTGGTAGCTGTTCAAATCTTGGTGATGCTCAGGCACGTCGTCTTGGAATTAAGGTTAAGGCAGCTGATGGAACTAAATATTTTGCACACACATTAAATAACACTGTTGTTGCTCCACCACGTATGCTTATTGCCTTCCTTGAGAATAATTTAAATGAGGACGGAACTATTAACATACCTGAGGTACTTCGTCCATACATGGGTGGCAAGGACAAGATTAAGTAGTAGCATCATTAATGAAGGCTTGTTTACATTCCACTAAAAGGAGATGATTTTATGCATTCATATTTAAGAGCCATAGGCTTTAGTGAAATAAAAACCAGAAAGCTTCTGGAAAATATATACGTGTCATCTCTGAAAAGTCCTAACCGAAAGATGATTACAACTACGGGAATCGACACCTCACTAATCCAATTTGAAAAGGATTTTGGTGATAAGATGGGACTTGGATTAGTTGGTGAGTATGATATAAATGGTTCTCTTTCCATAGAGCATTATTTCCCTTATCTTAAGGGAGATGTGTTTATGGAATTTGAAAATATTTCTGTAGAGAAGCAAACTGACAAGGAATCCTACGCAGGCGTTTGCGAGGATATAAGACTTGGTATGACTTTAATCTTTTATGTACTTAACATATCTGATTATGCTAAGTCCAAATGGCTTAACTACTCCAACAGGAATTTAAGTCGCGTTAAGCTTTCCGGTCTTTCCACAGGAGGTACCATTCTCTTGGGAGTTATGCAGGATGAAAGCTCAAGAGCTTATGAGGAAAAGCTTAAGAGAAGAAGAAATAATCTTTTATTTGAAGCTAAAAATGGTAACACAGAAGCTATAGAAAGTCTTACCCTAGAGGAGATGGATACCTACGCCACCTTATCAGGAAGAATTCATTATGAGGACATTCTCACTATAGTAGATACCAGCTTTATGCCTTGTGGTGTGGAGTGCGACCACTATATGATTACTGCTCACATCCTAAAGGTAACTAAGATTACTAACAGCTACACCAAGGAGCTTATATACAATCTAGCTCTAAAGTGTAATGATATATACCTAAATGTGGCCATTAACTCTAAGGACCTTCAGGGTGAGCCTATGGAAGGACGTCGCTTTAGAGGAGAAATTTGGTTGCAGGGACATATACAAATTTAATGTTTGCACTAAAACTGACATATATAGATATTTACATTTTCAATAACATATCATAAAATATACGAGTGTCTTAAACTGACACTCCATATGTTTCCGTAGCTCAGCTGGATAGAGCAACCGCCTCCTAAGCGGTAGGTCGGGCGTTCGAATCGCCTCGGAAACGCTCGCGAAGCTTTTCGAAGTGCGTAGAAAAATATGAAAGAGGTGTACGATGTTTACATCAGTACGCCTTTTTTCATATTTTTCTACATAGGGCGAATGCCCGCGCGCTTGTCGAACCGCCAGGTTCAGCAAGACTGCACTTCGAAAAATCAGCCTTGTCACTCTTGAAAGGAGATACTATGACATCTTTAAACAACGAAAAAATATATATCATTGGTCACAAGAATCCTGACACCGACTCTATCTGCTCTGCCATAAGCTATGCTTACTTAAAGAACAAGCTAACTGGTAAAAGCTATGTTCCTATGCGAGCTGGTGAAATTAGTGCTGAGACTGAATATGTTTTAAAATATTTTAACTTTCCTACTCCTGAATTAGTTAAGAATGTTTTTACTCAGGTTAAAGATGTGGAGTACAGACACCTTGATGGTGTATCTGGTGAGATTTCCATCAAGAAAGCTTGGGAAATTTTAAGTGGTACTCACTGTACCACACTTCCTTCGGTTGATGAATATCAGAACCTAGTAGGACTTATAACTGTTAAGGATATTGCCATGACCTATATGGAGGTATATGACAATGAGATTATCGCCACTGCAAAAACTCCTTACCAGAATATTTTAGATACCCTTTCAGCAAAACTTGTGGTTGGAAATCCAAATGATCAGGTTGTTACAGGTAAGGTATTAATTGCCGCTGCCAACCCTGATATGATGGAAAATTATATCGAAAAAAATGATATTGTTATCTTAGGAAATCGCTACGAATCTCAGCTTTGTGCAATTGAAATGGAGGCACAGTGTATTATCATTTGTGATAATGCGGAGGTTTCAAAAACCATAACTAAGTTAGCTCAGGAAAAGGGCTGTTCAATAATAATAACTCCTTACGACCCTTATACAGTTTCCAGACTTATTAATCAGAGTATTCCTATCAGACACTTTATGAAGAAGAACAATCTGATTACATTTTCTGATGAGGACTACATTAATGATATAAGAAATGTTATGGCTAGCAAGCGTCATCAATACTATCCTGTTTTAAATGAAAATGAAAAATATATGGGACTTATATCACAGCGTAATTACTTGAATGCAAATCCTAAAAAGGTTATTCTTGTAGACCACAACGAGCGCTCACAGACGGTTGATGGGATTGATGAGGTAAATCTTCTTGAGATTATTGACCACCATAGAATCGGCGGTCTTCAAACTATGAACCCTGTATATTTTAGGAATCAACCTCTTGGATGTACCGCTACTATAATCTATGAAATGTTTATGGAAACCGGTATTGAAATCCCTAAGGATATAGCCGGTCTTCTTTGCTCTGCAATTTTATCTGATACATTAATGTTCAGATCACCAACCTGCACTCCAAAGGATAAGGAGGTTTGTGAACAGCTTGCTTCACTGGCAGAAATTAAGCTTGAAAAATACGGCGTTGCTATGTTTAATGCAGGGAGCAAATTGAAGCACAAATCTGTGGAGGAAATATTCCACCAGGATTACAAGGTATTCTCCACTGATGGCTTAAAATTTGGTATAGGCCAAATAACTTCATTTAACAGTGATATCTTAAATGGTCTTAAGCCAAAGCTTTTAGCCCATATGGAACATGAGATTAAAGCAAAGGGCGTTGATATGCTATTCTTTATGCTTACTAATATTTATACCGAGGATACCGAACTATTATATGTGGGTAACCAGTCAGCATCCCTTCTCGCTAAAGCCTTTAAAAAAGACGAGGTGGCTGGAGGAAGTGTTATTTTAGAGGATATTGTTTCTCGTAAAAAACAGGTTATACCTGCAATTATGAATGCATTTCACCAGTCATAGCAAAGTTTTATACTTTAGTAAAGTTTTATGATTGTACTACATTGAAAAAAAATGTTGCCTATGATAGAATTATGTTAGGTATGTAATATGCTAAGGAGGCAAGTTTTATGAAAGGAAAATCTCAGACAACTCTTACAATTAGTGCCGTTGCCTTTGTGGCAGCTCTTCTAATTGATTTATATCTTATAATTGCTTATCCAGCCAATATTGAGCTAATTATAGCAGTGTCTTTAATTGTAATTGTTGACACTTATTTCTTAGTGGATGGAATTCTTGCCAAAATTGATGATATTGCAACCCTTGCCATTGACAAGCAAAATGAGCTTACCAAGGTAGAAAAGGGTATCTACTCAGTAGCTAAAAGAGAAGAGGTTGCTAGAGCACAAAGTATGTCCGCTATTCTTGATATGATGGATGACATGAAGGCAGAAAATGCTAAGCTTTATCAGGAGATGCTTGACCAGGATAAGCTTATGGCTAAATTACAGATAAAGAAGGATGGAGATAACGCAACTAAGATTGTTAACAGCAATGAACGTCTTGCAGTACTTATAGCTCAAACTGCAACTGCCAATGCTAAGTCTCAGAACGAAGCTATCGAAATTCTCAATGATATCTGCAAGGAATTAGAAGAAAGAAATGGCAACCTAAATAACGACTATTCACATTTACGAGTGATGAAATCTAGGGCGGAATAAATAATTTAATTAAGGTACATAATATGAACTACATAGTTTTCGATCTTGAGTGGAATCAAAGCTATGGAGGATTTACAGAAAATCCTCGTATGCCCTTTGAAATAATCGAGATTGGCGCAGTTAAACTGGATTCAAAATTTAATATTATAGATAGCTTCTCTAATCTAATACGACCTAAGCTATATAAAAAGCTGCAACCACATATTAGAAGCATCCTTAATTATGATGAGAAGGATTTAAAGACTGGCAAACCATTTGATATGGTATGTAGAGACTTTATAAAATGGTGTGGCACAGAGGATTTTATTTTCTGTACTTGGGGTCCTATGGATTTATATTATCTACAGAACAATATGGATTACTATTATATGAAGCCATTAGAAGCTCCATTAAAATTCTATAATGTCCAGCAGATATATACAGACCTAAAGGAAAAGGACGGAAGCGTGGTTAAGCTGGAAAAGGCGGTTACAAATCTATCCATAGACATAGACAGACCCTTCCATTCAGCAGTAAATGACGCTTACTATACAGCACAGGTTCTAGCGAAGATACATCCTAGAGATTTGACAGACCGATATAGCTACGATGTGTACAATAATCCTAAAGCAAAGGAAGATGAGATAATATCCTACCACAAGCATTACATGGAACATATATCCAGAGAGTTTGATGATAAGAAGGATATTATGATGGACAAGGAGCTTGCCACTATGCGTTGCTACAAATGTGGTAAAAAAGCTGCCAAGAAAATCAAATGGTTCACTCATACTCCTAATACATACATTAGCGTGTGCAAATGCTGGTACCATGGTCTTATGATAAGTAAGATTAAGATTAAGCAAAACAGAGATTTCAAATATTTTGCTATCAAGACTGTCCTTCCTACGGACAAGCTTGGACTGGAAAATATAAGACAACGACAGGAAGAATTAAGACTTAGAAGACAACAAAAGCGTCACAAGGGAGATGACATAGTAATCCCTGAGGCTGATGCAACCTAATATATTTTTATATTTTGACTTCAATATTTCGTATAGAGCATCATTAGCTCACATAAGTAAAACAGCCCCTTTATTAAAGGGGCTGTTTGCTTGCTGTCCCGGCTTTTCTTGGATATGCCTTTGGGGTAGCTTTTATCTTTTTAACAAATACAAAGCTTCTTCCTATGTCTGAATCAGGAAGTGTAAGCTTTTCTACTTTTTCTAATTTACCACCCAGCATAGATATGGCTTTCTTACCAGCATCAAGCTCTTCATCTACAGTAAGAGTTTTGTATGGGATAAAATATCCTCCCTCCTTAACAAATGGAAGAGTGTACTCCGCAAGAACTGACATATTTGCCACTGCTCTTGATACAACTAAATCATAGGCTTCTCGCATAGCTTTATTGCGACCACCTTCCTCTGCTCTGCCATGAATGGCTTCACAGTCCTTTAAGTCTAATTCATCTATAACACTCTGAAGAAATTTAATTCTCTTATTAAGAGAATCAAACAGGGTAACCTTAAGCTTAGGAAATGCTATCTTAAGAGGAATTCCTGGAAAGCCTGCTCCCGTTCCCACATCTATAACCTTAAGAGCCTTATCCTTAATGTCATAATAACCGGCTAATGCAACACTGTCCATAAAATGCTTAAGAATTACCTCTTCTCTATCAGTTATGGCTGTTAGGTTCATAACCTTGTTGGTCTCTATTAACATGTCATAGTAGGTTTCAAATTGCTGAAGCTGAAGTTCTGATAGTGGACTTCCTGTCAGCTCCTCAACATACTTACTTAATCTTTCCATATTTTCTCCTATTAGTTCTTAGCTGTCAGGTATATCATTAAAACTGATACATCTGCCGGCGACACTCCTGATATTCTTGAGGCCTGTCCTAAGGATGCAGGTCTTACCTGAGCAAGCTTTTGCCTTGCTTCCTTACGAAGATTTGACACATCATCATAGTTTATGTCAGCAGGGATTTTCTTTTTCTCCATCTTTTTAAAATGTTCAACCTGCTGTTTTTGTCTGGTTATATATCCCTCGTACTTAATGTCTATGTTTATCTGCTCTATGACCTCTGGTGAGAGAAAACCAATTAACTCTCTATCTGGGTCAAGGTCTACTAACTTCTCATAATCAAGCTCTGGTCTTCTAATAAGCTCTGCCAATGAGGCAGCAGTCTTAAGAGGTGTTGAATTATGAGCCTCAAGGAACTCCTGAACCTTCTTGTTAGCTCCCACCATAATTTCTGAGACTCTGGCAATCTCATCATTTATCTGATTTCTCTTAGTACAAAATGCCTTATATCTATCCTCATCTATAAGACCGATTTCGTGACCTATATCAGTAAGTCTTAGATCTGCATTATCCTGTCTTAATAGTAATCTGTACTCAGCTCTTGAAGTCATCATTCTATATGGCTCAAAGGTTTCCTTAGTAACAAGGTCATCTATAAGAACTCCGATGTAAGCCTGTGAGCGATCAAGTACAACAGGCTCCTTACCTTGAAGCTTTCTAGCCGCATTGATACCTGCCATAAGTCCCTGGGCAGCAGCCTCCTCATAGCCTGAGCTACCGTTAAGCTGACCTGCTGAAAAAAGACCTGCGAAATTCTTAAATTCTAATGACGCATCAAGATTAACTGCATTGATACAGTCGTATTCGATAGCGTATGCATTTCTAATAATAGTAACATTTTCAAGTCCCGGAACTGTTCTAATCATAGCATACTGAACATCCTCCGGAAGTGAAGATGACATACCACCCATGTACATTTCATTTGTAAATTCACCCTCCGGCTCGATGAAAAGCTGGTGGCGATTCTTGTCTGGAAACTTCATTACCTTATCCTCTATGGACGGACAGTATCTAGGACCTGTTCCCTCGATAAAGCCTGAGAATAAAGGTGAACGATCTATGTTGTCCTTGATAATCTTATGAGTCTCCTCGTTAGTATAAGTGAGCCAGCATGATATCTGGTCTCTCTTAATATCCTCCTCAGTGTTGGTAAATGAGAATGGAACAATTCTCTCATCACCCTTTTGCTCTTCCATCTTTGAGAAATCTATGGTCTTCTTATCAAGACGAGCAGGAGTACCAGTCTTAAATCTTCTTATGAAAATTCCAGCATCACTCATGGAATCTGACAGACCATTTGCCGCCTGAAGACCATTAGGACCAGTGTGATTAACCACATCTCCGTAGATACATCTAGCCTTAAGGTAGGTTCCTGTACAAAGAACAACTGCCTTAGCAAGGTAGGTTGCGCCGGAGAAGGTTTTAACTCCCCTGATAATTCTCTTAGTACTATCTTCCTGTGATACTTCCTCATACAAAAGCTCTGTAACCTCAGCCTGTCTTAAAGTAAGGTTTTCAGTATTTTGAAGAGTAAGTCTCATGTGCTTGGTATACTCCACCTTATCTGCCTGGGCGCGAAGAGAATGTACTGCAGGACCCTTAGAAACATTTAACATCTTAGACTGGATGTAGGTCTTATCAATATTTTTACCCATCTCTCCACCTAAGGCATCAATCTCTCTAACTAAGTGTCCCTTGGAGCTACCACCAATATTTGGGTTACAAGGCATGAGAGCAACACTGTCCATACTTATAGTAAATAAAATTGTTTTAAATCCAAGTCTTGCCGCAGCCAGTGCTGCCTCACAGCCAGCATGACCTGCTCCAACAACTACAATATCAAATTCTTCCTGAATGTATGAATTAACTGCCATAGCCTTGTCCTTTCATTTTGTAAAAATCACTATTCTCTATTTTAACAAATAATTTCATTGTTGCAACCATAAATTATAGGGTGATTATCGTATAAATAATATATTCTATACATCAATTTATAATTAATTTATTTTTGTAGTTAGTTAACTTACACTCTAAAAGTAAATGTGGAAAAAAAAAGGGTACAAATTATGTGGAAATACTGGAACTGGAATGAAATATCAAGAAAATATGTTAAGCATTATTCAAGAATATTATTTTTGTTTTCAATCATTTTTTTAATGATGTCTATACCTAGCAAGGAATCCTTTAATACTCTTAATGTATATAATTTTACTAGCAAAAGACCCGAGCTAGTACTTGTATATCAAACTATAATCAACATAGACGGTGTAGGCAATTATACTGTATCCGATGTTGAACTTGAATTTTAGCCTGGTAACGAATATAAATATGCAGATATAATGTTTACTATAAATATAAAATAAAGGAGCACCTATGAAAAAAATATAGTTATATTCATTAAAGTTATACTATTATTAATAAGGTTATATTCATCTAAGGGCAGTATAGAATATAAAGATATTTTAGGGAACTTTTAGTTGCGAAATACAATTAAAAAGTTCCCTAAATTTTTATTGATATTTAGGGAACTTTTGGTTATAATAATTATCATAAAAGTTCCCTAAAAAGAGGTGTTATATATATGGGTGCAAGCTACACAGATATCCAAGAATTACTACAACAAAAGGCAGACATACAAGCAAGACTTAATCTGATGCCTTATGATGGTAATCCTGAAATCAAAGAGGTAAGTGGAATTAAATATTTATATATTAGAAAAAGGGTAGCGGGTAAACTAACATCTACTTATGTGGATGTATATTCAGATGATTTGTACCAGTTGCTACTTCGTAATGCCAGAGAAAGAAAAGATTTAAATAAATCTATTCGCCAAATTAACAAAGAATTATTAAATCTTGGTTATGAGGATAAAGAGCTTTCCAATAGGGTATTGCAAAACTTAGATTTTGCCAGAGCAAATATGAAATCAAATATCTATGACCAAGCTGTTTTAGAAGGTGTAGCGACATCCTTTCCACAAACAGAAGATATCATTGAGAATGGACAGGTAAACGGTATGTCTGCCACAGATGTACAAAAGATTCTCAATTTGAAACACGCATGGGAATTTATTTTAGATAAAGATGTAATACAAAGTGAAAGCAACTACTATATGCTATGTCACATTGCAAAATTAGTCAACGAAGGATTTTTCTATGATGGAGGACGTATCCGAGGCATACCTGTACAAATTGGTGGAACTAGCTATATACCACCTCTACCAATAGAATCTGTAGTTATGGAAATGATTGATAAAATTAAAAATCAAGACAAAGAACCTATAGACATAGCTATTGAATTATGTATGTATTGTATGAAAACACAAATATTTAAAGATGGTAATAAAAGGTCTTCTGTAATATTTGCAAATCATTATTTAATAGCTGGAGGAAATGGATTCCTAGTAATACCCGAAAAGGAAGTACCAGAATTTAAAAAGTTACTAGTGGAATATTATGAAGGTGCTTCTTTAGACATTATAAGAGCTTTTCTACGAGATAAATGCTGGAGAAATTTTTAAATTAACCTATTTTTATTTTGGAGGTAAAAATGAAAGACACAATCGCAGCCATTGCCACAGGAATGGGCAATTCTGGCATTGGAATAATTAGAATAAGTGGTGATGAAGCCTTATCTATTGCAGACAAGCTTTTCATCCCTAAGAATAAAAACAAATCCATAGCTACTATGGAAACCTACACTGCAGCTTACGGTGTAATAAGCTACGAGGGAGAAATCTACGACGAGGCAATTGCACTTGTTATGCGTGCTCCTGGAACCTACACTGCAGAGGAGGTGGTGGAGCTTGACTGTCATGGTGGAATAACTGTATTAAAAAGAATCTTTGATTTGATTATTAGACTTGGAGCAAGACCTGCAGAACCAGGAGAATTTACGAAGCGTGCCTTCTTAAACGGACGTATAGATATGTCCCAGGCAGAATCTGTTATGGATTTAATTCATGCTAAAAATGATATGGCAGCAAAGTCCTCTCTTAAACAACTTTCAGGTGAACTAACTAAGCTAATTAAGAATATGAGAGAGAAGCTTTTATATAACATAGCCTATATAGAATCAGCCCTTGATGACCCTGAAAACTACTCCTTAGATGAATTTCCACAGCAATTAGAAGATGTTGTGGATAACATGTTGATAACTGTGGAAAAGCTAATAAAATCAAGCTCTGACGGACGTATTATCAAAGAGGGTATAAGGACTGCCATAGTAGGACGTCCAAATGCTGGAAAATCCTCTGTTTTAAACATGCTTTTAGGTGAAGAGAGAGCCATAGTTACGGACATTGAAGGTACCACTAGAGACACTCTTGAGGAATATATCAATATAGACGGTATTACACTAAATATAGTGGACACCGCAGGAATCCGTACTACATCTGATACTGTAGAGAAAATCGGAGTGGACAAGGCAATAGCCTCTATCGATGATGCAGACCTTATCCTATATATCGTTGATGGAACCACCACACTAGATGAAAACGATTTCAATATAATGGATAAAATAAAGAACAAAAAGACCATATCTCTTATCAATAAAAACGACCTGGAAACTGTTGTGGATAAAGTGTTGATAACTAACACCATAAATACAAAAATCCTTGAAATATCAGCAAAGGAGGGCACAGGCAAGGAAAACCTACACACCCTCCTAAAAGAAATGTTCTTTAACAACGAATTAAATTACAACGACGAAATATACATCACAAACCAAAGACATAAGGCTCTGCTCTATGAAACAAGAGAAAGTCTAAACAAAGTCCTTGAAAGCATCCAACTTATGATGGGGGAAGACTTCCTCACCATCGACCTTATGGCAGCCTATGCTTCCCTTGGAAAGATAATTGGTGAAGAGTTAGAAGACGACTTAGTCAACAAAATCTTTTCAGAATTTTGCATGGGAAAGTAACATCATATCAAGTCCAATTTGTGCCATTATTTTGCATTTCGTGCCACAAGGTCAATTGTATACTGAAAGAATTAATATGGCCAGAGGCCATAGTGAAAGTTGTCCCGGTACAGTATTTGTGCCGGGATATTTCGATATACAGATTAGAAAAGAGAATTGCACCAATAAATTTGAAACCGGGCGCGGCAGGGGTGAAGCGCAGCCGACCGTCTTAAGTGTCGGCGAAGCTTTATCCCCTAGACAGACCGGGAGAACAACTATATATGCATCTCTTTTCTAATCGTACATAAAAAAAACCCCGGCACAAATACTGTACCGGGGATTCAACTTTCACTATAACTTTAATTCTTCTTAAGATATACAACAACCTTACGATATGGCTCCTCGCCCTCACTTCTAGTTGCTACATACTTATCATTCTGGAGAGATGAATGAATAATTCTTCTCTCATATGGATTCATTGGCTCTAATGTAAAAGATCTTCTTGTTCTCTTAACCTTGAAAGCAATATTTCTTGCAAGATTCTCAAGAGTATCCTTTCTTCTCTGACGATAGTTCTCAGTATCAAGCTTAACTCTGATATAAGACTCACTCTTCTTATTTACAAATAAGCTGATGAGATACTGAAGAGCATCTAAGGTCTGTCCACGCTTACCAATTAAGATACCCATATCAGGACCAGAAACATCAATATTCATAACGCCCTCATCCTTGTCATAATCTATAGTAACCTTAGACTCAACCTCCATAGCCTTGAAAAGATTATCAAGATATGTCTGGATTTCATCAAGGAAGGAATCCTTCTTCTTAGCCTTAATAACTGCAGGCTTAGCTCCGATTCCAAGGAAACCTGATGAACCCTTCTCAACAACCTCATAATCTAATTCAGTACTAGCTACTCCTAACTCCATAGAAGCATTTGTAAGAGCCTCTTCAACTGTCTTAGCTTTGAACTCTTTAAATTCCACTAGTTCTTTCCTCCGTTATTATCGTTAAACTTCTGAAGAGCATTTGCCTTAGCAGCAAGACTACCCTCTCTATATTTAACTCCGCTATTTTGTGACTTCATAGTTGATGATGAATAATTCTTCAAGCTAGTGCTTGCTACACTATTTCTTGAAGGAGTGGTATTTTCCTGCTGACCGTAAGCTGCCTCCTGCATCTTTTCCATAAAGGTCTTCTTACCGGAAGCCTTACGCTTTTCAATCTTCTTCGCTGCCTTTTCCTTAGACTTCTCAACAATCTTCTCCATATCTGCATGTTTGAAATATGCATGGATAGACTTTGATGAAACAAAGCTTATTAATGAACCCATAGCCCAGTATAAACCAACACCGGCTGGAACATTAACAGTTACGAAGAATGTCATAAGAGGGAACACCTTCATCATAGTCTTCATAGACTTCATAGTTGCATCTGCTGTTGGATCACCAGAACTTTGCATAGATGTTGCATTTAAACTTAAGTACTGGAATACCAATGACAGAACAGGAATTATAAATGCTGCTGTGAGAGCAAATCCAGGTGCCTCAGCAAGGTTAATACCACCTATAAAGCTGTAAACATCTGTAATCTGGCCCATGTTGCTATTAATAGCATCAACAACTGCACCATTATTTCCTAATAAATCCTTGTATGCCTCCCAGGAGCCATTATCAAACTTTGCAAGTACATCAATAATAGTATTGGTATCACTATTATTTAAGTTAATAACATTTAATGTCTTAACTGATTCCTTGTACTCTGTAAGCTTCTGAAAAGCTGTGCTATCACTTTTAATTGCATTTGCTATAGGAAGGTATAAATCCTTAACCTTACTAACATATGCTGGTATGTTCTGAATAACATTATAGAGAGCAAAAAAGATTGGCATCTGAATAATAGATACAAGACAACCGCCTGTTAAATTAACACCATACTTGCTCTGAATCTCTTTGACCTCAGCCTGCTGCTTCATCATAGATTCCTGGTCTTTTTTGTTTCTATATTTTTTGTTAATCTTATTGATTTCAGGTTGTATAAACTGCTGAATCTTTGATGATCTTGTCTGCTTGAACATAGATGGAAGCAGACACATACGAACTACTATAGTAAATATTATGATAGATAAACCAATACTTACTATACCTAGATTACTTGACAATTCATAGATTCCACTAAACAATAATCCAAGAAGCTTGGAAATGGGACCCATGATTAGTCCATCTGCTTGAGTTAAAAACATTTTTTTCCTCCAAACTCATTATGGTACAGGATCATAACCACCCTTTGAAAATGGATTGCACCTAAGTATTCTCCACACTGAAAGAGCAGTACCCTTAAAAAAACCGTATTTTTCATAGGCCTCTAAAGCATACTGTGAACAGGTTGGATAATATTTACACACTCCATGTCTTTTAAGAGGTGAAATATATTTTCTATAAAACTTAATTAATCCGATACAAATCTTTTTCATATACTAATCCAATAAATTCTAATTACTGTTTATGATATGATGAAGTCTTGCTAGATGTAAAAAAGCACTTTCTATCTCCCTATAGGATTTATCCTTTGCATTCACTCTGGCAACGATTACCATATCATAGCCTGATTTAAGCTTGTCCTTGTTAAGTCTATAGCTTTCTCTTATAAGTCTAGTTATACGATGCCTGACCACGCTATTACCAACTTTTTTACTAACAGAGATTCCAATTCTACTGCAATCTAAGTTGTTGGCACTTAGATACATCACTAAATATTTATTGGCAAACGATTCCTTTTGGTTATAAACCTTGCCGAACTCTCTGCTATTTTTAAGTGTAACAATGTTTCTCATACTATTCTCCACTTAAATATTTGCTTTCATAATATTATTAAAATACCACGAAAACAAAAGGTCACTTGCTATGGTGACCTACGCTGATAATTTCTTTCTACCCTTAGCTCTTCTTGCAGCTAAAACCTTTCTACCGTTAGCTGTGCTCATTCTCTTTCTGAAACCATGAACCTTAGATCTCTGTCTCTTCTTTGGCTGGAATGTCATCTTCATATTAAGTATCCTCCTTTTCTTAATTCTAATGTCTTCGATATATAATATATCAAAGGACACCAGCACACATTATATTTAAAAAACCCTTATAAGTCAAGCTATTTATGCCCTTTTTTACATTTACTTATCCACATTTTTTAGTAATTTACCATAATGAATTAACATAATGTTATCCACAAAATGTTATTAAGTTGTGGATAAGTGGTGGTTTTACTGTGATTATCCACATAAAAAGCCTTAAAATAAGGGTTTTTATTTATGTTGATAATTGTTAATAAATGTTGATTTACTTTACATAAGAATTACACATAAATTGTTATTTTTACCTTCGAAAAAAATCCTGTTTCTTCCTTATAAAAGGGTTCATAAAATATCCTAATTTACTTGTAAAAATCTCAATTTTATAGTATTATTATCAATAGGTGTGCGCTTATGTTTTTTAAAGCGATTTGGAGGGATTAATATGAAGAAATTAATTGAAAGCAAGTGGGATGAAATCCTTTCACTTCTTGAAACTGAATACGATATTTCTAGAATAATGATTAATACTTGGATTAAGACTCTAAATATATTTGAGGTTAAGGATAACACTGTATATTTCTATGTAGATGATAAGCTTGGAGAAAATGCCCTCAAGTTTATCCGTAAAAAGGAATATGACCTTTTCTTACTTTCTTCTATTAGAGAAACCTTAAATAACATTGATATAGAAATAGTTATTGATGAAAAGAAAAACTTTGTTAAAAGTGAGGAAAAGGTTAAGGAGGTAGTTTTATCTGATTCCTACCAGGATGCCATAAGTAGAAGTAACCTTAATCCAAAATACACATTTGAAACATTTATAGTAGGTGATAGTAACAGACATGCCCACGCAACCTGTCTCGCAGTTGCT
Organism: Lachnospiraceae bacterium; assembly: GCA_015057555.1. Lineage (GTDB taxonomy): Bacteria > Bacillota > Clostridia > Lachnospirales > Lachnospiraceae > Coprococcus_C. Next base: position 53,145 of record SVEC01000004.1, on the reverse strand, counting down.
GATATGCCTGCTCAGGATAATTTTAATCCTCTTTTCTTATACGGTAATTCTGGACTTGGTAAGACTCACCTTATGCAATCCATAGCTCATTACATACTTCAGAATGATGATAAGGCTAATGTATTATATGTTACCTCTGAAAACTTTACTAATGAGATTATAGATGCCATAAAGAATCACACTACCAATGATTTCAGAGAAAAGTATAGAAATGTTGATGTACTCCTTATTGATGATGTTCAGTTTATTAAAGACAAGGACAGTACTCAGATGGAGTTTTTCAATACCTTCAATACTTTATATGATAATAAAAAACAAATTATACTTTCTTCAGATAGACCACCTAAGGATATAAAAACTCTTGATGCCAGAATAATATCAAGATTTGAATGTGGTGTTCCTATAGATATCCACGAGCCTGATTATGAAACTCGTATGGCTATACTTAAGAATAAGGCAGAGAGAGAAAGACTTACAGGTATTCCTGAGGATGTATATGTTTATATAGCTGAGAATGTTACTAACAACATTAGAGAGCTTGAAGGAGCTCTAAACAAGATATCCGTATATTCTAAGCTTATGAATGAAAAGGTTACTCTTGAAACAGCTAAGGATTCTCTCAAGGATTTCATTAACAAGGATGCTAATATTAAGATTACTCCAGAAAGAATTACCTCTATTGTTTGTGAACATATGGGTATATCTGAGAATGATATTTTATCTAAAAAGAGAAGCCAGGATATTGCCACTGCAAGACAGATAATTATGTATCTTCTTAGAAAATATACAGTTTTATCTCTTAAGTCTGTGGGTAATGCTGTTGGAGGTCGTGACCACACAACTGTTATGAACGGATGCAAGAGAGTAGAAGAAAATTACAATAAGGACGAAGCCTTTAAGAATACTATTGATACCATTATCAAGAAGCTTAATCCTTCTTAAAATGTTGATAAGCTGTTCTTAGGATGTTTATTAATGTTATTTAAGATGTGGACAATTTAGACTAATATTTTTTATAGCTTTTAATCACCTAAAGTTATCCATATTTTTACCACATAGGTTTTATAGGTTAGATACAAAGTTATCACCCCTTAAAACCCATATAAATAAAGGGGTTAAGATACTTAGCTTAATATCCACACCCCCTACTACTATTACTACTAATTATTAATTAAATAAATAATCAATTTTGATTTATTTTCACTGTGGAAAGGAGTTATTAACAACATGAAAATAAAATGCTCAAGAGCTAATTTGCTCAAATCACTTAATATTGTATCTAAAGCGGTTTCTACTAAGACAACTATGCCTATACTTGAATGTATACTTATAGATGTTTACGCAGATTGTATAAAGCTTGTAGCTAATGATTTGGAATTAGGTATAGAGACAACCCTTGAGGGTGAGGTTTTAGAGATAGGAAAGATTGCAGTAGAGGCGAAGCTTTTTAACGAATATATTAGAAAGCTTCCAGATAGTGAGATTCTTTTAGAGTCTACTCCAGATACAAAGCTTAATATAAGATGTGAGCGTTCAGATCTTAATTTCCTCGCTTGTAAGCCAGGAGATGAATTTACAGAACTTCCACAGATAGAAAAAAGTAAGAGTATAACTGTTTCTCAGTTTACATTAAAGCAGGTTATTAATCAGACAATTTTCTCTATATCTGATAATGAAAATAACAAGCTTATGACAGGTGAGCTTTTCGAGGTAAAGGATGGAAAGCTTACAGTTGTATCACTTGATGGTCACAGAATTTCTATGAGAAATATAGAGCTTGCCGGTAATTCTGATAATGTAAAGGTAGTAGTTCCAGGTAAGACCCTAAATGATATTTCAAGAATTTTATCTGGTGGAATAGAGGATATGGTTAATATCTATTTTACTGATAGAAATATATTGTTTGAGTTTGATAATACAGTAGTAGTTTCAAGATTACTTGAGGGAGAGTATTTTAAGATTCACCAGATGCTTTCCATAGATTCAAAGATAAGTGTAAAGGTTAATAATAAAGAGTTTTTAAGCACTCTTGATAGAGCATCTATATTTATTAGAGAATCAGATAAGAAGCCTATAGTTATTAGCATCAAGGATGATAATAATATGTATTTTAAGGTTAATAGCCAAAATGGTAATATGAACGAAACCCTTGATGTGGATAAGAAGGGTGATGATATAATCATAGGCTTTAATCCAAGATTCTTAATGGATGTACTTCGTGTTGTAGATGATGAGGAAATATATATGTATATGAGAGATGCAAAGTCACCATGTATTATTAAGGATGAGGCAGAGTCATATGTATATGTAATTCTTCCAGTAAATATTAATGCCAGTGCGTATTAAGTAGGAGGCATATTATGCATATTTTAAAGCTTCGTGATGGAGAAGAATTTATAAAGCTTGGTCAGGCACTTAAGGCTACCGGTCTTGCAGATTCAGGTATTGATGCAAAGGAATTTATACAGCAGGGTCTTGTTTTGGTAGACGGTGAGGTTGAAACCAGAAGAGGAAGAAAGCTTTACGATGGAGCACATGTTGAATTTGATGGTGAATCCATAAGTATTCAGGCTTAAATATAATTTTGATAGAGGCTAAATAATGGTTATTAACAATTTGGCACTTAGTAATTATAGGAATTATCTAAGTGATGAAATTACCTTTTCAGATGGCATAAATATATTATTTGGCGATAATGCTCAGGGTAAAACTAATATATTAGAGGCCATATATATACTTGCCACTACAAAATCTCATAGAACCAGTAAGGATAAGGAGCTTATTAATTTTGATTTTGCTGAAAGTCATATAAAGGCTATAATTAATAAGCGAGATATAGATTACAGAATAGACATGCACCTTAGAAAGAATAAATCCAAGGGTGTGGCTATCGATAGAGTTCCAATTAGAAAAACCTCCCAGCTTATGGGACTTGTAAATGTTATATTATTTTCTCCTGTGGATTTAGATATTATTAAGAATGGTCCTTCGGAGAGAAGACATTTTATGGATATGGAGCTTTGTCAGTTAAATAAGATTTATTATAGTAATCTTAGTAGCTATAACAAAATCCTTAATCAGAGAAATAATCTTCTTAAGAATATTTACTTTGATAAATCCCAAATAGATATGCTAGATATTTGGGATGCTCAGCTGGTAGAATATGGTATAAAAATTATAAAAGATAGGAATAATTTTATAGATAAGATAAATAAGATTATCCTTGATATACATAAAAAGCTTACTAATGATAAGGAAATTATTAGAGTTTCTTATGATAAGAACGTTAGTGAGGAAGATTTTGCTAGAGAGCTATTAGCAAAGAGGGATCAGGACCTAAGGTATCAAAGCACTCAGGTTGGACCTCACAGGGATGATATGTCATTTTATATTGATGACATAGATGTTAAAACCTATGGCTCTCAGGGTCAGCAAAGAACAGCAGCACTTTCTCTAAAGCTATCAGAGATAGAGCTGGTCAAGGAAATAACAGGTGATAATCCCATATTACTGTTAGATGATGTAATGTCAGAGCTGGATTCATCCAGAAGAGATGCATTGCTTTCATCCATTAATGATATACAGACTATCATTACATGTACAGGATATGATGATTTTATAAAAGAAAGACTAACCATAGATAAGGTATACAAGGTTAGTAAGGGGACGATACAGCAGGTTACCATATAGCTTGTTGTAGGTCTAAAGGAGGATATAAATGGGCAGTAATGAACAATCAAACTATGGTGCCGATCAAATTCAGATTCTTGAAGGATTAGAAGCGGTACGAAAGAGACCTGGTATGTATATTGGTAGCACATCTACCAGAGGTTTACATCACCTGGTTTACGAAATTGTTGATAATGCAGTTGATGAGGCTTTAGCTGGTTTCTGTAATGAGATTGATATAACTATCAATGAAGATAACTCAGTTACAGTTGTGGATAATGGTAGAGGTATACCTACTGGTATTCATGAGAAGGCTGGAATTCCTGCAGTTGAGGTTGTATTTACCATTCTTCATGCCGGTGGTAAGTTCGGTGGTGGAGGATACAAGGTATCTGGTGGACTTCACGGTGTAGGTGCTTCAGTTGTTAATGCTCTTTCTAACTGGCTTGAGGTAGAAATCTCAAGAGATGGAAAGGTTTACAGACAACGCTATGAGAGAGGAAATGTTATCTATAAGCTTAAAGAGGTTGGTAAGTCTGACAAGACTGGAACTAAGGTAACATTTATGCCAGATGACACAATCTTTGATGATGTTATATTTGATTATGATACACTTAGAAGAAGATTTAGAGAGATGGCATTCCTTACTAAGGGTCTTAGAATCAATATTGAAGATAAGAGAGAGGGTAAGGAAAATAAAGCAACCTTCCATTATGAGGGTGGTATCAAGGAGTTTATCGAGTATTTAAATAAAAAGAAAACTACTCTCTATGATAAGGTAATTTATTGTGAAGGATATAAGGATGATATTTATGTTGAGGTAGCACTTCAGCATAATGATTCATTTAATGAGAATACTCAAAGCTTTGTTAATAACATTACAACACCAGAGGGTGGTATGCACCTTACAGGCTTTAGATCAGCTCTTACTAAGGTATGTAATGATTATGCTAGAACTAATAAGCTTCTTAAGGATAAGGAGGAGAATCTCTCCGGAGATGATTTAAGAGAGGGTCTTGCTGCTATAGTAAGTATTAAGATTCCAGATCCACAGTTTGAGGGTCAGACTAAGCAGAAGCTTGGTAATGCAGAGGCTAGAACTGCTGTTGAGGGTATAGTTTTTGAAAAGCTTACTTATTTCTTAGAGCAGAATCCACAGGTAGCGAAGGCTATAGTTGGAAAGGCTGTGCTTGCTCAAAGAGCACGTATGGCAGCACGTAAGGCTAGAGATGTGGCTAGAAAAAGTTCACTTGAGACTAGCTGGGCACTTCCAGGAAAGCTTGCTGATTGTTCAGATAAGGATCCTAAGAATTGTGAAATCTATATCGTAGAGGGAGATTCTGCGGGTGGTTCTGCAAAGACTGCTCGTTCAAGAGCTACACAGGCTATCCTTCCTCTTAGAGGTAAAATTCTTAATGTAGAGAAGGCTAGAATTGATAGAATTTTAGGCAATGAAGAAATTAAAGCTATGATAACTGCCTTTGGTACAGGTATCAGAGAGAACTTTAATATGGATAAGCTTAGATATGATAAGATTATTATCATGACAGATGCGGACGTTGATGGTGCTCACATATCAACTCTTATGCTTACCTTCTTCTTTAGATTTATGCCTGACCTTATAAGACAGGGTCATGTATATCTTGCACAGCCACCACTTTATAAGTTGGAGAAGAATAAGAAGACCTGGTATGCTTACAGTGATGACGAGCTTTCTAAGATATTAGATGAGGTTGGTAGAGACCAGAATAACAAGATTCAGCGTTATAAAGGTCTTGGAGAGATGGATGCTGAGCAGCTTTGGGAGACTACTATGGATCCAGAGAGAAGAGTTCTTCTCAGAGTGTCTATAGATGAGGAAAGTGAGTCAGAGTTAGATATTACCTTTGATACTCTTATGGGTGAGAGGGTTGAGCCAAGACGTGAATTTATAGAGGCGAATGCCAAGTTCGTTAAGAATCTTGACATTTAATGGGAGGTAAATGATGGACGATAGTAATATTTTTGATAAAATCCAAGACGTGGATTTGAAAAAGACCATGGAAGAGTCATATATTGACTATGCCATGAGTGTTATCGCAGCTCGTGCACTCCCAGATGTAAGAGATGGTCTTAAGCCGGTTCAAAGAAGAATACTTCATTCTATGGTTGAGCTTTCTAACTACCCAGATAAGCCACATAGAAAATGTGCCCGTATCGTAGGTGACACTATGGGTAAATATCACCCACACGGTGACAGTTCTATTTACGAGGCGATGGTTAAGCTGACTCAGGAGTGGAATACAAGATATCCACTTGTAGACGGCCACGGAAACTTCGGTTCTGTGGATGGTGACGGTGCAGCGGCTATGCGATACACAGAAGCAAGACTTTCCAAGATTTCTATGGAAATGATTGCAGATATTAATAAGGATACTGTAGATTTTGTACCAAACTTTGATGAGACAGAGAAGGAACCGGTAGTACTTCCAAGTAGATATCCTAACTTGCTTGTAAATGGTACCTCAGGTATCGCAGTAGGTATGGCTACAAATATTCCTCCTCATAATCTTAGGGAGGTAATTAATGCAGTAGTAAAAATTATTGATAATCAGGTAGAGGAAGATAGAGAAACTGATATTGAAGAAATAATGGAGATAGTTCAGGGTCCTGACTTCCCTACAGGTGCTCAGATACTTGGAACCTCAGGTATCAATGAGGCTTATAGAACAGGTAGAGGTAAGATTAAGGTAAGAGCTATTTCTGAGATAGAGCCGATGCCAAATGGTAAGCAGAGAATAGTAGTAACTGAGCTTCCTTATATGGTTAATAAGGCAAGACTTATAGCAAAGATTGCTGAGCTTGTTAAAGAGAAGAAGTTAGATGGTATTACAGACCTCAGAGATGAGTCATCTCGTGAGGGTATGAGAATTGTAATCGAGCTTAGAAAGGATTGCAATGCAAATATCATCCTAAATCAGCTTTACAAGCACACTCAGATGCAGGATACATTTGGTGTAATTATGCTTGCTCTTGTTAATCAGGAGCCAAAGGTACTTAACCTACTTGAGATGCTTCAGCATTATTTGATGCATCAGGAAGAGGTAGTTACAAGAAGAACTAAGTATGACCTTAAGAAGGCTGAGGAGAGAGCTCATATTTTAGAGGGCTTACTTATTGCCTTAGATAATATTGATGAGGTTATTAAGATAATTAGAGCAGCTAAGTCTGTAGCTGATGCTAAACTTTCTCTTATGGAAAGATTTGGTCTTACAGATATTCAGGCACAGGCTATCGTTGATATGCGACTTAGAGCTCTTACAGGCTTGGAGAGAGAAAAGCTTGAGAATGAGTATAAGGAGCTTATGATTAAGATTGCTGAGCTTCGTGCAATCCTTGCTGATAGAAAGAAGCTTCTTGGAGTTATAAAGGAGGAAATTCTTATTATCGCTACTAAGTTTGGTGATGATAGAAGAACATCTATCGGTATTGATATGGATGATGATATCTCTGTTGAGGATCTTATTAAGAAGGAGAATATAGTTATTGCCATGACCAAGCTTGGCTATGTTAAGCGTATGACTATTAACAACTTCAAGAGCCAGCACAGAGGAGGTAAGGGCATAAAGGGTATGCAGACCATAGAGGATGACTTCATAGAAGACTTATTTATGACTACAACCCACCACTATATTATGTTCTTTACCAACCAGGGTAGAGTTTATAGACTTAAGGCTTACGAGATTCCAGAGTCAAGCAGAACTGCAAGAGGTACAGCTATCGTTAACCTTCTTCAGCTTATGCCAGATGAGAAGATTACAGCTGTTATACCAATACTTAAGTACAATGAGGGAAGATATCTCTTTATGGCTACTAAGAATGGTATTGTTAAGAAGACTAGAATTACTGAATATGCAAATGTTAGAAAGTCTGGTCTTGCAGCTATTACTCTTAAGGAAAATGATGAGCTTATAGAGGTTAAATCAACTAACAACAAGAAGGATATTATCCTTATCACTAAGAACGGTATGTGTATCCGCTTCAATGAGAAGGATGTAAGATGTACTGGTAGAACATCTATGGGTGTTATTGGTATGAATGTTGCTGATGGCGATGAGATTATCGGTATGCAGATGGATACTCAGGGTGATTCAGTTCTTATTGTTTCTGAGAATGGCTTAGGTAAGAGAACACTTATTGATGAGTTTACTCCACAGAGACGTGGTGGTAAGGGAGTTAAGTGCTATAAGATTACTGACAAATCAGGCCCAGTTATAGGCTTTAAGGCTGTAAATGATGATAATGAGATTATGATTATCACTAACCAGGGTATCGTTATTAGACTTCTCTGTAAGGATATTTCAACTCTTGGAAGAATTACTACAGGTGTTAAGCTTATTAACATGGATCTTGCAAATGATATTACAGTTGCAAGTATTGCAAAGGTTAGACAGAAGTCGGCTGATGAGTCAGAGTCACTTACTGCTTTAGAGCAGGAGATGGAGGCTCAGGACAATGAAGAGGGAGATGTAGAGGACGTTGTAGAAGGTGCAGATGATGACATTGAGGCAACAGATGATGAAAACTCTACAGAGGAGTAATTAAGGACAGGATTAATTTACAATTTACATTTTATGTTTCGGGGCTTATAATATAAGCTCCGAGACATAAATAAAAGAGGTAATTAATATGGGAGATACATTAATAGATGGTCTTGAGGGACTAACAAAAATTGAAGGACTGGCAGATGTGCTTTTTGATGCCATCTACTGGTTAGGAGTTATATTTGTTATCCTGGTATTAGCATATTTCTTTGTGTCACTGAGTATTTTCATTAACAAAGCAAAAAATGGAACTCTTGGTGAGAAGGATGATGATTATCTGGATGACTAGATGGTGAAGGATGTGACCTCGGTACATACACTTGTGCCGAGGTTTTTCTATTGTCACGTTTGGATAAGGGGTGCGTTCATACTTTGTTAGCCGGCCTGCCTAGGGTCGGTCCACGCTGACACTTAAGGCGGTCAGCTTAGTCCCGACCACTGTCGCGGCCGGAATAAAATTTAGTATCGCAATACCCCTTATCCAAACTGATACTTTAAATAAAGGCACAAGTGTATGTACCGGCACATCCTTCACATCGCCTTCGACGATATATAGAAATTGCAGATATAAGGTCACAAATAGTAACATTAGGCACTTGCCATTCCTCAAAAATCGTAGCATAATATTTACATAAAATTCTATTTTTATAACGTATAAATAATATAAGGAGATAATAGTCATAGTAATATGGCTATTAGATAATTTAATGAGAACAATTAATACAGACATTATAATAGAAACAGTTAAAGAAATGTGCATCTCTGCCAATCTTTTCCTTGCGCCTGATATGGAAGAAAGGTTAAGACAGGCAGCTGCAGATGAGGATGGTGTTCTTGGTAAGCAGATTATGAATCAGCTTATTGAGAATATGGAGATAGCAGGAAGTGATAGGATTCCTATTTGTCAGGATACAGGTATGGCAGTGTTCTTCGTAAATGTGGGACAGGAGCTACATATTGAAGGTATGAACCTTTCAGATGCTATAAATGAGGGTGTGAGAAGAGGCTATACTGAAGGATACTTGAGAAAGTCGGTTGTATCAGATCCACTTCTTAGAGTGAATACCAATGATAATACACCAGCCATAATCCACTACGATATAGTTCCTGGAGACAAGCTTACCATCACCATAGCACCTAAGGGCTTTGGAAGTGAAAATATGAGCCGAGTATTTATGCTTAAACCGGCAGATGGTGAGGAGGGTGTAAAGGCGGCGGTTCTTCAGGCTGTTAAGGATGCAGGACCTAATGCTTGTCCACCTATGGTGGTTGGAGTAGGTCTGGGTGGAGATTTTGAGCTGGCTGCAAAGCTTGCGAAAAAGGCTCTTACCAGAGATGTTAATTCACATTCAGACAAGGAGCACATAGCAAGAATAGAGGATGAGCTTCTTGATATGATTAATGCTACAGGCATCGGACCAGGAGGTTTGGGTGGTAAAACTACCGCCTTAGCAGTAAATATTGAAACCTATGCTACACATATCGCAGGTATGCCTCTGGCGGTAAATATGTGTTGTCATGTGAATAGACATGTGACTAGAGAGATTTAATAAAGCCTGTACAATATGATAAGGGGGATACATATGGGTAAGATAAAGGAATTTTTTAGTAATCAGAAGATAGATTTAGAAAAGGTTTTTAGAAATTATACCATAGCAATAATATCAGCTATGGTGCTATCTATATTTGGCTGTATAAATAATAGCTTCGCATATAATTATGACAGAAAAGATTTAAGCTATACTATAGTGGAATATGCAATGGTGTTTCTGCTAATCTTCACTGTGGGAGCAGTGTTATTGGAAACTATATTTGTAAGTGTAGATGGGGTGAGAAATAAAAAAGCTCTTTTATTTGGTAGCATAGTAAATGCCTTAGTTTCCATAGCCTGGACATTGATAAATGTTAATATTTATTCGGTAGCTGATATATTTGAGTTTATGACCACTAGAGATATTGCCGCGATGAATATTATGAAATTATTTGCAGTATATATGATAATCATCGGTGGATTAGCTATCTATAAAATATTTAAGAAAACCGGGATAGATTTTGATATATACATGGCCAGAGTAATCTTTGGACTGTTAAAGGTATGGGCAGTGTATTTTGTGCTGATGCTTGCCTTAGAAATGTTGTTTTCTATATTTGACAATCTTATATTTGAGATAGATTATTGGGAGATAAGTGAGTACATAATGATTCTTCTGGCAGGGTTTTTATTTGTTCCTTATACTTTAATGACCATAACACGCACTGATGAAGAAAATTCAAAATTCACAAAGGGATTTGTAAACGTTTTGTGGTTGCCTATAATCTATGTAGCTATGGCTATCATATATTTGTACATAGTGAGAATAATAGTTGAGGGCCAGCTTCCATTAAACGAGGTGTTTGAATATTGTGCTTATATATTTATGTTTGGTATGCCGGCATGGTTTATGGCCTACGGCTTCCTGAGGGAAAATGACCTAAAGAAGGGTGAAGAGAGCAAATATACCGGATTTGTTAAGCATGTGAAATACGCATATATACCACTGCTTATATTAGAGATTATCAGTATGGGAATCCGAATAGCCGACTACGGATTTACTGAGTCCAGATATCTGGCGGTGGTGCTTATAATAGCTCAGACTATATATCTTGCCTGGGAGCTTATAGGAAAGCTGCTTAAGAAAAAAATAGGCTACGAAAACTATATATTTGTAGCTATGGGAATATTGATAATTGTAAACATATGTCCTGTGCTAAATTTGGATAAGTTTTGCTTTATCTCCCAAAGAGATAGATTTGAGGAGGCTATGGAGTCAGGGGATTACTATACAGCTGAAAGCAGCTACAGTGAGATAAAATATACACCATATGGTGAAAAATATATAGAGGATACATATACCACAGGTGAGCAGTTTAATTTGGAAGAACTTCTTAAGGAATACTCAGAGTACAACTATAGCTATTACGAGTACGTTACCTTTTCAACTTATTACAACTCCCATGAGAGCATAAAAATACAGGGATATACAAACCTGTACAAATTTGAATATGATGGTGGAGAGATGATGTCCGATGACTTAAAGGATATAACCATAAAGTTTGGCGAGAATCAGGAAGTCTGTGCAGATATGACTGATACAGTGGAGTATTTTAAGAAGAAAGAGGAAGAAAGGGGCAGTGAGTCGCCGGATATGGGCTATTACTATATGGAGCTTAGTCCAAACTGTTGTCTTGTTATAGAGCGCATAAGCTTTAGCTATAGCTTTGATGGTAGCGAATTTAAATATTTTGACCTAGAAGGATATGTTTTGATAAATGACGGAGGACACAATGGACAGTAAAACAGTAATAAATGTGCCATTTGAAAGGGCGCAGGTTGAAAAGCTAAAAAGTGGTGACTACGTGTACCTCACAGGAACCCTTTACTCTGCCAGAGACGCTGCACATAAGAGACTTTTTGACAGTATAAATAAGGGTGAGGAGTTACCTCTGGATTTAACAGATAATATTTTCTATTATCTTGGGCCTACCCCCGCTAAAGAGGGGCAGGTTATAGGCTCTGCCGGACCTACCACCAGTTCCAGAATGGACAAATATACACCACTTCTCCTAAGCAAAGGTTTAGTTGGTATGATTGGAAAGGGCAAGAGAAGTCAGGCGGTTATAGATGCCATAGTTGCTAATAAGGCAGTATACTTTGCCGCTGTGGGTGGGGCTGGAGCACTACTTTCTAAGTGCATCAAAAAGTCAGAGGTTATAGCCTATGATGACCTCGGTACAGAAGCTATACGTAGGATGGAGGTAGAGGATTTCCCAGTCATAGTTGTAATAGACAGTGAGGGCAATAATCTCTATGAAACTGCAGTAGATGAATATAACAGTTCAAAAAATGCACGATAGAAATAAGAAAATACCCTAACATAGCAGTTGGGGTATTTTCTTTTGTCACCAGTTAGAGTATTATTAACACAGCTAGTAAATTTAAACATCTATGATGGACAGATATAGGAGGAATGAATTATGGACGAAGAAAAAAAGGGAAAACCAAAAAAACAGAAAAAGGTAAAGGTTGTCTATGACGTAGACGGCAAGATGAAGAAGAAAAGAAATCGGGAGGCAGCAGGTCTTGGGAAGTGGAATATAATAGCACTTATAATCCTGGTTGTTTTAGAAGGACTTTTCTATTACTTCATTACACCAGCCATTAATACTCACACTACAGGCTTTTGGGTATGGCTTGCAATGACTGTAGCTGGTGTGTTACTTTGCACCCTTGATTTTAAGGCTAGTAATCTAGTGCTTAGTCATAAGAAAAATCAGTCAGAGGGTACTACAGGAGCTACAAAGTGGCTTGCTATTGCTCTTGGACTTTGTATAGTGATTCCTATAGTTGGTGGTATTGCTTCTTCCGCTATGTTTAGAGCGTCTACATATGCTTCTATTATAGAAATTCAGGATGGTGACTTTGCTACAGATATTGCTCCAAGTGAGAATATTAACGATATAGCACTTATGGATACAGACAGTGCCAGAATTATCGGAGAGAGAGCTATAGGTTCTCTGTCAGACGTAGTAAGTCAGTATGAGGTAAGTGACAGCTATAGTACCATTGATTACAATGGTAAGCCTATGAAGGTTGCAACCTTAGAATATGCTGGATTTTTCAAATGGGTGAATAATAGAGAAGCAGGTATTCCAGGCTATGTGCTTGTAGACCCTGTTAAGAATGAAGCAAAATATGTAAAGCTTGAGAAGCCAATTAAATATACTCCTTCAGGCTGCTTTGGTGATGACCTTCACAGAAAGCTTCAGATGTCTTATCCAACCTATGAATTTAATGGATATTATTTTGAGCTAGATAATGAGGGAAAACCTTATTATGTTTGTCCGGTGCTTCAGCCAAATGCAGGTCTTTTCGGAGCAAAGGATGTAAAGGGTGTAGTAATATTTGATCCTTGTACAGGAGATAGTGAGTACCTTGAGATAGGACAGATTCCTGTGTGGGTAGACAGAGTTTACGATGGTGACCTTGCTTGCCAGAAGTACAATTGGTACGGGAACTTATCCGGTGGATTTATCAACAGTATCATCGGAAATAAGGGCTGTAAGGTAACAACAGATGATTATGGCTACAAGGTTATGAATGGTGATGTTTGGGTTTACACAGGTGTTACATCAGTAAATGGTGACCAGTCAAACATCGGATTTGTAATGATGAATTCAAGAACTGGTGAAAGCAAGTATTACACTATTGCAGGTGCTGAGGAGCACTCAGCTATGGAGTCTGCAGAAGGTCAGGTTCAAAACCTAGGTTACGAGGCTTCCTTCCCATCTCTTATAAATATTGATGGTGTACCAACCTACATTATGGTGCTTAAGGACAATGCTGGACTTGTTAAGATGTATGCTTTAGTAAATGTAGAGAAGTACAATGTAGTTGCTACTGGCACAACTCAACGTGAGGCGTTAGCAAGTTATAGAAAGCTTATGGTGGAGAACGGAATAATATCTAATGAGGTAGCTATCTCTGATGAAACTCCAAATACTATGATTACAGTTAAGGAGATTAGATATATTACTGTAGAAGGTGAAACCATAGTATATATTACTGCAAAGGATGGCTCTGTGTATAAGCAAAATTTCGCTGATAATGAGACTTTAATCTTCATCGAGCCGGAGATGAAAATTAAGGTTTATTACAATGAGACCGAGTCAGGAATTAATGAGCTTGTGTTTTACGAGTAAATAAAAGTTAATTTAGCTGAATAAAAAATCAACTACCACCTCATAATATAATATTGTGAGGTGGTTTTTAAAAAAAGTTTGAATAATATTTAAATAATTGCATATTATAATAGGGTGGCAGGTTTGGTAGCGGCTAATAACACCATAGAATTGGTAGGAGTTGTAAAAATTATCAGCAAATACATTGACAAATGGCCTTAAATTTGATACTATATCAAAGCGTGTTAGCGCAAAACTAAATATCACCAGATACATTGGTAGGTTGTTTAGGCATTTGGAGATGTACTCAAGTGGCTGAAGAGGCGCCCCTGCTAAGGGTGTAGGTCGTTTGCGCGGCGCGAGGGTTCAAATCCCTCCATCTCCGTTTGGAAGATTTTAGTGAAATTACTTGTTGACTTATAATGTAGTTTCACATATAATCTACTTTGCTGACTGGTAGTCAGTATATATTCCTCCTTAGCTCAGTCGGTAGAGCACCTGACTGTTAATCAGGGCGTCGTTGGTTCAAGTCCAACAGGGGGAGCTTGCTTCAACTGGTTTGAAGCTACATAAATTGCATAAGGCGCGATCGCCAAGTGGTAAGGCCCCGGTCTGCAACACCGTTATCGCCGGTTCAAATCCGGCTCGCGCCTCTTGAAAAGCAAGTACTATAAGGTACTTGCTTTTTTACCACTTATCGAGAAATCCCAACCATTCATCGAAAAGCATCTTTTATACAATAATTCTTATGCTATAATCTCTCATTATTACGAAAAGGAGAATGACCAATATGAAGAAAAAAATTAGTTTAGTGCTTCTTGGTATGTGCTTAGGTCTTAGCTTAGTTGCTTGTGGCAAGGAAGAGAAGGACAGTGATAAGAATGACAAGAAGGAAAAGACTACTACTGAGGCTGTAGTAGAGGACAAAAAGGACGAGGATAAGGATACTGAAGCTACAGAGGAGGTAGCAGAGGATACTACTGAAGCTACTACAGAGGCAGAAGTGATGGAAATAGTTGATGCGGTTCCAGAGGGACCTGCAGAGGCAAACTTTGGTCCAGAGAATGTGGGCTTTTATATGCAGGGTGTAGAGTTTAAACTTCCTATGGCATATAGCGAGTTTTATGAGAAGGCAAATGCTCTTGGCTGGGATGTGGCTGAGGACGGTGTGAGAAAATCCTTTGATGGTGCTCATAAATTATATGAGGTAGAATTTTCACGATTAGTGGAAGGACAGGAAATATCAGAGTGGTTTGATATAGAAGTAATAAATAGTGCTGATCCAAGTATGGAGGTTGATCTTTCAGATACAAATACTCAGGTTGTAGCATTTCATATTAAGATGAATGCGTTACCTAAGGAGCTTGGCAATCCAGAAGCAGGCTATGAGATGTATAATGTTCATTCAGAAATATATTTAACTAAGGATATTGGTTTGGGTAGAAATATATTGAATGTCTATGATGCATGGGGTGGTTCTATGGTGGATAATCATGGATATTTTGATTGGACTACAGGTGATCGTAGTAAAATGGGATTGGGATCGTACACAGAGCCATTTATCGACATTTCAAGTGAAAGCGTACATGATAATAATGTATTATATAGAGTGTTACTTCAGGAGTACGGAGACTGTGAGGACGTGATTACATGGATTAGCTTACAGAACAACCCATTTGTTGAGTAATAAGTTATAGCTATTAAGGGCTTTGCCTTAGGATGTTTATTTGCATCCATAGAGCAGAGCTCTTTTTATATTCAAAACAATTCGACAAATGGTATTAAATATCCGATGAATGGGTTTTATTTATCATAAAAAATGTAGTATTATAGTATAAGTAGAATTCTGCTTAGGGAGAGGAAATATGAACCTTAGCTTTACTATATGTGATGACAACATAGAGCATATTAGGGATATTACAAATACTATAGAACAGCTAGAGATAAGCCATAGTGTGCAGGTTAGCTCTTGCACTACCGCCACAGAGCTGTTGGATAAATTAGCACAAGCAAAGTCTTTAAGTAAGCCTTTGCCTAATTTTGTTTTGGTTGATATAGAGCTTCCTGACATAGATGGTATAGAGCTGGGCAAAAAGATAAAGGAGCTTTACCCTGCTATTACTCTTGTATTTATTACCTCTTATGTGGAGTATGCAGTTAAGGGCTATGAGGCCAAGGCAGACAGATATCTCCTTAAGCCTATAAAGCTTGGAGATATAGATAGTTTAGTTCAGGATTTTCTCAAGGAGCAGACCAAGGTTAAGAGATTGATTCTTAGGAATAATGAGCAGGAGCACTTGATTTATATCAAGGATATACTGTATATTAGTGCAGAGGATAAATGCACTATTCTTTATACTGAGAATAACCGTTTCATAGATTACAAGAGTTTAAATGATTACGAGAAACTTCTAGGAGATTTTGGCTTCTACAGAATCCATAGAAAATATCTTATTAATATGTATCATCACAAGAGCCAGACTAAGGGCTTTGTTACTCTTAGCAATGATACGGTTCTGCCACTTAGTAGACGCAAGGAAGCTCAGTATAGAGAAAATTTACTTAAGATGCTAGAGAAGGATTTGCTATGATAGAATTAATTATTAACATACTAATTATACTGGTAAATGTTTCAGCTGTGCTGAACGTTTTATTAATATTAAAAGTGTTCTTTGGTACGTCCATAAAGCTTACCAATAGAATACTTTTATTTGTTGGTGGACTGTATTTTGTGGTCAATATTGCCATAGGAATAATCCCAGGTATGCTACCCTTTCTTACCTTAATAGTTTTTGCATTTATGGTGGTGTCCATATTTGTGTTGTCACAGGAAAAAAGGATTAGTAACTGCTTTTTGGCCATACCGGCAGCTCTTATGTACGTTCAGTGGGGAAGCATGTTTAAGCTTGTAGAGCGATTGGTAGGCTTGGATAAATTCGTATATCATATGCCAGAGATGGATGTTACTGTGTCAACTATATTGCCGGATTATATTCTCCTTGCAATTATGATTGTTCTTATGAACAAAGTTAATAAGGAGCTTTTGGCAACCAAATTTACAAAGGCTGAGGGTATAATTATCACTATAATCTGTATCATCTACCCAGTGGTTGTAGCATTCTTTAACTACTTAGATGGGCAGATTAACCACGTGCTGTTTAGTCCATTTTGGCTTATAGTTATGATTCTTATCAATGTAGCTGTAATATATTCAGTAGCCCACAGAAAGAAGGCTGCCTACTATAAGAAGGTAGCTAATAACCAGCGTCAGCAGTTTCAGGCAGAGTATGATTATTTTAAGGATTACAAGGAAAATAATGTTGATATAATCAAGTTCCGTCATGACTTCAACAACCATATGCTGGTTATAAAGGGGATGTTTGAAAAGGGTCAGTTTGACAGGGCAAATGAGTACATCGAGAAGCTATCGGCGGCAACAGGTGGACTTAAGAAGACTTATGTTACTGGTCACGAAATTCTTGATATGATACTCAAATCTAAGGCAGCAGCTATGGAGGAGGCTGGTATAGACTTTTCTATGGAGGGTAATCTTACAGCTCTTGATTTTATGGAGGATGTGGACGCCTGTATACTATTTTCAAATATAATTGATAATGCCATAGAGGCTAACCTAAATGTATCTGAAAGCCAGGAAATTAAGAGATACATCAAGCTTTCTGTCAAGACAGTTAACAAGATGATATATATTCAGCTTAGTAATCCTTGTGGTGAGGATAAAGATGCTAAGGTTAATAAAACTAATGGAGATGTTCACGGTATAGGACTTCAAAATGTAAAGGAAATCGTTGAGAAGTATGAGGGACAGATGGATGCTGAAAAAGAAGAGGAATATGTAGTTAAGCTTTGCTTTGGAATAAAATAATATATATTTAGCGGAAGTTTTGGTGATAAAGCTTCCGTTTTCTTTTATTATGTGAAAAAACCTATTAATTTAAGACTTATTAATGTAAAAAATATAATTGTAGATATTTACTAATATTGTTATAATTAAAATGGTGAGTTAGGTGCTATACTGACTCATTACAAAAATCAACCGCGAGGTAATTATGAAGAAAATCATTTTAGCATCCCAGTCCCCAAGACGTAAGGAGCTCCTTGCTCAGGCGGGTATTGAATTTCAGATAATTACATCTGATGTGGAGGAGAAGATTACCCACACAAAGCCTAGAGATATTGCAGAGAGCTTATCTAGTCAGAAGGCGGAGGATGTGTATCATAAATTAATTGAAAAGTATGGAGAAGTAGAGGCCAGAAATTTTCTGGTTGTTGGTGCAGACACTATCGTTGCTATAGAGGATAGAATTCTTGGAAAGCCTGTGGACAGAGCAGATGCCTATGAGATGATGAAGCTGCTTTCTGGGAAGACACATCAGGTATACACAGGAGTAACGGTATTGACCATGAGTGAGGATAAGAAACCTCACATCCACACCTTCCACGAATGCACGGATGTTACATTTTATGATATTACAGATGAAGAAATTAATCAGTATCTTGATGCAGGTGATGAATGGGCTGACAAAGCCGGAGCCTACGGAATTCAAGCTACGGTAGGAGCTAAATTTGTTAAGGAGCTTAAGGGTGACTACAACAATGTGGTTGGTCTTCCTGTAGCAAGATTGTATCAGGAGTTAAAGAAGATATTAGATGAGGGGTAGACACTATGGAATGGGGTTTTAACGCAGTTAAGGTTAAGGAACAAAGCAAGAACTTGCTTAACCTTTGTATAAAACGAGCAGAAAGTATAGGCTTACATGAGTACATTAAGTCGGATGGAAAGGTATCTTTAGGAGAAGCATTTCGCATAGATATGAAGAACTTTCTTATCTATCTTGCATATGCAGATGGAGGCTTAAGTAAGGAGGAAATAAGGTATTTAAATGAGCTAATGGGTCTTCAGATGTATCCGGATGTTGTTTCTGATTATGCAGATAGATGGAATCTTAAGGAGATAAGCTTTCTTGACAGACCACCACTTTCACTGGAGCCCTTTGTTAGGTCTAATATTGGTCCGGAGACAGGAGAGATTAGTAATTCATACTATGATTTGGTGGACCTTTATGTAACTACATTTAATTATATAGGCAATGATTTTATCGCCTGTAATAAGGACATAAGTCAAGGTGAAATCGAGGCTCTTTCCTCATACACTATGATGCTGGCAGATTATATAGATGAGTATCAGGGCAAGATGAAGGAGTTTAAGCCTACTATAGCCTTTAAGCCAGGAAGTAAAATTACTCAGCAGGAAAAGCCTGATTATGTATCCTTTGATGCGGAGGATTTATATAACGGCGGAGATGACAGAGTGCTTAACACAGGTAGAAGTGCACGTTATTCCTTAAGACAGGATAATGATGAGATGAGCACTGACAGAGTGGTAAGCAACAGTGAAAATGTATCCAGAGATATTTCCACTCACGATAACTTTAAATTCTCCACAGAGGATGATAAGAGATATGAGAAGACTATGAAGGAGGATAACAAGGCTCGTGTGACAAATGGGGTGGATGAGGTAGCAGAGCCTAGCAAATCCGATGTATTATCAGACGAGGAAAGTCTGGATAAATTAATGCAACAGCTTAATGATTTGACTGGTATGGAAAGTGTTAAGCGAGAGGTTAATAATCTGGTTAATCTTCTTAAGATTTGTCAGATACGTAAGGCTAAGGGACTTCAGGTTCCACCTACAAATAATCACCTTGTATTTCTTGGTAATCCGGGAACCGGTAAGACTACTGTAGCCAGAATATTGTCACAGATATATCATGGACTGGGAATACTATCCAAAGGTCACTTGGTTGAGGTTGACAGATCTGGTCTCGTAGCAGGATATATGGGACAGACTGCAGAGAAGGTTACAGAGGTTATCGAGAAGGCAAAGGGAGGAATCCTATTTATAGATGAGGCCTATGCTCTTTCCTCAGGTAAGCAGGAGGGTGACTTTGGTCAGGAGGCCATAGATATCTTAAATAAGGCTATGGAGGATAACCGTGACGACCTTATTGTTATAGCTGCAGGCTATCACAATGAGATGCAGGATTTCCTTGATGCTAACCCTGGTCTTCGTTCAAGATTTAACAGAACCATAGAGTTCCCTAATTACAGTGCAGATGACTTAATAGAGATTATGTCTAACCGAGCTAAGAAGCTGGATTACACTATTGAGCCAGAGACCTTAGAGTACATAAGAGCTAAGTTTAAACAGTTTCTTGCAGTGCCACCGAAGAATTTTGGTAACGCCCGTTCAGTGAGAAATTACTTGGATAATGCTATTAGCAATCAGGCTAACAGACTTGTCACAAGCCCAAGTCTTGATTTAGATGCACTTACAACCATAACTATAGAAGATGTAGCGAATTTGGTGCTTTCATAATGAAAAAATATATTTGTGAGGGTCTGGCAGAATATTTATCAATGGACCGTAAGCCTTGGCATATGCCGGGGCATAAGAGAAAGAATTTTATAAAAGAATTAGATGAGAAGGCTGGCTTAGATGTGGCAGCCTTTTTGTCTTGTGATGTAACTGAGGTTTCCGATACAGATGATTTACACCATCCAGAGGAGATGATATTAAAATCTCAGCAGCAACTAGCACGTATCTATGATTCATACGCAAGCTTTTATATGGTAAATGGTTCCACTGGAGGAATTCTCTCTGCAATAGGTGCGGTAGCCGAGTATGGGAAAGAGGCAGGTAAAAATAAAATCATAATAGCTAGAAATTGTCACAAGTCAGTATACAATGGAGTTAAGCTATTTGGCTTAGAGCCTATATATGTGGAGCCTGAATATATGGAGCTAGAGGAAGGCTACATATCCAACATATACAGTGGGATTAAAGCTCATCAGATAAAAGCATTGGTGGAGCAACACCAGAATGTATGTGCTGTGGTTATAACCAGCCCAACCTACGAGGGCGTGGTGTCAGATGTGTCAGGAATCAGAAAGGTGCTTAAGCCTCGTGGTATACCGTTTATAGTGGATGAGGCTCATGGAGCACATTTATCATTCATAGATGGTATTTTTCAGCTACCATTATCGGCGGTATCACTTGGAGCTGACATAGTGGTGCAAAGTTTGCACAAGACCTTGCCGGCGCTTACCCAGACCGCAGTGCTTCATATAAATGATGAAAGGTTTGAAACAGGAATTAGAAAATATTTATCGATATTTATGAGCTCATCACCTTCCTATCCTATGCTTTGCTCTATGGAGGAGGCGGTGGTAGGCTCCTGGGAGATAAAGCAGAGGGATGGATATGAAGAATATTTGAACATATTAAGGACCTATAGAGAAAATATAAGTAAGCTTAAGAACATTAAGCTTTTAGAAAAAACAAACTGTGATGAAACTAGAATAGTGCTTTATGGCAATTGGTCAGGAGAGATGTTGGCTGAAAGGCTTAGAGAGTTAGGTAATATAGAGATAGAGATGAGTGGTGTGAATTATGTGGTGCTTATATCTACATATGTGGATGAGCCAGAGGACTTTGCACACCTTGAAAGAACTATAAAGCTGTTGGATGAGGAGTTAGATAAGTGGGAATCAGTTGAGGCTACATTTTCGGAAGAACAACTGTATGAATTAGTGGGAAAGGTGGCAATAGATAACATCTATGTGTACCCACCAGGAAGCTACATAGTGGCAGCAGGAGAGGAGATATCTAAGGAAGCAGTGGATAAGATAATGGAGCTTAAGGCTTCCGGTAAGAGAATAGTAGGATTGTAAGGTAAGGAAAATGGTTAGATACAAGACATTTAAACAATTAAATAGCATAGAGGATTTGGAGTTATCCTTCTATGAGGAGATATCAGAAATTCCAGAGAATGAGGGAGATTTAGCCACTACAGTAAGCTATGTAAAGGATACTAGAGACGGTAAGCTCTACATTAAAAAGGAGCTATTAAATACAGATAAGGCAGTGTACCAGGAGCTACTTAGATACGAGGAAATCAACGAGAAAAAGCTTCCAGGAGTTCCTAAGCTACTTACAATTACTGATGATGGAAATAAGCTGTACACCATAGAGGAGTTTATTAATTGTCCAACCTTACATAGCGTGATGGAGTCTCAGGCAGTAACAGCTGAGGAGCTTATCGCAATATTTAGGGAGGTCTGCATAATACTTGAGAGACTTCACAAGGGTAAAAATCCTATAAGCCACGGCGACATTTCATCTAGGAACATATTGGTGAATATGGAGGCTCTAAGAGGTAATACCAAGGAGCAGAAGGTTTATTTGGTGGATTTTAACAGAGCTAATAAGAATTTATTTAAGGTGGATATCAGCGAGGATATTAAGAGAATCTGCCAGACTCTTCGAGGCTGTATGGACACCTTGGTTCTTAAAAGTATAACCGAGATTGATGGTGCGCTTTGGCAGGAGCTTAAGGTTATAGCTAAAAATGGTCCAGTGACATACAAAACAGACCGTCAGATGATAACTGATTTAGGAAGACTTATAAATAAGCGTGCTCCTAGAACAGAGATGAAAAAGAATAAGTATACTCTGCCTGGCTTTAGAACCAAGAAACTTTGGAAGAGTTTCATCGCTATAATTGCATATTTATTTATGTTTGTTGTAACCTGCTATATGGACTTTGATTATGATGGAATTCTCGGATTTTATGGAAGAGCCTGTGGCTTTGGAATGATGGCGACCTATATATCTTGGTTTACAAATTATCTTGGAGTAAGAGATAAGTACTCCTGGATGACAGGTAAAAGTGTGGTGAAGAAGCTTATAGGTCATATTATTGCTGGAATTGCAATTTTTGGATTCTGGATGATAATGATGATATTGCCGGATTTGTTGAATATAATATAGATTGCGGATATATAGAAAAACATCTCGCTTGCGTGGGCGGGATGTTTTTCTTGTTCAAACTATCCAAAATATTCAAATTAATTCCTAAAATATGTTAGATTTTTCATCTAGCAAAGAACTATCAAATGTTATAGAATGTAAGCCATAATTGAGATGTTTATGTGACGGATTTATACCATATAAGGAGTAAAAAATGAAAGATTTAACCTATGGTTACCCAGCCAAGGTAATTATAATGTTCACCATCCCTATGATGCTGGGGTACATATTACAACAATTATATAGCTTAGTTGATTCAAAAATTGTATCTGAGTACGTGGGCCCGGATGCACTGGCGGCTATAGGAGCAACTGTGGTAGTGTCTAACCTAATCATAGGCTTTATCAATGGACTTACCCAGGGCTTTGCCATACCTATAGCAAATAGCTTTGGTGCCAAGGATATGGAGCGACTTAGAAAGAATGTAGCTGGAACCATGCTTCTTACCTTTGGTGTGGCAGTTGTTATGACAGTTCTTTCCTTATTATTTATAGAGGATATACTTATAGCTCTTGGAACACCTATAGAAATTAGGCAGGATGCCCTTGATTATGTAAATATAATCCTTATGGGAATTATACTTACAGCCATATATAACTGCAGTTCAAATATCTTAAGAGCGGTGGGAAACAGCAAGGTTTCCCTATATTGTCTTATGATTGCAGTGGTGGCAAATATTGGTCTTGATCTTCTATTTGTTAAGGTTTGGGACCAGGGTATTAAGGGTGCTGCTTATGCAACAATTATCGCTCAATCCATATCTGCATTTTTGTGCGCAGGATACCTGATTATAAAATATAAGGAGATACTTCCTAAGAGAAAGGACTTAATTCCATACCATGGAATGTACTTTAATCTTATAACCACAGGATTGTCTATGGGTCTTATGGGCTGCATAGTTCATCTGGGAACAGTTGTGCTTCAGAGTGCTATCAATGATTTGGGAACCAGCATAATGACTGCCCATACAGCATCCAGAAGAGTGTTCGATATCATGAGTGTTACTGTCTATACCTTTGGTATAGCTATGACCACCTTTGTCAGTCAGAATATGGGTGCAGGTAAGCCTGAGAGAGTTCGTCAGGGAGTACGTCACGCAAATGTTATAGTAACTGTAATTTCAACAGTGCTTATAGTGTTGGTGTATTCGTTTGCAAGACCGGTATTTCAGTGGGTCACCAGCACTACGGATCCTAATATTGTGAATGCCTCAGTAATGTATGCAAGAATCAGTGTACTTTTCTTCTACGCCCTAGGGCCACTCTTTGTATTTAGATGTACCCTGCAGGGAATGGGAAGAAGGATTGTGCCCCTTATATCTAGCGTTACAGAGATGTTAGTTAAGATATTTTCGGCAATGTTTTTGGTACCAGTTCTCGCATATAAGGGTGTGGCATTTACAGAGCCTATAAGCTGGGTGCTGATGACTATAATTCTTGCTACAGCATATTATACTGGAAAACCTGAAAACTATATAAAGGTAAAAGAGTAAAGATTTCAAAAGCATCTTCTCTAATTGAATAAAAAGTGATATACTATAATTTAGTAAATAAAGAAATAGCTTCGATAGGAGATACTATATAGTAGAGAGGTAAAGGGTTATGGAATTTATAATTATTTTTGGTGGTATAGTTGGTATAGCTATAATAACAGCTTTGGTTGCATCTATTGCAACAGTAACATCTGTATCAGCCTTTAAGAATTTGAAGGATGATGATTCAGAGGAATAAAGTTTGTAGATATTTTAAGACTACACTTCATTGATTGTGAAGTGTAGTCTTTTTTAATTTTAACAAAACTTAAACATTTTAGAAAACATTTGAAAACACCAGGTGGATATTATAGGCACATAAGCTAAATCAATAAAACAAAAAAGGAGAAAAAGAGATGTCAGTAAAGGAATTTTTTAAGAACGCATTTGAGGATATGAAGGAGAGCACAAAGGCGCAGCATGAGGTTGATAAGGCAAACTTTGCAGCAGCTAAGGCTGAGTCTAAGGCTCAGTGGGAGGAAGCAAAGGCTATGGGTGACCCAGCCAGACGCAAGGAGGTTTTTCAGGCACAGAGAGATAAGCAGATAGCTGAGGCTAATGCTCGTAAGGCAGAGGCTCAGGCCAGAATCGATGCAGCTAAGGGAAATAATTAATTTTAATAACTAATAGATAGAAAAAGGAGAGAACTACCATGGATAGAAATGAACAGGATTTTTTAGTACAGAAGATTAGAACACAGTACACAGAAAAGGAGTACACAGAGTTAGATGAGCTTAAAAAGCTAGATGCCAAGGTGAAGAAGCCGGCAAATACATTTGGATATGTATTCGGAACTATTTCAGCCCTTGTTATGGGAAGCGGTATGAGTCTTGTGATGACTGATATTGGTTCAAAGATAGGTATAGAGGATAGACTTGTTCCAGGCATAGTAATCGGCTGTGTAGGACTTGTGATGGCATTAGCTAATTATCCAATATATAAGAAGATTCTTGGTAATCGTCGTAAGCAGTATGCGGAGGAGATTATTGCATTAAGTGACAAGCTGATGAATTCGTAAACAAAACTTTAACATTTAGATGTTATAATATTCCTAGAATGTTGTAACATCTTTTTTTACGGAGGTACCCCATGTTTAAAATATTAGTAGTAGAGGACGACAAGGAGCTTAACAAAACTGTCTGCTCTTTCTTAAATCACAGTGGCTATGAGGCCATAGGCTGTACCAATGCAAATGATGCCTATGATGTGCTTTGCGATAATGTAATCGATATGATTGTGTCTGACATTATGATGCCAGGGCTGGATGGCTTTGAGTTTGCAACTAGTGTACGTGAGATTAATGAGGAGATTCCTATTCTATTTATGACTGCCAGGGATGATATGGCATCGAAGCAGAGAGGCTTTAGAATCGGTGTGGATGACTATATGGTTAAGCCTATAGATCTGGACGAGCTATTCCTTCGTATAGGTGCACTTCTTAGACGTGCCAAGATTGCTGCATCTAGGAAGCTGGAGGTTGGTAGCTTTGTAATGGATGCAGATGAGCATACAGCTTATCTAAATGATGAGGAAATAAACCTTACAAATCGTGAGTTTAGCATACTTTATAAGCTGCTTTCTTATCCTAAAAAGACCTTTACCAGAACACAGCTTATGGACGAGTTCTGGGATATAGATACAGATACTGCGCCTAGAGCTGTTGATGTTTATATGACTAAGCTTCGTCAGAAGCTTTCTAAATGTGAGGATTTTGAGATAGTGACAGTTCACGGCTTAGGCTACAAGGTGGTGGTACGATGAAGCAGGAAAGTAAGGTAAGGTCTGTTTTAAGGCTGATAAACAATTATTTGGTGTTCTTTCTCATGGTAGCCTTTGTTATTACCTGTTGTATGACCTTGTTTATAACCACATTGTCAAGGTCTTTAGGTATAGAGTTTACAGCGGAAAATATTACCGTTGCGGCTAAGCTTACTTTTGGAAATGTAATACTACTTAGTTTGATATTTACTATCATAGACGCAGCTAGAAGAAGAGCAACAGTAGAGGTACCTGTAAGAAAAATCATTAAAGCCGCAGAGCAGATAATGCAGGGGGATTTTTCTGTAAGGATAAGTCCCATAGGAAAGCTGGGGCAGTACAATGAATTCGATGCAATTATCGAATGCTTCAACAAGCTAGCTCAGGAGCTGGGAAGCGTGGAAACTCTTCGAACTGATTTTATCGCAAATGTGTCCCACGAGATGAAGACCCCTCTTGCGGTTATGCAAAATTATGGAACACTTCTACAGGCAGCGGGACTTTCTGAAGAAAAGCGCATGGAGTATGCAAAGGGAGTTACTGATGGTGCCAGACGTATGGCGGACATGATGACCAATATCCTTAAGCTTAATCGTTTGGAGAATCAGCAGATATTTCCACAGGTGTCAGAGTATGATTTGGGAGAGCAGCTGTGTGAGTGCCTGCTACAGTTTGAGAATGTGTGGGAACAAAATAATATACAAATAATGACAGATATTCAGGATGAAGTTAAGGTTAAGGGAGATCAGGAGCTGCTTAGCTTAGTGTGGAATAACCTGCTATCTAACGCGTTTAAATTTACAGAGCCAGGTGGTTGGATTACAGTAAGCCTTAAGGAAGAGGCAGGTCAGGCAGTAGTTAAAATTCAGGACACTGGCTGTGGCATGACTCCAGAGGTGGGTGCCCATATATTTGAGAAGTTCTATCAGGGAGATACTTCTCATTCTGTGCAGGGTAACGGCTTAGGCCTTGCTTTAGTTAAGCGAGTGGTGGATATAACACAGGGAGAAATCAGTGTTGAAAGTACCCTTGGTAAGGGAAGTATATTTACAGTAAAACTTAGGAGTGTGTAGGATGGATTGGAAGAAGCTTGGAAAGAGACTTTTATTTCCACCGGTGTGGGTGGTAGTGTTACTGACTGTGGCCAGCACCATAGCTTTAATAGGTGTATTTGTGAAGGGTATGGATGCAACTATAGTGGCATATGTGGTCTATGTTATGTCTTTCTATACCTTGGTAACAATTTGTGCCTATTGCATCGTATATCTTCCAGGTTATATAAAACATATGAAGGACAGGATAAACCATAATCCTGTTGGATACAAGCTTTTAAATGAAGAAAGCTTCAGGGCTCATACGTCTTTATATTTATCCCTTTGCGCAAGTCTGTTATATGTTGGACTTAATATATTTTTCTATGTGGAAAATGACTCTATGTGGTTTGTAATACTTGCTGTATATTACACCATTTTAGTAATTGTAAGATTGATACTGGCAAAGTATGTTAGCAAGGATGCTTTTGGTACAAATCAGCTTAGGGAGCTAAAGCTAAATATACTGTGCTCAGGAATCCTCCTTACCTTGAACATAGTGCTGTCTGGCGCGGTGCTGATGATTCTCTATCAGGATAAGGGATTTACATATAGTGGAATTTTAATATATGTTATGGCGTTATATACATTTTATACAACTATACATGCCATAGTAACTCTGGTAAAATATCGAAAGCTAAATAGACCAGTTATGACTACAGTAAGAGCAATACAGTTATTTGCGGCATTAGTTTCCATGTTGTCCCTAGAGACAGCTATGTTTGGAGAATTTGGACAGAATATGTCCCTTGAAAATAAAAGGCTTTTCATAATGCTGACAGGGGCAGGAATAAGTATTACAGTTTTGATAATGTCAATTTATATGATTGTAAAATCAGTTAAAACTATAAAGAATATTAAGGAGTAGTATAATAAATTATATGGATATGAATGTTAATGATAAGAATATTATAAATGATGCAGTAACTAAAAATAATGCATCTAAGGAGAGTTTCAACTATACATATTCTGCTCAGCAGCAGGAGGAGGTAGAAGCAATCAGGAAGAAATATCTCCCAACACAGGATACCCCAGAGGACAAGATGGAACAGCTTAGAAAACTAGACCAACAGGTTACCAATAAAGCAACCATGTTGTCCATAATAGTTGGTGTAGTTGGTGCACTTGTAATGGGCACAGGCATGAGCCTTGCTATGACTGATATAGGAAGCTATATTGGAATGAGTGGAAATGTAGGATTAATAGTTGGTATAGTAATCGGTGTTATAGGTATGGCGGTGTTAGGAGTGGCATACCCACTTTATAATCGAACTCTTAGCGTAGAGAGGGAGAAGGTGGCGCCTGAGATTATAAGGCTTAGTGATGAGTTGATGAAGTAGAAAGAAGTGGCGACAGTGTGGCCACTTTTTTTATGTAAAATTTCCTACAAAAAATCCTTCTATTATTCACCATATCAGTTGAATTATGCCACTTTAGTGTGATATAATCATTTTTAATGATTGTATATTGGTGTAGCTGTGTCTACATCTAATCAAAAGGAGTGATGCTATGGCAAAAGTCAAACAACCAAAAAAGGTTAATGAACCAAAGCTCCCTAAGCTGCCTGATGAGCCTTTAGAGGACAAGGTAGAAAAGAAGGAGAGGAAAAAGGCCCTGAAAAAGGAGAAGAAGCTAACCAAGAAGGTGTCTAAGCAGCTAAAGAAGGAAAATAAGCTACTTAACAAAAGATTGGCCAGAAGGCTTGGTACCATTGCAGTATTACTCTGTATTATCTCA
Organism: Lachnospiraceae bacterium; assembly: GCA_015057555.1. Classification (GTDB taxonomy): domain Bacteria; phylum Bacillota; class Clostridia; order Lachnospirales; family Lachnospiraceae; genus Coprococcus_C. The sequence continues at coordinate 24,168 of SVEC01000004.1, read as the reverse complement.
TCAGTTATTGATGTGATAGAGCGCAATAGAGAGAATAATTAATAGTAGAAAGGACTTAAAACAAATGAACAATTTCGACGGATTACTTGAAAAGATTTCTTCATGCTCTAAGAAGAAGGTTGCTGTTGCAGTAGCACAGGACGATGCCGTACTTGAGGCAGTACAGGCAGCTAAGGAGAGAAATATCGCTGACGCTATTTTAGTTGGTGATGCAGACAAGATTAAGGAGGTTGCAGATTCACTTAACATGAGCTTAGATGGCTATGAAGTTATCGATGTTAAGGATAACACTGAGGCAGCTTTAACTGCAGTTAAGCTTGTACATGACGGCAAGGCTGATATGTATATGAAGGGTCTTTTAGATACTAAAGGCTTCCTTAAGAGTGTACTTGATAAGGAGGTTGGTCTTAGAACAGGTAAGCCACTTTCTCACGTTGCAGTTTTTGAGGTAGAGGGCTTAGAGAAGATGATTTACCTTACAGATGTTGCATTTATACCATACCCTACTCTTGAGGATAAGGTTGGTATTATCGAGAATACAGTTGAGGTTGCTAAGGCTTGTGGTATTGAGTGTCCTAAGGTTGCTCCTCTTGCAGCAGTTGAGGTTGTTAATCCTAAGATGCCAGCTACAGTTGAGGCAGCAGAGCTTACTAAGATGAATGAGGAAGGCAAGATTACAGGCTGTATCGTAGATGGACCACTTTCTATGGACCTTGCTATCGACCCAGAGGCAGCTAGACATAAGGGTGCTACTGATAGAAAGATTGTTGGTGATGCAGATATCCTTCTCTTCCCAGACATCCATGCAGGTAACCTTGTATATAAGGTGCTTGTACATACTGCAAAGGTTAAGAATGGTTGTATCCTTACAGGAACTAAGGCTCCAGTTATCCTTACTTCACGTTCAGATTCATTTGAGACAAAGGTTAATTCTATAGCACTTGCAGCTATCGTTGCAGAGGCTATGGCTAAGAATAACTAAATATATTTTCTAAGCATATATTAAGAATGGAGGATTATAAAGATGGGTTATAAGTCACTTATTATCAATCCTGGTTCAACTTCAACTAAGATTGCAGTGTTCGAGGATGAGACATTAGTATTTGATCAGACCTTAAGACATGCTACAGAGGTTATCGAGAAGTATGATTCAGTAGTAGCTCAGAAGGACTTCCGTAAGGAGGTTATCGCATCAGTTTTAGAGGAGAATAACTTTGATGTTAAGACCTTAGATGTTATTGTTGGTAGAGGTGGATTCCTTAGACCAATTCCAAGTGGTACCTATGAGTGTACAGATGCACTTATTAAGGATCTTAAGGAGGCTAAGAAGGAGCATGCTTCTAACCTTGGTGGTATCATCGCTAGAGAGATGGCTGATGAGCTTGGTATTCCAGCTTACATAGTTGATCCTGTTGTAGTTGATGAGATGGATGATGTGGCTAGAATTTCAGGACATCCAGAGCTTCCTAGAACAAGTGTATTCCACGCACTTAATCAAAAGGCAGTTGCGAAAAGATATGCTAAGGAATCAGGCATCAAGTATGAGGACCTTAATCTTATCGTAGTTCACATGGGTGGAGGTGTTTCTGTTGGTGCTCATAAGGGCGGTAGAATTATCGATGTATTTAACGCACTTGACGGTGACGGTGCATTTTCACCAGAGAGGGCAGGAGCTGTTCCAGCAGGTGAGCTTGTAAGACTTTGCTACTCAGGTAAGTATACAGAGAAGGAAATGATTAAGCAGTTAGTTGGTAAGGCTGGCTACAATGCATACCTTGGAACTAACGATGCAAGAGATGTAGAAAAGGCAGTAAAAGAGGGCGATGAGAAGGCAACTCTTATCTACAATGCATTTGTATATCAGGTTGCTAAGGATATCGGAGCTCAGGCTACAGTATTAAATGGTAAGGTTGACCGAATCATCTTCACAGGTGGTATTGCATATCAGAAGAGTCTTATCGAGGATATGGAGAAGAAGGTTGGCTTTATCGCACCATTTACAGTTTACCCAGGTGAGGATGAGATGTTAGCTCTTTGTCAGGGTGCTCTTAGAGTATTAAATGGTGAAGAGGAAGCTAAGGTTTACTAATAAGAAATTTTATTATAGGGAGGTACAATAATGGATAACAACATGAACGGACAGCAGGATAGAACTGAAATGGCAGATATGAGCCAGCAGCCTTTTGTGCAGGAGGCGCAGCCACAGATGCAGCAACCACAGTATAACCCACAGATGCAGCAGATGGCACAGCCACAGTATAATCAGCAGCCATATGGCCAGCCACAGTACAATCCACAGATGCAGCATCCATACGGCCAGCCACAGTATAATCAGCAGATGCAGCAGCCATATGGTCAGCCACAGTATGGACAGCAGCCATACGGCCAGCAGATGTACAATCAGTATGGTCAGCCTGTAAAGCAGGGTCCATCAGCAGTTGATAAGTTTAAGAGTAAGGTTGGCTCTGTGAAGGGAGATTTTGCAAACAGATCTAAGCAGCTTGGTCTTGGACTTTGGTGCTTGCTTGGATTAATCGGTGCTATGTTACTTGTATTTGCACCATTTATGAACTTTGCATCAGTTCATTATAGTGACAAGATTGAAGGTGTTAAGGTTAGTGTAGCTGATGGCTTTAATATGTTCGAGCTTTCAAAGATAAGCAATAGTGTTGACAATGTAGTTGACTATGCAAATGACGAGTGGGATGCAGATATTGAGAAGAGTGATATTACAGACCTTATAGAGGACTATGAGGATGAGATAGTTGACGAGATAGAGGATGAGACAGATGTTAAGGTTGATGAGAAGCCGGTTAAAGAGGTTATAGGTGTTGCTCATCTTGCAGTTAAGGGTCAGATTCCACTTCTTCTTTCACCTTGGTTAATTATCATCGCAGGTATCTTATTATTTGTAACAACTATTACTAAGGACAAGACTATGAAGATTGTATTCTCAGCAATCCCATTAGTTTGTCTTGTATGGATAATGATTTGCTCAACTAATTTCTTTGCTATGATGGGTATCGGTGCTTGGGCACTTATCATTGGTTCAGGACTTGGTATAGCAAGTGCAGTTAAGGATATTTAATTAATTCCCAATAGTGAATGGTGAAGGGGGCTTCGCCAGTCATTATATAATATCTCGGGGGATTTTCATAAAGGAGGATAAAGATGGATAATTTTAACAATGGCAACAATGAAATGCCAGAAGAAAAGTCAGGCTTTAAGCTTGCACAGGAGGAAACTCCTATAGCTCCACAGTTTGGTCAGCCAATGGGTGGAGCACCACAGCAGCCACAGTTTGGTCAGCCAATGGGTGGAATGCCACAGCAGCCACAGTTTGGCCAGCCACAGATGGGTGGAATGCCACAGCAGCCACAGTTTGGCCAGCCAATGGGTGGGATGAATCAGCAACCACAGTTTGGTCAGCCACAGATGGGTGGAATGCCACAGCAGCCACAATTCGGTCAGCCACAGATGGGCATGGTGAATCAGCAACCATATGGTCAGCCACCAATGGGTGGAGGTAAGCCACCAAAGGTTAAGAAGCCTTTGTCAAAGGGAGCTATCGGTGGAATTATTGGTGGAGGAATCGCTTTAATAGCTCTTATAGTATGTGCTATTATTTTCCTTCCAAAGCTTTTTAAAACTGACAAAGAAGTGGTGTTAGATGCATTTGAAGCAACCTTTGGTATTGAGGCAGATGCTACTACAGAGGACATAGTTGGAGCTCAGGAGATTGCAGATAAGTTTGCAACTACAGGTGGTGTTAGAGAGTTTTCTATGGAGATAGTTGAAAACACTACAGGTGAGGAGTTGACTGTAGGTGCTGGCTTTTCAGAGACAATAGATGTACAAAATAAGCTTGCTAATTCTGACTGGACAATTAGTATGAATGGAGCAGATTTCCTCAATGCTTCCATGGTAGTTGATGAGACAAACACATACTTCCAGGTTCCAGAATTAATTAATGGATATTTCTCACTTCCAAATGAGAATATTTTCCAAGCTCTTGAGAATTCTGAGCTTGGTCAGGCGATGCAGCTTGAGGGAATGCCGGAATTTAATATGGCAGATATGTATTTCAATCTTGCTACTTCAACAGCAGCTACAGAAATTAACAGTGAGTATGTTACTATCCTTGAGGAGCTTTGGGATAGTGTAACCTATGAGAAGCAGGGCAAGGCAAAGATTGATGTAAATGGCAAGACAGTTACAGCTAAGGAATATTATATAACTGTTCCACAGAAGAGTATGAAGAAGGCTATAACTGATATGTGGGATGTAGTAGTTGCAGAGGCTGCTGCTAATCCAGCTGCTTTAGCTGAGCTTGGTATGGATACAGATACCTTCCAGTCAACTATGAGTAGTTATTCTGGTATTTTCACAAGCCTTATTCAGAATGACCTTGTAGTTAAGGTTTATGTTAAGGGTGATAAGATTGTAAAGATTGTTTGTGGTGATGAGTTAAGCCTTTACGGTGCAAACATCGGATATGATTTTAGCTTAGATATTGATGATGAGAATGCATCAGGAGCACTTAATTTTGATGTAATGGGCGAGACAGCAGGCGTTAAGTTCAATGCTGAGAATATAGATACTGCTCCTTCAGGAAAGGTTACTGTATTTGCTTCAGGTGAAGTAATAGACGTTAACTTCAAGACCACTGACAATTCATCAGATTCTAAGGATTCTTACGATGTATACTGTGATGTGGTATACAATGGAACAACTTATGTCACTGTAGACATGAAGACAAATATGGATAAGAATACTAATGCATTTGATGGCAATATGTCTATTGACATTAAGGATGCAGGTGTTATTAAGGCAGAGTTTGCAGGTGGACTTAAGGATGTTAAGAAGGGTGTTGCTTACACAGTTGAGCTTTCAAAGTGTGACCTATATGCAGATGATGAGAAGATGGTAGGCATGGCTGCTAAGATTAAGGTTGATACATCAACTCATGACGCAAAGGGTATTGACACTAGCTTACCAGTATATGATGTTACTACATTAACTGAGGCAACCTTCCAGGATATACTTACTGATAATGAGGCTCTTATTAATGAATGGTTAGATTCAAATTCAGATATATTTGGAAGTACAGTTGTAGAGCCAACAGAGCCAGCTGAACCAACAGAGCCTGATGAGCCTGCTGAGGATGATATGATTCTCGAGGCTGAGCTTGTAGATAAGAAGGTTGAGATTTTAGGCTGTATAGATGGCTTTGCTCTTGACTATGTTTCAGATTGGTATATTTCATATGCTACAGAGGAGTATTCCTATGTAGAGTATTCTTTATATGAGGATTGGACGCCAGGTGAAGTTGCAGAGTTTATTTATGTTCCAGAGGAGGATGTCCTTGCACAGGAAATAGGTCAAACTATTGAGGTTGATGGGGAGACCGTTTATTATTCATATGTGCAGTACAAATCTTTTGATATGACTTTCTCTTCATACATGTTTGCAAAGGAAATAGGTGATGGAGTAGTTCTTTGTTCTTCAATAGGTATTTATGATGATGACGAGCCTGTAACCTATACAAAGGAAATGTTAGCAGAAACTATTTCTACAAAGTACTATAAGGTGCTCAATTAATAAAGTTATAATTTTAGTCACTCCTGCAGGATGAAAAATCTTGCAGGAGTGCTTTTTTATTGGAAATATATGTGATATTATAATATTTGATTTTAATTAATATTTTGGGAGGAGATTATTATGGAGGAAAAGAATAAGTTTTCGATAGTTAATACATTTGTGTCAATTTTAGGCTTAGCTCTTATGGGATATTTGGCCTATATGATGATAGCTTCTGAATGGGGATTTATATATAAGATTTTACTGTGGATATTGTTTGATGGAATAGTTAGCTTACAGGTACTTATGCTGGCCCTTAGTATGGGCAAGAGGGACAAGAATCCTCACATAGATTACAAGCCGCTTATAAGCTTCAACATATTTATGCTTGTGCTTTATGGTATAGGCTTTGTGGCATATCATGTATATTTTATAATGATGATAGTGGATATTATTAAAGGTGTATTTTCATTATCAATGTAGCCCAAGAAGCATAGTTTAGTGAAAGGATTATAAATAGATGAAGGGTACATTTGTAAATAAAGAGGTTGTTATAAGAAATACTGTAATAAAGAGTGGCATAAGACCCCTAGTTTGCGTACCTCTTATGGGGGAAGATGACCAGCTTGTTATGGAACACCTTGAGGATATTTTAAATGAGGCTAAGGAAACTAGAATAGATATAGTAGAGTTTAGAGCAGATTACTATGATGAACTTCAAGATTTCAAAAAAGTAAAGGATATATTGGCTAAGGTTAGAGAAGCCTTAGGGGATAAAGTATTGCTATTTACTATTAGAAGTCCTAGAGAAGGTGGTGTGGACAGGGAGTATTCTAAGACCATAGAAGAGATTAATAGCTTTGTTATAGAGAATAAATTAGCTGATATGGTGGATGTGGAGCTAGCTTCTGTGGGAGAAAAATGCGCCTTGATAGACCTTGCAAAAATGAATCAGGTAAAGATAATAATGTCTAACCATGACTTTGAAAAAACACCTGATAGGGAAGAGATAGTAAACCGTCTTATTAGGATGCAACGTCTTGGGGCAGACGTGGCAAAGATAGCAGTTATGCCACATTCCAAGGAAGATTTAGAGGTGCTTTTATCTGCAACTGTGGATGCTCATATGAAGGGTACAGGAGCCCCAATAGTTTCTATGTCTATGGGAGAAATAGGTGCACAAAGTCGAATATTAGGAGAGGTATATGGAAGTGCCGTAACCTTCGGCTCAGTGGGACAGGTTTCTGCACCGGGACAGCTTCAGGTAAGGGAACTCAATGAAATGCTTGATATGATTCACAACAAAACAGTTTAGGGAGACTAGAATTATGAACCCAAAGAAAATAATAGAGACGGCTATGCTAAAAAGATACTGGATAAAGCTGATTTTTAGAGTTGTTATATTTGTAGGCTTTTTGGTGATTTATTTAAAGGATAGAGCATTACTAGGATATTTACTAAATTATGAGTTTCATCTAGGAATAATTGATTACGGTATTACGCCTATACATGCCCTGTGGTTAATATTTATGGTTATGATGGTATCTCATCTTATACCCAATAAAAGAAAGACTATGGCTTTGGAAAAAAGCTTAGAGCAAAGCTATATTTCGGTTGAGGGGTATTCTAGGGAGGAACTATTTAGGTTTGTTCAAGACCAAAATGTAAAAGCCTGGAAGGTTATGCTGCTGTGGCTTTCCTTCAATGCAGTATTTGGGATTTTATATCTGGCAGAGGTGATTGCAGATGTAGACCTCCTTATGCTGACAGTGTTTTATTTTTTAAGTGATTATATCTGTATATTGTTTTTCTGTCCTTTCCAGAAGTTTATTATGAAGAATAGATGTTGTGTCAACTGCAGAATATATGATTGGGGGCACTTTATGATGTTTACCCCTATGCTCTTTATTAAAAACTTCTTTAGCTGGAGCTTGTTTTTTACATCACTAGTTGTACTTATTCACTGGGAGATATTATACGCAAAGTACCCAGAACGCTTTTGGAGTCAGTCAAATAAGGTGTTGCAATGTGCTACCTGTAAGGATAAAACTTGTCAGGTGAAAAGGCGCATTCAGGGAGAAGTAGGGTAAATAAAAAAGGACCAATGGTCCTTTTTTATTTACTCTTCAACCTTGGCTGGAATCTCTACATCCATAGGGAACTTAACTCCCCAGGTCTTTCTGAGTCCATCGCAGATTCTCATAATTCTAAGAGTTTCCTCGTGGGTCATTTCTCCACACTGCGTAGCGCCTACTATAACTGCGTCTCTTGCAGCAAGGAACTCAAATTCATAGCCACTTATCTGTCTCTCCGGCTTCTTAGCCTCGAATACCAGCTTGTGGTCACCTTGATATATTCGGAAGGCCTCAGGATTGTTAATGTTGTCAATTTCAATATATCCCTTGTCTCCGTAGATACGTGCGTTGTTATCTGGCTTGTACATCATAGATACAAAGAAGTTTGCGCTTCTTGCACCCTTGTAGCTCATCTGTACTGTACACTGACCATCTACACCAGTCTCAAGCTTAGCACAGGTTGATGATATGGAAATAGGTTCAGTACCATAAATCATAGATACCAGGTTAATAGGGTAAACACCTAAATCAAGAAGGGCACCTCCTGCAAGCTCAGGCTTCATAAGACGTTCCTTAGTTCTAAGGTCATAGCCTAGTGTACAAGTAATATTTGTTACTCTACCGATAACTCCCTGTTCTATTTGCTGAAGCATCATTCTATACATAGGAAGGAAACGAATCCACATAGCCTCTCCACAGAAAATCTTTTTCTCATCAGACATTGTGAGAACTTCAGCTGTAGATACACTATCATATGAAAAAGCCTTCTCAACAAGTACCGGCTTACCAGCTTCTAAGCACATTTTAGCATTTGCTGCGTGCTCTGAGTGAGGTGTTGCAATGTAAACCAAATCAACATCAGGATCATTTACAAGCTCTTCATATGAGCCGTATCTCTTCACCACATTATACTTGTCGCCAAATTCATTGGCCTTATCAATATCTCTTGATGCAATAGCATAAGGTGCAAACTGATTAAGTTGATTAAGTGTATCTGCAACAATACCAGCGATTTTTCCGGCACCTATAATGCCAACTCTAAAATCTAGCATAATATATCTCCTTTATGATTAAATCAATGATAATTATTAGCAAGCTCATTGCTACTCATATATTATACTTTATGTTTACATTTTCTTCAACAAAAAATACTTATAAGTAAAAAACCCGTAACCCATAGGTAATATTGACATTTCAAGGGGTTTTAGGTTATACTAATAGCTTGGTGGAGTATATGTGAAAATAATACATAGCTTAATATATATAGAAAGGATTTTTGAATATGTACGAAAAGGTTTCTACAAAGCTCAACTTCGTTGAGAGAGAACAAAAGGTACTTGATTTCTGGAAGGAAAGCAAGATTTTCGAGAAGAGTATTGAAGAGAAAAAGGATCTTCCAACATATACATTTTATGATGGACCTCCTACTGCAAATGGTACACCTCATATAGGTCATGTACTTACTAGAGTTATCAAGGATATGATTCCTAGATATCAGACTATGAAGGGCCACAAGATTATACGTAAGGCGGGCTGGGATACACACGGTCTTCCTGTAGAGCTTGAGGTTGAGAAGCTTCTTGGCATAGATGGAAAGGATCAGATTGAGGCTTACGGACTTGATCCATTTATCACTAAGTGTAAGGAATCAGTTTGGAAATACAAGGGTATGTGGGAGGAATTCTCTGGCAAGGTTGGTTTCTGGGCTGATATGGATGACCCATATGTTACTTATCACAATGACTTTATCGAGTCTGAATGGTGGGCTTTAAAGAACATCTGGGATCAGGGACTTTTATACAAGGGTTTTAAGATTGTTCCTTACTGTCCACGTTGTGGTACACCTCTTTCAAGCCATGAGGTTGCACAGGGCTATAAGCTTGTTAAGGAGCGTTCAGCAGTTGTTAGATTTAGAGTGGTAGGTGAGGATGCATATTTCCTTGCTTGGACAACTACTCCTTGGACACTTCCAAGTAACGTTGCTCTTTGTGTGAATCCAGATGAGACCTACTGCAAGGTAAAGGCAGCTGATGGAAATGTTTATTATATGGCAGAGGCACTTCTTGACAAGGTGCTTGGCGGTTTAGCTAAGGATGATGAGAAGGCTTATGAGGTTCTTGAATCATACAAGGGTACTGACCTTGAGAGAAAGGAGTACGAGCCACTTTTCGCTTGTACTAAGGCAGCAGTTGAAAAGCAGCCACAGAAGGGTCACTATATCACTTGTGATAATTACGTAACTATGACAGATGGTACTGGTATCGTTCATATCGCACCAGCATTTGGTGAGGACGATGCTCAGGTTGGTAGAAAGTACGACCTTCCATTTGTACAGATGGTTAACGGCAAGGGTGAGATGACTGAGGATACTCCTTACGCTGGAAAGTTCGTTAAGGATGCAGATAAGGATATCTTAGTTGACCTTGACAAGGATGGACTTTTATTCGATGCTCCAAAGTTTGAGCATGACTATCCATTCTGCTGGAGATGTGATACTCCACTTATCTACTACGCTAGAGATACTTGGTTCATCAAGATGACAGCAGTTAGAGATAAGTTGGTTAAGAATAATAACACTGTTAATTGGATTCCTGAGGGTATCGGTAAGGGACGTTTCGGAGCTTGGCTTGAGAATGTTCAGGACTGGGGACTTTCTAGAAACCGTTACTGGGGTACTCCACTTAATATCTGGGAGTGTTCATGTGGTAAGAGACATGCTATCGGTTCTATTGAGGAGCTTAAGAGCATGAGCAATAACTGCCCAGATGAAATCGAGCTTCACCGTCCATACATTGATGATGTAACTCTTGTATGTCCTGACTGTCAGGGCGAGATGAAGAGAGTGCCAGAGGTTATCGACTGCTGGTTCGACTCAGGAGCTATGCCATTTGCACAGTGGCACTATCCATTTGAGAATAAGGAAATCTTCGATGACAACTTCCCAGCTGACTTTATCTCTGAGGCAGTTGACCAGACTAGAGGATGGTTCTACTCACTTATGGCTATTTCAACACTTCTATTTGACAAGGCACCTTACAAGAACGTTATCGTTCTTGGTCACGTGCTTGACAAGGACGGACAGAAGATGTCTAAGTCTAAGGGAAATGCAGTAGACCCTATGGATGCTTTAAATAAGTATGGCGCTGATGCTATTAGATGGTACTTCTATAGTAACTCTGCTCCATGGCTTCCAAATAGATTCCACGAGGACGCAGTTCTTGAGGGACAGAGAAAGTTCATGGGCACACTTTGGAATACCTATGCATTCTATGTGCTTTATGCAAATATTGATAAGTTTAACCCAACTGAGTATAAGCTTGAGTACGACAAGCTTCCTGTTATGGATAAGTGGCTTCTCTCAAAGCTTAACACCATGGTTAAGACTGTAGATGAGGCACTTGGCTCATACAAGATTCCAGAGGCTACTAAGGCTCTTGCAGACTTCGTAGATGATATGAGTAACTGGTATGTAAGACGTGGTCGTGAGCGTTACTGGGCTAAGGATATGCCACAGGATAAGATTAACGCATACATGACTCTTTACGAGGCACTTGTTACACTTTGTAAGACAGCTGCCCCTATGATTCCATTTATGACAGAGGATATCTACCAGAACCTTGTAACTCGCTTTGACAAGACTGCTCCTATGTCAATCCACCTTTGCGACTTCCCTGTTGCAAATGAGGCTTACATCGATGCAGACCTTGAGGCAAGCATGGATCAGGTTCTTAAGATTGTAGTATTTGGTCGTGCAGCTCGTAATACAGCAAATATTAAGTCACGTCAGCCTATGGGTAACATGTTCGTTAAGGCTACAAAGGCTCTTGATGAGTTCTTCGTAGAGATTATCGAAGACGAGCTTAACATTAAGAATGTAACCTTTAAGGATGACCTTTCAGACTTTACTTCATACAGCTTCAAGCCACAGCTTAGAACAGTAGGTCCTAAGTACGGTAAGCAGCTTGGCGGTATCAGAGAGTACCTTGCAAATGTTGATGGCAATGAGGCAATGGCTACTCTTAAGTCAGAGGGAGCATTAAAGTTTGATGTAGCTGGTACAGAGGTTGTACTTGCCGAGGAAGACTTACTTATCGAGACAGCTAAGATGGAGGGCTATGTAACTGAGGGAGATAACTACACAACAGTTGTTATCGATACAACTCTTACTCCAGAGCTTATCGAGGAAGGCTTTGTAAGAGAGATTATCTCTAAGGTTCAGACTATGCGTAAGGATGCAGACTTCAATGTAACTGATAGAATTAAGGTTTATGTGGAAGGCAATGATAAGATTGCAGAAATCATGAACGCTAATGCTGATGAGATTAAGGAAGTTGTTCTTGCAAATGAGTTCGTAGTTGGCGCTATGGGTGGCGTAAGCAAGGATTGGAACATCAATGGCGAGAAGGTAGTTCTCGGTGTTGAGGTAGTAGGCTAGGATAAACCTATTGAAGTAATTACAGCTACCGTGCCTTAGGGCACGGTAGCTTTTTTCTTGTTTGAAGGGAGTATGTTTAATATTTGGGCATATGGGGAAAAACTTACCGCTACTGCCCGGAAATTTCCCGGGAATTGGAGCTTTGAGTAAAATCCCGGGCATATAGGAAAATCGCTGTCACCATTGCCCAGAAATTTCCTTGGAATTGACCTCGGGAGCGAAATCCCGGGCATATAGGAAAATTCCCACCACCACTGCCCGGAAATTTCCTTGGAATTGACCTCGGGAGCAAAATCCCGGGCATATAGGGAAATTCCAACCACCACTGCCCGGAAAATTCCTGGGAACTGAAGCCGGCGACAAAATCCTGGGCATATAGGGGAAGTCCCGTCGCCACTGCCCGGAAATTTCCTAAGAATAGGGGTCGAGAGTAAAATCCCGGGCATATAGGAAAAACCCCGTCACCACTGCCCAGATATGTCCTAGGATGAGATTCCTGAGTAAAAATTACAAGAAGTACTGCTCTATAATTTTCTGCACAGCATCTAAATCTAGAGGATTATCCCCAGTTTCATATGTGGTAATCAAGTTAATGGAAGGAATAATTCCATATCTAGAATATGTCTGAAGCTTGGAAAAAGCTTTTCCAGCATATATAGCATCATCCATCATGCCAAAGTGTTCCCAATAAAAAATCTCACCAGTTTTAGGATGCATAATAGTGTAATCTGGATAATATGTAGTGCCACCTAAATTGAGAGCACATTCGTATCTAAATGGGATTTTGTTGGCATATAGTAGCATATCAATAAAAGCTTCTGATTTGGATCTGACCATATTTCCTGAATTGGTTTTGATAGAAAGCTGCTCGGGATGCTTAGGATTTTGCTCATAGGATTCAGTCATCCATTTGTTCATAGTATCTTCAGCAGGTGTAAAATAAGGCAACAACAAATCCCTATATCCAGGTCGAGAAAGTAACTGAGAATCTGCATCATATAAGTCCTTAGAAGAGTGCTGCAAATAATATTTGACCGTTCTAAGCTCAGCAGACAGAATCTCTAATTGAGCCACATAGTATCTTCTGATTGCCAGCTTCTGGGCGTAATCCCTTTTCTTCTTGGGAATATATGTGAGCTGGTTGTTAATACTTACATACCATTTATAGGAATTATCATTTTTGGTACACACCAATTTTCCCTCTGGCAACTTCTTGATTTCCCAGTTTATTTTGTTAATTTCTTTTTCTAGCCTTTTACTTTCGGCTAACATACGTTCATAAATCGTAGTAAAAACCTCCTTTGAATTAAATTGTAAAAATGGAATAAGATTGCCCTTGAAATAAATAAACTAAAAAAATAGATAAATAAAATATGATATTAGCAATCTAATTTTTATGATAAATACGATGGATGCAAATGTCAAATGTTTTTGAGCTAGCATTGCCAAATTATGAATTAAATAATAATGAAAGGCTGGTAGAATATTTGGATATGCTGTGATAAAATGGAAGAGAAATTTTGGTCTTGCGGAGAAATTGAAAGCACGCGAAAATTTGAATTTACTGAAGAGCAAAACTACGATTGCATCAAAAAATAAAGGCGCAATGCAAAATAATGGTATTGCCAAAATGGGGAGTTCTCATAAAACCTGCGGAACGTGTGAATTTTGGGAAGGAAATAGACAGTTAGATACAGTAAATCATGGACGGATTGTAAACATCATAGAGAAATCAGGAAAATGCAATTGTAAGCAGAGCACAAAGAACAAAAGTATATGCCAATATAATAATACTTGTACAAAATGGTGTAAATGGAATAATATGTCATAAGTATTATTTCTATTAACAAAAAATTATGTTGGGATGGTTCATCCACTAAGGCGCTAATTCTCAGGATTCCTATATGGTAGTAATGTAGCCGTCACAGTATTAAAGTCACTAAATATTATAGGAAACCACAATACATAAATATATAGATGAATAAGAATTATGAATACTTTGTGACTATGGACGAAGATAATATACGATTTTTTGAAATGCGAGAGGCGAGCAAAATAATTGGTGTGTAGAAAGTATTTTGAGTGAAGAAGTTCGGAGACGGAAGAAAAAAGAGAGATAGATTATAGGAAGAATGGGTCAACAATATTTTATCGTGCCGGTTGCGGCTGTGGAATGACCTTATTATACTGGTAAACAAGCATGATTGTTCTGGTTGTGGACCTGATTTAATAGGCGAATCATTGCTTAATAAATAAGAACGAAATATAATATAGCTTAGAGATGAACAGATACGACTAATATATCAAGGGGTTTCTTAACTTGCCAAAATTCAGCCCCAAGATATTGCAATCTGTGAGAAATTAGGAAAATCTTAATGTTTTCTCATGAAATAATAAGGATGTGCTGTGTCTGACTTTGATAATATAATAATATATACTCTTTGAAGGGAGAGTGACTTCATGTCTAATAAAATATTAGTAGTCGATGACGAAACAGAAATTGCGGATTTAATAGAAGTCTATTTGAAAAACGAAAACTACACTGTATTCAAATTTTATACGGCCCAAGAAGCCCTTAACTGCATTGAAACAACCCCCATTGATCTTGCAATTTTGGATATTATGCTTCCTGACATAGATGGATTCACTCTATGCAAGAAAATCAGGGAACATCATACCTACCCCATCATCATGCTGACAGCCAAAGATGCTGAGACTGATAAAATTACCGGCCTTACTCTTGGAGCGGATGATTACATTACAAAGCCGTTTCGCCCTCTGGAGATGATTGCACGGGTAAAGTCTCAGCTTCGCCGGTATCAAAAGTACAATCCTGCTCATTCTGATACCGGTGAAACCTCGTCTGCCGCATCAGAAGATAATCTTGTTTGCGGTGCCTTGACAATGAATATCAAGGCACATACCTGCTTTTTGGGGGAAACGCCCTTGGTGCTGACACCTACGGAGTTTTCGATCCTGCGTATTCTTCTGGAAAATACCGGGAATGTAGTCAGTTCAGAAGATTTGTTTCACAAAATCTGGCAGGACGAGTATTACAGCAAATCCAACAACACCATCACCGTTCATATCCGCCACCTGCGGGAGAAATTGGGAGATAGCATGGACAAGCCCAGATTCATTAAGACGATATGGGGGGTAGGATATAAAATTGAAAGTTGATAAAAAAGACGAATACTTTGCTTTTCAATCCAAACTCATTCGACGAGTTTGCATGAATGTCATTACCTCTATCGTTGTGGTGGTGGGGCTGTATCTTTTCATCTGGAAACAGCGAATTGGCGATCTGATTGTATGGATTCTGGAAACCGTATTCGACATGAAGCATGAAGCAGCATTTTATTATTACAGTGACCATTTTCGAGGTAATAAAGAAATTTTTTTCGCTGTGGCCGTTCTTTTAATATTTACAGTCCTCATGGTACGAATTTTCCGGTGGGTTACCGGCTATTTCAGAGAGGTCAATCAAGGGATAGAGTCATTGCTGGCAGACGATGAAAAGCAAATCCAGTTGTCACCGGAAATGCTGCCATTTGAGCGGAAGCTAAACTCTGTAAAACAAACTTTAGCAGAACGAAAAATGGAAACCGCTTTTGCTGAACAGCGGAAAGACGAATTGGTTATGTACCTGGCCCATGATATTCGGACCCCTCTCACATCTGTAATTGGATACCTCAATCTGTTGGAGGAAGATCCGAATATGCCCCCTGAGCAGAGGGCTGCGCGGGTTCATATCGCGTTGGAAAAAGCCTACCGACTGGAGACGATGGTAAATGAATTTTTTGAGATCACAAAATATAAATCTCAGAAAATCACCTTGTCCAAGGAAACCATCGACCTTTATTATATGCTGGTCCAACTATCGGATGAATTGTCTCCAGTTTTGGCTCCCAGGGGAAACACCGTTACCCTGCATCTTGACGAGAACTTGACCATCGAAGCCGATCCGGAAAAGCTGGCACGGGTATTCAACAACATTCTGAAAAATGCCGCATCGTATAGCTTCCCACATACCGAGATTGTGATCTCCGCAGAAAAATTGGAACATGAAGTCATCATTCGGTTTCAGAACAGCGGCGAAGATATTCCAAATGAGGCATTGGTGTCTCTTTTCGATAAATTCTACCGGGTAGATCAGTCTCGTTCCTCTGATACAGGCGGCACAGGGCTTGGATTAGCCATAGCAAAGGAGATCGTCACGCTGCATGGCGGGGCAATCAGCGCATCCAGCAAAAATCATGTGGTTACATTTACAGTCTCTTTGCCGTTGTCAAATTAGCAATTTCTTAGGATTTTCTTAGGAAATAAACAACTTCATATTAAAGTTCCAAGCGCCGCTGTTCAGTACAATAAATGCTGACAGGGGCGCTTTTGTTCCCCTTCAGAAAGGAGGCTTTATATGATGGAAGAAAAAATGCTGCCTGTTCCCAATGAAGGTCATCGCCGGAGGCAAAAGCAGCGGCGGAGGCGCTTTCCTTGGGGAAGTATTGCCACAGTCATTCTGGTCGTGGCTGTTTGTGTATATGCGTTCACATTGTTTGGAGATAAAGAATCGCCTGAAAATTCCCAAGTAAACGACACCACAACGCAGGGGCCTGATGATGTGCAAGTTGGCCTTTTGGATGAAAGCTCACCCCAAAACACGCAGACAGCAAATGATGACACCGACTGGAACTTGGTGTTGGTAAACTATGAAAACGCGATCCCCGAAAACTACGAGCCAAAACTGGTAGAGGTGCCCGGCGGTGAGAAAGTAGATGAACGCATCTATGATCCTCTCATGGAGATGTTGGAAGCAGCAAAGGAAGGAAATTGGGATCAACTGCCTATGGTCGTATCCGGTTACCGCACGCAGAAAAAGCAGCAGCAGCTCTATGATGACAAAGTGGCTGGATACCGCAAAGAGGGAAATTCCCAGAGCGAAGCGGAGGAACTGGCAAATCAATGGGTATCTGTTCCCGGATACAGTGAACATCAAATTGGTTTAGCCGTGGACATCAACGGAGCCACCTATGATCTTTATTTCTGGTTGCAAGAAAACAGCTACAAATACGGTTTTATCTTCCGTTACCCTGGAGATAAAACCGACATCACGGGCGTTGCCGAGGAAGTATGGCATTATCGGTATGTTGGCGTTGAGGCCGCCACAGAGATGTATGAAAAAGGGTTGTGCTTGGAGGAATATTTGGCAGAAAGGCAGGCAGAGCAATGAAAAGATTGAAAATCGCTGTTTTGTTTGGCGGCTGTTCCCCGGAGTATAGCGTGTCCCTCCAGTCCGCAGCCACTGTGCTTCAGAATATGGACAGCAGCAAGTATTGGGGGCAAACTTTGCATACGATACCTTTGTATCCACCGAAGCACCGTTTAAGGATTTTTTGAAGGAGTGAAATATATGTCAAAGAAGTATTGCATAGCTCTTGATGATTATGAGCGAGGAACAATTATAAACTGTCTTGGCTTGAAGGTTATGAGGATGCTCTTAATAAGAAGGATGCAAGCGTAACTGGTTTGGGCTTTTCAATTTGGTCTGGCAGTTTTGTGAACCACGCAGTTCATGGCTAATTAAAGGGAACAAAAAGAAAGGAAAAGCACAATCCAGCGAAATTCTTCATCTGACAGATTTTTATAGTTGATACCAAGCTGCTTGCAATAAAGAACAACCAGCTTTTCATCCCGACTGCCTTTGAAATTTTCGACAGCTTTCAGATTTTCTTTCAGTTCATCGGCAACGGTGGTCTGGGGCGCACTCTCGCTGTCTTTTTTGTGGGTTTCCCGAATATCCCGGATAATGAGATTGAGGTCATCAAGAAGCTGTTCCCAGCCGACAAGTTTCATAAAATATGCTATCTTTTCGATAGGCGATGAAGTATAATGAAGATGACAACAAAATTGGAATTGTAAAGGAGGCATGATCATGGGACTATTTGATAAGTTGAAAGGAAAAAAGAAACAGTAGATTGGAGTAACGCATATATTGCTACCCCTAAATTTTACGGAAAACCAGACGGTACGCCTTTTGGTGCAATCGCATTGACAGAGGGAACAGAAACAGTTTTACCTAAAACACCACAGAATGAGTATAGAGTAGACGGTAAGATTGTATCTGAATGGAAATTAGTACTTGTTAGTACAACAAAAGATACGATTATCGGAGATGCAGATTATTTTACAGCATTACAGAATATTGAAAAATATGCTCTCGATTCAAAAAAAGATAGCGTTTTAGTAAAAGGACTTTCATTAAGTGAATTGGAAAGTTTAAGAGGTTAAAGCTGTCTGCAAATTTGAAGTTGGTGGTGAGGGAAAAATGTACTTTTACGAAGTGATAAAGGAATGTGATGAAGAGTTGCTTGTTCGTGAATTTTTGTTTTTATGTGATGATTCTCCGGATATCAAGCATACAGAAAAAGCAATTAGAAATGCCCTAATGTCCATTAGGGAAATGGAAGCAAAAACATCAGATAAAAAAGTAATCATAATTGAAAAAGTGATATCAGATGAAATATTCGATGGTGAATTTGATCGGGTTTATGTGTTGGATACATCAGATAATAAAACATATGGATTAGAAATAAATCCATGGTCAGATACATTGGGATATAAAGTTGATGATAATAGTTTATTTTTTTATGGATATGAAAAATTTGCTACTTTGGTTTTATGGGAGATAACCTGGTTTGGATATGATGAAGTGACAATTCAAGAAAGAGTAAGAGCGTGGAATAAGAATTGAATGCACTTAAAAATTTCAGTTTACACCTTAGTTATATATGAAAAATGAAAGTGAACAATATGGCTGCGCGATGGCATTCCAAGGCTGTGGCGCAGTTTTTTCGTCATAAAATTTCTGAAAAACTTCCGGTGGCCATAATATCTCGGGCATATAGAAAAATTCTCACCGCCACTGCCCGGAAAATTTCTGAGAATTGCCGACGGGAGCAAAACCCCGGGCATATAGAGAAATTCCTACTGCCACTGCCCGGAAATTTCTTGAGAATTGAAGCCAGTTACAAAATCCCGGGCATATAGAGAAATTCCTGTCACCACTGCCCAGAAATTTTCTGAAAAATGACACCGTGAGCGCAACCTTGGGCATATAGAGAAATTCCCACCACCACTGCCCAGTAAACCCTCTGGAAATCTCAGGAATTTCAGCAACAAGAAAGGAAAAATTTCATGTAACGGATTTCATTACACAAGGTGAATACTTACTTATAGGTAAAATACATAAAAAAAATGTCAGAAACCTATTTTCTAGGTAACATTCCACGAAAATAAATTAAATCATTGTATAAAGTGCAAAAGTTTGTTAAACTAGACAATGGTTTATTCCAACAAAATATAAAATTAACAATTCACCCCAATGAATTTACGTGACAAAAGAAGAATTGTTGGAAAGTATTAAGGAGGGCACAAAATGAAGAAGATGGCTGACTTTGACAAGGAGAGCTTCAAGAAAGAGGTCATTAACAACGTTAAGAACCTTTACAGAAAAACTATTGATGAAGCAACTCCACAGCAGGTATTCCAGGCAGTTTCATATGCAGTAAGAGATGATATCATCGACCGCTGGATTGCAACTCATAAGGAGTACGAGGAGAAGAATGCTAAGACTGTTTACTACCTTTCAATGGAGTTTTTGATGGGTAGAGCACTTGGTAATAACTTAATTAACTTAACAAGCTATGAGCAGATTAAGGAAGCTTTAGATGAGATGGGCTTTGACCTTAACTTCATCGAGGACCAGGAGCCAGACGCTGCACTTGGTAACGGTGGTCTTGGTAGACTTGCAGCTTGTTTCCTTGATTCACTTGCTACACTTGGCTACCCAGCATACGGTTGTGGTATCAGATACCGTTATGGTATGTTCAAGCAGGCAATCGAGGATGGATATCAGATTGAGAAGCCAGACAACTGGTTAAAGGATGGTAACCCATTTGAGGTTAGGCGTCCAGAGTACGCAGTAGAGGTTAAGTTTGGTGGATATGTGCGTACAGAGTGTAGAGATGGTAAGAACTATTTCGTACACGAGGACTATCAGTCAATCCGTGCGGTACCATATGACCTTCCAGTAATCGGATATGGCAACAATGTTGTAAATACACTTAGAATTTGGGATGCTGAGGCTATTCAGGAGTTCAACCTTAATTCATTTGATAAGGGTGACTACCAAAAGGCTGTTGAGCAGCAGAACCTTGCTAGAAACCTTGTAGAGGTTCTTTATCCAAATGATAATCACTACTCAGGTAAGGAGCTTAGACTTAAGCAGCAGTACTTCTTCGTATCAGCTTCTATCCAGAGAGCAATCCTTAAGTTTAAGGAGGCAAATGCAGATATTAGAGACCTTCCTAACAAGGTAACATTCCAGCTTAACGATACACATCCAACTGTAACAGTTGCAGAGCTTATGAGAATCCTTGTTGACGAGGAGTGCTTAGAGTGGGATGAGGCATGGGATATCACTTGCAGAACTTGTGCTTACACTAACCACACTATTATGGCTGAGGCTCTTGAGAAGTGGCCTATCGACCTCTTCCAGAGACTTCTTCCAAGAATCTATCAGATCGTTGACGAGATTAATAGAAGATACGTTAAGCTTATCGAGGACACTTATCCAGGTGACCAGAATAAGGTTAAGAATATGGCTATTCTTTACGATGGTCAGGTTAAGATGGCTCACCTTGCAATCGCAGGTAGCTACTCTGTAAATGGTGTTGCTCAGCTTCATACAGAGATTCTTAAGAAGAGAGAGCTTAAGGATTTCTACCAGATGAGACCAGACCAGTTTAATAATAAGACAAATGGTATTACTCAGAGAAGATTCCTTCTCCATGGTAACCCACTTCTCGCTTCTTGGGTAACTAAGAAGATCGGTGATGGTTGGATTACTGACCTTTCTCAGATGGCTAAGCTTAAGAAGCACGTAACTGAGAAGAAGTCACAGAAGGAGTTCATGGATATTAAGTATAAGAACAAGGTTCGTCTTGCTGAGTACATTAAGGAGCACAACGGTATCGAGGTTGACCCTAACTCAATCTTCGACGTACAGGTTAAGAGACTCCACGAGTACAAGAGACAGCAGCTTAACATCCTTCACATTATGCACCTTTACAATGAGTTAAAGGCTAATCCAGATATGGATTTCACTCCAACTACATTTATCTTTGGTGCTAAGGCAGCAGCTGGTTACAAGACTGCTAAGCTTACTATCAAGCTTATCAACGCTGTAGCTGATGTAGTTAATAACGATGCTTCAATCAAGGGCAAGATTAAGGTTGTATTCATTGAGAACTATAGAGTTTCAAATGCAGAGATTATCTTTGCAGCAGCTGACGTTTCAGAGCAGATTTCTACAGCTTCAAGAGAGGCTTCAGGTACTGGTAACATGAAGTTCATGTTAAATGGTGCTCCTACTCTTGGTACTATGGATGGTGCTAACGTTGAGATCGTTGAGGAGGTTGGCGTTGATAACGCATTTATCTTCGGTCTTTCAGCTGAGGAGGTTATGAAGTATGAGCGTGAGGGTGGTTACTACCCAATGGACGTTTATAATTCAAATCCAAAGGTTAAGAAGGTACTTGATCAGTTAGTTGATGGTACTTACTCAGAGGATAAGGATTTATTCAGACCTCTCTACGATACACTTGTTAAGCAGGATGTTTACTTCACTCTTAAGGATTTCGATTCTTATGCAGATGCTCAGAAGAGAGTAAATGAGGCTTACAAGGATAAGACAGCTTGGGCTCAGATGGCTATGCTTAACACAGCTTGTGCTGGTAAGTTCTCATCTGACAGAACTATCGAGCAGTATGCTCAGGAGATCTGGAAGCTTGAGAAGGTAGAGGTTAAGCTCTAAGGTAAACCTAACTAAATATAGTGATGGTTGTATCCCCGGTACATAGGAATATGTGCCGGGTTTTCTTTATCTGGACGATTATGAAGGGGGCGTTTTTACAGTATACCCGGGCTGCCTAGGGCAAAAGCTCCGACGACACTACGACGGTCGTCTTCGCTTTTCCCTGTCGCGCCCGTACGAAAGTGTATTGGCGCTATTCCCCTTCATAATCTGTATACTTAAATATTTGGCACATATTCCTATGTACCGGGTCAACCATCACTATCACCTTCGGTGATGGGGATATTTGTTGGCTTTGGGAGTTGTCTTTTAGGGGTGGGGGATTTATAATTAGTAATACAAATTTTAATTTGGCGAAGGAATCCGTTTGAAGGAAATTTGATAGGGTTATTTATATATTGGGGGATGAAAGAGTTGAATTATGGTTTATTGGATATTGAAATGACTTGTGATGGAAAACAAGAGAATGGAAAATTTATTGATGATGGACGTATGAAGCGTTCGCAGAGGGAAATTATATCTGTTGGTTTTGTTGTATGTGATGACAAATATAATATAAAAAATAGATATTACTCTTTTGTAAAGCCTATGCACAATACTACAATTACAACTTATTGCGAGAAACTTACTGGAATCACACAAGCTAATGTTGACTGTGGAAAGAAGTGCAATAATGCTTTTCACGATATTAATGAAATGTGCAAGCGATATTCCATAGACTACATATTTACATTTGGTAACGCAGATTATTTAGGTATTATATATTCTGCCAAGTGGAACAGAAAAGAAAAGGAGAAAGTTGAGAATTTATATATTATTGCAAAGAAAATTATTGATGTAAGACCTGCAATTCTGAAGGCGATAAATTGTAAAAGTTATCGAAAAAGTCTAGGTTTGTTCAAGATAGCTGAACAATTAAATGTTAAAATAAAGGGTGAGCAGCATAATGCATTAAATGATGCAGTTTTACTTTATAAAGTATGCAGGGAGCTTGATATACAAATGCCAATTTAGCAACACAGGTGAAACTTTCAGTTCTCAAGTGACGAGATTTATAGCACTTAATAACTTTTATATTTTGTTATAGAAATCTCGTCAAACCCTTGAAAATACTAAACTTTTCACTGGTGTCCTTTCCATTACATCTTGTATCGTGTTATATCGTTCTACCCTTGTTTACGAACCCTCATAAGGGAAAAAATAAGGGAAAGAAAATCTGGTAACAACTTATAACAATTTATGAAAATGGCAGTTGGAACTGGATGAGATGCTTTTAATACAATTACAAGAAAGGATAGATAAGATGAGATTGATATATGCAGAATATAACTCACAGACAAACAGTATTGATGTAACCACATTTGAGAATTGATTGTAATATAGCTGAGGAGGGATTGAGAACAACTCCTTGTTCGCAGAATTCGCTTAACGCATTGGCGATAGATGAGCCGCTTGAATATGCTCGGCTTGCTTTGGATGGAGAAATGCAGGCGTGGGTGGATGCTATTGATAGTTTGGAAATATGGTAATATTAAAAGGCAGATTGCGTATAGTAATCTGCCTTTTGTAATTGACAAAAATAATAGATGATATTATACTAGAACGCATGATATAGAACACATGATTTAGAAAGGGAGATAACATGCCGCCTAAAGCGAAATTCACCAAAAATGAAATTGTAGAAGCTGCGATGCAGATTGTTCGCGAACAAGGGTTGGAAGCCGTCACATCTCGAGAACTGGGAAAGAGACTTGGAAGTTCTGCATGTCCAATTTTTACTGTATTTTCAAATATGGAAGAGGTAAAAAGTGAAATAATTATAGAAGCCAAAGAAATATATAAGGGATATGTAATGGAAGGTCTAAAGCAAGATGTTGCATTTAGAGGTGTTGGTTTTGCATACATTCAATTTTCTATAAAGGAACCCAAATTATTTCATTTGTTATTTATGAGTGAACAGTCAGAACCAACAGACATAGGGCATACGCTTATGTTAATTGATGCGAATTATGAGGAGATATTAAATTCGGTAAAAGAACCTTATGGATTGCAAGAGGAAGATGCAAAACGTTTATATCAACATCTTTGGGTATATACGCATGGAATTGCTTCAATGTGTGCAACCAAGGTTGCCGTTTTTACAAATGAAGAAATTGTATCAATGATGACAGACATATTTACAAGCTTATTGAAAGAAATAAAGA
>SVEC01000001.1 GCA_015057555.1 Lachnospiraceae bacterium | reverse complement strand
TACATACCTTATTCAATTTTACACGACGTTCTTCTCCAAAAGGACTTCCTAGACCAGAACAATGCTTGCAAATTTCTCTTGGTTTTCATCTGTTATTTTCGATCCCCGTCTCGCGCTCTTTATTTTAACAAAAAATCAAGGTTAAATTTTAACCTTGATTTTTTATTTTGGTCCTGGAAGGTTCTTTGGTATTAATACAATTTGTATTGCCTCTACTCGCTTACCTTTACCCTCTAAACCAGCTATATCTCCATTTTTCACCCAATCAAGCCATCCATAGGTCTGAATATGTACTCTATAGTAAATATCATACTCTTCTTCTGCTTGACCATACAATTTAATCTGTACTGCATCTAATGCTTTACCCTGTCCTGTGGTTCCACTAATGGCTTCATCATATTTCCAATCTGATTCCCAGCCATTACCAGCTATATAACTTCTATATGCCACACCACCATCATAAGCTACGTCTTCAAGAGAAATTTTGAAGGCCTCAAGTCGTTTGCCCTCACCAAAGGTTCCGCTTATAGAACCATCTGATAATGGTTTCTGCCATCCATAGGTCTGAACGTGAGCATTGTAGCATATTTCTTTTTGATTATTTTCATCTAACAAAGCAGTCTTTCCATAAGCTATATAAGAATATCCTATCATCCCCTCCGGAGCTTCTCCCTTCGGTAAAACAGTAATCTCTATACCCTCTAACCGCTTAGACATACCTGTAGTTCCTGCACATTCACCATTTTTCGCCCAGCCAAGCCAGCCAAAGGTTTGTACATGAACTCTGTAATAAATGTCATAATCCTTAGCATCTTTTCCAATTAGTTTGATTTTAATAGCTTCTAATCGCTTGGATTTCCCTTCTGTACCACTAACGCTATCTGACGCTTTCCAATCAGCTTCCCAGCCTACGGACTGAATATGAGACATATATTCCAAATCAATATCCTTATATTCTGTACCTGTCAGGTGTATTTTAATTGCCTCAAGTCTCTTACTTTTTCCTGTAGTTCCACTAGTTGCACCATCTATTTTCCAATCCTGCCAACCTGTAGTCTGTATATGAGTTTTATATTCTACTCCAAGCTGTTCCTCCTCAGGTATCCACTGATAATCCTGATTAGACATTGGATATGACAGATTAAATTCTTCTGTAGTATACCTAGCTCCCCTAGTATGCATTTCTCCTAATTCAAAGCTTGAATTGGATAACAGGAAGTTACTCCACTTACTTTCCTTTGTTTTAACATCCCAGGTTGCATCAATATTGTAATAGTAATCACCTATCTTTACTATATTCCATCCATGAGCTTCATTTGAGATAACTCGACAAGAAATTCCCATCTCACGAAGTAATCTATACATTGTACTAGAAAAGCCCTGACACACAGTTTCATATTCTATAATTCCACTATAAGTAGAATGTCTATCAGAACCACCTACAAAAGTAAAATTATAAGTAACCCACTTATACGCCATTTTAATTCTGGAAAATTCATCCATAGACTCCCAACCAGCAAACTCATTACATAATAACGAGTTAACCTTTTCATCTATTTCATCTTCCTGCCCAGCTGTTGATAGGTATGACGGTTTAAGAATATATTTTATACCTTCCTCTAACATATCAAAGGAGCCCTGAAGTCCTGCATAGTTCCAGTATAGGTAATCCCCTTCCTTTGGACTATCCGTCTCTACAAATGTAGCAGACTTAATAGCTGCAAAACCTTCCGCACCGGAATACCCTTCCTGATTGGAGAATATAAATTCAACCTCTCCACTTCTATCTACCATACATGCTCTAAGATAAGCACCTGCTTCATCAATTGTATTAAAATTTGGAACTATTTCTTCTAAATTAGAACTACCTTCTGATAAAATATTACCTTCATCATAATTAAAATGGGCAGAATCATCTCCTATGAATTCATCATATGAATCATAATAATTTGGATTATAATCTATAATTATTCCTGATTCATCAGAAGTCTTGGCATGAGATATATTGAGACTAATATTGCTGACTAAATATATAGTAAGCAACACAACGCTTATTACATCTATTACCTTTCTTCTTTTGATTATCTTCATAGGGATTATCCTACCCTTCATAATTCTTATATTAAATTATTTCTGCACAAAAGGTCTTGATGTGCTACCAGGTGCTGGACCACCCTTTGGTACAAGCACAATCTGAATAGACTCAAGTCTCTTGCCGTAACCAGCAGTACCTGATGCCTGACCATTCTTAGCCCAATCAAGCCATCCAAAGGTCTGAGCATGTACACGATAGTATACATCATAGTGGTTTGCAACTTCACCTGTAAGCTTAATCTCTATAGCCTCAAGTCTAAGTGCCTGACCACTTGTACCACTCATAACACCATTTGACTTCCAATCCTGCCAGCCAATCTTCTGGATGTGAGTTCTGTATGTGATTCCACCTGTATATCCAGTATCACCAAGTGAGATATTGATACCCTCAAGTCTCTTTGACTCTCCGAAAGTACCACTAAGTGAACCATCATATACATATCCCTGCCAGCCATACTTCTGTACGTGAGTTCTATAGTTAACCATACCAGTTACTTCACTATTTAGCTCAGCAGTTTTACCATACTCAACATATGAATAACCAATTAATCCTGAAGGAACCTCGCCCTTCTTAACAATCTTAATCTCGATACCCTCAAGTCTCTTTGACTGACCTGCAGTACCAGCCTCCTGGCCATTCTTAGCCCATCCTAACCAACCATAAGTCTGTGCGTGAACTCTGTAATATACATCATACTTAGCTGCATCATCACCTGTAAGTCTAATCTTGATAGCCTCAAGTCTCTTAGCCTCGCCGCTAGTACCAGACATCTTACCATTCTGCTTCCACTCAGCCTCCCAGCCGTACTTCTGGATGTGAGTCTTATACTCAATACCAAGGTCAAGTCCAGTATTTCCAGTAAGCTTAATCTCGATACCCTCAAGTCTTAAGCCTCTACCACTAGTACCACTCATGGCACCATCATTCTTCCATGTCTGCCAACCGTCCTTCTGTACGTGAGTTCTGTATGTAACACCAACTGTAGGATTAGTTACTACAACTGTATCCTCTTTCTTTGGATCAAACACAAGGTAATCCTCTGATGCCATAGGGTGCGCCGCATTATATGTAGAATTTCTATATTCATAATCCTTATAGTGCTTGTTTCCACTAAAGCATGTTCTATCTGTATCCTTCAGGAAATCATCACTAACAAATAAATAACACTCTGCAAGACCAGCATTGCCAAGAGATGTATATACTAAATCTCCGTATATAGCATCGAAATTGTAGTATTTTCCATTAATTTCTACTATATTCCATACACTAGGAGTTGTAGAATCGTACACTATTCTATTATTTACACCCATCTCTCTAAGGAGTCTGTATGCAGCACTAGCATATCCTGAATGTACAGCCTTACCATTGATAAAACCAGCATAAGCAGCTGTGTCAATTTCATTTGCTGATGTAGCTACAGCAAAATTATTGATAAGCCACCAGAAAACATCATATGCATTACTAGTATCTGTATGGTTCTCCCAACCATCGAAAGCTGTATCAAGAAGGCTATCAACTTTACGAGTTACCTGTGCTTCCTGAGCCGCTGTAGTAGTATAATCAGGATTTACAGTTACTGTAACGAAGTCAGTCTTAGTTGTTCCCTTAAATACATACTTGTAATCTCCAGTGTGCCATAAGAGGTAATCACCTTCATTTGAATTTGGAGTCTCAACCCAAAGCTTCTCCTCAACCTCTTTAAGTGCGTTCTTCGCTAACATCTCTCCATATGATACAGTGCTGTATGTATAACCAAGCTTATATACAAACTCGATGCTACTTCTTCTCTCTACTAAGCACTTTCTCATATAATCTGCTGCTGATGATGTATCCTTAAATGTAGGAATATCAACAACTTCACCATCATCAGTAAGATAGTTGTCAGCTATATCAGCTGCCTGATTCTCAGCTGTAACCTCAGCTAAAGCTGCATTTGCTTCTTCATATGAATCGTAAAGATCATCGTTATACCATGTTACCTCTCCAACGAGTTCTTCTGCCTCATCAGTTTCCTCAGCATAAACTGTAAGTAAAGGTGAACTTGCCAATCCAATAACCATTACGAAAGCCATAAGAAAAGCATAGGTCTTTCTTAATAGTTTCTTTGTTACTTTCATTTTTTCCTCCTTTTGTTGGGACCCTCCCACTTTTTATATTTTATATTGTACAGAAGTGAATTGTATCATTTCCTCAATATAATTTCAAGAACTATACAGAAATATTTAACCAAATATGTAAAAATCAGGACAAATATTTCACTGAGACAAATTATGTCAACATTTTATTATCTTTTAAATATAAGCATATATTTTATAATACGATTAAGGTAGGCGTTTTTATGTAAAAATTTACAAAAAATTTTTACATTGGATAAATCTGCTAGAATTCATCACCAGCCTCAAAATCTTTGGAGAGTTTAGCAAATCTCTTTAGCTTTCTATATACCTTGCCGTGAACACTATCCTCTGTATAATCTCCATTTCCATCCTTATTACCTGCAGAACAATTCATAAGGAGCTCAATTCCTTCATCAATATGTGTTATAGGGTAAATATGGAAGCTACCATCCCTTACAGCATCTATAACCTCAGTCTTTAAAACCAGATCCTTAACATTTGACACAGGGATTAATACACCTTGATTTCCAGTCAAGCCTCTCTTTTTACACAGGTCATAGAAGCCCTCTATCTTCTGGGTAACTCCACCTATAGCCTGTATCTCACCCTTTTGATTTACAGAACCGGTTACTGCCAAATCCTGACGAATTGGAAGCTCCGCCAAGGATGATATAATACAATAAAGCTCTGTACTTGATGCGCTGTCACCATCTATGCCATTATAATTTTGTTCGAAGCAAACTCGACAAGACAAAGCCATAGGAAATTTCTGAGCATAGGTCTGTCCTAAATATCCCGTAATTATCTGAACACCCTTATCATGAGTATGCCCACTCATACGAGCTTCCTTTTCGATATTTACAATACCAGACTTTCCAACATAGGTTGTAGCAGTTATTCTTGATGGTGTACCAAATGCATAGCTACCCATATCAAGAACTGCCAAACCATTAATCTGACCTATCTTAGCTCCATCTGTATCTATCATTATTACATCTTCCTCAAGCATCTCATTAAGCTTTTCCTCATACAGCTTAAGCCTATCTTCCTTTTCGAAGATGGTCTTGTGGATATGATCTGCTGTTATAATGCTAGCTCCTTCAAGCTTTGCCCATGTGTATGCTTCTCCTAGTATCTCCGACAGATAGTTAAACCTTGTGGATAGCTTATCCTGTCTAGCCGCAGCTCTTGAGGAATACTCTATTATGGCACATACTGCACTGACATCAAAATCAAATGTTTTTTCACGCTCCACAAAGCTCTTAATAAATCCTGCAATCTTAGATATATTTTCATGATTATGATCCATCTCATCATCAAAATCCGCCCTAATCTTGAAGAACTTATCAAATTCCTCATCTCCCTCACTAAGAAGCTCATAGAAATAATCACTTCCAACCATAATAACCTTTAGCTGTGCTTCGATAGGTTCTGGCTTAAGGGATGGAGCTGTTATAGAGCTAAGCATCTCCCTGATTGAATCAAGATTTATCTCCTTGGTCTTAATTACTCTTCTTAGAGACTCCCAGGCATGAGGAATGGTACAAATATCCTGAGCTTGTACTATGAGATAGCCTCCATTTGCCTGATGGAAAAGACCTGGCTTTATCTTCATAAAATCTGTGGTCAGGCTACCGTACTCTGTATCGTATTCAGTCTCTCCCATTAGATTAGTATATGTAGGGTTAAATGTAACTACAACCGGTGCTCCCTTGCTCTCTGAGTGGTCAACAATAAGGTTCACCTCATATCTATGCATAACATCCTCATCCTGCTTCTTTCCAAGCAGTGGCATAAGAGCAGAGAGAACATCCTGCTTTTCATCATCTTCCTCCATAAAATAGTCTAAATTATCGAGAATATCTTCTTTTACATCGTTAATATAATCTGTAACTCTTTCATATCCTTTATACTTATCAATAAAATCCGCTATATGTTGTCCAATAGTGGCATCTCCAACCTCCTTGTCCAACTCTTCCAGCTTTTTCTCGCACTCCTTCTCCATCTCATGAAGCTCGCGCATAAATGAGCTTACCTTCTCCTGCATAAGCTCTGATTTTTTCTCAATTTCCTTAACCTGCTCCACTGTAAGCATCGCGTAGCTTTCTTCATCTATAGGTGCACCGTCTATTATTGGCTGAAAATATACACTTGATTTATTATGCTTAAGGGCAAAATCATATTCTTCGGCAGTTTTGCTCACCTGGTCAATCAATTCATCCTGACGTTCTTCATAGGCTGACATAAGTTCATTTTTCTTATTATCATACTCCTCAGACTGGAAAACCTTTGAAAGTTCCTTCTCTACCAAGGACATCAGCTCTTCCATATCATCTTTAAATTGCTTGCCAATCCCCGCCTTAAATCTAAGCGCAATAGGCTCCTTAGGCTTATCAAAGTTATGTACATAGCACCAGTCATCTGGCACCGGCTCTTTTGTCGCAAGCTTCTCTATGTTTGCTCTTGCATAGGAAGTCTTGCCTGTTCCCGAGGAGCCAGACATATAAATATTATATCCCTTCATCTTAACTGCAAGGCCAAAATCAAATGCCTTAACAGCTCTCTCCTGTCCTATAATTCCATCCCAAGGCGTAAGCTCTGCTGTGGTTTGAAAGTCAAAATCACTAGGGCTACAAATTTTCTTCAATTGTGTATAGTCTAATTCCTTAACAGTCTTCATACTATTGTACCTCCTTGTGGAATGAAATTTATATTTATATTATAGCATTTTTTAGGATGTAGCTCAATGTAATTTGTCCATTTCTCAGTATTCTATAGCTATAAATATTTCAGAACTATACTATGTGTAAATGAATGATTTCATAAAGCCTTTACCTTATACTCCTCCAGCCAGCTTTCACCAGTGGTATAATCTATCACCACTCCTGGCTGAGCATTATAACAATATACACAAAAGCAAATTCTCTGCCCCTTATCCTCCACAGAGTATGCCTCACAACCTACTCTCCGCATCCTCTACACCTGCATATCCATACAATCTTGCAGTATTATTCATAATCTTATAAGCAAGATTCTTTCCCTGCCTATGAAGCTCAGCTACAAATTTTCCGTAAAGCACAAAGGTTCTCTCTGAATAAGTACTTATCTCACCCCTAAGGTAAGTCTCATAGGAGGTATTATATTCATTATCAGTTTCAGTTCTGATACTTCTGGAATTTCCAGCCATCTTAGGATACTGAGCAGCAAAATCTTCCATCCATTCCACCTGGATAGCAATTATACTCTCCTGTATGGCAATTCTATCATCTGTTAATTTAGGCAAGTCCTTCTTTAGCCCTTCATATTTTTCTGGACAGGTGTTTTTCATCATTCTGGCATACTTCTCCATAATCATATTCCAACCCTTTGAGCTAGCAATTTCCAGATCAGTAAGGTAGCTTTCCTGCAACTCCTTACTCCAAGCCATATACTGACTCTTTCTCATAATAGAAAATGTATTCCAATCATCCTGACAGTCGGCTCTTCCACCTTCATTTTTTACTTTATCAAACATTTCCCATTCGATTTCTACAATTTGATTAACTCTATTAGTACGACGCAATTTCTTAGTTATATATGGTTCATGATTCTGTAAAAATACATCGTCGCCAGTAGCCAAGTCCTTACTCTTTAGCTCAGACAAAAGTGCTTCTGCTATCTTATCAATTATTACAAGCTTTTTATCCCTATAATTAACTACTGCAGCGTCATACACCACATTTTCCCAAGCATTCGCTTGACTGCCTAATTCAGACAATTCCTCAAGAAGACCTCGAAGCTCAAATAGCTTATCAATATTTATCCATTTTCTCTCGTTTATAAGCTTTTCTAAGCCCTTAAATTTCCACTTATAATATGGAGCATATGTTCTAGCAAGTAGATATGTTAAATCCATTGCGCTTTCCACAGCCATGCTAATACACATATTTGCAGTAACATAGTCCTGTCTAGCCATCATTCTGGCATAATTACTTTGTCCGTACTGGGAGAAATTATGAACTGCCTTCACTAGTTTCATTCTCCAAGCTCTGTCATCATAGTATTCCAACAATTTATTTCTTACTGAAGTAAATTCACCTAGGTCATCTCTAAAAATCGTTCCATTTGTAACCGCTGCAAGCTGATAATCCTCATATCTGGCAGATGCATTCCCCAAATTATAGCTATCGCCTAAGAATTCCTGGTAGAAATCCTTTATTTCAAATACACCTCTTCGCTCTACCAACCGACCATATGCATTTTCATCCACGCCAGCTTCCCTAAGCAAATTCTTATACTCAGCTATTAACTGTGCACCAATCTCATCATAGACATCAGGTGTAAGCCACATGCAAAAGCCTATATCATAATCATGGTCCGTTGATATCTCATCATCAAATCCATAGCAGTCTGAACCCATTCCGACTATACCTACAGCTATCTTACTCTCATACTCAGGGAACCTATTATGAAGCATCTTTCTTCCATATTTCTCATAAAATTCTCTGCTACGGGCAATATTGTTCTTCCATACATTATTATCTTCTCTAATAGTCACATCATCAGAAGGTTCTTGGTACTCCTGTTTTTCCTCTAAGATATCCTCCTTAAGCATGGTTTCTGTCTCTCTGTCTTCATATTTCTTTATAGCGTAATCAAATTTTTCTTTAACTCTATTATAATTATCATTTCTGCCAACATGCTTTTCTAATTCTGCCAATCCTTTTTCGTAAAAATCAACCGCCTCCATATAGCACTTCTTGCGACACATAAGGTCGCCCATACCAACCAAGGCTCCATTGTAGTGAAAGTCCTTTCCACCATCCCTCTCGAACACAGAAAGTGCATTTAGCAATACCTTTTCAGCCTCGTCACAAGCCTCTTTGGTTCCTATGGCCACTAATGTACTTCCTAGATTTGTTCTAGTGATAGCCTGCTGAATCTCTGCCTCTCCATAGGAATCAACTACCTTAAGAGCCTTATATAAACATTCTCTAGCACTCTCAAAATCACCCAATTCTTGATAAAGAAGTGCCCAGTTGTTATAAAGATTTGCATAGCCAAAATCATTATCATCTAGATTAGCACTATAAATTTCCAGAGTTTTCTTATAGCACTCCATAGATTCATCAGAACGACCAAAGCCACGATAAGCATTACCAATATTTAGGAGAGCTGTGGCATACTCAAGCGTATCTTCTATCCCCATATCCTTCATCAATGCCAGTAGCTCCTTGCAGTACATAATTCCTTTATCGTTTTGCGTGGTATCTCGGCAAAAACCAATTATCTCATTAAGCAAGGTAAATTCACTAGATTTATCCTCCTGCTCTCTAGCCTCATAGATGCTATCCACTAAAAATTTCTCGATATCATCTAAGCTATAACTACCAAACATTCCATCATATTCCATTAAAATCTTATTTACATCCATTTAATACACCCCTTAAATATACATCCACACATAACATAACCTTTGAATATGCACCACAAGGAGAGGTTTCCCTCTCCTTGATTATCGTTACATCTTTAGAGCCATATACGTATCCACAAGCTCAACTATAGCATCCTTATCTCCAGAGCTTACTACATCATATAAAGCATCCATAAATTCCTTATCCTCTCCCTCATATTCGTAGGATAGTAACCTATTCATAGCATTTCGAACTTCATCAAGCTCTCCTGCCACAGCACTATTTTTCATAAGCTCAAGCTCCGCAAATATTCCATTACCGGATTTTTCTGACTGAATTTGACTAATATCCAATTCCTCTTCTTCTCCAGAATGTATATACAGCTTCTCGTATTCTTCATCAGTGAGTCCGGAAACTTCTTCTATAAATGTAAGATATTCATGGATGTTTTCCAGTATTTCTCTAAGCTCACTCAATAGCTCGCCTAGGTTATCCTTTACATACTCTTTATTGTTAATATTAACTGCTGCCTCCAGTGTAGCTGCCTTTTTTGCCAGTTCCAAAGCTCCTATATTAATACTATTTGTTCTAAGAGAATGAATCCTAGTCTTAAATCCTCTGGCATCCTTATCTATCTTATCATAAAGTTCATCTATAACGATGGTATTATGATTATAGAAGGTTGTTACTAACTTGTTATACATATCAATATTTCCACCAATTTTTTCTATGGCGTACTCTATTTCTATATTATCCTTTAGCTTAACCAAACCATCTCTAAACCTTGAATTATCGATATGCTGTTCTGTCTCACTACTCTTTTCCTTTATCATGTCTTCAGAAAGACAATCCTTAAGTATAGCTGCGACTCTTCTAAGCTCCAACGGTTTTACAACACTATCTGTAAATCCTTCCTCTATAAGTGTTTGACTATGTTCCTCTATTGCATCCGAATCCATAGCTATAATAGGAAGCATCATATATTCTGCACCATCCAGCTCTCGTATCTCCTTCATGGTTTCTAAGCCATTCATAATCGGCATAGTTAAATCCATAAAGATTACATTATACTCCTTATTCATAATCATATCGATGGCAGCAACACCTGAAGTAGCTACATCAATTTTCATATCAAACTCTCCAAGTGTTTTTAGAGCAACCTGTCTACTTACCTCTTCATCATCCACTAGAAGCACATGAACATCAGGCAACCATAGGCTATCAGCAACCTCTTTAGATACAGTTTCTTCTACTCTGGAAATAACCTGATTACTAGATACATTGTCCGCCAGTTTTTGGTCTAAGGACAAAGTGAAGGTAGAACCTGCACCATACACACTTTCAACCTCAAGGTCCGCTCCTATCAAATCAGAAAAGCCCTTTGCTATAGCTAATCCTATACCATTATTTGAATAAGAACTGTTTCGCTTATTATCTGCAATATTATATACTTCAAATATATTTTCGATTCTATCTTCATGAATACCAATACCTGTATCAGATACAGTAAAGGCTATATTTACCCTATCTAAATGAGCCTTGTCAGGATATACATAGCAATCCACAGAAAGTGTTATAGAACCTTCCTTTGTATATCTAACCGCATTAGATAATAAACGTTTAAGTATATCCTTTATCTTATGTTTATCTCCCACAAGATTATCTCTTACATTCTCACCTATTTCTACAAAAAATTTAACTGATTTATCGCTTAAGCTTTCCATTACTATCTCTGACAAATCATACATAAGGGTTGTTATAGAATATGGTTTCTCCACCTTATCGTATTTTCCCGCCTCAAGTTTAGCTAAAACTATTATGTCATCAACTTTATTAACAACGTTTTTACCTATCTCCTGTATACTTTGTATGTTTTCCTGATAAGCTTCATCCTCCTTGGATAATTCCAAGAGCTCACCAGCCTTAGCCATCATAGCATTAATCGGTGTCTTAATCTCATTACTCATATTTGCCAGATAGTCGTTCTTTGCACTACTAGATTTAACTGCTTCCTCATGTTCTTTTGACAGTTTCTCTAAAGCACTATCCTTAGTTCTAAGAATTTTTCTTACTCCAAATACTGCAACTATCAAAACTATAATAGCTGTTAATATAATTAAGACAATTCCCAGCTTAGCTATAGGGCTTTCAGTAAGTTTGTTTTCCTTTTCGATTACAAAGGATATAGGTGCCTCACTAGAAGTTCCATCTCCATTATACGCACTTACCTCAAATTCATATACTCCACCATCTAGGTTAGTATATACTGCCTGCATATTGTTAGTACCGCTTATAATAATAGGTTCACTGTCAAAACCTTTTAAGGAATATTGCACCTGAATATTGTCTCGATTTGAATAACTAAATACCGCAAATTCTATTGTAATTCTAGATACATCATTCTTAACCTTAAGACCATCCTCTAAATCATCAAATTCATAGGTATCTCCATCCAATGAAATAGAAGTAATCTTTATCTTAGGTGCCACAAGATTATATGGTATATTTGTGGTGTCCATAGTACATATACCATTGTTACAGCAAATATATAGCTTACCATCCTTATCTATATATGTGTTTCCAGTGGTGTTAATGGTTTTTGTCAGTCCATCACTTGATTCATAGTATCTACCAGCTATTCCCTTACTACCAAGAAGCTCCTCCTCCGTAGTTCTAAGTACACCCATAGAGCCCACTATCCAAATAAAACCTTCATGCATAGCTATATCATAGATATTATTTGTATACTCAACATTGCTTATGGCTCTAAATGAGTCCTTATAGAAGCATAAACCATTATCAGTAGATATCCATAGACCCTGTTCTCCCTCATCTATTGATGTAATAACATTTGAATTAAGTCCTTGGTCGGTGGTGTAATTAATTATTTCATCATCTGACATATCAATTACATACAATCCACCCTCATCAGTTCCCATATATATCAGGCCATTTTTATCTTGGTATAGACAAAGAGTATTATTGTTATATATTCCCTGCTCTCTGCCATAGGTTTTAAGAAGCACACCTTCCTTATCTAAAATGGCTACACCTTCCTCTGTTGCTACTGCAATATTTCCATCCTTTAATGGCAGAGTTGCATTAACATTTATACTAGGCAATCCAACATTTCTACCAAAATTAGATATAGTACCATCTGATGCCATCTTTACAACACCATATACTCTACCTGTACTAATCCAAAGGTTTCCCTTATCATCCTTTACAATATGTCGTACACTAATACCTGAGAGATAGTCTGTTAGTTCATTGTTTACCTTTTCGTATGCGGCATCATATATCATAAGACCATCATCGGTTCCAATATATTTTTGATTCCTATAATTATATACAGTATTAACGATTGACTCTGGCATACCTATGGACATATTAAGGTCTGTAAACTTACTTTTACTAAGCAAAAGTACACCCATTCTGTTAGAGGTAATCCAATAATTCCCCTCATAATCCTGAATCATATCGGAAAGATAATTATCTATTTCACAGTCGTTGATTTTTACAAATTCATCAGATTTCTTGAAATATCCCAATCCGTTATCAGCGCATACCCAAACATATCCATTTGAGTCAATCATTATATTATTAATACCATCCACCAAGGCATTAATAGTAACCGGCTCCTTGTCCAAAGACAGATATTTTATAACTGTTCTTCCAGATGTACCCACATATATACTTCCTGCTAAGTTTGAAATACATGTCAAATCATCATTTGTAAGTTCTTCAATTTTTAATTGTTTTTTCAACCCTGTATCATCAAATACAAGTATCTCATTAAAACTAGTAATGGCCCACAAAAGCTCACCTTGTATTTCCATATCTATTATGTCATAGCCCTGAGCTCTCTGTGCAAAAGGAAACAATCTCATAGTTCCTGATGTATCCTTTTGACAGGTATACAAACCACCTGATCCAGCAACATATATAACTCCATCCTCTGTTTGACATACATCTGCTATATTTTTTATGCCATCATAGTACTCATCCTGCAAATGCACACAAGCACCATCTTCTATATAGAAAAGTCCATAGTTGTCTGTTCCTATCCACATTCTTCCAGATGTATCCTGCATTATAGAATTAATGGAATATATATCCGCTCTATCAGTATCCCAAAGGTTAATTACTTGGAAAGTAGAACCATTCGAACGATATAAACCACCCTCTGTACCAACCCATATATAGCCTGTAGATGACTGATATATACAGTTAACTTCATTACTTCCTATACCACTTTTCTGATTGTATATAGTCTGAATATAGGATGCTACAAATGTATCCTTTGCTCTAGAATTAATCTGTGGTACGCCAAGCAGACACACCATAAGGA
Source organism: Lachnospiraceae bacterium (assembly GCA_015057555.1). Taxonomy (GTDB): domain Bacteria; phylum Bacillota; class Clostridia; order Lachnospirales; family Lachnospiraceae; genus Coprococcus_C. The sequence continues at coordinate 329,133 of SVEC01000001.1, read as the reverse complement.
GTGCCATTAATGTTACAATTATTCTATTTGCAATAAGCCTTTTTTTCATATAGTAATATCCACCTAAACTAAGCTTTCTCTAAGAAAACCTTATAACCCTTATATGTTTCATATACATCCGCTTTAGAAGTTATCTCCCATGGAGCATGCATATTAAGCACTGCAACACCACAATCTATAACCTCCATACCATAAAGTGACAGTATATATGCAATGGTTCCGCCACCACCTACATCCACCTTACCAAGCTCTGCTGTCTGATAGCAAATCTTTGCCTCATCCATCATATTTCTAATTCTCGCAATATATTCTGCATTAGCATCATTTGAACCAGACTTACCTCTAGCTCCTGTAAACTTGCTAAATACCATACCTCTTCCGAAATAAGAAGCATTATTCTTTTCAAATGCACTGGCAAAAAGTGGGTCGTAAGCTGCATTTACATCAGAGGAAAGCATACTTGATGAGGCCAAACATCTTCTAAGGAATAGCTCACTGAACTCACCCATTGCATTCATAACCTCTGCCACACAGTTTTCAAAAAATTTAGACTGCATACCGGTAGCACCAACACTGCCTATCTCTTCTTTGTCAGTAAGAAGACAACAGGTTGTTCTACTTACTTCATCAACATCAAGCATAGCCATAAGAGAGGTGTATGCACACACTCTATCATCCTGGCCATAGGCCATTATCATACTTTTATCAATACCAGCATATCTGGCCTTACCAGCCGGAACAACCTCTATCTCTGCAGATATAAAATCCTCTTCATCTATATCATACTTATCCTTAAGGAGAGCCAAAACATTCTCTTTAACAGCTTCCTTGTCCTTATCCTTAACTGGCTGGCTTCCAAAGAGTACATCAAGATTTTCTCCCTCTATAACCTTTACAGCCTTCTTCTCCATCTGCTCTCCTGCCAGGTGAATCAACAGGTCTGTCACGCAAAATACAGGATCCTTATCATCCTCACCTATATTTATATCAATCACTGTACCATCCTTCTTAACAACAACACCATGAAGAGCAAGAGGAAGAGTTACCCACTGATATTTCTTAATTCCGCCATAGTAATGTGTATCAAGATAAGCAAAATCACCATTTTCATAAAGAGGATTCTGCTTAACATCCATTCTAGGTGAATCAATATGGGCACCTAAAATATTCATGCCATCTTCTAGCTTTTGGGTACCTATGTTAAAAAGAGCTACTGTCTTGTCCATACAAACCGAGTATACCTTATCCCCAGCCTTTAGCTTATTTTTATTCATAATAACATCGGCTAAATCAACATATCCAGCTTCCTTAGCCATCTTTACTATAACCTTGGCACATTCTCGCTCTGTCTTTCCCTTGTCTAAGAACTTCAAATATCCCTTTGAGAAATTATCAACTTCACCAAGTTGCTTTTTGTTATAGGTTTTCCATGCATTTTTTCTTTCCATATATTTCTCCTTGCTAGTTTCAAGTCTTGTAAATAATAGTCTTTCCCAATACTGGCTTAATAATACAAGCTATTATACAAGCTGACTTACCACCTTATATAATATATCATATGCCTTGTCACAGTCAGCTTTTGTAACATTGAGCGGTGGCACAAATCTTATAACAGATGGACGAACTGCCGTCATAAGAAGTCCTTCCTCTGAAGCATTATACTTAACGTCATTTGCAATGTTGGAATTGAATTCAACACCAATCATAAGCCCCTTACCACGAACCTCTTTTACATCTGGCAACGAATTAAGCTTATCCATAAAGTAAGCTCCAACCTCTCTTGCATTGTCAGATAAATTCTCTTCTATAATCTCACTAATTTGAGCATAAGAAGCTGCACAGCACACAGGATTACCTGCATAAGTACTGCCATGGGCCCCTGGGCCAAATGTAAGTGCAAGCTTTGCACTGGTACACATAGCTCCGATAGGCATTCCGCCGCCCATAGCCTTTGCCATACTAACGCAATCCGGCTTAACATCATAGGTCATAAAGCCCATAAGCTCACCGGTTCTTCCCCAGCCAGTTTGAACCTCATCAAAGAGAAGAAGCATATCCCTCTCGTCGCAAAGTCTTCTAAGTCCCTGAAGAAATTCCTTGGTAGCAGGAATTACTCCACCCTCACCCTGAACAGGCTCTACCATAACTGCTATGGTATCCTCATCACAGGCCTCTATAAATGACTGTAAATTATTATACTCAGCATACTTAAAGCCTGGTATAAATGGGTCATAATTATTCTGAATAGGCGTTCCCGGCTGACCTGTAGCCGCTAAGGTAGCTAAGGTTCTTCCATGAAAGCTGTTCTTAGCTGTTACAATGTTGTATCTGTCAGGTCCGTAATTATCCTTACCGTACTTTCTAGCCAGCTTTATCATAGCCTCGTTAGCCTCTGCACCAGAATTTTGGAAATATATCTTCTCCATACCAATACTTTTGCAAATAAGCTCTGCTAACATAACCTGTGGTACGGTATAGCAATAATTTGAGGCATGTATCATAGTCTCGCACTGCTCCTTAATTGCTTCCACAACTCTCTTATTACAGTGTCCTGTGCTATTAACTGCAATACCAGCCATAAAATCTAAGTATTCCTTGCCATCTTCGGCTATAATATATGAGCCATTACCTGTCTCAGCTACAAAATCTAATCTTTTAAAAGTCTCATAAAAATATGTATTATACATATCCTTTATATCATCTTTTGTCTTGTTTACATCCTGCAATTTCATAATTTTTATATTTCCCTTCTAAAGCTTTTTAACGCACTTATGCCGGTAGAAATTCCACCGGCATAGTAAAAGTAATCATTATCCGTAAATCTGACTAGCTACAAGATCATCTAATATCTTAACAAGCTTACCAATCTCCGGCTTAGTCATCTGAGCATTCGCTCCTAATAGTTCACCCTTACGCTTCATATCTTCATTAATAAGCGATGAGAAAATAACTACCGGTATATGCTTTAAGCCCTCTGTATCTCTTATAAGCTTAAGCAATCTGTGCCCATCCATCTGTGGCATCTCAATATCTGTGATAACACACTTAGCACCATACTCAACGCCATTCTTTCTCTTAAGCTCACAGAGATAATCCCAAGCCTCCTGACCATTATTCTTGATTGTAATCTTTGTATATCCTGCCCTGTTAAGAGAATCCTTGATAAGCTGACAAAGCATCATAGAATCCTCTGCAATAAGTATAGGAATTTCATTCCTCTCTCTTGCCTCTAAGCCTTCAACCTGTGAAACCTTAAGACTTGTCTCTGGGCAAATACCCTCAACAATTCTCTCAAAGTCAAGAATGATAAGAAGATTATCACTATTCTTAATAATACCTGTAGCTATACCAACGCCAGGACCGCTTACTGTAGCATCTGGCTTAACAACCTCTTTCCATGATACTCTGTGAATACCAAGAACTGTCTGTACATCAAAGGCAATATTTAAGTTATTAAAATTTGTTACGATAAGGAAGTTGTTCTGCTTATTGTCATTAGAAAATCCTAATGCCATAAATAAATCGATAACTGTAATTATCTCTCCTCTAGGCATAAATATACCTTCTATACATGGGTGTGAATTAGGAACTGGTGTAATCTCCTGATATGTAAGAATCTCTCTTACCTTCTCTACATTAATACCGTAGTGATTACCATTAATTACAAACTCTAGTACCTCTAATTCATTACTACCACTTTCTAATAAAATATTGTTGTCCATACTTCCTACCTCCTCATCTATTGTAATGAAATAATGACTTCCTTGCCATTATATGTTGCCTTAAGCTTTAAATCCTTTATATCAAGAGCTATCTCCTCAGACACCTGGAACAATAGTACCGCCTCGTTATACATACTTGCTGCAACAATACCTTCATAAGTGTACAAATCATCCATAAGTATCGTAAGCATCTGTTTTGCGCTCTTGCTGTCATCTACAATTATTCTATAATCAACATCTTTACTATATAAATCTATAGTTTGGTTATCGTTTGTCTTATTCTCTATCTTAAACTTAAGTACTAACAGCTTGTATCCCGGAGGTGCCTCAACAGTTATAAATACTCCTTCCTTATCATATGAAGGATACTCATCCAACACCATATAATAATCATACTTTATGTACACATTTTCCTGTTCCATAAATGCTGCCAAGTCATAATCCTTTCCAGCATCGGCAACTATTCCAGATACATCCTCTGTGGAATTTACATTTGAATCAACTACTCCCTCAGACTCAAGTTGCTGTTCATTATCAGTTCCACCATCACCACCTTGATCAATCTCAGTAGTTGAAGTTTCTGTAGTCACATCCTCTGTTACAGTCACCTCTGTAGTTGGCATTTCAGTAGTTAAAAACTCTGTAGTAGCAAAGGGATCCTTATCTGAATACTCGTCATTATAATATTTGGAATCGTTATTCCTATCGTACTTCAAAAGCAACTCTGCAGCGTACTCTGCCACCAGCTTACTTTCCTCATCTGTCAATTCAATTGTCTTAGTGCATCCTACAACAAAAAGTGATAAAATCACTATACTGCACAAAAGCTTTATCCTTTTCATGGATACCCTCCATCTTCCGACATTCTCATATAGTAATTTTACCACTAAATTTAGTTTACATCAAGGCAAATTAGCATCCAAATCAAAATAAAACACAACTCCCTCAGGAACATTATACACTCCGTAAGCTTTTCCATGAGCAGCCATAGTTGCAGCTACTATTGAAAGACCTATTCCATTGCCTCCATATTCTCTTGTTCTGGCCTTATCAGCCTTATAAAACTTATTATATATCTTATTAATATCCTCCTGAGGAATGTTTTCTCCCTCATTAAAAACATTTACTCTAACCAATCCTTGATATCTCTCAAAATATACTCTAATCTGTCCCTCTTTCTTTACATAATGTATTGCATTAACCAGATAGTTTGTAAACACTTCTTCAATCATATATTCGTCCGCCCATACATTCACAGGACTTGATTCTTGGAATATAATTTCTGCACCAGATTCTCCCACCAAAATGCTTTTTGCGGCTATAATTTCTTTAATAAATCCTACCAGTTCAAATTGCTCAATATTAAGCTTTACCCCACCAAACTCAATCTCATTAAGTGTAAGCAATCTCTTGACCATAGTATTCATCTTCATAGCCTCGTCCAATATAACCTCCGTATAAAAGGCTCTACTTTCCTCGTCCTCACACATATCGTCCTTTAATCCCTCTGCATAGCCTTGAATCAACGCTATAGGGGTTTTTAATTCATGGGACACGTGGGACAAAAACTCTCTACGCATCTCGTCTATTTGAGTTTTTTCTTCTATGTCTCTAGACAATTCTATATTTGCTCGTTTTAACTCCGAAATGGTTCTCTCTAGTTTTTCAGACATAGTATTCATGGAGATAGCTAATTCACCAATCTCATCCTTTGCCACAACCGGTGCTTTAACACTAAAATCCAGATTAGCCATCTTTTTTGCATTGTTGCTTAGGATTCTAATTGGCCATGAAAAAATATTACTGAAGAAAAGAATAAAAACAGCTCCAAATATAATAAGTCCCACCGCTACTGTATTAAATACATCATTAACTATTACTATCAAGCCTTCGATCTGTGCTATAGGTGTTCTAATGACAATGATATATCCATTATCCAGCTTTCCTATAAGGTCGTAATAATCTGCATTCATAAGAACATCATGACTTCTCTTAATAGTATACTCACCAGGGTTACTATCAACCTCACTTTGAGACTTATTTAGTGTATCAATAATCTGATTCATACTTTCCATCATCTGACTCTCATCATTAATGGTGGAAAAAAGTCTTCTTTCTATCGGATCATATATTATTACTATGGCCTCTAAAGGATTTTTTATCTGACCATATAAATCTCCTGAATCAGTATAGGGAACCTCCTTTTGAAATATCTCATTACAAGAAGAATAAGTAATTCTAAGATTTGTCTTTAAATTGGTAGTAAAGATGTCTCCAATAATAAAATTACAAATAAACCAGGATGCAGTTACAACAAATGCAGAAAAAACAACAACCATTAATGTAATTTTCATTCTTATTGAAATTTTCATATATTAAACACCCACATTAAACCTCAAATTTATAACCCATTCCCCAAATAGTTTTAATATACTCACCTTTGTTTCCAAGCTTACTTCTAAGCTTTTTAACATGAGTATCAATGGTTCTTGCATCTCCAAAATAATCATAGTTCCATACATTATTAAGTATTTTTTCTCTAGACAATGCTACCCCCTGGTTAATAAGAAAATAGTTAAGCAGTTCAAACTCCTTATAGCTTAAATCAATCAACTCATCATCAACAAACACCTGATGAGCTGCTATATCCATCTTTATTCCACCTACTGATATCTTCTGTTCGTCCTCAGTGGTAATACTCCTCTTAAGAACAGCTCCGACTCTAGCAACCAATATCTTTGGGCTAAACGGCTTAGTAATATATTCATCTACTCCTATTTCGAAACCCTTAAGCTCATCTATCTCATTGCTTTTTGCAGTAAGCATAATTATAGGAACGTCTGACATTTTTCTTATTTCCTCCGATGCCTGATATCCATCAAGCTTAGGCATCATAACATCCATGATAATAAGTGCTATATCTTTATTTGTCATAAATATATCTACCGCTTCTTCCCCATTAGAAGCCTCCACAACTAAGTATCCATTTTTTACAAGAAAGTCTCTAACTAGCTTTCTCATTCTACTTTCATCATCTACTACTAATATTTTTAAGTTATCCATATAGAAAAACCTCCCAAAGCCAAATTATAGATAAATTATACCCCAGGTTTATGTACAAATTGTGAAAACCACGGAATAAATTGGTTATTTAGATAGAGCTTCCTCTCTTCGAATAAGCTCTTCTTCCCAATTTTCTAATCTTTCCTGCCATGAGGCATATTTATTCAACACCTTTTCTTCTGCATTAAAATATCCCAAATTTTCATTGGTAACTACAATAAACAACATGCCTACAATAATTATAATCATAGAAATTACCATTATAACCAGCCTCTGCTTTATACGATTTAATCTAGAGTTTTCCTGCTTTAATTTTTCTAATTGCTTGTAATTTAACTCCAGCTTAACATCATCTTCTACCTTAGTTCTTCTATCTGCTACAGCTATTGGTTTTAGTTCCTCTTCTCCATAAAACTGCTTTAGATAATCTCTCATATCGTGAAGAAATGACATACCAACAGGAGTAACAAAATAGTTTTTAGTAACCAGCTTATTATAGGTATCATATACACTTTCAGTATTTTGAATATTTATACTATCCTTTATCTTTTCAATGGCATCTTTTTCTTTTATTGCCATCTTTACATCTCTACTACTTGCAAAGAAGTAACCATCTATTATCTGCTTATCCATAACCTTCTCCTTCCTAGTGATTACTAATATAACAAAAAAGCGACAACCACTAAACCGTTGTCGCTTATAATTTCTACTGTGCCTCTTCGGTAGTAGCTTCCTCCACTGCACCAGAGGAAATTGTTTCGCTATTAATAGTTATCTGATTGTTAGATGCTATCTCTACAACCTTAGCCTCGTAATCCTTCATATATAGCTGTGCCTCTACAATAAGAGCCTCCGCCTGAACTAAATAATCCGGCATCTCACTTTCTATAGCATTTACAACCATCTTCATAGCCTCGTACTGCTTCTGAATTCCCATAAGATAAAGTTGCTTTATCTCCTGAACTTCGGTTGTTTCAACCTCAATAGCATTTAAATTGCTAATATATGTTTCCATACTTGGTATGGCATTATTCTTTAAATCAGCCACTAAAGCTGCATTGTCAATGTCTGCACCTGTAAAATAAGAATTATAAACACTTAAAGCACTATCCTTATCAGCTGATATGCCTGGAAGCTCATCATTAATAAATTCTACTAAATCCTCCTGAACTATATTAGCATCATCTACCTTAGTGTTCCCATTCTTATCTTTTCCACATGCCATAAGTGAGCATGCTATCATCATACCTGTTAATAATATACAAATTTTCTTCTTCATAGTAATCTCCTTGAGAGTAAAATTTAATGAACTCATTATACTACAACTTGTAGTAATAGACAAGTTTAACCTTACAGCTTGATTTTTCCTTTTTTTACAAGCTTTTCCAGCTTTTCTTTGTTGACCTCTAAATATTTTTCATATAAATCCGGTCGTCTTTCCTTTGTTCTCTTTAGGGACTGCTCTAATCTCCAGTATTCAATGTTCTGATGATGACCAGAAAGCAACACCTCAGGAACCTCCTTATCCATAAAAATCGGCGGTCTTGTGTACTGAGGGTATTCTAATAACCCATCATAAAATGACTCAAATACCGCACTTTCATCGCAGCCAAGCACACCTGGAATAAGTCTTGAAACTGCATCTACAATCATCATAGCAGGAAGTTCTCCTCCAGTAAGGACAAAATCGCCAATAGAAACATTATCAGTCACTATCTCCTCTAATACTCTCTCATCTATGCCCTCGTAGTGTCCACATAGAATAACCAGGTCCTCTTCCTTAGAAAAATTCTCTGCCATAGACTGATTAAAAGGAGTTCCTGTAGGAGTCATATACACTACTCTAAGTTTTTTTTCTGATGATATCTTACCTTCCTTTACAAGACCTGTTCTAATATACTCATAGGTGTCATACACCGGACCAGGTTGTATAAGCATACCTGCTCCACCACCATATGTATAATCATCAACATGATTATATTTGTTATTAGCAAAGTCTCTCATATTGACAGCATTCACTGAAAACAATCCCTTTTCAATTGCTCTACCGGTTATGCTTTCGCCTAAACCATTCATTACCATATCCGGAAAAAGTGTCATTATATGAAATCTCATTAATCAAGCATTCCCTTCATAAGCTTTACATAAACTCTACGCACATCATAGTCCATATCTAATACACATTGCTTTATAACTGGAAGTAGAAGTTCCTTTCCATCTAAAAGCCTAACAACAAATACATCATTAGCTCCTGTCTGCATAACATCTTCTAGAACTCCAAGCTTTGTATCATCCTCATATACATCCATTCCTATAACATCAGCAATGTAAAATTCATCCTCATCAAGAGGCATAGCATCCTCTCTACTTACAAACAATTCACAATTCTTATATTTTTCAATTTCATTAATATCGTTAAATTCCTTAAATGCCAAAATAACCATATTTTTAAAGAATTTACAGCTTCTTTTCTCTACCTCAATATCACCCTTAGGTGTTCTAAGTATACACTTCTTAAGCTTCTTAAATCTATTTACATCATCTGTGGTTGGAAATACCTTTACCTCTCCCTTTAAACCATGTGTAGATGTAATAACTCCAATTCTGAAAAAATCTTCCATCAATATCTCCTTTTATTTAAATAAAACAAATTCCCCGATTATACACCGGGGAATTCTAGAATTATTTAATGTCTACAATAACCTTTTTGTCACCCTTTGACGCTGCTGCTTTAACAACAGTACGAATGGACTTAGCTATACGACCCTGCTTGCCGATTACCTTACCCATATCATCTGGTGCAACCTTAAGTTCAATTGTAATAGTATCTTCCTCGATTGTCTCATTTACAACAACTTCATCAGGGCAATCAACGAGGGATTTTGCAATAATTTCCACTAATTCTTTCATTACCAGCACCTCCCTAGTCTTACTTCTCGATACCTGCCTGCTTAAATAACTTAGCAACTGTGTCAGTTGGCTGAGCACCATTTGCAAGCCACTTCTTAGCTGCCTCTGCATCAATCTTAACTGCAGCTGGCTCCTGATTTGGGTCGTAAGTACCTATCTCATCGATGAATCTACCATCTCTAGGTGATCTAGAGTCAGCAACGATTACTCTATAAAAAGGATGCTTCTTATATCCCATTCTTCTTAATCTGATCTTAACTGCCATGTCATTTTCACCTCCTTAAAATTCTTGTCTATATAATAGTAAACCTATTATCAAAATCCAAATGGAAGCTTAAAGCCCCCTCGCTTCTTACCACCGAACATTCCTGACATCTGTTTCATCATCTTCTTGGATTGTTCGAACTGCTTAAGAAGTCTGTTAACATCTGCTATCTGAACTCCTGCACCGTCAGCAATTCTCTTCTTACGACTAGGATTAATAATATCAGGATTACTTCTCTCCTTCATAGTCATAGACTGAATGATTGCCTTCGGCATCTTCATAGCACTATCGTCTATATCTATATTCTTAAGCTGTTTGTTAGAACTAAAGCCAGGCAGCATACTAAGCATATCTCCTATACCACCCATCTTCTCCATCTGTTCCATCTGCTCTAGGAAATCATTAAAGTCAAAGGATGCCTTACGCATCTTCTGCTCCATCTCCTTAGCCTTCTCCTCATCGATGGCATTCTGAGCCTTCTCGATAAGACTTTCCACATCACCCATACCAAGAATTCTACTTGCCATACGTGATGGATGAAACTGTTCAAGATCCTCAAGCTTTTCTCCCATACCTGCATAAAGTATAGGCTTGCCTGTTACTGCTTTTATAGAAAGTGCAGCACCACCTCTTGTGTCACCATCAAGCTTAGTAAGTACAACACCATCGATACCAATCTTTTCATTAAACGTAGTAGCAACATTTACAGCATCCTGACCTGTCATGGCATCAACTGTAAGCAATGTATAGGTTACCGCTACATTTTCCTTAATCTCTGCAAGCTCTGCCATCATATCCTCATCTACATGAAGACGTCCAGCTGTATCTATAAATACAAGATTAATTCCATTCTTAGAGGCATGCTCTATGGCTGCCTTAGCTATATTAACCGGCTTATGTCCGTCTCCCATAGTAAATACAGGCACGCCAACCTTCTCACCGTTAATCTCTAGCTGCTTAATGGCTGCAGGTCTATAAATATCACAGGCAACAAGAAGGGGCTTCTTTCCCTTATTCTTGAACTTGCCTGCAAGCTTTGCAACAGTAGTTGTCTTACCTGCACCCTGAAGACCACACATCATAATAACTGTGACTTCATTGGAAGGAAGTAGCTTAAGCTCTGTGGTTTCGGAACCCATAAGCTTATCCATCTCTTCCTTAACAATCTTTATAACCATCTGTCCTGGATTCAGTCCCTTAAGAACCTCCTCGCCAACAGCTCTCTCGCTTACGGAATTAATAAACTGCTTAACAACCTTAAAGTTTACATCCGCCTCTAGAAGTGCACGCTTTACCTCCTTCATAGCCTCCTTAACATCGGCCTCGGTAAGCATACCCTTGCTTCTAAGCTTTTTGAATACATTTTGCAATTTGTCTGTTAAACTATCAAAAGCCATGTATTTCCCCCATTAAAACTTTTATATCTAAAAATCTTCTAATAATTTTGTTGTTTCTATATCAATATCCTGAATTAATGCATCCAATGAAGTGTCCTTATTATCATTCTTAAGCTTATTTATATTAGACTTAACTATGGCCAGCTTTTCTCTGGCATTAACAAACTTCTCAACAAGCTTTAGCTTTGTCTCATAATCCTCTAATATTTTATCACAGCGCTTAATCATATCGTATACGCCCTGTCTAGAGATACCATAAATCCTACCTATCTCCGAATAAGACATATCATTCATAACCACTTCTTCGTATATCGTTTTCTGATGGTCTGTCAGTAACTCACCGTAAAAATCATACAGCAAGGACTGTCTTACTATCTTCTCCATAATAACACCACCTATACGTAAAGCTATTTCCCTTTACACATCTTAAGTATAATACAATAGAGTTACTTTTGTGTCAAGTGTTTTTTCTTTACATTCTAAATAATGTTTTTCTTATTCATTTTTTTTATATTACTAAAATATAATTAAGCAAAGCAATTTAAAGGATTTATTATGGACAACAATAACACAAGTCAGGAAATAAATTCTGGCTCACTTAAAATATCAGTCACCTCAGCATCTGGCTTTTCCCCTGTAAATAACGCTAAGATTCAAGTTGCAAATTCTGGAGAGCCTGACATCATACTAGAAGAGCTATCCACTGATTCAAGCGGCAACACTCCTTCTATTATTCTAGAAGCCCCACCTCTAAAATATAGTCTGGAACCTTCTGAAAACCAACCCTATTCAGAGTATAACATCAAAATTTCCGCTCCAGATTATGACGATGAAATAATAACCAACATTCAAATATTTCCTGGTGAAAACGCCATACAGCAAGTAATTCTTGTTCCATCACAGCCTTCACCAATTTATAATCCAATTGTTATACCAGGACATACTTTATGGGAATTTTATCCACCCAAAATTGCAGAGCCTGAAATCAAACCCACCAATGCTTCCGGAGAAATAGTACTAAGCAGGGTAGTTGTCCCTGAAACCATAGTAGTTCATGATGGAGTTCCTTCAGATACCTCTGCCAATAATTATTATGTCCCATACTTAGATTACATCAAAAATGTGGCAAGCTGTGAAATATACACCACATGGCCAGATGAAACCATAAGAGCAAATATATTAGCCATCATGTCCTTTACTCTCAATCGTGTATACACCGAGTGGTACCGAAACAAAGGCTATAACTTTACTATTACCTCATCTACCGCTTTCGATCACAAATGGACCTACAATAAAACTATATACACAAAAATCTCTCAAATTGCGGATGAATTATATGGTAACTTCTTATCTAGACCAAATGTTAAACAACCTATATTAACACAGTATTGTGACGGAAAACGAGTAAGCTGTCCCAACTGGATGACACAATGGGGTTCTAAAGCATTAGGCGATGATGGACTTAGCGCTATTCAAATTCTAAGATACTATTATGGAGATGATATTTATATTAATTCTGCTGAAATAATATCTGGTATACCATCATCTTTCCCTGGATATAATTTAACCATAGGAACCTCTGGTGAACCAGTTATAACCATACAGGAGCAATTAAATAGAATTGCAAAGAATTATCCTGCACTACCAACTGTTACCGTAGACGGAATATATGGTCGTAACACAGCTTCCTCCGTTGAAAAATTCCAGGAAATATTTAACCTTCCCGAATCTGGCATAGTAGACTACCCTACTTGGTATAAGATATCACAAATTTATGTAGGAGTAACAAAGATAGGCGAAAATCTATAAAAATAAGAGGCGATTATGATTAGCATAATCGCCTCTTTCCTTATCTTATCTAATATCAGGTGACTTATATGACTCTGTATCTAATAACCAGTTGTCCTTAAATTTAATAAATATAAGCTCTACCTCTCCATTTTTCTGAATCTCCTGACCAGAATGATTGATAGTTGTACCATAGAAACGAACTCTAACAGTGACTGCTTCCTTAAAGTTTGCTGTCTTAGTAGTTGCAAGCTTAATTTTATCCTGTAACTCCACCTTTTCGTCATCAGTAAGGTCTGTAACCTCTAAGACATCATATCTAGTAATTTTTACATTCTGCATATCAGCTAAAATCGCTTCTGCAGGAGCACTCTGATCATTTAAATACGATGGAATAATCTTTACCATCTTATCTACATCATTATCATTGATAGCTTCAATATATATTTCAATAGCTTCATCATAGCTATCAACAATATCTCTGTTAAGGAAATAGTTAGTTACTACGAAATATAAACCATATAAAGCAGCTAAAACTAATAAAATCTTAAACACCTTAACTAATACCTTGCCAGTATCATTCTTCTTCTTGCCATCATCCTCAATAACAGTCTTGGAAAGACCAATCGGTATTGATCCTCCAAAATAATCATCATCTACATCTACATTGTCAAATTCAGACTCATTTCTAAGAATATCTGTTAATCCTGAACCAGTACTAACTGTCATTCCCATAGGATTAAGCTTTTTCTTTGTATCCTCCACGCTTTTTATAGATAATGTACCACTATGCTTTACTACAGTCGCGCCACAATCCGGACATATTAATTCTCTATCATCTACTTCACATCCGCATACATGACAAGTTTTCATAATATCCCTCCTCTTAAATAGTTCTTCTCCTTATATAATAACACTTCTATGTCGATAATCCTTCTCATTCTAATATGTATATTCAAATTAGGTTTCATCTACACCATCATCATCAAAGCCATCGTCATCAACCAGGAATTCCTTACTTGAAACCTTCTTTCTAGAACGCTCCTCCTCTACATATGAGGAAATAAGCTCCTTAACCTCGCTAGGCTTCTTTATATTCTTAATCTCGAAGGTGCCCATAGACTTATCTGATGAATGACATGTAATTGTTCCAAGACCAAACATTCTCTGCCATAGCTTTCTAGTCAAGGAAACATCCATAATTCTATAAAGGCGAACCTCATTCTCATTAAGATTAAGAAATCCTGTCTCTATAAACAGTCTATCCTCAGATAAACCATATTTTGTAAACGTCCAAGGCAAACCAAAAATGATTCTCTTTCTATCCTTCCAAACCACATCTACCATAACAAATCCTCCTTTATATTACGGAAGTCAAAATTTTAAAAAAATCAAGTTAAGTATATTATATTTACTTAAAACATTCAAGCCTTTTAGGTAAATTTTACTATATTTAGTGCCAAAATGTATAAATCTAGGTATAAATATATCTTTTATAACTACATATTGTGTCTTTCCCCTTGTAAACACCTTAAAATAATGATATTATTTTTAAAAGTCTCTGGAGAGAGACATTAATAAATACTACTAATTATATCAGAGGAGACGTATTATGGGAGTTATTGATCAGATCAAGGAAACCGTTGAGAAAATCACAAAGGATGAGAACCTTATGAAGGAATTCAAAGCTGATCCTGTAAAGGCTGTTGAAAAGGTGACTGGTAAGGATTTACCAGATGATGCTGTTGAGAAGGTTATTAGTGGAGTAAAGGCTAAAATGTCAGCTGACAAGGCTGGGGATATGCTTGGTTCTATTAAGAAATTATTTTAATCAAACTGCGGAAGCCCTTATGTCATAAGGGTTTCCGCGCTATTTACATTTTTTATTAAATTTTTTCAAAAAAACACTTGCAATTATATCGTTCCTTTGCTATACTAACAAAGGTCGAGATAAGGTCCGTTGGTCAAGCGGCTAAGACGTCGCCCTCTCACGGCGAAAACAGGGGTTCGATTCCCCTACGGACTGCTCACAAAGCCTTGAAGTTTTTCTTCAAGGCTTTTAATTTTTTTATTGTTTTTAAATAATTAGTGGGTGGAAGCATTCTTCCACCCAATTTTCATTAATATGTTATCTCTATAATATTATTCACATTATCTTTACAAAATTCCTCATCCATAAGCCTTCTAATGTAAATATATCGATCAGTGTGTCCTTTTATATAGCAGCCCTCTAATTCCTTATCATATTCTTCAACTAATATTTCTAAAGCTTCTCCCTTAAAGCTTTTCTCAAACTCTGCCTTATTCTTAGCTGCCATATCAAGAAGAATACTACTTCTTTCCTCCTTAATATAATCTGGAATCTGATTAGGCATAGTAGCTGCTACAGTACCATTTCTTATGGAATACTTAAATATATGCATCTCATACAAATTTAATCTTTCAAGATTAGTTCTTGTGGTTGCAAATTCCTTCTCTGTCTCTCCCGGGAATCCTACAATAACATCAGTAGTAATGGCTGGTCGGTCATAAAACCTTCTAATAAGGTCACATTTTTCCATATATTCCTCTATAGTGTACTTTCGATTCATACGTTTTAGGGTATCATTACATGCACTCTGAAGTGATAGATGAAAATGTGGGCATATCTTTTTATCCTTATATATCCCCTCCAAAAACTCCTCTGTAATAACCCTAGGCTCCAGGGAGCCCATACGTATACGCTTTATACCTTCTATTTTACTTACCTGCTGTAGCAAATCTAACAGGCTGTTCCCATTCTCATCGCCGTAGGAGGATAGATTTATACCAGTTATAACAACCTCTTTGATTTCCCTTTGGGCCAGGCCTTCAATCTCCTGTAATACATCCTCTAGACTTCTGCTTCTAATTCTTCCACGGGTATATGGAATAATACAGTAGGAACAGAAATTATTACAGCCATCCTGAACCTTCACATAAGCCCGGCTATGCTCCTCAGGCTTAATAAGTGTCATATTCTCATATTCATCGGTTTTATTAATATCTATAAAATTATCCTGTATCTCCTTATCCTCAAAATATTCCTCTAGAATTCTTGCAATGTCCTTCTTTCTATTATTGCCAATCACAATGTCTATCTGCCAGTCAGCCTCCAAAGAAGTCCTGTCTGCCTGGACATAGCATCCCACTGCAACTACTACCGCTTGGGGATTTAACTTCTTAGCTCTATGGATAATTTGTCTTGATTTACGTTCTGCCATATTTGTAACAGAACAGGTATTAATAATGCAAATGTCTGCAGCCTCATTAAAGCCCACCAGCCTAGCTCCCTTAGACTTTAAATCATCAGCCATACTATCTGATTCATATTGATTAACCTTACATCCTAGCGTATATATATTGAATTTTTTGTCCATAATCTTAACAAACATTTTACTAAAAATCTCCCGCTTAATATTGACTTTTAATGCCCGAACTTATATTATAGTATCATACATAAATATGAAATGTAAACAAGGAGGTTTTGGGATGTTAGCAGTTAAGATTTCTCTCAATTCAATTGATAAGGTAAAAAGTTTTGTTAATGATATTAGTGGATTCAATGCAGAGTTCGACTTAGTTTCAGGTAGATATGTTATCGACGCAAAGTCAATTATGGGTATCTTTAGCTTAGATATTTCTAAGCCAATTGATTTGAATATCCATACAGAGACTGAGACTGAGGATATTATGGCAGCTATTAAACCTTATCTTGCAGAGTAATAGCTTACCCAAACAAAAAAGTCGCCTTTGATAGGCGACTTTTTTGTTTGAACTATTTATAAATACTGTATCATACCAGGGCCTAAGCTATCTGTTGGTCTTGATATAAATTTATGCTTTTCATAAAATGGTTCTCTACCCTTTGCACACATCAGACAAAGCATCATGGTAGTCCCTTCTTCTTTAATAGCCTTTGCATAATCAATAAGAGCATCTATAATCAAGGAGCCAACTCCCTTTCCCTGTGCCTCAGGTATTACTACCAAATCTTGAATATAACATATAACAGCACCATCACCGACTATACGTCCCATACCTAAAATATATCCATTATCATCAACCGCTTTAATGTTATACAAACAATTTTCCAGAGCAAGCTGAGCCTGTCTATCTGAAAGCTGTGCCCATCCCACCTGTTCTCTGAGATACAAATATTCATCTATGCTTATAGCATTTTCAACTAAAGTTATCAAACTAAATTACCTATACTTTCTATGGTCAAATATATCTCTACATTCTCATAGAAAGGCCCTTTTCTCTCAAATATCTCTTTAAATCCATTATTTCAAGTTCTTTATAATGGAACAAAGAAGCAGCAAGTGCGGCATCTGCCTTACCCTCAGTTAGTGCATCATAAAAATGGTCCATAGTGCCAGCACCACCAGATGCAATAACAGGTATGGAAACATTTTCTGCAATTAATCCTGTAAGCTCCACATCATAGCCTGCTTTTGTACCATCACAGTCCATGCTGGTTAAAAGAATTTCTCCTGCACCCATCTTGTCAGCCTTCATAGCCCACTCTATAGCATCAAGTCCTGTATCAATTCTTCCACCATTCTTATATACATTCCAGCCAGATCCATCCTCTCTTCTTCTGGCATCAATGGCAACAACCACGCACTGGCTACCAAATTTGTCTGCTGCATCACTTATAAGCTCTGGTGTATTGATGGCTGAAGAATTGATAGAAATTTTATCTGCTCCTTCACGGAGAATAGTTCTAAAATCATCTACTGTTCTAATCCCTCCTCCTACTGTAAATGGAATAAATACAGTCTCGGCAACCTTTCTAACCATATCTACAACAATATTTCTAGAATCTGAAGATGCAGTAATATCGAGAAATACTAACTCATCTGCCCCAGCCTTATCATAAGCTGCAGCAACAGCAACCGGATCTCCGGCATCCTTTAAATTAACAAAATTTATGCCTTTTACTACTCGTCCATTATTCACATCTAAACAAGGTATTATTCTTTTAGTATGCATATTATTACTCCTCAAACATATGTATCATATTCTATGTTCTTTCAAAATAATATCCCGGTAATGTACCGGGGTATTATAAATCTACAGCTCTACAAAATTTTTAAGAATTGTAAGACCAACAGATGAACTCTTTTCTGGATGGAACTGACAAGCAAATACATTATCCCTCTCTACACTTGCATGAATTAGAGTTGAATACTCTGTAGTTGCAGCCACATCCTCAATATTCTTTGATTTTAAATAGTAAGAATGTACAAAGTACACATAGGAATCATCAGCGATATTCTTAAACAGCTTTGCACCTGGGGTAATTTTTAATGAATTCCAGCCTATCTGTGGTATCTTTAATCCTGGAGCATCTGGTATTCTAACAATCTCACCATCTAATATTCCTAAACCTGTAGCACCTGGACTTTCCTCACTGGTTTTATATAGTAGCTGCAAGCCTAAGCATATTCCAAGAAAAGGTTTCCCAGAGTCACAAACATCATATATTACATTCTCCAGCTTATACTCTCTAATCTTGTCCATAGCATCCATAAAGCATCCTACACCAGGTAAAATAACTTTATCACTGCTCATTATAATATCTTTATCTCTTGTAATTATAACTTCCTGTCCCAGGTACTCCAAAGCCTTCTCTACACTTTTAATATTACCTGCATCATAATCAATTATAGAAATCATATTATTCTCCTAACGGCATTAATTTTTCACTAGCCTTAATAAGAGCATCGCTATACTCTATTCCATCTAGCTTCATAATATCATAGGCAGCAGCCTCTGAAAGTCCATAAGTATTCCATAATGCATTCACAATCTTTTCCTTAACAGACTTTATATCCTTAGCTATGCCTAAAACTACTGCCTCATCATAATGCTCGTCATACTTTTCTAGTCCTCTAATCAATGAATCTAATGCTTTATCAGGTCTTTCTAGGGTCATATTGTTCTCATAGGATTCATAGAGTCGCTCCACATACATAACTGTATATATTCTATCGCGAAGTTCCTCATCCTCTTCCTTAACCTCAATACCTGCAACCTCTTCATAAGCAAGTCTATATCTTTGTCTTTCAAAGTAATCTGTAGCCTTTCTAATAACTTGTGAATAATTAAAATTTTTAGCTCCAATTATTACTATTAAGCCCAAAGCAACAAATGTAGCAAAAACAATAATAACTACCGATGTAGGAACCTTCTTTTGTCCCTTTTCAGCTTCTAGCTCTGCAATAAGGGCAGCTTCCTTTACTCTTTTTTTCTCGGCCTTTTCACTCTTTTTCTTAGCGTCATCAGCATTCTTTAACTGAAGCTTTTCTTGCTTCGCTGCTTTCTTTATCTCGGCATCTTCTTTTTTCTTGGCCTTTTTAGCTTCTTTTTCTGCCTTTTTTATCTCAAGAAGTCTCTCTTCCTCTTCATCATCCTCATCAGGTTCTCCAAAAAGAATTTCTGACATAGACTTCTTTTCCTTTATCTTAGTTTTGGACTTATTTTTATTCTTTTTCCCTGTTTTTTCAGAAATATCCTCTATATCAGCTAGTTCATCATCCCCAAAGCTACTTGCCATAGTAGCTTGAAGCAGCTGATCCAAATCATCCTCACCACTAACATAATTGTCTGTGGCAACACCTTCTGTTTCATCTATACCAAGAGCAGAAAATAGATCATCTAAATCCATACTCTCTATATCATCACCAGAACTACTATCTGACTCTGAAAACAAAGCATCAAGACCGTCTAATGAATTTGAATCTCCTCCCATATCAGAAGGAATATCTACCGTTTCTTCTCCTTTAATCTGACTAAACAAATCCGCTATATCTGCTTCACTCAACATGACATCATCATTTTTAGTATCAATCTGAGTTTCTACAACTTCTTCAAGCTCGTTATTCTCAATATCGGACAATTCTGATATATCGGATAATTCAGATATATCTTCTATATCATCTATACCAGCTAACATATCGTCAGCATTAAAGTCCTCTTTCTCTGGTATGTATTCGAAAGATGCCTTATTCTTATCTGCATCTAGATTTATAATATCTAAATCATCAAAATCTACATCTTCCAACGCTTCAAGATCCAAATCATCTAAGGAAATATCATCCAAGCTATCAAGCTCATCTAAGGATATATCATCAAAATCTTCAAAATCCACATTAATCCCCGAATCCTTATCAACGGTTTTGTCAAAGCTATTCTTTTTTTGATTGTCGGTTGAAACCCCTTTTAGAAGGTCATCAAGATAATTCTCGTCCATATTTCCTCCACATTAATCACAACTAATCAAAAACCTTACACAGTTAAAATAATAATATCACAAAATATATCAATAAACAAGAAATTGTTTGATATGAAGATAGGGATAAATATTGCTTTTTTATTCAGTTTAGTATATGATTACTTTGTTTATGATAATATATGGGAGGTGAAAATCTTGAAGCAGACATTTTACTTAGAATTTTACGGAAAGCAGCTAGATCAGGCTGAATTAGTTAAGGCTGCTAAGGCTATCTGGACAAAATCAGGTAAGAAAGCATCAGAGTTGACTTCGCTCAAACTTTATGTAAAGCCAGAAGAGAATATGGTTTACTACGTATTTAACGAAGATGAGACTGGAAGCTTTTCAATAGACTAATTAATCACAAATGAAAAATCCTGCCATATGGCAGGATTTTTCATTTGTGATTAATTATATCTTAGAAGTCATCATAATAATCTTCATAATCATCATAATCACCATTTGCATAGTTCTTAGTATAATTTACATTATTTGCTCTCTTAACCTTAGGCTGAGGTCTATTACTTTCCTTCTTCTTGGACTGTTTCTTCTTCATAGACTTCTGTTCCTTCTCAAGTCTAAGCTGAACCTTATTCTTATCAGGTATAGCAACAGTTGGTTTGCTCTCCTTAGGTCTAGATGACTTACTTCTTCTGCTATTATCCTCATCATCCTCATCCTTATTAGGGAATCTAGGCTGACTATTATATCCTCTATTTTTATCGTAATGGTCAGATTTTGGTGGACGGCCTCCCTCTGTCTTATTATATCTAGGCTTGCCTCCCTGTCCATTGTCCTGTTTCTGATAACCACCTGCTCTATCAGTTCTTGGTGGTCTATCGCCTCGCTCAGGTCTCTCACCACGGTCATTTCTTACAGGTCTGTCACCCTTTTCAAATTTTCTGCCGTCACCTTTTTCACGCTTGTTTTCGTTTCTAAAGGTCCTAGTATAGGTGGTCTTTTGACCGCCAGTCTTGTTCATTCCGGAACCGCCTTCATTAGTTTCCTGGGTTGCCACTTTAAAATCTCCTTCCAAAAAATGAATAGTATCTAACTATTATATTTTATTTTAGGATAAGATTTTCGTCAACAAAAATTTGTAAAAATTGTGAACTTTTTTGACCTTTTTTATGCAATATTTCTTTTTTACGCATGCAACTTATACTCTATTCTTAATTTATCTGCAATAAGGGCTATAAACTCTGAATTTGTAGGTTTTCCTTTACCTGCACTTACAGTATATCCAAACATATTTTCAATAACATCTATCTTACCTCTTGCCCATGCCACCTCTATAGCATGCCTTATTGCTCTTTCAACACTACTTGATGTAGTTTTGTATTTTTTTGCAATGCTAGGATATAACAGTTTAGTAATATAATTGAGCATATTTATGTCTCTTATAGACATTATAATGCCCTCCCTAATATACTGATAACCTTTTATGTGTGCAGGTATACCTATTTCTCTAATTATTTCTGTAACATCATTTTCTATATTTTGTTCAGTGGTATCATATACAATTAATCCCTCATTATGTTCGCCTACACCTGAGGTGCTATTTGCAAGCTGCTTTATTCTCTTGTATAATATGCTTACACTATATGGCTTCATTATGTAATAATCTGCACCTAAGCTAAATGCCATATTAATAATTCTAGGAGAACCTACTGTAGATAGAAAAATAATTTTAATGTTATCAAATTCCTCGTTGGCCCTAATTTGTTCTACTATCTCTATACCATCTACACTTGAAACGAATACATCAAGTAGCAATATATCTGGCTTATATTTACATACCAAGTCATATACCGCTTCACCATCACTGGTTTTATATACAATCTCAAGGCCTTCTTTTGTGTCCTGCTTATTTTGCTCTAGTAGTTGATTGCCGATATTGTCGCAATCGCTATCAGCTATAAGAACCTTGATTAATTCACTATTCATATTAACTCCTTACTTTATTACTTATCTTAGATTTATAATAAATTACCATATTTAATTATTTTAATCTGTCATATTTTGAAATATATAAATAATTTCTGTTCTTTATGCACTTTTCATCTTGCAATCTAATCTTATTTTATCTGCTATAAGAGCAATAAACTCTGAATTAGTTGGCTTCTGTCTACCCTTGTTAAGAGTATAACCAAACAGCTCGTCTATTGTATCTGTTTTCCCTCTCTCCCATGCAACCTCAATAGCATGTCTTATGGCTCTTTCCACCCTACTAGAGGTTGTATCATACTTCTTTGCAATAGAAGGATACAGCTGCTTAGTAATTGAATTTAATATATCCATATCACTTACGGCAAGCAATATAGAGCTTCTAAGATATTGATATCCCTTTATGTGTGCCGGAACTCCTATTTCATGAATAATTTCAGTTACTGTCATTTCTAACTGACTCTCTCTTAGACTTCCCTCATCGTCTTTTCTTATATGTAAAATATCCTTAGTTTTTAGGTTCTTAACTCTACCTATCTCATCATATATATTAAAGGCTTCGTTACCCTCCTCAACTAATACAGCAAGTATATTTTCCAACCTATTTTTATATGAAGCTTCTATAAATTTGATTTGACTATCGTTTGCTGTTATCAAAAATCTAAAACCTTTAGGGCCCAAAGCATTTATCTCCTCTAATATTGCAAGACCATCCACATTAGGTAATAATAAATCCAATAATACAACATCTGGATTAAATCTTTTAATTGCAGTTACCCCATCTGCTCCGTCACTAATCCATTTACAAACCTCAATATCTGCTTTCCCCATAAGCTCCTTTTTCAATTCATCTCTGCCCTTGGTATCATGCTTAATTACCAATACCCTCGTTCTCATATTTCTTCCTCCTTATTTTTGCATTTTATCTATTTAATTTAAAATGCTGATACTTTTCTAACATCTACGTCATTATATGTTGGTATTACATCTAGGGCAATATGTAACAAAACGCAAGTTGCGACACCTAAAATATGACGGCATAATTTGCAAATTTACTCGACTAAATAATGCATAGCTATTTACATCCCATTGTGGCATATTAGGGATTTTATAGGTATTTATTGTCATCATTTAGGTTCTAATGTATAATATACGAGAATGAATATTTTGACGAATTTATAATTATCAACAGTCTAATCAACAGAGTAATCAACATATTATTTTAAATTATATTGAATAAAGGAGATAAATTATGAAGCTGGTATTTTTAGATAGAAAAACAATAGGTGATGATATAGATCTGTCTATTTTTAAGGATTTTGGAGAGGTTGTGGAATATAATTTTTCTTCAGTTGAGGAGGTTCCAGACAGAGTGGCTGACGCTGATATTTTAGTTATCAACAAAATCCCCATTAATGAATCCACAATCGGTTCTGCAAAAAATCTTAAACTGGTATGTGTAACTGCTACTGGCACCAATAATTTAGACAAAGAATACCTAGATAAGCGTGGTATAGCATGGCGCAATGTGGCTGGTTATTCCACAGAATCCGTAGCTCAGCATACATTTTCTATGCTTTTTTATCTTCTTGAGCATATGGCCTACTACGATAGCTATGTAAAAGACGGAAAATATATTAACGACACCATGTTCACCCACTTCGACAAGGTTTTTCCCCAGATTTCAGGAAAAACCTGGGGAATTATAGGTCTTGGCGCCATTGGTCGACGTGTAGCCGACATAGCTAAGGTCTTTGGTGCCAAGGTAATATACTATTCTGCCTCTGGCGCACCAGCACAGAAAGGCTACAACCAAGTGAATCTTGATACTCTTCTTACAACTTCTGACATAGTTTCCGTCCACGCACCTCTAAATGAGTATACAGAAGGACTTATGAATGAGGTGGCATTTTCTAAGATGAAACCAAATGCCATATTTCTTAACTTAGGACGTGGACCTATAGTAGATGAAGTGGCTTTAACCAATGCACTGAACAATAATGTTATTGCTGCCGCAGGACTTGATGTTATTGCAGTTGAGCCAATGAGCCCAGCTTGTCCTCTCTTAAATGTACAGGACAAGTCAAAGATTCTCATCACTCCGCATATAGGATGGGCCAGTGTCGAAGCTCGTACCAACCTTATGAATATCATCCATAGTCAAATCAAGGATTTCCTATAAATCATATTTTATAAAGATAAAACCCAGTACATGTACTGGGTTTTATTCTTTATTACTCATATAATCTATAGCTTCTTCTTGTTAAATGTGGAAATGGACACTAATATAGCAACCATACCTGTGAAAGCTGTAACCACGGTAGCCTTAACAAAGTCTTCTGGCAAACTAGCTCCTGTAAGCAAGTTTCCTGCACTAAGCAATGTGGTAGGCAAGTACTCTTTTAAGTCTGGAGCTATTCCCAACAGATAACAAAGTGCTACTGCTCCTCCTACAAATAGTAAAACTGAGATATTATTATTTGATATGGTTGAGGCTAGGAATATAAAAGCTATAAGCCATAAGCCAAATAGATATGGTAGTAAAGCAGCCAAAAAGCAGTACTTTACCACACTGTTATCCCAGTAGTATATTGTGTAAATGTAGGTAGTAAAAAAGGTTATAAAATAACTTAACGTCCATATAACCACCTGAACAAAAAGCTTCGAGATAAGTATTTTATGACGAGGCATACCCTTTGTAACTATATTTACTAAGGTCCCCTTCTGGTACTCATTAGTTATGTTTCCCGAAGCCATAACAACAAATACTATCATTAGTGTCGATATGTTCTTGTAAAACTGCTGCCATGAGGTAATTGCAGTAACCTCACCAAGCTGTATGGAGGATATTCCCTGATCCGATAAGCTTTGTGACATTGCTTCAAATATAACAGGAGTAAGCTTTGCCACAGCAGGGCTCATAATGCCAAATACCACTGATACTATTCCTAATATAAGCAATTTATTGGTTCTGCTTTGTTCCATCCATTCTTTCTTTATAAAGGCATTAAACTGTCTCATGGTTCATCACCTCCATAAACAAATCTTCCAGGTTAGAATCTTTCATATCTAGGCTCTTAATTCCAATATTATTCTCCTCTAAAAGCTTTATAGCTTTTTTCAGTTCTTCTACTGACTCAAATTCCACCTCGAAGCCAGTATTCTTGCTCATGGCTTTAAGACTATCTCTATCCCCCTGCCAAGCTAATTTACCATCATTTAAGATTCCCACATGGTCACATATACGCTCCACGTCAGACAATATGTGAGTTGAAAATATGACTGTAGTTTCCTGGCTTACAGATTTTAGAATATCTAGTATCTCCTTTCGTCCCACAGGGTCAAGGGCACTGGTTGGCTCGTCACATATAAGTAGCTGTGGTTTTGAAAGCAGTGCCTGGGCTATGCCAAGTCTTTGCTTCATACCTCTAGAAAAGCCCGCGATTCTCTTGTTATCTTTGCTAAGGCCAACCATCTCAAGCATTCTATCAATTTCCTCTTCCATGGTTTCCTTTGGCATACCAGTTATATCTGCACAAAGTCTTAGATATTCCTTTGGTTTCATATATCCATAATACTCCGGCACATCTGGAAGATATCCTATATATTTGTTAGTTTTATTGGCACCGTAGGTAACCTTTTCCCCGTTAACATATATTTCTCCACCATCAGCCTGGTACATACCTAAGATAAGCTTCATGGTTGTGGTTTTACCAGCACCATTTTTACCCACAAAACCATATATAGAATTTCTAGGCACGTCAAAGCTTAATTCATCGAGTATTTTCTTACTGCCAAAGCTTTTAGACACCCCTTTTATAGAAAGTATATTATCCATTTATTCATCCTCTTTTCCAAGCGTAAAATATAGAATTGGCCCAATCATATTCATACCAACTATGGCAACTATCATCCATATAGTTCTATTTCCACGTTTATAGGTGCTGTGTGTTAATATATGTCTTATAGTAAAAAACAGTAATACAAATTCTAATATAATAAGTGGTACTAAAAACGGAAAATACTCCTTCAGTTGTTCTAATTTCATTCCTTCTAATAACATAATTATTTCTCCTTAATCTATACTGTACTTTTCTATGCACATTCCCTTGTGACCACAAGAGGTGCATGTAAGCTTCCTAAGCTTTAGAGTGTGATTAGCAAAAATATACTCTACAACCCTTGGCTTAAACAAAGTATGACAATGTGGACATAAAAATTTTGTTCTTCCGTAATAGATAACAAATACAAAAACACTTAATATTATGATAATAGGTAAGAACACAAGAAAAAGTTTGGGATTTCCTGACATAATCCAGTATATAATTCCAGTCCACTCCATAATAGAAACTGGTATTCCCACAGCAAGTAAGAATAGCCTAAGCTTTTTTATATTCTTCTTTTCTTCCATTAGTTCTTCAATGTCTTCGTTTGAATTTACAGGCAGAAAGCCACTTTCCTTTATGCTGTCCCTAACCACTCGAATACGTTTGACCTGTTCGGTGAGATTATCAATATTTTCAGCGATTTCCTTTTCCTGTTCCTCTAGAAATACCTGTATAACCTTCTCACCCTCCTCATCCTTCATAATCTCCTTGATGCCTGCCAAAGACACTCCCAGGGATTTTATCATACAAACCTTTTTAAGATTATTTATATCCTCCTCTGAGTATAGCCTTCTTCCACCAACTGAGATTTCACTAGGATGTATTATTCCTTCCTTGTCATAGTATTGAATGGTACGAACAGTAACATTACATATTTTAGCTGCTTCTCCTGTAGTGTATAATGACATTTTTGCACCTCCTAATGGCATATATAGCACATTACGTAGGGTAACAAGCAATACCTTACCCTACGTAATAAGAAAATTTTTTCTATTCTATTTATAATTTTATATCTTTTTACACTTTTCGCAATACTTTAATATCATATTTGGGATTATTTTTAATCTTCCCTATCTTAAGTTAACTTCCATTACTTAACATATTTTGGATAAAGATCCCATACCCTTTTGTGGGGTCATTCACCAACACATGAGTAACTGCTCCAACAAGCTTGCCATTCTGAATTATAGGTGTTCCGCTCATACCCTGAACTATTCCGCTGGTAAGGTCAATAAGTCTGGAGTCCGTAATCCTTATCTGAAGCTCCTTATTAGCTTCTGCCTGATGATGCATTATATCAGTAATTTCTACAGAATAATACATAGGCTCACCTGAAATAGCAGATAATAAATAAGCTTCCCCTACCTTCACCTCTTCTCTATGGGCAACTGGCATATACTCCTGATAGCTAAGCTGCTGTCGTCCTACATTTGTGACATAACCACTAATTCCATAGCAAGAATTTGACTGAACTCTACCTAACATATTATAGGAGGAATAATCAATCATACCTTCTAAACGACCTGGTAGCTTTCTATTTGACTTTACAATATTGATTAAATTGGTTTTATATATTGCTCCATCTGATATCTCGAAAACTTCTCCTGTATCGTTATCATTTATACTGTGACCTAAAGCTCCGAAGGTTGCCTCATTGTAATATGTGAGAGTACCTATACCCGATATGTCATCCTTAACCCAAAGTCCCAGCATATAATCTCCCTGCTGGTTCTTGACCGGGGTAACCGAAAGAGTTTCTATCTTTATATCACCAGAATCATTACTAACCTTCTTTTGAACAGTCATATCTATGGCATCCCCCATGCAAGCATTGACCATATCTGACAGTTCCACCTTATCATCTATCATTTCTCCTTCTATTGATAAGATGTAATCTCCTGCTGAAAGAAGTCCCTCACAAGGAGAATGCTTATCTCCATCTTCTCCTGTAACCTCACCCATACCTATAACCATAACACCCTCAGATTTTACATATATACCTATGGGCTCCCCAGAAGGAACAACCCATATATCTTCCTCATTAATATCGCTTGCAGGAACTGTGTATTTTATCTCTGAGGCCTCCACATACGCATCATTATACTTTACAAGTCCAGCACATATAAGACATATATCAAGTGCCACTAGTAAAAATAAATATCTTCTATAATTTTTCATATTAGTTCTCCCTTCTATAAGTATAAAAAAAGAGCACACTCATAAAAATGAATGTACTCTTATTATCTTAACTTTAGAGAAATATAATTTAGTATATTTTTGTTCTATCTGCCAATCCTTTCATCTCCTCTGCAGATTTAATGGTTGCTTCAGTTATCTCCGCTCCACCTAAAAGTCTGGCTATTTCGTTTATTTCCTCTTTCTTTGACAGTTCTTTAATGCTGGTAATTGTTTTATTATTTTCCACATTTTTTTCAATTACATAATGGGTATCAGCCATAGCTGCTATCTGTGGAAGGTGAGTTATACATATAAGCTGATGATTTCTTCCTATTACACTCATCTTCTGTGCCACAGCCTGAGCTGTTCTACCACTTATTCCCACATCTATTTCGTCAAATACAAGGGTTGGTGTAGCATCTAGATTAGCTATGCAAGATTTCAATGCTAGCATTACCCTAGAAAGCTCTCCACCAGACGCCACCTGACTTAATGGTCTTATAGCTTCACCTACATTTGTTGATATGTAAAACTGTGCACTGTCTGTTCCTGAAGCAGTAAATCTATCAAGCTCCTCGAACCTCATCTCAAACTCCACAGACATAAAGTTAAGCTCAAATAAAGAATCCTTTATCTGCTTGCACATATTAACTGAAACTTCCTTACGTTTAGCAGAGAGTCTGTTGCACTTAGCCTTTAATTCCTGCTCCACATTTAACAGCTCATTTCTTAGCTTAGCAATATATTCATCAAAGCTTACAAGCTTTTCTAATTCAGTCCTATAATTTTTAAGGACATTGAAAATGTCTGTAATTTCTCTGCCATATTTTGCCTTTAAGGAATTTATTAGGTCAAGTCTAGACTCCACAGTCTTAAACTCCTCATCATCAAATTCCATACCCTTCATATAGGCTGACAACTCTCTGTTAAAATCATTTAACATACTGTCTATATCAACCAATGTATCATATGATGACTGGAAGTCCTCATCAAGTTCAGCAACCCTCTTCATCTGATTTAGGGCACGACCAATTTGTTCTGCTGCAGAATCTCTTGAACCGTAACCGGTTGAACTATAAATCTCATCCGCAGTAGTAAGAATTTCCTTAGAGTTGACTATTTTTTTATAAAGTACCTCAAGTTCCTGATCCTCACCTTGCTTTAAATTAGCCTTCTCAATCTCATCAATCTGATACTGAAGGTAATCAATCTGCTTATTTTTTTCATTCTCATCCATAGACTCATCTTCAAGCCTTGTCTTTATCTCCATATACTGCTGATATGTTAATGCTACCTGGGCTTTAAGCTTTGACAGCTCTTCTCCACCGAATCTATCCAGTATATCCATATGCTTAGACACCTTAAGAAGAGTTTGCTGCTCGTGCTGAGCATGTAAATCTATGAGCACGCTGGCTACATCCTTAAGCTTACCTATAGTAACAGTATTATCATTTATTCTATTGATAGTCTTGCCGGCATTATTAATTCTTCTGGAAACAAGTATAACATCCTCTTCATCAGGATAAACCTCAAGAGCGCAAAGCTCATCCTTAATTTCCTGACTGTCCACAGAAAACATTAGCTCCACAAGTCCATCCTTAGTATCATCTCTAAGCAACTCCTTGGAGAACTTTCCTCCCAAACAAATGCCCAAAGAACCGATAATTATTGACTTGCCGGCGCCTGTCTCACCTGTAAGTATATTTAAGCCCTCATTGAAATTAATATCAATTTCATTGATGAGAGCCAAATTTTTAATATGCATATTTAACAACATTTTTTAATATCTCCAATTACTTTATCCACCAGATTGCTACGTCTTATAGCTAGAAAAATGGTATCATCTCCTGCAATGCTTCCCACTATATCATCTATTGAAAGACTATCTATAGCTGCTGCCACTGCCATTGCCATACCTGCAACAGTCTTTACCACAACTATATTTTCTGCATAATCTATGGAAATGATACAATTACCCAAAAGATGCTTATAAGATTTTGCTCCTGCGTTGTCCACAAGCTTACCCACCACGTACTTGTGCTTATTTCCATCGTAGGTAATCTTTGTAACATTAAGTTCCTTAATATCTCTTGAAACTGTAGCCTGCGTAGTGTTAAAACCACTCTTCATAAGAAGACTTAAGAGTTCCTCCTGAGTCTCAATGCTATTATTATTTATTAAATTGACAATAGCCTCCTGTCTTCTCTTCTTCAAGGCCTTATCCTCCTATCTTATCTCTAAGTACGGTGTAAAAATTCACATCATACATTTTAATTAAGCTAATGCTTCTAGCTGAAAGCTTAACATTTACCACATCTCCTGCTGCAAGCTCTATACTATTACTTCCATCAAAGGAAACAATTGCCTCAGTTTCCTGTGTTTTTCTCTTTTTCATAATCTCTACACGAATTTCCTCTGTACTGTCAAATACAACACTCTTTGATGTAAGTGAATGCGGAGAAATAGGTGTAACAACTATAGCACTCGCCTTAGGACTTACTATAGGTCCTCCTGCGGACATATTATACCCGGTAGAGCCTGTAGGTGTAGCTACAATAACACCATCTGCTTCGTAGGTGTCTAAAAGCTGATTATTTACGTATACCTTAAGACCTATTATACGAGAGAAGCCTGCTCTGGTTATAACCACATCATTTAAGGAATGAAACACCTTATCCTTAACACTTCCCTCAATCATCATACGCTTTTCTATGATAAACTCATCCTTTAACAGCCTATCTAATGCCTCATACACATTAGACTCCTCTATCTCAGCCAAAAAGCCTAGGGTTCCAAGATTAATACCTATGTATGGCACATCATAGGTACCTATACTGTGGGCAGCTCTAAGCATTGTTCCATCGCCGCCTAATACGATAGCTGCTTGAACTCCCCTCATAAGTTCCTCCTTGACACGAAGATCCTCATAGTGGTCATCCACATCACTAACAATAGTAGCTTTAGCTCCCTTATTTAATAAATATTCACTTATCTTGTTGCTAAGACTAAGATTTACATCCTTATCCGTATTAGCAAGTATGAGAAATTTATTCATTCGTCTTCCCCTATGTATTATACTTCCTTATCAAGTGTCTTATGTGAGGCTTCTACCACCTCATTTATACTGAACTGGGTATCCCCAATTTCATTCACATCCTCTAGGTTATTTGAAAGGTATAATAAATATTCGATATTACCCTCTGGTCCCTTTACCGGAGAGAAATCTAATCTAAGTGGATATAACTCAATACTTTTTGCGTACTCCACCACCATATCAATAACCTCTTCATGAACCTTCTTATCTCTTACTACGCCTTTTTTACCAACCTTTTCACGGCCAGCCTCAAACTGTGGCTTAATAAGACAAACTATTCTTCCAGTATCCTTAAGCAGCTCCTTAACTGGTGTTAAAACCTTAGTCAAGGATATAAAGGATACGTCTATAGATGAAAAATCCAGCTGATCATCTATGTGCTCTGGAGTTACATATCTTATATTAGTCTTCTCCATACATACAACTCTCTCATCATTTCTAAGCTTCCAGTCAAGCTGTCCATGTCCCACATCTACTGCATATACCTTTGTGGCACCATTTTGTAGCATACAGTCTGTAAATCCACCAGTAGATGAACCTACATCCATACAAACAAAGCCATCTAGTCTTAAGCCAAACTGATTCATAGCCTTCTCAAGCTTTAAGCCACCACGACTAACATATTTTAAGGTATTGCCCTTTATTTCTATATTTACATTCTCTGGAAATGTGGTGCCTGCCTTATCTTCCTTTTCACCATCTACGTAAACTATACCTGACATAATAATTGCCTTGGCCTTTTCCCTGGATGGAGCAAGTCCACGATTCACTATAAGAATGTCTAATCTTTCCTTTTTTATCTTTTCTTGCATACTAACCTCTTGATATATTCTTCAAAGAAGTCGTGAATCTACTATAATGGCCGGCCTGCCTGGGGTCGGTCCACGCTGACACGTGCATAGCAATGGTCAGCTTAGTCCCGACCACTGTCGCGGCCGGATTCTATTTACTGGCACGACTTCTTTGTAATGTCTATATAAAACATAAAAAAACTAAAAATTATCCACCTTGTGGAAGATACTCTCCGCATCTATGCCAAGCATATGTCTTAGCTCCTTGATAGTGCCTTGCTCTACCTTTCCTGCATGAATAGATGCATCTATGTGTGTAACCTTATCTACAGAAAGATTACTTAGCCTTGCCATAAGCATCTGCCCAAAGCCACCTACGGTTACATTTTCTTCTATAGTAACTATGGTGTTATGAGTTTTAGTTATATCAACTAAAAGTTCATCATCTATAATATTTATGAAACGGGCATTTATAAGCGTTGGCTTCCTACCTGCATCAAGGAGCATATTGTAAAGCTTTAGAGCTTCCTCCATCATATGTCCACAGGAATATATTGCAATATCCTCACCCTTGTATACTACCTCACTCTTGCCATACTTGATTGGTGTATCCACATCCATAAGCTCCTTTGAAGCTGAACCTCTTGGATACTTTATAGCTACTGGACCATTGCACTCCATAGCATAATCCATCATACGAATAAGCTCCACCCTATTCTTTGGTGCTAGAACTGTCATATTAGGTAGATGTGATAAATAAGACACATCATATATACCCTGATGAGTTTCTCCATCCTGACCTACTAAACCTGTTCTATCAATGCAAAATACCACATGTAAATTTTGAAGACAAACATCGTGAAGAATTTGGTCATAGCTTCTTTGTAGAAATGATGAATATATAGCCACCACTGGAATCATACCAGCTGAAGCCATACCAGCCGCAAAGGTAACAGCATGCTGCTCCGCAATTCCCACATCAAAAAATCTATCCGGATAGACCTCACTAAAGCGATTAAGACCTGTTCCTATAGACATAGCAGCACTTATTGCAGTTAAATTATCATATTTTGCACCAAGCTCCACCATATGTCTACCAAACATATCTGTATAGGTACTGGTCACCTTCTTGGTCTTAAGCTTTCCTGTATCCTTGTAAAATGGTGCAACACCATGAAAATAGTCAGGATGCTTCTCGGCTAGGGCATATCCTTTACCTTTCTTGGTTTTAACATGTATTATAATAGGCTTATTAAGCTTAAATGCACTCTTAATAGTAGAAACCAAATCGTCCACATTGTGTCCATCAATAGGACCAACATAGGTAATTCCAAGCTCCTCAAAAAACATACCAGGAACCAAAAACTGTTTAAGAGTATCCTTAGAATGTTTTAAGGTCTTAGCCACCTTTGTACCTACCTTTGTGGCTAATAGGGAGTTTTCCACACCTTCCTTAAGCTCATTATAAGCAGAACCTACTCTTATGCTATTTAAGTACTTTGAAAGCCCACCTACATTCTTATCGATGGACATCTCATTGTCATTTAATATTATTACACAACCCGTTCTGTGCTGTGCTAAACAGTTTATAGCCTCATAAGCCATACCACCTGTAAGGGAACCATCACCTATAACACAAGCAACCTTCTCATCAGATCCCCTCATATCTCTTGCCACGGCATATCCCATAGCAGCCGATATACTTGTTGAACTATGACCAGTATTAAAGGAATCTGTATCACTTTCCTTAGTCTTAGGAAATCCACTTAATCCCCCAAACTCTCTCAAATGCTCAAATTCATTCATACGACCAGTTAAAATTTTATGAGTATATGCTTGATGACCAACATCAAATATAAGCTTGTCCTTAGGAAAATCCATACAAAGATGAAGTGCCATAGTCAGCTCTACCGCACCTAAATTAGAAGCTAAATGACCACCTCTTTCACTCACCTTATCTACTAAGAATTCTCTGATTTCTGAGGCCAAAGCATCATATTCTTTTTTATTTAATTCTTTGATATCATTAGGATTTGATATCTTCCCTAATATACTCATTCTAGTACTTCCTGTGTCAAAATTCTCTATTTATCAAGCTATTTACAAGCTCCATAAGCTGCTGTCTAGCATCCTCATTGGAAGCCTTTATATCCTTTATCATCATTATAGCCTTTCGGGACATTTCCATTACATAGCACTTTGCTTCTTCCAGACCATGCACCGTGGCATAATTATATTTTGCATTCTTTTCATCACTTTTAACCGGCTTCCCAAGCTTTTCCTCATCTCCAATTATATCCAAAATATCATCCTGAACCTGGAAGGCAAGACCTACACACTTAGCAATATGTCCCAGATTCTCACAATCTGTCTCATCTGCGCCACCAAGTAAACCACCTATCTCCATAGCACAAACAATCAAAGCTGCTGTTTTATTAATATTTATAAAATCAATCTGCTCGTCATCTAGTGGTTTCCCAGACATAGCTACATCTAGTACCTGTCCACCAATCATACCATATATGCCCGGTCTCTTTGCCAAGCTTACAAAAGCTTTTTCTACAGCCACATTACCTGGACACGCCAAAAAAGCCTTTGACGCTGTCTCAAAGGCAAAATTCAGTAATCCGTCTCCAGCAAGAATAGCCATATCCTCTCCATACTTAGCATGACAGGTTGGTAAACCACGTCTAACCAAGTCATTATCTAAGGCAGGCAAATCATCGTGTATCAACGAATAGGTATGTATCATCTCTAAAGCCGCCATAAACGGACCTATAAGGTCTAGTTTCTCTTCTATAGCAAACATATCATAGACAAGCTTCATAATCATAGGTCGGAGTCTTTTGCCACCTGCTCTAAAGGAATAATTCATTGCCTCTATAACAGCTCGCTGATACCCCTCTTCAATCGGAAGATACTTATATAAAATATTTTCAATGTCCTTAGTGCTATACTTCATTTAGTATCTTAATCTCCTTTTCCACATCCTCTAAGTTCTTCTTACAGGAATCTACAAGCTTTACTCCCTCTGTATATAATGCAAGGGAATCCTTGAGACTAACTTGAGGATTTTCAAGCAGAGAATTAATCTCGGCTAATCTCTCAAATGCCTTCTCCACTGAAAATTCATTATCTATCATATTATTATCCATAATATTCTCCTTATGCATATCTGAATATCTAATTAAAATCCTTTATCAAAACATTCTCTACAGCTGCATTTATCTCACCATCACTCACAGTAACCTTAAGGCTGTCACCCTTTGATACTGCCTTAGCAGTAGTCAAGGCTTCTCCCTCTACAGCTATATATCCAAAACCATTGACCAGCTTTGCTGTAGGTGATAAACCGTTAAGCTTAGCCACCAGATAATTAAATTTTTCTGCAGTTCGCTGGTACTTATCCAACATATTTCTAGAAAGAATTTTGCTAAGCATAGCATATTCCTGTTTGCGCTTTTCTAAAAGCTTTTCAGGTTTTGATGCTTCAAGCCTAACCTGATAATTTGCCAATGTATTATGCTTAGCTAAGACCAGCTTATCTATGCTTTGATTTAAATTATTAGTATAAATCTCTAGCTGTTTTTTCTGATTATCCAGCTTTCTCACCGGACTTAAGCCCTCTAGCTTTGCTTTTGAATTATTAAGTAAAAGTCTTAGGGTATTAAGCTTATTATCAATATGCCTGAAATATTTTTCCCTAGACTCATCCAGACTTCTAAATATCTCGAACATATCCACTGCAACCATATCTCCAGCATAGGTAGGAGTATTTGCCCTCACATCAGCAACAAAATCGGACAAAAGATAATCATCCTCATGTCCTACTGCAGAAATAATAGGTGTATTAGCATTAAAAATAGCCCTTAACACAAGCTCCTCATCAAAGGTCCAAAGGGATTCTGGGGAACCGCCACCACGTCCAACAATGATTATGTCAAGGCCCATAGCATCCAACACCTGAATACCTCTAGCAACAGATTCCGCTGAGCCTTTTCCCTCTACCTGAACCGGTTGAAATACAAACCTTAGATATGGATTCTTGGCATGAGCCGCATGTGTAATATCATTCAACCCCTTGCCGGTTGTTGCGGTTACTATACCAACACGCTTAGGAAACCTAGGTAATGGCTTTTTATTAGCAGGATCAAAAAAACCTTCTGCTTCCAGCTTAGCCTTAAGCTGTGCCAGCTGCTGTTCTCTTAGTCCCTGACCATCTAAAGCTATGGAAGATGCATTGATACGGTACTCACCCTTATTGGTCCATACATCTATCTTGCCCTTAACCACAACTGCCTGACCATCTTTAAGATCTCTACTTATACCATAAGAGGCATAATTCCAAACACTACCAGCTATACTTGGAAGCTTGCTTTTATCAACAACCGCTCCTGACTCTGGCTTGTCAAGAATCTTAAAGAATAAATTATTTCCTCTGTAGCTACAGCCAGAAAGCTCTCCTCTAACACTAAACGTAGAGCCTAGGTCAGGATTCAATATAAGAGTTGTCTTTATCTCTTCATTGAGGCTTTTGACACTACTATATTCTCTCATATACTATTCTTCCACCTTTGCAAGAACACCATTAATAAAGCTCTTAGCTTCCTCATTGCAATAAATCTTAGAAAGCTCAACAGCTTCATTGATAGCTACCTTATATGGTACATCCGCATCATACTTCATCTCATAAATTGCAAGTCTAAGAATTGCAAGCTCAGCTTTACCAATTCTATCTAGCTTCCATCCTGATGAAACATTACAGATAATATCATCAATATCAGCGATAAGACTAATAATCTTATTAGTCTTATCAGTGATATAATTAACATCCTTCTCATCAATCTCAGGATTATCCTCTAAAGAAAACTCCAGCTGCTCTGGCATCTCCTCTACACTATTAAACTCCAATTTAAATAATATCTTAAATATATTTTCTCTTAACTGTCTTCTAGTCATAACCTACTCCGCTTCTAAAAGCATTAGTTGTCAAGCTTAATACCTGAAACAACAACATTTACCACACCTACTGAAAGGCCGGTCATAGTTTCTATAGCCTGCTTAACCTTTGCCTGTATCTCCTCTGAAACCTTCTTAATAGCACTGCCGTACTTAATCTCAACTGAAATATCAGCCACTACAACACCTTCAACGATTTCAACCTTTACTCCATTTGCAAGGTTCTTCTTGCCAAGCTTACTTACTAATTCCTTAGAAATATTACCTGTAAGCTTTGAAACACCATCTACCTCGATAGCTGCAATACCTGCAATAGATGCAACTACACCATCAGCTATTCTAATATTACCTAACTTTGCCTCGTTATTATCGTTATTAATTATATCTCCCATGAAAATTGTTCCTCCTTATCATATAATTAGACTATTGTAATTATACCCAATAATTTATGATAATGCAACTAAGTTATTATGGGAGTAAAGCATTGTATAATTCTATTTTGCTAAGGAGATAGTAAGCATATCAATAGTACATCCGGTCTTTCTTACCACCACATCCTCAATCTGTGCTTTTTCTTCCTCTGTAAGGCTTTCCTTGCCTATTAGAACATCAACTGAGCTATCATTGATTGTAACCATTACATTTGAAAAACCCTTTGCCATAAGTACAGTCTCTGCCTCAGTTTCAAGCTCCATATTTTCGGTCATTTTCATATAAGCGTCTGTCGCCGAAGCAACGGAAGCCTCATCCATTCCATCACTATTCATAATCTCCAGATAATATTCCTTTGCCTTAGAACGAGTCTGCTCTCTGCTAAGCTTAACATTTACCATACTAACTCCAGTTGAATCAGTGGATGCTAAAACAGCCTGACCTATACTGTCCTCATCAGAATTAAGCTCAATGTGCTCTTCCTCTCCCATCTCATCCATAGTAATTTCTCCCGCAGCCACATCGTATTCACTTTCTGCGAAAGCCGCCTCACTACCGGTAGCCTTACCTATAGAATCACTGTTACTTAGATTAAGCTGATTTCCTCCGAAATTTATGTATCCTGCCACAGCCAGCAAGACTGCCAATGCACCAATAACTATTTGATTCTTTTTTACTATTTTTTTCAAGACAAATCCCCCTTATTTTTTAATTACTGCCACTTTATGTGCTGGCAAATCAAACAAAGCACATACTGCAAATGAAATATCACCAACATCAGTATCACCATCAACATCTGCGACTATAAGTATTCCATCTACTATAAGTTCTTCATCCTCATACATTCCCGCGTCCTTAGAATCCTTTTTCATATGCACCATAACTTCCATAGTTCCCTCACCATAGGTTTTCTCCAGTATGCTCCTTAAACGTTCCTCATAATAAGCAGCGTCAGTCACCATCTGCGCACTCTCCTCTTGAAAACTAATGCTACCTTCCTTTTTATTCTGTTCACCAATGGGCACCACTATAATAAGCAACAATAAACCCACTAAAATCACAGTAATAATCTTATTTAGTTTTTCCTTATTATTTTTATGCTCCACACCATCACCGTCTTACAACATTTATATTATGGTTATCCAAATTATAGACTTGAAATAAATATTTTTTTATATTATTATTCTCAAATTCCATATCAAGTT
Source organism: Lachnospiraceae bacterium (assembly GCA_015057555.1). Taxonomy (GTDB): domain Bacteria; phylum Bacillota; class Clostridia; order Lachnospirales; family Lachnospiraceae; genus Coprococcus_C. The sequence goes on along the minus strand of SVEC01000001.1, from coordinate 290,195 downwards.
CAGATTTCTTACTAACATAAACCACACAGCTTAACAGCTTATTATCCTTGTCAGTAATTACTGATACCTGTTCTATGGAAAATCCTCTATCACTAAGCTCTATCTTTATTGCTTCAGCCAGGCTTAAATTATAATAATCAACAACCTGGTTATCATTCATTTTGCTTTCATTGCCATATACATCCATCTGATTAACTATTCCATAAAGCTTACTCTCATCAAAGTCAAATATGAAGGATATGGGCTTCATAAGTATAATAATTGCCACAATCCCTGTAAAAAATTTTATATATTTCTTATAACTACCAGCAGGAGTCATATTAATAACCGCTCCGGCAAATATAAGATATATAATCAGACTTTTCATCCATCCAAACAGCAAAGTCTACACCCCCTTGGCGGAATAGGCCACTATGGCTACCGTAAGCAAAAACAACACCACTGAACCAAACATAGTGTGAAGTAGCATTTGATTACCCTTAGCCAGAGCTTCCACGCCATCCACATAACGTTTTTCTCCTATTGGCTGAATCATAACTGAGGTTATTCTAACGGTAAGCATAATAAACAAAATCTTAATTATTGGAATCATTACAACACCTAGTAATATAATAATTCCGGCCACACCAATACTATTTTTCACCACAGCTCCTGCACCTAAAAATGTACCAGTTAAGGCTGATACTATACCACCTCCTGGAACAATGGTTGAAAGTCTATTGACAGTACTTCTACCTATAGCATCAATTTGAGGCTCTATCAGTCCTTTAATAACATTAAGTCCAAGGATAAAATACACTGTTGTTTTTAATACCCAGTTAACTACATTTGTTACCAGTGTCCCCATTTTTGAAAAGCTATCCTCTTGATTTAGATTATTGATTAGGGAAATAATCACGTAGAATTTAATCATTGGTAGAATAAACCTTAATATTATCACCTGAACTATCCAAATCCCCACCATTACCAGCTCGTACATCCCTGCTGATGCCACAGTTTGTCCCACAAAGTTCATGGCCAGTGCATACAGTGGGACAACAATCTTAACCACTACAAGCATACGCTCTATAGCCTGATAAGCCATATCCATGGTGCTTACAAAGGAAACCAGCATAATTGATGTAATAATTAAGTATGTAATATAGAATCCATTTTCACTGATGAACCCTGAACCGAAGGAGGAAGCCAAATTGACAAATATTGAGCCTAGTAAAACTATTATTACAATCTGAAACATAAGCTCCTTGTTAAGAAGCAACTCCCCTACTAAGGCATCTTTGCATATGGTTACCAGTTTTTTACCCACATCATCACCATTACCATCAACTATATCTTTTAGTAATTGAGGCAAATCCATATTTACATTTGCCTGCCTAAGCTGCTTTTCCGTGTCATTTACCCTTAGAATGTTGTAAATATCATCATACTCAACCTGATAATCGTATATGCTCTCTTTATCATCTTGGTCGGAATAATCTTCACTGTAATGTGCACTATCTGTTGACGTTGCAATATATCTAGCATCTGATAATTCCCAGCTTTCATCTCCACCGGAACAAATACCTATATAAAAAAAAGTAAGAAGCATCACTATTTTCAATTAGAATAATCCTCCTTACATAAGACCTGCTATACTTTCCACTAGCTGCATAAGAATAGGCAGGGACACCATAAGCATAGTGAGCTTCCCTATCAGCTCTATCTGTGACGCCACAGCTCCGTAGCCTGCATCCTTACTAATACCTGCTGCAAACTCACATATATAGGCTATTCCTATAAGCTTTATAAGGATAGCTATATAGGTCTTATCAATGTCAATATAGTTAGTTATCTCTCTTAGATTATCAACTATGACTCTAAGCTTACTTACACAAAGAGAAATAACTGTAATCCCTAAGGCCACACTTATTAAGCTACTAAATTCCGGACTTTTTGACTTTAAGCTTATGGCCAAGATAACTGCAATTATAATAAATGCCATAACAAGTCCAATACTCATAGGTAATCCTCCTATTAGAAATTAAATAGCCCATTGATATCCTGAAATAATTGATACACATAGGGAATAATCCAGGTAAGTACAATAATAAGACCAGTCAAGGAAACCAGATATGCTTGATCTTCTCTTCCCGAATGCTTTAACACCTGATTAAGTAGGGAGACTATTATCCCTACTGCCCCTATCTTAAATATTAACTCAATAGTCACCCCATTTCCTCCCCTCTACAGAAGTGCTATTACCGTCAAAATTCCTCCTAAAAAGGAAAGAACAATAGCATTTTTCATACGTGCACCAATATCCTTGTCCAATTCAAGAACCGTATTATGTATAAGCTCCTTCTCCATATCAAGATTCAACAGCTGGCTTTCAATATCCAAATATCCCAAAGCCTTCCCCACACCACGAAGCAGATTAATATCTCTTGTGTTAAGTAAGGTACTAACCTTTAATATTTCCAATGACTTACTCCACATAGTAAAAAAATCCTGATATGAGGTCCTGTCTTTAAGCTCCACAGCTTGACCATCAACAGCTTCCTCTAACTGATTAAGCCATGTGTTATATGGTTCTGAGCACTTTCGAGATACATTATATAAAGCTTCACCTAAAGTGGCCTGTTTGCATCTTAGTTCACCCTCTAAATAGCCTATTATTCGTTCTATCTCCCTTAAAGCAACTATTCTCCCCTTCATCATATACGCAATTTTAATTCCCATAACCAAGCTTCCAGCTATGACTAGAATCGCTCCTACTAATTTGCTACAGAAAGTAAAGGCATATATAGCTCATTTCCCCTCTCATCAAATATATTCTCTATGCAACCTACCTGACCTCTATTTCCCAGTACTATATATCTTTCAAACACTCTTTCCTCAACCAGCTTTCTAAGAACTGGTCTGGTCCTAACATCATCAATGGTAGCTCCATGTATAGTAGCTATGATAGAACACCCACAATTAATAACATAATTAATTGCCTCCACATCCTCTCTGGTACCTATCTCATCCACGGCTATAACCCTTGGATTCATGCTTCTAAGTAGCATAAGCATTCCCTCTGCCTTAGGACAAGCATCCATCACGTCTGTCCTAGGACCTAAATCATTTTGCGGAATCCCCATATGACAAGCTGCAAGCTCTGACCTTTCATCACAAACTCCAACATTTACACCCTTTAAATAATTACTTCCTGAAGATAATAATCTAATAACATCTCTCAATAATGTAGTCTTACCGCAGCCAGGTGGGGAAACTATCAAAGTATTAAGTACTCTTCCGTTTCCTATCATGTAAGGCAAAATCTTTAGACCACAGCCTTTTATCTCATGTGAAACTCTTATATTTACAAATGATATATGCTTCACGCTTTTAACCCTGTCACCTTCCATAACAACCTGCCCTGTAACACCAACTCTATGACCTCCTCTTATGGTTATAAAGCCCTGACGCAGCTCATGTTCATAAGAATACAGAGAATAGCTTGATATCAAATCTAAAGTTGCTCTAATATCCTCTAAATTTACTATGTAATCATGATTTGTTTCTGTATGAATTATATTCTCACCATAACTATATACTAATATCACTGGTCTATTTACTCTTAATCGAATCTCAAGCAATTTAGACTCATCTATATCCGCTCTATCCAACAAAACTCTAATAGCTGGGGACAAAACACCTTTTACTCCCACGTCCATACTATTCACCTCATAAGTATATATATGCTGTAGGTTCGAATTTATTACAAATAAATAACTACTCTGAGCCAAATACCTCCTCTTCGCTTCGCTGCGAGTCGGTAAATGGCTTCACCATATAGAATAAAAAAATAGGACACGGTTATGAGCAAGCTCAACCGTGTCCTATTTTTTATTCTGCATATCTCAGAGTAGTTACACTCTTGAGAGATACTCTCCAGTTCTAGTATCAATCTTAATAGTGTCGCCCTGGTTAACGAAGAGAGGTACGTTAAGAGTAGCACCTGTCTCAACTGTACATGGCTTTGTAGCACCAGTAGCAGTATCACCCTTTACACCTGGCTCACACTCAGTAATCTCAAGCTCTACGAAGAGTGGTGGCTCTACTGCGAATACCTGTCCATTATGAGAAGCGATCTTACACATCTCGTTCTCCTTAACAAACTTTAATGCATCACCGATAACATCTGCATTTAAAGCAATCTGCTCATAAGTCTCCATATCCATGAAGTTGAATAACTCACCATCTGAATATAAGTACTGCATTTCCTTTCTATCAATATGAGCCTTTGGACACTTCTCAGTTGGTCTAAAAGTCTTCTCAACTACACCACCTGACTTAATATTCTTAAGCTTTGTTCTAACGAAAGCAGCGCCCTTACCAGGCTTTACATGCTGGAATTCAATAATCTGATATACGTTACCCTCTAACTCGATTGTAACACCATTTCTAAAATCGCCTGCTGAAACCATAATAATCCTCCTTAAAATCGCATATAAAACATTTTAATATAAGTGATACATTTTTTCAACTATTTTTTACCTATAATATAATAAAATGAATATATGCTCTAGTTACCTACATCAATATTAAAACTTTGGGAGAAGAGGCTAAATTATCATATCCATCCTCCGTTACCACTATTAAATCCTCTATTCTTACACCAAACTCTCCCGGAAGATATATCCCCGGTTCTACAGATAGCACCATACCTGGCTGTAAGATTACATCACAGCTTCTGGAAAAACGTGGCTCCTCATGAATATATAAACCAACACCATGTCCTAAACCATGACCAAAGTACTCTCCGTAGCCGGCATCTTCTATATAATCTCTAGCTATCTTATCTATATCACTACAGACATTTCCCGGTTTAATAGACATAAGAGCTAATTTCTGAGCGTTAAGAACTGTGGTATAAACCTCTAGCTGTTTCTCCGTCATCTCGTCTCCCATATGAACTGTTCTAGTCATATCAGAGCAATAACCATTATATATACAACCAAAGTCTAAGGTAACAAAATCTCCCTCTTCTATGACCTTGTCTGTAGGAACTGCGTGAGGCATGGATGAATTTGCTCCCGAGGCAACTATGGTATCAAAGCTAAGACCATCTGCTCCTAGACTTTTCATTACATATTCCAGCTCAAGTGCAACCTGCTTTTCAGTCATTCCTACTTCTATAAAATTTATAATATGGTTAAATGCCTCATCTCCTATAGCTTCAGCCTTGGATATAAGCTCTATCTCATCCTTGGACTTTACCATACGAAGATAGTTAATAGACTCTCCAAGCTCAACTAACTGCACTGCGTCACCCAAATTATCTTTCAATGCTTTATACTGACTATATGATATAGATTTATCCTCAAAGCCAAGTACAATATCCTTTTTGTTACTATACTTTTCATCCATTATTTTTCTTACAGTTTTTGAATAACCATCCAAGCCTATATCAACACAGGTAAACTGGCTTGCCTCCAGCTGCGCCTGTTCAGTATATCTGGAATCAGTTAGTATAAATCTATCCTTATCCAGCATCAGAACCATCCCGGTATGGCCCTTATAACCTGTAAGATAATCTATATTGTAACCATCTGTAAGTACAATGCCTGAAAGCTTTTTATCCTCAATAATATTATATAGCCTGTCTAATCTTTCTTTCATAGTTGCTTCCTCTCATATTTTTATTACAAATAAATGTATCATACTTTAACCTAATTGTGAATAAAGAAAGAGGTGAAGATTTCTCTTCACCTCTTGAAAATGTAATTTAAATTTAGGTCAAATTGAATAACTTATCCTTGAGCTGTATCTTAATACGCTTGTAAGAAACATTACCCTCCGTATCTGTAACCTCAATTACGATATAAGTATACTGACCATTATAAGGATCGAAGTATGATGGCTGAAGCTTAAGCATAGAAGCGTAAACAGCATATGAATCTCCCTTTTCATCCACATATGTTTCTTCAATTGCCTTACCATTTTCATCAAAAAGTACCTTAAGCGTACTATCATATCTAAATACATTCTTAAGCATACCCTCGATTACCTGCTCTCTAGTCCAGTCAGCGATAAGCTTATGATTATTATCAGCTGTATACTCATCTGTAACCTTTGTGAGGTAATCTAAATCATAGTAGATTCTAACACGTTCAATCTGAGCATCCTCATCTAATCTAGCAAGGAAGCTGAACTCTGGATACTCTTCTGCAGTATCAACCTTAGTAACATAGATATCACCATTCTTCTTGATAACCTTGTTATCAGTAGTGTTGTAATCATATACTAAGATATCCGGCTGAGCTATGCTCTTCTTAACTGAGTTACAGATAATGTTGATGTAGAGACGTCTCTCATCGTTGTTATCCTTCCAAACACCAGTTACATTACAGTGACCGGCACCACAGTAGTTAAAGTTCTCATAAGTGTAGATAAAGTAGCTATCCATACCATCGTTAGGTGATGCAGCATAGACTGAAGAACCCTTCTTAGATCCAGTTCCACCACCCATTGAGTACCAAACTGTTATATCCTCATTCTCAAGGTCAAGAGCATATGCCTGAGCATGTGTAAATGATACATTAAGCTGGTCTGCAAGTGTAAATGGATAAAGTGTTACAACACCCTCGTTTGTACGACTTGCCTTATCTGCACCATAATCGCCAGAAGTCTTTCCCTTAATATATGTCTGGTCATCTCTAGCCCAAATTGCAGCTATCGCCCATCCAATCTCAGAGTACTTATATGGCATCTGATCATCATGAGCACCAGTACTTGAAGTTATCCAAGTTGAATCCGTATAAGCCTCGTCTGTTACATATAAGGTCTTTGGTGTGTACCAACCGTAATTCTCCTTAAAGATTGCTGTTGTTTCACTTAACCAATTCTTGTACTTATTAGCACCTGTGCTTGTGCTACCTGCCACAGAAAGGTCTGTCATAAAGTACTTATCCGGATCTGTAGATGTATATGGAACCAAGTAGCTTGCTGCAAGATTATCGGTCTTTGTAGCATCTATTTCCATATTAAATCTATCCATACCAGAATACTTTCTAACAAGCTTAGTAAGATAAACAGAGCCTGCATCCTCAAATCTTGTTACAGAATCATGGAACATAAGTATACTTCCACCCTCTGAAAGGTAGTACTCAAGGTCAGCTAAAGCATTAACTGCTGGCTGAGTTGATCCAGTTTCTACAAAGTCATCATTTGCAAAGTCCTCAGAAGCACCGATAACTACCATATCAAAGCTATCAAACATCCACTCAGTACCACTTAGGTAACGTGAATATAGCTTATAATCCTGGTCAGCGAGAATCTTCTGGTCACTTAACTTAATATAAGTCTGATAAAGAGTATTGATATTCTCTCCCTGAGCTGTAGTATAATTGTCCTCTGGCCAACAATACTTACCATTCTGAGTTGAATAATAATCCCAGTAATGTCTTGTTGTAAGTAATCTATGAATCTCCTGACCTTGGAAGGTTCCAGCACCAAGCTCATCTCTCATATGCATAAGAGCTGTTCTAAGGTCAATCTCTGCATCTATAGCTGACATTGTAAGACCTGAAGCAGTCTTATCAGTATCTGAAAGAGTGCCCATCTCTAACTTAAGCTCATCTAAATACTGATAATCTACAAAGGCCTTCTCCATATCAGCATCAGTATACTTAATAAGAGAATTAAGAGCTGTGTACTCCTTAAGAGCATCTGACATAGATTTCTCATAGCCATCTGTAAGAGCAGTCTTCTCTTCCTCTGTAAGATTTTCAACATCATTTGCAGCAACAATTGCATTACTAAGGTCAACAAATTCACTTCTCATCATAATCTCGATATCGAAATCATACTTATCTCTTACCTCATCAGCAAGATTTAAATCCCAATTATCTGCTCCAACATACTGACCGGCAGTTCTTGAGCTTTCGTACTTAACTATACCGAATTCATGCTCATGTAAGCCAAGATACTTCTTATTTGCAGCACCCTGATAGCTATAACCACCTTCATGGTCAACCATACGACCATCGTACAATGCTGTATAATCAAGTCTATCACCAGACTCAGCACTTGGATTATACTCTAATCTCTCATATGCCTGCTGACATATAGTACAGAAGTAAAGTGAATTCTTACCCTGTGCTGTCTCACCAGCCGCTGCATTTCTTACACCAGCCTTTGTAAACTCACCTGGCATAATCTGAAGGATTTTAACCTTCTGCTTTGATTTAGTTGAATTAGCAATATATGATATACCAGTTGTGCTTGCCTCCTGTCCTGACTTGTCAGTAACTACAAGCTTCCAATAAACTGGTCCAAAATAGCTATCTCCAGCTGTAAACTCAAGCTTTTCCTTATCGCCTGATGCTACCTTAGTTTCAAATGTACTATTTCCATCATCATCAACATAAAGGTCAACAGTGTAATTAGTAGAACCGGTTACCTTATACTGGAAGGTAAGCTTCTTATTTTTAATAATTGTTGCATCATCATACATATTATAGATGTATGGTGTCTGTGTTAGTGTTATCTTAGGTCTCTTATCAGACTTTGCATATAAATCCTGCAACTCATCAGACTGTGTCTCTGCAAATACCTTTACAAATCCTGTCTGAGTATCACCGTAATCTCCACCATTATTATCTACATCTATAAGCTGTGTATTATCAAAGTTCCACTTAATATTCTTTACAGCACCCAAATCCTTACAATACTTTAAGAACTTAAACATATTTGAATCTGGGTCAATGGAATTCTGGAAATATCCGTCATTAATTACTGCATCACAAGCTACAGAAACATCATTACTAAATACGATAGGCATTCCTGCATCTACATATTCTTGAAGATGTGTAAGCTTAAGGGTTGTTATATCATTACCATTAAGCATACCATAGCTCTTCTGCATAGTTCCATTAATATTCACATAACCGGTTGGAACATTACCAAGAACGGTTCCTGACGCCTCACCTAAAGCACCAAAGTTTGTCTCAACAAGCTCGCCTGTATGTGTATACATCTCGTAAACAGGTAACTTCTTCAAACTATCAACAGCCATATTAAGCTTCTCAAAGTTAGTTGACATAGATGGCATACCATATGATGCATAATGTCTTGCTGGCTTAAGAGCTGAAATATTACCACCTACATAAACCAAGTCATACTTACCAAGAATCTCCTCCTTAGTAGAAGCAAGCTGCTCAGTTGACATATGATCTATAGTAATCTGGTCTGCTGAGATATTAAATGCCTCTGCTATCATAGGCTTTGTAAGTTCCCATGCATAATACTCAGTACCCTCATCGAGCTCTTCCTTAGTCTTACCATTTACCACATCTGAAGGTATCTTATAGTAATCCTTCTGAGCTGCAGCCAAATCCTCATCTATAGGATAACATGGCTGGATCTCAAGGACTGTAAACTTGTTAGCTGAACCCTTTGGTCCACCATTGCCTCTAAAGGCAGATGCGTTAATAAGGTCTGCGATAACCTTGCAAGTATCTGAGCTGTTACTTAATGCAATAAAGTCAAACTCAGTCTTGTTAGTTATCATAACGTTCTCATATCTAACCTGTCCTGTACTAGTAGCTACCATATAGAAAAGCTCTGAGTAGTTAGTCTCCTGCTGTACAGAACCATTACCTGCTGATGTACCAGAACCATTACCTGAACCAGAACTTGTTGAAAATGTTGCTGGATATACAATACTTACGCTTGCATACATAGCTGAACCAAGCTTCTTGTAAACAGCCTGATCAATATCTACATTACAATCTGGCTCGATGATAACCATATCGTACTTATCTAAGTCTTCAGTAGCAACATTAGCTAACGCAATCTTATTTACACGTACCATATCTGGACGAGTATATCTAGCGTTGTATGCACTTCTATAGAATAATTTATCGCCAGCCTTAATGTCATAAACATCTCCAGCCATAGGATTACCAGATAAATCTACAACATCTGTAAATGCAGGGTTAAAATCAGCAAACAATGAACCTGATAAAGTAGTATCACCATTAGAGATAACAAGAATCTCTGACATTCTATAAACTTTTGTATCATCCACTAATACACCATCTACAATATTTGTAGCTAAAGTAACATCTGTCCACTTTGAAGCCTTCTTATCACCATTGATACCCAAGTAAGCTGAACCATTCTCATGCTTAAAGAACTGCTCTGCTGTCTGAGCAGCAGTATCCCACTTAAAAGTATAGTAATACTTACCTGATCTATCAAATACCTTATTAACAAGACTACTCATAGAATAAGTAGTACCTGTACTACCACCTGGCTCGTCAGATGAACCACCTGTGCTACCGATGTTATCAATAACAAGTGGCTTATAATCACCTACTGCGTAGGTATGAAGAATGTTATATAATTCCTCGCCCAAATCATTAGACTGGCTATACTTTGAAGACTCATCATTACTTACATAGATAAAGTCTGCATTTGAAATCGCTGCAAGTGCAGTAGCATTATCATCTGTAACAGCTGATGCCTTGTAGAACTCATATGTTATACAATCTGCATTCATAACAGCAGCTTTAATTGTCTCAAGCCCTGTTTCATCTGTAACAGTAATAGTGTCTAATGTTGTGTTACCATTGATTACATAGTTCTCAAATCCGCCATTCTCAACTAATGTCTTAAGGCTAGATGGAGCACCTGAACCAATCTCAACTATCTTATACACAGGATCAGTACCCTCACCTGTCATATAAGAATTCTCAATAATGTTATCAATATTGGTGTTAGTGTCAACGGTTGCTGCTACGAAAACAGCTTCATCAACAAGCTCACCCTTGTTATCATTACCTGCGAGAGAAAAGGATACAACGGTAACAGTTAAAGCCATAACCAGCAATACTGCGAGAGCAGAAATCGTAAGCTTTTTATTTCTTTTCACTTTGCTTTACCTCCTTATTAATCCTTTCTTCCCTTAAGTACAAATGAGTTTCTTATATTTACCATACCCTTAGTAGTGTATGTCATGTTTAAATCATTAAACATAAGGTCAACTCCTATTGCACCATTATTTGCGTCAATAGTTACTCTACAACCAGATATATCAACTGGAGTTGTATCACTAGTTTTTACATAGCTAAGGCTAGTATTGTATAACCAGTTATCCTTATCTGTACCAGAAATCATATCATTCTGTGTTGTCATAAAGCTATACTGCTTCTCATAGTACATATTAGCACCATCAAAGGTATATATATGAACTACATTATCATTAGCTCCTAATGCATTTAAACCTGATGCGGTAAGTTCTTTTTTAACAGTAACCTCATTGCTAGCTAATTCAGCCAACTGGTCATATAGAACATATTTATCAGTAGCATTATCCTTAATAACTGAAGCAGGAACCATAGACATATCCAAAGGTACAGATGTCATAATAGCAATCTTCTTTACATAGAAATACTTTGAATTATCAAACTCTGTGAAGAGTTTAATATTTATATCTCCTACGGAAGCTGCACCGTCAGTACCATATACTGATGGGTTATTCTTTATAAATTCACGCATCTCGGAATTCTTAACATAGTAAACCAACTGAGGTGTACTACCTACATCTACGCCAGCCTTAGAGAAGCTATACTCCGTTGATGATTCATAACCAACTATTACAACTTCCTTAGCCTGCATAATGGAATCAGTTATCTGGTTGTATGTTTCCTGCGCCGATGTATGAACTCTAATTTCTGCCTTCTGCTTCTTATGACTTGCAACACTACTTCCCATAAGAGAGGCAATTGCTGTCATAAGGAAAGCCAAAACAGCCATAGCAATAATTAACTCGATGAGAGTAAAACCGCTATTATTTTTCTTAAATATCTTCACAGTTTATCCCTCCTTATTATTTCGCCTGATGACTACCATTTTTGTTGATAGTCATAGTTGCTACCTTGCTGTTACTACTATTTCTAATGAAATCAAAGGTTCCATAACCTAAGTCACATGAACCATTTCTCTTGAAATGAATTGTTACCTGCTTATCTTCTGCTGTTCCAATCATAAAGGAATTGCCTGATAGGTCGGTATATTTTACATCTACATAGGTTGAAAGACTTATACCCTTACCACTGTTAGGATTATTTGCATTCTCATATGTAGAATTTGCTTCATACGCCCCGTTCTTTACAAGAACCTCCTGTATATAGCATTTACTTCCTGATTTGTATAATCTAAGTCCTACTGAGTATTCCTTTTCACTATCCTCGATTACTCCATCGCCATTAGGATCGCATATCTTGTTCTTGGACATACTTAATAATTCTGAAATCTCTGATTCGAAGGTTATAGCTGCCTCCTTAACCTTTGCTGAATGCATTACCTTAAGGGTTACCATTGCGGCTCCTGTAAGAACCGCAACGATAGCTATTACTATAATCATCTCTATCAAAGAGTAACCTTTGTTGTTTAGTTTTTTCATTCTTCTCTCCATAGGCGCACCTCTATTCTACATTCTTCATCCAGTTGCTGAATCTACAAACATCTGAATAATCAATGCTATCTATTGTCTTTGCACCATTTGAAGGATCTGTAGGTGAAGCAACTGGAGTACTGCCTCCTGTTGAGCTACCATCTACCTCATATCCCTTAAAGAGATTAAGCACTGTCTTGGCATCCTCTGTGCCAAGTAACTGACACTCTCTAAGTACTGCCTGACAAATTGCTGGGCTTGAGTACATATTTGAAAGGTTCTCAGTAATAAATACCTTACCACCTGATACTATAAGTCCCTCAAAGCTCTTAACGCTTGAATCAAAGAATACATCATTCTTAGTTACAACAATACCTCTAACTGTTCCATCTTCAGCATCTGTAGAAATTGTAACATTCTCATCAGTTACCCATACACTATAGCCTGATGGAAGGTTGATTCCATTTGGTGTAATATTAGTTGAACCAGTAATTACATTCATATTAAGGAACTTATTAATAGGTGTAATACTTGCCTCACCAAAGTCTTCATCCTGTAAAAGAACCTTTAAATATGCTATCTCACTTGCGTTGCGAGTATACGTATTAGCATCAGTTGCACTTAAATCATAATGACCCAAATTCCACTTTACTAAGTTATACTCAAGCTCAAGCTCATTTGAAACCATATAGGCTGACTGATAGTAATTTGCATCTGCATCACTATTTGAAGTCTCATTTTCATCTAAGGCAAAGCCGTTATTATACTTAGCTCTAGTAGATGAAAGCAAATCAGAAAGTGCATTTGTATTCCATGAGGTTGACTGAATTATGTCAAACTCTGTATCATACTTTGTGGTTATAGCTCCACTAGAGTAAATAGATACACTTTCATCAAACTCTGTGCTTGGAAGAATAATATTTCCAGCATTGAACTCAAGGTCTTCAAAATTGCTTATATCTGTGAGATATTCTCTAATTAAACTGTCATCATCATTAAGCTCTGCCATATAATCAACTATAAAAGCAGATGCATAATACTGAGCTGAAGGATACCTATTTGTGAATGATGTAAGCGTACCCTGATTATTACTATGTCTTCTGACCCTAATATAAGCTGTCTCAAAATCATAGTAATAATACTTTCTTCCAGATACCTCCTGCATAACACAAGGAATCTTGTAATCCTGGAAAACAGCCTTAGGGAAATACTTTTCAAACAAAGCACTATCCTTAAGTGCAACATGAAGCTCTGCTTCAAAATATCCTGCAAATACTCCACTATCTGAATATACCGGTTCTGGCATACCTGTATACATAACAGGTATATATGCAAGCTGGTTAGTCTTAAGTGAAATACTTTCACCAGTCTTATAATCTCTTAAATATTCTGTATCATCAGCAGCTGATGTAACAAAGTTATTTGTCTCTGGAAGGAATGAGTATGTCTCAGACACTGTTGTCTTTGCATCTGCTCCCTCGCCTGTAGTTTCCTCTAAAGGAGTAACGTCTTTAGATAATTCAATATATGAACGTCCTGCAAGGTAAATAGTCTGTGTCTGCGCTAAATCAAGAGTAGACTGCTGACCATTTACAATAATAGCACTACTGTTGTAATGACCTCTGTTATCTACTGTTCCATCAGTGTATGTAATCTGGAAATTGTTAGCATCAACTGTTGGAATAAATACTCTGGCATCTCTCTCAGTACTATCTCCATAACCGAAGTATCTACCATTTAATGAGAAGGTTGAACCTGCAGCATTAATTTCTGTATCGTCCTTTACATATGTATCTGCCTTAAGTACCACAGAAGAACCAGAATATACTGGCTTATTTGTATCAGAATCGATAGACTTGTCGCTTGAGCCACCTAATACAATATTATCAGCCCAAAGCTCTGAAGCTGCGGTTTTACTACCGTTTTTACCGTATAATGCGAAGCTACCTTCATCCATTACCGCTACAGTACCTGGTACAATTACAAGGTCTGCCATAACAGATACATCTGTATTCTCTACAAAAAATCCTGAATACATACTTCTCTCAAGCACACCATCAAAATAGTCATTTGAACCAGCTACAGCAGGACTATTTGCTGTTGAATACTGATTGTAATACATATTAAATGCTGGTGAGGCTGAAAACAGCTTTGAAGTTACACTACCATGAGTGTATTTATCAGGGCTTTCCTGCTCTACAATATCATTACCATTCTCATCCTTGCCTACAACAACATTATAATCAGGCTGTCCTGAATTAAATTTCTTACTACTATCTGATACTGTATAATTACCACTCTCATCAACAACATAAGTGCTTTCATTATACTTTTTGTTGTAATAGTCTGACGCAGCATATACATTACCAGCTATAGAAAGCGGATAACTTGGTGACTGTGAAACCTCAATACCCATATCTGCAACCATAGAGTACTTAAATATGTTTGCATAATCATCAGTAGTTGAGTTGAAGAGAACGCTAAACTCTGGCTCACCTATCTCAATATCAGTTGAAATAGTCTGAGTGTAAGAACCTGCAGCTATATTCTTATTATAGTCCTGAGTTCTTGTAAGAGTAACATTCTTAATAACTATCTTAACAACCTTACTAGTTGGGTCGTTTGGATTTTCATGTATCTTCTGTACGTATACCTTACTTCTATCAAGCTTAACAGAATCATTTGTAATATAGCTTTCTAGGGTATCGGCAATATTTGCATCAATCAAAGAACCATTGTTCTGTACATTTTGCATAAACTTATTTGCGAAATCAGCCTGTACTTGCTTGTCAGACTTTGCAATATATGCCTTTGTTTGAAAATCATATACAAGCATATTCTCAACAGTATGAGCATATGCATCCTGCATATCACTTACTACCTCTGAACCGACTCCTGCATAGATTTCATTCATAGCCTGCTCTACATAATAGAAGTTATCTCTAGAGTTCAAATCCTGGAGCTTAAGTCTATATGAATAGCCTACAGCAGTAAGAAGAGCACCTACGATAATTCCTATAAATGCTAAAGCAACTATAACCATTACTAAACTGGAGCCGTCGTTATTTAGTTTTTTAAATAGCTTTTTAATTTTCTTCAACTATTTTTCCCCCTTTGCTCCAGATAATATTACAGTATTGGCATGCTGGTCTGCCGGAAGCATGGTCACTGTTACTGTTCTTAATCTATCATCATAACGTGTATCTGCATCAATTGGAAGTATTAAACTTCTATCATAATCAGCCATATTTAAAGAAGCATATGACGCATTGCTGGACTTTACTTCACTAAACGAACTAAATGTTGACGATGCTATAAAGAACTGTGAATTAGTACCATTGTCCTCTGTATTAAGATTTGTAAATATCTTAGCATCCTTAACATTGTTATTGGCCTTAGCTACATGAATTGCCACTGCATTATTAAGCAAGAAGCTTTCATATGCTGTCTCTGATGCCTTATCAGCATCAGTAGGAGCCTTTGTAGTATATGTATAAGTATCGCTCTTTCCAGCTATAACATCACTGTATGATGCATTATCAGTTACATTAATTGCATCGCTAAATGGCTTATAGAGGTATATCTTTACATCTTCTACATAATTGTCTATCAAAATATAATCATTATCAGCATAATTTACTGTGTATGTTCCATCACCATTATTAGTAGAACTAGAAATAAATGGCTGATATTGGAAATAAATATCAGGGCACTTTTCAATAAAGAACTTTTGTGAGAATACATTGTAGCTCAATGTTGGAGTAAATGTTTCTCCACCAAGGGTGTAGCTACACTTGTAATACACATCACACAATACTTGATAATAATCCTTACCTGTTGTCGCATCAGTTAACTTTTCAACATAAATCTTTGTAAGCTTATTAATTATAGGAGAATATCCATTCTGAAGAAGAATATTATCATTGGAATTATGAAGCATACCCTGTTCCCAGTCACTATAGTTAATCTCCTTAAGCTTTTCCATAGCCTGTGAGAATAATGCGTTTTCAGCCATATCATCGAAGTTAGTGGCTGTACCATTAATCATAGCTACAGTTTCATAATCTAAATTCTGCATGTTACCAAGGTTAGTGTCGTTAGGGTTACCAACAAAAGTTGTTTCCTCAACAACAACACTTATAACATTACCATTAGCATCTCTCTTAACAGCACTACCCTCGTTAGTCAAGGTGTACTCATCTGTTGGAAGCTCTGCTTCAGTCATATTATACTTTACATTAAGACCCATATCATTTACAGAGTTCTTACAGCCCCTTATCTGAGTTGCAAGATTATCTACTGTAACTACTTTATCATATTCAGCCTTATTATAACCAATCTGAAGATTTCCAAGAACATAGCTTTCCACAGTATATTCAACGTAGTTTATTTCGCTACCGGAAGCATCTTTGAATTTATTACCATTTCCATCTACTATGTCAATCACATTACCAGAGCTATCTACAAGCGTACACTGCACTGCATCTGTACCAGTAGTGAATGAATATTCCGGATTCGCTGCAACATAGTCTAGATATTTCTTCTCATATTCCTTGGCAGGAGTAACCTGAGCCTCCTCCAAGGAATATGAAGCTTCTTCATTGATATACTGCTGTTGCTTAGCCTGACGGCTTACCCTCATGGTCTGAGCAAACTGCTTGATGATAGGTGTTAAAAGTAATGTTAATACGGCCATGGCTATAACAATTTCTATTAAAGAGAAACCTTTATTATTCCTTTTTGCCATAAATCCTCATCCTCTCTTAGTATACCTTTACAACACCTGTCTTACTTCCTACTACAAATCTAGGAGAAGTTGTATCATCGCCTTCTACCTTTACATATACAGAAACATCTGTTGAGTTCTCAACCTTAACGTTTACTCCGTTTGCATCGTCTGCATCTACTCTGTCACTTGACTCTACATAAATAGTAAGTTCAGCGTCAGCAAGCTCGAAGCTGTATGATGAATCTCCGATTGAATATGTTACCTGATTCTTACCATCAACCTCTTCTACAGTAATCTTTACATCTACTACTGAGTTATCTGAGCTTGTTACATATGTATCACTACCACCTGCTGAGATGATAATTCCATCTGTTGAATCATTGTTAGCATTGTTAAGTGCAAATAAAATGTCATGATCGTTTGCGATTGAAGCTCCGTCATCTGCATCATATGCTGATGATGATACGCTAGCTGCATCGTCTCCACCTAAGAATGGGTTGTAAACACCATTGTCAACATTTACTGTTACTGTATCTGCAACTCTACCCTCGCCTGATACGCAGTAAGCATTAAGCTGAACTGTACCCTTATATACATCTGTATCTGAATTGTACTCAATATTAACTGCTGAAATATTCATTCTATACTTGTAGTTCATAATATAATCGATAAAGTCCTTAAGACCCTCATATGAGCCCTCGTATACAAGTGGGAAGCCTGCTGAATAACACTCATATGCAGCACCCTCTGCACTCTCATCTGATGAGCCTGCTAATGTATAGAACAATGTTGGTCTTCCAAGACCTGCTGACTTAACGTCAAACTGAAGGTTACCCTTATCCTTCTCTACACCCTTGATGAACATTACTGAAATTTCCTGGTCAAGAGATGCTGGGAAATACTTAACTACTTCATCAAAATATGCCTTGTTAACCTCAATCTCTGCAAGATACTCATCTCTGTGTGCATCCTTCTCCTTAAGATCAGCTACCTTTGTCTCAAGTGTAGTATTCTCTGCTGCAATAGCATCCTTATCTTCCATGTTTGGCTTATATACATACATATAAGAAAATACAAGTACAGCGACTGTCGCTAATACTAATAATACTTTAATATTACTCTTACTCATCTCTATATACCTCCCCTAATTACTCAGCTTTCTCTGCTTCTGTATCAGTTACTGGCATTGTATAAACTGCAGTTACTGTAAAGTTATAAATAATCTCTCCATTGTCATCCTCGTCTTCTACGATGTTTGCAACGTAAGCATCACTGATACAATCCATAGTCTTAAGCTGCATAATAAAGTCAGCAATAGCATCATAGCTTGTAGAAATCGCTGGAATAGAGATACCAGCATTACTTGATGCAAAGCTAGTAATTGTAACACTTGTTGGAATCTTATTCTCGAGCTCTGAGATAAACTCTCTAACATTCTCATTGAGCTGATAAGTAGTACCTACCATAGTTGTAACATCAAGAACTAACGCTCTTGAATCCTCTAAATCAGCAACAATCTGCTCTACATCACTAAGTCTGTTGATATCAGCCTGAAGCTGCTCTTTTCTATCCTGTTCCTTCTGCTTAGCGTTAATAGAAACATATGCTAAAGCAGCTGCACCGATAGCTGCAAGTATAAATACTGCCACAAATGGAGCTACGCTTCCACCCTCGCTTGAACCCTTAACCTTGCCAGAAGCATCTGGAAGCTCAAAGCCCATAGGAGCAAATGCTGCACCAATAGGAGTAACGAGATATACTGGGTTATATACCTTAAGGTCGATGCTTGGATCGAACTTAATATTATATAAGCTATCCATAATTCTTGTGCTAACATTTAACTGAATCTTGAAAAGACCATCAATACCTCTAATAAGAGCACCATCACCTGTAAGGAATACATCCTCAATTGGCTTATCTGGGTTCTTAGAAGCATAGAAGTCCATAACTCTTCCGATATTATTAATAAGATATCTAAATGCACCTGTAGCCTCGTTATCATCGAAATCTACAGTGATAAGTCTGTCATTCTGAAGTAATGTCATAGCTGTAGTAGCGTCTACACCCTTCTCATCCATTACTACATTTACTACTGAGTTAGTACCATATGGAACTGTTCTCTGAAGAAGAAGGTTGTCACCCTGTACGATATTAAGTACTGTTGACTCGCTTCCTAACTGGATTACCATTGTTGTAGCATTTGCATTAGTCTGTGTCTTAATAAGCTGAAGCATAGAGTTACCGATGTAATCAAGGTCGATAACATTAAGACCTGCCATCTCAGCTAAATCATAGTATGACTTAACCATATGTGATGGAGCAGCAACAGCTAAAACTCTAATCTGCTTGTTATTCTCCTCATCTACTACTGTCTCAAGTACAGTGTGAGAAACCACGTAATCCTCTATATTTACAGGGAAATACTCTGATGAGTTTGAGTTGATGATTCCTCTGATTTTATTCTCCTTTACGAAAGGTATAACAACCTCTCTGTTAACAATCTTAGCTGAAGAAAGTACGAATACTGCATTCTTATTTGTAATTCCTCTTGCTGAAAGATTTTCCTTGATTGCAGCTGCAATCTTCTCTGGCTCTCTGATAACACCATCTTCAAATGAGTCTTCAGGAGTTTCAAAAATAATAACATTGTGAATGTTAGTCTGCTTCTTAGCAGAAGCTGTCAATTCGATAATAGTAATACTTTCATTTGTGATATCAATAGATAACACCTTATTGCTCTTTGCCATTCTTTATAGCCTCCCTCGCTAATCAGTGATTTAATAATAATGATAAGGACTAATAGGTAGCCCACATACTTAGGTACCAGCTCACGAGCTGCTCACCCCATATCATTGCTAAAAATACGCCCGCCGATAAGTACGGACCAAACGCCAACTCTCGGCCGACCTTCTTAATAGCCATTAGTGCCAGGTGTATAACAGAACCCACTATACATCCCACCAAAAATGCTACAATAATAAGCTGCCAGCCCAATAGTAAGCCGGTTGCTGCCATAAGTTTCATGTCGCCGCCTCCCATTGCCTTACCGTTCGATAAAAGAAAAAGTAAGTATAAGAAACCGCTGACCGCAAACAAACCGATTACATACTGATGCCAATTACTTAAATCAGTAACAAGTCTAATCAGTCCTAAAAGTAATATAAATATGTTGAATCCCAACGGGATTTCTTTGGTGCGCCAATCTATAAAGCTTAGCGCAATCAAGGCAGAAGTACACAGGCAATAGAGAATACACTCTATACTGATACCGCATGCGAGGTACAATACCACGTAGACTATTCCGTTCAATGCTTCCACTATAGGATACTGAGCTGAAATACGTGTCCTACAATGCCTGCACTTTCCACCTAAAAATATGTAGCTAAACAACGGTATAAGTTCATACCAGCTTAGCACATGACCACACGTCATACAATGTGACCTAGTCAAGGCTACACTTTCCTTTATAGGAATCCTTAATATGAGAACATTTAAAAAGCTTCCTATTACAATTCCATATAAGCAAAAAAATACACTAAACACTACATCTAGCATTACAATAACCTTCCTACGTCAAAATGTATGAATAAAAACAGCTAAATTCCACCTGGCGTGGCAGGTGGAATAAAGACTGTATTAAATTAATCTTACTGATACTCAGGGTCAAGCTCTGGAGCTACTTCGTAAGTCATATTTGTACCATCTGTAGACATACCAACCTTAACTGTACCAGCTGCAGTAATCTGTACGATAAAGTGTGTAGCACTGTTCTTCTTATACTTAATCTTTGGAGTCTTCTCACCGATGTTAGCAGCAATCTCAGTTGCAGCTGCTGTAGTAGAAGCACCTGAACCAGCTGTAATAGAAACACCACCACCGCCTGATGTTGATGTACCAGGAGTAACTACGATAGTTGAACCTGAACCATTGTTAGTGAGTAACTCATAAGTCTCCTCGTTAGCCATAGCTGTCTCTACTGCTGTCTTAATAGTCTTACATGATGAAACATCATTTGACTTTCTTGACTTATCAATGTATCTGATAAGTGCTGGTGCGATAGCACCTGCAAGGATAGCCATGATAGCTATAACGATAATAAGCTCAACGAGTGAGAAACCTTTGTTGTTCATCTTCTTCATAAATTTTCTCTCCTTTTCTTTTTAAAATATAGTTTCTTTAAATTATATATGATAAAGCTGCCGTCCTCGCCCAACAGCCATTATCCGTATGTAAGCTTTAGTATGAATCAATTGCGTCATACATGTTAAGCATAGGTGAGTAGATAGCAAGAACTATACCACCTACAACAATACCCATAACTACGATGATAAGTGGCTCCATCATAGCTGTAAGTGCGTCAGTTGCATCATTAACTTCCATCTCGTAATAATCTGCAACCTTGTCAACCATCTCCTCGATATTACCTGTTTCCTCACCAATCTTAATCATCTGAGGTAACATAGTTGGGAATAGTTCCATATCTCTAATAGGCTTTGAAAGAGGTACACCCTTTGCAACCTGAACCTTAGCGTCAAGTAAGCCTTCTCTAATAATTCTATTATTATTCATCTTGGCAACCTGCTCGATAGCATCGATGAGTGGTATACCTGATGCAAGAAGTGTACTAAGTGTTCTAGAGAATGTAGCTGCTGCTGACTTAATAGTAAGGTTACCAAATACTGGTGCCTTAAGAGCAATCTTTGCATATAAATAAGAACCGCCTTCAGTCTTACCGAATGCAATAGCGCCAAATACTATCGCTGCCACAATCGCAACACATATATACCACTTATGCTGTAAGAAATTACTGAAATTAACCAATAATTTAGTAGCAAGCGGTAACTCTGAGCCTAAATCTGAGAACATCTGCTCAAACTGTGGTATAACCGCTACCAAGAGAACGATAACAACTATGATAACTACTATAAGGATAACACAAGGATATGTCATAGCACCCTTTACCTTAGACTTTAACTTGTTAGAGTTCTCAAAATGAGTAGTAAGTCTCTCGAAAGCTACCTCTAAGTTACCTGACATTTCACCAGCCTGTACCATGTTTACAAGTATAGGTGGGAATATCTTAGGGTTAATTCTAAATGCATCTGCAAGAGAACCACCCTTCTGAACGAAAGCCTGAGCCTCTCTTAAGCCTCTCTGTAAGGTCTTGTTATCCATCTGCTCTGACATCATCTCAAGTGCTGCTATAACAGTAACACCTGCATTAAGAACTGCCACGAACTGCTTACAGAATACTGCAAGATCCTTATCCTTTACCTTCTTACCGCCTGACTTCTTGCCAGCGCCCTGCTCCTTAAGCTCCTGAACTATAAAGCCCTCAGCTTTGAGCTTCTCTTTTGCTTTGTCTTCGCTTACGGCCTCAACGACACCCTTCTTGGTTTTGCCGCTTTTGTCCATAACCTTGTAATTGTACTGTGCCATTACATAACTCCTCCGACCCAAAATTTTTAAAAATGAACAAAATATTAACATTGTATCTTAATGTAATATTACACTAAAGCGTCGATTATTGCAATATTATAAGATAATTTTTTAATATTTTGTGAATATTGTACAAATGTTTTTATTACATCTGCTTCTTCATAGCAGCTTGATCCTGCGCATAGATAAGTGCATTGTCTCTTGTAATGCTTCCATTTCTATATAATTCTAAGATAAAGTCATCCATGGTAACCATACCCTGGGCTCTACTTGTCTGGATATGTGACTGTATCTGGTGTGTCTTAGAATCTCTAATCAGGCTTCGGATAGCTGGAGTTGCAAGCATAACCTCGAAGGCTGCTACTCGACCATTACCATCTGCTGTAGGTATAAGAGACTGTGATATAACACCCTCAAGTACCATAGAAAGCTGAATACGTGTCTGCTGCTGCTGATGTGGTGGGAATACGTCGACGATACGGTCGATAGTAGACGCTGCACCAATAGTATGGAGTGTGGAGAATACCAAGTGACCTGTCTCTGCTGCAGTTATGGCAGTTGAGATTGTCTCAAGGTCTCTCATCTCTCCTACGAGGATAATATCTGGGTCCTCACGGAGTGCTGCTCTAAGAGCATTTGCATATGTAAGGGTATCCATACCAATCTCTCGCTGGTTAACAACTGACTTCTTGTGCTTATGTACATACTCGATAGGATCCTCAAGTGTAATAATGTGGTCAGTTAAGTTTTCATTTGCCTTATTAATAATAGAAGCAAGTGTTGTTGACTTACCTGAGCCTGTAGGTCCTGTTACTAGAACAAGTCCTCTCTTCTTCTTATAAAGCTGTACTACCGAATCAGGAATACCAAGCATATCAGGTCTAGGTATGTTTGTATCAACCTTTCTGTATGCAGCAGCCATATTACCTCTGTCCATAAATACATTAACACGGAATCGACCAGTCTCGGCTGATGCATATGAGAAGTCAACCTCTCCTCTCTCCTTAAGTATAGCCTTATGTCTCTCGTGCATAGTAGAGCCGATAGCCTCTGCTACATCCTGAGGTCCAAGTGGTGGAACCTCAACCTCTGTAAGCTTACCATGTATACGAAGCTTAGGTGGTATTCCACACGCAATGTGAATATCTGACGCATTCTGCTCTACAGCAAATGCCAGAAGTTCCTTCATGTCTAACATAATACTTTATATCTCCTTCTCATTTTAATATTCGTCACCAGTGGTATAAACAATCTTCTTCATCTCCATCATAGATGTTATACCGTTTATAACATGCTTTGCAGCACCCATCTTAAGAGTAAGCATACCCTCTGACAATGCCTGTTTTTCTATAACATCAGCTGTTGCACCCTTTGATATAACTGCCTGAAGTTCCTTCGATACCGGCATCATCTCGTATACACCAATTCGACCTGCATAGCCTGTATCACCACAAAGGGTACATCCAACTGGCTCATATACGATAACATCTTCCTCTTCATCCTCAATTCCAAGAATCTTCTTCTCTTCAGGTTCTGCCAGTCTAGGCTGCTTACATGAGGTACACAGTCTTCTCACAAGTCTCTGTGCGATAACTCCTACTAACGCATCTCCTGCAACGTATGGTTCTATACCCATATCTATAATACGTGTAACAGTTGAGGCTGCTGAGTTTGTATGGAGTGTTGATACAACAAGGTGTCCTGTGATAGCGGCCTGTACCGCAATCTGTGCAGTCTCGCCATCTCGAATCTCTCCTATCATAATGATATCAGGGTCCTGACGAAGGATAGAACGAAGGGCTGCAGCAAATGTCATCTCAGCCTTAACGTTAACCTGTACCTGATTGATACCATCAATATTTGCCTCTACAGGGTCCTCAACAGTGATGATGTTAACATCCTCTGTATTAAGCTCACTAAGGGACGTATAAAGTGTAGTAGACTTACCTGAACCTGTAGGTCCTGTTACCAGGATAATACCATGTGGGTTACTCAAAATACCATCAAAAACCTTAAGTGTTTCCGGGTCGAATCCAAGCGCGCTCTTAGGCTTTGTAAGACCGTCCTTGGAGGTAAGTCTCATAACTGTCTTCTCTCCATACACTGTAGGGAGCATAGAAACTCTGACATCGTACTCTCTTCTATCTACCATGATGGTGATACGACCATCCTGTGGTTTTCTCTTCTCAGCAATATCCATACCACCGATAATCTTGATACGGGCACTAATAGCTGACAAAAGACTGTAATCATAGGTCATAACCTGCTTAAGAGCACCATCTATACGATATCTAACTCTTACACTGGTCTCAAGTGGCTCTATATGTATATCGGATGCTCTCTGTCTTACTCCACCCTCGATAATCTGTTTAACAAGGAGAACTACCGGAGAATTTTCGATATCCTCATTAATAGCATCCTCCTCAGCAGTTGAAAGACCATCCTGCTCCATCTCTCTACGATACTGCTCAGCGGCTTCCATAGCCTGAGAATTACCATAGTACTTACCTATGGCTTCATTCATATCGTTCTCCATAGCAAGAAGCGGCTCAACCTGTAGGTTGGTTGCTATGGTAATATCATCTATAGCATTAAGATCCATAGGATCTATCATGGCTACCTTAAGCACGTTAGGATTATTCGGATCGAATTCTATAGGCATAACCTTGTACTTGTTAACAAGTGTCTCAGGTATAAGTTTAAGAACTTCATCCTCCAATCTACACGCTTTAATTTCAATATAGTCAATACCCATCTGTGTGGTAAGAACTGTTACCAGGAGGTCCTGGCTGATGAAACCCATCTCCAATATAACATTACCTATTCTACCACCGTTTTCTTTTTGGTAAGCAAGTGCCTCTTGAAGCTCCTCTTCTGTAATCGCCCCGGCTTCTACAAGCAAATCACCTACACGAATCTTTTTTCTTCCACTACTTATTCGCATAGCACATTACCTCTCATTATAGTTTTAGTTAATTACTATAGTACCACATTTTATACTAATTGAAAAGGAAATTTTTATGTAATTCCGACCTTTTTCAACATTTTTACAAGAATTCCAATCAACTATATGTATCATACGCTTTTACATAGAATTTCATAAGAATTCCCACTATTGATTTGGGCCAAAATTTATCAAACATTTCTGTATCTTCAAGAATTCTATTGTGGTTATCTATAAACTCCTTACTTGTAGCTTCGTCATGAATCCTATAAAGTGTCAAGCACTTGGATTCATACACAAATTCACCTTCATACTGAGCTAGCTTATAAAAGGTATCCCAATCAATGTTAAAGGACATATCCGATGTAAACACATCCTGTCCCAGCTTTGATTTATTATATGTGACAGTTGGACAACATATACTATTTCCAAATGCAAGACAGCACTTCCTAACAAAGCTACTCTTTCTTAACATCTTAAACCTTAAAGGGAAACGAAGAAACGCTCTAAGCAGGCAATTAATATCAAAAGAAACCCTTCCCGATTTTAGAGGTCTGTAGCCGGTAAGATACATAATAACATCCTGTTTGTTAGAGTTTCTTAATTTTTTCTGCATATATTTTACATAATCCTTATGGTAAACATCATCCTGATGCGCCACTGTTACATAGTCAGCATCCGGCAAATTATATGCATAATTCCAGTCATCCTTTATATTGTTTTTCCCTTCTCTAACGTACAACGGAATTCCATATTTTGTTGCAATACCCGAAATGTACTCTGATGGTGTAGATGTACACATTAATACAGTAGTGGGTATACTCTGTCCCACTACTGATTTTACACATTGCTCAAGATATTTGGATTTTCCGTATGCACATATCACAAATGCATGCTTCATAGTAATCCTCCATTTTTATATTACACCCAAATCAAGTATATTCTTAAAAATTCCCACACAACCAAGAGTTACTATCACGCCAAACAAAACCTGCTTTTTCCTATAGGATAGCTTGTCCCACACATCGCTGGCAATTATGGCTGTGATAGCAATCATTACTATATACAAAAATGTGTACGTTCTTTCATAACGTTGCCACCCTGAGTTGCCAAAGCCAACTACGAACCTACCAGCAATTCCAGCAATTAACACAACACTCATCCAAACAAATTTCCAATTAAAGCCATACATATAATAAAAGCAAATTACTATAGCAAGCACAGCAATGACGCCCAATATAATCGTCGCCACAATCCTTGGTCCGCCCGTTGTATTAGTTCCAAACATATAGTCTATCTCTCCTGGTATCCAGGTCATAAACCAAAGCACAAGTGGAATCAGGGATATCAATCTTGGAATTATATCCTTCTTACTAAACCAAATAACTAAAACGAGCACTATCGCCAAACAAAAAAATCCCAAGTTGTACTCAAAAAGTATATGTCTAAAGGTGGTAGACACACCAATAATTGCTCTATCAATAAAGGTATGGCTTCTAGCAGCAACTACCATTTTTGTTTCGTACCTGGCCTGATTGTCAGAGGAAAACAGATGTGAAAATAAGCTTATATAGCAAACAACTGTTTGTAATGCAACTAACAAAACCTGTTTTTTCTCTTTGATCAGCATTACAACTGCCACCGTAAATATTATCACAAACATTACTGACATTTCTTCTTTATTAGCAGCAACCATTGTCAAAAGCAGATATACTATCCACATATACCACTTAACACTTTTATCTGTATAACTTTTCACAATGGAAAGGCATGCAACCATAGCAGCAATAGCAACCCAAATATATGTAATACTCACTACTCTCCATCCTACCTCATAGTAATCTAAAAGTGTCAGGGTACACATGGATGAAGAAAGCATATATAGACACGGAACTCTATCATTACTCAAGCCATATTTCCTTATAATATTATACATACCCATAATAAAAATAAGCTCAAATACCAACCACACTCTATAATCAAAATGCATCATAATATGTATGAACGGATTTATAATATACCTTCCACTCCACCCGTTACATATACTAGGGATAAACTTGATTTCCTCCCACACAGTAGGACACAAATTTTCAAGGACCGTCACATCATCCCCATAATCCTCAAAACAGAATATGTGAAAAAAAGCCATAACTATAAATAAGTAAATATAAGGAATTATCCTATGATTTAATAGTTCTTCCACTTGAACGTCTCTTAGTTTTTTCTTTTCTTTCATATTACCCTCACTTTATCTTCTTGCTTTCTATGGCATATCTAGGTCTACCCTTTGCCTCAAGATATATCTTACCAACGTATTCTCCAACTATTCCTATACTAAAGATTTGGAACCCTCCTAAGAAGCACATAATAACCACCATTGAAGCCCAGCCATCTATAGTTCCACCTTGAAAATAACCTACAATGGTATGTATAAGCATAACAACACTCATTAATGCAATAAGCATTCCCGTAACGGCTATCAAACGTATAGGTCTTACGCTACAAGAGGTTATACCCTCGATAGCAAACTGAAGCATCTTCCTAAGTGGATACTTTGTTTCCCCGGCTAATCGTTCACCTCTCTCATACTCTACCGTAGCTGTTTTAAAACCTATTAGAGGAATTATGCCTCTCAAGAAAAGATTTACTTCTTTATATCCTTCTAACTCATGTAAAGCTCTTTTACTCATTAGTCTATAATCAGCGTGGTTATAAACTAATTCCACTCCCATCATTCTCATAAGCTTGTAAAAAGCTATAGCGGTATTTCTTTTAAAGAACGAATCCTTTTTTCTAGAGTTCCTAACTCCATATACTATATCTGCCCCATTTTCATATTCTTGAATAAACCGTTCTAGCACATCAATGTCATCTTGTAGGTCCGCATCCATGGAAACAACCATATCAGCATGATTCTTAGCCTCCATCAGTCCTGCCATCAGGGCATTCTGATGACCCTTATTTCTAGAAAGCTTCAATCCTGTAACATACTCATGTTTCTCATGAAGCTCACAGATAATATCCCACGTTGAATCCCTAGATCCATCGTCCACATATAATACACGACTTACTTCCGATATCAATTTATTATCAATCAATTCCTTGATTTTTGTAATTAATTTGGAATTCGTATCCAGAAGCACCTCTTCCTCATTAAAGCACGGTACAACTATATACATAATTTTTGACATATCATTCATATTCTTTTGCCTCCTTGTTAAAATCCATATGTTTTGTAAAGGCAAACAACACCAAAATAATAAACACATAAGCACACAATCCCATAATCATATTATCTTCTGGTATAATTGCAAAACATACACTAGCTCCAACTATTCTTATAATATTTTTAAGAGATATTTTCTCATTTAATTTAATCTCGAGAATAAGCCACCATATCACCATAGTTACAACAGTAGCTATGGCAATCCCCTGATATTTACCTAGTAAAAAAATCATTATACCATTCAATGCAATGGCAATAACTAGAACTATTATATTTATTTTCAAATATATATCATTAGTTTTATTTACCTTACATGTATTACCATAAAAACACACAATCAACATTTTAAAAACAATCGTTAAATACAATATCCTAATTATTTTTACACTCGGATAGTATTTGGCAAAAAATTCCTTCATAAAAATACTAATCAGGTAATATGTCGGCATTATTAAGATTCCAAGTTTAATTATTAAATCATATATTTTTTCTGATATGTTTTTTAAATCCTTGCTTCTAACCAAATACGGATAGGCTATATTATTAACATATATTATCAGTGCATAAATTGCGTTGATTACCGATGACGCGAATGAATAGAACGCAAAATCAGTTATATCAAAAAAATGTTGAACAAAAATCAAATCAATATTTAGCAGAGCTATTCCAGCTAGCTCGCTAAACATCACCCATCTTCCATCCGAAAACAGTGCACTTATTTCGTCTTTGTTATCCTCGATAGCTTCACATCTACCAAAGGTTATTTTTCGATTTACAAAAAGTTGTGATATACAGGTTGTTATATTTACTACCGTAATAGCAATCAAAAGATAGCTGTACCGTTCAAAACACCCCATATACGCTAGTACCATCACACCAATCATTATCACATTTTGAATTAACTGAACAACAGCATCCAACTTAAATCTTTTTGTAAACTGATTAACCAATGTATAATAACAATTTATGTTAATAAACGGTATATTTATCGCAACAAACAAGTACGCAATCTCTGTTACTCCCAATAACTTAATCAAGGTAATATTTATTACGACAAACGCAATTTGCAACACACACAGTAGTCTAAATATACCTCTCATCTTTTCAGCTGGCAGCTCTGAATACATGCATTTGCCGTATTTTAAATACACTCCATTAATCAATCCAAAGTGAAACAGTCCACTATATGTCATATATACAGAATAAATCTTATATCCCGCATACACCTCATAACTCGTAAACAACGGAATAATAACACTAGTTAGATTAGTAATCAAAACGGTCAATATACCTGATACGAAAACGATACCAAAATCTCTTTTTAATTCCTCATGATTATTCATCTTTGTTAAGACTCCCTATATGCCTTCATAAGACCATATCTAAAATAAGGCGGCGCTATTTTTGCATCATATATAAATACAAGGCTACCTTTTCTTAGTTCTTTATTGTAAGCCTTTAAGTACTGGCTTATATTTTCATAATCATCAGCATTATGATATAGGCATACTAACAATATACATTTTGGGTTTTTTGTCAGAATTTCTGCAGCACCTTTAAGCGCAGGCAATTCCTCTCCCTCTATATCCATCTTAATAATATCTATTTTTTTATTTATTATCCATTCACAGTCATCAAGCTTTATTAAACCATCTCGTGTTTGGTCGGATACATATTTCTCAACAATATGCACTTTATCCTTCCATGGTGCAAAGGTCAAATTCATAGCCTCTACCCATTCCTTATCACACTCGAATATGTAAGCTTCTTTTATCTGGTCAATAACACTAAGGGTAAAATTACCTTCAGCACCACCCAAATCTAGAATCGTATCATACATACCCTCTTCTATAGATTCATCTATATATCTATGTGGTGACTGCGGATCTTGTTCCATACATATCCCATTATAGTACTCATTAATTCTCTCTTCAGACATTCCCTTAGCAAAATAAAGTCTATGTCCCTTTTCGTTAACAACATACCTATGTCCATTCTCCTCGTCCAAGAAAATATTATTTTTGACCCGTGTGTACTTATCAGCAAACTCATAATTAAACACTTCGATTCCTCTGTGTTTTATGTATTCCAATTCCTCAGCATATTGACTACCATCATGCCTTGAGTAGTATCTCAATATAGATTTTTCAATATATTTTTTCCAAAATCTGTTGTGAATCAACATATGTTTGATTTTTTCAATATTTTTGTGAATCATACCTTTATCACCTTTACTCTTAGCCAATTGTAGATATTGTAAATAGCAGAAAACATAATATACTTCTTTCTTCTGTTTTTTAAGTAAGTTTTTCCAATAGAAACACTCTGAGATTGTTTAACTAACTCTATTATCTCTGGATTGAACTCTACCCGAAATTTATCTTTATTCTTGTTCTTACCCAATAGCGTATATAAATAATCATAATCACATAATATATTTTTTAGTTCGGATTTGTCATATATTTCCCCAGCATTATACTCTTCAACCATAGCCGCTATGTTTCCACTTTCCCAGTTAGTTATTATAACTATTCCTGCTTCTAGAGCTTCAAAAAAGGTATAAGAATATGTTTCTTTACATATTGACCATAATACAACAATATCTATCTTATCATCCTTCATACTCTTAACCATATATTTCAAGTCATTAGGCTGATAGTATCCCGATTTTAATATTGCATTTTTGCTGTTTTTAGCATTTGAGTATTCTATATATGTCACTCCGTTAGCTTTATTGTTAAGAGCCTCTAGCCAATATTCATAACCTTTTTCTCTATTTGTATTACCTATATACGCAACTCTTATATCCGAACTATCTTCTCTTTCAAAACTGCAACCTTCAGCTACGATACTGCACTTTTGATGTGGAATAACCTTTACATCTTTTTTTAATTCAAAGGCTTTTTTAAAAACCCCAGCAGCCACTTTAGAAGGCGCAATAAAATCTATAGTTCTCCTGTCAAAAAATTCTCTGTATGCATTATAATGGTCTGTCATATGTATCTGTTGATAATCTATTCCTTCAACATAATTTGTTGCTATACAGTAATAGTCATGAATAAAATATCTGGTACTAAAATTATAGTTTCTCAACAAACAATCTATATCTTCCAAATCAACATCCTTCAAATGATGAATATGAAATTCCCTAAGTTTCTTTTCTTTATTAATATTATCATCAACTATACTGATTATACCAGCAATATCATAAGCCCCCTTGATATCTTTATCATCCACTTTGCATCCATATTTCATAAGCATAGTTTTGCCCGACAAATTCTTTATGGTCTTAGGATAAAAAAATATAACACTTATATCATTTTCCAAAAGATTATTGGTGTAATCCATCAAATATCTACTTACACCACCATGCATTATTTGATAGTCTCCATATGAAACCGCCAATACTATGTCTTTATTTTTTGCGATATGTAAATCAAGCATATTTTTCCCTTTCACTATTGAAAAATAAAAGAAAATAAATTACCATATAAAAAATGATAACTAAGGAGAGACTATGGAATCAATATCATTTATAATCCCTGTATATAATGGTGCAAAATACATAAAACGATGCTTAAAAAGTATATTAGCTCAAGATTATAATAACTTAGAATTAATCGTAATCGACGATGGTTCAACAGATAATTCTTTGCAGATTATAAATTCCACCATTACATTATACAACACAAAAAAACACAAGACAATAATTAAATCTCAAAGTAATATGGGGGTGGCAGAAGCTAGAAATCTAGGCATCAAACTTGCTAATTCTACTTATATTGCCTTCGTGGATCAAGACGATTATATATCTACTAATTTTTGTAGCGTATTTCACTCTGCCCTAACAGAGGAATACGATATTGTTATTGGAGGCTTTCTTAGACGAAACGAAAAAGGAAAAACAACCAGAAAGATGATGCCCGTCAACACACCATGGTCAAAATTCTGTTTTACCTATCCATGGGCCAGAATAATACGGCGAGATTTTCTTACAGATAACAACATCAAGTTTTTAAAAACCGGCATTGGGGAGGATGTGTATTTCGATTTAGTTGCATACTCTTATACAGATAAAATAAAATACGTTACAGAATACGTTTATGTTTGGTTTGATAATCCAACCTCTGTATCAAATGTCAATTATACCAAGGTGAATTCATATACTGATCCAATTGTCACTTTCGACAAAACTATAAAGGATTTGTGTACAGATAGCAAGATTTATCATATTTATCTAGAATATTATTTTATTAAATTTATTGTTTGGTATATTTTATCAAACCTAATGCAAAGTGATAAGCAAGATATGCTTAAATTAAATCAAAATCTGTTTTCTTGGCTAGAAAAAAACTTTTCAACATATAAGAAAAATCCGATGATTGGACTTTTCAAGGCTAAGGGGGATTTGTTTTTAAATAACTTTGCTGTATTTATATATATAACTATGCATAAAACAAAAACTGACAAGTTATTTATTTCTTTATTTTCAAAACACAAATAATTATCTTTTGTACTAAATAGGGTGATATATGAAAGAAAAAAAATTAATTATTATGCTTTCAACATACAATGGCGAAAAATACATCGACCAGCAAATCAGCAGTATTTTTAACCAAAACATCAACATGGACATAACTTTATTTGTAAGAGATGACGGAAGCACTGATAACACTAAAAAATTGATAGACGCATGGGGAGACCGGTTAAATATATCTTGGTGCAAAACCACTGGTAATTTAGGGCCCGGAAAAAGCTTTTGGGAATTACTAAAGCAAGCTCCCAAATCGGATTATTATGCCTTTGCTGATCAGGATGATTTTTGGTACCAGGACAAACTTTCACGTGCCTTATCATTTTTTGAAGACAATTCCACTCCTCAGCTATATTTTTCAAACAGCAGGCTTGTGGACGAAAATCTATCTCCTTTAGGAGATACCACTTACGACAATCCAGATGCAATTAAGCTAACCATTCGCTCTCAGTTAATTACTGGCACCTGCCAAGGATGTACCATGGTATTTAATTCTCAGTTAAGAGACAAGCTTATTAAAATGAGCACAGAGCATATGATAATGCACGACTTATCAGTAATTGTATACAGTATAGTTTACGGCAAAATCTATTATGACAATTTACCTTCATTGGACTATAGACAACACGAATCCAATGTTGAGTCTCCGGTCAACAAAGGGGTTCGTTCAATTTTCAAACAAACATACAAGAGATGGATAAAAAATCGTGGAGAAATATCTCTACATGCCAAGGAAATTATCAGCAATTGTAAAAATGATTTAAGTCCCGAGGATTATTTATTCTGTAATTGTCTTTGTAATTACAAAAGAAAACTAAAAAGCAAAATATACTTACTGAAACACATTGATGGCATTTCATATTCTAAATTAGCGGAAAGATCCTTTAAAATTAGATTGATTTTTAATTTAATATAACTAACACTTATCTATACAAATACGAAAGGGTGAGGAAATTAAAAGTGGAAAAGCACTTTTATTCCACACCCTTCATATTATATACAAAGGGTAATATGGAGCTTGCTTTTGAACACCTTCAAACAACCTCTTTCAACGGAAGATGAACAAACCTACCTTGAACTGGTTAAAAAAGGGGACCTAAATGCCCGCAACCTTCTAGTAGAGTATAATCTTCGCCTTGTTGCCCACATAGCCAAGAAATACTATTCTCCTAACAGGGATATGGATGACCTTCTTTCAATAGGGACCATAGGTCTTATAAAGGCTGTAAATACCTTCGATGGTTCTAAAGGGAATCGACTTGCTACCTACGCTTCTAGATGTATAGAGAATGAGTTGCTTATGCGACTTAGGCAAGAGCGCAAGGAGTCTAGGGAAGTTTCCATCCACGAACCAATTGGTACTGACAAGGAAGGTAATGAAATTTGTCTTATGGATATAATTGGCTGTGACGAAGAAAGTATGCTAAGTAATCTTATAGAAAGAGAAAACCTAGAGAGAGTAGCCTCCCTATTTCCAACCTGTTTGGATTCTAAGGAGCAAAAGGTTATCATTCTTCGTTATGGTTTATTAGGGCATAGGGAGCTTACTCAGCGCGAGGTAGCCAGCCTTTTAAACATTTCCCGTTCCTATGTTTCTCGCATAGAGAAAAAAGCACTGCTTAAGCTTCGCAGTGCCTTGATCTTATAACCATTCCCTTAGATAATCCATTGTTGGCACTAACCCTAAGGAATAAAAGCTGCTTAGGATGTGGTGCCGATTCCACTGGATGCATACGTTCGTCGAACATTGCATCCACTGTTACATAGTGATTATCTCCATTGAAATCCATAATATTAATTTCATCGCCTACTGAGAACTTATTCTTTTGATGTATCTGAATAAGTCCATCCTCAGTTATATCCTCTATAATACCTAGGTAGGTATAATTCTTTATATATGTGTTATTATCATATATCTGGCTTGTCTCATCAGTCTTTCCAAAATAAAAGCCTGTTGTGAATTGTCTAAAGGTACACGCAGATATCTCCTCATCATACACAGGCTGTCTTTCCCTATACAACTCCTCTGATTTAAAATAGTCATCTATTGCCATTCTATAGGTTCTAGTCACCACAGCTACATAAAGTGCTGTCTTCATTCTTCCCTCTATCTTAAAGGAATTAATACCCGCTTCTATCATTTCAGGAACATAATTTATCATACACAAATCCTTGGAATTGAATATATAAGTTCCTCGATCATCCTCCTCTATAGGAAGATACTCTCCTGGCCTCTTTTCTTCCACTATTGAATACTTCCATCTGCAAGGATGTGTACATGCACCCTTATTAGCATCTCTTCCAGTAAAATAACTACTAAGCAAGCATCTACCGGAATATGATATACACATTGCGCCGTGCATAAAGGCCTCTATCTCCATATCCTCCGGAATATTATCTCTAATCTTTCTTATCTCCTTAAGAGAAAGCTCTCTGGCTGCCACTACTCTTGTAGCACCCTGATTGTACCAGAAGTTGTAGGTGAGATAGTTTGTATTATTAGACTGTGTGCTTATGTGAATCTCTATCTCCGGTACTATCTCCTTAGCCAAGGTAAATATTCCAGGGTCAGATATGATAAACGCATCTATTTTCTCATGAAGGCCATAAGCTCTAATGTCATTAAAGTACTTTTTTACTCCCTCTAAATCATCATTGTGAGCAAATATATTTACAGTAACATATAGCTTCTTCCCTGCCTTATGAACATAGTCTGCAGCCTCCACCATCTCCCCTAAGGTAAAGTTCCCTGCCTTGGCTCTAAGACCAAATTTTTGGCCACCTATATACACTGCATCAGCACCATAATCTATGGCGACCTTAAGCACATCTAAACTACCTGCAGGTATTAATAATTCTGGTTTTTTCTTATCTTTCATAATATCACCTATTATTTCTTTACTGAAATAGCCACACCATCACCAACTGACAATATCGCTGTATCCAACCTCTCATCATGAGTTATAGTGTAAATGTATTCTCTCATTCTATCATGAATAGTTCTGTTTCTCTTATCAACAGTAAAATGAGATTCTAAAACATCACCATCCTGAAGTATATTGTCAGATATAATAATTCCACCAGCTTTTACCACTCTCATAACATCTGGATAGTAATTAATATACTGACCCTTTGCAGCGTCCACAAACGCAAAATCATAGGTGTCATCTGGAAGGGTTTTTAACACCTCATATGCATCCCCCTGTATAACACTTATAACCTGACTTAAATCCATGGCCTCTATATTTG
This sequence comes from Lachnospiraceae bacterium, assembly GCA_015057555.1. Lineage (GTDB taxonomy): Bacteria > Bacillota > Clostridia > Lachnospirales > Lachnospiraceae > Coprococcus_C. The sequence goes on along the minus strand of SVEC01000001.1, from coordinate 253,647 downwards.
CTCTGGCGATTTTCACTCTCTCTTCATCTAGTTCTATGGTGGTTATCTTTCCACCTTCTCCAAGAAACTGGCTCATATAAATAGAAGAATAGCCTACTGCAGTTCCTATCTCTAAAAGCTGCATAGGCTTCTTCATAATTAGCTGAGTCTTGAGAAACTCTCTGGTTTCTGGTCGCATAACAGGAACTCTATCCCTTATCGCCTCTGAATATATCTGACCTAATAATCCCTCATCATCGCTTATGTAAGATTTGACGAAGGATGATATTCTCTCAAACGATATTCCTTCCATAACCTATAAGATTACTCCTCCTCATCCGTATCTAAATCACATATAACCTCTAATATTTCATCATATGTCATGGAGGCAGAAAGTCCAAACTTTCCAGACTTAATCTTGTCACCATAACCCTTTACCTTTACCTTTGCAAAGAATACATACTTGTCATCAATGATTTCACCATCCACTAAAGCCTGACCTATCTCCAGTATAGTTGCGTCTGCAGGTATCTCTATAACCACGTACTCTGTGGAACCTGGATACTTACATACATCTCCAAATACACTATAGGTAAAGTTAAAAGAATATGCAAATACCTTAATAATAAAGAATACTATCAATACATTGATAAGTAAGCTTCCTGTAAAGCCTGCAGAATGCTTAAGCCCCTTTTTAATGTTATTTGGAGCCAAAATCTGCTCTATAGAGTTTTTCTTTTTCTTAGACTTTCCTTTTTTAGAGGTCTGGGTTTTAGTCTTTTTTACTTCGGTACTCTTATTCACTTGTTCTTCATTAATATTCTTATTCATCTAAATAATCGAACTCCAATCCTTCGGCAATAGAGCAGTAAACCTCTTGCATCATCTTACAAATTCTCTGCTCTGCCTTTAAAAATTCACTGACAATAGAATTATGCAACAGCTCATCGTAATCTCTAACCAAATTACAAATCTCATCATAAGGATTAACTCCCTGTCTATTCTGTAGCTCATAATTTCTGTTTCGAAATTCTCTAAGCCTATTACATAAGTCAATATTATCATATAAAGCCTTTTTGGTGTCAATATATGTTTTGTATTCAGTTGTTGCCTTAATCTCTGCATTAAGCTGTTTACTGCGGATTATTACTTCCTTCATAGGTTACCTCTTTATACTTCTGAAATAATAGGTAGTATCATAGGATTTCTCTTAGTCTTCTTCCAAAGGAAATCTCCTAAGGTATCTCTAATGGTAGACTTTATCTTACCCCAGTCAGTTATACCCTTTTCCTGACAGTATTCAATAGCGGCCTGAACCACCTCTCTACACTCGTCCATAAGAGTTTCTGACTCCCTAACATACACAAAGCCCCTAGAAACTATATCTGGACCTGCAAGCACCTGATTGCTTCCCTGCTCTAGAGTTACCACAACTATCATAAGACCGTTTTGAGAAAGGTGCTGTCTGTCACGTAATACAATATTACCTACATCTCCCACACCTAGGCCATCAACCATAATACCCTGAGCCACAACCTTATCAGTCACCTTAAATGTATCCTCTCCTATCTCAAGCACATCACCTGTAGATAGTATCTTAACATTTTCCTTTTTAACACCCATTTCAACAGCAAGCTCTGCATGTCTCTTTAAATGTCTATACTCACCGTGTACAGGAATGGCGTACTTAGGTTTAGTAAGTGCATACATAAGCTTAAGCTCTTCCTGACATGCATGTCCTGATACATGTGTATCCTGGAATATTACATGAGCACCCTTCATCTCTAGCTCATTAATCACCTTAAATACTGCCTTTTCATTGCCCGGAATAGGATTTGATGAGAATATAACCACATCTCCCGGCTTGATAGTTATCTTATTATGAATAGATGCTGCAATTCTGGAAAGGGCGGCCATATTTTCACCCTGACTTCCTGTAGTTATAAGCACTATTTGCTCATCAGGGTAATTCTTAATCTGCGAAATATCTATAAGGGTATTATCTGGTATACTAATATATCCCAATTCTGTAGCAGTATTGATAATATTTACCATACTTCTACCCTCAACCACAACCTTACGTCCAAACTTGTAGGCTGAGTTAATTATCTGCTGCACGCGGTCTACATTTGATGCAAATGTAGCGATTATTATTCTGTGTTCTCTGTTATCAGCAAACAAATTATCAAATGTCTTACCAACGGTTTTCTCCGACTGAGTATAACCTGGTCTCTCAGCATTAGTAGAGTCTGCCATAAGAGCAAGAACGCCCTTCTTACCAAGCTCTCCAAATCTAGGAAGGTCAATAGCCTCTCCAAATACAGGAGTGAAATCCACTTTAAAATCTCCCGTATGAATAATAATTCCCTCTGGTGTGTATATAGCTAATGCAGCTGCATCAACTATTGAGTGGTTTGTTCTTATAAACTCTATTCTAAGACATCCTAAGTTAATAATCTGTCCATGACTTACAACCTTTCTTCTAACATTGTTAAGGTTATTGTGTTCTTTTAGCTTGTTCTCAATAAGTCCCATAGTAAGCTTCGTACAGTATATTGGCATATTTATCTCATTCTCAATATATGGAATAGCTCCTATATGGTCCTCATGTCCGTGGGTCACTACCAAACCCTTTACCTTATCAGCATTGTCCTTTAAATATGTTACGTCTGGAATAACCAAATCAATTCCCAGCATCTCATCCTCAGGGAATGCAAGTCCACAGTCTATTACAACTATGGTGTCATCATATTCTATGGCAGTTATATTCATACCAATCTGTTCAAGTCCTCCTAGAGGAATTATCTTAACTGCCTTCTTTTCTTTACCTTTCAAACTTATACCTCCAAATCAAAATCGTCCATTAATTCATTAAATATAGCAGTCAAGGATTTAAGCAAGCTTTCATCCTCCACTACTTCATAGATGCTATATTCTTCATCCTCTTCATCAGGTGTTTCCTTAAGTATAAGGAAACCTGCCTCATCGTCCTCTGTATCCTCTGTTACCAATACGTAGTTTACTCCCCCAAGCATAGTCTGCTCTAAAACAAATAATTCAACTTCCCCATCCTCTGTATCAAATACTAACTTCTCGTAATCCTTGTTCTCCATAATTATATCTCCTATATTATCCAAATTTCTTAGCTATTCTTCTTGTTGTACTCCATATCAAGATAATTCTGCAATATAATAGCAGCAGCCATCTTGTCAATATGTTCCTTCCTGGCACTTAAAGCAACCCCTGTATCCTCTAATATACGATTGGCCTCAACTGTAGTAAGCCTCTCATCTACTAAAACAACTTCTAATCCAGTTCTTCTCTCTAGAGCTTCCTTAAACTCCTTGGTAGCTTCTACCCTTTCACCCTCTGTATTGTTCATATTCTTAGGGTGTCCTAAAACAATAAGCTCAACCTGCTGGTCCACAATAATCTTCTCTATGGCAGCATAGGTTTGTCTCAGCTTATTAGCCTGCTTTCTCTCTATAGTAACTAAAGGCTGTGCGATAAGCTTCGTCTCATCACTTATGGCCACACCCACTGTTTTTGTTCCGTAATCAAGTCCTATTACTCTCAATTTTTCACCCTCTTCACAGTAATTAAGGATATAACCAGACAGAAATAATTTTTCATCCGTATGATTATATCCGTAATTATGTGTTCATATATCTTCTGATTATATTTTAATTATTTTAATCTTGTCTCGATATAGTTTTCAAGAAGAACCTCTATAATCTCATCTCTCTCTGCCTTCATAATAAGGCTTCTAGCATTCTTATAGCTAGTGATGTAGGTTGGGTCACCACTCATAACATATCCAACTATCTGACTTACTGGGTTATAACCCTTCTCAGAAAGTGCTCCATATACCTGAGCTAATATCTCTGTAACCTCTATAGTTGATTCTCTTATAATTCCTATATCCTGTGTATTTTGATTAGTCATTTCATCACGTCCTTTAAACATATAGGAATATTTTAATATATTTGAAGTAAAATATCAACTCTTTAATTAAGCAAACTAAAGAAATCGTACTGATTTGTCTCTGGAAGTCCCTTGAGTAAGCCTAACATCTCCATATCATCAAGTATTGTCTTAGATACCTTACCTCTAACTCTTATGTCCTCCTTGGACATAAACTCTCCCTGTTTAGCTGCCTCCTGAAGAGTTTCTGCAGCCTTAGAGCCCATACCTCCTATAGATGCAAAGCTTGGCATTATCTTACCATCTATAATCTGGAAACGATGAGCATCTGCCTTGTAAAGGTCTATCGGCATAAATTCTATACCTCTTGCATACATTTCTTGAACCAGCTTCATATCCTTTATAGTGTCCTTAATAGTGGCAGTCATCTTCTCCTTCGGTGTTTTCTGAAGTTCAGCCAGCTCTGCCTCAAGTATCTCCTTACCCTGACACATAAGCTTATAATCAAAGGCTGAAGCTCTAATACTGAAGAAGGCTGTATAATAGGCCAGTGGATAATTCACCTTGTAATACGCCACTCTCCATCCCATCATAACATAGGCTGCTGCATGAGCCTTAGGGAACATATACTTAATCTTCTTACAGGACCATATGTACCAGTCCGGTACCCCGTGAGCGGTCATCTCCTCCTCCCACTCAGGCCTTAAGCCCTTACCCTTACGAACGCTTTCCATAATAGTAAATGCCAGACCTGACTCAAGTCCCATATTTATAAGATAAATCATAATATCATCTCTGGTACAAATAGCCGTTCCCAGCTTACACTTTCCTTCTTGAATAAGAGTCTGGGCATTTCCAAGCCAAACATCTGTACCATGAGAAAGACCTGCAATACGAACCAAATCAGAGAAATTTTGTGGGTCCGCATCGATAAGCATCTGCATAGCAAACTCTGTACCAAACTCAGGTACACCAAGGGAACCAAGCTTAGTTCCACCTATATCCTCTGGCACTATACCTAAGGCCTCTGTGCTATGGAACAAACTCATAACCTGCTTATCATCTAATGGTATAGTCTTTGCGTCCACTCCTGTCAAATCCTCTAATCTCTTAATCATAGTTGGATCGTCGTGTCCAAGTATATCAAGCTTCAGAAGGTTATGGTCTATAGAATGGTACTCAAAATGAGTAGTGATAATGTCCGTAGTCATATCATTTGCAGGCTTTTGGATAGGTGTAAAGGAATATATTTCCTCATGAGATGGAAGCACTATCATTCCACCCGGATGCTGACCTGTGGTTCTCTTAACGCCCTCACAGCCCGCAGCAATTCTCTCCATCTCTGCACGGCGTTTAGAGCCCTCCATACCCTTATCCTTAAAATAATTGTATACGTATCCATAGGCAGTTTTCTCTGCAAGAGTTCCTATAGTACCAGCTCTAAATGCCTTACCCTTGCCAAAAAGCTCTTCAGTATAGGCATGAGCATTTGCCTGATATTCTCCTGAGAAGTTAAGATCTATATCCGGCTCCTTGTCTCCCTTAAAGCCTAGGAAGGTCTCAAATGGTATATCATGTCCTTCCTTTATAAGCTGATGTCCGCAGTGTGGACATTCCCTGTCTGGCATATCACAGCCTGATTGACCCTGCATCTGATATGGCTTTACATGTTCAGAATCAAAATCTGTAAAGAAGCACTTAGGACAAATATAGTGAGCAGGCAATGGATTAACCTCTGTAATTCCCGCCATAGTAGCCACGAAGGAGGATCCAACCGAACCTCTGGAACCAACCAAATATCCATCATCATTTGATCTCCACACAAGCTTTTGAGCGATAATGTACATAACCGCAAAGCCATTTGAAATAATAGAGTTAAGCTCCTTATCCAATCTCTTTACAACTATATCAGGAAGGTCAGGACCATATATCTCATGAGCCTTGTCATAGCAAATATTAGTTAAGGTTTCATCTGAATTCTCGATTATAGGCGGCTGCTTGTCCGGTCTTACCGGTGATATTTTATCAATCATATCAGCTATAAGATTGGTATTTGTTATAACAACCTCTCTAGCCTCATCGCTTCCAAGATAGTCAAACTCCTGAAGCATCTCCTCTGTAGTTCTAAAATACAAAGGCGGTTGATTATCCGCATCATCAAAGCCCTTTCCAGCCATAATAATTCTTCTATAAATCTCATCCTCTGGATCTAGGAAATGCACATCACAGGTGGCAACTACAGGCTTATTAAACTGCTTGCCCAAATCATATATCTTACGATTAACCTTCTGTATGTCCTCCACAGATTCTACCGGAATACTTTCCTTATCCAGCATGAACATGTTATTGCCCACAGGCTGAATCTCAAAATAATCATAGAAATTTGCAAGTCTGGTAATCTCATCATCCTCGCTACCGTAAAGCACAGCATTATACAGTTCTCCAGCCTCACAGGCAGAGCCAATTATAAGTCCTTCGCGATACTTATTAATAAGACTCTTAGGTATTCTAGGTCTTCTGTTAAAGTAATTAATATGTGACTCTGATATAAGTCTATATAGATTCACCCTACCTATCTCATTCTTAACCAATATGATGCCATGATAGGTTTTAGCCTTCTTGATAGCCTCTGGGGATTCTGAGCCCATAACATTAAGCTCACTGACGGTCTTTACACCTTTATCCCTAATCATATCAAGCATCTTTATAAATATACGAGCTGTTGCATCTGCATCATCACAGGCTCTGTGGTGATTCTCAAGAGATACATTAAACTGTTTACAAAGTCTGTCTAATGTGAACTTACCAAGCTCAGGCACAAGAATATGTGCTAAACCTAATGTATCAACAACTGTGCTGTTAAATTCTAGTCCTAATCGTTTTGAAAATTCTCTAATAAAGCTTGTATCGAAACCGGCATTGTGTGCCACCAATATAGCATCACCTACATACTCTAAAAATTCAGGTAGCACTGTCTCTATAGTAGGCGAATCAAGCACCATAGAATCATTAATAGAAGTGAGCTTAGTTATAGAATATGGTATAGGTACCTCTGGATTTACAAACTTAGAGAAGGTATCTACTATTTTACCTTCTTTAATTCTAACTGCACCTATCTCAATAATCTTATTAAACTTAGGACTAAGTCCTGTAGTCTCTATATCAAATACAACATATTCAGATTCAATAGACTGTCCTTTGTCATTCTGAATCAAATCTTTAAGGTCATCCACAAAGTAACCCTCAACTCCGTAAATAATCTTAAAGTCCTCATCTGGTTTAACACAGTGATTTGCTATAGGGAAGGCCTGTACATTTCCGTGATCAGTTATAGCTACAGCCTTATGGCCCCAGTCTTTAGCTCGCTTAATCACCTTGTCAATATTAACCACACTATCCATCTCACTCATAACTGTGTGAAGGTGAAGTTCCACTCTCTTGTCAATGGCATTATCCATACGGATTTCTCTAAAATCGTTGATAGGCTTAATACCAGAAATGAAGGATATAGTAAGCTCCTGTGCGTAGGAATCATAGGCAGGAACTCCCTTTACTATGTAAAATTTGCCCTTTTTTAATTCCTCTAATAATGGATCTTTGTCATCCTCTGACACAAATATTTTAAATGCTATAGTATCTGTAAAATCAGTTATAGTAGCAGAAATAATAAACTTTCCATTCCTAAGCTGACGGTCTTCTATACCCAGAATCTGTCCTCTAATACATACTGGTCCACCCTCAGTAACATCACTAATGGATATAATATCTCCTTCCACATTGTTACCATATATTACATCAGGATCCTGTGACTTGGCCATTTTACCCTTGCCCTTGAAGCCACCTTCTTTTTTAGGGGTTACAGGCTTAGCTTCTGGCTTAGGTGCCTGAGATTTATTTTCCTTCACATCTGTTTTTTCAATCTTAGATGCATCTATTTCTGGTACCTTAGGGCTAGAATCCCCCTCAGTCACAGCCTTTACCTCATCATAAGCATCCTTCTTTTCTGCTGCATCATCTGCTTCATCCTGGGTATTTTTCTTTTCATTAAGCAGAGCATTACGTCTCTCTATACTTGCCAGCTCCTGCTTTAGCTTTATCTCATTGGCCAATCTATGCTGAGTATTCTTATCAGTCGAATATTCAAATTCAATATTAGCCTTAATACCGAATTTTACGTCATACAAATCAGCCAGGAAGCTTATCATTCTCTTAGTGTGCTCCCTAGCTATAGCAGTATCCTCCACTAGCAATGTAAGCATATCGTCACGGATAATCCATTCTCCACGCTTTAATATTCTGTAATCAACATAGCTTGTATGCTTAACAGCAAGCAACAAGCTGTCCTTGTACATATCTGTAATAGTTGCTAAATTATACTGACTTGACAAATCATAGGTATCCAATATTTTACAGGTCACCTCATCGTCGGAAAATATAGTCTTTGCTATATATCCTTCTACCATATCAAGTTCTTCTCTAGAAATAAGATTTTTACTTTTGACATATACCTCTAAAGTTTTGGCTGTTTCAAGCATTTGAACATCAGTAACAACTGCCTGACCAACCAAATCCTCTAAGGCTCCCAGCTTAACATCCGGGAATACTTCTCTAAATAATTTATCCGCCAAGTTAATCCCTCCAATTATCTAACTCGTTCTTAAGGGCATTAAGCAGTTCCTCTTGTGGCAGCTTTTTAATAATTTCACCTTTCTTAAAGAGAAGTCCTTCTCCAACTCCTCCAGCCACTCCAAGTTCAGCCTCCTTGGCCTCTCCAGGACCATTTACAGCACAACCCATAACTGCCACCTTTATATTAAGGTGGTCATAGCCCTGAATTAGTTTCTCCACATCTTCCGCCAAACCAATTAAATCTATCTTTGTCCTACCACATGTTGGACAGGAAACAAGCTCTATACCATCTTTTCTAAGTTCTAGGGTCCTAAGTATTGTCTTTGCAGAAATAATCTCATCAACCGGGTCACTGGTAAGAGATACTCTTATGGTATCACCTATACCCTGACCTAATATCATACCAAGTCCAACTGCAGACTTAATATTTCCTCTATACAGGGTTCCCGACTCTGTAATTCCAACATGTAAAGGGTAGTTTGTTTTATCAGCTATCATCTCATGCGCTCTAACGCACATCATAACATCAGAGGATTTGATACTTATAACCATATTGTCATAGCCACAGTTTTCAATCATAGCAACCTTATCCAAGGCACTTTCTACTATTCCCTCAGCCGTTACTCCACCATATTTTGCAACAATTTCCTTTTCTAGTGAGCCTGAATTTACACCAACTCTAATAGGTATATTGTCAAGCTTTGCTCTCTCAACAACCGCTCTAAGTTTCTCCTCTCCTCCAATATTACCAGGGTTGATTCTTATCTTGTCAGCGCCATTATCCATAGCAGCTATAGCAAGCTTATAATCGAAATGAATATCCGCTACTATAGGTATGTGTATACGCTTTTTAATCTCAGAAAAGGCTTTTGCTGCTTCTAGAGTATTTGCAGTAGCTCTTACTATCTGACACCCCGCCTCCTCAAGTCTTAAAATCTGTGCTACTGTAGCATCTACGTCCGCAGTGTCAGTATTAGTCATAGATTGAATAGCTATAGGATTTCCTCCACCTATAAGCACATCTCCTATCTTAATTACCCTTGTTTTATCTCTATGCAAAGTACTCATATTATACATCCTTCCATACCAAATAATAATCAACCATTGGTTTAAAATAAAAATTTAGTTAAGAGAAAAATACGTTCTTAACGTCATTAAATAGAACCACAAACATAAGAATTAACACTAACACAAATCCAATTATGTTAATAATTGCTTCTTTATCTGCTGGGATTTTCTTTCTAGTCACACCCTCTATAAGAAGAAGTAATAATCTACCACCATCAAGGGCCGGTATTGGCAACAGGTTCATAATTCCAAGATTAACACTAAGCAGTATGCACCAGTTAAGCATGTTAAGGAATATATATTTCACTGCCTCAGCAGTTGTTTCACTTTCCTCCTTAACCTCCTCGATGACATCGTTCATTACTCCACCAACACCTATTGGACCCATAACATCCTCGCTATCAACACCACCGGTTACTATCATCTTTAAACTTGTAATTGTAGCTTTAACCCAATATCTTAACTCGTAGCCTGCGAACTTAAGGTTATTACCGATTCCCTCGCACTCTATATATCCTCCAACTACACCTATTCTATACGCTACAGTTGTTCCATCTGACATAAATTTGGGCGTAACGGTAACCTCATAAACCTCACCGCTTGGTTTCTCAAGCTTTAAAGTAACCGGATTTTGCTTCCCATTAAGCTCCATATAAAGAGTAAGTTCTCTATAATTGTAAATTCTGTCACCATCAATTTCTATTATTTTGTCCCCAGGCTCTATACCTGCCTCATAGGCAGGTCCACCCTCTGCAACCTCATAGAGATATGCCGGATCACAGCCATACTGATTGATTAGTATTATAGAAAACAAAAATGCTAATATAAAATTAAACACAGGACCAGCAGCAATAACTAAAAACCTAACAAATACAGACTTATTTGAAAATGCATTTTCATCATCACTATCCTCATCCTCGCCTAACATAAGGCAATATCCACCTAAAGGCAGAAGTCTTAAACAATATTTTGTATCACCCTTTCCAAATGTAAATATGGCAGGTCCCATGCCGATGGAAAACTCTGACACTGTAATCTTATTTATCTTTGCCACTATAAAATGTCCAAACTCATGAAAGAACACGATAATACCAAAGACTAAGATAATAAGTATTATGTTCATATTTTTTCTCCTCTTAAATTATTTGGGCGTTGCTCCCATAAACTATTATATGTCCATCTCATCAATAAAATTATATACCCACTGCTCTGTGCTTAAAATCTCCTCAAGTTTTGGATTATCAATAATAGTATGAGCCTTCATACAGGCATCAATAATCTCATATATCTGCAAGAATTTTATCTTCTTGTCTAGGAATAAGGCCACTGCCTTTTCATTTGCAGCATTGAATACAGTAGGCATACTTCCACCTGCCTTAATTGCATTATAAGCAAAGTTAAGACCAAAAAATGTCTCACAATCAGGTTCGTCAATGATAATTCCATTCATCTTAGTAAAGTCAAGTCTATCTCCTGGAAGATATCTTCTCTCAGGATAATAAAGTGCATACTGTATAGGTAGCTTCATATCTGGAGTTCCCAGCTGGGCCTTTACACTTCCATCCTCAAACTCCACCATTGAATGTATTATACTCTGTGGCTGAACCACTACCTCTATATTGTCCGGCTCTATATCAAATAACCACTTAGCTTCTATAACCTCAAGTCCTTTATTAACTAAGGTCGCTGAATCTATGGTTATTTTTCTTCCCATAGCCCAGTTTGGATGCTTAAGTGCATCCTCAACAGTTACATCCTTAAGTTCATCTCTCTTACGACCTCTAAATGGTCCACCAGAAGCAGTAATTAATAATCTGCTTATCTTATTATTCACGCCCATATTAGTCTCACCGTGAATACATTGAAATATAGCCGAATGCTCACTGTCCACTGGAAGTATACTCACTCCCATCTCCTTTGCTAACGGCATAATAATATGTCCAGCTGTAACCAAGGTCTCCTTGTTTGCAAGAGCAATATCTTTGCCAGCTTTAATAGCCTCTATGGTAGGTCGTATACCTATCATACCCACAATGGCTGTCACTAATATCTGAGACTCTTCATAGGTAGCAATCTCAATAAGTCCTTCCATACCAGATACAACCCTTATATTAACATCAGACAAGGCTACGCGTAATTGCTTAGCCTTGTCCTCATCCCATATTCCTACTATGTCAGGCATAAACTCTCTAGCCTGTTTTTCTAAAAGAGCAGTATTGCTGCCAGCTGATATGGCAACAACCTTTAAATCCTTATTTTCTCTAACAATATCTAAGGTTTGTGTTCCTATAGAGCCTGTAGAGCCAATTATTGCAATATTTTTCACCTTTTAACCTCCAAGGTTTTGATACTTAAATTATATCATATACATAAATCCATAATAGATTATAGGGGCAGTAAATATAATACTGTCAAATCTATCCATTATTCCTCCATGTCCAGGAATCAGCTTACCGTAGTCCTTAATTTCATTATTTCTCTTGATTGCAGATGCAGCCAAATCACCAATAACCGCAACCACTGCTCCCGCCGCTCCAATAACCGCAAATATTATAGGTGCATTTGCTATAGCTGTTACCTGCTTATTAAAGAACATTCCATAAAGAGCTCCAACTACTGCACTCCCTACGATGCCACCAACTAATCCCTCAACGCTTTTCTTAGGACTAAGCTTTGGTGTCATCTTATGCTTTCCAAGAGTTACACCTACACAGTAGGCACAGGTATCGTTAACCCAAGAGCACACAAATACCATAACTACAAGTGCTCCCCCATGGCTCATATCTCTTATAAGATACATATAAGACAGCATTACCGTTACATATAAAAATGCTAGCACTGCTGCCATCGCATCCTTATCTGTAAATTTAGGATATGTAATTACATAAATTCCAAGAACTACAAGAACAAAAAGAATTATAAGTGGCATAATAAACTCATTCTTGTCAAAAATAAGTAGTGCATAATACACTATGGTTGTTATATATGTTGAAATTCCTATAGAAGACTTATGAAGCTTATAAATTCTTAATAGTTCAAATGTGCCTCCCAAAGAAAGAAGAAGCATTGTACCTGCAGTTACATAACCTCCCATGTACAAAACACCTATAATTAACACTACTAATACAATTCCACTTAATAATCTAGTCTTAAACATTTACTTTACCCCACCGAAGCGTCTTTCTTTTATATTTGCAACTACTTTACACCACCGAAGCGTCGCTCTTTTCCATTGTAATATCTAATTGCATCCTTTAAATGCTCTATGGTGAAATCCGGCCATAAAACATCCATAAAGCAAAACTCTGCATAAGCAAGCTGCCATATGAGATAGTTTGAAAGTCTAACCTCACCACTTGTCCTTATCATAAGGTCTGGATCAGGCATAGCACCGGTATCTAGATATGAAGAAATAAGTTGCTCATCTATGGCTTCCTCTGAGATAACGCCATTTTTAACATCTGCTGCTATAGCCTTAATTCCTCTCCTTATCTCATCCCTTCCACCATAGTTAAGTGCAATGGTAAAGGTAAGTCCATCGTACCCTGAAGTCTTAGCCTCAAGCTCCTCTATCTTCTCAACAATGTCTGCATCTAAAGCTGTTCTATCACCTATAACTCTAACCCGCATATTGTTCTTGGAGGCTCTTTCTATACTATCCACCAAATAATTTCTAAGAAGATTCATAATGCCGGAAACCTCCTCCACAGAACGTTTCCAGTTCTCGGTGGAAAAAGCATATACTGTAAGATACTTTATGCCTAAGCTGTGGGCATCCTCACAAATCTGCTCAACCACCTTAGCTCCAGCCTTGTGACCAAAGTTTCTAGGCATAAGTCTCTTCTTTGCCCATCTGCCGTTACCATCCATAATTATGGCAACGTGCTCAGGAATATTTAACTTTTCACCATCTATTATCTTCTCCACATTAATTCTCCTTATACAGTAAGGATTTCCTTTGACTTCTCATCAATAGCCTTATCTATCTTATCTACGTACTTATCTGTCATTTTCTGAACCTTGTCCTCGTTTGACTTAAGTTCATCCTCTGAAATCTCATTAGCCTTGTTCATCTTCTTAAGAGCATCATTAGCATCTCTTCTGATATTTCTAACTGCAACCTTAGCTGCTTCACCCTTCTTTTTAATATCCTTAACTAAATCCTTACGTCTTTCCTCTGTAAGCTCTGGGAAATTAAGGATTACACACTTTCCATCATTGTTAGGAGTAACACCTAAATCTGAGGTCATAATAGCCTTCTCAATCTCCTTAATAAGACTTGACTCCCATGGCTGAATCATAAGAGTTCTAGCCTCTGGAACTGTAATGTTTGCAGCCTGCTGAATAGGAGTTGGAACTCCATAATAATCTACCTTAAGCTTATCAAGAATGTGTGGGTTTGCTCTACCAGCTCTAATTCCTGCATACTCAGAAGTTAAATTGTCTAATGTCTTCTCCATTTTGCTTTCATACTGTGATAACATGTTTGTTTCCTCCTAAATCGTCTTATTGTTTTATAATTCGTACTAATTAGTTACAAGTAATTGTGGTTCCTGTGAAATCACCTGACACAGTCTTAACTATACTATTCTCCTCATTCAATCCAAAGAGCATCATAGGCATCTTGTTCTCCATAGCAAGAACTGCTGATGCAAGGTCTATAACGCCTAGCTTTTTGTCAACGATCTCATTGATAGCCATATAGTCATACTTTTTAGCATTTGGATTGGTCTTTGGATCACTGTCATAAACACCATCAATGGCTTTAGCCATAAGTATTACATCACACTCAACCTCTATAGCCATAAGTACTGTAGCTGTATCTGTTGAGAAATATGGATGTCCTGTTCCACCAGCAAAAAATACAACCTCTCCTTTTTCGAGATATTCCACTGCTTTATCCTTAGAGAAAAGCTCTGTTACATTGCCACAGATAAAAGGGGTCATAACATGGGTCTTAAGTCCTGCCTGTCTAAACATATCTGCCGTATACACACAGTTCATAACTGTAGCAAGCATTCCTATCTGATCTGCCTTGACTCTGTCCATATCTCCAGAGGTTCTTCCTCTCCAGAAATTACCGCCACCAATTACCACACTTACCTGTGTTCCCTTATCCACTATCTGCTTAACCTGACCAGCCACCTCTCTTACGGTGTCCTCGTCAAAGCCTGTCTTTTTATCTCCTGCCAGTGCCTCTCCACTTAGCTTTAAAAGTATTCTATTCATATTCATATCAGTAATCTCCTATAGTGTTTATTACTCAAAAAAGCTCTTTACATCAATTTCAGAATAGCACTGTGAACAGAAGCCCTCTATAACTGCGCCATTATTAATTTGAACTGAGCGAGACTTAATATTACCCATAATAACCGCTGTAGAATCTACTATAACAGGACCATGAACGTCTATATCTCCATTTACCGCACCAGCTATAACTGCTGAGGTTGCATTTACATTACCAACCACTACAGTTCCTACACCAATCTTTACGCTACCATCACAGATAACCTCGCCTTCAAGCTTGGCTGCATTGGCATATACCTCTCCTGCTGTAATATTACCAACTATAGTTCCACCTACTATAAGCTTCCCTCCACAGCTAATATTACCTTCTACACTTCCTATTACATCCACACTACCATCTGTTTCAATATTTCCCTTTATAGTAGTGCCCTTTGTGATATAAGTAGTATCATCTGTTAAGATACTATTGATTTCCTGCTCCTTATCCTTAAGCTGACTATTATCAGTCATCTTATCATCCTCCAAATTCTGATCAATAGATGCAGGTGCCTCCTGCTCTTCCTCATTCTTAAGTATAGCAGCCTCAACTGCCTTACTTAAATCTACATTCAAATACTCCTGATTAATTACTGATTCTGTCTGCTCTACCTGACTATAATCTACAGCCAAAGCATCCTCAGTATTTTCAAGCATATCCTCTTCATCAAGGTTTTCCAAGCTCTCTAGCTCGTCCTCAAGCTGGTCCATCTTATCTCCCTCAGCAGCCTTCTCAGCAACTAAGTCAATGGCAACTGTCTCAGCCTCAAGCATCTCTGGATTCATAAAATCTGACACCATCTCCTGAGCCAAATCCTCTCCTAAATCCGAATCCATCTCACCATCATTAGCATCGGAAATAATCTCTGCCGAAGGAACTGTATCAAATACACTTTCCTCCTTAACCACTTCCTCCTCACCATAATCTGACTCTGGACGTTCCATCTCGTATAGCTTCTCCTGAGCATTTGGATCAACAATGTGTCTGTCATCTATTGTATAGTCATCTAAATCCTCCAGCATATCCTCTGGTGCTATATCCATATTATCCTTATCGTCAAAGGTATTGACCATATCTTCATCATCATATTCATTTGCAAGCTCGTCCTTATCAGGCATAAGCTCGTTAACCGCCTGAGCGAAATCTCTTTTGAAATCCTTAAAAAAGCCCATATTATCCTCCTTAAATCAAATATTCAAATTATTATACTACAAAACGCAGATTATTTCAATGTGATTACATCTAAGAGCAATCTGCTAAAACTCCTTATAAAGCCTTATAATAACCATCAAAATGGCAAAGGTTTTATTGATATCTGAAGGATGCTCTAGAGAGTGACCAACCTCCTCAAACTGCTTAAGTGGAATATCCTGCTGTACACAGTATATTTTAAGTTTTCTACTCTCAAGAATAGTATCCTCCTTACCAGATACCACTATACACTTACCACGCTCCATATACTTTAGCCCTGCATCCACCGGTGTGAGATAGATATGTCTGGCTCTAAGCATATAATTCTTCTCCACAAAGCCTGCCAAAGCACAGCCCATACTTTTGGACACAAATACTATATCCTCGTACACTGAAAAGTCCACCATATCAAGCTGCTTTAAAACTATATCCTTAGCTTCCTCTATAAGAGCAGGTATATCATTTTTGTCCCCGCGAAGTCTGTAATTATAATCTAGCTGTATAACATCATAACCTCTATCCGCAAATACCTTTCCACAATAGTAAAGCAAAGGCTTATCACAGCTATAATTACGTCCAGGGAATTCTATCAATAATTTACGTCCCATATAAATCCCCCTATCTAACCTCTCGAATTATTTTCTTGCCACAATCAAGCTCCACACTCTTCATAAGCAAAACTGCATTAAAAAGCTTTTCTCCACAGCCAAGAGCCGCTGGAATGTTAAGCTCTCTACATCTTTTTGCGATTCTTGAATCCTTAGAATCCTTCTTGGTAATAATTCCTTTTATATCCTTTGTGAAAATCCAGTCATAAGCCAAAGTAACCTTCGACAAAAGAACTATTTTGCCTGCAACGTCAACATCATGTCCCTCATCATAGTAAGCCACCTCTCCTGATACGCACTCATTTGTGAGATAATCTGGAATTTCCTCATCAATATCTATGACATCTAAATCACCTACATTGATGATTACATCTGGTAAAACCAAATACGAATAGGCATGATACATATTTCTTCTGGCCTCTATAGTCATAACATAAGAATCTCTACTGTGGTATGCATCCAAATCCTGTATCTCTAGGTAGGACATATCCTCCTTATCTATACCTATTAGCTCTCCTAATCTGGCAATTATATCAAGCAATAATCCGATAGACTTTGCATACTCAAATCTATAGCTATCAGCCAATTCACTTGCTCCATTGATGAAGTTAATAAGCTTATCTGGTTCTACACTAAGTTCCGAGTCATCTAGAGCTTTAGCAATAATCTCTCTATCCAATGCCTTGGAAATTCTGGTGCTACCAGAATTCTCATAATCTCTTACAGTTTCAAGATTACTATATAGCTTTCGATAACTATGAGCTCTTATATCACAAATACTAATACGTAAATGTCCATACTTTCCATCGAATTCCTCCCAGGATAGCTTACCACTTATATAATCCTCGAAGTCCTTTTTAAAACAGGATGAAACCGTATCAAGAGACATTCTAAAGGCATCAATATCATCTCTGTTAAGATATTTTTCCTTTACCAATGAATTACAGAAGCCCTTAGCAATAAACTCGCATCTTTCCTGTCTTGTGTAACCAGGTGAGCAATATGTTCTCATTGCCTCTATAAGCTCTGACACATAGCTGTAAAGCTTCATACTATTAGTCTCTTCCTGTGGCCTAAGCTCTCTTACTCGTCTTCTGGTAATCATAAGCTTTGTAAGAGCCTCAATATCCTGGTCATGAAGTTCTTCATAGCTATTAATAATATTTTCAGTAAGCTGAAGTAGGCTTTGTCCAAAGCTATCTATCTCTTCTTTAGAGAAGCCATAGTGAGATAACTTTCTAAGCCTTCTAGCTGTAGAAAAATTGTATGAACCAAACACTACAGCACTATCCACCTTACGATGTTTACGTCTATTATCAGTTAAGGATTTCTCATAATAATTAAATATCTTATCTCTTAATATTCTATCCATACCAGCTGGGATAAGAGCATTAAATAAACAATCTATAGAAACATAGGGTTTATTGCCCACTCTGTGCATAAGACTTCCCTCTGCATTTTGGTATCCTAGCTGTTCTACTGTCTCTCCCCATATTCCTGAAGTAAGAATCCCCTTAAACAAAGAATAATCAAGAGGTCTAGGCTCTGAACCTATCATCTTTGATGGATTCCAATATGCATGGTGTGACATAATATGATGGGTATCAAGATAATTACATTTTGCAAAGGCTTTAGTATCAGCAAATTCTCTGTCAGTCATGAGAATGTGACTTCCAACCAATCTATCCATAGGCTTTAATTGATAAACCACTATATTATTGTCCGTATCTATACCAAACTCAATGCTGAATTCCTGTATATCTATGGCCTTCTCCAAATCTCTAGCTGCAAAAATCAGACTCATAAAGCAATCATCAAGAAACTCTCTAGATACATTGTTAGCTATCCATTTAGTTCGAGACTTAGGCTGTCCTTTAACCTCCCTCATCTCCTCTATGTAATTATACACAACCATATAGTATGGACGTCCATAATAAATATCCCTGGTATAGCAAACTCCACACATAACCAGATTATCTGACATTCTATGTACGATAATCTCATTGTCCTCATCATCCTGGCACTGAGCTATAACTGTTCTAATGGCTTCAATCACTTCCTCCTTAGATTCAGCGTCTACTCCCTCAAAGCCCTGGAACAATCCTGAGCCTGCAGATATACCATCTTCTCTGGTTATGTAATTCTTGCGAATTATAAGCTTGCCTTCTGGGAAGGTCCTTTTGATATTTCCCCAGACAGCCTCCTTGTATAGATTAAAATCTGATGCCTTAATCTCGATTATGTCTTCTAGCCTTATTCTATTGTCATCATCAAGGTTGTTCTCTGTTAACCCTGCCAATATATCAGCCTTGTTCATATTGCGTCCTCATTTATAATATAAATTCTTTAATAACCTGAACTATTCCATCCTCATCACAGGAAGCAGTTATATAATCTGCATTATCTTTAACGATTTGCTGTGCATTATCCATAGCTACACCAATCCCACCATACTGTACCATGGTAAGGTCATTGAAGCCATCTCCGCAGCAGATAGTATCCTCCTGCTTCATACCAAGAGAGGTAACCAGCTTGTCTACTGACTCCGCCTTATCTACACCCTTTATAGTAATCTCTATAAAATATGGCTCTGAACGAAATACATTTAGGTCTGGAGCTAAAAGCTCAGCTAGCTCCTTCTCAAAAACCTCCGCCTTCTCCGGAACCGCTGTCAGTAGACATTTTGTCATATCAAAATCTACTGCTCCAAGGAAGTCATCCACCTTATGAATTACCATAGAATTAAGTCTGGCCTCATACTCCATATACTCATCTATCTCAGTTCCCGTAAGCACCTCATCACCTCTATAGGTAACCATACCAAGACCATTTTCTATAGCATAATCATATATAGTTTTTAAGTATGAATTAGGAATCGGCTTTTTGAACACTACATCCCCAGTCTTACAGTTAATTACCTTGCCACCATTAAAGGAAAGAACATAACCACCAAACTCTGAAAGTTTGAGCTGATTAGCATATGCCTTCATTCCTGGATATGGTCTTCCCGAAGCTAAAGCAACTATGTGTCCTTGTTCCTGAATCTTTATAAGATGCTCCAAGGTATTTGGAGTAATTTCCTTCTTTGAATTAACCAATGTTCCATCTATATCAAGTACTAATATTTTCTTATTATCTGCCATATTAAAACCTCTTATTTTATATTTTAGTCCGCCATTTTAATAATAACATTTTTTTTGATGTTTTAGAAGATATATGTTAGAATTATTTAAGGATTTTTTCTAGAAAAAATGTACGATAAAAGGATTTTTAGTGTTATGGAAATTATAATTCATATTGAAACAAAAAAAATAGACAAGACTATGCAGCTTGCCATAGATGAATACGTAAAAAGAACCTCTCCGTTTTGCAAAGTAATCATTAAAACCTACAAAAAGCTAGATAAGATTAATACAAAAACTGGTTCTAAAATATATAATGTTTTACCTGGGAGTAACTCTCCATCGTCAGAAGGATTTGCAGCAATCATCCAGGCAAATAATCTAAAGGGAATTTCCTGCATAGAGTTTATAATTACATCTATGCAAGAAAACGGCGAAAAACATGCTTCAAATCACCCTTTTTCTAAGGACGTGGACGAATTTAATTTATCCTCCTTTGCTATGAGTCCTGATTTGACTACAGTAGTTCTTACAGAACAAATATATAGAGCATACACAATTATGAACAACATTACCTACCACAAATAAAAGGCGGTTTGAATTTTTGTAATTATTCAACCGCCTTTTGTATTTGTTCTGCCAGCATCACTCTCATAAGCTGATGAGGAAATGTCATATTAGAAAAGCTTAGCTTATAGTTTGCTCTGTCAACAACTCTTTTATCTAAACCAAGAGATCCACCAATTATGAACACAATATTGTCACACTGATTCGCCCTTGCTTTATCTATCTGCTTTTTCATAGATGACAGGTCTGTAACTTTTCCTTCTATGCATAGTGTCACCACATAATCATTTCCTCTGATATATTCTAGAAGCTTATCTCCTTCCTTGGCCTTTATCCTATCAATAACAACCTGACTAGGATTAGAGGGAATGCTCTCATCTGCAAGCTCAACGACTTGAAAATCCTGTTTTTTGCTTATAGCTTCATAATACTGTTCTAAAGCTTTTCTATAGAATTCTTCTTTAATTTTCCCTAAAACTAGTAATTTAATGCCAAAATTCATAATTTCTCCTAAGATAATTTACCAAAACTTTTAAACTTGTTTAAACTTTGTTCATAATTGGGGTATATAATCAAAGTATAGTTTTTTTCATAAATCCTCTCTTTAAATTATAACATAAAAAAACCGGTTTACAACTAACCGGTTTTTTTATGTCTTTTTTTATGTCTTTTAAATGTTACCGTTCTTAACATCCTCAAATTCCTGAATAACCTCATCACTTACCTTAGGAGTAACAAAACTTACTAATACGATGAAGAATAAGCTTACAAAGAATCCCACAAGGAGCGAATAAATTCCTGTGTATGCTCCAATAGTCTGCTTAACACCGTCAATATTTATAAGCTTTATGTTATCCCAAATAATTACTGTAAGTCCACCACTAAGCATACCAGCCATAGCACCGTAGAGATTTATTCTCTTCCAGTATAAGGACAAAAGAATAGTTGGTCCGAAGGCAGCACCAAGTCCGGCCCATGCATTTGATACAAGACCCATAATACTTGAATTAGGATTCCAAGCTATAGCAAAAGCAATCACAGCTACTACCACAACTGTTAATCTACTGATAACCATAACCTTCTTCTCGTCCATCTTCTTAAAGAATACACCGTTAAATAAGTCCTTAGCTACAGATGATGATGATACTAAAAGCTGTGAATCTGCTGTAGACATAATTGCAGCAAGAATACCACAGAGGAAAATGCCACCGATAAATGGAATTCTTATATCATCCATAAACATCTTCTTAATCATCTCTATAAATACATTTTCATATTCAGCATTCTCTGTTCCAAGAATCTGTGGGAAGAGATAAGCTCTACCAACCACGCCGATGATACAAGCAACCGCAAGTGAAAGAAGTACCCAAACAATAGCAACCTTCTTTGACTTACCAAGCTCCTTCTCATCCTTAATAGCCATAAATCTTACAAGTATATGTGGCATACCACAATATCCAAGACCCCAAGCTAACTGTGAGAGAACACTTACAGCTGAAATAGGCTCTCCACCCTCGTTAAAGATATTAAGGAATTCACTAACACTTACATCAAGTCCACTTTCTCTTAGGTTAGGAACAATATTGCCAGTTCCCATAAGAGCAACTGCAACTATTGGCACTGCAAGTATAGCAACAAGCATCATTAATCCCTGTATAAAATCTGTCTCACACACTGCAAGGAAGCCACCAAAAAGTGTATAAAGAAGAATTACACCTGCACCAACCATAAGAGCAACATGATAATCCATTCCTGTAATTGATACAAAAAGCTTACCGCCTGCTGCAAATGAAGATGCTGTGTAAACAAGGAAGAATACTACCATTACTACAGCTGATATAGCCATTAGTATTTTCTTCTCATCCTTAAATCTGTTGCTAAGATACTCTGGAATTGTCATGGCATTACCAGATCTAATAGTGTATCTTCTAAGTCTTCCTGATACAAAAATCCAGTTAAGCACTGTACCGATAAAAAGACCGATAGCAATCCATGCCTGATTTGTTCCAAATGCGTAGATACATCCTGGAAGTCCCATAAGAAGCCAGCCACTCATATCTGAGGCCTGAGCTGAAAGAGCCGCTACCCAACCGTTAAGGTTACGTCCACCAAGGAAATAATCTGTAGCATTTTTGTTCTTTTTAGCACTTGTAATACCTATAAAAAGCATAATACCCATATAGATAACAAGGGCAAGTAATAACCAACTAGTCATTAGTCTTTGGTCTCCATCACCATAAGATATCCTGTCTCTATGGAAATGAAGCCTTCCTCCTCTCTTATTTCATTGCTAATACCTATGGTATCAGCCTTTATCATAGTAGCATCTGAAAGTCCATAAGAAAAACCGGTCAGGGTTATCCCTGTTACTTCATCGGAAAATGGTATCAAGGATACATACTTCCCGTACTGATCTTTCTTATTAATTCTCATCTGCTTATCTATCATTGTAATCTTGTTTTGCTCATCAATGATTGTAGCTTGAATCCCTTGTTCAAGGCATAGCTTTAGCAGAGCAAAATTTCCCATCATATGGTCTAACCTTCCACCGGTAGCCCCTAGAATAGTAACGGTTTTAGGCACAAGCTTAATAGCTTCTAAAACAGCCATATGGGTATCTGTAGCATCCTTTATGGGGTTTAAGAATATAGCATTTGGATTACCCTTGTACTGTTCCTTAAGAACAGCATCCGCCGAATCAAAATCCCCTATTACCATATCAGGGACAATACCTATTCTATCTAAGACCTCTACCCCTTTATCAACACCTATAATGTAGGAGTTACCAGCACTGTTCAAAACATTAGTCAATAGATTATCACTGATAACACCACCTGAAATTATAACAATATTTTTATTATTCATATTTTTGTCTAAATTTTGTACGAGGATTACACTCCGATACAATTACGAATTCATAATCTCTAAGAATCTCTTCACATTATCCGCCTTGTCACCCCTAAATACAGCTGAACCTGCAACTATTACATTTGCGCCTGCATCAATAACTGACTTTACATTATCAAGGGTTATTCCACCATCAACCTCTATATCTATGTTACAACCAAGCTTGTCTGCCATAGCTTTTGTAGCTGTAATCTTATCTAAAGCCTTAGGCATAAATTTCTGTCCTCCAAAGCCTGGTTCAACGCTCATTATAAGCACCATATCTATATGTGGAAGGTACGCCTCAAGAACACTTACATCAGTGTCAGGCTTAACGGACACTCCACACTTTACCCCTGCAGCCTTAATGGCCTTTATAGTTGCCATCAAATCCTCACAGGCCTCATAGTGAACAGTTATCATATCTGCACCAACCGCCTTAAATACTTCAATATATCTTATAGGCTCAACAATCATTAGGTGCACATCAAAGAATCTGTCTGTAATTTTTCGGATGCATTCTATAACCGGCGGTCCAAAGGAGATGTTTGGCACGAAGATACCATCCATTACATCCAAGTGAAACCACTGGGCTCCTGCATCATCTATTTCTCTAGAATCTCTTTCTATATTGTTAAAATCCACTGATAAAAGTGAAGGTGAAAGTATCTTTTCCATAGTTTTCTCCCTTGTTACCACTTCTTTTTGTTTTTAAGTTCTTCATAAAGCTGTTTGTAGTTATCATACCTAAGCTTACTTATTGTACCTTCTTCTAAAGCTTTCTTCACTCCACAATTAGGCTCATTGATATGAACGCAACCATTAAACCTACAGCTTTCCTGATGCTTTACAAATTCATAATAATAATCCTTTAAATCCTCACACTCCATCTCATCAACAAACAAAGAAGAGAATCCCGGTGTATCCATAATGTAGGTTTCTTCTCCTACCCATATAAGCTCAGAATGTCTAGTGGTGTGTTTACCACGCTTTATCTTCTCACTTATGCTTCCCGTCTGGACATTTGCATTTGGATTTAAAGCATTTAGTAGTGAGGATTTTCCCACTCCTGATGGACCTGCAAAAACAGTAGTTTTACCTTTTATCAAGGTCTGTAATGCTTCTACACCACTTTCCTTTGAGTCCAAAGACTCCCTGGAATAAGTAGAGGTTATGATAACATCATAACCACAAGCCTCATAAATACTCTTTAGTTTATCCGCTTCCTCATAGGGTACCAAATCAGCTTTATTGAAGCATATTATAGTCTTAACATCCTGTCTGTCCATCATTATGAGAAATCTGTCCAATAAATTAAAATTAGGCTTCGGGTCAGATAGGGCAAATATTATTACGGCCTGGTCCACATTGCTGACCATAGGTCTAATAAGAGAATTCTCTCTAGGCAATATATCGCTTATATTACCTGTAAGTGCCTGCTCATCAATTATATTCATCAAAACATTGTCACCAACTGTGGGCTTTATGTTTTGATTACGAAATACTCCCTTAGCCTTACACTCAAATATTCTATTATCAGGTAGGTGGATGTAATAAAATCCACCTACCCCTTTTATTATTTTACCATTTACATTAACTTGCATAGATTATTCTTCAACCTTGTCAAAGGTAACATTTACACTCTTAGAGAAGGAAGCAGTAACGTTATTTGAGTTTCCGTCGATAACCTCAAAATCCGCTGTTCCTCCTGACTCCGCAAGTCCCGGAACTGTAGCACTAACATTATATGAAGAACCTGCTGTCAAGCCATTAATAGGTGCTGAATAAACTGGTGTACCATTAAGAAGTACTTGTACTGTGACAGCTGTACCATCTAAAGCAGGGTCATTACAAGTAATTGTTCCACTGATATTTGCAGTGTAGGTAACTTCTTTTTCCTCTGGTCCCTTGCTAACTACAAAATCAACACTCTGTCCCTCTTCAATAGTACTATTTGCAGCCGGACTTTGGCTTATAACCTGACCCTCAGGAATAGTATCGTGATGCTCTTCTGAGACATTACCTACCTTAAGCTTAGCAGCCTCTATAGATGTTATTGCCTGTTCTTTTGTAAGTCCGTAAATATTAGGAACTGCAGTTTCCTTCTTCTCTGAACCATTACTTACTGTTATAACAATCTTCGAGCCCTTTGGTGCCATCTCATATGCAGCAGGAGTTGTAGAAATTACATAATCCTTCTCAACATCCTCACTGTATTCATATGCATGAGCTATCTCAAAACCAGCTTCCACTAATACCGTACAAGCCTGATCATCTGTATAGCCTGTAACATCAGGAACCTGAACCTCTTCTGCTCCTCCACTTACTCTAAGTGTAATCTTGGCATTTGAAGGGACTGGATCTCCCTCCTTAAAGCTCTGCTCTACAACATAGCCCTCCTGAACCTGATCATCCTTAACAGTCTCTATAAGGATATTTTCTTTAGCAAAGCCTTCGTTGACAAGCATCTTGATAGCTGCCTCCTGAGTAACCCCAGTAACATCTATCATTATTATATCCTCTACTACTTCCTCCGTAGATGCCTTAGGATCTGCTGTGGTTTTATCCTTTTTACCAAAGTTGAACCATCCAAGGAAATTACCAACAAATATCATAACAACTATGGCTACAAGAATTGCTGCAAGAACTCCTCCAATGATAACTGCCTTCTGAAGACCCTCATCGTCATCATCGTCATCCTCGTCAATATCTTCTTCATAGTCCTGAATTTTCTTAATACTCTGTCTTACAGGAGCCATCTCCTCCTCTGTAAGCTGCTCGTATTCATCTTCCATAGTAGTATCATTCATAAGCTTGTTGATTCTACCCTGGTCTACTGTAATAGGAGTAATTCCACCTACAGGCTTCATCTCACCCATTTCATTGCCTAAAGGCTGATTAACATTAAATGTATCTAGTTGGCCATTTGCATATGGATTACCATAATTCATAGCACCATAAGTAGCTCCAGCCATAGGATTGCCCATAGCACCATTAGCACCAGCAGCTCTTATAGCCTGCATATCCTCCTTCTTAAATTCCTGAGTAGGACTGTTTGTAATAGAGGTTGGTGCAACTACTATATCTATATTAGGGTTGTTCTGTACTCTCTTTAAGTCTGCAATAAGTGCACTTGCAGTAAGGTATCTTCTTTCTGGCTTCTTCTGAGTAGCCTTGAGAATAACCTTCTCGAAGCTTGAATAAATATCAGGGTAGTACTGTCTTGGTGGAATCATATCACTTTGAATATGCATAAGTGCTACGGATACATTATTATCTCCCTCAAATGGAACTCTGCCAGTAACCATCTCATACATAGTTATACCAAGTGAATAGATATCACTTCTTTCATCACTATATCCACCACGGGCCTGCTCAGGGGAAATGTAATGAACTGAACCCATAGCTCCTGATGTAAGTGTATTAGATGACGCTGCCTTAGCAATACCAAAATCAGTAACCTTAAGGTTTCCATTCTTTGATACAATAATATTCTGAGGTTTAATATCTCTATGAATAACATGACTCTCATGTGCTGCTTCAAGACCAGATGCTATCTGAATAGCAAAATCTATAGCCTTATCCATAGAAAGACGTCCATTTTCAGCGATATAATCCTTAAGGGTAATACCCTCAACCAATTCCATAACAATAAAGTATACGCCCTCATCATCGTATACATCATATACATTTACTATATTAGGATGTGTAAGTCCTGCAGAAGCTTGAGCCTCTACTCTAAACTTTGTAACAAAATTTTGGTCCCTACTAAATTCTGGCTTTAGTACCTTAATTGCAACATTTCTATTAAGTCTATGACATCTTGCCTTGTAAACTATAGACATTCCACCTGCGCCAACCACATCAAGTATCTCATATCTATCACAAAGTATCATTCCTGGTTTTAACATAACCTCAACCCTTTCTGTTATATCCACCGACAAAGCTTATCGGAAAGTATTTTATCTAGAAACAATTACTACTGATATATTATCAGAGCCACCATAATAATTAGCTCTGTCCACCAATGCCTTTGCAGCATCCTTTATATCATGGTAATCCATTACAATATCTCTTATCTCATCGTCTTCAACCATATTTGATAAACCATCTGAGCATAGCACATACTTATCCTCTGGCTCCATATCTATCTCGAAGAAATCTGGAATCACTTCATCCCTTGAACCCATAGCCTTAGTAATAATGTTCTTCTCAGGATGGTTTCTTCCCTTCTTTCTCTCCAGCTCACCGCTACGAATCATCTCCTCAACAAGGGAATGATCCATGGTTATCTGTCTAATGTCATTGCCTACCACGTAGAGTCTGCTATCCCCTACATTTGCAACATATAGCTTTCCATCAAGAGCAACTGCTGCCACCATAGTGGTACCCATACCAACTAGGTCTGGATCTTTATTAGCAGATTTATATATTTCATTGTTAGCATATATCATAGCACGCTTCAGTATAGCTATGGGGTTCTCAATAGTTGATTTCTTAATAAACTCCACAGTTATATCAATGGCCATTCTCGATGCCTTATCTCCTGCTCTATGTCCTCCCATTCCATCTGCAACAATATACAAATTAGGAAGACTACCCACTGGCTCATCACTGAAAAATATACTATCCTGGTTGTTCTTACGCTTAGAACCAGTATCAGTTATTCCGCTCGACTGCATCAGCTTCCTCCTGACTGTTAATCCTATGTTTCCTTCTTAACTGTCCGCAGGCTGCGTCTATATCACTGCCCACACTCTTTCTAATAGTACCATTTATTGAATTTTTTTCAAGTATTAATTTGAATTTTTCAATAGACTCCCTATCTCCCGGCCTAAAATCACGCTCACTTATAGGGTTAACAGGAATCAAATTCACATGACAATTTATACCTTTAAGTAGCTTTGCCAGGCGTAGGGCATGATCTGCTGTGTCGTTTTGTCCCTTCACCAAGCTGTATTCAAAGGTAAGTCTTCTACCCGTTTTGTCAAAATACTCCTTGCAGCAATCTATGGTTTCTTTAAGAGAATACTGATGAGCTATAGGCATAAGCTCTTTTCTCTCTTCATCAGTGGTTCCATGTAAGGACAAAGCAAAGGTAATTGTCAAATCCTCATCCGCAAGTCTTCTTATATTAGGAACTATTCCACAGCTTGATACTGTTATATTTCTCTGGCTAATGTTATAACCCTTCTCATCTGATATGATTCGTATAAATCTTATAAGGTTATCATAATTATCAAGAGGCTCTCCAGTTCCCATAACCACAATATTAGATATCCTCTCACCGGTGAGACGCATGGTCATATACACCTGTTCCAGCATCTCTGATGCAGTGAGATTTCTTATTAAACCACCAATGGTGGATGCACAGAATTTACATCCCATTCTACAACCTGCCTGAGATGATATGCAGATGGAATTTCCATAGCTATATTTCATAAATACAGTCTCTATCATTTGCCCATCCTGCATTCTGTATAAAAACTTTATGGTGCCATCCTTTGCTGATTCCTGTCTTAGTTCCTCTTCTATTGTAACTAAACCTATACTATCTATATCCTCTTTTATGTTCTTTGGAATATTAGTCATTTCCTCTAAGGTAGCTACATGCTTTTCATGTAACCACTGGTAAAGTTGCTTGGCTCTAAAGGCCGGATAACCCTTTTCCTTTAACCACTCTTCTAATTCAGTTAAATACATTGACCTAATATCCATCTTATTCCTCTTATCTCTTCTTAAGAACTGCATAGTAGAATCCATCACAGGTATCTATACCCTGCAAAAATCCTCTTTCCTCTACCATATAGAATTCTTTGTTTTCCTTCAAAAACCATTCTAGATTATTATGATTTTCATCCGGATTAATAGTACAGGTGCTATAAAGCAGAGTTCCTTCATCCTTAACATACTGCTTCACTGTACTTAAAATCCTTCGTTGTAATTCTATTAACTCATCTATCTGTTTTTCTTCTAGTCTATACTTTATATCGTTTTTTCTTCCAATAATTCCGAGTCCGGAGCAAGGCACATCGGCAATCACCACATCTGCCTCCATATCAGCTATAAGCTCTGTGGCATCATGACAGCTTATGTCCACATTATCAAATCCAAGTCTTGTAACATTTTCCTCTATAAGCTCCAACTTATCCTCAGATATATCCATGGAATATATCTTGCCCTGTCCATTTAAGTACTCTGCAGCACAGGTGGTTTTCCCTCCAGGTGCAGCACAGACGTCTATCACTGTATTTCCAGGCACTATACCTGCTGCCTTGATTGCACACATTGAGCTTTCATCCTGAACTGTAAAATAACCCTTTTTGTAGCCTGGTACCTTCTTAATAAAGTCATAATCACTAATAAGTAGTGCTTTATCAGAGTAACTACCATACTCCACAGTAATACCAGCTTCCTCAAGCACAATCCTAAGCTCATCTCTTGATATTCTAGTAGTATTTACTCTTATGGAGGTTGGTCTATCCAAAAAACATCCCTCTAGAATTTTAGTATATTCTTTAGGATAATCTTTCTTTAACTTCTTACATAACCACATTGGCATAGAATATTTTATGGATAAATATTCAGGAGATAATTTGTCCCCTGATGGCTCAGCAATATTATCTTTATTTCTAGCTATATTTCTAAGCACACCATTTACAAATCCCGAAAGGCTGGAAAAGCCATGAGACTTAGCTAACTTAACAGACTCATTACATGCTGCGCTGTCCGGCACAGACTCCATATATAGTATCTGGTAAGCACCCATTCTAAGTAGGCATCTTATCATAGGCTTGCACTTATTAACTTTGGTTTTGGAGAATTGGTTAATGATAAAGTCTAAGGAAATAAGCTGCTCCATAACCCCCTCAGCCAATCTTGTGATAAATGCTCTTTCACGCTTATCCTCAAACTGATTCTTGGACAAGGCTTTTGATATTGCCTGATTGGAAAAGGTTTTGTTAGTCTCTATATCCATCAAAATATTTAATACTATGTCTCTAGTGTTAATCATATTATTCTCCTGCAATCATACCTACAGTGATTTTATTGCCATTAAGATATGATACTGTATCCATAGGCTTTTTGCCCTCTGGCTGTAAATTCTTAATTATTAAACCATCCTTGCCACAGGCTATGGTAAATGTCTTCTTTGTAACCTCAACTATCTCTCCTGGCTTTGCCCCATCAGAAACAGGGCATACCTGAGCTTTAAATATCTTAACTCCCTTACCATCGATTTTTGTATATGCGCATGGCCAAGGGTTTAATCCTCTGATTAATCTTTCAATTACTACCGCATCCTTTGTAAAGTCAATACTGCCCATATCCTTTGAAAGCATAGATGCATAGCAGCTTTCCTCATGCTTTTGCTTTGTTCTTGTAGCTGTTCCATTTTCAAGCTTTTCCATAGTGGAAATAATAAGCTCAGCACCCACTACTTTAAGCTTATCGTGAAGACTTAATCCAGTGTCATTCGACTCTATGACTACTTCTGCTTTTTCTATCATATCTCCTGTATCCAAGCCCTTTTCCATATACATAGTAGTAACACCTGTTACATTCTCACCATCTATGATGGACCACTCTATAGGAGCTGCACCTCTGTACTTAGGAAGTAATGATGCGTGAATGTTTATACATCCATACTTAGGAATATTTAATATACTTTCCGGAAGTATCTGACCGTAGGCAGCCACAACAATTATGTCCGGATTAATATCCTGTAATAATTTGACATTCTCCTCATCTCTAAGTTTTTCTGGCTGGTATACAGGAATATTATATTCCATAGCCTTTGCTTTAACTGGTGTCGGAATCAAGGCCTTGCTTCTGCCCTTTGCCTTGTCAGGCTGTGTAACTACTGCCTGCACATTATGACCAGCTTTTATAATTGACTCTAATGCACACACCGCGAAGTCCGGTGTTCCCATATATACTACCTTCATCTTATCACCTCAAATGTTATTTACTTATCATCAGCAGGCGCATCTACCGCATAAAGTCCATCAAGCACCTTGTCCTTATATAATATACCATCCAAATGGTCGAGCTCATGGCAGATAGCTCTAGCAAGAAGTCCCTCACCTACCACAGTAATTTCTTCCATATCCTCATTCAAGGCTTTACACACAACTCTATTTGGTCTTACTACTGTTCCAACCAATCCAGGAAGACTAAGACAGCCCTCATCTCCCTCCTGAACACCACTTTCCTCAATAATTTCAGGATTAATAAGAGTATATGCTTCGCCATCGCATACATCGATGACTACAACTCTCTTAAGTACACCTACCTGCGGAGCTGCAAGACCAACACCATTTGTCTCATACATAGTGTCATACATATCCTCTATTAAGGTTTGAAGTCTTGGAGTCATCTCTGTTATAGGCTTACACACCTTTCTTAAGATATCATCTCCATCAACTCTAATATTTCTAATTGCCATAGTCTTTACCACCTTTCTCTTAGTACATCTTAACTGGATTTACATCCAAGGTAATTGTTATATCCTCTATATCATAATTTTCAAGCTTATCCATAAGCTGTTTTAATTCTTCCTCATCATTAGACTTAATATATATTAATCGTCTGTAAATATTGTTAATTTTAGAAATTGTTGCATCACTTGGTCCTATAATCTTAGTGGAGCTCATAGTCCTTATCACAGCTGATAACTCATTGAATATTCCCTTTGATGATTCTATTACCTTCTTTTCATTCTCAGATTCCATAAGCACTACCATCATATTATAAACTGGAGGATATTTAAGTAATCTTCTATAATCCATCTCCATATTATAAAACTCTTCATAGTTTTGTTTTGAAGCTGACTTTATGGCATAATGCTCTGGCTGATAGGTTTGAATTAAAACTTCTCCCTCCCTATCACTTCTTCCTGCTCTACCAGCAGCCTGAGTAATAAGGTCAAAGGTTACCTCTCCGGAACGATAATCATTTGCAAATAGTGACATATCCGCCAGTATAACCCCCACTAAAGTAACGTTAGAAAAATCATGCCCTTTAACAATCATCTGAGTTCCCACTAGTATATCTGCCTTGTGATTTAGGAAATCTGTAAGAATCTTACTGTAGGCACCCTTCTTAGTGGTAGTGTCCTTATCCATCCTCAATGTCTTAGCCTGAGGGAACATTCTATTGATTTCCGCTTCTAACTTTTCTGTTCCTGTACCAAAGCCACCTATTAATTTTGATTTACAGCTAGGACATTCCTTTGCCTGCCTTTCAATATGCCCACAATAATGACACATCATAAAACCATTGTTATGAAGAGCTAATGATACATCACACTTTGGACATTTTACAACCTCTCCACACTCTCTGCAAAGGACGCAGGTGTTATATCCTCTTCTATTTAGGAAGAGCATAATCTGTTCCTTCTTTGCTAATCTAGCCTGTATAAGCTCATATAGCTTATTGCTAATTATAGTTCGGTTACCCATTCTTAGCTCATCACGCATATCAACCACTGACACATTAGAAAGCTCTGCTCCATCAGGACGATTCTTTAATTCCCACAGAGTATATCTTCCCATCTTGGCCATAAAATAGCTTTCTATGGTTGGGGTGGCTGAGCCAAGTATTACACTGGCATTTTCTAATCTAGCCCTTTCTATGGCAGTTTCCCTGGCATGATAACTAGGAGATTGCTCACTCTTATACGCATTATCATGTTCCTCGTCAATAATAATAAGTCCTAGATTCTTACAAGGAGCAAACAGGGCTGATCTTGGCCCAATAACAACATCTACCTCTTGACTATTTGCTCTCATAAATTCTCTATACTTCTCACCTTTGCTCTGCTTTGAATTGATAATGGCAACTCGGTCTCCAAAATGCTGCTTAAACCTTGCCACATTTTGATAGGTGAGGGCAATTTCAGGAACCAGCACTATGGCCTGCTTACCTCCCTTGATAACGGTCTTAATACACTCTATATAAACCTCTGTTTTACCACTTCCTGTAATACCGTGCAAAAGATAGGTCTTTAGATTACCTGACAGATAGTCTCCCTTAAATTCCTCTACCAATACTTGTTGCTCCTGATTAAGTCTTTCGACAGGTCCTTTTTCCAATTCATATTCCTTATCTACTGACCTTGAAGCAACCTGTCTAACCTTTTCCTTTACAGGCATAACTGTTTTAAGAGCATTTATCATGGTAGAGCCATATTTTTCCTTCATCCATGCAGCAAGCTTAATAAGTTTTCCCTCTAGAGCAAGACTCTTATCAGGAATTTCTAATATTGCTTTAAGCTTATCAATGTCATAGGAAGGCTTATCTGTAACATTTATTACATAACCCTTCCTTCCCTTCTTGCTATTACCAAAGGGAACCAATACCTGCATTCCTATCTCTACACTATCCTGAAGCTCCTCAGGTATAATATACTGAAAGGTTCTATCTACCGCCTCATGCGAAATATCTATTATTATATCCGCATATTTTTGTGACATCCTCTTCCTCCAACACTTCTTTAATCAAATCTCTCTCATCCATATGATACTTTACGCCACGTATCTCCTGATAATCCTCATGTCCCTTTCCAGCTAATACTATTACATCTCCCTCCCGAGCATTCATAATAGCATAGCGAATCGCTTCTTTACGAACAGGAATTGAAACATATTCACCCTTAGTTTTATTAATACCTATTTTTATATCCTCAATTATATCTAAAGGCTCTTCATTTCTAGGATTATCACTGGTTATTATGGTAAGGTCAGACATATTTCCAGATACCTCACCCATCTCATATCTTCTATCCTTTGAACGATTTCCACCACAGCCGAATAGAGTTACTAATCTTTTAGGCTTGTAATCTTTCAAAGCCCCTAGAAGACTCTCTAAAGACATAGCATTGTGTGCATAATCTATAAGAATTGTAAAGCTATCCGATATGGGAATAAGCTCCACACGTCCTCTAACCTTAATTGTTTCTAATATTGTCTTTATATCATTTTCAGAAACCTGCATCAGGTCTGCAACTGCTATGGCTGCCAAGGAATTGTGAGCTGTAAACTCTCCCGGCATATCAACGACCATATCTCCCTGAAGCTTTCCTGTAAGCTTATACTCTATGCCTAATACACCCTGTCTGTCATATAGCTTAAGCTGTGATGCTTGATAATCTCCCTGTCCCTTTATACCATAGGTAACTATCTCACAGGTGGAATCCTTCATCATATTTGCAGAAAATGCATCATCTACATTAAATATACCCACTTTACAAAGGCTAAATAATTTAGCCTTCCACATCATATATTCCTCAAAGCTCGAATGCTCATTAGAACCTATATGATCCTTTGACAGGTTAGTAAATATACCATAATCAAATTCTACTCCGGCCACTCTATCTAGCATAAGTCCTTGAGATGAAACCTCCATAACTACAGCCTTAAGCCCATTATCCACCATATCCTTAAGGTGTTTATGAAGAATTATAGACTCCGGAGTTGTATTTTTAGCTGGTATAACATTTCTTCCATCCATTATCTCAATGGTACCAATAAGTCCTGTATCTATTCCCGCTGCCACAAGCATCTCCCTAATCATATAGGTGGTGGTGGTCTTACCCTTAGTTCCGGTTATTCCTATAACCGTAAGCTTAGTGGATGGTTCCCCATAGTATCTAGAGCTTATGATACCCATGGCATATCTTGTGCTAGGTACCTTAATAACTGTTATCTCCGAATTTACCTGAACTTCTTTTTCAACTATGAGCACACTTGCTCCCTTATTAGCTACATCATCTGCATAGCTATGTCCATCAGACACAGCTCCAACGATACAGAAAAATATATCTCCCTGACCAACATTTCTAGAGTCGTTTTGAATATTGTTAACCTCTATATCTATATTTCCTTGTAAAACTTGATATTCAAGTCCTGCAACCAACTGTTCTAATTTCATAATACGCCTCCTTGATGAATACAAACAAAGGGACTGTATCACAGTCCCTTATGTATTACTCCTCGTCGCCTACGATTTTTACCTTTCCCTGGTAAAGCTCTTCTACTGCAATTGAAAGAGGCTTTCTCTTCTCACAGTACTTCTCAAAAGCTTCCTCCTTCTCAGTCAAAGAATTCTTAGGATCCTTCTTGCTCTTAGCATTAATAGCTGACATATTGCCGATAATCTGTCTAGCTCTCTTAGATGTAGCCATAACTATAGAATATCTACTCTGTACAACTGGTTGCTCACCCGGCTCAACCTCACTATTAACAACTGCCATTAAATCTGAATATGATGGATGTAACATATATTTATCTCCCTTCTTTAATACCCACTTAATTCTTTCTGTAGCTCTTCTATAAGCTCTATATTATTCTCACGTAAGCATTTCTTGCGAACGATTATAGAATTAACGCTGTCAACGCAGGTGTCAAGGTCATCATTAACTACCACGTACTCGTATTCGCCAATATCCTCAGACTCTTCCTTGGCACGTTTGAGTCTCTTCATTATAACCTCTTCACTCTCTGTACCTCTTCCAGTAAGTCGCTCCTTAAGCGTAGCTATATCTGGAGCTGCAATAAATATTAGAATAGCCTCTGGATACTGACTCTTAATGTTCATTGCTCCCTGAACTTCAATCTCAAGGATTACGTCATTACCTTTAGCCATTTCATCCTCTACAAATTTACGTGGGGTACCATAATAATTCTCAACATACATAGCCCACTCTATAAATCCGTTATAGTCTATTAAATTCTGGAAATCTGCCACAGACTTAAAGTAGTATTCTCTACCATCAACCTCTCCCTCACGTGGAGCTCTTGTAGTTGCTGATACAGACAAGCTGTAGCCGTACTTTTCGACAAGCTTCTTAACAACTGTTCCCTTACCTACTCCTGAGAAGCCTGATATAACAATCAAATTACCTTTTTTCTCCATACAGTCACCTTCTTTGAATATAATATAAAATCTTATTTACTCGATATTCTGAATCTGCTCTCTAACCTTTTCAATTTCAGTCTTAAGATTAATACCCATATCAGCTACTATAAGTGAATTAGCCTTACTTAAAATAGTATTGGCCTCTCTATTCATCTCCTGAGCTATAAAATCTAGCTTACGACCTACAGAGCCACCCTCTAAAAGAATAGCCTTTGTTCCTTCTATATGGCTCTTAAGTCTTACTATCTCCTCATCTACACAAACCTTATCGGCAAAAAGTGTAACCTCTGTGGCAATTCTTTGCTCATCAATCTGTGCGTTTGCAGCAAGTTCATTAACCCTCTCCATAAGTCTAGCCTTATAATCAGTTATTATCTCTGGAGACTTCTCCTCTATAAAGGCTACAATCTTAAGCATCTCATCTAACTTTGATATAAGATCTGTCTTAAGATTCTCTCCCTCTACAATTCGTGATTCCACAAACTTTGTTGCTGCCTCTGCTATAACACCCTTCAAGTGCTCCCATATCTCATCCTGATCAACGCTTTGCTCCTCTAATGAAAATACATCTGGGAAACGTCCTACAATAGTTGGTGTTATATCTGTGGTTGGAAGCGAAAACTCCTCAGCCATAGTATTTAAATTCTTAATATATTCTGCTGCAAGCTCTCTATTATACTTAAGGGATACTCTTCCTTCTGTATAATCCTCGTAGGTTATAAACACATCAACCTTACCTCTTTGAATATAATCCTTTAGGAAGGTTCTAATGCTGGTTTCAAAATAATTAAACTTCTTTGGAAGCTTAACATTCATATCACAGTACCTGTGATTAACCGCTTTAATCTCTACTACTATCTTGCGTTCTTCATTTGCCATCTCGCTTCTTCCGAAGCCTGTCATACTCTTAATCAATTCAATCACCCTAAGTATAATTTATATCAGTTAATTGGTTTCAAAGCCCACTAGGCATAGTAAAACAGCATAGTATATTATATTATAACTACAAAAAAATTGCAAATATATTTACTGATTAAATTCTTTAATTCCATGAATATCCGGTTCAATATTCATAGAATAATTTGTATGATATATTACAAAGCCCGGGTTTGCCTTAGGTGGCTTCTTAAGATTCCTTCTTAAGGTATAATCTATCTCCACCTTAGGACTGCCTTTTCCTGCACTATAATATGCGGCCAATCTAGCAGCCTCCTCATAAGTTCTATCCGGAAGCTCTAACTCTCCTTCAGTCTTTACTATAACATGGGAGCCTGGCATATTCTTGGCATGAAACCACATATCATCTCCTGCTGCCACCTTAAAGGTAAGTTCCTCATTTTGAAAATTATTCTTACCCACATACATATGATAACCATCAGAAGAAATGTAATGAAGTGGCTTAGACTTCTCCTGTTTCTTGCTCTTACCATTATCTCTTTTACCTCGAATATATCCACTTTCTATAAGTTCTGCCTTTATCTGGGTCAAGTCATCTAGTGAATCCGCTATTTCCAGTGAATTTTGTACTGACATAAGATAGTCTAGCTCTAATTTTGATTCCACAGTAAGACTAGACAAGGCCTCATAGGTTCTCTTTAATTTGTTATATTTTGCGAAATACTTTTTGCTGTTATCCAAAGGAGATATATCCGGGTCTAATGGTATGGTTATCTCCTCATTAGTATAATAATTCTCGCATTTTAGCTCCTTATCCCCCGGCTTTGCACTGTAGCCATAGGTCATAAGAAGTTCTCCGTACACCTTATATTTTTCCCTCTTTTCAGTATCCTTAAGCTGACGTAGCTGTAGGTCATACTTCTTTGCAGTTCTGTCTATAGCATTTGCCACAATCTTTCTTAGGTCTATGGAACGCTGTTTGATTCTATTTACTACGGTTTTCTTGCTATAATATTCTTCTATAACTTCAGATGGACTAGCCAATTTCTTGAGTCCCGACGCACCTAATTTAGGCACATCTTCCTGGATGTTACCATAGGATGTAAGTGCTATAGAACCAAACTCTTTTGGCTCATAGCCATTATATGCTATACAGTTTGTGTATACCTTATCCTCGATATCAAGTCTTACTCTCTCGAATTCTCTAAATAACTCTTCCTTTTTTGCCAAATGAACACTAGTTGTGCTTGAAGAGCCATCCACGCCTGCCCTATAACAAATCTCATTTGCAGCTACAGGGGAAATACCCTCCATAGATGTAAAAAGCACCTTTGCCACTGCTTCAGGCTTAACCATCATGTGATTCATAAAATAGTTTATATCCACATCAAGAGGATTTACCTTGTCTCCATTTACAGGGTACACATACCCCCTACCTGGAAGCACCTCTCTAACAGAGCTAACCATATGAGAAATGTGCTTGATACTATCTACAATAATTCCATCAGAATCAATGAATATGATGTTACTATGCTTGCCCATTATCTCCACTATAAGCTTCTTGGTACACAAATCACCCATATCATCTAAATGCTCTAGGCTAATCTCAACTATTCTATCAAAGCCATGCTGGCATATATCTGTAATTCTTCCATTACCAATATGCTTTCTTAAGAGCATACAAAAATTAGGGGCAACCATAGGGTTCTCCTTAACTTTATCCGTAAGATATATAAGAGGTATCCCCGCATCTGCTGATATAACCAAACGATGAGTGATGTTCCCCTCCTCAGTTCTATTCTTGACCACAAGGCATATCTCATCCACTTCTGGCTGGTATATCTTATATATCCTTCCACCTATTAACTTATCCGAAAGCTCTGCAACTAATGCAGATACGAATATTCCATCAAATGCCATTATCTTTTCTCCATTTTTCGCTCAACAGATGTGCGAATTTACTTTACAAGCCGACCTGCCCCTAGGGATAAGGCCGGAATATATGTTATGGCACGCATCTGTATATCATTTCCTGAATATATATAATATACATCAATTCACAATATCTCTCAAGCATAAAGAAAGATGGTATGTATAAAACATACCACCTTCTCTATAGTTTTCTTCATAACCCCTTCGGGATATGCTATATGAAACAGGTATGCCTTACACCTGCTCGTATAATCTCTGATAAATTTCTGCTGAAGCAACCCAGCTATAGTTCTGCTGCATAGCTCTCTCCTGCATACTCTCCCAGTTTTCCTTATAGTCAAAGAATACCTTTTTAGAATAATTAATAGTATCCAGAAGCTCCTGAGCACTGTAGTTAGCGAATGAGAAGCCAGTTCCTGTGCCCTCAAACTCATTATATGGCTGAACAGTATCCTTAAGTCCACCTGTCTCTCTAACGATAGGAAGTGTTCCGTAGCGAAGTGCCATAAGCTGTGTAAGTCCACATGGCTCAAAGCGTGAAGGAACAAGCATAGCATCACAGGCTGCATACATCTTATGAGATAAATCATCCGAATAGTAAATATTAGCAGATACCTTAGCCGGATGTATTCCCTGATAATACTTAAACATATCCTCGTATCTTCTATCGCCTGTACCAAGTACTACAAACTGTGTACCGTCTGTACAGATGTTATTCATAATTCTATCAACTAAATCAAGACCCTTCTGGTCAGTAAGTCTTGATATAATACCAATCATGTATGCATTGGGATCTTCAGGAAGACCAAGCTGTCTCTGAAGTGCAGTCTTGTTCATAACCTTATTCTTACGGAAGTTCTTAATAGTGTAGTTCTTATATATCTTCTTATCAGTTGCAGCATTGTAATCGTTGTAATCAATACCATTTACAATGCCCCATAAGCTCTGATTTCTAGCACTAAGAAGTCCATCTAAGCCCTCGCCATACTGTGGAGTTTGAATCTCCCAAGCATAAGTGTTAGATACTGTGGTAATCTTATCCGCATATACAAGTCCACCCTTAAGCATTGCCGCATCCTTATGCATTTCCAACTTATCCGGTGTAAAGAGATAATCCGGAAGTCCTGAATACTCCTGAATAGTCTTAATATCCCATCTACCCTGGAACTGAAGATTATGAATAGTCATAATAGACTTCATTCCGCTATAGAATGGATTACCTGCAAATAAGGTCTTAAGATATACAGGCACAAGTCCTGCCTGCCAATCATGACAGTGAACTATATCTGGCTGGAATCCAATGCTTGGAAGGATTGCAAGAGCCGCCTTACTAAAGTAACAGAACTTCTCTATGTCCCACTTAACATCTCCGTATATATTAAACCCATTAAAATAATACTCGTTATCGATAAAGTACACAGGCACACCTTCATACTCGAGGTACATAACACCTACATACTGCTGCTTCCAGCCTATGTCCATATGAAAATGAGTTATATATCTCATCTTCTCCTTAAACTTAGCCGGCAAACACATATAATTAGGGATTATAACTCTAACGTCATATTCCTTCTTATCAAATATTCTTGGCAATGTTCCTACAACGTCTGCCAAACCGCCTGTCTTAATAAATGGCACACACTCTGATGCAATATAAGCGACCTTCTTCATACATTTATCCTCCTGACCAGATAATTATATATATTTTATCACAACGGACGGAATTATTCAATGATATTTGCTTTTACAAAGGCTACTAACTTTCTTAAGAAGCTTCCTGTCAGCTTCCATATTTCCATATCGAACCTGAGAATAAATTTCCGTGATTTCTGTAACCTCTCCCAGTTCACAGCAATTTATCTCATCAGCTATATCTCTACTAGTTCTAGTATTGGTTAATCTTATATCATGCTTAAATTGTTCAATATATTCTTTATACTTCTTTCTAAGCTTATCTTCATCTGATAATCTTTTAAATATTGTCTTTTTCTTATTTTCAGCATTATATTCGACTATCTTTTCTGCTTTTTCCACCACATCATCATGATGTATATTTTTAGATAGCAAAAGCTTCACAGCAAACTTAGTAAACTTCACAAGTATGATAAGACAAATAGCTGCAAGAACCGCATACAAGATTATCTCAAAGGAGCTTCCAGCCTCCTTGGCATAATATTTCATTTGTCCCATAGCTTCAGCATCGAATGCATTTGCAGAATTGCTGGTTTCCCTCATGACATTTTCGAAAAACAAACCAAAAAGTACACAAAGAGAAACCACCAGCTTTAATACGCCCTTAAGCACTCCCATAACAGCAGCTTCCAGCTTGTGATAATCTAATGCACATCCTATAAGCATAGAAACAACTAATAATATTACAACCAAAAATACTATTTTATTATTCCTAGATATTACCCTTTTAAGATGCTTTTCCTCCACATCACTGCTAGAATCAATGTATTTTACTAAGCCCTCCAAATAATTTATAAAGTAATAAATTACAAGCATCAAGAAAACAAAAACATAGGTATAATTCATAAAGGAATAGCATTTCTTATAAATTGCTAGGAAATACATTAACAAAATTACAGAAAAGGTAGGCCATGGTGCGTCATCAAGGGGCTTTGGCTTATTGCCTAATCTAATATATGTTATGGATGTCATACAAAGGTAATAAGCAATCACAATATTTATTACCTTACCTGCCAAATCTATAGGTATTATAAGCAACGCCAAACCCATAAGTCCATGAAATACAATGGCATATACTGGCACTCTAGCTTTCTCTCTTACCAAAAAGGATATCGCATATAATCCCACAAGTATAATTCTATTAATCAGTGCTGGTTCCTGGGTGAAAAAGAATAGTTCAAAGAAGATGCTTATGCACATAACAAAGAGCATCTCAAATAATATTCTAGCCAATTTTCTAAGTATTTCTATCTTAGATTTCATTATGTTCCACCTCCCACTGATACATATACTCTCTAGGATTATCTATTCCCTGGAAATCTAGATATGGAACTACCATATGGAAATCCATTCCACTTCCCTTTAAATAATCTAGCTTAATCAACAAATCTTCCCTGTGATATGCGGAAATAATTATGTATGTGCTTTCCCTATCATAGGAGGCAACCAATTTATCTATAAGCTCCATAAATCCATCTAATTCAGTATTGCCACCAATAGCAGCCAGATACTTGTCGATGGTAACCATATGCTCCATAGTTGTTCCTGCACTCAGCTCACCCAGTGGCTGTTTATTCATATCAAGTCCATTTGACGCAAGACCAACAGAGATTCCATTATCTAAGAATTCAGCAGCTATAGAGCTTGCCAACTCAATACTAAGCTCTGTAATATACTCGGATCTAACCATCATATTTGTATCCAAATTAAGAACTATCTTTATCTTAGGCTCCCAGGAATAACCATACTGATTAACCATTAGCTCTCCACTCCTAGCAGAGGCCTTCCAGTTAATCTTACTCATATTATCCCTAACATCATACTCTCTAATTCCTCTAAAGGTATATGGGTCCTCAAGCAAGCCTTTTTTCGCCTCTATCTCACCCATAACCGTATTAAAGTAAGCATCAAACTCAGGTGTATCTATCTTTCTAGGAAATACATAAAGTACATTGTTAAATTCCATGGCCTTTGCAAAGGTTTTTGTCATAAAGAAATCCTTAGCTGTTATAGTTGCCCCCTGAATAAAAAATGTTCCTCTCTTTGTTGCCTTGAAGGTTAATTTTCTAGTTAATTTCTGATTACCCATTACCGAAAATGCATCATTTCTATGGTAACAATCAGTTACAGTAGCATTATCCTTATTATCAAATTCAAAGCTTTTAGCTGTAGAAAATTTTACATGCAAAACAGGCAGGGGAAGATACTTATCATTATTGATAACCTCAATAAGAGAAGAATTATCTCCTACATTAACGTAGGAATCTTTAAAGCTTATATCTATTTTAAGCCTTTCATCCCACATCCTATTATACAATTTTTGTTGCCACACAAATATAAATATGGCAATAACAATAGCAATTATTAACTGCATTTATCTCTCCCAATTTTCTACAGGTACTTCCACACTATCTAATATTTCCTGGATAAGTTCCTTACCCTTTTTCAGATGCCTTCCACCTCCAAAGGTAGGTATTCTATGACCTAACACCCAAGGTGCAACAGCCTTAACATGGTCTGGCTCCACATAATCAGAGCCCATAATAGCTGCATAGCTTTGAGCACATCTTACAAGGCTTAGAGTTCCTCTGGTACTAACTCCTGTACCGTAGCCATTTGGTGTATTATTTGCAGTTCTAGTTTCTAAAATTATGTTAACTATATACTCTCTGATACAATCGTGAACAAAAATAGACTTAGCTGACTTACTTGCCTCCACTATATCCTCTGTCTTACATACCGGTTTAATATTCTCAATAGGATTTGCATCGATAAATCTGCCTATAATATCAAGCTCCTCATTCTTCCCCGACTGACCCATAGAAAGCTTCATCGTAAATCTATCAAGTTGTGCCTCAGGAAGTGGATATGTACCTGTGGTCTCTATAGGATTTTGAGTTGCAATAACCATAAACGGCTTATGAAGCATATATGTCTCACCATCAATAGTCACCTGTCTTTCCTCCATAGCCTCAAGTAAGCTACTCTGGGTTCTAGGTGTTCCTCTATTAATCTCGTCTGCCAAAAG
Source organism: Lachnospiraceae bacterium (assembly GCA_015057555.1). Lineage (GTDB taxonomy): Bacteria > Bacillota > Clostridia > Lachnospirales > Lachnospiraceae > Coprococcus_C. Next base: position 209,919 of record SVEC01000001.1, on the reverse strand, counting down.
AATATTTGTAAATACCGGCCCTTTTACCAAAGAGAATTCTCCGGTCTTTTGGCTATAAACATTTAATCCTGTAACATCCGAAGGCATAAGGTCAGGTGTAAACTGGACTCTCTTAAAATCACCCTCTATGCTTTTGGCAATCGACTTAGCCAGCATCGTTTTTCCAGTTCCAGGATTGTCCTCCAATAAAATATGTCCACCAGCAAGTATAGAGGTTAACATAAGATTGATAACCTCGTCTCTTCCCACTATTACTTTAGACACATTTTCTCTTATCTTGTCTGCTAATTCTTTGATATTGTTGTTCATACAACTCTTCCTCCTACTTTAAATTTACCAATCTCTACTATCCCACACTATGGTAAATGGACCATCATTTATAAGACTTACTTTCATATCTGCACCAAATTCTCCTACCTGAACAGTTCCCATCTTCTCCTTAACCTTTTGGCAAAAATACTCATAAATCTCATTGCCAAGTTGTGGTGAGCCTGCTCCAATAAAGCTTGGGCGATTACCCTTCTTGCAGTCAGCGTATAATGTGAATTGTGATACTACTAAAATCTCTCCCTGAACATCCTGAACACTAAGATTGGTCTTTCCTTCTGAGTCTGCAAATATTCTAAGCTTAACCAATTTGTCCACGTACTTGTCTACCATTTCCTTGGTATCCTCATTACCAACTCCAAGCAACACCAAAAGTCCCTGATTTATACTTCCAGTAGTTCTTCCTTCCACTACCACACTTGCTTCTTTTACTCTCTGAATAATTATCTTCATATTATTCTCCTAACAATTTTCTACATTTTTTCCACATGATACCACTATAGCACCAAAATGTATCTAAATTGTATCATAACTAGAATTTATTTTATATTAATTTTTACATTTACTATGTCATATTATGGTGTTTTATGATAGAATGTAGAATATATGTGAATAAGGAGGATTTGATATGTATTGTGGACAGTGCGGTGGTCCTCTTGGGGAGAATGGGGTATGTACAATATGTGGATGGTACAAGGTACAAAACACTCCTAACCAAGGGTACCAAAACAATATGACATATAATAATGGTTCCCAGCCTATAAACTACGGCGGACAACCACAGCAATATTCATACGGCCAACAAAGCTACGGCCAAAATCAAAATTATTATAATCAGGGATATAACCAGCAATCTAGCTATAATCAGCTTGGTCAAGGTTATAACCAAGCTGGATATAATCAATCTCAGCAAGGCTACGGACAAGCAGGCTACAACCAGGTTCAGCCAAGCTATGGTATGGCTAACCAACAGCTAGATATATATGGACAGTCACCTTATAAGATTGCTACAACACAGCCTGTTACCAAGAAGAAAAAATGGCCAATCATTGCAGCTATCAGCTCAGTACTAGTAATAGTCGGGGTTGTAGTTGCTGTTGCACTCTCTAAAGATGATATAAAGGACTATACAGGCGGTGACACCACCGAAATGGCTATAGACACCACAGAGGAGCCAACCACTGAGACAACCGCTACAACTACAGAAGCTCCAGTAGTAGCTACTGGGGATGGTACAAAAACAATTATGATGTATGTAGTTGGTTCAGACCTTGAAAGCGAGCATGACTGCGCTACCTCAGATATGTCAGAGGTGCTTGCAGCAGATTTCGATGACGAAAATATTAATTACATAATTTACTGTGGTGGAACAAAGGATTGGGAAAACCCAGATATTTCTGATGATCATAACAGTATTTTAAAGGTAGAAGACGGAGAGTTAGTCCTATTAGAGCATGAGAACAAGAAAAATATGGGCGAGGCTGATACCCTAAGTAATTTCATTAATTACTGTTACGAGAACTATCCAGCTGATATGTACGGTCTTATCTGTTGGAATCACGGTGGTGGCTCATTTAACGGTTACGGCTTCGATGAGCTTACCAACGATTGTCTCTCACTTATGGAGATAGATAATGCCCTTTCAGACACACCATTCAATGGGGATAATAAGCTTGAATTTATCGGTTTTGATGCCTGTCTTATGGCAACCATAGAGGTTGCTGATGCCCTATCTCCATACGCAAATTATATGATTGCATCACAGGAGCCAGAACCAGGCTGGGGTTGGGATTATAAATTTCTATCAGAGATAAAGCCAGAAGATACAGGTGTTGAGATAGGGACATATATTGTTGATAACTTTATAGAGACTACCTCTAATAATTTCCTCAGCTCTCCATTTTCATATTCAGATATTACACTATCTGTTCTTGATTTGAGCAAGGCTGATGAGGTTGAGACCGCCCTTAATGATATGTACGCCGTTGTTAAGGACGACCTAACAGAGGACACCTATCACCAATACGCAAAGCTTCGTTCTAACACCAAGGAGATTGCTCCTCAGTATTCAGGAGAATACTCATATGACTTTATCGATTTGTTTGATATGGCTGATGGTATGAGCAGAATATATCCTAACGAGGCAAACACTTTAAAAACAGCGGTTACAAATATGGTTGTATATCAGGATGCAAATGTTAAGAGGGAATACGGAGTATCCATCTACCATCCTTACAACGCTAGAGAGTACTCACAGTACTACGTACCAATGTTTAAGACCTTTGACTTTGCTCCAAATTATGCATCATACATTGAAACCTTTAGAGGTTATCTGACAAATACTCAGGTAACCTCAGCATCATGGGATCCATCCACTATGAATCCTACCTACAATGGAGATTTGACATTTAGCTTAGAGCTTACTCCAGAGCAGGCTGCCGAGATTCAAAATGTTTACTTTGCAATCTCACACGAGGATGTTAATACACCTAGTAACCAAATGTTTGTTATGATGAGTAATCAGGTTACTTTTGATGATACAACAAAGATTACAGCTCAGTTCACAGGAGATATTATTTATATCAAAAATGAAGCTACAGGTCAGCTTACCGAAATGATGTACACAGAACAGGAAAAAACTGAGGATTACACTAGATATCTCATATCAAGTATTCTTTATCAGGATGATATGTACGCAGAGGATGCTATGTACACCTACTTTGTACTTGAGACCTCTGATTCAAATCCTCAGGGTGAAATTCTGGGTGCCTACCCTATAGCTAACCTAGTAACAGGAGACGCTAACGAAATCTTCCCAGAGAGATACGAAATTAATGTTAATGACTATAAAAATGTAGCATTTGGATGCTTCACACATGAATTTACCGGAACAGAGGATTTGACAAACTTTAACGAAGCTGATTGGCAGGATCTAGGACTTTACTATAACTATATGCCAGTATCGGACGGTTTCTCATCTGTTCAAGGAAAAATGCAACCCGGACTTGATTACTATGGTATGTTCATATTCGAAGATACTCATGGCGAGAGACATTGTTCTAATTTAGTTCCATTGCAATAATAAAAACAGGACGCGGATAATAATCCGCGTCCTATTTTTATTACTGCATTCTTCTCATTCTAATCAAATCGTTGGCTGCATTCTCACTGGCAGTCACCTTAGAATATACATCTGCGTCCACAGTATCATCATATTTCTTCTTAAGCTTATCAATATCCGACTCATGTCGTATAAGATTAGAAGTAGGCAGCTTGTGATATTTACCAGATGCTTGAAGCAATCTATATATCATCATAAAGGTTGTCTCATCTAATACACAGTAATACTTATTGTTGATATCATAGATACATTCCTCTAAAGATGTATACGAGGAAGGATTAACTTCTTTAAGAAGCTGATCAAAGGTTTCAACAACAATTTCCTTCTGTCTTGCAAAATCAGAGGACACTGTATGTACCGGAAAGGCTTTAAGATACGCTCTAAGCCAGTTAGTCATACTATTATACCACTCGTATACATTGTCATAATCCCCATCCATATCCTTAATCTCCTTCTCCCAGGCAAATGACATATATGAGGCATCTACTATCTTATTTATCTCATCATCAGTAAGATTAAGACCATATATCTTATTGAATCTTTTAACTATCTTTCTTCTTTTAGGCACCGATTTCGTCAGCCCTGTGGACATATTGCGTTCCTCTGGAGCATATGTAATTTTCCTACCCTTCTTTTTCTTTCCAAATCCCAACATTCTACCAACAATCACTGCCGGTATAATAATAGGACTAAATGCAGCAAGTATAGCTAAGGCTGCAACAGTAAGACCAAACATAGCCCCTAGTACTCCAGGAATAAATGATGGTAATACAGTTAATGCAACAAGCCAAAAAACTATAGTTCCTATCTTACCATCCAGCTTGTTATATATTCTAGGATTATTACGCCCAAAGGCTGCGTACCATATTAAGAAAAACACCAAAATCGGCATCATAATTAAGTCCCCCTTGTAAAAATGTTTACGCATAAAACATTCGCAGTTATTAATATATCATAGATGAAATCAAAATTCATCTATATTTTGTATTTTATTAAATTTGAGGAAACTTGTTAGGATGATTTGGTTAACGAAAGATTAAAGTTGGATTAAAATTTAGCGAAGGGACGAGTAAGATTCACTCAAATAAAAAGAGCGTGCACTAATGCACGCCTTTTTGCTTGAGTGAATCTTACTCGTCCCAGTTGTGGTACACGCTTTGCACGTCGTCATCCTCATCGAGCAAGTCAAGTATCTTGTTCATCTTCTTGATATCATCCTCGTTAGTTAACTCTACGTAGTTCTGAGGAACCATAGTTACCTCTGCTGATGCCATAGGGATGTTTTCTGCTTCGAGAGCTTCTCTTACTGCTGAAAAATCTTCTGGAGCAGTAAGGATTTCGAAGCTGTCTTCCTCCTCTACAAAGTCATCCGCTCCGGCGTCAAGGGCAATCATCATAAGGTCGTCTGCTTCCATAGTGCATTCTTCCTTATCTATAATAATCTGCCCCTTCTCGTCAAACATATATGATACACAGCCTGTAGTACCTACATTTCCACCGCCCTTAGTGAAAGCGTTACGTACATTTGAAGCTGTTCTATTCTTGTTATCTGTAAGAGCGTTTACGATGATGGCTGTTCCGTTAGGACCATATCCCTCATATGTAATTCCTACGTAGTTAACTGAACCCAGATCTCCTGCTGCCTTCTTGATACCTCTCTCGATAGTATCGTTAGGCATATTGTTAGCCTTAGCCTTTGCGATAACGTCACGAAGCTTGCTATTGTTTGCAGGGTCTGAGCCACCCTCCTTAACAGCTACGGCAATTTCTCTACCGATAATAGTAAAAATCTTACCCTTTGCTGCATCATTCTTTTCCTTCTTGTGCTTAATGTTTGCAAATTTTGAATGTCCTGACATCTTAAGTTACTCCTTATCCTCATTAATTTCTTCTTCGATTTTTTCAACTCTGACAAGAGTTATCATCTTGTCACATATTTCAACAGGGACAAATTTGTAGCCCTGATAAATAATCTCTGTAGTTTCATTCTCCTCAGGAAGTCTTCCCAGCTTGTAAAGCATAAAGCCGTTTAGGGTTTCGAAATCCTCATCCGGAAATTCTATTTCTAACTCATCTGACACATCTAGCAAGGAAGCGTCTCCTGCCATCATATAGGCATCCTCAGATATTTCCTTGATGCTTTCTTCCTCCACCACATCATGCTCGTCAAATATATTTCCTACTATCTCCTCAATAATATCCTCCATACAGACTATACCATCTGTCTGTCCGTATTCATCCACCACCACAGACATATGTATCTTTTCACTTTGCATCTTCTGCAAAAGCTTATTGATATTAAATGTTGGATGAATAAATATTGGCTCTTCCATAACCTCTGTTATACTTGCCTCTGGATTCTTCATATATACCTCTACCAAATCCTTTAGATGTACAACACCAAGTATATTGTCCATATCCTCATGGTATACAGGGTATCTGGAATAATTATTTTCTATAACAAATCGTATGGCTTCCTCCACATTTAGTGTATCTTCCATAGCTAAAATCTTTTGACGATTGGTCATTATATCTCTGGCATCCTTGTCAGAAAATTCCATAATATTTGAAATCATCTCTGCTTCAGATTCCTCTATGAGCCCCTGTTCATGACCTTCCTCAACCATAGAAAGAATTTCTTCCTCCACTTTTTCCTCGTTAATCCTTTTTCCAAATAATTTTTTTAAACTACTGGGACCGCTTTGGGACATTTCTATTTCTCCTTTATAATTTATAATTCAAGGCTTATCTTAAGTGCTTCATTGACCCTAACTATAATATTATCATCCAGATGGCACACCTTTTCCTTAAGCCTTTGCTTATCAATAGTTCTTAATTGTTCTAATAGTATAACAGAATCCTTAGCTATATCGCAATACCTTGCATCAAGCTCCACGTGGGTAGGTAGCTTAGCCTTGTGTAATTGAGATGTTATAGCTGCAATGATTACTGTGGAACTATGTTTATTACCTGTTTCGTTTTGTATAATAAGTACTGGTCTTACTCCGCCCTGCTCAGATCCAATCACTGGTCTTAAGTCAGCATAATATATATCTCCACGTCTGATTATCACTGGTTTCACACTCCTATTGTTATTTAACTAATGAAAGTATTTCCAATAATCAATAGGTATATACATATCTTTCTTTTACACCAGATAATTTACACAAACTGTGTCTGTTCCATCCTCATGGTATACGTGAGGAACTCGTCTTCCTATATGACACACCAACTCATAATTAAAGCTGTTGGCATGTCTTACAACCTCCTCTACAGAAATATATTTATCATTGGTGCCACCAATCAATATTACCTCATCTTTAACTGATACGCCTGGTATATCTGTAACATCTATCATCATCTGATCCATACAAACTCGACCAATTATAGGCGCATATTCTCCTCTAACAATGACTCTTCCAAGATTTGACTGAGCTCTAGGATATCCATCAGCATAGCCCACAGTAACAGTGGCTATTTTTCTTACATCCTCAGTCACATAAGTTCCTCCATAGCTTATAGCCTTTCCTGGCTCCACTGTTTTTACATGAGAAACATGAGAAATAAGAGACATAACCGGCTTTATCTCCACAGACTTATCCACCTCATCAGATGGATATAAACCATAGGTTACTATACCAAGTCTAACCATATCAAACTCCTGGTCATCCATTTCCATTGTTCCTGCACTGTTATCTATATGCTTAAGTGCAAATGTAACACCTGCAGCTTCCATACGCTGAATAAACCACAAAAAGCTTTCCTTTTGCTTGATAGAATACGTCTTGTCATACTCATCAGCCTTTGCATAATGAGTAAATATTCCCTCTATGTCAAGTCCCGGCATATCCTTTAGCCTTAAGGCTTCATTTACACCTGCTTCATCTGCAGAAAAGCCTATTCTTCCCATACCGGTATCAATTTTTATATGAACCTTAACCTTGGTTTTTGAATCTAATGCAACTCGAGATAGCTTCTCACATTCAGCTACATCATACACTGCCTGAGTTATATTGTACTTTATAAGCTTTGGAAAATCCTCCGAATCTGTATACCCAATTATCATAATAGGTTCGGTGATTCCTGCTAATCTTAGTTCCACAGCCTCATCTATGGTTGCAACACCAAAGTAATCTGCCAAATCTCTAATTCTCTGGGATACTCCCACTGCGCCGTGACCATAGGCATCTGCCTTCACTACTGCAAGCACCTTAATATCCGGCTTTGTCATAGACTTCATCTTAAGGATATTTTCCCTTAGATTATCCATATTAATCCTAGCATATATTCTATTATATCCTGGTTTATTAACCGACATAATAATCTCCTTTAAGTACCGCTGTAATACCTTTAACAATATCACTGGCTATCATACTGTATCTTCCTCTGCTTATAGCAGCCTCCTGGCCTGCCAAGCCATGTAAGCATACACCTAGCTTAGCCGCCTCAAATTCGTCCATATTCTGACCACAAAGTCCACCGATTATGCCTGCCAACACATCACCAGAACCTCCTGTAGCCATTCCATTATTACCTGTAGTATTAATATATGCCTGAACTCCACCTTCTGATACTACAGTTCTTGCGTCCTTTAACACTACCACGATATCATTATCTTTTGCAAAGTTTTTAGCAACCTCATATTTGTTACTCTTTATCTCACCAGTCTTAACCTCTGTTAGTCTTGACATCTCTGCCAGATGTGGAGTAATAATTACTCTTGCCTGGGTATCGGTAAGCCACTGTTTATTTTGAGCAACAATATTTAACCCATCCGCATCAAGGACTATGGTTCCCTTATAATCTCTAAGCACCTTCTCAACTATATAGGTTGCATATTCTTTAGTACTAAGTCCAGGCCCTAAAATTATAACATCAGACCAGCTAAGCATAGACTTTGTAGCTTCTCTAACACTGTTCTTATCCTTTGGGTCAAAGGTTGTAAGCATAGCCTCGGGAAGCTTACTCTGCATAATCTCTCTATTCTCCTCAACAGTGCAGATTCTAACCAAACCACAACCCATTCTATAGGCTGCTTCTGCTGAAAACATAGCTGCTCCAGCCATATTTTTACTTCCACCTATAACTCCTATCTTACCATAGCTACCCTTATGAGAATCAAACTTTCTGTAAGGAAGAAGTCTGTCCACATCATTACCATCGTAGGTGTAAAGATCCGGTTCTATGTAATCAATAGCTTTCTTAGGGATTCCAATGTCAGCCACTGTAACCTGACCACTATATTCATAACCCATACCTGTGAGAAGCCCCATCTTCATAATTGCAAAGGTCACTGTTGCATCTGCTCTAAAGGCAGTGCCTAAGACATAACCATTTGTGGCATCTATACCTGAAGGAATATCCACTGCCAGCTTAAAAGCATCCACATCATTCATGGCATTTATAATATCTGCAAGCTTTCCAGTTATAGCTCGGTTAAGACCTGCACCAAATACAGCGTCCACCACCACATCATATCCACAATCTACTATATCATCAGCAAATTTAACATTAAGCTTCTTAACTATCTCAAGCTGGGTCTTAAAGGCGTCACTGGTTTTACCAAGAATTTCACCCCAGTAAATCTCCACATCATAGCCATTCCCATGAAGAATTCTAGCCAATGCAAGTCCATCTCCGCCGTTATTTCCGCCTTCTACAACAACAAGAACCTTTGAGTCCTTATCGAACTTGCTTTCAATGTAGCTATATACAGAAAGAGCAGCTCTCTCCATCAGTACCATCTGTGGTATACCAATAACATTTATAGCATAATTATCTATGCGACTCATTTCATCGCCACTGGCAATATAATTCATAATCCTATCCTCCGATTATCATTACAACAGCATATTATATTATATTTTCAAGGCTTTATCAAGTAAAGCACTGCAGTATTTTATAAGCATTTTAAAAAATGGAATATGTACTTGTCATAACGCAAAAAATAAGCTACACTACCTCTATGAACAAATGGAATATAATGCTCCATTATTTTTACAAATAGGAAGTGATATTTATGTACATAGATGGATTAGGATATGTAGATGAAAATGTATATAATGCTTATGCAGTAGCAAATGCCACCAAGGCTTCTAATAATGCTACTACAAAAAATATAGGACAAAGCGTCTTTGACCAATTATTGGAGCAGGAAAAAGCTAATAAAGCTCCTGCCGAGAAAACTATGGACTTAGACAGTATATTTGCAGAGGCATCTAAAAAATATGGTGTATCTGTAGATTTGCTTAAGGCAGTAGCTAAGGCAGAGTCTAACTTTAACCCTGAGGCAACCTCCCACTGTGGAGCTATGGGAATCATGCAGCTTATGCCAGCCACAGCTGAGTCCTTAGGCGTAACTGATGCTTACGACCCATACCAAAACATTATGGGTGGAGCCAAGCTATTAAGCCAGCTAGATAAATTATATGATGGAAATGTTAAGCTTATGCTTGCAGGATATAATGCAGGGCCTGGAAATGTAGAAAAATATGGTGGTGTGCCACCATTTGAAGAAACCCAAAACTACGTTGTAACTGTTATGAGATACCTAGAACAAGGCGTTGATACTAACGGCAAAACTGTTACTGTAAATGGAGACACTACTCAGATTGGATATGACCAAACAGTAACCGACCAGCAACTTGCAGATTTACAAGACAAGCTAGATGAATATTTTTCTTACTCGGAATACCAAATGCTTATGACTTACTTCAACACTATGCTAGATATTATTGCTAGCATAGGCGATACAGATGACAGCTCATCAGGTAGCGATGAGAATGATTCATTAGCGGATTTATTTAGATTGGGAAGCATACAGTATAACAAGCGCAATATCGACTTAATATAAAAAATAGACTGGCAATTGCCAGTCTATTTTTGTATTATCTCTGCTCATCCTTTAATTTTGTAAGCACCGCAATACTTACTCCTGCAAACAAGAAGGTTACCACGAACAGGAAGCCCCAGCATTTACCCATATGGGACTTAGTTCTTACGAACATTTCATCTACTTCCTCTTCCTCTTCTTCCTCATCATCCTCAGGAGCCTCTACTGTCATTGGTTCTGACTCATATTCCTCGAATGTCTGTGGGTCATTTGCGTAAACCGAGTAGTACTCTATAGTATCCTGAAGCTCATTGATGGTCTCATCATAAGCATCCTGCATAGATGCTATGGCATCGTTACAGCTAGCAATAAGCTCATCCTGCTTCTCCTTAGCCTCTTCCTCTGCTTTTCTTGCTTCCTCCTCACCTACTGGCTCTAGGGAATTAAGATCATTTGTACTACCAAGCGCCTCCATAGACCAGCGACTAAAGGTTACATATGAAATCTTCTCTGTAACACCATCAAGCGAGAATAAAATACCTGAGAACAACAGCTGTATAATAAGCACAAATGGTGCAATAGTCATAGCTCTATCTCCATTTTTAGAGATGGCTGATATAAGAAGACCAAAGGCGGCTGCAGCATATACAGTAACGAAGATGGTTATCATCATCTCAAAAACTGCGCTACCCATCACAACGCCACCACACTGTGGCTTTCCTTTAATAAGCACAAATACCGCCACAAGGATAACTGCCTGAATCATAGCTATAACAGCTTGAACTATATACTTAGAAAGCATATAAATCGGCAGCTTCAGGTTGGCCATATATTCTCGTTTCAGAATAACTCGTTCTTTGTAAATCTCTTGTATGGTATTGAATAGTCCCATCCAAATACCTGCACTCATAAGTGCAAAGAGTATAGATCTAGTCTCAAACATCTTCTCATAGATACCCTTCTCTGCAACCAGAGCCATAAGCATACCTATAAGTATTGGTTGAAGGAAGATCATCATAAGTCTTCCTATATCATTTTTTATAAGAGTTACGTATCTTCTTATAAGTACTGAAAGCTGATTAAGACTGCTAGCCTTCTTAGGCTTAATCTCCTTCCCGGAATTAGTTCCTAATCCCTCATCCAATTTATTAATACCCGACTGCTTAAATCTTGTCTCCCAGCCCTTGGTATCGGATGTTATCTTATCATAAACCTCAACTATATCATCAGTAGCAAAGAACTCTTTAATACCAGATGGGGCTCCACAATAGCAAAGTCTTCCACCGTAGCCCATAATTATAACCTTATCACAAAGGTGAATATTATTGGTAGTATGAGTAACCATTATAATGGTTTTTTCCTGCTCCTTAGAAAGTCTACTAAGAGTGTGCATAAGATGCTGTTCTGTTCCCGGGTCAAGACCTGAGGTTGGCTCATCTAAGAAGAAAAGTCCTGGGTTGGCAAGAAGCTCTACAGCTATACTTGCTCTCTTCTTCTGACCACCTGATAGTCTTCTAATATATGTATCCTGATGTTCTAAAAGCTCTACCATTTCTAAGACATCATGAATTCGCTTGAAAATTTCATCCTTTGTTGTATCTTCAGGCATCTTAAGCTTTGCTGTATAATAAAGCATCTTCTTAAGAGTGATATTCTCGTAAATAATATCCTGCTGAGGAACAAAACCTATAACATTTTTCAAGGTCTGGAAATTTTCTCTAAGATTAATACCGTTACAGAAAACATCACCTGTAATCTGAGTATCAAAACCACTCATAGCTGTCATAAGTGTGGTTTTTCCTGCACCGGAACCACCTATAATAGCTACAAATTCATTGGCTCCTATGCTTAAGCTAACCTTATCAAGGATAGTCTTCTTTCCACCCTTTGCCGGAACATCCTTATTAAGATTCTTAAGGTTAAGAGCAATACCTTCCGGATTTACTCTGTAAAATAACTTACCAGCACTGAATATAAAGGTTGTATTTAATATGGTGAAGATGTCCTTATCTGTAAGTCTTACAGGCTTATCTATCTTTATACCATTTACAAACACACCATTAGTTGACTTATTATCAAATACATAGAACTCTCCGTTCATATGTCTAACACCAGCGTGATAACGGGAAACTGCTACGTTTCGTATCTTAATGTCACAGTCCTCAGCACGACCAATGCTGTTGTCTCCATCGTGAAGATTGTAGGTTCTCCAGGTTCCACTTGCAGCATCATTGTCATAGAGCATAAGAACCGCTTCTATTTCTCCCACAGACTTGTTGGTACCAAGTCTAATAATCATATCCTTGTTGTCGCCACCATAGTATTGACCAGGTTCAGCCTTATAGAACTGTGGACCGTAGGCGATATATGTACCATTTGAGCTGTTGTTATCCTTAATGTAGAACACTCCATTTGATATACAAATCTCTCCATGATGACCGGATACAATCTCAGAATTAATCACTATACTATTATCACTTTTACGACCAAAAGAATAAACAGCATCAGTATGACTACTTAAATCTAGCTCATTGATACCATTTTTATCAACTATGACAAGTGTATTTTTCTTTTGCTGATTATTTGCTTGGTTCTGTGCCTGAAACCCAGCAAGCATATTCTCATCGAAAAATGTGGTTTGTCCCCCACCCATATTGTTCATATCCATGTTTTCTTACCTTTCTCTATAATGCAGTAAAGGTCTGCCGGAATACGACAGACCTTATATAATCTAATAATTAACCTCTCTTAAGGAAGTCTGGAATCTTAATACCGTTTGGATTACTAGCGCCAGCTGCTGGCTGTGGTCTAACTGGAGTAGCCTTTGTAGCTGTCATATCAACACCCTGATTAATTGGCTTCACTGGTGTATTTAAGAATGATGGCTTAACAGTACTTGGTGTTCCTGTTGTGATAGGCTGTCCTGAGTATGTTGGTGTAGCTCCACCGATAGGAGTTACACTTGGCTTAGCCTGTGGCTTAGCAGTATGTGGAACTGTTACTGTAGCTGCATTTGCAGCGTTAGCCTCAATTCCAGTAGCAATGATAGTAATACATACATCTTCGCCCATATTATCATTATCAACTGTACCAAAAATAATATTCGCGTTATCTCCTGCAACCTCTGTAAGGTATGTAATAGCATCGTATGCCTCAACAATACCAATATTACCTGAGAAATTAACGATAATATCTGTAGCGCCTGTTACTGTAGTTTCAAGTAATGGACTATCCATAGCTGACTTAATCGCGTCAACAGCCTTGTTATCACCACTTGCAGTACCGATACCAATATGAGCAACACCCTTGTCCCTCATAACTGTCTGGATATCCGCAAAGTCAAGGTTGATAAGACCTGGCTTATTGATAAGGTCAGTTACACCCTGTACACCCTGCTGAAGAACCTCGTCCGCCTTCTTAAGCGCCTCAGGAATTGTAGTTCTCTTATCACAAATCTGTAAAAGCTTATCGTTAGGAATTACTATTAATGTATCCACATTTTCTCTAAGCTTAGCAATACCATTGATGGCGTTGTTCATACGAGGCTTACCCTCGAATGAGAAAGGCTTAGTTACTACACCAACTGTAAGAATGCCAAGATTTCTAGCAATTTCAGCAACTACAGGAGCAGCACCTGTACCAGTTCCACCACCCATACCACATGTAACGAATACCATATTGGCATCCTTCATGATATCTGTAATCTCTTCTCTATTCTCTTCAACTGCACTAGCACCGATCTCAGGCTTTGCACCTGCACCAAGTCCCTTTGTCAGTTTTTCACCAATCTGAATCTTAGTAGTAGCTCTACTCTGTGATAAGATCTGCTTGTCTGTGTTAATGGCTATAAGCTCTACACCCTCCACATTCTCATCAATCATTCTGTTAACTGCGTTGTTACCTGCTCCACCTACACCTATGACAAGGATTCTTGCAGGGGTTTTTTCATCGTTTGATTTTATTTCAAGCAAGGTTTTTTCCTCCTTCATTGTAATTTAATTAAATGTCTAACTTTTCATCATAATACCTATTTCAATGCATAAAATCCCACACTGAACATTATTACCTTAATAATATAATCATTTTCTTAAAATATCAACTGTTTTTTGCTAAAATGCCTTTTATTTTCATAATTTTTTTTATTTAAAGCTTGCTGTGGCATTCTCAGAATCAAAATCCTTCATATTAAGCGTACCTTCCTTGCCTTCTAAGCCTTTGAGTATGCTTCCAAGATTCATCATCTGTACCTCAAGGTATTCCCCCTCTCCTAGTTCAATGGTAATTTTATCATGTGTTAGTACTAATTCGTTCGAGGCTGTAAACTTAATACCATCTATGTCCAGCTGATATTTTTCTATAAGCTGGGTTACATTAAGTATTGCCTTAAACTTTCTCTCGTCCTGAATAGGAAGCTTCTTTCCTACCTCCCAGCTGTCAAATTCCAGACCCTTTATAAAAGGCACTCCGGCAACCATCTCTGAAGAGGATTCTAGGACAATTCCATCCTTGTCAAAATATATGTAGCTATTCATGTACTCTACGCAACCTGCCAGAGCCTTTTCATAAACAGTTACTGAAACTGTATTTTTTGACAAGAAATCTATCTCCATCTTGTCCACAAACTGTATGCCCTCTATGGGCTTCAGTTTATATCCAAGAATAAGAGCCAATGTATTATCTGCAAAGGCTTCGTCCTTAACTATAGCAACTATCAAATCCTCGTCAGCATATTCACATTCACTTACCTTAACCTCCTGCAATTTATATGAGTTAAGAAAGGCTAATACGCCGACAATCACCACAGACAAAGCTATGACAATCTTATATCCCTTTTTCAATATGCTTTCACATCGCTTTCATAATATGTATCTTTATTCATAAGGCTCAAGCTGTCTAGAAACCGACAAAACCAAACCTATTTCTATCATCATCGCTAATATGGAGGAACCACCGTAGCTTATGAACGGAAGCGTTACTCCAGTAGGAGGTAATGTATTTGTTACAACGCCTACATTTATTATTAACTGAACTGCAATCTGAGCCATCACACCGATTACCATGTAGCTGGCAAATTTATTCGGTGAATTGGTGGCAACATACTTTATTCTAAACAAAAGCATAACAAAGAGTGCAATTATACCAAGTCCACCAAATAGACCTAATTCCTCACAAATAATAGAGAAAATCATATCATTATGTGACTCTGGAAGAAATCCTGTCTTCTGAATACTATTTCCCAGGCCCTTTCCAAATAAGCCACCTGAACCAATTGCATACAGGGACTGCATTGTTTGATAACCATTATCACTGGTCTCCGGATTAAGCCAAGCATCAATTCTTCCACCTCTATAGCCCTCTGCTGAGATAAGAACTATTCCTGCCACTACTGCCAATAAAAACCACAAAATAATTGGTCTGACATTATCTGCAGCAACAAACACAACTACTACAATAATCATAAAACATACAATAGCTGTACTTAAATTTTCTGTTGCCACTATGCCAATTCCTATGAGAGGAAGAATCATAAGCTTAGATAGACTCTTAAAGTCATTCAACCATTTTGCATGACTACTACATACCTTTGCAATATATACCGCAATAGCAGGCTTTAAGAGCTCCGATGGCTGTAGTTTTACAAAGCCCAAATTAATCCATCTAACCGCACCGTGGCTTGCAATACCAAGTACAAATACACAGCCACATAAGATTATAGCTATACCTATTATGTATACTGCAAAATAATAATATTTTTTGTAGTTTACTCCTGAAACCAAAAACATTGCAAGAATGCTACCTGCAGCAATAAGTGCCTGCTTTTTTGCATAGAAATAATCAGGATTTCCTTCCATAACAGCTCTATATGAGCTGGCACTATATATCATCATTATTCCAAACAGAACTAAAACAACTGATATAAACAAGGTTTGATAATCAAAAAATCCCTCATCAAAATGAAAAAATGATGCTTTTTGTTTTTTATTTGTATCAGTATTACTACTCACAAATTTCACTCCTATAATTTGTTAACATACTCCTTGAACATATCTCCTCTTTGCTCGTAATTATCGAACATTCCCCAGCTGGCACAAGCTGGTGAAAGAAGAACACATTCCCCATCCTCTGCGTGTTGATGACAATATTTAACTGCTTCCTCTAGACTTTCAACAAACACAGTATCTACAAAACCTCTAGACTTAGCTGCATCGTTAATATCCTTAGCCGTTTCACCTAAAAGCACTAATTTTTTTACTTTGCCCTCAAAGCTATCTATCCATTCAATATAGGAGGATTTCTTATCATACCCTCCTCCGATAAGATAGGTTGCAGACTTCATAGCTTGAATACCCTTTATGGCTGCATCCGGATTTGTACCCTTAGAATCGTTATAGTATTCAACACCATTTACAGTTTTCACATACTCTATTCTATGAGGCACACCCATAAAGCTAGTACTTACCGCCTCTATAGTTTCCACAGGTACTCCCATGTAGTAGGTAACTGCTACTGCTGCCAAAACATTTTCTACATTATGGTTACCCAATATCTTTATATCTGACAAATCGAGAACCTTAATTTCAAAATTTCCATCAAATATTACAATGGCTCCATCCTTTACGAATACGCCTTTGTCTAGTTCCTGTAATCTACTGAAGTAAACTACATTTCCTGGAAGCTTATCAACAAGCTTCATTGTTTCAGGATCATCATAATTAACTACCACATAATCCTCATTATTCTGATTTTTTGATACATCTGCCTTACAAGTGGCGTAATTTTCAAAGGTATAATGTCTATCCAGATGATCTGGTGTAATATTTAATATAGCTGATACATGTGGCTTAAAATCAATTATGGTTTCTAGCTGAAAGCTGCTAACCTCTGCTACGGTAACTGAATCCTCATCAGTTTTAACCACCTGCTGAGTATAAGGAATTCCTATATTTCCTACTACAAAGCTCTTAGGATTATGAGCCTTCATTATTTCTCCTACTAATGAGGTCGTTGTAGTCTTTCCATTAGTTCCTGTAATGGCAACAACTGTACCCTTCTCATAGTAGTAGGCAAGTTCAATCTCGCTCCATACAGGAATATGCTTCTCCCTAACTGACATTACAAACGGCAAATCAGTTGGAATACCCGGGCTAATAACCATAACAGATATCTGTTCTAAAATATCCTCAGTTAGTTGACCTAATATAATCTTAAGCTTATCACTTTTTCCTACAGCTTTAAGATTTTCTCTAACCTTGGCCTCTGTTAAATTATTTTTCTTATTCTCATCAAAGAGGATTACCTCTTGACCTTTATTTATCAATAATTCTGTGGCACATATTCCGCTTTTTCCGCATCCGGCCACTAAAACTTTTTTATCTAACATAATATGCTCCTCCTGGATTTATATAGCTAAAATTGCTATAAAACAAAGTATTGCAGTTACTATAGCGAATATAGATACAACCTTTGTCTCTGGCCATCCACACAATTCAAAATGATGATGAATTGGAGCCATCTTAAATACTCTTTTCCCTGTAAGCTTAAAGCTTGTTACCTGAATAATAACTGATAATACCTCTGCAAAATATATAAATGCAATGATTAGTATAAATAATGGCATCTGTAACACATAAGCTGTAGATGCAACAAAGCCTCCTAAGGCAAGTGAACCTGTATCACCCATAAATACTCTTGCAGGATATACATTGTATACTAAAAATCCCAACAAGCTTCCTACAGTAGCACAGGTAATAGGTGCAACCCCTGATGCAAGACCAATAGCAGCTACTGCAAAGAATGTAGCTATCAATACTGTTACTGATGATGCGAGACCATCTAATCCGTCAGTAAAATTAGCTCCATTTACTGTTCCAAGTATTACAACAAACATAAATGCATAATATATAGGTCCTATATCTATCTTTGCATCTACAAATGGAACTATCATTTCAGTACCAAGTTCTGTATGTGCGTACATGTAATAAGCAAATATACCTGTTACAACCAACTGACCAAGCATCTTCTGCCATGCTCTAAGTCCCATGGAGCGTTTCATAACAACCTTAATGTAATCATCTAAAAATCCCACTAAACCGAATCCAAGAGTAGCAAAAAGTACTGGTACTATCTCTGGATAATCTTTGATATAGAACAAGGATGTGACAATTATACTAACCAATATAATTAATCCACCCATAGTAGGTGTTCCTGACTTTTTAAGATGTGATTCAGGTCCATCATCTCTTACAAACTGTCCAAATTTTAGTTTTTTTAGAAATGGTATTATAATAGGACTCAATATCACACTTATTCCAAAAGCTATTAAAACTGACCAAACCATATCATGTAAAATCATATTATTACTCCTTTTTGCTCATTAGTTTATCTAAAACACTGTATCCTCTATAAGCACAGTTTCTACTGCATCAGTGTCTGTCGATATCTTTTTATCTAAGCCTATATAAGGCAAAATATTCTCATATAAATCTCCGATTACAGGGGCTGCTATGGTTCCGCCATAATAAGTTCCCTCCGGCTCGTCTATTAAGACTAATGCCATCACCTCTGGATTTTCAGTAGGCGCAAACCCCAAAAAGGAGGAAATGTACTTATTACTACTTCTAGGTAGCTTTTCACTGGTGGCTGTTTTTCCACCTATGTCATATCCCTCTACATAAGCATTCTTACCTGTTCCAAGGGCAACAACATCGTGAAGTAGGTCCTTCATGGTTTCTGAGGTTTCCTCAGAAACCACTCCGTCCCTTGTATTATAGGATATCTTATCGACTATATTATTGTTACTATCAGTAACATACACTCCAAAATGAGGAGTAACTAAGGTTCCACCATTCACCACTGCCGAAGCAGCTCTCATAAGCTGAAATGGCGTTATCTGGAAGGACTGTCCAAAGGACATGGTTGCAAGTTCAACCTCCTTTACATTCTCTATCTTATGGAATATGGAGCCAGCCTCTCCAGGCAAATCTATACCTGTTTTTTCAAACAACCCCAAAGCCTTCATAGTTTCATAAAAATCCTTTACTCCCACTCTTGCTCCTATTTCCATAAATACCGGGTTACAGGAATTCATTATCCCCTCTCTGAAAGTTTGACTTCCGTGTCCCACTACCTTATGACACCTTATTCTTCTATCCCCAACGATTCTATATCCCGGACAGCTAAAGCCGTCATTTACATTAAGCACCCCTGCTTCAAATGCGGAGGTAGCAGTTATTATCTTAAATGTGGAGCCAGGCTCATAGGTGTCATTTATAGGAAAGCATCTCCACATATTATTAAGCTGATCTGAGGTTGGACTGGCATCTGTTGATGTAGCCTCTATATTTAACTCAAACGGATTATTTAAATCATATTCCGGAACATCAGCTAAGGCATATATTTCTCCGTTTTTAGGATTCATAACTATTATGCAAACTCGATTTGCCTTTCTTAGTTCCATGGTTTGAATGGCTAATTGCTCAGCATATTGCTGAATATTAACATCTATGGAGGTTATGAGATTTTTTCCAGGTACAGGTTCTTCTCTAGTCTCTGCTTTATCCGGAATCTCTATACCTCTAGATGTGGTTAGAGTTTTTATACTTCCAGATGTACCTTGCAGAATCTCATCATAATACACTTCTAAGCCTACAATCCCTTGATTATCCGCTCCAGTAAAACCAATTACCTTAGATGCTAAATCATCATATGGATAATATCTTTTATAATCCTCATCTACCATTACTCCATCCATATCAAGGCTTCGAATTTGGTCTGCAATTTCCTTGTCTACGTTAGTTTTTATACTCTCTCTGGAAGAAACCTTCTCTACTTTTTTTCTTACTGTTACCTCATCTATGTCAAGGAGCTTGGTCAAATTAGCTATAACCTGTTCCTCGTCAGTAATCTGATTATGAATTACCGAAACGCTGCAAACAGCCCTATTACCAGCTAATATCACACCGTTTCTGTCATAGATAATTCCTCTTTGAGCCTTTATGCTTCTTTCTCGTTCCTGAATATTTGTAGCTTTCTCATTATAATATTCACCTTCAAATATCATAATGTATACTAAACGAGCTGTTAAAAGCATAGCTGCTATAACAATGCACCATATTACAAGTCCAAGCTTTCTTACGGATCTTAGTTCAAACAATTCCTTAAAGTCCATTATGAATTATCCCCATTTTTCCTTATTAATACTTATTCGAAATAATTCACAGTATGCCAACTTGTTTTGTTATAGTGCAATCTATTATATCAACAGATTATCAATAATAATCTTCTTCGTAATATTCCTCTTCGTAGTATTCCTCTTCGTAATATTCCTCTTCGTAGTTCTCCTCAGTTTCTTCTGTAGATTCTGTTGTTCCTTCTTCAGATTCTGAAACATATGGATTTTCCTCTCCTCCTGCCACATCATTACTTGGCACTTCACCATCATATATTGGTGTAGCCACCTCATCAGGTGCTTCAGATGGATCTAACTCAAAATTATCATTACTCTTGTAAATATTCATATACGGGAATAATTCAACAGCAATATCTGCAAACAAATATGACGAAGCAGCACTTGTAGATTGATCTGGTGTATTTGGCTCATCAACCACAACATAAATTACTACCTGTGGATCCTCAACAGGTGCAAAGCCAATAAAAGAAATCATATATTTACCATTTCCTCTAGGAAGTTTCTCTGCAGTACCTGTCTTTCCACCTATGGTGTAGCCCTCTACTGCCGCCTTTCTACCTGTTCCCTGCTCCACAACCATGAAGAGTTGCTGTCTCATAATGTCAGAGGTTTCCTTTGATACTGTTCTTCTAACAAGAACATTTTCCAAGTTATCTATAATATTTCCATCCTCATCTTCAATTCTTTGAACCACACTTGGCTCATAGTAATATCCACCATTTATTACAGAGCAAAATGCTGTGCAAAGCTGTATCATAGACACACAGACACCCTGACCAAAGGAAGATGTTGCAAGCTCGGTAACATTAAGTGTATCTTCGTGATATATGACAGTTTCAAAATCTGCATCGCTTGGTTCTCCAGGGATATCAACATTTGTCGCCTGACCAAAGCCAAATAGCTTTTGATATTTATCAAAGGTTGTTGCACCTTCTTTTTTTGCAATATCCATAAGCACATCATTGCAAGAATTTTCTAAGGCACCTGACAGATTTAACTCTCCATGTACCGAACCATAACCAGCAATATGACACTGGATATAATATGTATCCACCTGTTCACCACCATCACATACATGAGTGTAATTTTCGTCTACAACAGCTTCCTCAAGGGCACCAGCTATTGTAAATGTTTTATATGTTGAACCTGGTTCGAAAACATCACTTACCACGAAGTTTCTCCAAACCTTAGCAAGAGCGTCTACCGTCTCCTCGTCAGTTGCATTTTCCTTGAAATCCTCAAATTCCTCATCAGTCTTAAACTGATATCTAACTGCATCTATATCATAGGCATCGTTAGGATTGTAGCCATGAGAATTATATAGTGCCAATATATTACAGGTTTTAGGATCCATAACCAGAACTGATACATTTGCAGCACCTTCTGTTGCCATATAGTTTTCAACCTTTTCCTGCACTATAGCCTGTACGTTACTATCAATACTTGTCACTAAGTTGTATCCATTGGTTGGTGCCTCTATGGACTTAGCCACACTATTATCATCATTGATGTAAGTATATTCCCTGCCATTGCTACCATTTAAATACTCATCATAGGCACCCTCTATTCCGCCCTGGCCATCATTGGTTCCTATGGTATAGCCTATAAGATGACATGCCAGCTCGTTATTAGGATATACTCTCTCGTACTTTTCCTCGAACAGTACACCTGTAACCTTATAGCCTTCCTCAGTTTCTAAAAAATCCTTAAAAGGTTTTACCTGGTCATACTCTAAGTTTTTCTTTGCTATCTCGTAATAAGAGTTTTCATTTTCAAGAAGGTCAGCTATCTCAGTATCAGTAAATCCAAAATATTTCTTCAAGGCGGCTACAGTAGCTTCTTTATTTTCATCCTTCTCTAATATGTTCTTAGGTTCTAAAATAAGATTGTATATTTTTTTAGTTGTAGCAAGAGTTGTTCCATTTGAATCTAAAATATCCCCTCTTCTATAAGGAATTGGCGAACTGTTTGAGCCCTGTTGAGCAAGCACCACCTGCTCATATTCCTTGCCGGACTTGATATTTATCATCACCAAGCTAATTACCAAAAATAAAAATACGGCCATAATGACCACAAATGCAAAAAGAAGCTTATTTTTCATCAAAGGCGTAAGCTTCTTGTCTTTTTTTTCATTCTTACCCTTTTTAACTGCCATTTTATATCCACCTTTTTAACGCAAAACTTCCTGAGGCCTTAATTCGCCTCAGGAACATCTTGATACTGCTTAACGTAATCCTCGTCTGCACTTTCATAATATACTATTTGACCCTTCTCGGCATAAACCATGCCAAGTTCATTCTTTGCAACGTCATAGATTTCATCCAGAGTGTACATGCTTTCAAGATTAAGTCTGTATGCTGCATTCTCCTCCTCAATAACCTCAAGCTGTGTCTCAAGGTCATTAATATTCGCTTGCTGAAGACTTATTCTTGACTCCATATAAAGTAGCATTATACAAGCACAAACCATTATAAGAACTGCTGATACAACAAAGGCTGTGTAACCCTTATTGAAAGCAAGCGCATTCTGTGCCTTTTCTGACACTCTCTTTTGCTGTACATTCTTATTAGAAGATTTCTTATGTACCTCATTATTTGATTTTCTTACTGGAGCTTGCTCCACTTTTCTGACTGTACTACCGTCAACATAGTACATAGTTCTTCTTGGTCTGTCACCCATAACTTATCTCTCCTTTAAAAATCATCTATCAAAATTTTTCAAATACCCTTAGCTTTGAGCTTTTTGCTCTCTTATTCTCATTTATCTCTTCATCACTAGGGATAATAGGCTTTCTAGTAATTATCTTTCCCTTAGGGGCCTGTCCACATGTACAAACTGGAAAGCTTGGTGGACATGTACAGGGATTCATATTTTTTCTAAATATGTTCTTAACTATTCTGTCCTCTAAGGAGTGGAAAGTTATAATAGAAAGTCTCCCTCCCGGATTAAGAAGCTCTATCATCTTATCTACAGAATTCTCAAGAACCTCTAACTCCTGATTCAACTCTATTCTAATTGCCTGAAATGTCTTCTTAGAAGGATGTCCAGTTCCTTGTCTCATCTTAGCAGGAATGGCTGCCTTGATAATTTCATTTAACTGGCCTGTGGTCTCTATAGGACCATCCTCTCTAGCCTTAACAATGTGCTTGGCTATATTTTTTGCAAAGCCATCCTCACCGTAGTCCCTAATCACCTTAAACAGCTCCATCTCTGAATATCCATTTACAATATCCTTTGCTGTTCTAGTTTGACTTTGGTCCATTCTCATATCGAGAGGTGTATCCTCTCTGTATGTAAATCCTCTATCAACATTATCAAGCTGATAGGAAGAAACTCCAAGGTCGAGAACTATTCCATCTACACCGCAGATAGAAAGTTCTCCCAAACAGGACTCTATGTCCTGATAATTACTATGTACAATATTAATTTTATCCTTATATTCTTCTAATCTCTCTGTGGCGGCCTTTATGGCATCCATATCTTGGTCGATGCCTACAAGTCTTCCACCTTCTCCAAGCCTTTTGCAAATCTCAAGTGAATGTCCTCCACCACCCAGTGTTCCATCCACGTATATTCCATTTGGCTTTATATTTAAGCTGTCAATGGTTTCATCTAGGAGTACTGAAATATGTTTAAATTCCATCTTTACCTCCCAGGCCTATGACTCAGCCTTTTTCTTCAATGATATATTCTTTGATATGGCACCGATATTACTACAAGTATTCTTATAATGTGCATCCCATGCCTCCTTAGCCCAAAGCTGAGCTGAGGTTCCATTACCTATAAGAACAACCTCTTTATCAATACCCATATCCTCTCTCATCTGCTGTGGAATAACTATTCTGTACTGTCCATCTGGCTCACAAATATTTGCTGAAGCAAAGAAGAAATTTTGATAGCTTCTATTCTCCTCATCTGATGGATCAAGCTCATTAAGCTGAGCTGAAAATTTCTCCCACTGTTCCAAAGGAAAAAGCTGTACATAATCGCCATAACCATTACACATAACAAACTGCGCACCTAAGCCCTGTCTAAGCCTAATAGGTACAATAAGTCTGCCCTTAGCATCTAAACTATGATTTGATTGTCCTAGCAAAAAGTAAGTCATGCTTTAGCTTTATCCTTTCATGAGATTTAAATGTACATCCTATTCAGCACCCACTGAGCAACCCCAGAATGCCACAGGACACCCACTCAACATCATTTTATAGCATAAATAAAGGAAATGCAAGACTTTCTTTGCATTTCCTCTTTGTATGTTATACACAAAACACCCGTTTGTTCTTTGTCTATTTTGTATATTTTTATTCAATTTCGAAATTATGTCAACTGCTTTTCAACATCCACTGGACTTTTTCCAGCCTCCACCGAGTTTTTACCAACATCCACTCAGCTTTTATCAACACTCACCTAGCATTAAAAACATTATTTTTTCTTAGTTTCCTTTTCAGATGCCATTTCTTTAACATAGTCAAATCTCTTTTTTACTATTATCACAGATGCCACTAGCACACATACCGCTGCAACAAGCTGTGATACCTTCATATTTATACCCGGAACCATAAGGGAATCCGATCTAAGCGCCTCAATCCATACTCTTCCCAAGCCATATCCCCATACATACAGAAGACCTAACTCTCCATCAAATTTCTTATTCTTTCTGTAGAAGAATATTACAAGGAGCAATCCCAGATTCCATAAAGCCTCGTATAAGAAAGTGGGATGTACACTTATCCACGCTGCGTTATCAAAATAAACCGGGTTGCTAACCATGGCTTCATTGATAATACCCTGCTCCCTCAAACCGTTTATGCTTCCATTGCCATTAAAATAGCTAACAGGCAAGCACATTCTAAAGAAGGAATCTGTATAATCGCCAAAAGCCTCTCTGTTAAAGAAGTTACCAAAGCGTCCAACTATTTGACCAATAAGTAAAGGCATAGCAGCTGTATCAGCCATAAGCTTAATGCTAACCTTCTTTTTCCTGCAGAATATTATAGCTACTATAACCGCAGCTATAATACCACCATATATAGCAAGACCGCCCTGTCTAATATTTATAATATCTTTAAAAGTCTGCCAAAAGCCTTTTCCTGGTTCTATATAGCTATCTAAGCTAAATAACACATAATACAATCTTGCTCCTAAAATGGCTGGAATTATCATCCAAAGCATAAAGTCCACATAAATCTCATCATCCTGTCCTGTACGCTTAGCTTCCTTAGTAGCAACTATATATGCTAATATAAATCCTATAGCTATTACAAATCCATACAACTTAACCTCAAGTCCAAATAAATTGAAGCTTTCTGGCACATCTTTCAAATGTATTCCCAAGCCCGGAAATCTTATATCACCCATAATAATACCTCTTTTTATACATTAAACTTGAACAGGATTACATCCCCATCCTGAACAACATACTCCTTACCTTCCTGTCGTACAAGCCCCTTCTCCTTAGCCGCAAGCATGCTTCCGCTCTCCATAAGAGCATCATATGCCACAACCTCAGCCTTGATAAAGCCTCTCTCGAAATCCGTATGAATCTTACCTGCTGCCTGTGGAGCCTTAGTTCCCTTAGTAATAGTCCAAGCTCTAGTCTCATCCTCTCCTGATGTAAGATAACTAATAAGTCCAAGAAGTGAGTAGCTTGCCTTAATAAGCTTGTCCAAGCCTGACTCGCTTACTCCAAGATCCTCTAGGAACATCTGCTTCTCATCATCGTCAAGCTCTGATATCTCCTGCTCAATCTGAGCACAAACAGCGAACACCTCACTACCAAACTCTGCAGCGTAAGCCTTAACCTTAGCTACATATTCATTAGTAGCTGCGTCATCTGCCAACTCATCCTCTGACACATTTGCTGCAAATATAACCGGCTTTCCTGTAAGAAGATTATACTCTTTAAGCCACTTTATCTCATCCTCATCATCTGTCTCATAGGTTATAGCAAGCTTACTTTCCTCAAGATGAGCCTTTATCTTCTTCTGAAGCTCCAGCTCCTTAGCAAGAGCCTTGTTATTATTAGCACCCTTAGCAGTCTTAGCCATTCTTCTCTCAAGAACCTCAATATCTGCAAAGATAAGCTCAATATTAATAGTCTCTATATCTCTTATAGGATCCACAGAACCATCTACGTGGATAACATTTGAATCCTCAAAGCATCTAACCACATGAACGATAGCATCTGTTTCTCTAATGTTTGACAAGAACTGGTTACCAAGTCCCTCACCCTTTGAAGCACCCTTTACAAGTCCTGCAATATCAACAAATTCTATGACAGCTGGTGTAGTCTTAGCTGAGTTATACATCTTAGTAAGCTCGTCCAATCTCTTATCCGGTACTGGTACTATTCCCACATTTGGATCGATAGTACAGAATGGATAGTTAGCTGACTCTGCACCTGCCTTTGTTAATGAATTAAATAATGTACTTTTACCTACGTTAGGTAATCCCACGATTCCCAATTTCATGTTATGTTAACCTCTTTTTCCCTAAATCTTACATATGCGTCTGCATAACTTTTATTATTATACAACAATGTACGCAATTTTTCCACTAATAAATTCTGCAGAAAATAATAAATTGAAAGAATGAGTTATGTTGATTTTAAAGGTAATTTATCATATAATATCCAAGTAATCAGGAGGTGCCCTATGCAGGAGGCTTATTCTAATTTTGCCAGCGTGTACGACCAGCTTATGGATAATATTCCTTACGAGGAGTGGTTTAAGTATCTACACGGCTTACTTAAGGAATTTAATATAGAAGATGGTATAGTTGCTGAGCTAGGCTGTGGCACTGGAAATATTACAGAACTTATGGCTAAGGCTGGCTATGATATGATTGGTATTGATAATGCTGATGCCATGCTTGATATCGCCAACGTAAAGAAGGCAGAAAATGGTTCTAGCTCACTTTATCTTCTTCAAGATATGAGGGAGTTTGAATTATACGGTACAGTTAAAGCTGTAGTAAGTCTTTGCGATAGCGTGAACTATATTACTGAATCAGAAGACTTGCTTCAAGTGTTTAATTTAGTGAATAATTACCTAGACCCAAAGGGTATATTTATATTCGACTTCCATCCTAGGTATTACTATAAGGAAATTGTGGCAGATGCTACCATTGCTGAGGACAGAGATGATATTAGCTTTATCTGGGATAATTTCTATGATGATAATGAAAATATTAACGAACTTGCCCTTAGTTTGTTCGTAAAAGAATCCGAAGGTAGCGGAGATGACGCTGGGCTATTTAGAAAATACGAGGAGCTTCATCTACAACGTGGATATACTTTAGATGAAATGAAATGCTTAATCGAAAGGTCTGGTCTAGAGCTTGTAGCAACTTACGACGCATTTACAAGAGACGAAGCAACCGAAGAATGCGAAAGAATATATATAATTGCCAGAGAATGTGGCAAATAACCATATAACGGAGGAAACAAAATGTCAGATTATATAATTAGAGGGATGGCTGCAAATAATCAAGTTAGATTCTTTGCCTGTAATGCCACAGAAACTGTAGAAAAGGCTAGAATTACGCATAATACCAGCCCTGTAGTAACCAATGCATTAGGAAGACTTCTTATGGGCGGTGCTCTTATGGGCGCAATGTGTAAGAATGATACAGACACTCTCACTATTAGAATCCAGTGCCAGGGACCTATTCAGGGATTACTTATATCTGCAGATTCAAAGGGAAACGTAAAAGGCTATGTAAGCGAGGCTCAGGTTATGCTTCCAGCCAAGGATGTGGCAAAGGCTATTGACCTTGGTGTTATGAGTGTTATTAAGGATATCGGCCTTAAGGAGCCATATGTAGGACAAACCCACCTAGTTAGTAGTGAAATAGCCATGGATTTGACATACTACTTTGTAACTAGCGAGCAAATCCCTTCATCTGTAGCTCTCGGGGTTTTACAAAACGCTGACACAACCGTATCAAGTGCTGGTGGATTTATCGTTCAGCTTATGCCATTTGCAGAAGAAAAGCTTATCGCTGACTTAGAAAAACGTCTAGAGAATTTCTCATTTACCGACCTTATGGAAAAAGGACTTTCTGTAGAAGAAATCATAAATAAATTATTTGACGGCTACGATACAGTAATAACTGACACCCTCCCATGTAACTACTGCTGCGACTGTAGCAAGGACAGAGTAGAAAAAGCAGTTATAAGTATGGGCAGAAAGGAAATAGCAGATATGATAGAGGAAAATCAACCAGTAGAGGTTGTATGTGATTTCTGCCGTACAAAATATATATTCTCCCCTGAGGAGTTGCTTAAGCTACTTAAAACAGGACTTGCAAAATAAATAAAAGCAAGAGGCTATTATGGTTAATAATAGCCTCTTGTTTTATTTGTAAAGTTTTAATATATCCTCTAAGGACTCCTTAACCTTCTGACGAATTTCATCTGGTGAAACCACCTGCACCTTGTCTCCTAAGCCGATTAACCAGCCTATAAACTGTTGACTAATGGTCACATCCACATTTGCAGTAAATGCATCCTCTCCTGGAACCGGTATAACATTAATATTCTTACCAAATCGATCTAAAACAACACCCACCAAAGAGTTATCCGCCTTCAATTTGACACTCACCGGCTCTCCACCAAACATTCCAAATATTCTACTATTGTAGCTTGCAATATCCATATCCGAAGGCTTGGCTACAAAGTTAGAGGAATCCTTACATCTGTCTAATTTCAAGAGCTTATCCACCCTGAAGTGTTTTTCCTTACCGGCATCATGGTCATATCCTATGAGATAATAGTTTTCCTCAAACCAGCTAAGCGCCCAAGGACTTATAACATAAGTTTTTTCATCTCCATGCTTAGGAACCAGCTGTTTTTTTGTATTCCAAACACCATACTGAAATGTAATCATATCTCTATTGTGAATAGCCTCATGAAGTGCATCCACAAAGTGATATATCTTCTCGTTAGGGTTCTTCACTCTGTTAATAACATATACCTGACGTTGAAGACTTCCTGCCTGATACTTACTGGTTAACCCTTCTATCTTCTTAATCAGCTCATTGGTCTTAGCTTTTGTAATAAACTTAGAAGACTGAACTGAATCCACCAAAAGCTTTAGCTCCGCCAACTCAAATTCTCTACTTACCAGCTTATAGTAGGTTTCTCTACCTACCTTTTCTGATATTATATCAAGACCATAATCCTGAAGACGGGCCACATCATCATATATGGATTTTCTCTCTGCACCTATATTATTCTTCTCTAGGTACTCTATCATCTCCTTAACAGTGATACCATGTTCCTCATCGGTGTCCTTCATAAATTTATCCATAAGATAAATCATCTTTAGTTTTTGATTCTCAGATTTTGCCATACCCTATCCTCTTATAGTAACTTACCGAACTCCAATACCTTTTCTATACTTCCATCAATCTTAAGCTTACCAAGTGTAAATGCAGCCACCGGATCAAGCTTGCCCTCCATAAGCTTAATAAAGTTCTTTGACTTCATAGTAATAAGTGCCTGTCTGTCATAATACTCGTAAGGTTCAACTGAAAGCTTACCATCCTTAACCTCTACGTAAAATGCACCAGCACCCTCCTCTGTAATATTAACCTGAATTGCAAGGAAACCATCCACCTTACTAGTGTCAGCGTCTTTTAATCTTTCTCTTACCTTTTCAACGATTTCTTCGTAGGTCATAATTAATTCCCCTTTCATATTATGATATAAACATTATACCTTAACGTCACATATCCTGCAACGCTTCCTCTTGCTTTTCCTCTTCCTCAATAGCTTTATTTCTCTTGTTCCAGAGCTGGCATATTTTATTAATTATAGTCACACTTAGGAATGCTATTATTGTTCCAAGCACAACGCCTGCAATAACATCTGTAGGATAATGAACTCCAACATAGAGTCTGGAGAAGGCCATCAGTATAGAAATTGCAAATATAGGTACCCCTATTTTCTTAGGCATCATAATAAGTATAACTACACCAACTGCAAATGCGTGAGCAGAATGACCTGAAGGGAAGGAAAAATCCGATTGCTTTCCCACCAGATTTGTAAGCCCATCTATAACCTCATAGGGTCTAATTCGTGCTACTGCATTTTTTATACCAAGATTTACTGTTACAAAGGTAATAATAAGGGCAAGGGCTGACGCTGCTCCTACCTTTCTAGTTTTATTTAAGACTAGTAAAACTATAGCTAAAACTATCCACAAGCATCCACCATCTCCCAGTCTGGTTATAGCCTTCATAATAGTAGTCATAAGGTCTGTTCTCATATTTTCCTGTATCCACAATAGTACACTGGCATCCCACTCTAATATTGCATTCATAAGTATATCTCCTTGCATTAAATTTATATTTATCTTACAAGAATTATTCTATCCAAGTCAACAAAAAATATAGACAAGTATTGTTGTTTTTAAATTAATCATTTGTTATGATAATAACCAGAAAAGAGGAATTAATTATGGATTTAGTAGATTTACATGTACATTCAAATGCATCTGATGGTTCTCTCACTCCAAGAGAGGTTGCAGACGAAGCTATAGCTATGGGTCTTAAGGCAATAGCCCTAACAGACCATGATACAGTGGACGGAGTGACAGAGATTTTAGAATATACTAAGGACAAGGACCTTGAAGTAGTTCCTGGAATAGAACTTTCCTGCTACTACAAGAATCGGGAAATACACATACTAGGGTTCTATGGCGATTATGATAGTCCACAGCTTCAAAAGGACTTAGATGAGCTTAAGGAAGCCCGAGAAGGCAGAAATAAAAAAATGGTGGAGCTTATGCAAGCC
This sequence comes from Lachnospiraceae bacterium, assembly GCA_015057555.1. Classification (GTDB taxonomy): domain Bacteria; phylum Bacillota; class Clostridia; order Lachnospirales; family Lachnospiraceae; genus Coprococcus_C. The sequence continues at coordinate 178,649 of SVEC01000001.1, read as the reverse complement.
GACGGTATAGACATAACCATGGAAAAGCTTCTTCACGGAAACCCTGACAGTGTAATTACCAGAGCACATTTTGCCAGAGTTTTAGTGGAGGAAGGCGTCTGTAAAACAAAGGATGTAGCCTTCAAAAAATACATCGGTATAGGCTGCAAATATTATCTTCCTAAGCCACAGATTACCTGTGAAAAAGCTATGGGTATATTAAGAAAATACTTTAAAGCTATTTATCTGGCACATCCCCTACTATATCATTTAGGATATGCTCAAATTGAAGAATTATTAATATATCTTAAGGAATTAGGCCTGACAGGACTGGAAGCCTATCATTCATCTAACAACAGCTACGAAAGTGACAAGCTACGTTCCATGGCATTAAAGCTTGATTTAGGCTACTCAGGAGGCTCCGACTTCCATGGTGTAATAAAGCCAAATATAAAAATGGGCATAGGTCGTGGGGGAATGAGAATTCCTATGAGACTGTTGGACAATATAAAAGAACAAATCAAAATCAATGAACAATAAAAAGAAGGAAAGGTCATTATTCAACCTTTCCTTCTTTTTTGAGCAGTTCATAATGATTCTGCTTGTTTTTATACATACACGCATCCGCTTCTGCTACAATTTTCTCAATATCCTTGCCAGCACCCACTGCGTATCCCACAGATGCCGAAATAGAAATCTTTGATAGTTTATCCTTTTTATCTATAGAGCTTTGTATATTAACCACCATCTCACCTATATCTTCTCTGGTAAGATTTTCCCCGATTATTACAAATTCATCTCCACCAATACGAAATGCCTTACACCTATCCTTTGTAAACTCTAATATAGAACTTGTAACTGCGGTAATAAGATAATCTCCACTATCATGTCCCATAGTGTCGTTAACATTCTTCAAACCGTCAATATCCCAGAACATAATTCCCACATTATCAACATTTGGATAGTACTCATGAATCAACTCAAGATACTTATTTCTATTGTATAGCTGAGTCATCATATCTGTCTCACCCAATATTTTAAGCTCTGTCTCTCTTCTGGCATTTTGAGTAATAACATTTGACAGGTGCTTAATCATAGGAATTGTAGCAAATAGCACCAAGCATCTAGGCAGTGCGTAATAAAGTGGTAGTGTTCCCCATGGATTAGCATTTACAGTAGTCAAAACAAACTGACCTGTAATAGGATCGATATGATTATCCTTTACCTGATTAGTTAGAACCAGCATATTAGCATCACAAATCCCAAAGTAAAATCCCGCCATTACGATAGCAAAAATACTAATTACGGATATAACATAAGAAAAATTAATTAACTTGTTATTCTTATACTGCGCAGAACAAAGTATAGGTATTACACTTACCAGTACTATGTGATAGGTCAAAAATGAACCTATAACAGTCACAAACAGCACCATTATTATCATTAGTATGTATTTTGTAATTGGTTTGTCTGCCATGAATTTTACAACAAGCGCAGATATTACAGTACATATAGTACCACCAATTAAGCTGTAATACATAAGCTTATCCTGAATAATAAAAATGTCTAAAATATTAAGTACAACCGACAAAGCAACTATTATAGTCATTATCACCTGGCATTTCAGTGTGAATCTATTACTTGCAGCTTCACCATTATCAATTGTGGAAATTGAATTACTACCGTTATCCATTCTTATACCTCTTGTTTTATACAAATTACATAATCATAAATTTTATAGCAGAAACCATTTTACACCATTCTTATTAAACCTGCAATTTTTTTCATTATATTTAATGATTTATATATTCAATACGGAGATAATATTATCAGTAGAAAACTTTGGATGGGCTGTCAATATTCCCTCAAAGGCAAGCTGATTATCCTCCGAATGCTCCACCTGTCTAGAGTAGGAATAAGCACATTTTAGTTTCTGTTCTATGGTTAACTGCTTATCATTCTCTAACCACCTAGCCATACCCATCTCCCTTATAATAAGGGTGCTGACTACTGCTAGCTTAACCATACCCAAGATATTGTAATCATATATTCCACCTAGAAAATAAGTGTATATAAAGTAGTTCAGGATATGCTCATACTCATATTCTCTATCCTTAATAGAGTATATGAACTCCTTTTTTAGCTCTATATATTCCTCCTGGGTATGTCTGTGATACAGAAGACTTATAGTCTCTCCCATATTCTTTGGCCAGTCCTCATTAATATTTTCCAGGCCAAGGAACATATCTATATATTCCTTCATAAGCTGATAGTCCAGCTTATTATCCTTTTTTCTCGGCTTAGTCATCTTCTTCTGAAACCTAATCAATATACTATCTATATTGGAAAATATATTCTTAGAGAATATATTAAGCTTACGCTTTGTCCCAAGTCGTTCATAATCAAATATAAGTGGCTGTATTTTATCCACTAGAAGAAGTATCTCCTGCATACGCTGGTCTATAGACTTACTTCTATCACCTGTTATGGCAAATATACGCTTTCTAATTCTAAGGAGTGTATTAAGCAGTCTCTCATCTACCTTCTCCCCCTTATTTCTAGTTTCATCAACTCTTATCTTAAATATATCCCTATCCGGATTATCTATTATAAGCCCTGCTGCCACAGGACAGGACATAGAAAGGGCGGCCTCCACCAAGTCACCATACTCCTCAAAATGTCTAGGATATCTGGTGCAGGTTTTACACAGCTTATCCTCTCCCTGATTAATAATCAAATCACAGAGATTGGAATCATTTAAGAATGCACAGCGCTCGCCACATCTCTTATATATACCTTCTTCAAAATCAACCTTTTCCCTTACATATTCCCCTGCCTCGCCAGACATTTCCTTGTAGCCTTTCAAGGTTTTCTCATCAATAGCAATAGCCCAGCCTGCGCAGCAGGTATCTGGGCATTTGTCAGCGATACATTTGAAATTGTTATAGTAGGATGGCATACGAAATCTCATAATTCATACTCCTTGATAGGTTAGTTGGTGTTGGTTTCTAACCAAATGCAAGTTTATTATGATGCGATTTCTGAAATATGTCAAGGTTGATAAAATTACAAAAAATATCACTTGGCTAACACCAACTATAATTTCTTAGCTTTGTTACACTCCATCTGTAATTATTCGTAATGTAATATTCACTTGCATTGATTCATACTTTTTATTCTTCTTAGCAGAATTAGATGTTAACGGAATACAGAATTACGATTCATTCACAAGAACCAAAATGCCTAAAAATGCAAAACACAAGAGGCTATGCCAATGCATAGCCTCTTGGTAGTATCCGTCTCAACGGAAAACTCTCTTATAGATTCCACTTATAAGGTAGGACTCACCCGATGATTACTCATCTTTAGGTTCATTATACACAGAAGCCAAAATTTCCGCAACACCTTTTTTATTGCAATATGTATTTCTTTTGTATATATTATATTCTATTAGTATCTTTATTGCAAGCAATATTTATTGTATAATTATATTGCTTTTAATATACACGGAGGTTCCCTTATGAATTCAGAGGATTATGGAACGTTGATTAAAAACTTAAGAATAAAACATGGTCTTACCCAAAACCAGGTTGCTGAATCACTGGGTGTCACACCAGGATATATCAGCAATGTGGAAAACAACAGAACAGCTATGTCCTTACGCATTTTAACCTACTATGCCAGTCTGGTGGGCTGTTCACTTGATTCGCTGGTGGGTGAATTAGAGCCAGAATATACAGAAACTGCTCTGGATAGGAAATTGTATCAGGCAATACTGAAGCTTGATATAGAAGCTAAGGAAAAGCTTTTGAAAACCATAGAAATTTGGAGTGAATAATAAAAAATGCTGTAGTACAGCGAAAATATATACTACAGCATTAACTTTAATATTTATATTGAGGCTTATAAATAGACGGATACCCCGTAAGTTTCTTCTCTTCCATGAAAGTTTCCTCAAATTTCCCGTGTTTTCATTCTTTCATCAACGATAAATTAATGATTTTAATCTACAAAACGATTATTTTGCATATTGATTTTGTAATTTTATATAGCTGGTTAGTTGTTGAATTACAATTTTCCTCTCCTTTTTAATTACACATTTCATTCGCTAGTACAATTACTCTTTGGTAATCAAGTTTACCATTATTCATTCTAGGCAAAGATTCAACTATTTCTATTTTATCTGGTATTTCGAAAGGAGATAAAATTCTGTTTGATTCAAGTAATTCTATTATCCGTTCGCTACGAATCATTTTATCAACAATTACAAAAGCAATAATCTCTCCTTCTGTTTTAGATGGCACTACCGCTACTTCTTTTATCGATTCTAGGGATTTTATTTTTTCTTCTATAACATCTAATGATATTTTGTGATCTGCTTTTATTATTACTCTGGTAGTCCTTCCTGTAATAAATAAAAAGCCATCTTCATCCATATATCCTAAATCTGTAGTATCATACCATTCACTTCCGTCTGCTAAGATTACCCTTGTGGCATCAGTTCTTTCTGGCATTCCCATATAGCACAGAAACTTACTATCACTTTGTTCTATAATTTTTCCTATAGTGTTATATGGCAATTCTTCATTTGTGTATCTATCAACAATCTTTACATCAACACCATGCACAGGATATCCAGCACTTCCATTTACATTATTATGAACTGTATTAAGTGCAACTGCACCCGCCATTTCATTCTGTCCATATCCATTACACACAGGCACTTTCAATCCTTTTTCACCAAACACGGAATCCATTTGTTCTAGTTCCTCTTTGTGCATCTTTGCTCCGCCTAAAAGAATACCATTTATCATAGACATATCTTTCAATTCATCAGCTCTAGAAAGCAAATATTTAGCAAAATATGGGGCAGCCAAAAGTATTAAGCCCTTGTTTTTATCTAAATCATTATTTGTAATCCATTTTTTATAATTTAATATCAAATCAAAGGTTTCTTTCGGAAGACCAGTTACTGGTTCAGGCAAGCCCTTTAATTGAATGTATGGTACACCAGATAATAGTCCTACAAGCATGGTTGTAATCACACCTAATCCTATATGAGATGGTATAACCTTTATTAAGTAATTGTTTTCGTTTATAGGAAAATCCGACCTCAACATTTTATTTATTGCATTATTTACAGTAAAGTTTGTATGCACTATAGGTTTGGGAATTCCAGTTGAACCACTGCTAAATATAACTAACGCGGCAGTATCTTTATCCGGCTTGTGTGATTCTATTTGTGATATTTCTTTTTTAATAAACTCCTCATAATGTATACATCTCGTTGATGACATATTTGTACATTGTCCATAAACAATAACCGAAAGCTTGTTTTTATTTATTATTGGCTCTAATTCCAAAAAAACACTTTCTAACACTAATAAGTCTACATACTCTATATTAGCTGCCATATCCATTGGATTTCCATCAGGATTAATAAAAACTACCGTTGCACCTATTTTATTTGCTGCTAGCAACACTATAGGTTCAACAACGCAATTAAAGCTAAGAATTCCTATTTTATTCTTATTTGTAATTCCTATAGAAGAAAGCGCATTTGCAAAAGCTTCTATCTGATTATATAATTCCAAATAACTAATCTTTAATCCTGAATTATAATCTACAAATGCTAATTCACTTTGTTTCCTATCAGTGATTTTCTTAAAGTTGTTGTATAGCGAATCTGATGCATTGACTTCTTCTAGTTTGTTATTCACATAATGTTTCACCCACGGTTTATCTATGGATGGGTAGGCAGTTACTTGTTGGTTTTGCATATTCATCCTCCAGTTAATTACTATACATTTCCTCTAATTTCTTATAATCCACTTTTCCTACGGGTGTTAATGGCAAACTGTCAACAAATTCATAGTATAAAGGTCGTTGATACTCTGGCATATCTTTATTGAACATATCCCTTAGCTGTTTCTCTAATACTTCATTTGAGATATCTACTGATTGTTTTTTAACAATACATGCTCTAAGCACTTGATTTTCTCCATCCTTAGCACCTATAACACATACTCCAAATACATTATCATTAGATTTTATTTTCGCTTCTACAATGTTAGGAAAAACTTTATATCCCATACCGTCTTTAGTCGTTAATATGATTCTCTTTATTCTTCCTTGCAAAAAAACAAATCCATCCTCATCTACATATGCAAGGTCACCTGTATGAACCCATTTTTCGCCTTTTTCATTGATATGGATTAATTCATTAGTTGCCGTTTCATCCCCTTTATATCCAATCATTAATGCTGGACACAGTAAACAAAGCTCACCTACTTCTCCGTACTTGCATTCAGCTTGATTTTCATCAATTACCTTTACATTATTTTTTACCAACGGAACACCAATACTTCCTACCTTATTTGCTCCATTCATTCCAGTTACCGCAGATGCACATACTTCAGACATTCCATATCCCTTTAATATCTCTATATTACTATTATGATTTTTTAAAAACTTGTTCATCTCGATCTCTGATTTTTCATTCATACCATCACCACCTACTGCAAGTAGTTTTAGGCATGATAAATCAACATTACTCATCTTAGTATCCTTCAACATCGGTAAAACAAATGATGGGACAGCAGAAATAAAGTCAGGTTGATACTTCTTTATATATTTACTCCACTCATTATCATTAAACTTAGGTATAACAACCAAGCATAATCCCAAAGACAACGGCATATGCATACAAGTTAATATCCCATATATAACAAATGGAATAACTATATTTAAAAATTTCTGTCCTCGTTCTCTCTCAAATGTCAAATAATACTGGTGCGCAACTGCATTAATTCCACAATCATCAATTAAAATGGTTTTCGGAAATCCTGTAGTTCCACCAGTGTGACCTAATACTCCAGCTGTTTTAGGATCCTTATTATATTTTTTTAAGGTTTTATTATCTGATAATTGAAGAAATTCCTTCCACAACAAAACATTATTGTTGGATAAAAACTTAGTATCAAACTTCCTCATTTTTACCGAAAACCCTACTTTAGTCGCAGTTGGCATCCATTCTTTCAAAGAATAAACAATACACTTTTCCACTTTAGTTTTTTCTGTTACTTTGAGAATTTTACCTGCGAATAAATCAAGAGATACTACATACCTAGACTGTGCATCATTTAAATAATCCTTTAATTCTTCCTCTGTGGATAAAACATTAATGTAATTTGATACTGCACCTATTTTATTAAGTGCATAAAAACAAAGGATGCTAGTCACACAAGACAGTGAAACTATAGTAACAACTTCACCAGAGCAAACACCCAATTCTTGAAATGAAATGGCCACTTTTTCAATATTTTTAAACAATTCTCCATATGTGATTTTTGTTCCGAAATAATCTATGGCATAATCATCCAAATGTTCCTTGTTGTTTTGATACATATACTCATAGATTGTACACTCTGGAAGCTTTCCATTTTTTGCATCTTCGGTATAGTATTTCAACCATGGCTTGTCTATTGATGGATAGCCAGTTAATTGGTGGTTCATAATATAATCTCCTCTCCTTGTATTTAATTGTGCCATCTTAATTTCTTATTTGTATTAACACTTTGTTATATTAAAATTCAATACACTATTTTTTCGAATAGCATGGTTATATAAAAAAGCAGGGAACACCAAATTGGGTTTCATTAATTTTTTTATAGGAATAGTCACATTTACACCAATCTCTACAAACGGTAATCCAGCCGAAAAATTTGTACTTACATCCTTGTATTGCATATTTTTAATTTCTTTCAATTCATCAATACATTCCTTAATGACATATGGAGGATTATCAAGTATGGTATCTTTGCTTATTACACACTCCATTTTTTCTACCCAACTTTTAAATTTTTTAACCATTTTCTTCTTTTTCAAATCCGCTATAACGTCAACCATCTCGCATAATGAACTTGCATTTCCCTTTACATAATTGAAAATGCTATTTGCATTTATTCCAAATTTTGCTTTATTGATACACGAATTCAAATTCTCGTAATGATGAAAAATTTCTTTATCCAACACAGAAATTGCATCCATTCGTGTGTAATATTGATGTGATTTTTTATACAAATCATTTTCTAAAATGAATTCCGCTCGTTTTCCAAAAGGCATGTAACATATATCATTCTCAACTGCCATATATAAATACTCTAATGCACCTTTTGCAACAACCCCTAAATAGTTGTCTCTATAAATATTATTGTAATCTTCATTAGCTCTATTTCTTACCTGTTCCATTCCCGTTTCAGTTAAAGGTGTAAGCATTTTTAGTACCTTTAATTCCTCACTATTCTCTACTTTGTCATTCCACCATTCGCAGTATCCATTATCCAAATAACAAACTTCATCCCACAGAACAAGGGCAGATATCAACATTTGAAACTCAACAGATTCGTTTAAAATTCCTAAATTATAGTTATTAATTATGTTTTCAATAGTCCAATTATCAATTAATGCTTTTTTCATATTTCTCCTTTCTCTTGCATCTATTATCCCTTCCTCACACAACTCATCTCATACTCATAATCCAGCAACTCATATTCCTTAAGTCGTCGTTGTATTTCCTTATCCCAATAATCCTCTTCCACATCACATCTCTTACAAATAGGCAACATTTCCCATATATCCCATTTAAGTGTAGCTAGTACATCTCTTAAGTTTTGGATTCTTTCCTTCTTATCCGCTTTCTCTTCTATATGAATCACATCACCATACTTTACATAGCAAGTATCACCCACATACTCCAAGCACATAGGAACTATAGGCACATTTGATTGTTGAGCAATTTCTATTACGCCCCAATATAGCGGCAATACCAGAGTGGACGGTTCCAAATTCCATGTACCCTCAGGAAATATACACAATGACTTACCCCTAGCTAATACCTTTTTCATTTTTATCTTTGAAGCTTGTTTGCTCTTCTTATCTTTTCTGTCTACCCATATTATTCCGTTCCAAGTTAGTCCGAATTTATCTATGAATTTCATACGTTGCTTTCCCGCTAGAAATGAGAATTCCCCTGGGATTATCTCCATAAGATATTGTCCATCCCATTTGCAGGAGTGGTTTGCTGCATATATACAGTTAGAATTTAAATCCGGATGTTTATTCAGTTGTTGAAACTTATGTATTCTTTGTGCTTTAACTATCTTCTTAAGCAAACTTTTAAACATAGTACTTTTACCTCTTCATCCCAAGCATCCCGTTCACTCCAGGAATCCTCTTGGCAATCTCTATCAGTGCAAATGTAACCACTACTGATATACCCATAATCATTCCTATCTGTAATGCAATATTACAGTTCACATATTCCACCACATAATATCCCACAGCGATTACCACGGTCATATGTATGTAATAGATTGCAAATGACCTTGATGATAGATACTTCGTTAACGCATTTGTTTTGTTAAGAAATCTTTGTCCAAATCCTATGGTTCCAAATACAGCAGTAGTACATGATATAGCCCATACAAGTCTCCTCCACGCGTAGTCGATAGACCAAACATTCATATCGTGCATCGGTATAAGCATATATGTAGTAAAGAAATGCTTGTACACATCCAAAGCATTTCCGTCAAAGTCATAGTGATTTCTCAATGTGTAATAGGATTGGATTGGAACCCATAAAAATAGCCCAATAAAAAATGGCACTAAAAGTCTTTTGCATCTTTCAATGTAATACTCCTTTATAGTTCGCTTCTTTAAGCTATACATAGTAGTTAATCCTGCTATAAAGAATAGAACAGCCATATACCAGCCAGTAAGAAAGCTATATATAAGGGTTGGAACCAAGGCTTTAATACCCTCTATATAAAAGCCCTCTTTTAAGTGGTACATCTCACATGAATGTGCCAAAAAGAGACCTATTATTATTGTTCTAATGTTATCCAAGTAGTTTTTTCTATCTTTTGTCCTATCTACATTGCTCACTTTTAATCAAAAATCCTTCCAACAAAACAAAGATGTTTCAAAAAGTAGACTTTTTGAAACATCTTTGATAGAATGGTTTTATGTAATTTTTCGATAAAAACTATATGATAAACGGACATTAATCAGGTGTTTCATTGTGTCTACATTTTGTAACAATTTTCCACTTTTTCTTCCCTCTTATTTTTCTCTACACATCTCCGATAAAAAGTAGAATAATTTATTCCTAACTCCTCTGCTGCCTTTCGCAGAGATATCTTATCCTCCCTCCATAGTTGATAATACTTTTCAAATTCATCTGGAACATCTTTTTTCTTACAACCAAACTTAATTCCCTTTTGCTTTGCAGCAGCAATCCCCTCTGCTTGTCGTTGTTTTATAAATGAACGCTCCGTCTCTGCCACATATGCCAGTATCTGAAGTACCAAATCAGCTATAAATACACCCGTCAAATCTCCGTGTGAGGTATCAGTATTTAATAGTGGCATATCTATCACCTGAATATTGGCCCCTATTTCCTTGGTGATTATTCTCCACTGCTCTAATATCTCCTCATAATTTCGCCCCAATCGGTCTATGCTTTTAATAACAAGTACATCACCTTTCTTTAATCGTTTTCGCAATCTAAGATACTGGGGACGGGCGAAGCTTTTCCCTGATATCTTGTCTATATACATATTCCTCTCTTTGATATTTTTTTCCTGCATAGCAAGTAATTGTCTGTCGGGATTTTGGTCCTTAGCTGATACTCTTATATATCCATAATATTCCATAATCGTCTGCCTCCTTTATAAGCATAGTATGTATTATAAATAGCAGACATATGAACACCTTATAAATATAGTGAATTAAAATAACTTGATTTTATAATAATTCTATTATATAATTCCTTACAAGGAAGCGGGTTTCTAACCATCTGACACTTTTGTCCATGATGGGTATCTCGTTTCTTTTTTTATGTTTTGTATATCATACAAATATAATTTCTCATCTTCAGAATATCTAACAATTAATACTGCCTGATATATATTGTATTCTAAGATTTCACCATTTTCACTAGTGACAGGTAAAGCAAAACGCGTATTATATCTAAACCAACCCTTTCCTGCTTTTTTTCCATGTTTCTTTTCAAAATCCTCCTTCCATCTCTTTCCTGTTGCAATTTCTATCATTTCACAAATCCCTTGGGACATATTAGCTTTTACTTTCGGAAGCGCACCCATCAGTTTATTCGTATACTTTGAGCCAGTATATTCATCAACAAACAATCTATCTATATAAATCAAATCCTCCGTTTCAGATACTTCAATAATTTTTCCAACATAACGAATTAAGTAATTTTCAACTTCTTTCCACGAAATACTCCTTTTCCCCTTGAATATAATCTGTGGAATTATAACTACCCTGTCACCATTACTATCAATTGCAACAAGCACATTATTAGTTGTTTCATTCTTCGAAGAAATTTCTTCACCATAGACTTTTTCCTCACTCGCTGTTAACGATTTTCTATTATTCATAAATCCATCCTTCCTTTATATACTTTTAGTATATATTATATCTTATTAGTATCTTTATCACAAGCAATATTTATTGTATACTTATATTTATATTAATATATTGGGAGGTCTATTCTATGGATGAAGAAAACTACGGATTAATGATTAAAAATTTAAGAATAGCAAATGGATTAACCCAAAATCAGGTTGCTGAATCATTGGGAGTTACACCAGGATATATCAGCAATGTTGAAAACAACAGAACTGCTATGTCACTTCGCATACTAACATACTATGCCCGTCTGGTAGGCTGCTCCCTAGATTCACTGGTGGGTGAATTAGAGCCAGAATATACAGAAACTGCACTTGATAGAAAACTGTATCAAGCCATACTAAAGCTTGACATAGAAACCAAAGAAAAGCTTTTGAAAACCATAGAAATCTGGAATGTATAGATATAAAAATAGCCTATTGCCTCAACTATTGAGACAACAGGCTATTTTCATTTTCTATTATTTTTTCCCTCTACTCTCCCCACAAATATTCATATACATCAAAGCATCTTACATTTAACCACATCTGATTAATTCTCTCATTACCTTCCTTATCGAAGTATGCCATAACCACACTTCTATCTGTTACATCCTCTGGTGGGTACTGGGCGAAGAGCTGTCTTCTAGTCTGCTCCTCCCAAGTAGTCAATGTATATTCTGCTATCTCATCTTCACTAAGCTCCTCTGCATGCTTACCTGTGAAGAAATGACTTACCGGATACTCAACAAGATCCTCTGGGTCTTCCTCTTCAGGGTCTGCTGCGTAAAGATACTCAATATACTGGAATATGGAATCATCCTCACCACCTGAGATAACTGAGGTATATCCGATGTACCACATGTTTCTTATAGCATTATCCGGTCTAGATACAAAGTTTACAAATGCTTCAGCAGCCATCTGCTTGTCTGGATCCTCTCCGATTCCATCCTTAAGCATAACCCAACCGTCAAACCAAAGGTTTGTAGCCTCCTCTGGTGCTGAGTAGCATAGATATACATCCTCTTCCTCAGCCTGGTCTAAGGTATATACTGCATCTCCTGACCACTGCTGGTTTGCAACTACCTTTCCAGATACCATATCTGCCTTACCACTATCTGTCTCGAAGGAATATACATTACCCTTAATCTTAGAAAGTATATCCTCTGTGGCATCTACAGTTTCCTGGTCCGTAGCATTTAAAAGCTGCTCCATTTTCTCATAATAATCATCTGAGTTGATAAATTCCTCTGAGAGAAGTAAATCCTTGTTGTAAATACTATTTCCTGCAAAGTAAGCATCTCTTACACTATCCTTGATAGTAACCTGCTTAGCATACTTCTTATCTAATAGCAAATCCCAATGGGCTGCTTCCTCCTCGCTAATCACCTCTGGATTATACACTATTCCAAGAGTTCCCCACATATAGCCTGCAGCGTACTTTGAAAGTGGCTCTCCTTCTATAGAAAGCTCATCATATACGCTCTTGATATATGGCGACAGCCCCTTTGCATAGTAATTTGTATCTACACTTGTATCAAAGAACTCCTCTGAATAAGGAACAACCATATCCTCAGTCATAAGCTTCATAATCATATACTCAGACGGACATACCAGGTCGTAGGTATCACCCATAGACATCTGGTTATATAGCTCCTCATTTGTACCAAAGGTTGAGTATTCCACTCTAACCTCCTTACCGTAGGTCTCATAAAACCACGCTTCAAAATCCTCCACCAAGCTAAGCTCTGGGCAGATAACTGTACCATTCTCAAGCTCAATGGTTTCCTCCTCAGGATCCCAGTCTCCCTCGTCAATATATTCCTCCCAGTTGCTAACACGAAGAACGATTACATCCTCCTCTTCCTCCTTTGAACAACCGGAAAGAATGAACATATTTCCCATAATCATAGCGAGACATAGGATATATGTAATTATCTTTTTATTAATCTTTCTCAACTTTTTTTCTCCTCTTTCCTGCTAATAACATTCTGGGCAACAACATATAAAGCCACCAGTACAAAAATCACGGTAGACAAGGCCCAAAGAGCCGTCTTAATATCCGTCTGGGCTCCCTTTGTAGCATTTACCACGTAGGTGCTTATGGTATCAAAGGTGGCCGGCTTAGTATAGGTTGTGATGAAATAATCATCTAAAGAAAGAGTTATAGCTGTCATAAAGCCTGAAATTATGCCTGGCACAATTTGTGGTAAAACTACCTTTCTAAGGGCGCCAGAAGCTGTGCATCCAAGGTCTAAAGCCGCCTCATAAAGCTGATGGTCCATCTGCTTTAACCTAGGAAGCACTGACAGATATACAAAAGGTGTACAAAGGGCAGTCTGACCGATAATAAGTGGTAAAAATGTCTCCTTTCTCACCTTAAAAAATACTATCATGAGAATACACATAGAAAAACCAGTCACTACATCTGCATTGATAACAGGAATCTGGTTCGCCATCTCTATCACACCTCTGGTTTTTTTCTTAGAATAAAATGCTCCTATAGCTCCAGTTGTTCCAAGAATTGTAGAAAGCACTGCGACCCCTATGGCAAGAGTAAATGTACCCACAATCATTTCCACTAATTCTGGTGTAGTGAATAAGGTTATGTAATTGGCCATAGAAAAATTTCTAATGGTTCCAATCATAGTGGAATCTGTAAAGCTGTACACCATAAGAATTAATATTGGTGCATATAAAAACAGCAATACAAGCCATATTATAATATGCTGAAAAAATTTATTCATCTATAATCTCCAATCGTAAAGTCCTGCATATTGCAGTGGATTAACGTGCTCTGTTAGCTTCTCCCTTCTCATCTGTATACTTGTTAGACAAATATGTAATCGCAAGTATTATGAGAAGAAGTACTATGGATATAACGGAACCATTGTGCCAATCGTAGGCACTAAAATAGCTTCCAATAAGACTTCCCATAATGTATGTGCTGTTGTAAATCATATCAAGCACAACGTAGTTAGTCATAGATGGTAAAAATACCATGGTTACACCACTTACGATACCAGGTATTGATAGCGGTAATATTACCTTGAAGAACACCTGTCTCTTGCCAGCACCAAGATCACGTGCGGCCTCTATAAGTCCATCATCAAGCTTAGTTAAGGAATTATAAAGCGGCATCATCATAAATGGTAAAAAGTCATATACCATACAAATGATGGTATTTAAAAACTGGTGATATGCCAAGTTACCCTCGATAAGGGTGAGCACCTCCTTAAGTGCTGTTATACGAAGGGTAAAATTAATCCACATAGGAAGCACAAATATCATAAGGAATTTGGCCTTCTTGCTATATGCACCCTTTGCTATTATAAGCGCCACAGGATATGCCAAAGCTAAGCAAACTATAGTAGTTATAATAGCTATAGCAAAGCTGTAGATTAAGGTTCCTACAGTCTTACCATTTTTAAAGAAATTTATAAAATTCTCAAATGATGGCTGTCCGTCACCATTTGTAAATCCATAATATATTACAACCAGCAGCGGTAATACCACGAAAAGTAGCAGAAAGATAGCATATGGTATAGCCAGCTGCTTTCTCAAATTATTACTCTTCATCCGCATCGCCCTCTACTATCTTATAAGTCATCTTATCCATAGGGATAATTACACCAACATAGTCCTCTTGGTTCCAAAGGTCCTCATCATTAACAACGTAGTCCTCCTCAGACTTAGTACGAACAGTATATCTGTAGTGATCATCAACATAGATAAATGAGAAGATGTTACCCTGTACAAGACCCTGCTCAGCGTCATCTGTAAGATCCGCATCAGATGGAATAAAGGAAGCCTCAACTCTAGTACCCATAAGGTCTATGCTATTGCCCTCAGCATCAACAACCTCCCAGTCTTCCATAACTGCACCAGGTATAAGAATAGCTGGGTCGATATCCACCTGGAAGTCCTCGAACTCCACGTGAATCTTATCGCTGGCCTTGCTCTCCACAACCTTACCTTCGTAGTGGTTGATGCTTGTATCGTAAGGAATCAGGTGTATATTATCAGGCTCTATACTCATACCAACCTTAGTTCCGATGGCATAATTATTTAAGCTATGAATTTCTATCTCATTCTTGCCAGCCTGAACTACAACTATATAAAATGTACCCTTGAAATCACAGGAGATAACCTCACCTGTAAATTGACCCTTGTTTTCCTCAGTAATAACAATATCCTCAGGACGAATTACCGCATCGATAACCATATCCTTAGCATAGTCGTCTACACAGTCAAACTCAGTACCACAGAAGCGAACCTTGTGGTACCCAAGCATAGTTCCCTTAAATATATTACTCTCACCGATAAAGTCCGCAACAAACAGATTCTTAGGCTCATTATATATTTCCTCAGGAGTGCCTATCTGCTGAATCTCTCCATCTGCCATAACAACAATCTTGTCAGACATAGTAAGAGCCTCCTCCTGGTCATGAGTTACAAATATAAAGGTAATACCAAGCTTTTTATGCATATTTTTAAGCTCTATCTGCATCTCCTTACGCATCTTGTAATCAAGTGCACTAAGAGACTCGTCAAGAAGCAAAACCTCTGGTTCATTTACAACAGCTCTGGCAATAGCGATACGCTGCTGCTGTCCACCGGAAAGTGTATGTATAGCTCTTTTCTCAAAACCCTCAAGGTCTACAAGCTCTAAGGCCTTTTTAACCTTCTCGTCCTGTTCCTTCTTAGAAAGCTTCTTAAGTTTAAGTCCAAATGCTATATTATCATAGACATTTAAGTGTGGAAAAAGAGCGTATTTCTGAAACACCGTATTGACAGGACGCTGATTAGGTGGAAGCATACTAATATCTTCACCATTCATCATAATACTTCCTGAGGTTGGCAACTCAAAACCGCCCAATATCCTAAGCATAGTGGTCTTACCACAACCCGATGGACCAAGCAGGGTTACAAATTCACCCTTCTTTACCTCTAGGTTAAAATCCTCAACAACTACCGTGTCATCAAAGACCTTCTTTACGTTCTTAAATTCAATAAGTGTCTCGTTCATTTACTCAATGTCCTCCCAGTATATTTATATCGGGGGTGCTTTAGTGCCTTTTTTCGTGTTAGTGCGCTAAAGCGATACCGTGATTAATAATATATAACAAAATGCTAAATTTTACTACTATTTTTTTCGAATTTTGCAAGTATTTTTTGTCGAAATTTGTTGTATATTTATCTGGTTTATTTGCAAGGTAACTTCTGACACAAAAATAACCTGAAAACATTAGCATATTCTAACATTTTCAGGTTATTATCATCTTATCATATCACTCTTAAAATATATATTAATAATTGCTATAATACAGCTTATCCAGCTTGTCCGCCACCTTATTAGCAGCTTGTCTAGCTGCATCATTAGCTGCCATATTTGCATAATAACTTTGCTGTGAGAAATTGTCCACTCTACGAGCTAAGTCCTCTATACCTCTAGCATTTTCTCTAGCGATATACTCCATCTCCTTTGCGTGCTGTCTCTCCAGCTTAAGTCTCTGTTCTCTATCAATACGCTCATTCTCAATCTTCTGGCGTTCTAGCTCATTACGTTGCTCCTCATACTTAAGAAGCTTCTCATTCATCTTAGCCTTATCATACTCATGAAGAGCCTCCTTGATAGAATCTGCTCTACGACTTTCAATAAAATACATAAGCATCTGCACTGTCTGAAGAGATTTTTCATCCGGACCTAAAATATCTGAATTATCTATAAACTCCCAATGAGCAGCCAGGTCTTCCTTTGATCTATTAAGCTCAATCTGAAGCTCCTCTAGCTCTTCCTCTATCTCAACCAAACGTTCCTCACGCCTCGCCTTAGCTTTTGCCTCTGCCTGTTCCTTGCTAACTCTATTAGCCTCCTCATTATCAGCGTCAAGCTTCTTAGCCTCCTCTAAGGCCTGAAGTTTCTTTGCTCCTAATATAGGATTCTCTAGGAAGTAAGAGTTAACCACCTTAACGATTGCCAGGATAATTACTGCCACACCCGTAGCAGCCACAGCTAATATAAGATAATCCTTCCATACTGTAAATAAATCTGCTACCATACCTATCTCTCCTTTCCAAATATCCATTTAGGAAGCTTGCCAAGTATTACGGAGAGAACAATATGTACTACCAGAAGCACAAATAACAGACCTAATGAATTTGCATACACAAAGCTTCTAAAAGTAAGTGGTGTATTTATATACCCAGTACCTAAAAACATATCACTCATAAATACCAAGGTTAGCCCGATAAGTACAAATGCAAGCACCATAGATGCAAGAATTCTGTAAAGTCTAATACCTCTATTCTTAGCCACCCACTCATCCTTATACTGTTTTTCCAAAGTTTCGAAATTGTTAGTTTTAAGCTTATTATAAGTCACAGCACTAGGGTTTGCCTTTTCCCGTTCTAATGCCTTAATTTGGGCAGTAACCTCATCACAATTATCAGCCTCTTCATAGGCATATATGAATTGCTCTTCAAGCTTTTGAAGGTTCCTTAAATCTTCTTCTCTACTCATAACATACCCCCTCATTTGTAATTAAGCTTATGTTATATCAAGCATCAAATAATTCGACTTTTGCTATATATTATTTTATCATATTACAATATGTATCACAAGTAAAAAAACAGGAGACAAAGCTACCATAGCTATATCTCCTGTTTAATATTTCTTATACCATACTAGCTCTATTCACCAAAGAATAAAGTCCGTCGCCTCTTTCTATAACACCCTGTTCTACCAGCTTATTCAAAGTGGTAAGAACCTCCATCATAGACATATCCGGCACCTTTTCCTGAATGTTGGATGCAGACACTGGTTTTCCATAGCTGTATATAACATCCACAATTTTTACATCAATCTCATTAATCTCATCCGACTTTTTACGCTTACCGTCTAAGATTTCATCTATGCCGGCCAAGTTTTCTTCTATGTACTCTTCCTCTGGCTCCTTATTAGTCTCCGGCTCTGACTGCTTCATAAGTGCCGCATTTGCCTTCTCTAGACTTTCAATCTTACTTAAGGCCTGCATCAAAAGCTGATTTCTCTCTTCTAATGCCTTGTTAGCTATCTCAAGTGCAGATTCAAGCTCATCCTCTAATGCTTTAACCTTTGCTTCCTCTGCCGCCATCTCCTTAGCTGCCTTAGCCTCTACATTAGCTCTCTCTGCAGCAACCTTTGACTCAAGTATAGCTCTTGCCTCTGCCATAGCTCTTGTTTGGGCCTCTGCTCTTGTTGCCTCTGCCAGCTTAATCTCTTCGGCAGCCTTCGCTTGAGCTAATTCCATAGCCTCTCTAGCTGCTTTTATCTCCTGTGCCGCTCTTGCCTCTGCCTCTGCCTTAGCCTGAGCCGCTGCCTTTATCTCACTTGCAACCTTTGCCTCTGCTTCAGCCTTTGCCTGAGCTCTAGCCTCTGCTGCAGTTCTTGCTAACTCCGCTGCTCTTAATTCCTCAGCTCGTTTTGCTTCCTCAGCAAGTCTTGCCTCCTCAGCCTTTTTCTCTTCCTCTGAATACTCCAGCATTACAGCTGTTCCTGTAAGTGTAAGCATTAAACCTAGCTCTGGTGAGGTTGTAATATTTGTCTTTACTCCGATAACTGCATTAGCTCCTAATTTTCTAGCGTTATTTTTAAGCTTATTCTGAGCCTTCTTTAAACAAGCATCATAAAGATACTCATTACCTGCTTCCTCTTTAGCTAACATAACCCTAAGAGAGCTAATCTCTGTACTCATAACAAGGCCAATTACTTCTCTAATTTCTCTATTGCCTATGTTGTCAGTAGTTGAAACATACATCCCAATTTCCTCCATACATTATAATTTACATACCATTCCCCATTTGTAAACGGTTTCCACCCATATATAATAATATACAAGACTGACATATTTTTCAATATGGTAAATATACAAAAAAAGTGTATGTAAATTGTGGAATTGGCTTAGCTCACTCTTAAAGTAACTGGATTTACAAAGGAAAACCCCTCCGATTTCTCAGAGGGGCATAAACTATACATATTAATTTCCACCATTATTCTGGTCGTATCCATTATAAGCTTGATTATACATATCCATTTGTGGCGCCTGTCCATAACTACTTCCCATCTGGTTATTTGGAGCATAGCCCTGGTTCATAGCATTGTTATCCATATATGGTGCGTTCATCTGTGGATTCATGGCTCCATACTGATTATTCATTATATTAACCTCCCTCATAATAATACTTTTATTACATAAAAACCCTCCGAAGGACAACTCCAGAGGGTTCTGAATATTTTATTTTTAAATATTAAAACTTACCAGCGTTAGCAGCTTCCTCGATAGAAACTGCAACTGCAACAGTCATACCAACCATAGGGTTGTTACCAGCACCGATAAGACCCATCATCTCAACGTGTGCAGGAACTGATGAAGAACCAGCAAACTGTGCATCTGAGTGCATACGTCCTAAAGTATCTGTCATACCATATGAAGCAGGACCTGCTGCCATGTTATCTGGGTGAAGTGTTCTACCAGTACCACCACCTGATGCAACTGAGAAATACTTCTTACCCTGCTCGAGGCACTCCTTCTTGTAAGTACCAGCTACTGGATGCTGGAATCTAGTTGGGTTAGTCGAGTTACCAGTGATTGATACGTCAACACCCTCCTTGTGCATGATTGCAACACCTTCGCAAACGTCGTTAGCGCCGTAGCAGTTAACCTTTGCACGAAGACCCTCAGAATATGACTTTCTGAATACTTCCTTTACAGTGTTTGTATATGGATCATACTCAGTCTCAACAAATGTGAATCCGTTGATACGGGCAATGATCTGAGCTGCGTCCTTACCGAGACCGTTAAGGATAACTCTAAGTGGCTCCTTACGAACCTTGTTAGCCTTCTCTGCGATACCGATAGCACCCTCAGCTGCAGCGAATGATTCGTGACCAGCTAAGAAAGCGAAACACTTAGTCTCCTCCTCAAGTAACATCTTACCGAGGTTACCATGTCCAAGACCAACCTTTCTTGTATCAGCAACAGAACCAGGGATACAGAATGACTGAAGTCCCTCACCGATAGCTGCTGCAGCGTCTGCTGCCTTTCTGCAGCCCTTCTTAATAGCAATAGCAGCACCTACTACGTAAGCCCACTTTGCGTTCTCGAAACAAATTGGCTGAATACCTTCAACCTGCTTATATACATCAAGACCTGCGTCCTTAGTAATCTTCTCAGCTTCCTCTATAGAAGCAATACCATACTCAGCAAGCTTAGCCTCAATCTGCTTAATTCTTCTCTCATATGATTCAAATAATGCCATCTTCACTTACCTCCTACTGCTCTCTTGGATCGATGATCTTAACTGCATCTGCAACACGACCATACTGTCCCTTAGCCTTCTCCCAAGCTGTGTTAGGATCGTCACCCTTCTTGATAAAGTCAGTCATCTTTCCAAGACTAACGAACTGATAACCAATAATCTGGTCCTCAGCATCAAGAGCTATACCAGTAACATAACCCTCAGCCATCTCAAGGTAACGTGGTCCCTTCTTAAGAGTACCATACATAGTACCAACCTGTGAACGAAGTCCCTTACCAAGATCCTCAAGACCAGCACCGATTGGAAGACCATCCTCTGAGAATGCACTCTGAGTACGTCCGTAAACGATCTGTAAGAATAACTCTCTCATAGCTGTGTTAATAGCATCACAAACAAGGTCTGTGTTAAGAGCTTCCATAACAGTTCTTCCTGGAAGAATTTCAGATGCCATAGCAGCTGAATGAGTCATACCTGAACAACCGATAGTCTCTACTAATGCTTCCTGTATAATACCTTCCTTAACATTAAGAGTAAGCTTACAAGCTCCCTGCTGTGGAGCACACCAGCCTACACCGTGTGTTAAACCTGAAATATCTTTTACTTCTTTTGCTTTTACCCACTTAGCCTCCTCAGGGATTGGTGCACAACCGTGATTAACACCCTGAGCAACTGGGCACATGTTCTCTACTTCATGTGAATAAATCATTTTGAGACTCCTTTCAAATGTATATAATATCTTATGGGATGTTCTTTTAATACCAGAACATCATCCCCTATATTCTCGCATAAAGCGACGAAATAGTCTACCTTTTTTTGAGAAATTTTTTCAAAAAATATAGCGGTGCATATACTTTTTATATGCTCCGCTATATTTTTCTATGCTCTACTCTTCAGTTTCCTCGTCCTTAACGATAGCTGAACCAGCCTTCTCAACCTCAGCGATTGCGCTCTTGTGCATAGGAATTCTACAGTTCTTGTTGTTTCCAAACTCAACAATTACAGTTGAATCATCAATATCAAGAATTGTTCCGTAGAAACCACTTGTAGTCATAATGCTATCACCTGGCTCCATAGCACTGTAAAGTGCTTCCTTCTGCTTCTGCTGCTTCTTCTGTGGCTTTATAATCATAAAGTAGAAAAGAAGTATCCAAAAACCTACAAGCAATACTAAGCTTAGTATTCCTCCACCTGTTGTAGCTGCGGCTCCGCCTGTTGCCTCTAAAAACATAATAAGTCCTCCTAAATATTTTTCTTCGGTTTGATAATTTCATTCCGATATAAGCTTTTATACATTAGCGCTATTAAAGCCCGCTAGCTTCGCCTTTTTATACTCTGCAAAGCGATGCTCCTCAATAGCCTCCCTAATCTCTTTCATCATATTATTATAAAAATACAAATTATGCAATACACAAAATCTCATACCCAGCATCTCCTTAGCCTTAAGAAGATGTCTGATATATGCTCTGGAATATCTCTTACATGCAGGACATCCACAGCCCTCTTCTATAGGTCTGTCATCCTTTTCATACTTTGCATTAAAAAGATTAAGCTTGCCCTGATTAGTGTAAACATGACCATGACGACCATTTCTAGATGGATACACACAGTCAAAGAAATCCACGCCTCTTTCCACTGCCTCAAGTATATTAGCAGGAGTTCCTACTCCCATAAGATAGGTTGGCTTATTCTGTGGAAGGTAAGGGACTGTAGCCTCGATTATCCTATACATTTCCTCATGGGTCTCACCTACTGCCAGACCACCTATGGCATATCCATCCAAATCCATCTCTGATATAACCTTGGCATGCTCTATTCTTATATCCTCGAATATTCCACCCTGGTTGATACCGAATAGCATCTGCTTTTTATTAATAGTTTCCTCCAAGCTGTTTAGTCTATTCATCTCCACCTTACAGCGCTGTAACCAGCGAGTAGTTCTATCCACTGACGGCTGAATATAGTTTCTGTCAGCTGTAGCTGGTGGGCACTCGTCAAAGGCCATAGCAATGGTAGATGCCAAATTAGACTGTATCTGCATGCTTTCCTCTGGTCCCATAAAAATCTTTCGACCATCTATGTGAGAGTTAAAATAAACTCCCTCTTCCTTTATCTTTCTAAGACCCGCTAGAGAGAATACCTGAAATCCACCTGAATCAGTAAGAATAGGCTTGTCCCAAGACATAAACTTGTGAAGTCCGCCCATCTCTTTAACCAGCTTGTCACCTGGTCTTACATGAAGATGATAGGTATTTGAAAGCTGTACCAAGGTTCCTATATCCTCTAAATCTGCTGTGGACACCGCACCCTTAATAGCCGCCACTGTTCCTACATTCATAAATACCGGTGTCTGTATAACTCCGTGAGGTGTGTGTAGCTCACCTCTTTTTGCTCTTCCATCTGTAGTTATAAGCTTGTACATATTATCACCACTTTTCATCTATAACATCCTTGTCTTATTATTTCACAAGACACTTAGGATATATTATCATATTAAATGTTTTAATTCTACTAATTTTTGCCACAAAAAATACTTTAAATGAAAGTTGCATTTTATTCTCTTTGCCCATATAATAAATCTACAAATTACCAAGGAGTAGCTTATGTTTAGAATATGGGGCAAATTAGTAAAACAGAATAAAATTCTTCAGGACCACGTGGTGTGCATAGAGGACTACACTCTCTCCAGAACCAAAAAGGTTTATCAGGCTCTAGATGAGATGTGTCAGGAATTTGACCTTGCCGTCCCTATATGGCTAGACCTTAACAAAAAGGAGTTTATCTGCCATGCCAGAACTAAGTTTACTCAGGATAGCTTTATAGAGAGTATTGAGTTTGATTATTTAGATTTTCAAGTTATAGAAGAGGACTACTAAAAAGGACGAGGATTTTACTCCTCGTCCTTACTTTTATTCTTCTGTGTCTTCCTCATCATCCCATGATGATTCTTCCTCTTCAGCCTCCTCATCATCCCATGATGATTCTTCTTCGGCTTCTTCATCATCCCACGATGATTCCTCTTCAGTTTCTTCTTCCTCGGAGTATTCTTCCTCAGTATACTCCTCTTCAATCTCTTCTTCCTCGGAATACTCTTCCTCTGCTGGTTCCTCATCATCCCATGATGATTCCTCTTCGGCTTCTTCCTCATCCCATGATGATTCTTCTTCAGCTTCTTCCTCATCCCATGATGATTCTTCTTCAGCTTCTTCTACTTCCTCAGCGTATTCCTCTTCAGTTTCCTCTACTTCCTCGGCGTATTCTTCCTCAGTATACTCCTCTTCAATCTCTTCTTCCTCGGAATACTCTTCTTCTGCTGGTTCCTCATCATCCCATGATGCTTCCTCTTCAGCTTCTTCTACTTCCTCAGCGTATTCCTCTTCAGTTTCCCCTACTTCATCGGCGTATTCCTCTTCAGTTTCCTCTACTTCCTCAGTATACTCTTCTTCAATCTCTTCTTCAGTATCATCTACTTCTTCATCCTCCTCATCTGAGAAGTACTCTGAGTAGTCAGTATCATCACCGTCTTCTTCCTCGCTTTCAAGCTTTGTTTCCTCAAGCATCTGATTAATCTCATCAAGGTTACCATTCTTAAGACTTCCAATAATCTTAGCTATCTGATCAAGCTCAGCGATAACGTTAGTAAGCTCTTCAAGATTTGTCTGACAAAGGTCTGCTGATGACTGTGCATTTGCAGCGATTTCCTCGCTGGCTGCCTGCTGATTAGCAAGACCATCTATGATTGAGTTATTTGAAGCATCCAGGGTTCCACTAAGCTTATCAAGCTGCTTCATATTACCGTCTAAGGCGTTAACCATCTCTGATATACTCTGGAAGGAGGTATCTGCAGCATCGATATACTTTGACTGCTCCTCAACTGCCTGTACACTCTTTCCTACAAGCTCTGATGTGTGATTAGCAAGGTCTGTAACACCCTTAAGAAGCTCTGTAATACTGTCAATGGAGCTTCTAGTGTCGTCTGCAAGCTTTCTAATCTCATTAGCAACTACTGCAAAGCCTCTACCTGCTTCACCAGCTCTAGCTGCCTCTATAGAAGCATTTAACGCAAGAAGGTTTGTCTGCGTTGAAATGTTATAAATGATACGAGTTATCTCCTCTGCGGATGCAATCTTATCACAAAGTTCTTCGGATACTCTAGTAACATTTTCGTTAGCAACATTGATATCCTCTGATTTTTCCTTAAGGCCACTGATAATCTCCATACCAGTCTCAACTGCCTCAACCGCCTTATCAGTTGACTCTACTGTATTATCCTTAACATCAATAAGGTTATCGATAATATCCTGAATCTGCTGTGTCATAGAGGTTGAATTCTCCATATTTTCAGCTGACTCTGTAACACCGTAAGATATGGCATCTACTGATTTTGTAACCTCTGATGTCGCTGACTGGAAGTTGTCCAGCATAGACTGAAGCTGCTCGATATGAGCATTACCACTATCCACAACCTTAACCATATTACCAGTTATTTCCTCCTGGTACATAACATGGTACTGAATCTCCTGCTTGTCAGTCTCCTGCTCCCTAAGTGTAATGCTAGTTGCAAAAATGAGTCCTAATGTGAATACAACGCCTAATAAGAAGAACTCTATCCAAAGTGCTGATGCGCCAAAGCCATGACCTGCAATATTTACAATCATACTAACCAATATACCCAACAATGAAACACCACAGGTGATCTTGGTATGAAAATCGTCCATATAGAGAATACACATACCCATACAAACAAATAACGGAAGTGCGTCTATAGGCTCCTTAGTTATAATTACACTTATAGAACCAAGTAATGAAAATAAAGAAATAGAAAGAAACTTAGTAAGCTCACTTCTATCGTCCTTAAAATTAAACACAATATTACCTGCCACAAACAATATAAATAGAATCAATAAAAGCACAAAGCACTCCTGATTCTTAATATTTATTATCATAGATATAATCTTAGCAACAGCAACCGCCACCATTATCTTAACGGCCAATGCATTCTTCTTGGCTAATCTCGCTCCGTTCATACAAAAACTCTCCTTTGGCGTAAAGTTATATTCTTACAAATTATAACAAATATTTTGTTCAAAGTCTATTATTTTTCTAAATTTCGACACATAAATATAGCCTGTTTTTTCTTGTGCTTTGTATAAAAAAATGTTATCTTAATATTTAGTTTTATTATTCGAGGTGAATACGTATGTTTAGACTTGAAAATATATCAAAAAGCTATGGCAATAAGGAAATTTTAAAGGATATTTCCATAGAAGTTAATTCCGGTGAGGCTATAGGAATTCTAGGAATTAACGGTTCTGGAAAATCCACTCTCTTAAGCTGTATAGCTAAGCTTCACCCTTCAGACAGTGAGCTTAAGCTAGGCTATGTACCACAGGAAAATCCATTATTTGATGAGCTTAAGCCAGTGGACAATATTAGAATGTGGACTGATATGAATCGTGGACAGATAGCTATGGCACTTTCACTTCCACCCCTTAGCGAGCTTGGGATTTCCGGTTTCCTAGACACCCCTGTTAAAGCTATGTCCGGTGGTATGAAAAAGCGTGTCAGTCTTGCATCTGTGCTTATTAACTCTCCACAGGTACTACTACTAGATGAGCCATTTGCGGCCCTAGACCTACTGGCAAAGCAGGATATCCTGAACTATATGGGGGCCTTCCTCAAAACTGGTGGAAGCATCATAATTGCATCCCACGAAGAAGAAATATTCAATTTCTGCAACAAAGTATTTTTATTAAAGGACGGTAAGCTAATTGACACTAAAGAATTAGCTGCTCAGGGTATCAGCTATATGGATATGCTTAGAGCTTAATTACCTGTTACACATAAAAGGAGCTATATTTACAACCTATGAACAAATCTCGTTTTCTAGGTCGACTAATTATCACAGACCTAAAAAGACTTAAAAATTACATAGCTTCAATTCTTATAGCCACTATTATTATTGGAACCATCTGTGGTATAGCCGGCTATCTTGTGTCAAAAAACATTTACAAGCAAGGCACAAAGGAGATTATAGGCATCGGCTACTATCTGCCTGAGGACGGTAAGGAAGAAATGAACAATATGGGTATTGGTATGCTCCAGAATATGGAAAGCATGAAAACAACTGCCACTCTTATTCAGGTGGATACCATTGAAGAAGGCTACGAACTTTTAAAAAGGGAAGATATCTTATATTTCATTATTGTTCCAGAAAAGTTTATCTCAAGCATTATGAATGGTACTAATACCCCTCTAGAAATTATTGTGTGGGATAATTCTACCATTACATCATATATTGCAAATGAAATGTTTATTTCCTATGCAAAGTATCTAGGATTGGCTCAGTCAGCAGTTTATAGCACCATTGATGCCGCATATAATCATGACCTTACGAAGGAAGAGAGAAACTCTATTAGAACTATGGTTAATCTAACCTTCCTAGACCGTTCCCTTAACAAGGACTCGTTTTTTGATATTATAGATAGCTCCAGTGAGGGCAAAGCAAATCTCCTACAGCACTACCTTGCTTCTGCTGTTATGCTGAGCCTTATGTTTATGAGTTTTGTGTTTATGCCTCATCTTCAGGGCTACAATAGATCTATGCAAACCAAGCTTAACACTGTAGGCATAGGACAGTTTCAGATTTTCATAAGCGGATGGATAAGCTCTGTGGCAGGACTTTATCTAAGCTTTATTCCTTGCTTTATAGGTATAAGTCTTATAGCTAAAGTCTTTAACCCCATAGGATTAATTACAGTACTTCCTGCCATATTGATTATAGGTGGTATTGTATCCGCAGTATCAAATCTATCAAAAAGTATTTTTTCAGCAAATATGACTATGCTGATACTTGGAATATTTATAGCTTATGTTGGTGGAGGAATTATCCCTAGCGCCATGCTACCTAACATAGTTCAGAAGCTTTCTGACCTTATGCCAGGTAAATATTTAATATCAAATATAGCCGCTTCATTGTTCGGCATTTAAGAGGTAACTATGAAAACAGCTAACAGATTTATAGCTTTAACAAAGAGAATATTGTGTAGGAAGATGTATATATCTATCCTGCTTACTATGGTACTTCTAACTGGAATATATAAGCTACTACCAGCCAAAAGTCAAAGTGCTGATATTAAGGTTGCTATGTTTAGTGAGGATTCCACAGGATACTATGACAGCTTAGTATCCTATCTGGGAGATATTAATTCCATATACACCTTCTATACAGTAGATACTGAAGAACAGCTCCTTAAGGATGTTAAATCCGGCTACGCAGAGTGCGGATATCTTATTCCAGATGGGTTTTTCCAAGCATATGTAGCAGGAACAGCCTGGGATAATCCTGTTTCCCTATACGTTACACCCGCCTCCACATTTCATGCAGTAATCAATGAAACCTTCTTTAGTGCTATGGTCAGCGTATGTGCTGAGGATATTCTTCTTTACGCAGTGGATAATCCTACTTGGAACCAAGAGCTAAAGGATGGTCTTGATTTCTACAGAAATAGTCCTGAGGTGTTTACTATCGCTGATACCACATCTGGTGAATTTACATTTGAAAATATGATGTATCATATAGATTTACCTATGGTTGAAATTGTCAGCGTATTATTACTTTTTTCTGGTTTACTTGGCTTACTTCTATTTCTTCATGATTCAGAAAAAAATATATATGTTGCACTTCCTAACAGTGAAATATTGCAGGTAAGAACACTATCTATTCTTACTTCTATTATACCAGTAGCAATTATTGGAATCATTTGCCTGTATGTAACCTTCGGTTTTGGCTTGTACGTAATATTCTCTCTTGTTGCTGCTGTAATAAGCTTTGTAATAGCTATGTTACTTGGAATTATCATAAGAAAAAGCACCCTTCTCGAAAAGGTGCTTCCTCTTATAATGTTAACTGCACTAATCGCAGTATTTTTAAAAACTATAATCTAGCCAAATATTTCATCATATATGGTTAGCTTCGCTCTGGCTCCCGTCGCTTCGGTAATATCACCTATGATTTTACTGTGTGTGTCATATGGGAGCTCTACTTTTATCATAACCTCATCAGTAAACAAAGTGTCCACAACATTTACTCCAGCAGTATTTAAAATATATTGAATCTTACCCATATCAGTATAGTTTGTAGCTATATCCACCGGTATAAGCCTTTGCATAAGCTTGGTCTCGCAGTATTTAAGTGCTTCCTTACTGGCATCAGTATAGGCTCTAACCAATCCACCTGTACCAAGCAAGGTTCCTCCAAAATATCTGGTAACAACTATGCAAATATTATGAATTCCAGAGCCATTTATAACCTCAAGCATAGGCTTTCCCGCAGTTCCCTGGGGCTCTCCGTCATCAGAGAAACGTTGAAGGGGCATATCCTCACCTATAGAAAAAGCAAAACAATTATGTCTGGCATCGTAGTGCTTTTTCTTAATCTTTTCTATAAAGGCATAAGCCTCCTCTTCAGTTTTAACAACCTCTATTTGACCTATAAAGCGGGACTTTTTCTCTACGATTTCTCCCTCTCCACCCTTTATAAGATTAATGTAGCTCTCTAACATATTTTTCTCCTACTTGCTGTTTAGTAATTCCTTAAGCTCACTCATAAATGTATTTGCATCCTTAAACTCTCTATATACAGATGCAAATCTTACATATGCAACCTGGTCAAGATTCTTTATCTCATCCATAACAATCTCACCAATCTTCTTGCTCTCGATTTCCTTAACCTCTAAGGTAAAAATCTTGTTCTCAATATTATCGATACAGTCCTCTATCTGAGTTACAGATACAGGACGCTTGTGACAGGAGCGAACAACACCCGACTCAATCTTTGCTCTGTCATAGGTTTCTCTGTTCTTATCCTTCTTGATAACGATGAGAGGTATGGTCTCAACCTTCTCATAGGTTGTAAATCTCTTACCACACTCATCACACTGACGTCTTCTTCTTATAGCAGAATTATCATCAGCAGGTCTTGAATCAATTACTCTGGTGTTATCATCACCACAAAATGGACACTTCATATACTTTCTCCTCTTCCTAGTTTGTTATTTTTTTCTATCCTCTACCTTTCTAATATCACAGGCATCTATGTCAACTAGTACAATATCCGGTCCTATCCTTACAATATTAGAAAAACGTATATAATACTCTGTACATGCGCCAAAGCAGGAAAAAAATTTTCCCGGACTTGGCACTACTATAGCTACCAGCTTCCCCGTACATGGGTCAAACTCTATATCCGCTACACAACCTAGCCTTTTGCAATCTTTACAGTTAATTACTTCCTTCTCTCTTAACTCCAAAAAACGCATATGACTACCTTACTTTTTATTACACATTATATTCAGCTAGCTTATCTATTGTCACCCATAAAAAATATTGCCAATCCTCCCGGGCCTGTATGGGCTCCAATAGTTGGTGATATATAGCTTTTAATTATCTCCTTTGGCTTATACTTTTCTTCTATAAGCTTTATACAATAATCTGCATCCTCATCACAATCTCCGTGACATACGAGAATCATCTCCTGCTTGTCTATATAGCTTCCCATAGCAGGACCCATATTCTCAATCAGCTGATTTAAAGCTTTCTTTCTGCCTCTGATTTTTTGCTCAGCTCCAAGCTTACCCTCTGCATCCACATGAAGAAGTGGCTTTAAATTAATTACAGTACCTATGGCAGCTGCTGCCTTAGATATCCTTCCGCCCCTCTGAAGATATGTTAAATCATCCACAGTAAACTTCTGAATGATATGATGCTTAATCTCCTCTAGGCTTTCCATATTTTCACGGGCTGACATACCGTTTTTCTTGTTATTAACTGCATGGTACAGAAGCATTCCCTGACCACCGGCGCAACAAATGGAATCCATAACACAGATATCCACATCAGGATACTCCTCTGCAACCTCATCCCTTGCTATAAATGCATTATTTACAGTACTGCTTATTCCAGAAGAAAGACACATAAATAATATATCCTTTCCTTCCTTTGCCCACTTTTCAAAATGCTCCTTTATCTGATGAATATTAGGTGCTGCTGTCTTAGTCATCCTTCCAGCTCGCATCTCATCATAGAATTCCTTCATGGAAAGGTGCTTATCAATACCATATACCTCGTCATCAAGCTGGTAGATAATCTTTACAATATCTACATTATTTTCCATCGCAAACTCCGGTGGCATATCATTAGTCGAATCAGCTATTATCACATATTCTCTCATCATTTTCTCTCCCATTTAAATGCCAATTTATTCTTTACTCTATTATCTTAACTGGACATTTTTCCTTACAGGTTCCACAGCCGGTACATTTTGCGTAATCCACCTTGGCAAGGAAGCCTTCTACTGCAATTGCTCCCTCAGGACAGTTCTTAGCACAGATTCCACAACCTATGCATCCAACTGAACAAGCAGCCTTTACATCCTTACCAAAGTCCTTAGAGTTACACTGTACTTTAGCACCTGAATCATAAGGAATCATCTCGATAATATTTCTTGGGCAGGCAGCAACACACATACCACAGGATTTACATTTGTCCTTGTCTACCACTGCAATTCCATCTTCGATGCTAATGGCACCAAACTGACAAGCCTTAACACAAGAGCCATAGCCCATACATCCATAGGAACAAGCCTTAGGTCCTGCACCTGGTGAATTTGAAGCTATCTTACAATCCTGCGGTCCTACATACTCGTAAGCATCCTTAGCCTTCTCACAGTTACCTGCACACTTTACATATGCAACCTGCTTTACGCTTGAAACCTCGCCACCTACGATGGCTGCAATCTTGCTTGCAACCTCTTCTCCACCTACAGGACAGGCATTTGCACTTGCCTCACCCTTAGCGATAGCTGCAGCAAGGCCATCACAGCCAGGGAATCCACAGCCACCACAGTTATTGCCAGGAAGCACCTCTCTAACGGCAATTTCCTTCTCATCTACCTCAACCTTAAACTTCTCGCTGGCTATTCCAAGGAGAACAGCTGCAAGAATACCAACCGCACCAATTACAACTGCTGCAATTACAATTGACATTACATCCATCTTACTTCCTCCTTAAATCAAGCCTGCTAAGCCCATAAAAGCCATAGCCATAAGTCCTGCTGTTAAAAGAACCACAGGGGCTCCCTTAAAGCTTTCCGGAACATCATTGTTATCAATCTTCTCTCTGATACCTGCAAGAATTATAATTGCAATGGCAAAGCCCACTGCTGAGAATAATCCATTTAAGGTACTCATTAAAATGCTGTATTCCTTCTGAACATTAGTAAGTGCAATACCAAGCACTGCACAGTTTGTTGTAATGAGCGGAAGATATACACCAAGTGCCTGATAAAGACTTGGCATCATCTTCTTAAGCAGCATCTCAACAAACTGAACCAAGGCCGCAATAACTAATATAAATACAATTGTATTAAGGTACTCTAACTCAAATGGTACCAAAACATAGTAATATATAAGACTTGTAACAGCTGAAGCAATGGTCATAACAAATATAACCGCTGCTCCCATACCTGCTGCAGTACCTACCTTCTTAGATACTCCAAGGAAAGGACATATTCCTAAGAACTGACTAAGTACTACGTTACTAAGAAGTGCTGCTGATATGGCAAATAATATAACATTCATAGCTTAGTCCTCCTTTCCCTTCTTGCCTGCACAGGCATGATTCTGACAGCTTGCACAGTCAGCCAGCTTACAAAGCTCAGGCTTCTCTCCGGTTTTCTTTGCCTTCTTAATATTTCTGTAGTTAAGAAATGCTATAAGGAAGGCAAGCACGAAGAATGCTCCTGGTGGATTTATAAATATTGAAATAGGATTTAAGCTTTCCGGATTAACCAGATATGAAAGCTTATCATTTTCAATTCCACCAATTGTATTTACAAAGAATTCTCTTACAGGTGTAAGAATATCAAATCCAAACAAACAACCTGTTCCAAAGAACTCTCTTACCATTGCTATACAGGTAAGTCCTATAGTAAACCCAAGTCCCATACCAATTCCGTCAAATACTGATGGAAGTGGCTTATTCTTTGATGCATAGGACTCTGCTCTACCAAGAATAATACAGTTAACAACTATAAGTGGTATAAATAGACCAAGGCTAGCGTAAAGGCTTGGCACAAAGGCCTCCATAATAAACTGAACTATTGTAACAAATGATGCAATAATTACTATAAACGCCGGTATTCTTACCTTATCAGGTATAACCTTTCTAAGCATCGCTATAAGCAGATTACTAAGAGTAAGGATTACTGTAGTGGCAAGACCCATTCCTATACCGTTAATGGCTGTAGTAGTAACCGCAAGTGTTGGACACATACCAAGCATCTGTACAAAGGTTGGATTTTCCTTGACTATACCATTGTATAATCTCTCTGATAATTTACCCATTACTACACACCTCCTAACAAGTTAACAATCATTACTGCTGCATTGATTGCATCAACAACTGCTGATGTAGTAATTGTAGCACCTGAGATTGCGTCTATTTGACTATCTTTTGTAGCACCTGTCTTAGTGTACTCAAAGGTAAGTACCTTCTTACCAACAAACTGATCCTTAAATTCAGGCTCCTTAGCATTGAGACCGAAGCCTACTGTTTCATTGATAGTAAGGAAGTCAACCCCCTGTACTGTACCATCTACGCTGACACCAACTATTACCTGAATATCTCCACCATATCCTTCTGATGTGGTTGCTGTTACAACATAACCAGCAAGGGCACCTGAAGAATCAAGAGCCACGGCAAGCTCATCTATATCTACACTTGGATAACCTAATTGATGAACAACATCATTAATACTTGCATAATCCACTGTATCGCTTGTAGCTACCTTAGCAGCTGTTGGGAATACATTCTTATAAGCTGTTTCCTTAGCCTCCTGCTTAGTCTTAGCAATTGGTTCCTTAGTTACGTTATTTACTACTCCAAGAGCTGCACCCATAACAAGTGTTATAGCAAATAATACTACAATAGCATTTACAAAGCTCTTAGCATCGAATTTCTTAACAGGCTTTTCATCATTATTCTCTGCTTCAGCAATCTGTGCTGACTTTTCATCAGCCTCTGCGTTTTCTGCCTCCTTAGCAGCCTTAGCCTCCGCCTTTGCCGCCTTCTTCTCCTCCTTAGAGACTTCCGCACCATATCCAAAGGACTTAGGAGCTGTAACCTTCTCTATAAGTGGAACAAGAAGATTTGAAATAATAATTGCATAGGATACACCCTCTGGTGTTCCACCGAATATTCGAAGTACAAATGTAAGTAGTCCAAGAGTTACACCAAATATAACCTTGCCCCATGCAGTAATTGGTGAGGTAACATAGTCAGTTGCCATAAACCAAGCACCAAGCATAAGACCGCCACCGCAAAGGTGAGCAAGTGTGTAATCCACCACATTATAATCCTTAGTTGCTGCGTAGATTGCTACACAGATTGCAAGTGTTCCGATGTAGATAAGCGGAATCTTTGGACTAATAACTCTCTTTATAAGCAAATACGCTGCACCAACCAAAAGTGCTAAGGCTGATGTCTCTCCGATAGTACCTGCAGTATATCCAAGGAACATATCCTTAATGTTTATAGGCAACCCATTTCTAAGGTTTGCAAGTGGTGTAGCCTGTGTAACACCGTCTAATACGAATCTGGTCATATATGAACCAAATGAAAGCACCAGGAAGCATCTACCTGCAAGTGCCGGGTTCATAAAGTTCTGTCCCAATCCTCCGAAAAGCTGCTTAACTACGATTATGGCAAATATAGTACCCACCATAGCCATCCACCAAGGAAGTGTAGGTGGCAGATTAAGAGCAAGCAGTAAGCCTGTTACTACTGCTGAATAATCACCTATAGTAACCTTTTTATGCATAGCCTTCTGATATATCATCTCGGCCAAAACTGCAGTTAATATACAAACTGCAACTAATACCCCTGCTGAAAAACCAAACTGGTATATACCAAATGCTGTAGCAGGAACCAAAGCAAGTATTACATCAAACATAATGTCAGATGTAGTTGCCTTACTTCTCACATGAGGAGAAGCGGATATTTTTAAATTCATCTCTTCCATTACAAGTTCCTCCTATTTCTTACGGCTTGCAAGAACCAGCTTTCTTGCACCAGCTATTGTCTGTGTCAAATGTCTCTTGGCAGGACATACATATGAGCAGCATCCGCACTCACAGCATTCCATACCATTTAAAGACATAAATGTATCTATATCATCTCTTTCCACTGCATTTGCAAGAGCGTTAGGCATAACTCTTCCAGGACATACATCCACACATCTACCACACCTAATACATGGACTCTCCTCATACTCTGCCACCTCATCCTTAGACATTAGGAGTATTGCAGATGAGGACTTAGTTGCTGGAAGATCAAGCTCGTAAATTGCCTTACCCATCATAGGTCCTCCGGCAATAATCTTCTCTGGCGTACCCTTAAAGCCACCTGCTGCCTCTATAAGTTCTTTATAAGAGGTACCTGTTTTAACCACAAAGTTAGTAGGCTCCTCTATAGCATCTCCTGATACTGTCACAAGTCTATCTATAAGAGGTCTACCCTCTCTAACTGCCTCATAAATTGCATATACTGTATCCACATTATGTACGATACAGCCTGCGTCTGCCGGAAGCATCTTAGAATTAATGTATCTGCCGGTGTTAGCATAGATAAGCTGACGCTCTGCACCCTCTGGGTACTTAGTCTTAAGAGCATTAACAACAATATTTTCCTTATCTGCAAGCTTTTCCTTAAGAAGCTTAATAGCCTTAGGCTTATTATCCTCTATACCGATGATTCCCTTAGCGCCCGGGAACATAGTAAGCACTATCTCAAGACCACCTATTACCTTATCAGCCTCATCCATTATTCTTCTGTAGTCTGATGTAAGATAAGGCTCACACTCAGATGCATTTACAATAATAGTGTCAATCTTATCCGGCTCCTTGGGACTAAGCTTAACGTGAGTTGGGAAACCAGCTCCGCCCATACCAACTACACCAGCTGCCTTAATTGCATCTAATATTTCTTCCTTGGTAAGCTCCTCAAGGGGCTTATCTATGGCATTAGCTGCAAAATCAACTGATTCAAACTGACCATCATTTTCAATTACAATGGAGTTAACCTTTGAACCTGAAGAAGTTAATCGATTCTCAATTACCTTAACAGTACCTGAAACTGACGAATGAATATTCGCCGATACAAATCCACCTGCCTCAGCTATTAACTGTCCCACCAAAACTCTGTCGCCCTTTTTAACCACAGGCTTTGCAGGAGCACCAATATGCTGACTTAGTGGATAAACCATATCTCCCTTAGGAAGATACTCCTTTACTTCCTTATCCTCTGTGAGCTCCTTGCCCTCATAAGGATGGATTCCACCTTTAAATGTAAACTTCATTTTATCGACCCCGCTATTAATAAAATAATATCAATTAATTTTAATACATAATGCGCTTTTTTACAACAAAATTAAGTAGGTTACTAACTATATTTAGTGTTTTTTTGTGGAATTTTTGCTATTTTTTTACTAAATGTGCGATTTTCTATGTTTTTTATATGCATAGCGGGTATACAGGAATGCTTTGTATCCTATATACCCGTCACACTTAAATTTCATTTAATTATTGGGCATAGACTTCCTAAATAGTATCAATATACCCAAATTAACTTACTATATCTTAATATTTCTAATTATCATCCCAGAAAGTATTCCAATAACTGTTCCTGCCACTGCTCCAGCTATGGCTAGGACTATCATATAGTACATTATATTCATATTTTCTAAGGTTATAACTGCCACTATTATTTGTCCTAGGTTATGTGAGATGGCACCGCAGATGCTTACTCCAGTGGCGGAGAATATTTTAAGTTTCTTGACCAAAACCATAACCAAAATACTAAGAAATGCTCCTGCCAAGCTATAGATTATAATCATCATATTTCCAAAGAGTACTCCTGATAGAAGGATTCTGCCTACACTAATTATTATGGTGTCCTTCAGTCCTAGCTTGTATAGGGCAACTATAGTTACCAGATTAGCCAGTCCAAGCTTTATACCCGGCACTGCAAAGCCTATAGGCACAAGACTTTCTAAGTAGGAAAGAATCATAGCGAGTGCTATGAATACTCCAGCTAGGGCGATGTCTTTATTGGTTCGTTTTTTAGTTTGCTTTGTATTCTTGTTATCACTCATATCACTCTACTATCTCTATCACTAACTTATGCGGCAGGCAAATAATAGTTTCTCCTGCATTTTTTATATTTGTATGCTTTACACATATCTTATCAGGACAATCTGCCTCTATTACATCCACAGTTCCATTCTTAATCAAAATTAGATTATTTCCCTTTTCTGTGGTAACTTTATGCTCTCTATCTTCCGAAAGCTCAAAGGTTTCAACCACTTCACCATCAAAGGAAATTTCAACTCTTGCCCCAGGATTTCTAGTTGACATAATATATAACAGAGCTAATACCGCAATCAAAATAACAGATACAAAAAGTATAATATCCGACTTCTTAATCAGCTTACCCTTTTCACCACCACTGTTGGATTTTTTCAAACAATCCCCCACAGAATTTTTCATAAAATTTTCTCTAGCTTTTCCTACAGAATTATCTATAGATTTTTCTGTATTTCCCTGTTTTATATTAGACATTTTATTCCCCTAGTTATTTCATATTCTTAAGCTGCTCTACCAGTTCCAAATCTTCCTTGGTCACCTTCATATTGGTACAAAGGTTTCTACCCTCTGCAGTAGTAATGCTAATCTCTATAATACTGCCCTCGCCGATGCTTCTAGCAGCATCATTAAAAAAGAGTGGCACCTTGGGATGGTTAGCCTTAAACTTATCCATTAATCCTTTTATCTTCATTAAGGTCATCGGGTTCATAAATCATTCTCCTTATCTTAGTTCAAATTGTTTATACATTTATATATTTCTCCTAATACTATTATCTAGTTCCAGTTTGTAAGGTCCATATTCAAAATACATTAGCTTTTTACGCATTGTTCATCATATGTAAAACAAATCCCATAAAGCATACTATAACCACGCCCAAAATTATCATAAACACTCCTGTTCCTTTCACTCTAAGAGGTTCATATATTTTCATAGGATTATTAGGATTTATGTATAATTCATAACACTGACCCACTGCTGGGATATATGTGTTTGTGTATATATCATTACATACTTTATAATTCTGGCCATTATAGCTAAAACTATATACCGGACAGTAAACCTCATTATGATTTCTATTATATTGTTTCTTAACCTCTACACACTCAGCATTTACATATTCTGTGCAAGTAAGCTTAAGATATATTGCGCTATATAATCCACCTATGATTAAGCCTACACCAATTATTATAAACAATATGATAAATATCATAGGTAAAGCATCTATGCACTTTTTCTTAAGCTCTTCAGAACCATACTGTATTATAATTCCCCCTGCTATGGCGCCAATTCCTACTAGTGGAAATAAAAGAATAGGGAGGGATTTTAGCTTAAATCCACCATCAGATATCGAACTCACCAATCCAATTATCCCAAATACTAAAAAGTATTGTCCAAACACTGATAAGGCAAGGGCTGTCTTACCCGTCTTTGCAAAATATATTAGCAAGCCTATAGATGCTACAAACCATAGTAAAAATACTATAGATATTACTGCATCCGTCGCTTTATTTCTTCCATTATTGCTCATAATCTAAGCCTCCTTAGCTCTTTACTTTTAATGCATTCCTACTCACTTATCATTATTCCTTCGCCCAGTCAAATGCATAGATTACAGCCTTTTTCCAGCCCTTCAATAGCTTATCTCTGGTAACTTTATCCATACTAGGCTCAAAGGTTCTATCTATACCATAATTCTTGCTTATGTCCTCAAAGTCCTTCCAATATCCCACTGCAAGTCCTGCCAGATAAGCAGCACCTAAAGCTGTGGACTCTATACATATAGGCCTATTAACAGGTACATCTATAATATCTGCCTGTGTCTGCATAAGATAGTTGTTCGCACTAGCACCTCCGTCAACATTCAGTGATAAAAGGGTTATTCCTGAAGCCTCAGCCATGGCACCAAGCACATCACTTACTTGATATGCTATAGAATCTAAGGTTGCTCTTACTATGTGATTCTTATTAACTCCTCTGGTAAGTCCAACTATGGTACCTCTAGCGTAAGGATCCCAATAAGGAGCACCAAGTCCTGTAAATGCAGGAACCACGTAGCAACCATTTGTATCGCTAACCTCTAGGGCTAATTCTTCACTTTCTGCTGCATGTCTAATAAACTGCATCTCGTCTCTAAGCCACTGTATAGCTGCACCCGCCACAAAAATTGAACCCTCTAATGCATAGGTAACCTTTTTCTCATTACCATTACCTATACCCCAGGCAATGGTTGTAACTAATCCGTTTGTTGTAAACACTGGCTTGTCTCCTGTATTCATCAGAAGGAAGCAGCCTGTTCCATATGTATTCTTAGCGCTACCCTTTGTAAAACAATTCTGTCCAAAAAGGGCTGCCTGTTGGTCTCCTGCTGCACCAGCTATAGGGATTTCACCACCCATAACACTTGTCTTGGTGTAGCCATATAATTCACTGCTACATCTCACCTCAGGAAGCATAGAACTAGGAATATCAAGAAGTTCTAGAATATCCTCATCCCACTGCAGGGTGTTTATATTAAACATCATAGTTCTAGAAGCATTTGAGTAGTCAGTTATATGAACTTCTCCTCCTGTAAGCTTCCAGATAAGCCAGGTTTCAACTGTTCCGAAAAGCAATTCTCCTTTTTCAGCCTTTTCTCTGGCGCCATTAACATTATCCAATATCCACTTAACCTTGGTGGCAGAAAAGTAAGCATCCACCACCAAGCCAGTCTTCTCTCGTATAAGCTTCTCATGAGTAGCCTTTAGTTCATCACAATACCCAGCAGTTCTTCTACATTGCCAAACAATAGCATTATAAATTGGCTTTCCAGTATTCTTATCCCACACTATAGTGGTTTCTCTCTGGTTAGTAATTCCAATACCTACAATATCAAAGGCCTCTACACCACACTTATTTATAGCCTCCACAGCTACACCTAGCTGTGTTGACCAAATCTCCTCTGCATCATGCTCCACCCAGCCTGGATTAGGAAAAAACTGTGTAAATTCCTTTTGGGCCATAGAGCAGATATTTCCAGTCTTATCAAATAAAATGCATCTATTGCTGGTGGTACCAGAATCCAGTGCCATAATATATTTTTTTGTGTTATCCATTTGGAACCTCCTTAAGATTTCCAAGTATCCTCTGTATTCCGTAATTCAAAGTAACCGTGGATTTATACTGACCCTGATTGCAATCCTCCCTACCACAGCTAGCACAAATTCCTGCACATATCTGCTTAGGATTGTCAGTAAGTAAAGCATAAAACACCACACTTTTACTCGGTAGTAGCACACCATATTCATTTGCCACTATCTCTCTTTTATCAGCGTCCTCATTATCATAGATATCATCCAATATTCCCTGCATATTTGTAAGGGGAATATTATCTCCAACAAATACATATCGATTTACATAACGTCTATGAAACTTGGAGTACTCCTGATTGAATATATCATACATGTGAAGAAGCATCTCCCCTGCCAGACAATCAGCCATATAGGCTTCATCCAACTTCTTCTCTTCCTTCATAGTCTCAAGTATATCATCCATAGCCTGTCCCATAGTAATTGCGCAAACCGCAGTTTGGGACTCATCAATGTATCTTATGCCTGTAGTTCTATGGTTTATTCTATATATAGCGTAGGGTTCACATCTGCTTATTATCTCGTCATATATTTCTCCCATAGTTTTCTCATCTGCATCATTAAAATGATATTTTTTCAGGGTAGTTCTAATAAGCATTTCCCTACCTATATCATTAATTGAAATACTAAACCTTAACATGGCTCCACCTTATTCCTTAATAAAATCATATATATCTTTATATACCCTGGTTTTGCCTTTTTCATTCAATAATTCGTGGCGTTTTTTACCATAAAGTCGTGCTTTAATATTATGGTAGCCCACATTTTTCAGGTGTCGAACACTCTTACCAAAATTTTCAGGTCCTAAATGGCAAGGATCTTCTCTTCCGGATGCAATCAATATAGGAAGCTCCGGATTATTAAGTTCCCACCCCTTCTTGGTATATGCACTCCTAGTGAGCTTTGCCAGCTCCTCATAACCAGATATGGTAAACGGAACTCCACACTTTGGATGAGCATTAAACCTTCTAACCTCCTCTAAATCAGAGGTCATCCAGGCAAACTTTATACCCTCCTT
Source organism: Lachnospiraceae bacterium (assembly GCA_015057555.1). Taxonomy (GTDB): domain Bacteria; phylum Bacillota; class Clostridia; order Lachnospirales; family Lachnospiraceae; genus Coprococcus_C. Next base: position 137,556 of record SVEC01000001.1, on the reverse strand, counting down.
AAACTTACTCTCATAAGGAGAATCCACAGTAATCCAATTCAAGAGCTTAGAGTGCTCCTTCTTGCCCTTAAGCATACCTATAGCTCTAGCAATATATATTCCAATATCTGTCAGTGCCGGCTTTGATGGATTTCCCAGCAATATAAGCTTATCTATGTGCTTATCATACTTTTTCAAAAATACTCTGGCAGCCAAGGCGCCCATACTATGACCTAGCAATATATATGGTGTACCTTCCTTTACCTTAGCCTTTACTATATCCATAACTGTATAGATATCCTCAACTATGGCCTTGTACCCACCATCGTAAAAATATCCCAAATCCTCATCAAACTTTATACTCTCCCCATGACCTCTGTGGTCGTGAATCACACAAAGATATCCTTTGTTAGCCATATATCCCATAAATAGCATATATCGTTCCTTTACCTCACACATTCCATGGGCAATTTGGATTACACCCTCAATCTTTTCAGGTATACAGGCTACGGCATCCAACTGTAGATGGTCCTTAGTAGAAAAAAATTTAAACTTTTGATATCTGTAGGTCATAATTCTCCCCCTTATTTATATCTGACTAGCTAGGTAATTCAAAGTCTTCTCCCAGCTCATTGTAGTCCCTTATAGTAACCTTTACACTATCATATCCTGTAGCATCCAGCTTAGGATTATCGCCATTTACAGCTATAATATATTTGATTCCTGCAGCGGTGGCAGACTCTATACCTGCCTTGGAATCTTCAAAAACCATGCATTTCCCAGGTTCCTTGTTAATCATCTTGCAGGCCACCAGATACTGATCCGGAAATGGCTTGTCCCTTAGTCGCTTGTCATGAAATACCAGCTTGTCTGTATCAAACCATCTGTATAAGTCAAAGGTTTCAAAGTAAAACATAACATTTGACATAGTCGCTGTGGTTGCTATGGTTCTAGGTATATTAAACTGGGTTAGATAATCTAAGAACTTCTCCAACCCTGGTGCTAGCTTTAGGTTATCCTTATCCTCCATACAAAGTCTACGATAAATGTTTTCCTTTTCCTCAGAAAGCTGCTCATACATATCGTCGGATATCTCATAACCTAGATAATGCTCTATCAGCTGTCTGCCCGGCATAGTTTTAACGTATTTTTCCACTGCCTCATCACTTAATTCTTCTCCAACAAGCTCCTCTATATACATAGTCCATGCCTTAATATGCTTATCAGAGTCATAGAACATAGTTCCATTAAAATCAAATATTACTCCTATTATATCCTCTATCTTAAAATCACTCATAGCACTAACTACACTCCAACCTTTTTGCATACATCCTTTAGGCAGCATTTATCACAGTAAGGCTTTGTCCTTGCTGTACATACTGCTCTGCCATGATAAACTATTCTGTGACAGAAATCATTGGCCTCCTCATGTGGCAATATTTTCCACAGTTGCATCTCAACCTTTTTCGGATCCTTGGTGCCATCCACTAACCCAATTCTATTAGTTATTCTTATACAATGGGTATCCGTAACCACTGCAGGCTGACCATATACATCTCCCACTATAAGATTGGCGCTTTTTCTGCCAACCCCTGGAAGTTTTAAAAGCTCATTAAAATCTGAAGGTACTACATCATTATATTGTTCATGGAGTATCTTCATACATGCACTTATATCCCTAGCCTTACTTTTACCTAATCCACAAGGTCTAACTATTTCCTCAATCTCCTCTGGAGTGGCACCTGCCAATGCTTCAACAGATGGATATTTAGCATAAAGACCCTTTACCACTTCATTTACCCTAGCATCTGTACACTGCGCCGCAAGACGAACCTCCACTAGAAGCTTCCACGCCTCATCGTATTCCAAGGAACACTCTGCTATAGGATATTCTATTTTAAGTCGCTCAATAACCTCTAGAGCACGCTGTTTTTTAGTCATATATGTCCTATTCCTCTAAAAGTAATTTTCTTGCTTTTGCATATTTCTCTAACTGGGCCGCACTTTTCTCTCTACCATCAACTAATCTAGTGGGGTCTGAATTATGTTCCAAATCTCTAAGTTTAACCTTTTTTGCTATAGGATTAACCTTAATTCTTCTAACATATTCCATATAATCTTCACCCTTGGTCTTAGTAAGTATCCCTACTGCCTCAACAACCTCTTTAGGGAAACCAGCATTCTCCAAATCCGAAAGTGTAATATCTGTATCCTCCACCACATCATGAAGCAAAGCCACACAAATATCATACTCCTCTGAAAGCTGCTCTGCTATATGATATGGATGGAAAATATATGGCACTCCACCCTTGTCATACTGCTCCTTATGTGCTTCGTAAGCAAGCCTCATAGCTTTAATTGTAAGCTCAGTATATAGCATATTTTTTTCTCCATTTCCCGTTTTTACTATAACCATATTAACAGAAATACGCATAAAAGTAATTAATAAATTAATTATTTTTAATGTTTACTACAGTTTTTTTGACTTTTTTTTAAACATGTAATATAATGGACTATATTTATACCATAGTCATTTTATTAACTATATCATATCAAATGACAATTATTTGATAATTTGGAGGGTTTAGTCAATGGATTTAAGAATTCAAAAAACTAAAAGCAATATATTCAATGCATACATTGAGCTTCGTGAAAAAAAGCCTATCGAAAAGATTACTGTAAAGGAGCTTACAGACAAGGCTCAGATTAGCAAGCAGACCTTCTACCTTCACTATAAGGACATCTATGATTTAACAGATCAGATTGAGCAGGAGCTTATAGCAGACATTATGAAGGATGTAGAATATCCTGAGAATGCATTAGATAACTTAAGCCAGATAGCATTTAATATCTTTAATAGAGCTTTGGCCTTAGGTCAACCATTTAAGACCCTATTTAGTGGCACTAGAACAGGTATACTTACTAAGGGTATCGAAAATGGTGTAAAGTCCGTTATATATAAGCAGCATCCAGAGCTTCGTGCAGATTTAAAAACTAATGTTTACATCACATATCTTGTTCATGGCTGCTACAATGCGTATCAGCAGTACAAAACCATTGATCAGGAGAGGGTTGTAAAGATTATTACAGACATAACAAATATAATAAACAATTCCTATAATGATTAAGAAAAATGAAGTCAGGTATTATCCTGGCTCCATTTTCATCTTTGGTGTCTTAAACCTTATCATTAGTATAAAGTAAAAAATCCGCTTGGGGAGAGCGGATTTTTCTGCGTTATTATATAACGCGAAGGAGAAATGTGTGTCTTAATAGACACTAATATGAATCTTGGGGGGATTCCATATTTATATACACAGGTTTTACCCTGCGATACGCTTGTTGTTCATTAAGGTTATCCCTTAATTCGTTTTTATTTTACAAAATAATACATAGTTTTTATATCAATTTTATATCATTTTTTTCATTTTTTTGTTGTTTTATGTAAAAATTATGATATAATGTGCAGTAAATTAATATTTCATACACAATTATTGTACAAAAAAGATAGGATTCGTCAAACATATGAGCATTAACAAGGATTTAAATGTAAGTATATTTAAAAATAGAGAAGAAAATATTAAGCATCCAGAGCTAGACCACGAATTTGGCTTTTATAGAGCAATTGCTACAGGTAACAAAGCTATGGTAGATGAATACAAAAAGCTATTTGGACAAAGAAAGAATTTTGATGAAAATGAAAATCTTCAGGGTATGCTTTCACAGGATCCTGTTCAAAGCCAAAAGTATCATTTTGCAATACTTGCATCCCTTATAGCCAGGCTTTGTTTGGAAGAAGGCTTAGACCGAGAGGTAGCATATGGTATGAGTGATTTGTACATTCAGAAGGTAGATGTTTTAACAACCGTAGCACAGGTATTTGAGCTTAGAGAAAAAATGGTTAATGATTATACCTCCACTATGCAAAATATCAAAAAGAACCAGTCATACTCTAGACAGACCTCCAAGGCAATAGATTTTATATCTAATCATTTAAATACCAGACTTACCCTTTCCGACATAGCAGAGGCGTTGGAGGTAACACCTTCCTACCTTTCAAAGCTTTTCACCAAAGAAACTGGTGAGTCAATTTCTGCTTATATCAAAAAAGAAAAGCTTAAGGCGGCTGCGAATATGCTCCAGTATAGTGATATCAGCATAACTGAAATATCAGAATATTATCATTTTTCATCTCAGAGTCACTTTACTGCTTCCTTTACAGAGTACCACGGCACTACTCCAAAGAAATATAGAGACAAAAACAACAAGAAAATATTTTCATAATAAAAACAGGACTGTGCGTAATATAGTTTATTGGCACAGCCCTGTTTTTTATCTTATAAAATTTGTTCTAACCTTTGGTGCTCTTTCAGGCAGGTTGATGCCTGCATTTTTTCCAGCTTCGATACATTTTAATAACCATGCCATGTTATCTGCCAATATCTCCATAGTCTGGATTCCCTCTCCGTCCTTGAGCACATCCTCTGGAGTGTTTCCATGAACCTGATTCCAGTAATTTGATGATACTATTGGCATATTTGATATAGTGAAATATTTGTTGATCTGGTCAAAGGCTGCTGATGCACCACCTCTTCTACAGCTAACTATAGCAGCACCTGGCTTTCCCTGCATAGCTGAGCTTCCAGAGTAGAATGCTCTGTCTAGAAACGAAGTCACATGACCACTAGCGCTGGCATAATGTACAGGTGAACCTACTATAAGCCCGTCTGCTTCTCTCATTTTTGCTACAAATTCATTTACTCCATCATCTACGAAGCATTTGCCGTTGCTTACACAAGATGCACATCCAATACAGCCTGCTATAGGCTTTGCACCGATGTCAATTATCTCTGTTTCTATACCTTGCTCATTTAATCTGTTTGCAATTACCTCTAATGCTGTGTATGTACACTTCTTGCCACGTGGACTGCCATTTAATAAAATTACTTTCATAATTATTTCCTTTCTTAAATTGATTTCTGAGCTTCAATAGCTACTGCCAGCTTTTCTAGATACTCCCAGCGTTCCATCTTTTCTAGGAGTTCTGCCTCAAGCTTTTCCTTTTCCTTGGTTAGTTCATTAAGCTTAGTAAAATCTCTGGCAAACTTGGTAATGTCGCTTTCAACTGAGGCAAGTTTTTCCTCTAGCTTTGCTATATCGTCCTCTATAGTTTCATACTCTCGCTGCTCGTTGTAGGAAAATTTCAACTTCCTCTCACGAGGCTTTTGCTTCCAAGTGTTGGAGGAGTTAGAAGCTTGATTCACGCTGTTATCCTGTGTTTTAGATGAACCACCACTAGACTTAGCACCGCTACCATCCGCAAGCTCACCCTTCTCAAAGGCTACTCTTATCTCATAATCTGTATATCCGCCCTCACTTTGTCTAAGGGTTCCATCAGCATTGATGGCAAATATTCTTCTAACCACTCGGTCTAGAAAGTATCTGTCGTGTGATACGGTGATTACTATACCATTGAAGTGGTCAAGGTAGTCTTCTAATACTGTAAGTGTTGTGATATCTAAATCATTGGTTGGCTCGTCAAGGATTAGCACGTTAGGTGCAGACATAAGCACCTTACACAGGTATAGTCTTCTTCTCTCACCACCAGACAGCTTTCCTATAAGACCATACTGGTCCTCTCCCTTGAACAGGAATCTCTCCAAAAGTCTGGTGGCAGTAATCTTGCCATCCTCAGTTTCCACATACTCTGCCACATCTCTTATGTAGTCGATAACTCTCTGGTTAGGGTCCATGTCCTTACCTAGCTTTACTTCCTGAGCAAAGTAGCCTATCTTAACAGTTGAACCAATTTCTATATTACCAGCATCTGGTGTGTACTCACCCATTATCATCTTAAGAAGTGTAGACTTTCCGGCACCATTTGGACCGATGATTCCTATGCGGTCATTCTTAAGAAAGTTGTAAGAAAAGTCCTTAATTATGGTCCTTCCATCAAAGCTCTTACTTATGCCTTGAAGCTCTATGGTAGTCCTACCCAGACGACTTGCCATGGAACCAAGTTCCACGCTTTCATCCTTAACAGGTGCTGATGTATTCTTAAGTTCTTCGTATCGCTCCAATCTTGCCTTTTGCTTGGTGGAACGTGCTCTGGCACCTCGCTTTACCCACTCTAGCTCAACCCTTAAAATGGACTGGCGCTTTCTCTCCTGAGCATCTAGGATGTCTTCGCGAAGCGTTTTTAGATTTAAGTATCCGGAATAGTTCTCCTCATATGAGTATATGCTTCCCTTATCAACCTCTATGATTCTAGTTGCAACACTATCCAGAAAATATCTATCATGGGTTATCATAATTATGGAACCACGGTAGCCCTTAAGCTGTTCCTCAAGCCAAGTAGACATCTCATTATCCAAGTGGTTTGTAGGCTCATCTAAAAGTAACATATCAGGCTTGGCAAGCAACACTGATACAAGTGCTAATCTCTTCTTCTGGCCTCCTGATAAATGTCCACACAGCTCATCAAAATCCTCTATTCCTAGCTTAGTCATCATAGACTTAGCATCACTTTCTATGGTCCATTGATTCTCCTCAGTTTTGTTATCTCTTGTTACCGCCTGAAGTACAGTGTCTGAGTCATTGAATACTGGAGTCTGTGGGAGGTATCTTACGGTCAGGTTATTGGCCATTATAACACTTCCACTATCAGGACTTTCTATGCCTGCAATAATCTTAAGAAGTGTGGTTTTACCTGTTCCATTGATACCAATAATTCCAGCCTTCTCCCCCTCCTGAAGATAGAAGGATGCGTTGTCGAAGATTTTTCTTACTCCGTATGCTTTTGTAATATTGTCTACTGTTAATATATTCATGTTTGTTTCCTGTTTTCTATGTTTTCTTTTGCATATTAATCCAATGCAGCTTGTTTTATTATATATGAGGTGCTATGATTTTTCAATTATATTCCCCCCTGTAGCTAACATTTTATCCGCTTGTGGGTAGTAGCATTCTATTCCAACCCCCTACTACCCATTCCAGCTTGCTTTCATACCTCCCGTGGGTAGTAGCGACTAGTTTCCTGGGTCTACTACCCAATCCCGGTTGCTTTTTTTCCTCCCGCGGGTAGTAGCGACTAGTTTCCTGGGTCTACTACCCATTCCAGCTTGCTTTCATACCTCCCGTGGGTAGTAGCGACTAATTTCCTGGCTCTACTACCCACAACAAAAACAGCAGGAAATTTATATTTCCTGCTGTTTAATACACACACTATATCTCTAGGATTCAGTTTTATTGTAACGAGCTTGTCACAAGCTCTACTATAGTTCCATCTAATGCATTGATTACCACAACTGGAAATTCATATGCATCGATGTTGTTAACATCTCCATCTGACATAAAGTAATACCATGCCGGAATAATTGCATATTTTCCATCCTGTTCCACCATTGCATATCCTAAGGTAATTCTATCTACATCAAATGCTGCTTCATAGGTATTGGCAAAATCCATTATGTAATCCTTTGCCACCTCATTAACAGAATTGAAATCTAAGAGATTAGCCGCTTCCGCCGTAACATTTACCTCAGTTAATTCATTACAGTTTTCGTAGGCTGCTATACCATCACTGGTTACCCATACTCTTATGAACTCGCTTCCTCTCATAGTTACTAATTCTCCTGAAGCTGCATCCTCATAAGCCACATCATACCAATTCACAAACTGTTCTGAAGTAAATACAATTTTGTAGTCATCATAGCTACGAGCCAGATATACATTATAACCTTCAAGCTTTGATGAGTTATCATAGCCCTCTCCTATATAAACGATTTCCTCCCCAGCATCATAGCTACTAGTTAAAACATCTGCAGTATATACTACTGACATATTCTCTATACCAAGTCCATTTACATAGTCAAGAGCCAGCTGCTGAGCCTCTTCCCTACTGTATTCGCAGGAATTAGCCTCGCCTGTCATCTCAGCGTAACCAGGTCCCACATCTGTAGCAGCTTTACCGGCATCGCTTAGCTTGCTTAATCTGACAAACTGATTTGTCTTATCTCTGTATGCCTCTATTATGTAATACTCTCCATCAATGGTTCCTATAACATTACACATTTCACATGGCAATAGTTCATTACCCATTCCTGCTATCACATTTAAACTTTGGAATTTCATCTCGTCAGTAATAGTATTATCACTATCAGCATATGTATCAACACTTGCATCAAGCTGTGGTATTATCACATCATTTATTACACTACTAAGCCTTTCATCTGAGGTTTGGGCTGCAATGCTAATCAGCTTGTCCTTTGCATTTGCAATTTCGTCCTCACTGTAAGGCATATACAAGAAGTAGCTACCCTCGTCAAATGTGCTCTCTACATAGCTTTTTAGCTCCTCATCTGACATAACAGACTTTTCTAGTTCAACCACCTTACACTGCTCATACTTCTGTGGCAGGCTTACATCCGCATCCACTGTTACAGTAACTCTATCGCAAACCACATCATAGGTTATGTGTTCAGGCGCCTCTTCGTACACTACCTCCCCAGTAGCTTCACTAGAAGCTCCTCCTGAAACCTCCTCCATAGATGCTACGCTTTCGCTAACATTTTGGTTATCTACATAATCTACCTCCTTCTTCTCCCCACAGGCGGTAAGAGTTGTAACCATAACCATTAAGCAAGCCAATGCTTTTATTCCATTTTTCTTCATATTATTTCTCCTTATTTTATAATTTGTATTTTAATTTCCCCAATTGTATAAATATAGAATCTCCCGTTTCGCCTCCTTTGTAATTAAGTATTCACTTTAGGTGTTTCCCACATTTTGTATTATATTATAGAAATGTATCTAAAATGTATCAAGCATATCAATAAAATTAATGCAAATAATATTCTACTGTGCCATCCAAGGCATTAATCCTTATGTAAGGAGTTTTCGAAAAATTAGACTCATGACTACTGTCATCATAAAACACATACCACATAGGCACCAAGGCATTCTTATCACCATCTATAACCATATCGTAGCCTAGTCTTATCTCATAAATATTAAGGTCGTCACCATTACTCTGGGCATGTTCCTTGCCATTTTCTACTATTATATTTTCCACATCACAGTAGGAAATCATAACTGGCTTATCAGATAGAACCTGATTAAATTCCAAAGGATTATATACCTCTACTTCACTGATTCCACGACTATCAACGTACACTCGTATGTATTCGCTTCCCTCTTCGAAAATTGGCACATTTCCAGGGGCCATATCTGTAGGATATTCTAATTCCTGATTAAATCTATATGAGAAATAAACCAAGGAATAATTCTCGTAGAATCTTCCAAAGTAAAAATTGTAACCATCCACCTGTCTCTCTAACATGGTTGCGCTACTAGCCCAATAGTCTTCGTCCCAGTATTCTGCTCTCACATCACTAGTCCACACTATATCCATGGATTCAAAACCAAGTTGCTTAACATAGTCTCTTGCTATGGTCTCTGCTTCTTCTTTGTCATAGGTACATACATTTCCATCCATCAAAACATCCAAGGACTGTGAGCCAACATCCTGCATCTTAAAGTTAGTTGACTGCTTAAAGCGATTTAGCTTCATATAGCTATTACATTTGTCCTTGGTAAAGCTTAGGAAATAGTACTGTCCATCTATGGTTCCAAGCAAGTCACATTTCCATATACTTCTGTCATAATATGTATCATAAAGCTCATAATATTTTATATCCTGAAAGTCATCATAATCCCCTTGGTATTGGGTGTAACCTTCTTCTAACTTTGACAGCTCATTGTCAAAGGCAAATTGCTCCGCATCATCTGTAGCAAGTAATCTCAGTTCACTAAGTTTTCCGGACAAAGCCACTTTTTCCTCTTCGCTATATGGCATATACACAAAGTAGCTGTCCTTATCAAATATCTGCTGGGCAAAATTTTGCACATCCTCGTCTGTGAAATCTCTGTCAGTGCATTCTATTACAGTACAGTTTTTGTATCCATTTGGAACGATAATATCTGCATCTATAATTGTTCTTGAATAAGCACCTTCTATGGTCATATCCAGATGGGTAGGGATTTCTTCATTGTCAAAAGCAGTGTCTGTTGCACTTGCACTACCTAATCCACTTTGAACAGCCTCTGTTGCATCCGAATAATCCACCTGCTTCTTGCCACAACCTGTTAATCCCAGAACCAAAGACAAGGCTAGTACGCTATATGCAATTGTTGATTTCAATTTCAATTCAAACACCAGCTAGCTATTACTCCTCATCTATAATAACTTCCACATCTTCTAGATTCTCCAGCTCTTCTAAACTTTCTATATCTTCTATATACATCACATTATCAGCATCCAACACTATGCTACCATCAATGGCATTTATTCTAAGCTCAACATTATTCCCACCAGAAAAACCTGCGATTTCACTAAAGAAATACCACATAGGAATTAAAGTCCTGTTGTCTCCATCGCTGACATAACCATAGCCTAATCTTATCTCAGATATATTTTTCTCTAAATGATATCCGTATATATCCTCATCTGCTATGATTTTAAATCTTTCATCAGCCACAGCTTGAACCTTACTAAAATCAAGAAACGCAACTTCATCGGACAGAGCACCTACCTCTTCCATAGGATTGAAGTAATACATATGTCTAATTCCCTTGCTGTCAACATAGACTCTAATATACTCATGTACTGCTTCTTTGTAAGAACCGTTTTCCCCGAACACAATATGCCCATCAATGCTGTAATCAGGACAGTAGCTTGTCGAATATAAATAAGAGTAATTATCATAGGTTCGTCCTAAATAAATACTATATCCATCTACAGCAACTTCCTTGTCATTATCCTTAAACCAATATTCACTTTGGGTGTTATTTGTCTGAATAACACTGAAATCATCATAACCAAGCACTCCCACATAATCCAAGGCAAGCTTCTCGGCTTCCTCCTGGGTGTATGTACAGATATTACCACTTGTTCTAAGATAGTAATCATCTTCTTCTATATCCTCTAGCCATAGGTTTGGTGAAGTATTATCAAAGCGCTCCAGCATCATAACACAATTAGTTTCATCCTTGTAAAAGGATAGTACATAATATTCCCCATCTATAGCGCCAAATATCTGACATCTCTCATCAGTAATCATATTATAAAATCTATACTCGTCAAACATTTCCTCTTCTGTCTCAGGATAGCTTTCCGGCTCTTCCATAGCACACTCAAATGCATCTATCACTTTTGGGTCTGTTGCCTGCTTTAAAAGTGGCTCCATATTTCCCTTTATCTCGGCCATCTCTTCCTTGTTGTATGGCATATACAAAAAGTCTGTGCCCTCATCAAATAAATAATCCACATAGTACTCTATATCCGATGTCTCAAATGTTTTCTTGGTTAGCTCCATAACAGTGCAGCTTCTATAAGCGTCAGGAACTACCACATCTGCATTTACCACAACATCTGTCACTTCTCCTGTAATAGTGTATTCCAAATGCTGTGGTATGCCATCCTCCGCAACCTCTGCCTGTCCCTCGGTAGCATCTGAATAATCCACCACCTGCTTTTTACCACAGCCTGATAATGGGCAAAGCATTACAATTGCTAGTGCTATGGCTATTTTCTTATAGTTTATTTTATTATTAATCATTACATTTCTCCTAATCATGTCTTAAATTTGTTTATCCCCATTTTAATTTATCCCCAAGTAATAGTAAATATAAATTGCTTTTATTCATAAGTGATAACTGTTCCGTCTAAGGCGTTAATCATAAATAATGCATTTCTCTGATAGAAGGTGCTACTTGCTGTAGGATCGTTTGCAAAATAATACCACACAGGTATTAATGCCTTCTTTCCTTCATCCTCTACGATTCCATAGCCAAGCTCCACTCCAACAACCTTTAATCTACCGCTGTTTGCATCTGTATAAGTCTTCATCTCGTCCTGAGCTATGCTATCCACCTTGTCAAATGGAAGGAATCCCACCTCTTCACTCAGTGGACCTTCCTCCTTTAGCGGATTATATATCTTCATATCACAGATTCCCTGACTATCTACATATACTCTTACACATTCTGTGTTTTCAAATTCTTCAGCATGATATTCATCATTATGATGCTTCTCGTCCATCACAATAGAAATCCAATTTTCCGATGAATATACCATAAAATAATCATTATAGCTACGGCCAAGGTATACATTATATCCGTCAATTTCTTGAACAGGATCAAGTACAAACTCCCCTTCATAGTATGGATTGCCTTTAAGTCCCTTAGCAAAATGTGCATTATTTGTCTGTGCAACATCATACTTATCGTACCCTAATTTTTTAACAAATTCCCTAGCCAGCTCTTCACACTCCTCCTGAGAATATGTGCAACTATTTCCTCCTGCAAGATTCATATCAACACCATCAGCAGGGGTATCAGCAAGCTGAAACTCTACCGAGCTGTCCCATCTTCTTAAATTCAAGCTTGAATTTTTATTATCCTTTTCAAAGGTCATAAGATAACCTCTGCCATCTATAGTACCAAACACCTGACAAAAGTATTCTATATCCTCTTTTCTATGGTCTGGATAGAATTTAAGTTCCTCGTAGGTTTCATCTATCTCTACAAGGTTTTCTTCATCATTAAAGCTAGTTAATTTGGCTTCGAAAATTTTAGTTTCATCCTCATTTGCAGCATTTTCAGAAGCTGTTGTCAGCTTGTCACGAAGATTGGCTCTGGCTTCCTCGTTATAAGGCATATAGAGAAAATAGCTTCCCTCATCGAAGATTTTGTCCGCCATAGTCTTAATGTCCTCATCCTCATAGACAACTCTTGAAAGCTCCATAACAGTACATTTCTCATATTCCTCCGGCACCTTAATCTCTGCCACAACTTCGATGGTTCCCTTAGAGCCTGTGATGGTGTACTCTATGTTCTCAGGAATCTCAATGGACTGGGCTACAGTAGTTTGACTCTCCACATGCACCTCTCCATTTGCACTTTCAGTAGCACCTGAGTAGTCCACATCTTTTTTGCCACAGCCTATAAGGGAACAAAGCATTAATATTACTAAACCTACAGCACTTTTCTTTCTCATAATTATCCTCCGAAACAAATAATCATATTCTCACTACCTTATATAATAGCACTCATAATTTACTCGTATGTGATAACTGTTCCGTCTAAGGCGTTAATCATTACAATTGCATTCTGCTGATAAAAGCTCTGATTATTCAAAGCATCCTTACCAAAATAATACCATACAGGAACCAACGCCTTCTTACCATCCTCATCCACCATACCATATGCAAGCTGAATTGATTCAATCTTAAGCTTTCCACTATTTGCATCTGCATAAGCCTGCAGTTCATCCTGAGCTATACTATCCACCTTTTCATATGGTAGGAATACTATCTCCTCATTAAGAGGGCCAACCTCCTCCATAGGATTGTATATTTTCATCTCACAGATTCCCTGGCTATCTACATATACTCTTATACACTCTGTATTCTCAAATTTTTCTACAGGAAATTCCTCAAAAAACATTACATTTCCTTCAAGGTCATTATATGCCATTATCCAGTTTTCTGATGAATACGCCATAGAATAATTATTATAATTGCGACCAAGGTACACATTGTATCCATCTATACCAGCAGTAAATTCATCTGTTTGTATATTGTTAACATCCTTTGGTAATGCAATACCATAAAAAGCTATATTGGACTGCACTGGTTCATACTCTTTATATCCAAGCCCTTCAACAAATTCCTTTGCCATAGCTTCCGACTCTTCCTCAGAATATGGACTTGCATTTTCTGTTAATCTCACATCTATGCTATCAGGACTATAATCTGCAAGCTGAAAGCCTACCAATCTATCCCATCTTATAAGATCCATACCACAATTATTACCATCCTTCTCTAAGGAGAGAATATAGTATCTGCCATCTATAGCACCAAGCACTCTACAAAAATAAGCCTCTTCCTCAGTTCTATGGTCTGGATAGAATTTAAGCTCCTCAAAGTTTTCCTCTGAAACCGCGAAGAAATCTTCCTGTTCAAAAAGATATAATACAAATTCAAAGGTACGAGCCTCCCAATCATTTGCAGCATTTGCTGAAGCAGTTGTCAGCTTATCGCGAAGATTGGCTCTAGCCTCCTCGTTATATGGCATATATAGGAAATAGCTTCCCTCATCGAAGATTTTATCTGCCATGGCCTTAATGTCCTCATCCTCGTATACAACCCTTGAAAGCTCCATAACAGTACATTTCTCATATTCTTCTGGCACCTTAATCTCTGCCGCAACATCGATGTTTCCCTTGGCACCTGTGATGGTGTACTCTATGTTCTCAGGAATCTCAATGGACTGGGCCTCTGTAGTTTGGCTTTCCACCTGCACCTCACCATTTGCACTTTCTGTAGCATCCGAGTAATCCACCTCTTTCTTGCCACAACCCATCAAAGAGCAAAGCATAATACCTACTACAACCATAGCTGTTTTTCTTCTCATAAATTAATCCTCCTAATAGTATATACATTATCACTTAATAGCATGGTAGCATAGAAATGTATCTGAATTGTATCAAATGTATGCATTTTACAAAAAAATCGAGTAGGCTGACTCCTACTCGATTACGTTAACGCTCACCTAGTATGCGTATAAAATTGTTCCATCTAAGGCATTGATACTCATATTTGCATGTCTATAATATATTTGCCTGTCCTCACCAGAGTTACTATCAAATAAATACCAAGCTGGCACCAATGAAAGCTTTCCATCCTCTTTTACAAATGTATAACCCAGCTCTAGCTCCACTATATTGAAATTATTCTTGTAATTATCTGCATATATCTGTAGTTGATTCTTGGCAACCTCATTCATATCTTCAAAATTAAGTAACACTGCATTCTCAGTAAGAACATTTTCCTCCACCAACGGATTTACTATATCCACCTCACAGATTCCCTGACTGTCCACATAAACACCTATGAATTCATTCAAATCAGTTATGCTAAACCAATCCTGGTTTCCTTCAAAGGTAGAATATTGGCCATATCCAGTATAGTCACCATATCCCCAATAATTATCCGCTGTATATGTAAGAGAATATCCACCGTACTTTCTACCAAAATATATTTTGTAGCCCTCTATCTGCTCAGTACCTTTTATATCACCATCCACATGCACAGTAACATTACTACTTACGTTATCTGATTCCTTTACAGATATTACTCCACCGCTGGATTCATCTACGTATTTATATACGACACTCTGTTTACTCACATTAATTGATTTTACTACAGCTAACTCTCCGTAGCCCAAGCCATCCACATACTCTCTGGCAAGATTTTCAGCCTCCTCCTGAGTATATTCGCAAAGATTTCCAGTCAGCTTCATATCAAAGCTTTCCGCTCCTATCTCCTGCGTAGAGTAGTCTCCAACTCGTCGCAAATACATGTGATAGTTAATATCATTTTTCGCAAAGGTAAGAGTATAATAAACTCCATCTATGGTGCCCATTAGCTGACACATATTGGTGTATTCTAAACTTTCATCATAGGGATTTGCAATCACATTATAAAATTTCACTTCACCATCTATCTCCTCATCCCCCGAGAGAAGCGTCTCACGATAATTTAATTTAAAAATATAGTATTCCTCTAAAAAGGCCTTGAAATTCTCATCCTCACTTCCAGAGATAATATCATTAATCTTATCTCTACAATAGGCTATCTGCTCCGCAGAATAAGGCATAAACAGAAAATAGCTTCCCGGGTCAAAGATTTTATCAGCATAATACTTTATGTCTGCATCCTCATATGGTTTCTTAGAAAATTCTACCACCGAACACTGGTTGTACTTATCCGGAAGTTTTACTGTGGCATCCACTTTAATATAGCTGTTTTTTCCCTCAAGCTCATAGGCTAAGGTCTCAGGGATTTCTGTTTCTATAGTATCCTGATTGTCTCCAGCTTCTGTGATTTGGGCATTACCCGCAGAGTCTGTCACGTTGTAGTCCACCTGTTTCTTGCCACAGCCGGTTAGGGCAATTATTGCAATTGTTGCTAATGTTAGGTATATAGACTTCCTTTTCACCATACATTGCCTCCTTATAAGTTTTCTTATATGTCTTATTGTACTTACTCTCCTCTGGTATATGTTCCAGGCAAGTATCCGTATGACACTATGTTCCCACTTGAGCCTTCCTCCACAGCATCAAGCTCCATAGCGTATTTTGTAAACAAATTTGTTTTGCAGTTCAATGGCCCTCTAGCCACCTCTACTGGCTGTCTAAGTGCAAATACATACACATCGTAGCTATGAGTTCCACCTGGTGGGTATGGACCAATATACTCCTCACTAGATGAATATCCCTGTGGAATATGTGTCTCTGTTACACCATTCACCTTCCAATGCATCCAATTTCCAGCTGATGTATCCACCATATATATTACATAGCTAGTGGCCTCTGGAACTGGCTCCCAGGAAAGCTGCGGCGATACATTTTTACCATCATCTACGCTAGCTATAACAGGATCCCATACACCATCCTTTAAATCCTCTGAAGACAACTCAAAGGTAGGAAGTCCAGAATCCGCAAATAAATCTACACTTACCACTGCCTCCTCGGTGGTAACCTCTGTAGTTGCTTCTGTGGTTGCTTTTGTGGTTGCTTCTGTGGTTGCTTCTGTTATAATTTCACTAGTTGTTGCTTCAGTATTTTCCTTGTCCCCGCATCCAGTAGCTACAAAAAGTAATGAGCAAAGTATTACTCCATTTAGAATTGATTTTTTAAATGTTCTCATAAAACCACTCCTTTAATATCTAAAGCTATGCTCCAACGTTCCATCTAAGGCGTTGATTATCACCTTGGCATTCTTGAAAAACATCACGTCATTTTCATCACATATATCTGCGTAATAATACCATGCCGGTACCAAGGTTACACTGTCTCCATCACGTACCACTGTATATCCAAGCACCACCTCATCTATGGTATAGCCTGAGATATAATTATCTGTGTAATTTTCAAATTCTCTCTTTGCTATTTCGTCAACATCCTCAAAGTCAATCATATTTGCACTGTCTGTTATAATACCCTTTTCCTCCCAAGGATTCCAAAGCTCAAGCTGGCATACTCCCTGGCTGTCCACATACACACGAATAGATTCCGGACACTGGTAGCTTCCTATCATCATATTTCCATCTTCATCGAAAAAATATGCTCCACTTAACCAGCCCTCAAAATACATACTGTTAAAGGCTAAGGAATAATCCTCATAGCCTCTGGCAAAGTATACATTGTAGCCTTCTATGCTATAGCTTTCTTCCCCTATATATTCATCCTCTGTAATAATGCTCTTCCTAACATCATTAGACTGAATCATTGTCATATTATCATAGCCCAGCTTCTTAACAAATTCGGCAGCCAGCTCATTTGCCTCCTCCTGACTATAGGTACATGGATTACCCTCAAGCTTTACATCAAAGCTTTCAGAGCCTATATCACTTACATTACAATAGGTATCCATTCTATCAATCAATATACAAGAATTATTTCCAGCCTTCTGAAAATTCATAGTATAATATTCCCCATTAATAGTACCTGCCAAGCCACAGGCATCTACATATTCAAAGCTTCCGTTATATTCCATGATTCCGTTAAGGTTATTCAAATCTGCACTATGTACGCTGTAGAAGCTAAAGTCACCAGCTATGGTCTCGCTCTGTCCACTAAGATTTTGTAAGCGAAAATTCATATTTGGCAAATGATACTCCTCTATAGCATTCCTAAGCTCACTGTCCGCTGTCTCGTCCTTGATGGTTGTAAGCTTATTCCTTAGTTCGCCGATTTGCTCACTATCATATGGCATATAAAGGAAATAACTATCCTTATCAAATACCATATCTGCATAAATTAGAATGTCCTTGTCCTCTATGTACTTTGTGGTAAATTCCACTATAGGACACCTATCATGATTCCTAGGAACCTTTGTTTTTGCAACTACTGTAACATCAGATTGTTCCCCAGTTATCTGATAGTTAAGTATTTCTGGGCATATACTCTCTTCCGACTCTATGGGAATTTCTTCCAGAGTATTCTCTACTGACTGAACTGTATCCTGACTGGTATATTCAACCTGTTTCTTTTGGTTACAGCCACAAAGTAGCCCTAGTGATAGACAGGCTATGCCTAGTTTTAAAGTGTTTTTTCTCATTTCATTTCTCCTTTTTGTCCCCGTATAACATAAACACACACATCTACAAATTGCATCATAACACAGAAATGTATCTGAAATGTATCAAAGCTAATAATATATGACTGTACTTGTATCCTTATGAGAGCCATCCAAGGCATTATAGCTTATATAATCTCTCCTTCTAAAATTCGAATTATCTATATTATCATCCATCATATAAAACCACACAGGAATAAGTGCATATCTATCAGTTTCCATATCATAGGTATAACCATAGCCAAGGTCTATCTCAGTGATATTTATAGTCTGTATTTGCATTCCATCGAAGGTATAATCAATATAGCTTTGTAGGTCCTCCCTAGCTATATTATCTATATTTTCAAAGGACAGCATCTTAGCGTGATTATCTAATATCCGTTCCTCCTTCATAGGATTGAATATCAGTAGCTCACTTATTCCATCGCTATCTACATTTACCTTTATGTATTCCGTAGCTGTGTTATTACCAGCTATATAGCTGTCCCCTACTACATCTATAAAAAAGTCTGGGCAGTTTGATGTGTTAAATGCCAGATTATATCCATCTATCTTCCTACCAAAGTATATATTATAGCTATTCATTTCCCTAATATCCTGACTTGGGGCATAATTATTTTCCTTACAGTCAAATACTTCTATAGCTTCATAATCTGTATACCCCAATGACTGTATGTAATCTGTGGCAAGCTTCTTTGCTTCATCCTTAGAATACACACACTTATTTTCATATATCTGAACATCTAAGCTGTCCGGACCTAGATTACCATTTGCATCATTATTCATATCTCTAAGCAGCTGTAGCTTCATGATTACATTTCCCTTATCTTCGCCCTGAGCTATTAGCATATAATAGTATCTTCCATCTATGGCTCCTATGAGACAGCATTTTTCAATCTCAGGATGCCACCCGTCCTCTTCCGGTATGGTATAAAGCTTAAGCTCTTCTATTTGTTCCATATCCTTAAAGGCAGGACTTAGATTTTTTATACGATTATCCAAATTGAGTAGCTCATTTTGCAGTGTGTATCTTTCCCTATCATCTGTTGATGCATCCTTTATGCTTGTAAGCTTGTCCTTTGCAATCTCTATCTGTTCCTCAGAATAAGGCATATACAGGAAATAGCTGTCCTTGTCGAATATCTTTTCAACCAGGCCTTTCACATCCTCATCTGTAAATCGTTTGATAGAATACTCCACCACAGTGCATTTGTCGTGATTTTCAGGGAGGATAATATCAGCATCTACTATTATGGTTCCACCCTCTCCCATAAGCTCATAAGATACCTTGTCAGGAATTTCTGCTTCTACCATAGCATCGGCAGATTCCTCTGTAGCCTCAGTGGTATAATCCACTTGTTTCTGGTTACCACAGCCGATAAGGGATAATATAGCTATTGTAATTAATCCTGTAATTACTGTTTTTTTCATGATGCACTCCTCCTAATATGTTTTCACGGACAATATGAGCAAGTTTTTCTCTATATGCCCGGATTTTCCTACACTCCACCTGCTCACCATGGTTTTCGCGGGCCATACTAACATTTTTCTCTCTATATGTCCAAATCTACTAACTCAAATATAATTATATCACTAAAATGTATCTGAATTGTATCAGAAGCAAAAAACACCAGAGACTTTTTCATAAAGTCCCTGGTGTAAAAATCTGCAATAATTTATCTAAATAATCTTTCAGCTCTACCTTATTCAAAGCTCGCCATAAGTGCATCTACTTCTCTCTGAGTTGCTAAATCCTCTGAGAATGCACTAGCTGAACCTGCGCAGATACCAAGCTTAAGAGCCTTATCCATATCACCGTCAGCTGTGTAGCCTGCTAAGAAGCCTGCAAGCATAGAATCTCCTGCTCCTACTGAGTTAAGAACCTCACCCTGTGGTGCTACGTGCTCATATACACTACCATCCTCTGCTACAAGGATTGCGCCCTTTTCTGCTCTTGATACAAGAACATTTCTAGCACCCTTCTCCTGAAGCTTTTTAGCGTATGTAACAACATCATCCTTATCCTTAATCTCTACATCAAACAATGAACCAAGCTCAACCTCGTTTGGCTTAATAAGAAATGGCTTATATGGAAGTACATTTAAGAGTAGCTCTCCTGTAGCATCTACTATAACCTTAAGCTTATTATCCTTAAGTCTGTGAAGAATCTCCTGGTAAAGTGACTTTGGCATAGTATCAGGAATACTACCTGCAAGAACTAAATAATCATCTGCGTCAAGGTAATCAAGCTTCTCGTAAAGCTCACCGATGTATACGTCATCTACACGAGGACCCTGACAGTTAATCTCTGTCTCCTCATCGCCTCTAAGCTTAACATTAATTCTAGTAAGACCTCTGTCTAATTTAATAAAGTCAGAATTGATTCCTCTTTCTCTAAGTAAATCCTTAAGGACCTTGCCTGTAAAACCAGAAATAAAGCCTATAGCCTTATTCTCTATACCTAAGTTAGTGAGAACGATAGACACGTTAATGCCCTTACCACCTGGTAAAACCTTCTCTGATGAAGCTCTGTTAATACATCCAGCCTTCAACTCAGGTACTGTCACTACGTAGTCAAGTGATGGATTAAATGTTACGGTGTAAATCATGTCTTGCTACCTCCTTAAATGTAAATGTACGTGTTTTAAAAACCCCTATGTCCATTATATAACATTTGTATTATATTTCAACCTTTAAGAAGAATTTTTTAGATAATTTACACAATTTTTTTGAGGATTTTTTTCAGATATAAGCAAAATAACTAAATTTCCACTGTAACCTCTACAGGACAATGGTCTGAGCCTAATACATCTGTATGAATCGCAGCGCCCTGAAGCTTATCTTTCAAATCTTCTGAAGCAAGGAAATAGTCTATACGCCACCCTGCATTCTTCTCTCTGGCCTTAAATCGGTAAGACCACCAAGAGTAAATATCTGTCATATCTGGATAAAAATATCTAAAGGTATCTATAAATCCTGTTTCAAGAAGAACTGTCATCTTCTCACGCTCTTCGTCTGTAAAACCTGCGTTACGTCTGTTAGTCTTAGGATTCTTAAGGTCTATCTCCTGGTGGGCCACGTTTAGGTCCCCACAAACCAGCACACTCTTCTTCTCCTTAATTCCATTAAGGTAAGCTCTAAAATCATCCTCCCACACCATTCTGTAATCAAGTCTGGCAAGCTCATTTTGAGAGTTTGGAGTATAGCAGGTCACCATATAAAAATCATCATACTCAAGAGTTATAACTCTTCCCTCATGGTCGTGCTCCTCTATACCTATTCCGTAAGCTACACTTATAGGCTCATGCTTGGTAAATATAGCTGTTCCCGAATATCCCTTCTTCTCAGCATAATTCCAATACGCATGATAGCCTTCCTTCTCCCACTCAATCTGCCCCTCTGAAAGCTTAATCTCCTGAAGGCAGAAAAAATCTGCATCCACCTTTTCAAAAAAGTCCATAAAGCCCTTAGTCATACAAGCTCTAAGACCATTTACATTCCAAGATATAAATTTCATAGTTCTTATCCTCACAATCTCTATACTACTCCTGATTAACCAGCACAGCTTTAATCTCCTGTGCCTTTTCGTAACCGTTCTTTTCCATAATATACTTAAGAGCCTCCTGCAAATCAGCCTCTGAGAGAATGATTTTCTGGCTATCAGTTACAACTGTACATCCACCACTCATGTCACAACAACGACCTGAACAGGCTGCCTTTTGAATATTCTTTCTATTAACTGCACCTATTTCTTCCAGCACATTTAGCATACGATAAACAGTAGCGATACCGATGCTATCATCCTTTTTGTGAGCAAGAATATAAATCTCCTTGCAGCAGGAATACTCTTCATTTGCAATTATATCAACTATAAGCTTTCTCTGCTGAGTAAGCCTTAAGCCCTTTTCCTTAAGCTTTACCAGGATGTCCTCCTTGTTAAGGGCAAGAGACTCTATAGCCTGATTGTCCTTTTCCGCCATATCTAAATTCCTTTCATCTAACTATTCCTTATAGATTCCTAATATCTTTACAGCATTACTTTTACTAATATCCTGCAATGTCTCTAAGATTATATCCAATCTCTCCATGCTTCCATCTATTTCAATATAGAAATTATAAGTGCCCAGCTCCTGCTTAGTAGGTCTAGACATTATGGAAATCATATTTATCTTCCTGTCATTGAAATTCTTAAGAATCTCAAAAAGCATACCTGGTCTATCCCCTACCGGCATAACATATATTGGAACTCTAACCCTAACCTTACAATCAGGATTTGTAGGCTGATTAATGGCCTTATTATCCCTAGCCTGTCCCTTCTTTATAATCAAAAATCTAGTATGATTGTGGTCTGAATCAGTTACATTTTCCACCACAAATCTATCCTTTTCCTTAGCTGCAATATGATGTGGAACAATCGCTGCTGCCCCTTTTTCATCACCTAATTTGTAGTAGGACTCCATATTGCTTTCTGTGGAAATTATTTTGGCACCCTTTAGTGAATTAATGAACTGTCTACACTGACCATTGGCCTTAAACTGAACATAAAGGGTGGTAATCTCATCAAGAGAATTCACATTTCCCACCAAGGAAAATTGTACTGCCACCTTATTCTCGTCTATAATGCAAACATCCTTTTCAAGAAGCAGGTCTAAGGTCCTTTGCACGTAGCCATCCAAAGTATTCTCTATAGGCACTATAGCTAGTTGACATAACTCAGAATCCTTATCCTCATCACTTGAGCACACTGCCTCAAATACCTCATCAATGGTCTGAAAATACTCCCCTTCTAGCTGCTGGCCTATTTTCCTCTCATATTCCATATATGCTTTGTCACTAAAGGTACCTTCCGGTCCTAGTATCCCTATCTTCATAAGCTAATCCTCTAAATCCAATCGTAATTTCCACCTGTAATAGCAAGGCTTAATAATGTGTCCATTTTCTCCACATCCTCGCCCTCTAAAACCTCTATAAGCTTCGCAGTATCCTTTAAGGTACTCATATCCTCATCAGGACCAATCTCAAGATCCACATCCTGCTCGCAGTAAATGCAATCTATAGTGTTCATAGTCTGAAGAGAAAGAAACTTTTCTCCACAGCTTTCACATTGGTAATATCCACACTTTGTAGTGCCTTCTGGTACGTAGTACATAAATATATCCCTTTCTAGTTTACATAATTCTAATAATATTTCTCGCAGGAAACAAGCCTGTCTCCTTCATAGGTAAGCTTCATATTTACTAGCTTCTTACCCTCTATCAAATCCTGCAGAAAGTACCTATCACCCTCCCACAAGCTTAATTTCATAATCTCATCCTTCTTTATCCAAGCAAGCTCACCCTCTGTACAGTTCTCGTTTATCTCTCCTTCAAAGTCTGTAGCTGTGAACATAAACATTAGCTCATCCTCCCAGATATCTGAGATAAAGGTGATAACTCCTCTAGACTCATAGTTTTTTAGCGTAAGACCTGTCTCCTCAAGAACCTCTCTAACAACACAGTCCTCAGGACTCTCTCCCTCTTCAAGCTTTCCACCTATGCCAAGCCACTTGCCCTGACTTTGGTCCTGCTGCTTTTTGTTGCGGTATAGCATCAGATAACTATCATCTTTTTCTATATAGCAAAGTGTGGTTAATTTCATATGGTTCTCCTACATGATTATGTCTTTAACTTATGTATTATAGCATAATTCCTATCCAAAGTAATGCATTTTTTTCTATTAAATCCATATACTATAAAAAACAATTAAAACAGGTATATTATATGAAAAAATCAAATAACATAATTATTCGATATATAATTTTAGCCACCATAGGTTTTTTGCTTCACTTCACCTACGACTGGTCAGGACAAAATAACATTGTGGGACTTTTCTCAGCCACAAATGAATCCACATGGGAACACCTTAAGCTACTTTTCTTTCCTATGCTATTTATAACCATTTGGGATAGCTTGCGTGGAAATACATCTCCAGGATTTTTAAAGCGACGAATCATGTCCATTATCGCTGGTATGGTGGTAATCGTCGTAATGTTCTATACTGCCTTGGGAGTAACTAGCAGGCTTATGGATTGGTACAATATAGCAACTTACCTTATTAGTCTTCTGGTAACCTTACTATTAGATAAATTTATTACTGTGGAGGATAATTTATACAGTGCCTATACTGCCCTAGCATTATTCATATTGTTTACGGTTGCATTTGCTGTTTTTTCCTTCAAAGCGCCTGATATTGGAATATTTTATCCATTTCCTGCTGGAACCAAATGTTTTCCAATAGTATAAAATTTAGTTTTCATTAAAATTTTCTTCATACTTGTCGATATATTATAAGATTCGTGTTATACTATGGTCAAATTTATCAAATGAGGAAAATAATATGAAGGCTGGTTTTCTTAAGTTAAAGGGAGATGAAAAAAAGCACTTTCTACAGTCAAAGTTTATGTATTATAGAAAGTTTAATTTTTATGCAATTATAGTCGCATCTCTTGGTTCAACCACATATTTCGTATCTGACTGTCAGCTATTTGGTAGATTTGCTTGGGAAACTTTATTCCCTAGATTATTTATATTTATTCCACTGATTGCATTTCTTATAATCAATGCTAAAACCACCAACTACTTAATTATGTCCATAAGCTCTCAGTTTATGGCACATATGATGATGTGGTGTACTATAGGCGCTATAATATTTTTACCGGATAAAACCCACGCCAGTGAGGGCTTTATAATTATGCATATGGTATTTATGATTGCCACATTTGCTTCTCCATTTTGGGTTAGCACCATATCTCACAGTTGCGTATTCTTAAATATTATTATATCCCATCAATTTAATCACTATGAAAATATTGACATTATGTTTTCTCTTGGTTTGCCTTGTTTCTTTGGAATCGTGGCTGTTAACTATGTTATGTGTGGAGTGTACTATGACACCTACAATGTAAAGCATCAGCTGGAAGACTCTCTAGTTTTAGACCCTCTTACTAAGGTATTTAACCGACACAAGTTCCATTCTATAACAAATGGTAGGCAATTCACCTTTGAGAATTCAGAAACTGTAAGCATTCTTATGGCAGATATAGATTTCTTCAAAAAGGTTAATGACACCTACGGTCATGATATGGGTGACCAGGTGCTTATGTCTGTAGCTTCCGTAATAAAAAGCTGCACCCGTTCAAATGACTACATAATCCGCTGGGGTGGTGAGGAATTCCTAGTAATTATGCCAAACTGTCCAGTTAACGAGGGTATCAATGTAGCTGAACGTATTAGAGAAAAAGTTGCTGTCACAGACAATGATGTGTGCCCTATCACAATCTCTCTTGGCGTAGCAAGCTATGATGGAGTGAACTACGAAAACGCTATAACTGAGGCGGACATGGCGCTGTATGAAGCAAAAGAAGGTGGAAGAAATAAGGTGGTCTGCAGAGCATAAAAATAAGGCTGTTTAAACAGCCTTATTTTTATGTTCTGCTTCTAGAAGTTCTCCGGCTTCACCTGGAAGTAGCTCTGTGGGTGTGCACAAACAGGACAAACCTCAGGAGCCTTCTTACCGATGCAGATATGTCCACAGTTAATACACTGCCAGATAACATCTCCATCCTTAGAGAATACAAGGTCTCCCTCGATGTTAGCAAGAAGCTTTCTATAACGTTCCTCATGCTCCTTCTCAATAGCTGCTACACCATCAAACTGTGCTGCAATCTCCTCAAAGCCTTCCTCTCTAGCTACCTTTGCAAACTCAGCATACATGTCAGTCCACTCATAGTTCTCACCCTCTGCTGCGTCCTTAAGATTCTCAACAGTTCCTGGAACTGCTCCACCGTGAAGAAGCTTAAACCAAAGCTTAGCATGCTCCTTCTCATTGTTAGCTGTCTCCTCGAATATATTTGCAATCTGTACATAACCATCCTTCTTAGCCTTTGATGCATAGTATCTGTACTTGTTAGTAGCCTGTGACTCTCCTGCAAATGCAGCCATAAGATTGGCCTCTGTTCTTGATCCCTTTAATTCCATTAAAATATACCTTCCTTTCTATCTGAAATGTAACTTAATTTTACCAAAATACAAGCTTAAAATAAAGAAGAAATTTGCATTAGAATTATATTTTCTTAGCTTTAATTTTACCCTTTAATGACACTCTAAATATACTCTTAACCATATAGTCATCCTTAAAATAAAACATTACAAAATACACCGCTACAGATACTCCTACTGTAATAAGAACACTGAAAAAATTAGTAAGTCCTACACCATTCAATAATGTGTAGGTAAGTATACTTACTACACCCATAACCAAGGATGCTATTATAGGCTTTCCCATAAGACTTAGTACATTTAGCTTACAATCAAAATATTTCTCCAAAGACTTAATATTTCCAAAGCACATAGCCATAGAATATATCACGGAACCAGTAACCAGTATTCCCATAACTGCACCTGACACCTTTAACATTCCCACCACATATAAAAGGTGAATAATAAGGGCACGAGTAACATTTTTGATGGCAATGAAGCTTTTTCCCATAGCCTGAAGTCCGGTATTCAACACCGTTGCCACAGAGAAAAAAAGCACCGAAATACTGCCCAGCACCAAGGCATCTGATGCGGCTTCAGAGGTGCCCTTAAACAATAGCTGCATAATAGGCTTTGCAAGAACTGTAAGTCCTACCACCGCTGGCACTGCCCATACCACTACAGAGCGTACAGACTTGCTGAGACGATTTTTTACAGATTCCAGCTCCTGTGAGGAAAAATCCACCGATAAACCGGGAAGCATAGAAGAGGAAATTGCCGAGGCTATAGTTATGGGAACATTGATTAGCACTAGGTACTGTCTGGAATATATACCAAATATACTAGCTGCAGTATCCTGTTGATATCCTTTTTCTAAAGCCCAATTCCAGAAAATTTTCATGTCCAGGGTGGTAGCTATATTGTAAACAAAGCTGGTTAATATAATGGGTGAAGCATACATAAATATTACTCTGAATAAGGTAAAATATGATTCTGGTGCTTTTTTATCCTTCTTACTTTCAATATACTGATTATCTTCAAATTTATTTGCCTTAGGAATATACTGTTCTCTACGTTTAGCTTTAGTTGACATAATATTTGCTGTCATATATATTAATGCAACAAAAACTCCTCCCAAGGTACCTAGTGCACTACCCATAGCACCATATGCTACCGGTGGAATAGATTGAGAATTTTTATCTTGATTAAGACCTATCACATTTAATATGGTCTCTCCTCCACCATTCTTTGCATATCTCACTAAAATAAGTGCCAGTATAATACTTAATGCTGCATTAAATACCTGCTCCACTATCTGAGAAACAGCTGTGGGTATCATAGTATTATGGGCTTGAGTGTAGCCTCTTAAAACGCTAAGCACCCCAGCGAAAAATATGGTTGGTGCCATAACCTTTAAAGCCAATACCGCTGGTGTAACCACAAAGCTTTCCGCAAACACATAGGTAATAACTGCACCAGCTCCACCTACCAGTATTACATAAACCAAGCAGGTTCTAAGCAGACGCTGACAGTTTACATAATCTTTTTCAGCCACATACACAGACATAATCTTGGATATGGCCATAGGCATACTGTAGGCAGTGATTAGAAGAAGCATATTGTATATTTCATAAGCTGTACCGTAATAGCCATTTCCCTCCTCACCTATTATGTGGTAGAGAGGAACTGCATAAAGAAGTCCAAGTACTCTAGACACAAAACCAGCTACTGCAAGTATTATTGCATGAATCAAAAATTTCTCCTTCTTCATCTTACATAACTCCCTGTTGGCAAACTAGGGGAAATATGTAAAAAATACCCCTACTCAAGTATCATTACCTAAAGCTAGGGGTATTATTCACTACTTTCTCACATAATATGAAATTGCACAGGCTAATCCAACCATAGCCACCGCAAGAATTACACCTTTTACAGTTCTAACCTTTTTCTCTCTTGGAGTTTCAGTTTCCTGAGGTTTCTTGTCTCTTTTACCAAACATTCTATCAAATACCAATAATATAACAATACACATTATCCAATAAAACACTGTAGGCATCATATCACCTCCTAACAAAAATCCACTGACAGCAACATATAATCTAGCTGTACTTGAAGCTCCTCATTATCTTCGCAGCTAAAACATGTAGTAAAGCAAAATATTTCATCTTCTATTAGATAAATATTTTGATGATATATATACTCTCTGCCTTGAAAAATTCCTCTACATATAAAACTTCCGAGATTATCATCTATTTTTTTAGTTTCAAAAGCTTGAAAATTCTGTAGCATTTTTCTTACATCACTTCTTGTTTTTCGTAATATCTGCTCTATGGTTCCATCATTTATATTTTCTAGCACTGTTAAATTCAAGTTAGATAAGGCTCTCTCATTTGAATCCTCTCTAAAGACAAACAACCTCATATCATCAATATTTTGCTTTATTTCCCAGCCAACAGGTATGTCCATGGTGAACCCATATACCTGATCCACATATCTTTTTTTCATCACTATATTAGTCAACTCTACTCACAATCCTTTCCTTAGACATTCCCATAACACAAAGCATTGATACTATAATTGCAACCAAGCCTATACCTAAGCTTAGCAACATTATATATAAAGGAACCTTGGTATATTCCACCAGGCTTGAGGATACCTCCCACACTGCCAGATAAGGCACTATCTGAATAAACATTCCCACAATATTCATTCTACTAAAATACATATATGCCACTGATGCTAAAGCAATAAAACCATAGCAAAGCATAGGAACAGTGATAAATACCATAGCAATGGCCATACCATTAAATTTAATCAGTACATCAAACCAAATCCATACAAAAATTATATGTACTAAAACATTTAACACACCAAACAGGGCACACATTATTACTATGGCTAATATTTTTCCTAGCCAAACCACCTCCTTAGGCACTCCCATACCAAGAAGCATATGCATAGTTTTTGTTCGCTTCTCTTCATATATCATCTTATTGGTTAAGGTTGTACCTAAGAATAAGGAGGTCATAGCCACAAGATACATCATGCTAAGTCCCAGCTGGTAGGGCAAAATCTCCTTAGGAATACCCAATTCAAAAATCTCAGTATCTGTAATATATATACAAAGATTGAAGCAAAAAATCATGGCAATCAAAAAGATTCCTAGAGTTCTTATGGTGTCCACTATTTCCTTTTTGACTATTACACCTATCATATATACATCCTTCTTCATAGCTTCCTCCTAACTGCATATCTTGCTTAGATATATTTCACTTAGAGTCATAGAATTATCCTTTCCCTGAGCTTTGAAATTTTCCATAGTCTCATCCACTATAATCTTACTATCTCTGAGAACAATAATCCTATTAGCCAACTCCTCAATATCAGCCATTACATGTGATGTTAAAATAATAGCCGGCTTTTTCGCCTGATAATACTTTTTGATAAGCCTAATAAAGCTACTTCTGTTTTCTATATCAATTCCATCAAAGGGCTCATCTAATATAAGAATCTCCGGCCACATCATAAGCGTTCTAGCTAATGCAACCATACGCTTCATTCCTTTAGAAAGCTTAGAAACCTGCACATTCTTAATGTTATCGTAATCCATCTCCTTATATAACTCTGCTATAAAGGTTTTATTCTTTCTAGTATCCATCTTAAATAGCTTCTCGAAATAGTCTAAATTCTGCTTTACTGTCATTTTGGAATACAGACCATTCTCATCAAACATAATTCCAACTCTACCATAAAGCTTATTGTAATCCTTTGAAATATCTCTACCTAGCAATGATATACTTCCAGAATCATACCCTAATAAACCTACCAAAATATTAATAGTTGTAGTTTTTCCTGAACCATTTTTTCCTAGATAACCTACTATATCTCCATTTTTCAGCTGAAAGGAAATGTTATCTAAAACCTTTTTATCCTTATAGCTTTTTGAAAGGTTGAATACATCTGCAACTACCATGCAAAGTCCTCCTCTCTAAGGGCCTCATCAACCCATATACCCTCCTCAGGATTGTAATTACATAGTACTGATAAATATTTCTCATCCTGATCAATATATTCCTCAAGACTGGCACAATCCATACATGCATATCGATTTTCACAGCCCCTACATCTTTGCACATCTTCCTTGGAATGACGCCAGAATTTTGTATGAAGGTCCTTTTCAAATACAGTCATTATTCCATGGCTTAGATAACCAATAACGTGGGAATTAAAGCTACACGGACGAATAAATCCGTCTGCTGTTATAGCTATTCTTCCCAGCATACAGCTTCGCTTGGAATAGTACCCATCCGGGCCAATGTTTTCCACTCTATCAATATTTGTACTTAAGGCAATCAGCTTATCCTTTGGACCACAAATCAAATGAGTGCAATCCTTATTGTCTATTCCCAACTGCTTTATTACCTCATTAACTGCACTTGGATAAACATAGGACTTGGAATGATAAATAACATTTACCTTCACATCCATGTCCTCCTGAATAAGCAGATTAACATTATTAGTAAACACCTCATTTTGTTCTATAATTTCCTCTGCATAAAGACTAAGCTTTACCAGCACATTATATGCCTTAAGCTGTTCAACAATATCTCTGCTAATAGGCTTGTTAGGAAATACCAGCTCTGTCATACATTTAAAGCCTTCCTTAGCCTCCTGTAAAAGCTCCATTACAAGCTCCCAGTTATCAAGTGGATTACCTCCTTGTATTGTAAAATGATTGACGTTCACTCCCCGTATAAGCTTTAGATTGTTGTACAGTAGTTGCCTATAGCTTACTGCATCCATCACATCAATATCTGGTACAAGACATGAATTGCAGCCCTCATGAACTAATACATTCTTTGGAGCCCTATACTCCGAATCCTCTGACACAGGAAGCTGAACACAAAATTCATAGATACTAAATCTATCCTGAAAAAACTGCTCCACAAAAAAGTCAATATTAGGCTTGTATTTTTCTGCAAACACCTTGTTATCATACAAATTACCCATTCCACTATCTAAAACCTTGTTAATGGCACATTCTACTAATTCACTTCCAAAAGTATCCTTAGCCTGCTCCACAGAATGCTCTAGGAGATAATTTAATAACTCACTTTCTCTTCCGGTAAGAACGATAGTCTTCTTCTCACCGAGAAAATAAAGGGTTGAATTCACATATCCCTTCTTCAAAATCACATCCGGATAAAACCTTAACCAACTCACTTTATCTCCTCCTTTATCCCTCAAACTTAATCATATTCTCAATTACCTTTTCCATACCCTCCAATGTATAGGCCTCAGGATTCTCCTCAAGAATACTGTATATTACAGAGTTTCCATTCTTAATCATCTCCTGAATCTGCTTACATATCTCAGGCTTGTAGGTAAAGCTCTTGTCTCCTGCAACCTGTGCGAAGCATATCTGACAAATCTTATTGCCTATACACTCTCTACAGCTTGCGGTAATGCTCTCGTTATATTTGTTAACTATATTTGCCAAGGCCTCGTAGTTGTAGCCTGTATGTACATTTCCTATAGGGAACTCCTGATTCATACGCTCACAGATGTCAAGGGTTCCGTCAGCTCTAACACTAAGTCTTATGCCTGGCACGCAGGTACCGGTGTAAGGAATAATAGAACCGGTGTTGTCATCTCTGTGACGTTTTCTCATAAGAACTGTAAATAGCTCTGATTCAAAAAACACCTGCAGATAGCCTGACATAGGTTCACTTTTCATCTTTTTATCCAGATATTCCTCCCTGAGTCTGTACATAGTTTCCCTAAACTTTTCATAATCAGCATCCTTAAACTGGTCATAGTAATCAGTATTGTTATTTGAAACACCTGTAGCTCTAAGGACAGGTGGAAGCTCTGGATCCTTGAAGAAAGCCACATTCTCGTCAAGGTCTGTGTTAATATCATATACTGATAAAATGCCTATGTTAGTGTACTCAGGATAACGCTTCTTAAAGTTCTTAAGGTTGTCCACTATTCGGTCAAAGGTAGGAATATCATTTGCCAATACTCTCTGGCTATTATTCTTTTTGGCTCCGTCTAAGCTTACGGATATGTAAAAATTATTCTCTACCAAAAAGTCACTGATTTTATCTGTAAGAAGATAACCGTTAGTAGTAATATTAAATGCTACCTCTCTGGTGGTATTAGCCTTGGCATATTCCACACATTTTTTCAGAAGCTCAAACTCCAACAGTGGCTCTCCACCGAAGAAATTTATATTCACCTTCTTGTTAGGCTTCTTGAACCTGTAGTCATCTAAAAGCTTGTAATAATAATCGATAGCTGCCTTAGCAGTGTCAAAGCTCATACGCTTTGTAGTTCGATTTCTTGTGTAATCATAGGCTTCAGAAAGGTAGCAATACTTGCAGCGAAAATTACAATCCTCAGTTACATTTAGGATTAATATGTATATATCTCCCTGGTCCAAGGTATCCTTTATATCCTGTGCTGTAACCTTAGGTATGCTATGCTCCTTCCTAGCTAGGGAAAAGCCCTGAAAATTCTTCTCCCATCTGTTATAAAAAATCAAG
Source organism: Lachnospiraceae bacterium (assembly GCA_015057555.1). Lineage (GTDB taxonomy): Bacteria > Bacillota > Clostridia > Lachnospirales > Lachnospiraceae > Coprococcus_C. Next base: position 104,811 of record SVEC01000001.1, on the reverse strand, counting down.
GTACTTTTTAGTTCCTTGTCTGATATATCTGGTCCAGATAATTCAGCCAAAACCTCTTCATCACTTTTCCCTTGATGCTTCATTCTAATTATCTGCTCCAAAATCCCGTTATCCGGCACCACCACCGAGGTAACTCCATCGTACAAATATGTATTACCTGATAAGGTCTTAAATCTGTCAAAATAAAGGCTCTTATTACTCAATTTTTCACCCCCGTATATTCATATTAGAAAATAGGCGGACAAACCCAAATCACTGAAAATGCTTGTCCGCCCTTTGTCTGGTCAATATGTAGCTATTACTAGCTTGCTACTGAACCTAAAGCACCACCTGAAGTACCTGCAACTGCAAGAACAGCTGTACCCATTCCTAAAGTAAAGAGGGCACTTGCGCCACATCCTGCTAAACAAGAGATACCACAGCTTGCAACTACTGCTGCGTCATTTGAACATCCCATAGTCATTTCTCCTTTCTACATTATTTATCCTATAAACCGACCTCCCAAGAGCCGATAATAGAATCCCCACAGAAGAATAATAAGTAATCTAACTACCATCTCTTATCTTCTAATTGGGATTGTAGCAATAGAATTTTTACTATGCAATGATAACTCCTTTAGTGGTTTTTTATGTCTATAAATGGTTAAGACAAATCTATAAATTGCATGTTGAAATTTGATATCTGGTATAAATTTCCTCGAAGCTTTTCCTTCTTCTCCTAGAAACCGGTATCCTTATTCCCCCCACTTCCACTTCCATTTTTTCATACCTTTTAATATGCAATAAATTCACTATGAAGCTTCTCTGGATTCTCACAAACATAGACATATCTATCATTTTTTCTATTTCCTTTAATGACTCCTCTCTTCTAAACCTTTTTGTCCCAACCTGAAACTCAGTATAACCATTATAAGCCTCTATATACTGTATATCCTTAAACCTAACCCTATGCTTAAATCTTTGGTAAAATAATTCTATGTAATCCTCCTTTTCCTTGTATTTTGTCAAATCATAATCTTCATCTATGTAAACGTACTCCAAAAAATTTTTTAGCTCTTCTGTACTTGCATTTTCAAATCCTTTGACAAACACTTTATTACCTCCCAAAATCAAATATTTTAAGCAAAATATGGGTGATAAGAATTATAGAAAATAAGAACTAAAAAATTTGTAGAAACGTAAAAAAAAGAAAAGCTTCGACGATTTTTTCTCGTCGAAGCTTTTCCTTTTATTAAATTGTCATACTATAAGTATGAGCTACTTTCTCAAGCATTTCTTCTGGATATATTCCCTTTTGCAAGAAAACAGTCATCTGCTGAGGATACTCAAGCTGAAGATATCTTCTATATCCCTCCCTTATTCTATAGGATTTAATAATTGCTTCCCCTTTTATAACTGCTCCCTCAGCATATTGATTAATACTGCTAATGCTATTCATAACAATCAAATCTGAGCACACAGGATCAACCTCGGTTATAGCATTGGTTGCTAGAGTTTCTCCATTCTCATCAAAATTTGCACCTACCAAAATGTATAGCCTGTTATCTGGCATAATACGGAACTGATAGCATTCATCATTATAATTAGATATATCAATCACAAACTGATTTTCCTTCATATGTAGAAGCTTCTTACTAACCCATCCACAATAGCAGGTTAAAGCCACAAATATAGCAATAATTAATATGTACCCTTCATTTTCATCATTACAATATAAAATAAATGCACCCAAGGAAAAAAATAAAAACAAACCCGAAATAATTCCAAGGGCAATCATCCCTAACTCCATATGACTTTTAGACTTATTAATCAGCTTATCCCAAAGTGCTTTTCTAGCCAATGCAGTCTCAGGATTATCCTGACTTTCAGCTAATCCATAGGCTGCTGTAGAATTATTAATAAGATTACTTAAATCTCCCTGCAATGTTGTTGGTGCGTCTATAAATAATTTGTTTTCAAAATTGATGGACATATTAAATCTCTCCCATTTCTCTCAAGTGCTGTAGCAAGCCCTCACAGCCCATAACCACATCATTGTAGGTAGCTTCAAAGTTGCCAGTATACCAAGGATCTGCCACATCACGATTGATACCTGCAAATTCTAGGCACATCTTGATTTTGTTATCAGGATCACCTCCAAGGATTCGAAGGGAATTACGAACATTTGCAGAGTCCATACAAATTAAGTAATCGTACTTACTGTAGTCGTCCTTGCGAAGCTGAACTGCTCTCTTGCCCTCGCAGGAGATGCCGTGCTTAGCTAGTTCCTTTTTAGCTGGTGGGTAGACAGGGTTTCCTACTCCATTCCAGATTTCCTCAGTGCTGGTGGCACAGGAGGCAATGTGGAATAGGTGGGAGATATGAAGTTTTTGTGTCATGTCCTTTAGGACGAATTCTGCCATAGATGAACGGCAAATGTTGCCGTGGCACACAAACAATATTTTAATCATAATTTCAAATTTCCTTTCGTTTCTTGGCATATGATAGCATATGGTGGCATATCGTGGCAAGAGCCCGAAAATACGGGCTTTTTTCAAGATGTTAGTCTACCCGGACGGCAGACACCAAATAGGGGTAAAATGGCATATCTTGGCATATGCTGGCATATCTTGGCATATCTTTCCCTGCAAAAGTGGTAAAAAAAGTGGTAAAGTTCAGGGGCGTACCACTGGGGAATACACTTTTTTCATATCAATATTCATATATAGAATTTGCACTTTCTATGTACTATATCTCAGTTATCCTTTGCATATTTATTATTCCACCTCTCATACCTAATCACCCATTCCACTTTTTCATTTGTTTGTACAGTTTTTCTATCTGACTCTTTAAATCTAATATACGTATAGAATTTTCAAACGTTATATATTCTTTTATTTTATTAGCAAACGGGACTTTTTTATGCGAAAAATTTTTATAATACTTTTCAACATAATCCGAAAACAGACTATATTGACCACATTCTTTTCGAATTGTTATTTCTAACATAGTTTCCAAGGCACTCTTTGGTAAATAGTTCTCGATTTCTTTTCCTTTAGTCACCCATGAAAACATCCTTCTCCCTAAACTCCTTTGTAATATCATATTCACTCCAATCAATCTGCTCAAACCATTCTGTGTTTATGATACTATTCTTTTGATTAACTGCAAAATATTCATTATTACAAATAGCGGAGAAATCTGTCAGATAGAATGTAGGTTGGTAATATTTCAAATAGTCACACAAGTTATATGCTGTGGATTGTTCAACAACCCTAAATCTGTCTGAATCTTCTGCTAACAGAGAAAAGGTCATACCTTTATCAGAGATAGTTGATTTAATTTCTATTTGATTATCCGATGCTACTAATAAAAAAGAAAACTCATGCTCGTTAATCTGCTCTACGAATTTTACTTCTAAATCTAATAATTGCCAACATTCTCCTCTATCCCAATCTAATAATTGTGTGATATTGCCTTCATATACTGACAGATCCCATATTATCGACACAACAAAAAAGTCTTTGGGCAATTTTGTAATAAATTCTGTATCCGGAACATTATCAAATTCTGTTCCTGTTTTTACAATAGATTTATCTCTAATTTGCTTTGATACATGTTTACACCACATTATATAATCGGGAATTTGTAAATACGCATTACTCCACACCTTAGACCCAGCACTATATCCCATAGTTATTTTACCTAATTCAGGATCAGTACCACCAGCCATACTATGTCCTCTAAAAAAAGTACTTCCATACTCCTCAGTTAACGCTTTATGAACTCCTTGACCTGCAATTATTCTATAATCTTCCTTTTTGCTACTATTAATTCCACTCTTAAGGCCAATATTGAAAAAGTCTATTGATTTCATATTTCTATATACACGTTTTAAATATGAAGATGGAATTCTTTTGTATTTACCATTCTTAACCATTTTTTCAGCTATTAACTCATATAATTCTTCTTTCTTTATAGAAGAATTAATGTGTAATAACTTATGTACCATATCATAGTATACAACAACTAAATTGTATTCCGTATTCATTATTTGATTATCTGTTATCCATTTAGGTTTTACGTCCTCTTTTAATAAATAGACAATACTATTTGTATCTGGTTCCCTAAACTCATTAACAACTTTAGCATTTTCAAAATCATGTAATTGAAAACTATAATCCACTTCTCCAAACACATCATATATTTTCGAATGCGCAAATGGTTTGAAAATACCTGCTGAAATCGCCTTGTATTCTCCATCCGACCGTATACTTTTAATTTTATTTATAACCTCTCGATTATTAATCTCATGCATCAATTTTTGATCATTCATATGCGGAATCAATTCTGACCATACAGCATCCGAATCATATATCTTTTCTGCCTCTATTTCTATTTCGCTAGGCACAGCTATGAATTTTGCTTTGCCTATATTACTACCACTTGTCCTTGAAAATCGTCCTATAAACTGAAGTGTCACTTCCAATGATTTATGTGGTGCATGTACAGCAGCAATTTTTAAATTAGGAAAATCAAACCCCTCTCCCATCATATCAACACAAATAACACCATCTATTTCTCCCAATTTTAACTTATTAATGGTAGCTCGAATCTCAGAATACGCCACATCACTATCTATTTTCAAAAGGCACAGTTCTGTATTCTCTTCGTAAACTTTCACCAATTCGTCAGCTCTCTTCTTAGAAGCAGTTCTTACCATCACTCGATGAAACAACCCACTTTCCTTGTCCTTTAAAAACTGTTTTTCTGTTTCCTTAGCAATTGCAACATCAGCATTTCCTAATGAATTTACTGGCAAAAACTCAATCTCACCAAATATTCCATCTTTATAAGCTTGTGTCATTGTATAACTGTACAAAAATTTTCCTTTTATTTCTTTATGATCTCTTCGATACGGAGTCGCTGTTACTAAAATCTGCTTTGCACAACTGAAATAACTTAATATTTGTCCCCACAATTCTGAAGCAGAATGATGTGCTTCGTCAGCAATTACCAAATCAAAAAAATCAGCAGGTATATGAATTTCTGCACTCTTACTTACTTTTATACTGTTAGGAGCCGATACAATTACATCATATTTCTTCAATTCTTCTACATCATCAAAGCTAATAACTGTTTCAATTTCCTTAACTTTGATTCTTCCAATTACCTTTCTAAATGCGCCTATCTTATTAAGCGTATTTAATTCAGAGAAATCATTTGCTATTTGACTTCTCACAAGTCTACTTGGTGTAATAATTAATACACGTTTTGCTTGCAGTAAAAAAGGAGCACTCATAATAACTGCCGTCTTGCCACTACCTGTTGGCATTGTAATTATGCCCGGCTCACTATTATAAAAAAAATGCGCACCAATAGAATACAAAGCACCTAATTGTGCATTCCTAAATCCATCTTGTTTTGAATCATTTTGACTCAATAGCATTAAATTTTTATAATTCTTTTCAAAAAATGACAATTCTATCGCCCCTTTCATTTATCTCAATTATCACTCAACAATAATTATACCACCCCCTCCCATTAATCTCCATATCATTTACTACAAATTTCGCCCTTTTCCGCCTCCAAAAACTCATCCCGAAACTTCCACTTTATCTCCATCCTCTCCCTATCATGCACAACAATCTCCGACACGAAAGCATCCACGATTTCCTTATTCAATTTCTGCAGTTTCATCTGCCCTTCCAGCATTTCAAAACCGGCCACTTCCGGCAGATCCACTTGAGCCATCTTGCTAACTACTGCCTTCTGCTTTTCGATATTGTCCTGCATGCACACAAGCAACTGCTCGTAGGTCTTTCTCTGCTCCAGATAAGTCTCTCTGTCGGTCATTCCAAGCTTGTAGCTTTCGTAGGCGTTGTGCAAATCCATGTGGTTCATATTTTAACTGGAATAATATATAAAAATAAAAATGGCATCCCAACAGCCCTATTTGCCGGAACGCCATCTATGAGTTTGAGCTCTATTTAATTTTTTCTTCCTGCAAAAGTGGGAAACCAGTGGTAAACTTCACCTCCTTTGCACCGGAAACGCCCATTTTACAGGCCTTTTTCAATTTCGGAAAATAGTGCCGTGGCAGATGAATAGGATGTTTATCATAGTTTTTATAGCTCCTTAAATCTTCTTAAATCCTTATAAATTAAGGCTTTCAGGGATTTTTATATAAGCTCCCTTGTCACATCATCCTTTTGGGTTCTATAGCATCTTTTAATTCTATACTTACTGTACATATATCTATCATCCTCCTAAAAGTACTCAATTTATTTTTCAAAATTAAGACTTCTTATATTTCTCTGACTTAATTCTTTTATCAACGGGCGTTCCTGCTTCTTTTGGAATAGCCCAAGAATGTCCAAATTTTCCATTCCTGATGTCATTCCCTCATCCCCTTTTCTTAAGTACGTACAATGACACACATCATATTGGCACTTATATTTGGTCCTCATCATCGCTTTTATTGCCGCAACACAATATAATGCGATTCTTCCATTCAATCTAACTTCTTCTATTATAGTACCAAAAAACATGAACATAATCTTCTAGTTGTTCAAGTAACTTCTCTTTTTTCGTGCCATCTAATGAAGATAAAAAACTATCAATCAGCTTTTGCTTTTCAATTATATTTTCATCCTCAACAATATTACTGTATATTACATTATATCATCTGATTCATATGAATAATATCATAGTTTTTCAAATATTATACAAGTTAGTTTTTTTTACAGTAAAATCACACTTGGGATAATTACTACACCCTAAAAACAGTCCATATTTGCCATTTCTTTCTTTTAGCATTCCTCCACATTTGGGGCACTTACTTTTTGGAACTATTTTTTGTGATTTTTCAGCATATGTTTTATACATTTTTGCATTTGGATTTGTTTTATCACATTCATAACATGTACCACCATTCATATGATTTTTTCCACCATAGGAAACAAAGTCTTTTTGTGTTTTCCATTTCTTACAATAATCACAATTCAACCATCTTTTACCCTCTCCATCAAAAACAAGTGTCTTATGTTGCACTATTTCCGATGTGATATTTTTATTGAAATCTTCTTCTCTCTGTTTTTTCTCGATTTGTGCCTTTTCTATTTTTTCTCTTCTCAATCTCTCCTTTTCCGCTTTCTCTTCTTTCATTTTTCTCATATATTCTTCATGTTGTCTTTTTCGTTCTTGTTCTTCCTCGTAAATTCTTATTTCATCAAATTGCCTTTTCTCTAATTCTAAAGCTATTTGCTTTTGTTCTTCTTCATTTTTTGTATTAAATTTACTTAATGTTATGTCTTTTAATACACTTAGTTCCGCACATCTATATATAATATTCCCATTATCATCTATTGAAAAATCATCTATAGCCCCTTCTGCAATTACAAGTTCTTCCCAAAGTCCATATATATTTTTAGCGTAGCATATAGCTTTCATCTTTGATGAATCATACTCCATTCCATCAGCGTCTAAAAGCAAGCAGTATCCTTGTTTCTCTTGCACCTTCATTAGACTTTCTGGATATTGCCCGTTACAACCAGAATTACTTATATCTACAATAAAAGTAATATGTATATTATTCCCATTATTTTCCAAAATTCTTATCTTTTCATCAGATAAATTTGCTCTATTATAACAATAACTAACAGCGATTCCTTTATTTCTTGATAAAAACGAAAATTCATATTTTCTATTAACATCACCAACTTCATATATTGGAACTCGCGATTGCACATCCTTAGTAATCAATTTATCATCCAACCAACATTTCAATACTATCTTGGAATAAACTGACGCTACTCCTTCAGAGACATACGTGCACTCTTCGTTATCCATACTACCCTTTAACCTAAAATGTTGTTTTCGAAGATTTTTATCACCTGCTACCAGTATCACATTCTTACCGCACCCACACGAACAAAACAGTTCATTATTATTACTTTTTTCACGTACTTCTTTCAATCTTTCAGGTTCATTTATTTGTTTACCACCAACTACGGTATATATTGTTTCAATACCTATTAATTCGTTATCACATAAACAAACTGATCTTTTTACCATTATACTCCCCTTTTACCTTTCATAAGCCTACACACCCATATCCTTATAGTAATTCTTCACATCCTCCAGCATCTGTTCTTTCACCTTCTGAAAATCTTCCTCTCCCATCCTCGAAAACAGTGCATGGTTCATAGAGATAACACCCAGATCCTTAGAATGATACAAGAATCTCTTTCTCTCAAACTTCTCAAATGGGTTGGTCAGCATATTTGTTTTTATCATTTTCCTATCCTTCAATGTCTCTGCATTATAAGGGCAGGATGGTCTATCTACTGGTAGACCTCGCGCTATTCTATCCTCATAGAATGCAATATAATCATCTAATACAGTCTCTATATTTGCGTCTCCTATGGAATTCATATTCTTAATAAATGATAGCAAAAATGGCATCTTATAAGATAGTGAATAGTCTCTTTCTGCCAAGAAATCAAAGAAGTCTTTCTTGATGGTTTCCTCGGTATGCTCTGGGATGTTTAATTCATTTCTTATGTTCTTTACATCCTCTGGGCTAAATAGATATATCTGCTTATTACCAAATGGATAGGAAACTGTAGGCTTAATCTTGCCCTTCTTTATCCAGCTTGTTATGGTGCCAGTGCTGACATAATATTCCCTAGCCAGCTGCTCCTGACTTAGGTAATCACCATACTTATCTTCGAAGCTATTGATATCAATTTCCACTATACGTTCTACTCGTTCTATAATACCGTCTATTTCAATCATATCTCCCACAGAGTATGCCCTGTTTGTAATATTTCCAAATGGAACGTACATAGCATTTTGAAATATACTGTGCATAGAACATGGTCTCGCCATAGCTCCATACTCATCAACCACATCAATTACGAATACATTTTTCTTGGTGTCGGTCTTACGCAAGCCTCTACCTATCTGTTGCAAGTAAAGCACCTTAGAAAGTGTTGGTCTTGCCATAACAAGAATCCCAAGCTCCGGGTAATCCCACCCTTCTGAAATCATGCTGCAAGCACATAGAAAACGAATCTTCTTATCCTTAAAATCCACCATTACTTTATCAGCATTCTTCGTCTTGCTTGTATAGGATTTTGCACTGATGCCAACTTCATTTAAAAGCTTTTCCATCTCCAATGTATGCTTAGTGTTTACACAGAATATAATACCCTGACGATTAGCTACTTCACCTTCACAAAAATATTCCTTAAGTACATTTACAATCAACTCATTTCTGGAAGTAACACGAATGCTCTTCTCCAGGTCTGCATTCACATAATCCTTTCCATTGAATCGCACCTGACTTAAGTTGATATTGGTCTCTACACGATACACATTTGCCTGTGCCACTATTCCCTCTTCCATAGCCTGAACCAAGGATAGTCCAGTCTTGTAGCTACCGAACACACTTTCCAGTTTTTTCTTGTCCGGTCTTTGGTCCGTCGCAGTAAGTCCTATCATAAACTCTGGTGTAAAATACTGTATCACTCTCTTCAGCATAGGCGCCACTGCATGATGGGCCTCATCTATTGCTATGTAATCATACTCATTTGGCGAAATGTTCGTATAGTTTCTTACTATGTTCGCAAATGTTTTTACCTGTATACAGTCCTTATATTTATTTAAGGAATTTTCTATCCTATGTCTCCAGTCTTCTACAATATTTATATTTGGCGCTAGCACCAAGGCCTTAAACTTCTCTCTTCCCGCTGCAAATGCCTGTATGTCCTCTTCTACAATCTTAGACTTTCCGCTTGCCGTTGGGAATACAATCAAAAATGTTTTTACCCCCGCCAATCTCTTCTGCTCAATGGCCTGAAGGGTAACCACCTGGTGGTCGTACAATTCCACAGGTCTATCTATAATCAATCCATTTTCTTCATATTTGCTTATATCATCTCCGAAGAAGGTACGAATATCATCCTCTATACGGTTATCAAACTGACAATCCTCTGTAGAAAATCTATACAGCTTAATGCCCCAATTTGTGCAGGTATTTTGCTTTAGCAACTGGTTTCTATATCTGTCAATTCCAATTATCTGTGGATGGTGATATGACACACCATTTTCTTCTACTGCAACTCCACAATCATCCTTTTGAGCATAATAATCAAGAAAGAAATTATGACCGTCCTTATCAACAACGCCATATTCCTTCCTTAAATATTTTAGACCTTCCATGCCATATACATTTGTAAATTTCTCTTCGAACAAAAACTCCAATGGTGATGCATTTGAATCATCTTCACGATTCACTGTGCATATAGAAAAATTAATGTCTGTATTGTCATCAGCATTCTCCAAAAAGCTCTCAATAGCATCCTCGTCTTCACGCAGGAATCTATACACCTTACCATATCGATGCATATAAGAGTTTTGCTTTTCAGTAATCAAAGTGTAAGGGAATGCATCTTCTTCCGAACTACATTTGCAAATTCCTTCATCCACAATAATTGCTGTCTGATCAACAACATAGAAATAACTCTTTCCACCATTTGGATATTCAACTATTTCTTTCGGAGAAAGAGATTTAACCATTTTTCTTCACCTCGCCCCGGTCTTACATCGGATGTTACCCACATTTCTTCTACAGCAAGTCCACCCACATCCTGAAGCAATTTCTCTAAACTTTTTTCTGTCATATCAATAAAGTATCTACCATTTCTAACACCTTCAAAGCTTCCGTATTTGAAGGATGTGTAGATGATTCCTGTGTCCTTAAGTGCCACTTTCATCTTCTTCATTACTTCCACCAATTCCTCGTACGGAAGATGCAGTATGGAAGAACAAGCCCAGATCCCATCGTATTTTTCAACATCATGAAGCTCCTGAAAAAGCATACGCTTCACTTCTATTCCAGTATACTCACTGGCAAGCTTACACAGTTCTTCCGAACCATCTATTGCCTCAACCATGTAACCTTTCTCAAGGAAATACTTTGTATCACGCCCTGCTCCACAACCGAAATCCAATATAGATGAACTTGAAGAGAGTTTATTCAAGAACTTGTCCTGAACGCTTGTAAAGTCCACATTTATTGTGCTGGCTGTGAATTCTTCAGCATTTTCGTTGTAATAGTTTAGGGTTGGTGTGAGTTTCATACGAGTGTTCCTCCTTGGTGGGTTATTATGGGGATATTATATAACATTTTGTGGGGAAAATATACTGGGAATGGTGGAAGTAATTAAAACATAACAGTTCTAACAAAAATGGCCTTCCCAATCATACATCGCTATATATCTAAGCAGGTCTGTCAGTCTCATTGGATCTTTCTTTTGAACATGAAACTTTCCAGGTATAATACGTCTATCATACTTAGAAGTAAAAACATAACTGTTGTGAAACAATTTATATCTGTTACGCTTTACGTAAGCAGCAATCCAAGTATCTTCCTTATATTTTATCTGTAATTCTATATCAGAAATCTTTAACAATTCTACTCCCCGCATATAAATAAAACCTCTTAGTCTACTTGTCCCATAATTTGCGGCATCAAAAAAATCTAAATACCAAGAAAAATTTTCATCATCCTTTATCGCATTCCTTATATAAATTTTTCTCCGACAATTATGACAAATTTTCATGGTTTTATCCAATTCATTCAAAGTAATTCTATCACTTTCAGGTATTTCATTAACCTTTATACACAGTTTATCATGCATAACATTTGTTGTACTATCCCCTATATAGCGAATAAATGAATCGGGGTTCCCTTGCTTTTCAGTTTCCTCCACGCCTATACAGTTCTCTTCTTCGTAATCAATAAAATTTCTCATAATTTTTTCCTCCTTTATCTATACTTCATTGGCATCACCTCTTTCTTTGCATATTTTTTATAATTATATCATGTTTAGTGTCCAATAAAAAGGACTTTATTTTATTTTGTTAACATCATATCTCAAAATGTAACAAAATAAAACCTGCACATAAATGCAGGTTTTACGTTCTCATTTATACTTTCTCTCCCCATTACAATGTTTCCTTATTATGTTTATATACCTCACATTTATATCATCCAAACAGGAACAATATAATTATCTCTATCAATTGCACTAAGACCTGGCTTCATACATATAACAGCCCCCTTCGAACGTGGTGTTGATGACTTATCCAGTAAACCGAATACCTTTGTCAGCTCTGTTCCAGGATTGGAAGTTTTCTTAATTTCTATTGGATTCAAAACCCCATCATGTTCTAGAACAATATCTATTTCCTTAGAATCCTTATCTCGATAATAGTAAATGTAAGGTTCCTTTCCACAATTCAAGTAAGTTTTCATAATCTCTGCAACCACATAATTTTCTAAAATTGCACCATTCATAGCACCACTCTCTAAAGTTTCAGCACTACTCCACTTGGTTAGGTAACATACCAATCCTGTATCATAAAAATACAATTTAGGTGTTTTCACAAGACGTTTTAGTAAATTATTGGAATATGGATGAAGATAAAATATAATTCCAAGTGTTTCCAAAATCCCCAACCAGTTCTTTGCCTGTGTCTGATTTATATCTGCATCTCTAGCAACCTCTGCCATATTCAGCATTTGACCACACCTTGCTGCTACTGCTGTAATAAATCTAAGAAACTTAAGTGAATCAATAGCATCCGACAACGCCTTTACATCACGCTCAATATAAGTTGACAAATAACTGCTATAAAATATCTGACTATTACTATTCGCACCACTTACAATTACTGGCATTGAGCCTTTATAGATTCGTTCAAAAATAGCTCTTGTGTCTGCTTCTTTTCTTCCATTCTTTCTAGTGGATAAAGCCTCCATATCTATTATTAATGGTTCCATATCACCACCTGAAATTTCTGCCTGAGATAAAGATGTAAGCGACAGCACAGCTACTCTTCCTGCTAATGATTCTTGTACTCCACGCATTAGTTTAAACACCTGAGAACCCGTAAGCCAAAATGCACCTGGCTCATGATATTTATCTACGTGCATTTTTATATAAGTAAATAATTCTGGTGCATATTGTACCTCATCAATCATCACAGGTGGCTTGTGCAACTGCAAAAATAATTCCGGATCAGTCTTTGCAATATTTCTTTCATTCAAATCATCCAAGGTAACATATCCTCTATCTGTTCCTTCCATTAACTTCTGAAGCATAGTAGTCTTACCAACCTGTCTTGGTCCTGTGACTAACACCACAGGATATTCCTTTGTAACTTGACTAACTACGTTCTCCAAATTTCTTTTTATATAATTCATACTTTCCACCCTCTTTCGGCTAATTTGTATTATGATTACATTTTAGCCGAATATCACACAAGAATCAAGTATATTTCGGCTAATTTTTATTATGATTATATTTTAGCCGAAATATACTCATTTTATAACAATAAAGCAACCCCAACCGCCTCAGCAGTTGAGATTGCTTTCCACACTACGCCACAACCCTATCTAATTTTTCTGGCATAAACCTGGCATAAATTGCCAACACCATCACCTCAAGCCCTTCATATTCCTATCTTCTCACCTCAAACAACCGATGTTGCCGTGGCAGATGAATAGTATCTTAATCATATTTGAAGTGCCTCCTAAAATGTTATATTTTGCTCTGATTTGCCCCCATTTGCCGAGGATATCAAAGCATTTATATTGCACCAAACTCTGTCACAGAAATCCGAAACGGGGCAAAATGTGGCAAATTGATGCCGTGGGTAGTAGTAAAAACGTAGTAGAAATCGAGGGTTCTTACTATTTCAAAAGGCATGGGTGACCTCCTTGTTCAAAAGCAGGTCGGTTAATCCTGCATATCTAGATACATATCCAACCTTGCATTGATGTATCCTGCAAACAGATTTTCCATCATGGAAAGATTATGTTTTACATGATACTCATCAAATGCATTGTAGTAGGCAATTCTATCTGTAAACTTAATGTCGATAGGCGGAAACCCTGCTTTCATCAACTCAAGATTCACAAGCAGTCTTCCGGTTCTGCCGTTACCGTCAATAAAAGGATGGATGCCCTCAAACTCAATATGGAAACGAGCCAGTTTTGTTACGATATGCTCTGTGCTTTCAGCAAAATCACGCAACAACTGTTCCATCTTCGGTTCAATAAGATACGGCTGCACAGGTTCATGCTGTGCGCCCATAATACGAACCGGAACTCTGCGGTAGACGCCACGGTCTTCTTTCTTATCAGCAAGGACGAGATAGTGAATCTGTTTGATGATGCTCTCGCTAATCGGAACATTATCTTTCACAAGTTCACTCACAAAATCAAATGCTTCTTTATGACCGACTGCCTCCATGTGGTCCTTTAATGGTTTCTGGTCAATCGTAAGACCTCGGAGTACCAAGTCTGTTTCTCGCAGGGTAAGTGTATTTCCTTCGATGGCATTAGAGTTATATGTGTATTCCACGATAAACTCCTCATTAAGCCTTGCCACTTCGCCCGCTGTCAAAGGTCTTCTGCCATCCAACTCAATCTTTTTACGGTCGATTTGCGCCAAAAGGCTCTCCTTTGATTTGTAACGACCATCGGCAGGCTTCTTTGCGTCCACAGGAATTTTCCAACCGCGCCCTTCCTGGTACGCACCCAGAATTTTCCCTTCAGAGCAAAGAACTCGGATTCTTCTATCAGAAATGCCCCATTTTTCAGAAGCCTGTTTTACTGTCATAAACATAGACTATCCCTCCAATCTAAGATATAGTATACCACTTTAACGGAACAATATCAACAATATCGGAACAACATTTGCTGAAATAACGGAATAATGCAAAAACTGTTTTATTCCAAAAAAGGCACCTGCAATGCTGTATGGTGCCCTTCTACTACCCCCTAAAAGGGGATTTGTACATATATAGTTTTCATCGGCTGAACCATAGTAAAACCGTAGTAAGGCACTTTTCACAACGCCACGATTTGCACTGATTTACCCAACTAACAGCCGACACGAGTTTTACTCGCAGAGGTAGTGCCGTGGCAGATGAATAGGATGTTTATCATAGTTTTTGTAACTCCTTAAATCTGATATATTACCTACTTCCTTTAGCTTTACTACAATTGCCTCATTGTCATAGGGATTTGATGGTTCTTTATAGCACTTCAATACCTTTCCCACTGAAAATGGCGCTAAACCGTAATAGTGATTCATACCTGTGACTGTAATGTAATAATCCTTCATAACCGCATCCTCCGTCTTTCGTTATTAATAATTCTTCCTGTCTAATGTTATATTAAGATTATATACTTTAAATTGTCCAATATTCAGGACTCAGAAATACCATTACAAAACCATTACCATTACAAAAATAACATTTCGGCAATAAACACACTTTACTGCCGAAATGCTATTCTTCCACACTACGCCACAACCCTATCTATCCCTGCACTTTTGATTATCTCATAAAATTTCTTCTATCCTTGTTTACCAACCTCTCTCATCTAAAGTTCCAAACTATTTTCCTTTAAAAGAAAATCATAGATACTCATTGTCGTAATTCCGTCTTCATCTCTTGTTACATTAACAACATCCTTAACAATAATGATTTTCTTAAACGAATCTCCTATGTTAATAAGAGATGCCTTCTCCTGAATACGTTTTTCTTCTGTTGGCATACTAAATGCTGACTGAATGTAATATCGTTTACTTCCAAGATTTGCAATAAAATCAATTTCTAAATACGTTCTTTCCTCTTTTCCTTCTTCATTTCTAACACGTTTTTCAACTACTCCTACATCTACAGAATAACCTCTACTACGTAATTCATTGTAAATTACATTTTCCATAATATGAGTTTCTTCTACCTGCCTAAAACCCAATCTGGCATTCCGTAAGCCTACATCTTCGAAGTAATATTTAAGCGGTGTTCCTATATACTTTCTACCTTTAACATTGTAACGATTAGCTCTATTAATAACAAAGGCATCCTCTAAATATTCTATATATTGCCGAATTGTATTTGCACTAATCTTGGACTGTATTACACTTCTAAATGTAGCCTCAATCTTCGGTACATTGGTAAGAGAACCAATGGCTGACGCCAATACGTTAACTAAATCTTCCAACTCCTGCGTTTTTTCTATATGATGTCTTTCGATGATATCTTTTAAATATGTCTCTTCAAACAGTTTTGTCAAATAGTTAATCTTCTGTTCTTCAGTTTTCATTGTCACTGTGAGCGGCAAACCACCATAGACAACATATTCTGCCCAGCCATGATATATATCACCTTCATAAGCCTGCATGAATTCTTTAAATGTTAATGGATAAATATGAATCTCATCCCCTCTTCCACGGAACTCAGTAATAACATCCTTCGACAGGAACTTAGAATTACTTCCGGTTACATATATATCCAAATTTTTAATGTGAAGTAATGAGTTTAAAACTTCTTCAAATTCATTCAATAATTGTACTTCATCTAATAATATATAATACTGTCCTTCATCAACAATACGCGACTCAATATACTCCAAAATCTCATCCGGTTCTCGATACTTTTTATCCTTTCTTTGATCTAACTCAATAGTAACAATATGTGACTCATCAACCCCTTGTTCTTTTAAGTAACTTTTAAAAATAGTAAAAATCAAATATGATTTTCCACATCTCCTGATACCAGTTACAACCTTTATCATTCCATTGTGCATTCTGTTAATCAAGTCTGCTAAGTATTTATCTCTTTTAATATCCATTCTCGCACCTCTTGTATTGAATATTTTTGACGCATACGACATTTTTATTCATAGTTATTATATATCAATTCATCTGACTTTTCAATTCTATATTGAATATTTTTGACGCAAATGACATTTTTATTCAAAAAAGAGCAATTTAAAAGCATACTCACTACTTAAAAATTGCTCTCTTTTCCTTCCACACTACGCCACAACCCTATCTAATTTTCTGGTATAAACCTGGCATAAAATGCCCTTTACACCACCTCAAATCCTTCATACCCCTAGCTTCTCACCCCAAACAACCGATGTTACCGTAACAGATGGATACGATTTTTATCATAGTAATTATTTTCTCCTTTTTGCTCGAAATTACCCAGTTTGATGGACATTTAGGAATATATATATTATATATTTCTCCTATCTTGTTTGTTAATTATAGATTAAATAAATTATTTAGTAGATTACCAATTATAAAGCCAACTATCATAAACGCAATATGTAAAAATGGTAAAATTAAAAACATATACCACCTAACATATACTGGTTTATCTTGTTCTTCTTTATATTTAAGTGCAGAATATATTAGCAGTACAATCAATAGAGGATAAGAAACACAATACACACTCCCAACAGAGAACACAGGAAAAACTTTCGTATAGAAGCAATCTATCAGTGCACTTATTATTGCTATAATTCCAATTCCAACTATAAAAATCAGGTCTAGTTTATGCATTTTATTTTTTTCCATTAATAACACTCCTTTTAATTTCCTATTTATATTTCAAGAACATTGTATTACTTTATTATGTTTTTTTCAATTGAAAATTAAAATGTAATAGAGAGCTGTGCACACCGCCTGAAATGGAGATATTAGTAAATAATTTTCTTCTTAATCATTGTCTATGCCACATCAACAGCCTTCTTAAGCTCGGTAACACTATTCACAAACACCTTACTATAGCTATTTTCCAAAATCTTAGCCAGCCTGTCGCAATCAATCTTTCTAGTCATTTGGATACAGCACTCCAACTCTCTCTCCTTAGACCTCTTCATATTTCGAAGAAGCTTAAGCTCCTTAAACACTCTACAGCTATCCATGGTCTTATAGCTCTCAGATTCAATACGATATAAGATATCCTCAATATCCGCTCCAATCTCAGCGATGTCAATTTTAAGATTATAAATATGTTGCTTCACATCTCTGTAAAACTCCATCTGTTGCTTGGCAAATCTCTTAATGTCAATGTTCTCTCTGTCAAATGTGGTTGTTATTCTCTCCTGGTTTGTTAAAATGTCGTTCTTCATAAAAATTCCTCACTTTCCGTTATTATTTCTTTTTGTTTATATTTTGGATTATATATAATAACAAGTCCAAAAAATGGTACAAAAAAGGATTTGGTGAAAAATTACCAAATCCTTCGAATATCTAGTTTACATAAAACTACATCTTTAGTTTTCAAAAAACGCTACTGCTATAGCTCCTGGACCTACATGAGTACCGATGGTACTTCCTACTGTATGTATAGGAAGCTTTTCTGCCACTATACGCTCATCATATAAATCCTTATTCTCATCTATATATTTTACAAGTAATGAATCTGATGTTCCGGAATAAGCCAATGCGTAAGGCATATCAAAATTAACTCCACCACATTTTCCAATTAATTCTCTAAGCAGATTATTGCCCTGCTTGGAACCTCTTGCCCTTCCAACCTGCTTTACTTCACCATCCTCAACAGCCACAACCGGCTTTATAGAAAGCATACTACCTACAAAGGCAACCGTACTTGATATTCTTCCACCCTTCTTCAAATACTCTAGGGTATCAAGAAGTGCTATTAGTCTAACCTTCTTCTTCTCAACATCAAGAGTTGCCGCTATGTCCTTAGCTCTCATACCCTGCTTGGCTAGTTCTAAGCCTCGCTCCACAATTATTCTCTCGCCTAAGGTTGCATTATCACTGTCAACTACGAAAACTTTTCCTTCATAATCCTGTGCAGCAAGCATAGCACTCTGATAAGTTCCAGAAAGCTTTCCTGACATAGTAATTACAACCAACTCATCTCCATCACCTAACACACTTTCATAAGTATCTGAAAATTCTATAGGAGTAATCTGAGATGTGCGTGGAAGCTCATCAGCTTGTGCTAATTTTTCATAAAACTGTGTGTGATCTAACTCTATCCCATCTGCATATTCCTCAGTACCAAATGATACCTTCATAGAAATACGTGTAATCCCCATATCTAGCGCTTCCTGTGGTAAGATATCCGATGCTGAATCAACTACAAACTTTACTGCCATACTATTACCTGTCCTTTTTTGATGATATAATTATTAACTATTATCTTCCAATTAATACCAAGTTATTATACATTATGAGATTATAATTGGCTATATATAAATATCTATTTTCTGTAACAAAGGAACAACGAGGGTAATACCCTCGTTGTTCCTTTGTCATAAATATATTATATCTTAATCTTCTGCACCTTCAGCTACCTTGTTAGCTCTTGCCTCAACCTCTGCCTTCTGGATATCACTAGGTACCTGCTCGTATCTAACGAATTCGTATGAGTAATCTCCTCTACCACCAGTCATAGCACGAAGGATTGTGCAGTATCCTGTAAGCTCCATCATAGGAATATCTGCCTCGATAGTCTGCTTACCCTTTCCACTAGGGTTCATACCAAGAACTCTACCACGACGCTTATTTAAGTCGCCCATTACATCTCCAGTATACTTATCTGGAACTACAACCTTAAGATTTACTATAGGCTCAAGGAGAACTGGACCTGCCTCCATAATACCCTTCTTAAGCGCCTGTGATGCTGCCTTCTTAAATGCCATCTCAGATGAGTCAACTGCATGATAAGAACCATCGTAAAGAACTGCATTAATACCAACTACTGGATAAGCTGCAAGAGGTCCTCTCTCACATGCCTCCTGTATACCCTTCTCAACTGCTGGGAAGAAGTTCTTTGGAACTGCACCACCTACAACCTCCTGACTAAACTCATAAGCCTTCTCTCCCTCTGCAAGTGGTGAAAATCTCATCTTTACGTGACCATACTGACCATGTCCACCAGACTGCTTCTTATACTTATATTCCACATCTGAATTCTTCTTAATAGTCTCCTTAAATGCTATCTTTGGCTTAGAAAGCTCTATCTCACACTTGTACTCATTCTCAAGTCTGCTCTTAACTACCTCAAGCTGCTTCTCACCAATACCGTAGAGAAGAAGCTGCTTGTTCTCAGCATCATTAACAACCTTAAGTGTCTGATCCTCGTGAGTCATCTTCTGAAGTGACTGAGCCACCTTATCGATATTGTTCTTGTTAGGAACCTTGTATCTCATAAATGTATATGGCTTTGAAATCTCAAACTTACCATACTCGATTATGCAAGCCTTAGTAGAAAGTGTATTACCAGTTCTAGCAGCAGTAAGCTTTGCAATGGCACCAATATCTCCTGCATGAAGCTCTGGAACCTCCATAGCCTTACCACCCTGAAGCACGTAAAGCTTATTAACCTTCTCCTCAATATCCTTATCCTTGTTGTAAATCATATCATCAGACTTAAATACACCTGAGCAAACCTTAATAAGTGAGTACTTACCAATAAATGGATCTACTATAGTCTTAAATACATAAGCTGACTTAGGCTTAGCAAAATCATAATTTGCCTCAAATACTTCGTTAGTCTTCATATTGAAGCCTGCGATTTCCTTATTCTCTGGGCTTGGGAGATACTTAACAATATCATCAATAAGAGTAAATGTACCCTGACAAAGTGTATTAGAACCCATAGAAATAGGCACTAAGCTACTACCAATAACATTTGTTCTAAGGGCTGCTCTAATCTCCATCTCAGAGAAAGTGTCTCCACTAAAGTATCTATCCATAAACTCCTCGCTAGTCTCAGCAACTGCTTCCATAAGAGTTTCCTTATAGATATCAAGGTTCTCTCTAGAATAATCAGGAATATCGCACTCTACAACTTCCTTACCTTCCCAACGATTACCAGTTTCACTGATAACATTTATGTATCCTACAAACTTCTCATTCTCTCTAATAGGGAAATGGAAAGGTGCAATCTTCTTACCATACATCTCAGTAAGCTTCTCAACAACATTCTTAAATGACGCGTTGTCAGCGTCCATACCAGTAACGTAAATCATACGAGGAAGCTTATACTTCTCACAAAGCTCCCATGCACGCTCTGTACCAGCCTCTACACCAGCCTTACCATTTACAACTATAATAGCCGCATCAGCTGCGCTTATAGCCTGCTCAACCTCACCGATAAAATCAAAATATCCAGGTGTATCAAGAACGTTAATCTTAACTCCATTCCACTCTATAGGAACTACAGAGGTAGTAATTGAAATCTGTCGTTTCTGCTCTTCTTTACCAAAATCACTTACTGTATTACCATCTTCAACCTTACCCATACGATTGGTAATACCTGCCAGATAAGCCATAGACTCTACTAAACTGGTCTTTCCAGATCCACTATGACCTAATAAAACTACGTTTCTAATCTTGTCCGTTGTGTAAACATTCATGCTAGCTACCTCCCTGATACTAATTATTTGGTTACTTGTCCCTAAATCTAATTGTACTCTATATGACATATATATTCAAGAAAAATTATGCAAATAACACATATTTTTTTGTAATTTTTATATTTTATATAAAAAATAGACAAATCCCCATGTGTATCTTGCTAGCTCGGTTATACAGTCCAAGAAGCTTCCTTACATACCACCCTTCTTCCCTGGAAGCTGGGCTAGCACTACTGCGACGAATATAAACAAGCATCCCAGAAGCTCCTTGCCACTAAGTTTTTGCTTTAGAAGCACCCAACCAGCCAGCACAGAAAATACTGACTCTAAGCTCATAAGTAGGGAAGCTACAGCTGGGTTAAGTCCCTTTTGACCAATGATCTGCAGGGTATATCCTACCGCACAGGAGAATATAGCTGCATACAAAAGAGGAATCCAAGCGTCCAAATTTGCAAAGCCACCTAGCCAATCACTAAAGTCTGCCTTTATCTCAAAGAAAAACATAGGAACTGCAGTTATAATTCCTGTCACCATAAACTGTATACAGGACATTCTAAAGCCATCAACCTTAGGAGTAAAATGGTCTATAATCATAATGTGAAATGAAAAGCACAAGGCACAAAGCATCAGAAGAATGTCAGGTGTCTTGATAACAAACTCCCCATCTATACACAATAGATATAATCCCACAACTGCTATAACAACTCCTATCCACACATTGATTCCACATTTCCTCTTAAGAAATATACCTAAGATAGGAACTAAAAGAATATAACAAGCAGTTAAAAATCCGGCCTTTCCAACCGGGGCACCTATACTTATAGCTATCTGCTGAAGATTTGTGGCAATACACAGAGCAAAACCACAGAGAACTCCTCCAAGAAGAAGAGTTCTCTGCTGCTCTTTTGTCTCTGGTTTTTTAGTAAGTATTCCAATCTTATCAAAGATTGCAATACAAAGCATCAAAACCAGTGAACCTATGATAGAACGGATGCTGTTAAAGGAAAGTGGTCCAATAGCATCTCCGCCCTCGCTTTGTGCCACAAATGATATACCCCAGACGAAGGATGTAAATATTAATATACATGAATTACGTCTCTGTAAAGATTTATCTGTGGTTTTCATATTACTAAATCCTTTTAATTAACAATCTTCAAGTCTTTCCTCGTTAAGCAAATCATTTCTAGTAACCTTCTTGATTATGAAGATTACTCCTACCATAAGGAAGAGTACAATAGGAAGTGACCAAACAGCCATCTTACTATTAGTTAAGTATCCTATAACACCTGCTACAAGGAAGCCTGCAAATGAAATGAAGGCTGATAACAACGCATATGGAAGCTGAGTAGATACATGATTAACGTGATCTGACTGAGCTCCTGCAGATGCCATAATTGTAGTATCTGATATAGGTGAGCAGTGGTCACCACAAACTGCACCTGAAAGACATGCTGCGATAGAGATAATAAGCATCTCCTGCATATCTGCTCCTGAGAATACAGGACAAACTATAGGTATAAGAATACCAAAGGTTCCCCAGCTTGTTCCGGTTGAGAACGCAAGGAATATAGCTACAAGGAAGATGATACATGGCAGGAACATCTTAAGAGCTCCTGCAGAGCTAGCCACTAACTCCTCCACATATATGTCTGCTCCAAGAAGACCAGTCATACCTGAGAGTGTCCAAGCCATAGTAAGGATAAGGATTGGTGCAACCATAGCCTTAAAGCCCTCTGGGATACACTCTGTAAACTCCTTAAAGCTCATAACTCCACGAATCATATAGAAGCAGAAGGTAATAATAAGAGTTACCAAGCTACCGAATACAAGACCCATAGAAGCGTCTGCATTTGCAAATGCATTGATAAAGGTCTCTCCCTCAAAGAATCCACCTGTGTAAACCATACCGATAATACAGCAGATAATAAGAGCAATTACAGGAAATACAAGATCTATAACCTTACCAACCTGGATATTCTTATTATCCTCAACATCACCGTAAGGTCTAGCTGCTGTAGTAAATAAATCATTGTTATGAATAGCATTAATCTCATGAAGCTTCATAGGACCAAAATCAACCTTCATAGTAGTTATGAGAATAATCATAAGCAATGTACCAATAGCATAGAAGTTGTAAGGGATTGTCTGAAGGAACATAGAGAATCCATTAATATCTGAGCCCTCTGGTACTGATGATGTAACTGCTGCTGCCCAACTTGATACAGGTGCGATGATACAAACAGGTGCTGCCGTAGCATCGATAAGATATGCAAGCTTTGCACGAGAAACCTTATGTCTGTCAGTTACAGGTCTCATAACAGAACCAACTGTAAGACAGTTAAAGTAATCATCTACGAAAATAAGCACGCCAAGTAACATAGTTGCAAGCTGTGCTCCTACTCTACTCTTAATATGAGTAGCTGCCCACTGACCAAACGCAGCTGAACCACCAACCTTGTTCATAAGAGCAACCATAATTCCAAGAATTACAAGGAATACAAGAATACCAACATTCCAACTGTCAGCAAGCTTGTAAACCATACCACCGTCCTCATTATAAAGCATGGTGTTAAGCATAAGCTCTAGGTTACCATTTGCATAAAGTAATGCTCCTGCTACTATACCAACAAAAAGTGAAGAATAAACCTCCTTAGTTATAAGAGCAAGAACAATTGCTATAATAGGTGGTAAAAGAGCACCTATGCTAGCATACACCTTTGGTGAGTAGGTCTCAAGGTCCACACTACCAGGTGTGTTAAGTGTAAGAGCAATAAATATAGCTGCTATTACAACTGTTGCGATGAGAAAAATAATACTTTTCTTCTTCATTAGTGAATCTCCTCTCTAAATATACTGTGTCAATTATAGTCGATATGTGGTATATTAGGCAAGAAGGTTTTTGTTAAAACATAAAAAAAGGAGCCACCTATGAACTACTATTTCGCCCCAATGGAGGGTATAACAGATTATTTGTATAGACAGATTGTATGGAGACACTTCCCTTTCGCTGACAAGCTGTACGCTCCATTTATACAGCCTAACGAAAAGCCTGTTATAGTTCCTAAGGAATATAATGAAATATGCCCTGAGAACAATCATGGAATCCCTATGGTGCCACAGATATTAACCCGTGACGCTGAGGGTTTTATTCGCGTGGGTGAAATACTAGAATCTATGGGATATGATGAAATAAATCTTAATCTAGGTTGTCCGGTTAGATTAATAGTATCTAAAGGTAAGGGGGCAAGTATGCTGGCTGACACTGACTACTTGGACGAATTCCTAGACACTATATTTACGCATAATTGGAAATGTAAAATCACCGTAAAAACCAGACTTGGATTAACTGATAACGCAGATTTTAATGATTTGCTGGAGGTGTATAAAAAGTATCCTATCCACGAGCTTACCATTCACCCTAGATATAAAAGTGATTTCTATAGTGGCGAGCCTAGATTAGATGAATTTTCCAAGGTATTTGAGTCCCCTAATACCAGCACAAAAATTTGTTACAACGGAAACATCAACTCTACTTCAGACAGAGACCAGATAATATGCCATTACCCAAATATATCAAGCATAATGTGTGGGCGAGGTGCGTTGGCCAACCCTGCTCTTTTTAGGCAGCTTAAGGGTGGTAAAGCTATGAGTAAGGTAGAATTTATAGACTTCCATAATGACGTATACGAAACCTACAAAGCCACTGTAGCTAAGGAAAAGCATTTTCTACATAAGATGCAGGAGATGTGGACATATTGGAATCAATACCTACAATTTGAAATGGAAATAATAAAAAAAATAAGAGGTGTATCCTCTGTATCAGAATACACCTCTGTGATAAACCAGCTATTTGATTCTATATTGTAGAACACCCTACAAAACACTAATCAGCCAAGCCATACTCATAATAAAAATCTTCCACTGTACAGTAGGAAAGCATCTCCTGGGCAGTTTCAGGTGTGAAATTATCTGTCTCGATAATAGCACTTCCTGATTCGTCGAAAATCGCATAGCAATACATATACTCTATCTCAAGATTAATGATAGGTATAGAATGAAGCTCTCCCATGTCCCTGATTTTTTTATGCTCTACACTTCGATACTGCTCAAATATCTGCTCGCTTCCCACTAATTCAAAATTCATATATACAGAGCCAGCAGTAAGCTTAAATTTGTATTTGTCACCATTAGGCTCATAGCCAAGTCCAATGGTATCATCCTTAATTAATAATTTTGCAATATTAGAACCTTGAATCTTACTAAGCTCAGTTCTAATATCAGGCTCCACATCAGTAATCTTGTACTTTACTACATATTTACCATTTCTTCCAGATACACTATCATACTTATATCCTGCTTGATTGATAGCTTTTCCAGTTCCACCGATGTACTTATCCAGATGGATTTTATTGTCAGTTTTCACATCTCCTACGTTAACATCAACATCCGTTTCAACATTTACATCTGTCTCAACCTTCACATCTGTGTCAACATCTCCTGTTTCCACCTTCACATCTGTGTCAACCTTTACACCATCCTTCTTGTCATCTCCACAAGCCACAAAACACATAGTCATCATGCTAAGTGCAACCCCAAGCACCAGCCTTTTCATCTGTCTTTTCATATCATTTTTCTCCCTTATTATATGCTCTGACATAAACTCACCAATGAAAATCTATGAACGCTCATACATACCCACTAGTGTTAAATTTTGTCAACTTATATATTATAAGCTTTTATATAATTAATCAAGGTAAATTTATGAACTTAAATAAATCTTAAGAATCAAATTCCCTCATTAGTCTACTCACCCTCTATGAATAAAACTCCCAAAGTTCCCGGACCACAATGAGAGGAAATAACTCCTCCTGCTCTTGTTATTATAATCTCCTTGAAGTAATCCATCTTGGTAAGATAATTATATACAGAGCTTACCACCTCACTCTTACAGCCTGAATGAGTTATGAACACCCTATCCTTCCGTGCCTTCTTAAGCTGTGGTTCCAGTTCCTTAACATAGTCCATAATAACGCTTTCCATCTTACCACGGTATTTCTTAGTTGCTCCCATTTCTCCATCCTTAACAACAATCATAGGATGTAGCTTAAGCACACCACCTGCAAGGGCAGCAACGCCGCTACAACGGCCTCCTCTATGCAAATATGTAAGTGTGTCAACTACAAAGCTTGCACGAACAAGTGGTTTAATTCTCTCTATTTCAGCTACTATCTTTTTTCTATCCATTCCCTTCTTCGCCATATGAGCTGCCTCAACCACCATTAGTCCAATTCCTGTAGATAGATTAGCTGAATCAATTACAGATACCCTATCTGCCACCTCTAATTCTTCTGCCGCAATACGAAACGCATTCGCAGTGACAGACATCTTCTCAGATATGGTAAATATAATCAGCTCGTCGTTAGTATCCTGTGTAACTCCAGCTTCCTCAATTGCCTCCATAGCTTCTCTAAGGCCAACTGCTGAGGTCTTTGGTGTATCATTATGTTCATCTGACCATCTGTATATCTTGTCTGGAGTTATATCCTTGCCATCCAGGTATTCTTCTTCACCAAGCACTATGTGAAGTGGTACTATAATTATTCCCAAATCCTGTACCATGCCAAATGATAAATCACATGTACTATCTGCCATTACTCTAACTGTCATAATTGCTGTCCTCCCTATATGTCACTATCTTGTCAGTCAATATTTGTAAGTATTTACAAATTTGCGAACAAAACATATTTTATCACATTTATTTCAATTTGCTACTGTTTGATTTTTATACTATTTTCTAATAAAAAAAGCTTTCGGCACCATGCTGAAAGCTCTTGCTTTTCACCTAATTTCATCATCTTTATCATAATCCTTCAGCCCTTCGAAAAAGCAAATCGCACTTGCTCCGAAAGCCAAAACCGCCATAATCCCTACCGCTATATCCATCCACATAATTTCCCTCTCCTTTATGCTCCTGCTAATTTTATCCTCATAATCTCGTCAGAGATATTAAGATAATGATCTCCGATTCTCTCAAAATCTGTTACCATCTCCGAAAAGAGAATATGACTTTCACCGTTACATATACCCTTCTGCATACGAGTATACATATTACCTCTGAATTCCTCTGTCATATCATCTATCTGCTGCTCGATGCTTGCCACACGTTTATGCCAATCCACTACATCCTCTGTGTTTTCAAACAATACATCCGCAAAATCCTCACATATAGCCTTCATTCTTGCTACATCCTGCTTGGCGTATTCAGATATTTCCATCCCCTTATCATTCATCTGTCTGGCATAGCCAGCTATATTTTCCGCGTGGTCGCTTACTCTTTCTATGTTGCTTGTCATAGTGAAGTAAGCATTATATATCACACTACCCATCTCACTTCTCTCGTGAGTTATAACTCGGGAAATGTGCTTAGAAATCTCCTTGTTAAGATAGTCAACATACTCCTCCTTCTTATCCAGGCGATTTGCCTTCTCTTGATTAAAGTTGACAAATAAATCAAAGGCATTTTTTACATTTACCTTAGCCATATCAAACATTCTAAGCATCTCAAGACGGGTACCCTCCATGCTAATAGCTGATACTCCAAGCTTCTCCTCATTAATATTTGATATATGCTTTATGTAGTGCAGCTCCTCATCCTCAAACTGGTTATCTATAGATTTATCCTTTAGGATAACCTCTGCAAAGCCAGCTAAAAGCTGACCAAATGGAAGCAACAGCAAGGTTGTAACCACATTGAATATAGTATGAAGGTTAGCTATCTGAGCTGGGGCATTATTAGGAGTAAAACCCTCCACCCATCCAATTAAAGGTGTAACCAAGCATAATGTTGTAAATATAATCGTACCTATAACATTAAAGGTTATATGCACTATGGTTGTTCTCTTTGCATTTCTATTGGCACTGATAGCTGCCAGGAAAGCTGTTATACAGGTACCGATGTTCTGTCCAAATAGAACAAAGGCCGCACTATCAAGTCCTATAATTCCACTGCCTGCTAAGGTCTGCAATATACCTACTGAAGCTGAAGAGGACTGAATAATAGCTGTAAATATCATACCAGCCAATATTCCAAGAACAGGATTTTCAAACTCTGTCATTATACTAATAAATTGCTGGTTATCTCTAAGAGGATTCATAGCACTTCCCATCATATCCATACCGATGAATAAGATTCCAAGTCCTGCAAAAATATTTGCTATGTGATGAACCTTTTCCTTTTTAGTGAACATAATAACCGCCACTCCACCGAAGGCTATAAGTGGAGCTATGGCTCCCACATCTAAGGCTATCAGCTGTCCTGTGATTGTAGTACCTATATTGGCACCCATAATTATCCATACAGCTTGTCTAAGGGTCATCATCCCTGAGTTAACAAATCCAACTACCATTACAGTTGTAGCTGATGAAGATTGAATTACCGCTGTTATAGCGGCGCCTACCAAAACTCCTTTAAGCCTATTAGAAGTAAGCTTCTCCAAAATCTCCTTCATCTTACTTCCCGCCGCAGCCTCAAGGCCTGCACTCATCATTTGCATTCCGTACAGAAACAGCGCAAGTCCACCTAAAAGTCCTATTACTATGGTTGTAGACATTTCTCCTTATACTCTCCTTTACCTATGCAAAACTAATTATCATCGCTATTCATTCTGTATCCAACACCAAGCTCATTGGTTATGTACTTGTTCTCGCCAGGCTTTTCGTTAAGCTTCTTGCGAATATTTGCCATATTAACCTGAAGCTTCTTAATGCTTCCTGAATCAGAATATCCCCATATCTTCTTCACTATGTCTGAATATGTCAAAACTCGGCCAGAATGAATGCTTAAATACTCTACTATATTGTACTCTGTCTGGGTGAGATGAATCTCATCACCATCAATGATTACCCGTCTCTTGTCATAATCTATGGTTAGGTTATCTACTGTGAATTTTGCTCCCTTAAGATCTCCACCGGATTCCTTAATCAAAGTATTTCTTAATGTTGCGCGAACTCTGGCAAGCAACTCCTCCGTCCCGAATGGTTTAGTAACATAATCGTTAGCTCCAAGATCCAAGGCACTTACCTTGTCGCTTTCCTTATGTCTAGCAGAAAGAACAATAATAGGGGTCTGGTGCTCCTGCCTTATTATTTTTATGAATTCCACACCATCCATATCCGGTAGCCCAAGATCCAGAATTATTAAATCAGGGCAGTGAGAATTAAACATTATCACACCTGTGCTACCATTGGTGGCATCAAATACCTGATAACCTTTTGTCTTTAGAATAGTCTTCACTAGGTTCCTTATATTTTTTTCATCCTCTACAATTAGTATTTTATGCTTAGCACTCATCCTCATTTGCCTCCAAACCTAACCAAAATCTAAAGCAACACCCCTTTGGCTTAAGATTCTCTACAGTTATATCTCCACCGTGAACCTTTATAATTGAGTGACATACGGAAAGGCCAATCCCCATACCCTCATTGGAATCCACTGGTTTATTTTTCTTCTCGTAATACCCTGTAAAAACATTATCTATAATATCCCTAGGAATGTTTTTTCCATCATTAGAAATCTCAAATATCGCTCTATCTCCAAGTGTTCTTACTTTAATGCTTATATATGTAAGGTTCTCTCCGTGGCGAACTGCATTTTCAAGGATATTCATAATAACCTGTCCTATAAGAACAGGGTCCATAGGTATAATTACAATATCCTCTGGAATATCAAGCCTAACATCTACATCAGCGTGATGAACCTTAAACTTAACTAGCGCTGTATCAATCAGCTCTTCTAATACTATAGGACTTTTCTTAAGAGCAACACCCTGTCCATTGATTTTAGTTACTGACAGGAGATTCTCTACCATAGTAATAAGCCACTGAGAATCCTCTTTAATACCCTGAGCCAGTTCAATTATTTCCTCTTTATCTAGACTGTCTAAATTATCTACTATGCCAGCTCCGGAGCCATATATGGTAGTGAGAGGAGTACGGAGATCGTGAGACACTGCTCTAAGAAGATTTGCCCTAAGCTTTTCTTTTTCTGATTCTACCTTTAATTCCTCCGCCCTTCTAACTCTGGTAATAAGAGCACTTGAAACTATGGTTACAATAAACATAACAACTGCAGATACCAGATTCTCCGGTATGGTAAAATTAAACTTGAAATAAGGAAATGTAAACGCATAGTTAAGTGCTAAAACACTAATAAGAGATGCAACAATACCATACACAAATCCTTTTGTAATCAGGGATATCAAAAATACTCCTAAAGTAAGAATAGCCGGTATTGGTATGTATGTATTTAACCATTTCTCCACTAGGATACATATTCCGAAGAACATAAGAATTATTCCCAGTGTCACTATTATATTTTTTACAATAATCTTTGTTTTATCGTGATGTTTCATGTTTTCCCCCATTTCCAGCTGAATATATAATATCATTACCTCTGGTTAAGAATCAGCTAAGAATATTTTATGATGAAATATTATCACATACTCTTAAATATTAATAACGAAAATATAGTTATATTTTGTCAGTATTTTGGGTTTTGGTCTTGAAATAAATCACTTTAAATGTTATGTTTAAAAAGGTTTTTTTACAATAAAATTATAAGAAAAGAGGTCCAAACCATGGAGATGAAGAATCTAGCAACTGAGTTAAGTAGCAATGCATACCCAGGACGTGGTATCGTAATCGGTAAGTCTAATGACGGTAAGAAGGCTGTAACTGGTTACTTTATTATGGGTAGAAGTGAGAACAGTAGAAACCGTGTATTTGTAGAGGATGGCCAGGGTATCCGTACACAGGCTTTTGACCCTTCAAAGCTTACTGACCCATCACTTATTATCTACGCACCTGTTCGTGTACTTGGCAACAAGACTATCGTAACTAACGGTGACCAGACTGATACAATCTATGATGGTATGGATAAGCAGCTTACATTTGAGCAGAGTCTTCGCGTTAGAGAGTTTGAGCCAGACGGTCCTAACTACACTCCTAGAATCTCAGGTGTTATGCATATCGAGAATGGCACATATAACTACGCTATGTCTATCTTAAAGAGCAACAATGGTAACCCAGATGCTTGCAACAGATATACATTTGCTTATGAGAATCCTGTAGCTGGCGAGGGACACTTCATCCATACATATATGCATGACGGTAATCCACTTCCAAGCTTCGAGGGAGAGCCAAAGTGGGTTGAAATTTGTGATGATATCGACGAGTTTACAAATATGCTTTGGACTAACTTAAATGAGGAGAACAAGGTATCACTCTTCGTAAGATTTATAGATATTGCAACTGGCGAGTATGAGACTAGGATTATAAATAAGAACCAGTAATCGCAGCGATAAATGATTGAATTTTTGTGTTTTTTGTAAATATAATCGAAAGGAACAGATATAACATGAACGAATTAGAATTAAAGTATGGTTGTAACCCTAATCAGAAGCCATCTAGAATTTTTATGGCAAACGGACAGGACCTTCCTATCCAGGTATTATCAGGTAAGCCAGGCTACATCAACTTCCTTGATGCATTTAACGGCTGGCAGTTAGTTAAGGAGCTTAAGGAGGCAACTGGTCTTCCTGCTGCTACATCATTCAAGCACGTATCACCAGCAGGTGCTGCAGTAGGTCTTCCACTTGATGAGACCCTTGCAAAGATTTACTGGGTAGATGATTTAGGTGAGTTATCACCACTTGCATCAGCATACGCTAGAGCAAGAGGCGCTGACAGAATGTCATCATTTGGAGATTTCATCGCTCTTTCAGATGTATGTGATGTATCAACTGCTAAGATTATTAAGAGAGAGGTATCTGACGGTGTTATCGCTCCAGGCTATGAGCCAGAGGCACTCGAGATTCTTAAGCAGAAGAAAAAGGGTAACTACAATATCATTCAGATAGATCCAAGCTACGTACCAGAGCAGCTTGAGACTAAGCAGGTATACGGTATCAGCTTCGAGCAGGGAAGAAATGAGCTTCCTATCAACAACGAGCTTCTTGCAAATGTTGTAACAGCTAACAAGGATATTCCTGAGTCAGCTAAGATTGACCTTATCATCTCACTTATCACTCTTAAGTATACTCAGTCAAACTCAGTATGCTACGCTAAGGGTGGTCAGGCAATCGGTATCGGTGCTGGTCAGCAGTCAAGAGTTCACTGTACAAGACTTGCAGGTCAGAAGGCTGACAACTGGTTACTCCGTCAGTGTCCAAAGGTTCTTAACCTTCCATTCCTTGACACTATCGGACGTGCAGACAGAGACAATGCTATCGATAACTACATCGGCGATGAGTATATGGATGTTCTCGCTGAGGGCGCTTGGCAGAGAGTATTCAAGGAGAAGCCAGAGGTGTTCACTGCTGAAGAAAAGCGCGCTTGGTTAGACCAGATGGAGGATGTTGCACTTGGTTCAGATGCATTCTTCCCATTCTCAGATAACATTGAAAGAGCTAAGAAGAGTGGTGTTAAGTACATCGCTCAGCCAGGTGGCTCAATAAGAGATGACGCAGTTATCGAGTGCTGTGACAAGTACGGAATGGCTATGGCGTTTACAGGAATTAGATTGTTCCATCATTAAATACATGCAAAAGGACCAGGGATTTACTTCTTGGCTGGCCTGCCTAGGGATAAAGCTTCGCCGACACTTAAGACGGTCGGCTCCGCTTCACCCTGTCGCGGCCAGTTCATAGTTATCTCCTGGTCCTTTTGTATATTCATTAATTCTACTTTGAAATATATCCTTCTGTTCTTACGGATGTAATTCCTTCATAGTTTTTAGCTGGTGCATCCTCTCCCTTTAGTACGAGGACTATCTGGATTCCTTCAAGTCTCTTTGCGTAACCTGCAGTTCCAGCTGGGTCACCATTCTTAACCCATCCAAGCCAGCCATATGATTGAGCATGTACTCGATAATATATGTCGTATTTTTCTGCCATCTCACCTGTAAGGTTGATACAGATTGCCTCAAGACGTTTAGCTTCACCTGAAGTTCCAGCCATCTCACCATTCTTCTTCCAAGTAGACTGGTCCTCAAGCTTACCCTGCCAACCATACTTCTGTACGTGTGTAGTATAAACTATATCGCCGTCATACATCTGGTTTGTAAGCTTAATGTTAATTCCTTCAAGTCTCTTTGACTTACCAGAAGTACCACTCATCTGACCGTTATATTTCCAGCCTTGCCATCCGAAGGACTGTACATGAGTTCTATAGGAAACATTAATATTATGTTCTCCTGGAATATCCTGACTAGAGTTTGGTATTCCACCATAGTTTACAACTGGTGAAACACCCTCTTTTGCTATATAAGAATCTGTCTTAATTGAGGTTATACCACCTAGTGTTTCATTAATTGCTGTGCCCTTCTTAACCACTACTATCTGTATACCCTCAAGTCTCTTTCCGTAGCCTGCAGTTCCTGCAACGCCACCATTCTTAGCCCAATTTAACCAACCGTAGGACTGAGCGTGAACACGGTAGTATATATCATAACAGATTGCATCTTTACCTGTAAGCTTTATAGAGATGGCCTCTAATCTCTTAGCCTCCCCTTCAGTTCCGTTCATCTCTCCGTTTGCCGACCATGGTAACCAACCATAGGACTGACAATGAGTTGTATACTGAATTCCAAGATCTAAATCCTTATTTGCAGCTGCGCTATCTACAACAATGTTGATGCCCTCAAGTCTCTTTGATTTGCCTGAAGTACCTGACATAGCACCATTAGACTTCCATTTTGAAATATCCTTCTCTGACGCCTCCCAGCCAATTGACTGAATGTGAGTACGGTAGCTAACCTTAACCTCAGGAATCGATTCTACAGATATCTGGATATTTCCCTCGTCATAGCTTCCTGCTACTATAAAATAAAACATCTTTTTCTTATTGGTTGTGTTATTCAAAAGATAAACTTCAATATTTTCTTCATATGCAGCTTCCTTGTAATCGCTTACCCAAAGTGACGCGATTTCAAAATCATTCTCATCAACTATATATGTAGTAGCAAACTGACTAGCATCCTCTGCTTTTTGCTCTCCTACAAACTCACACTTTAATTTATAAAGAGAATTTGCTGGAATTTCTACACAATATGCCTGACCACCATAGATAGTTAGGTCATTATACTGATTACCATTTGCATCATACTTCTTTGAAATAACATTAATATTTTTTTCCTCGGCAGGAACCTTAACAGGCTTTGCATCTATAGCAAGCTTTGTATTATTTCTATCACTTATCATCTCGATATCAGAAATATTCACAGTCAAGGTATCTAAGCTACCATTAATACTTGACACCCAAATGTAATATATAATTTCTTTATCACTAGCATTAAATAACTGCTTATCTACTACACCTTCATAAAAGCTTACTTCTTTTCCTAGCTTAGATTCTTCAAATATCAACAGCTGGGCATTTCCATTATCGTTATCCTCCAAGCCTATAGTATATCCCTCGTATGATTTTATAGGAAGCTTAATAAGAAAGCCTCTACTAAAAAAATTATCAAAATTATATGTGTAACAAACATCAGAAATTGTTTTTGTTATAGTACTAGCCTTGGTCACATTTACAGCAGTATTTTTAAGGCTTGAAATGTTTTGCATCTTGCTTATAGTGATTGTAACATCACTCCAATCATAATCCCCTAAATACAAATATGCCTCAGTTGCAACATTAAAAATTTCTACAGTTTTATTTACATCAAGAGCAATATAGGTTTCAGTCAAGCAATACTCTCCTGTTTCCAAATCCATAGGATGATATATTTCCCCATACATATTTGCATTAGCATCTGTACCTGTATATTCCATCTTCACAGTGAACAATTCTCCCTGAGCAGGATCCAGCTTATACAAATATCCTGTTACATTTTTTATTTCAACTGAATCTGTATTCCAAGAATATGCTGGCAACGAATATGTAGCCACTTCACCAGTCACTGTAAATGTACCCTCACTATCCTTTACCTGGGCATCTGTGTAAGGAATAACGGTGCTTGCAGGTTCTACACCCGGTTCTCCCGACACCTGAGATGCCTTAACTAGGTTACTATATGAACCACATATTACAGCAACCATTAGTACACATAGTAAATATGAAACTATTTTCTTTTTTGCTTTCATTAGCTTATGTCCTCCTTTTTTGTATTAATTGTAATTATAATTCTTATTATAAAAAATGTAAATGACTGGACATACCATAATTCGTCGTACATTTGCAAAAATAAGACCCTTGCACATTCAAAATTTGAACTATACAAAAAGTCCTCAGTAGTTCTTACCACTGAGGATTTTTTATTGGGCATACTGCCAAACACTTATAACATCTTATGCATTTACTTTCACCCACCTGGGGATATTGAAATCCTTCTTCATCTTCTACCATTGTAATGGCATTTTTAGGACAAATTGCATAGCAAGCTGTACAACCACAGCATTCCTCTTTTTTAGTATATAAAACTGGTATCTGTTGCATTAATCAATTCTCCATTTTTTAGTATTTAAGATATGATAGCAAATGTAATCCTTAACCCAAGTCACTTTTGCTAACCTCTATTTCTTGAGGTTTGTTTTCTTTCGTAAAATTCTCTTAAAAGATCGCTTTATACCAATAATTATGCTTTCTCTACAATATTTATCTGCTAATTTTCCCACATCACACACACCATTATTGCATGCATCTATAAAATCCTTAAAGAAGGCATCTCTCTTAGCAGGTTTAATCACAGACTTATACTCTGAAGGATTTCCTCGTACTCCCTCTTCATAGGTAACTTGCTTTACCTTAAGCTTGGTACTTATCCTATCAAATAGATCCATCCCCTTACCAGTTCGAATTAAAACTAATGATGTACCTTTACCATCATTCATCTCTGGTGCCACACTATCTATACCCCAAAAATCTGCTATCGTCAAATCGGATTTCTTTACTTTTTTTGCTACACATTCATAACAGGATGGTCTTAAGGTGTAGTTTTTCAAAAACATTTTCATGAATGAATCTTTACTCATTGGTATAAAAATACTTGTTTCATTATCTTTTACAAGTTTCATTCCAAAAGTCTCCCAACCGTTATCCTTGCATCTAAATTCTGTTCTTTTTAATTTACTACCCAACTGTTTCTCTTTTTCTTCAACATATTTTCTCCATACTGCCGGCGAAGGAACACCATGGCAAATTACATCCACACATACTAGATTATCGTAATCCTTACCTAGGAATGCTTTTAATCCATTTATCTGGCAGCCTGTACCTGTAAAAAGCACATCCTTTCCCTGCTTCAAATCATTTTCCACAGTTTTGTATGCATCTCCCACCCTTGCTTGAAAATACTTTGAGCCCCTAAGCCTATATAGCTCATTTATATTACATATCCTGACAAACTGTGCATCCTTACAGTATTCAGTCATAGCAACTCCATATACAACTCCCTTAGCAGACAAAGCATATTCTGCCAGCACAGAGAATATAGCTCCAGAGGAGCTACTCATCCTAATATCATCCTCACCATAATATGCAGCATATGTTACCAAACTATTTTGACTCATCTTAAACCTTTCTATAAACTAACACATTACCTAATTATACAAAGCTTCTTAAACACGTCCTTAACAAGTTCCTTTTCTTGAGAGTTCATACCTATAAGGTATATCGATACACAATATATCAAGGTATAAATCATTATACATATTATAAAGTAACTTAATTTAGCCGGAATATCTAAAAGCATATATACAACCCCACCTAAAAAAGCTGGCACCATGCCAAGGGATATTCTTCCTATATTTTTCCAAAATCTAATAACATCTATCTCCAGCTTTTTATGATAATAAATATTCATAAAAATTATGTTTCCAAAGAATAAGCTTATAGATGTACCTATAGCAGCACCTATTGGTCCAAGTGATTTAGCCAACGGTATACTCAAGATAACATTAAAAGTCGCCATTACAGCATACGCAACAGATCTTACTTGATGCTTGTTAACAGATCTCTGTATCTCTAAACCCAGATTTTGAATATATGGCACCATTGCCGGAATTATCAATAACAAAGCAACATAATAAGCATCATAATACTCTTTTCCCGCATATACATCTGTAACAAAAAACTTTCCAAAGAAAAAAAATCCTGACACTACTAAGCCCAAAACAATAAACTGAATACGACCAACTTTAACAAACAAATCAGTAAATTCTTTTGACATATTCTCTTTGGCGCCATTTGCAATACTATGAATCCGTGGCGAAAACACTGACGATATAGATGTCGAGAATGTCATAACTAAAGAATTAATCAATGCTCCAACTCCATATATAGCAACACCCTCTGTCCCACTAGTTCTGCCTAATATATATTTATCAACATTCCAATTAATCTGGTCAATAACCATATTAAGGAATATATAACCACTAAACACCATTATTTCTTTAATCAAATTCACATCAAAGTTCTGCAGGGTCAACTTAAGCTTTAATACTCTAAAACAGAATATTATGTCGGCTATAAATTTAGCTAAAGTAATAAATGTAGTTATCAGTACAATCTCAACAGAACCATAACCCAAGAGTAATAATGGCAAGCAAATTATTGGATTGAAAACTGTTGCTAATATGGTCAGCAATCTCTGAATCAAAAATCTCTCATAGGCTGAAATTACTGAATCAAAAAATGAAGAAAGCAAGGAAATTGATAAATTGATAACTAAGATAATCATTAACGTCTTCGCCTTACCTAATTCATCTAAAGAAAGCTTGTCACCAAATATCACATCCGTAAACTGGGCTAATATGAGACCACTAATCAACGCCATCGATGCCATTACACAAAAAGAAAGAAAAAAGGTACCATTTAGCTGTGCTTCCTTTTTCTCCCCTTCTATTTTAGCCCTGTTATAAAATCTTAAATATGCTCCAGAAAAACCTAAGCTAAATAAACTCAGATAACTCACCACACTACTAACCAAATTATATAAACCGTACTCACTTTGACCAAGCAAACGAATCATAATAGGAGTGTAGGACAACTGAATAATCACATTTAATGCCATATTAATATATGATAAAACTATACCTATTTTAAGTTGGTTTTTCATGAATTAATTCTCCTACTTATCTATGAACAATTTACAATTCCACAAATAAATATTTATCTACAAGTTTACCTGCAAGCTTATATATTAAATCTATTTTCAAGATTTTAAATACTTGTTTTCTAATAATATATGTTATGGTACCTACTATGTATATACTAACTATAACTAGTCCTAATAAAATAGGTATTAAATAAATTTTCACATTGCAAAAACTACTAAATCTATCTACCAATAGAACATCATATACTAAAATATGACAATGTAATAAATATACATCAAAAGCAGCATTCGAAAACAACATCAGTACTTTATTAATTTTACTATGTTTATTAAACAAGTTTTTCGCTAACAGCAAAAGCAACACTGAAGCCATAACAATAAAAGGCGAAGTATACGAACACATATAATTCAAACCTCTTCCAAAAACAAAAAATGTAGTCATTCTAGCTAGTAAAACGATAATCAAGCACAGAAAATATAAAAACAAACACCTGCTGTTTGATATGTCATATTTTTCATTTTCTCGTTTTTTTATTATACCACCCCAATAGTAGCATAATATCAACCACATAGCCGAATATCCAAAGTTTACTGCAAAAAAATCGGTATGCGCAAAAGACGGAACAACTGATACTAATACAAACATTATAACACCTATTTTCTTGCACTGCTCATATGATAACTGTTTTATAAAATAATTAATAAATGGCATAGTATAATAAACCAATATAAAACAGGTAATATACCAATAGCGTCCTGCAAGCATTGGAAATAATGATTTAATAACATCTTTTATGCTTGAAACTTTTTCTCTATAAAAACAATAAAAGATTATAGTAATACCTATTGTATAAAACATCAACGAACAAATTAGTTCTAATATCCTACTTGACGAAAATTTACATTTCTCACAATTCAAATAACCTGAAAGCATTGCAAAAACATTCACTGAACAGTATGCAACAATTTCGATAAACCAATAAATCCAATAATTTGTCTCACTTTCGTGTAAATTTTTTAATACTCCTCCTTGTCCTAGAACATGTAGTGTAATAATTCCTAACATAGCTATAATTCGTGCAAAATCCAATCCTTGATTTCTTTGTAGTATTCTTTCCAACTCGTGTATTCTCCTAACTTTTAAAATTCTATTTGTCAATTAATAATACATTTTATTGCTTCATACAAAAAATCCGATGAACTTTTTCGTTCTATTTCTAAGTTATCATATACTTTATCCCAATCTATATTTTCATACAAATTTGAAATATCACCATTATACTCTCTATTGTTTAAGCCGACTAATTTCATTAATGATTCTATTCTATCAAACATATTATCAAAGCCTTTTTCAATTCTCCTAAAAACAAGGAATTTTTTTTGAAAAATTATAGAAAAGACGCACGCATGAAAAGAATCTGTACAAATATATGTAGCATTCCTCACAAGCCATAAAAACTCATCTGGTGTAGTACAATAGTAACTAGGTTCTTTTATATCATATATATTAATTATATCCACGTTTTTCTCTTTCGATATATATTCTATAGCCTTCTTGTATTCCTCTACTTCATTCCCTAGGAAATACACTAATATAAAGTCTCTTTCTTTATTTATGTATGAAGGTCTTATTACTATATTTTCCCACTCATTCCTGCTTAATAATAGTGTTGGATCAAGAACTACCTTTGCCTCACGTTTCACTAGATTATAGATCAAATCTTTTCCCTTTTCTTCCCTACATGAAAGACAAGTGATTCCATTCAATCCACTAATATGTTTATTTTTATCAATATCTAAAATCTCTTGAAATCCAAAGCTCGGAGCATACGATATTCTTTTATCTTCTGGCATGAATTTCAAATAAAAATAGTCTAATTCGGCCTCGTCGTCAGACCATTTGTGCCACACCTGATCGCTTCCTGTAATGGCAAAATCATAGTCATTCCACTCCTTATTATTTATGGATTTATATCCTATCTTAAACATATTTTCTATATATTTATCATTAAAAGTCCTAAATGCTTGTTCTCTGCGTTTTTTCAAATCAATCCATTTGAATCTATCAACACCTATTTTCCCCATGATATGTTTAATTTTATTTTTAATTTTTTTTAGTATATTATCATTTTCCGGGAGTTCATAATAAGGAGTCCACACTTCATACCCGTAATTATTTATAACCTTTTGAAGCGCATAATTTTGAAGTCTATTTCCTATATTGTCACCCTGCAATGTAACTAATAATACCTTTCTCATTTAATACTCTCCTATATTTCTATTTGAGTCTTAAAATTCACATATAATGTTATTAATTCTCTGATACTATGAATTCTATAAAAATGATACATATAATATCTTTTTCAATTTGCGAGTTTTCTTTTTTAGCTCTACGTAAAATTTTCTTGTAATACAATATATATATATATACCAATAACGTTTTTTTAAGATATTGCGCTGAAATAGCTTCAAAATGTGATTTTCGATAGAACATGTTTTCATTTCGCTTACCACAATATACTCATTACATAACTTCTTTATAATATCTATGCTTTTTACTTTTATAAATTCTGATTCTATCAGTTTTATTCTTTTGTAGTCATAATATTTTGATAGCCCACTATTATTCTCTTGAATTTTATTTATAGAATATAAAAAGAATTCTATATTTTTAATAATTTTATCATAATCGTTGCTTTTTGTTGTACTATTATCATTTGACACATAATGATATATGGGACCAGTCACATATTCTATTTTCTCATTCGAATCCAAATATGAAATCAAAAACAATGTATCTTCCATATATGACGTGTTCGTATCAAATCTTAAATCTTTTAATTTTTCTCGTTTAAACAGATATCCACATGCACTACCAAGCATTTTATTAAGCATAATTTTTTTTATTAACTCTTCTTTGCTTAAATTACTGTCATATGTATATCCAGAAATAGAAACTCCTACTAACTTTTCTCCAAAGTCATGACTCACTAATTCTTCTATTGTATTTTCATCTATATAATCATCTCCATCCAAAAAGAACAGATAATCCCCTGTTGACATTTCGATTCCAGCATTTCTTGCATTAGAGACTCCTGAATTTTCAATGTATGTATATATAAAATTATTATTTCTTTTATACTTAAAACAAATTCTCTCACTATCATCTTTTGAGCCATCATTTACTACAATAACCTCAATATTTTTGTAAGTCTGAGAAAAGGCACTATTCAAACATTTTTCTAAATACAATTCAGCATTATAAACTGGAATTATTATCGATACTTTTTTCACTTTTCACTTCTCCCATTTTATTCTTTTGTGAAAACAAAACATACATAAAGAAAATCAAGCTAATATTCATAATAGAGCTTGCGTAATAGCTTTCAAAAAACGAATATATAAAAAAGGTGCATGTTAAAATTGCCTCTTTGTATAACTTGTTGCTCTTAATATAATTATTTGTTTTAATTTGAACTACAACAAACCATATAAATGCTAGGATTCCACTTTTATATATCAGATCAAAAAATCCATTATCAAAAATTATTCTAGAATAGTCATTTTTGTTTATCAAACCTGGTTGGTAATTATTAAAGGTTATACTCATGTATCTAATACGTCCTGTCAATAACTCATCTAGATTGTACACCCAATTAACCTTACCATACATATATGTCACAAGGAAACTGATTAAAATTAACACTAGAAAAAGTACATTTAATATGGTTGGTATTTTTTCTCGAACCTTCTTTAATTTTTTTACAAAGTAAAACAATACCACTATGATAATTAGCACATAGAAACCTGTTCTAGAATCAGTAAATCTATATAGCATTATGTTCATAAAAAACACAACAATTATTGTCTTAATATTTATTTTTTCAAAAAACAAATATAAATACATCATAACAATAAGATTAAATGTAGAATGAGTTAGATTCGGTGTGCTATAACCAAAAGAATATCTAGTAACAAATCCTCCTATGGATGACCTATAAAACGACACCTCATTCATATCTATAATCCCTATGATTGAAGCAACTAACATTAATATAAAAGCCATTAATCTTGATAGAAATAATGTACTTATAAGTTTCTTTATGTCTATATTTTTCAAAAACATCAAGGCAATTGCTGTAAAAAGCACTGTAGTTTCGTTACTAACAAAGAAGACTAACATTCCTACAACAAGCAAAATACCAACATTAATAATTTCTCTTTTCTGGTATTTTAGCTTTATTAATCTGAAACAGGCCAATATTAATCCTAATGTGTAAATTAATAAATAAAGCTTGGAATCAAACTCTAAACTTAATCCCTTGCAAAATGATATTAAAAAGAAAAACAAATATACAAATGTATCTAATTTAATAATTACATTCATGGTTTCACTCCAAGAATTCTTTTTATTCTTTGTTTTAATGGAATTAAATAGTATCCTACTTTTCTAGCAACTCTACTACTTCCCTTCCAACTAGATTCAAAATGGTGTATTGAATATGTATTGTCTGTAAGTTTGATTTTATTTGTTCCAAGAACCTTAGGACAAAAATAATCAACGGGATATATTTTCATATCATATATCATTTGGATAATATTTTCCTTCTTTAATCCTTTAGCTTCCATAATTGATGTTGATACAGGTACACATATAATTTTCTTGAATCTACCTTCTTCATCTAAAAAACTATGATTTTCATAGAATTCCTTATTTTCTTTAACAAATGGATGCTTGGCTATTGCTCCAAAGCCCTGGCCAGTATTAATTGTCCCAACCTGTTCCATCCCTATATAGCCATCGTCATCTAGCAACGCGTCCAATGGCCTAATCAATTCCACATCTGTATCTAGATATACTCCACCCTCATTGTAAATAACATCTAACCTTACGTAATCACTCAAAAAAGCATATTTCTTATTGTTATATGTATATTTCACGTATTCATTTTTCTCCAAATCATAATTCGACTCATTCCATTGAATTATTTCATAATCCGGACAATATTTTTTCCAAGATTCTATGCATTTTTCTGCTTCTGCTGGGAGTTTATTTCCACCAAACCAACAATAATGTATCTTTTTAGGAATCATTTACCTTTCACTCCTTTTAAAATAAACTCTCTATCTCTTTAACTAAATCTCCAACGAACTTTTTATTATTTGAATAGTTCTCTACATTTAACTTTGAAATTATAGAATCATAATTTATGATAGCATCCAATATTTCTTCATCGTTTTCTGCAACTATTATGTTTCTATTTCTCAGCTCCACCTCTCTACAAAAATCAACCTGATGGTTATTTACATGTTCGTTATACTCTTTTTTTCTAGGCACAACTATTGGTATTTTTCCAATTGACAGGGGCGCAATAAAGCTGGCTGGTCCCCCATGTGTAACAACAATTCTAGCATCAGCTATATTTTTTTGAATTTCTACATATGGCATCAGTTTTTGTGACGCATAATTTTTAGGCTCATATTCAGTAAAACCCTTTTGACAAATTATTTCTTCACTTATATAACCTTCTTCTATTATTTTATCTATACATCTTAACAACCTATCAAATGGTTGCTCATGGGTACCTACAGTAATAAAAATCATGACACCACCACCTAAAATATACTTCCTAAATTAATCGACTTAGGATATACTTTTTTCATTTCTTCCCACTGAACTATGAATTTATCAGTAACTGGATATACAAGTTTTCCAGTTACTGTGTGCCTATCGATTCTATCAAACACCTCAATATAAACTGTCTTGGCTCCTCTTATTTTCCCTAACCAGAAAAAGGGAACCGCAACAGCTGCACCTGAAGAAATTATCAAATCTGGTTTTTCTTTGTGTAAAACTTTTATAGCAAGAAATGTATTCTTTATTAAATTTTTTATATTTCTATTTGTCGGATAATAACAATGATAAACTTTTTCATCAGCTAGAATACTATTGGCATCAACCTTATCAAAAGTTACCCAAAAACGTTTCTTACTTTCCCAGAGTTCCTTCAGCATATACAAATGAGTCAAATGTCCTCCACTTGAACCAACCAAACAAATTGTTAAATTATCCATTTCTTTTTTATGTCGTCTCATATACCATATCATCCCAATAATTCAATAATATCTCTAATAAAGATCTACACCGATCCTTTCCTACCTAACACAATCCACACTGTCTTCCACAACAGCTTAACATCCAAACTCAAACTAAAATTCTTTATGTACTCATTATCTAGTCTAACAACTTCCTCAAAATCAGTAATATCACTTCTACCTGACACCTGCCACATACCTGTAAGACCTGGTTTTATTGCCAATCTACTCTTATGGTGCAGGTCATACTTTTCCACCTCATCTAGCGTTGGCGGTCTGGTTCCAACCAAGCTCATATCTCCCATTAGCACGTTCCAAAACTGTGGAAACTCATCTATACTGGTTCTTCTTATAAACCGTCCTATAGGTATGATTCTTGGGTCATTGTCCATCTTAAACA
The DNA here is from genome assembly GCA_015057555.1 of Lachnospiraceae bacterium. Classification (GTDB taxonomy): domain Bacteria; phylum Bacillota; class Clostridia; order Lachnospirales; family Lachnospiraceae; genus Coprococcus_C. The sequence continues at coordinate 59,953 of SVEC01000001.1, read as the reverse complement.
TATGACCTGACATCTTGTTTTGCTCCATAAGCTCTTTCTTACGCTCCTCTGCATCTAAGTACATTGAGCGAAACTTTCTTATCTTGAATATTCTACCATTCTTACCCACTCTATCCTGCTTAAAGAACACTGGTCCCGGGGATTGTATATAAATAATAGGTGCAAATATAATAAACAAAATAGCTGTTATAACCAATCCCACCAATGCACCCACAATATCCATAGCACGTTTTATTACTCTTTGCTTAAAACTTGGACTATTAATACTTGATGTTATTACCGTATAATCGCTTACATTTTTTATATTAGCATTCGGCATGCTTCTCATAAAGTTTTCCACACTTATATGCACCGCAACTCCCATAGTAATCAAGCTGTCCACGTACCTGTCGGCTTGGTCTATACATTTTAAGAATACCTCATCTATAATATTATTTTTAACATATTCTATAACCTGTTCACCATTTGCTACCACTGGTATTCCACTAATGCTTCGTCCTGTCATATCCTCATCAAGCACCACAACACCAGCAACTGTATACCCGGCATATTGAAACTTAAGTAGCTTGGACAGTACTTCCTCTACCTCGTGAGTATAAGCCACCAACAACATTCTTCTCTTGTTTTTTATATTAACCTTATTTTTTAACAGATATCGTTTTCTAACACTTCTAACCAGATACATAAGTATAGTGTTAATTCCAAAGAACATTACAAGCATAATTCTAGAATATGTAGATGATTGCTTTACCAGGAAAAGAATTGTAAATATCAAAGCAGATATTGCACAATTATGTACAATAACCTCCTTTAATTCCTTTACGAATCCTCTTCTTAGGATTCCAGAATATCTTTCCATAAAAAATGCTACTGATATATGTACCAATAGCATTATTACATTCATAAGGGCATAGTCCTCCCCCATGTCTCTTATATCACCTAATCTTATAAAATATGCCAACAAAAACGAAGCCTCGACACAAATCAAATCCAGGATTATAAAATCAATATGTTTACTTCTACTTGTTCTCTTTTCGCTCATTGCTTATGTATCTCTCCACATTATCCTAAGTCATCTCAGGATATCTACTCATCCCCGTAAATATCTCTATGCATATATTCTATGTTAGCTTGTATATCTATTCCCAATACTGCTGCCCCACCTATATTGAGATGTTCTACTGTACCGTCATAAGGCACCCTGCACTGCTTTATTTCATAATTTTTGTAGTCTGTAGTTGTTCCTAGCAAAAGAGAAAACATCTCACCTTCTTCTATGTCCGTTATAACATTTGGAAGCACTGCATTAAGAACACCATTAAGCTCTGTTAAGCTACAATCCTTAAGCTTGTTAAACACTGTTTCTAGAACTAGTCTCTGACGTTGGGTTCTCTCATAGTCCGCATTTCCCACATATCTTATTCGCGCATATCCTAGAGTTTGCTTTCCATTGAGCAAATAAGTACCACCAGCAGTCAGCTTGTCAGTATCCGGTGGATCTCCCTCAAGCTTATTTAACTCATCCATATAATAATTTACTACCCAAACCTCTTCGTCCTTTACAGTTATTTCCACACCACCTAAAGCATCTACAATATCCATAAACGCGTAAAAATTCACTGCCACATAACCATCAATTTGTATTTTGAAATTTTCCTCAATAGTATCTATAAGAAGGTCTGGTCCACCCATAGCAAATGCACCATTTATTCTACCATAACCATATCCTGGCCTTAATATGTAACAATCTCTCATAATGGAGGTCATAACTATTTCCTTAGTCTTCTTATTAATTGACACTATTATCATACTGTCTGAATTTCCCAAGTACTCTCTATACCTGGAATCATGGCCTATAAGAAGTATGTTATATACGTCCTCAGAAAACTTAATCGGACTACTTTTGTCCTCTAAATTCTTCCTTAGTTGCTCCTCAACAGATATAATAAGCTCTGCATCTGAGTCTGTTGCAGTAGGGTCCACATCAGGATCCTCTTCAACTGCATATTCCGTGGTCATAGCTTCAATACCCAAGCTACCTTTTCCATCATCATAATGCAGTTTCTCGTAATATTGATGAAACATTATTCTTCCAAATATTAAAACTGTCACAGCAAGCACAAACAAAATCACAAATATAGTAAATACAATTTTGCCTAAGCTTTTCTTGCTACTCTTCTTCATCCTTTTCATCCCCAACAGTAAGAATTAGCTTAGCAATATTACTTTTATTTCCATCGGAATCTACACAGTAATAGGTAAGCTCATATTCCCCTTCCTCATCTACATCATAGTCTCCATCCAAATATGTAAACCGGAAGAGATAATTTCTATCATCTTCATCATCTACGATGTCCTCTACATAATCCATGGAGTAGAAATCATCACCTACTTGAATATTTACATAATGAGTTTTTAATCTAATTACTGGGCTTCCATCACTTACCAATTCCGGATCATCAAAGCCCTCTTCAGGTTCCTCCGTTGTTGTCTCTGTAGTATCCTCAGTTGTAACCTCAGTTGTATCTTCTATTTCAGCAACTTCTCCTGTTGCAGTAATTTCAGAAGCACCCACATCACCCAGAGGAACGTACCAAACCAGTTTTGTAGCCTTTCCCAAATTATAATTATTATCATACACTGCATAGGTAACCAAGGCCTGCTTTTCCCCTGAAATAACAGCCACATCATATATTCTAACCCTTGAGGATACATCCCCATCCTGATTATCATAAGCTCTTACGCCAGCCAGCAATACAGATTCATCCTGAGACTGATAATATGTCATATCCTGTTCTGGCACAGTTATAACAGGAGGTTTTCTATCCTCTCCCACAAAGGACAAGACACCAAGTATACCCAAGGCCAACACTGCAACACTTAAAATTATTGTAACTTTAGTCTTCATAATTATTTGTTGCCCTCCCCTTTACCATAATACTTGCCATAATATCTACCATAATATTTTCCATAATATCCATTCTTCTTAAGTTGAACTTTATTTAATATTACTCCCAAAATACGACAATTGGTTTTTTCCATCTGTTCCTTTACATTTTGAGCAAATCTATAACTTATTTCACTAGGAGTCATTACAAGACACATTCCATCACTAACCTGGGCTACAACTGCAGAATCAATAACGCTTCCTAATGGTGGTGTATCTATAAATATATAATCAAATTTTTCTTTGCAGGCCATAATCAGATTTCTAAATCTCTTTGAACCTAAAAGCTCTGATGGATTTGGTGGAACAGGGCCAGCAAGTATCATATATAAATTTGTAACGTTCGTTACACACAATACATCCTCTATCTCTCTATAGCCTGATAGAAAATGTGACAAACCATTTATTCCTTTGCTAATGCGGTGCCTTCCAACCAAAACTGATTTGCGCATATCTGCGTCAATTACTAGTATCCTTTTTCCTGTTTCAGCCATAGAACGTGCAATATTAATTGTCACACTGGATTTTCCTTCATTTGGTATACAGCTTGTAATGGCTATTACTCTAACATCCTTACCACAAAATTGAAGATTTGTTCTTAAGCTTTTATAAGCTTCCTCTGAAGAATAATTTGGTTTCTTTAGTTTTCCGATAATGATATTTTGCATAATTTAACCTCCTTACACTCCATCATCAAGATTAATAACAGGAATTGAACTGTTATCTAACGTCGGTCTATTGGAGTATATTGGCATGCTAGATTTTCTCTTTTTCTTTTTCTTTTTCTTACCTAAATTATCCTCCATAGTGTCATCATATGGTATAGATGCTAACACCGATAACCCCAAATGCATCTCAACATCGTCTGGTGTTTTAATAGTATCATCTAAAAGGAAAGACACTACTAAAATAACAACTACTAAAAATAAGGCTGCTATTGCACCCAATATAGTGGTCTTTAATACATTTGGACTAACTGGCTTTTCAGGAAGATTTGCATAATCAACCACATTTACTGCCTCTATATCCATAACCTCATATATATGCTTTGATGCAGCAGCTCTCACTGCATTTGCAATATCTTGAGCTCTAGTTGGATTAGTATCTCTTACAGTTATTGTTATAATTCGAGTGTCTTGGGCTGTAGTTACAGTTATCATCTCCTCCAAGTCATCAGAGGTTATATCCTCCATATCCTTGTATTTGTTTTGAAGATTTAACTCAGCTATAACCTGTGTTGTAACAGTTCTACTTTTTACAAGCACTGCATAGTCCTTAGTCAGCTGAGTACCAGTCTGCAAATCTGTGTATGTAACAGATTGGTTCTCCTGCTGATTCAATACATATATTTTAGTGCTTGATTCAAATTTCTTATCCATCAGTACATTACTTGTCAAATACATTGCAAGGCCTCCCGCAATGGTTGCCAAAATTATTATTAGTGCATTACTAAGCAAGTATAAAAAAACCTCTCGTAAATCAATTTCAATTTCTTCTCTTTCCATAGCTACTCCTCTATATTCTTATTTTCAATTACCAGGGACGGATTAATTTCAAATAACCTTCTAGCATAATCCATTCCATATTTTTTTGTTATATATTCAACACATTTTTTTATGTGTGGTGTACGCTTGTCATCTCTATGTGCATCAGTGGCCACAAACTCTACTAGCCGGTTTTTTAGAAGCATCTTCACGCACTTCTTCTCACCTTTTCCATAATGTCCCATAACCCCTGATACATTAACCTGGATATATGCACCTAGTTCCTTAAGTTGAAATGCCCTAGAGTAATCTTTCATAATGCATTCGTATCTTTCTACGTGAGCAATAATAGGTATGTAACCAAATTGAATAATTTCCATTATTGCTTGGGTCAGCTGTTCATATCTAATGGAGATATCAAATTCCATCAAAACGTATTGACCACCCGCCATTGTAATAGGCTGTTCGTCTCTAAGGGCATCCATAGCATCACTACAATAGTAAATCTCTCTACCCAAAAAAATATTAAGATTTGGGTAATAGTCCCTAGCAAACCTTACTAATTCATTATATTTTCTTTTAATTTCAGATTCATCCACTGGCCAAATTCTACTATTATAATGGGGAGTAATTATAATATTTCTAATTCCTTCTTCATAAGCTATTTCCAGCATATTGCCGGCTTGCTCCATAGTTTTTGCCCCATCATCCACTCCAAATAGCAGGTGGCAATGAATGTCACAAATTTTAATATTAATCATAAATTTTCCACTATTTCTAAAATTGAATACTATCCATTTAATTATACAATTCAACAATATTCGTGTCAACAATTTACCACTATATATTGTGGTGTAATTATTAATTACTACTATTTTTCAACAAAAAAAGACGGTTGGATTATTATATCCACACCGTCTGTATTTTCATCTTTCAAAATACTCTATAACCTCTAGCAGGCTATCCTCTATGGTGACGCAAAGTTCTCTCATCTGAGAATTAGGTTCCATCATATCTGGAACCATAATAGGCATTAATCCTCCTTTGTATGCCGCTATAATTCCATTATAGGAATCCTCTATGGCATAAGCCTCCCCAGGTTCAATACCAAGAGTCTCACATGCCTTAATAAATATATCTGGTTCCGGCTTACTGCGTTCTACCATATCTCCACATATAATAGCATCAAAATAATTAATTATTCCTGCCCAAGTTAACCCCTGCACCACAGAAGCCTTTCTAGTAGAAGTTGCTAATGCAATCTTAATATTGTTTTCCTTTAGGTAATTCAATATTTCCAGTACTCCTGGTAGCATAGGTAAATTTCCATTATCATATCTCTCGTGAAATAGGTCAGACATCTCCTTCTTATACTCCACATAAGGAAAATCCTCGCCATATCGCTTTAGAAATCGTTCCTTAGCAACAGTTTGATTACAACCAAAGCATTCTCTACAAGCTAGTTCTATGTCAGGTACACCATACTTATCGGCTATAACCTGCCAGCATTCTACTACCCTTTTCTCCGAGTCGAATATTACACCATCCATATCAAATACTACTGCTTTAAATTTCTTCATAATGCACCTCAATAATATAATTTCGACCTACTTCAACGTCTCACTATTATTTAACACTGATGCGCTATACAAGAACAGCACATCCTGATTATCAAAGTCTACAAAGTTTCCTAACATATTTGCAGGAAGGTATCTGATATCCACCAAAGTCACCTTGGCATATCCTGTGGCTAGGATTGGTGCAAAGGAGCTTCCGAAGGAATCCCTAAATATAATAAGCTCCTTGTCAGTTGTTGCTCTAGGATTTTCTATGGTTACCAGGGACAAAGACCCATGAAGATACATCTCATAAGGGTCTGCACTGTCTAGGGCCTGCAGATTGTACATAGTTATAGTTCTGTTATTCTCATGGTCATACACCGTACAGTTCTCTATAACAGAGTTGGTAAGATAGTACATCTCTTCACCACTCATCGGCATCCCAAATTGTCTGTAATACACTCCTCTAAAGTCCTCAGTAACTTGGACTTCTTCAAAATCTTCATCTAAGCTAGCACCCATCTCCTCACCTAGATGAGTTGATGCTTCTACTATCCTCTCCTGTCTTAGATGTGTGTCGGTTTGATAATAATCCTCCATAGTAAGCTTATCCATTATATCTATATAGCTGGCATATTCCATACCTTCGCACATTTTCACAACTAGTTCATTGTAATCATAGCTAGGGTACAGTATCTTCTCGTTGTAATAATTTTTATCTGGAATTATAGACATATACACACTGGCATCCGTGTTTGCCAGATAATTGTCATAGATATATCCAAATTTGTTTGTAGCGTATTCTATGGATTTATCATTCAGTGGATAATCCAACTTGGAAATATATCCGTTACTCAGGTACATACCATCATTGTCAAGCTTACGCATAACCACCGTCTGATAGAATACCTTAGTTCCCCTAAGTAGCTGCCTACCTGGAGCCTGGTCCACTGCATACTCCTCAAAGTCCTTCATGTATTCTCCGTTAATTATAGCCTCTTGGCTAATGTCTGGCCGTTGTGCTAGTGGTCTTCTCTCACTTTCAGACATTTCCTCTGCCGGCTTAAGAAAACACAGGATGGAGTATACGTAGAAGATTATGCCTATGATTATCACTGTCAGTATTCCCTTGGTCTTTCTTTCATTTATATCCATCTTCCTACCTCCTAGAATCTAAAGTACAGGAAGGGATTAAAGGACCCGTCCACTATATGTGCAGTTGATAGTATCAATATAAGTGCCAAAACCACTGATTCTAACACTGTGTCAAGCTTATACTTTTCCGCCACCTTCATAGCTCTTGTACCAAGATTTTTAACAAGCGGTGTTGCTCCTAATATAGCTACGAACAGTGTGAATCCATAGCTGGCTGTGTAGTACAAGGTTTCCTCTGTTATCAGTTCTATACCTCCCAGGCCAAACATATTGGTTAACATAAGTCCAGCATCCATTAAGGTTTCACCACTGAATATTACAAAGCTTATTATCGTCGCAAACAGTACATATATATGATTTATACCCTTTGCATTCTCTATATATCTTAGCATCCATAGCTTTTCTATGATAAGTAGTACTCCGAAGAATAATCCCCACAGGATAAAATTCCAGGATGCTCCATGCCAAAGTCCTGTAAGCATCCACACCACCAATAGATTTATCACAAGTCTACCAGACTTTACTCTGCTTCCACCCATAGGAATATAAACATAGTCTCTAAACCATGCGCCCAGAGTCATGTGCCACCTTCTCCAGAATTCAGTTATACTTCTAGAGATATATGGATAATCAAAGTTTTCTGGGAATTTGAAGCCCAGCATACGTCCCAAACCTATAGCCATATCACTATATCCTGCGAAGTCAAAATATATCTGCAGTGCTGCTGCCACAGCACATACCCAAGCAAATGTCACAGAATTTTCCTGCACCTTATAATAGGTATCTGCCAGTTCTCCCAGCTGATTAGCTATAAGAACCTTTTTACCCAAACCTATAATAAATCTAACTATACCCTCCCTTATCATCGGGATACTATGGGTTCTGGCAGTTAGCTCCTGCTCCACCTGCTCATAACGAACTATAGGACCTGCGATAAGCTGCGGGAACATTACCACATAGGTGGCTAGATTTAGTAGGTTTTTCTGAGCTTTAACCTTTCCTCTATACACATCAACTATATAGCTGATTAGCTGAAATGTATAAAAGCTAATCCCCACTGGAAGTGCCAAATTAAGTAGCTTTACAGATAGTCCTGTAGCCTGGTTAAAGCTTTCCACGAAAAAGTCTGCATACTTAAATACTGCCAGAAAACCTAGGCAACAAAAAAGAGCAAGTATAAGTATTATCCTTCCTTGCACCTTATCTCTATACTTTTCTATGAGAAGTCCACTTACATATCCTATGATTATAGTTGTCACCATAAGCACAAGATACTTAGGCTCTCCCCACCCATAGAAGAATAGACTAGCCAAAAGCAGCACGCTATTCTTCATCGCCCTTGGTGCCACTAGATACACTAGTAGCACCACCGGAAGAAAGTAATATAAAAATGTCATACTGGAAAATACCATATATTGCTCCTACTGAACCAAGCTTTCCTCGTATACTACTGCAGCCACAGGGTACTCTGTAGTAAGCTTAGTCTTAAAATTCTCTATAATTTCTGCATTTCCAAAGGCTGACACCACATAGGAATCTCCTATACTTACCACTATTAAGGTGTCAGGGAAACCACACATCCACTGTCTGTTCATTATGTTATTCTTTAAGCTATCGCAGAAGGTCTGCTGATTTGCAGGATCTGCCACATGGTATGCACCTGCTGTAAATGTATTTGCATTCATCATATGCATCATAGATGCTGCATCATCAATGTAAGCTGCTGCATCTGCCGGTACGCCAAGCATGGCGTCTAGGCTCTCTACATCTGCCACATTAAACTTTCCTGGTGCATCCATAACTGAGTTGTTATAATCTCCACCTGCGATGGCAAACTTCTCATCATCACCATAAGTTCCCCATACTGTGGTAAATATTTCAAGAGAATCTGTTATTTCTACTGCTACCTCTGTAGTTACATCAGCAGTAGTGTTTCCCTCACCTGCATCCTTACCACAGGCGGTCATTGATAAAACTAATATCATCGATAATCCTAATATTCCTAATTTCTTCATAATATCCTCCTAGGGTTCATAATCTTTATTATTATACATTATTTGTTTAATTATTCCTAGTAAAAAAGCAGAATACATTTTGTGCATCCTGCTTTTGAAATACTTTTTTAGTTCTAAGCTTCAACTTTGCGTACATTCTTGTCGTAAAATTTCATACGCTTCTTCTGAGGTAATCGTTCCTTTATCTTTGCTTCTATCCTATCTCTTGTCATAAGGGCTAACTCCTCAGTAGACAAATCCTTATACTCTTCATATAATATAGGCTCTAGATAATGAACCTCTGAGGTTACCTTTCTAAGGGAATTATACATATATGCAACATAGGAATCTATTATGGCCACAGGTACAACAGGAGTTTTCGTTCTAACAGATATCTTAAATGACCCTGCCTTAAATTCCTGAAGATTGTTTCCGTTATCAGTATATCCACCCTCTGGAAAAATAATATACTTTCTACCTGCTTTAACCTCTTCCACAAGCTTCTTCATGGTCTTGGCCTGACTTCTCATATCACTTCTATCTAAAGTGCTACCCTGAACCAATGCAAGAAACGGTTTCATAATAGGTATCTTTGATCTAATCTCGTCCATAACCACAGTACAAGGCTTGTCATGTCCTGACATAATACTAACCGTATCATACTTCCCCTGATGATTGGAGTACATAACATAACCACCCTCCTCAGGCAGATTTTCCTTACCGAACACATCTGTCTCTAAAAAGGAGTGACTCTTAATCTTTCTTACTATCCATTTTGCAAAATCGTATCTTTGTTCCTCTGTATACTTCTCATTATGCTTATCCATGTAAGCCGATCTTGTGTATAAAAGTATAATATGCGGAATCGATACCAGCACTACAAAAGCTAATCTTAACATATTATCCCTCTCTATTTTTTCTCCCAGATAGAATTTTATCACATTCTGTCAGGAAAAGACAAGTTAAAATAGTATAAAATTAAACTTTATTTATTAAACCTTTTTCTCAAAAGCCCTACTACACCTTTATTTTCATTGCTTTTTTCTTAATATCGTGGTATATTATGCAAATGATTATTTATATATTTTAGGAGGAAATATTAATGAAAAAGCTTTTAGTTTTAATGCTTACACTTGTTATGGCTTTATCTTGCCTTACAGGCTGTGGTGAAAAGGAAAAGGAAGCTGTAAAGGCTAAAGTTATCGAGATTGACCTTACTAGCGAGGAGTATGCATTTGGTGTTGACAAAGATCAGCCAGAGCTTTTAGAGAAGGCTAATGCATTTATCGCCGAGATTAAGTCAAATGGTACATTTGATGAGATTTGTAATAACTACTTCGGCGATGGTACACCAGTAGCTGTTAAGTCTGCTAAGTTTGATGAGTCAAAGGACCAGCTTGTAGTTGCTACAAATGCAGCATTTGAGCCATTTGAGTATATGCAGGGGGAAGATTACTACGGTATCGATATGGAAATCGCAGCTAAATTTGCTGAGTACCTTGGTGTAGAGCTTGTTATCCAGAATATGGATTTCGATGCAGTTTGTCTTTCTGTTGGTCAGCACAAGTGTGATATCGCTATGGCAGGTCTTACAGTTAAGCCAGACCGTGAGGAGTACGTAACATTTACTAACTCTTACTACAGCGCTTCACAGAAGCTTATCGTTAAGTCTACAGACACTGAGTTTAATGCTTGTAAAACTGTAGCAGATGTTGAAGCTATCTTAAATGCAAAGGATTCTTCTGTTAAGATAGGTGTTCAGACAGGTACTACCGGTCAGTTCTACTGTGAGGGTGATGCTGATTGGGGCTTCACTGGTTTCAAGTGTACAACTGTTGGTTACAAGAATGGTGCTTTAGCAGTTCAGGATTTATTAAATAAGAATATCGATTATGTTATTATCGATTCAGCACCAGCTAAGTGCATTACAGAATCAATTAATGAGGTTCAGTAATTTTAACGCGAGGTAATTATGGGCAATTTCGGACAAAAGATTGACAGATTCTTAGAAATTTTTATAGAGCAGAATGGTTATGTTACTGTTTTAGAGGGTCTAAAGAATACTCTTATTATAGCTATACTTGGTCTTCTAATCGGTATAGTTATAGGTACTCTTATAGCTACAGTTAGAGTTATTCCTAAGTACAAGGTTCTTCCTCGTATTCTAAATGGTTTCTGTAGCTTTTACGTAGGCTTATTCCGTGGCACTCCTATAGTGGTTCAGCTTCTGGTTTTTTACTATGTTGCACTTCCTCTTATGGGATTACATATGACTGGTGTTCAGGTAGCTATATGGGTATTTGGTCTTAATTCGGGAGCATACATTTCAGAGATTATGCGAAGCGGTATCCTTTCTGTAGACCCAGGCCAGATGGAGGCAGGACGTGCTGTAGGCTTAAGCTTTGGAACTACTATGATGAAGATTGTTATTCCACAGGCGGTTAAGAACATCCTTCCTACCCTAGGTAACGAGTTTATCGCTCTTATCAAGGAGACTTCAGTTGTAAGCTTTGTAGGTGCTGCTGACCTTTATGTAGCATTTAACTATATTGGTAGCAACAGCTATGAATTCATGGTGCCTTACCTAGTTATGGCGATGATTTATATCGTTCTTGTATTATTAATTAGCTTAGGTATTAAGCTTATGGAAAGGAGCCTGAGAAAAAGTGATAGACGTAATTAATCTTACTAAAAAATTCAATGACTTAGATGTTTTAAATGGCATCGACGTTAAGATTAATAAGGGAGATATCATTTGCGTAATCGGACCTTCCGGCTCAGGCAAAAGTACCTTCCTTAGATGCTTAAACTGTATGGAGGACCCAAGTGGTGGTCAAATTATCTTCAATGGTGTAGACATAGCTGACACAAAGGTAGATATCAACATTCACCGTCGTAAGATGGGTATGGTTTTCCAGCATTTTAATCTGTTTAATAATAAGACTGTTATAGAAAATATTATGCTTGCTCCTATTCACGTCCAGGTTAGGGATATGAAGAGAGCAAAACGAAAGAAGCTTAAAGATGATCCTGCCTATAACACTACTAAGGCAGAAATCGTAAATAACGCTCGTGAGAATGCTATGAAACTTCTAGAACGTATAGGACTTGCTGACAAGGCAGATGTTTATCCTTCTACCCTGTCCGGTGGTCAGAAGCAAAGAGTTGCAATAGTTCGTGCTCTTGCTATGAACCCTGATGTTATACTCTTCGATGAGCCAACAAGTGCTCTTGACCCAGAGATGGTTGGAGAGGTTTTAGACCTTATGAAGTCCCTGGCAGAAGAAGGTATGACTATGATTATAGTTACCCATGAGATGGGCTTCGCAAGAGAGGTTGCCAACAAGATTCTATTTATCGATGAGGGTAAGATTCTTGAGAGTGGCACACCTGAGGAGTTTTTCGGAAATCCTAAGCATCCAAGACTTAAGGAATTCTTGTCTAAAGTGTTGTAAATGAATTTCATAAGGGGGCTGTGCAAAACAAACTTTATCGGCCGACCTGCCTAGGGATAATGCTTCGCTGACACTTAAAACGGTCAGCTACGCATCACCCTGTCGCGGTCGAAATATAGTTTACTGGCACAGCCCCCTTTTTTATCCACTTGGAATTTATTCTATACTCATCAGTTGTTCTCCAACTTTGACATCTCCATACCTTAACACCTTGACTTTCTGTCCTTCAGCTAGATTTGTGCATATTACTGGTGTGGACATAGCCTTGGCTGTAGAGCGTATCTGTTCTAGGTCAAAGTTCATTATAATTTCACCCTTCTTAAGATGTTGGCCCACTTTAACTACTGGGTTAAAGCCCTTCCCGCCAAGATTTACTGTATCGATTCCCACATGAATTAAAAGTTCTATACCTGAGTCTGTTTCAAAGCCTACTGCATGCTTGGTGTCAAATAACATGGCTACTGTTCCATCCTCAGGAGCATATACAGTTCCCTCTGTTGGTTCTATGATTACACCGTCACCTAGCATTTTTCGAGAGAACACCTCGTCTGGTGTGTCCTCCAGTTTTCTTACAAGTCCAGCTAAAGGTGATGATATGGTTACTACCTTATGTGTTCTATCATCATCCTCATCAGGCTTTATATTTTCTAAATCATGAAAGCTTACGGTACTATCTGCATCCCCAAAGCTATAATCATTTAGGTCCTCGGATATATTTCTATCCATATAATCCTCAAGGTTTGATTTAATAACTGATACCCTTGGTCCGTAAATTATTTGCACTCCCTGACCCTTGACTATTACTCCTGATGCTCCTGTGGACTTAAGCCTATCCTGATTAACTAAATCCGGATTAAACACCGTACATCTAAGTCTTGTGGCGCAACAATCTATATCAGAAATATTATCTCTACCACCAAGACCAATTAGGATTCCTGCTGATACTCGGTCGGTGTCTGACATCTGACGAGAGCTATTCCCACCAGCTACACCAACATCTACTACTCCAGCTCCACCATTCTTTCTTGCTTCAACATCATTTCTAGTGTAGAGCTTAACCTCTTCATCCTCTCCACGACCCGGAGTCTTGTAGTTAAATTTCTTTATAAGGAACGAGAACAAGAGATAGTAAACAATAAAGTAGAATACACCAACAATTACAACCCATATCCAATTAGTCTTATCATTTCCCTGAAGTATACCGAAGAGGAATAAGTCTATGAGACCTCCAGAGAAGGTCATTCCCACACCTACATTGAACACGTGCATCAGCATATATGCTAGACCTGCAAATACACAGTGAATTACATACAGTAGTGGTGCTACGAACAAAAAGGTGAACTCTATAGGTTCAGTTATTCCCGTTAACATAGACGTTAAGGCTGCAGAAAGTAATAATCCACCAACCTTTTTTCTATTCTCCGCTTTGGCACATCTGTACATAGCGTAGGCTGCTCCTGGAAGACCAAATATCATAAGCGGGAACTTACCTGACATAAATCTAGTTGCTGATACTGCAAACTGCTCCACATTTGAGTCTGCCAGCTGGGCAAAGAATATATTCTGAGCTCCCTCTATAAGCTGTCCTCCCACCTCCAAGGTTCCTCCTACAGCCGTCTGCCAGAAAGGTAGATAAAACACGTGATGAAGGCCAAATGGAATAAGCGCCCTTTCCATAAGACCATACACCCAGGTTCCTGCATATCCTGAACGAAGTACCACATCGCCCACAGCATATATTCCCGCCTGGATAGGTGGCCAGATAAAGTACATCAATATTCCCACAAATGTAAATACCAGTGCACTTATTATTGGCACAAATCTAGTTCCTCCAAAGAAGGAAAGCACCTGAGGAAGCTCTATCTTATAAAATTTGTTGTGTAATGCCGCCACACCAAGACCTACGATAATACCACCAAATACACCCATCTGCAGTGACTCTATACCTACCACAGAGGTAACTGCTCCCTCTAGCAGGTTGTCTGAACCACCATTAATTACTATAAGTGCACTGATAGATGCGTGCATAATAAGAAAAGCTATAACCGCAGCTAAAGCAGCAACCTCCCTCTCTCGTTTTGCCATACCAATGGCTACACCTATGGCAAATAATATTGGAAGATTTGCAAATACTATATCTCCCGCCTTACTCATAACCTGAAATACTGCATTTAGCACAGTACCAGGTCCCATAATCCCCATAAGGCTATACGTCTCAAGCATAGTGAGGTTAGTCAGAGAGCCACCTATACCAAGCAGAAGTCCTGCAACAGGTAAGATTGCAATTGGAAGCATAAAGCTTCTTCCTACACGCTGTAGAACACCAAAAATTTTATCTTTCATATTATTCTCCTTTTTACCTTCAATTCATACAACAACAGGATGCGCGAATTTATTTTACTGGCTGGCCTGCCTAGGGTCGGTCCACGCTGACACTTAAAAAATGTCAGCTTAGTCCCGACCACTGTCGCGGCCGGAATAAAGTTTATTGGCGCATCCTGTTTTACGCATAATTAAAAAGACATTAATCATACAATAATTTAAGAATATTTTGTACGATTAATGCCTTAATAATTCATTATTATAAAATTTTTGTGTTCTACAGTATGGGAGGGGCTAAGCCTTACTCAACCTTACCTCACCTTACTCTTCTACTTCTCCAGCCTTACGTCTCTTAAAGAAGTCCTTAGTTTCCTTAGCAACAATTCCGCTAAGTGCGAAGAGGGCAATCATATTTGGAAGTGCCATCATACCGTTGAAGATATCTGCGATAGTCCAAACTGCTGAAACTGTCATATATGGTCCGATGAATACTGCAAGGATGTATAACCATCTGAATACCATGATTCCCTTCTTGTTTCCACCATTTAAGTACTCAAGACATCTCTCTGAGTAGTAATCCCATCCAAGGATTGTAGTAAACGCGAAGAATACAAGGCAAAGCATAAGGATAGCTGCTGATACCTGCTCTGGGAATGGAAGCCCCTGCTTAAATGCGTGAATTGTTACATCTACACCCTCAAGTCCATTGAGAGCAGCATATTCATTAGCTCCTGTAAGAACAACTGAAATACCTGTCATAGTACAGATAACAATTGTATCAAGGAATGTACCTGTCATAGAAACGAGACCCTGTCTTACAGGCTCCTTAGTCTGAGCTGCTGCAGCTGCGATAGGTGCAGAACCAAGACCAGCCTCATTAGAGAAGATACCTCTTGCAACACCCTTCTGCATAGCTACAAGGAAGCTACCTGTTACACCACCTGCAACCGCCTGTGGATTAAATGCACCCTTTACAATAGTAACAACTGCATCAGGTACCTCAGTAATATTTCTGATAATAAGAATAAGAGCAGCTAATACATAGAGAATAGCCATAAATGGAACTACTATCTGTGATACCTTTGATATACTCTTAATTCCTCCGATAAGTACAAGAGCAACAACTATTGCAAGAACAAGTGATGCAATAACTACTGACCATGAATACTCACCAATACCAGGAATCTTAACTGTTGAGCTGTTAGTTGGATCAAAGAATGTATTAACAGCTGATGAGATACCATTTACCTGTGTAAATGTACCGATACCAAGTAAGCCGGCACATACTCCGAAGAAGGCGAAGAACTTAGCAAGCCATTTCCACTTGTCGCCCATACCCTTCTCTATGTAATAGAAAGGTCCACCTAATGAGTGACCACTTTCATCAATAACACGATACTTAACTGCAAGAAGTCCCTCTGCGTACTTAGTTGCCATTCCAAAGAATGCTGCAACTACCATCCAGAAAAGTGCTCCAGGTCCACCTAAAAGTATAGCTGTAGCAACACCTACGATGTTACCTGTACCTATTGTAGCCGACAAAGCAGTACAAAGAGCTGCGAAGGAAGAAACCTCTCCTTCTGCACCCTCCTCGTTCTTAACCATCCACTTAAGCGCAAGAGGAAGCTTTCTAACCTGAAGAAGTCCTACTCTAATTGTGAGTAAGAGTCCACCTGCCATAATAAGAACCATAAGAGGTACTCCCCAGACAAAGTCATCGATGGCAGTTAAAATTTCATTAAACTTTTCCATAAAAATCTCTCGTCCTTTCTTTTGTTATATAGTTAAATTTAAAACCTTTATTAGTCTATCACATTAAATTGATATATACAAACAGAATTTAGCAATTTTCTTAACTAAATCTTAACCATCCATAAGATTTTCACATCCATAAATCCAATTATCACATTATATCCTCCAAAAACTCAAATTATACCTACTAACACCCATCTTTCATTGACTAAAAATGTGGAATATGGTACGATACCAAAGGATTTAAGCACTTTAGTATGCTAATATATTACTAAAGTAATTTACATTTTTACATAAAGGAGAATCATATTATGAAAATCAAAAAATTTGTTAAGAATCTTAGCGTAGGTCTTCTCGCAGTAGCAATGATGGCAACTACACTTACAGGCTGTGGTGAGAAGAAGGATACATTTACAGTTGGCTTTGACGCTGAGTATCCACCATATGGTTACATGGATGAGAATGGCGAGTACACAGGCTTTGACCTTGAGCTCGCTGAAGAGGTTTGTAAGCTTAATGGCTGGGAGCTTGTAAAGCAGCCTATCGCTTGGGACAACAAGGATAATGAGCTTAATTCAGGTTCTATCGACTGTATCTGGAATGGTTTTACAATCAATGGACGTGAGGACTTATATGAGTGGTCAGTTCCTTATGTAGATAACAGCCAGGTTATTGTTGTAGCTGCTGATTCAGGTATTACTGATTTTGCAGGTCTTAGCGGTAAGAAGGTTGGTGTTCAGGCTGCTTCTGCTGCCCTTGATGTTCTCTCAGACCCAGAGGCTCAGAAGGCCCTTGCAGATACATTTGCAGAGCTTAATGAGTTCAGCGATTACAACACTGCATTCCTTGAGCTTGAGGCTGGCGCAGTTGATGCTATCGCTATGGATATCGGTGTTGCTAAGTACCAGATTGAGAGCCGTGATGATGGAAAGTTCATCATCCTTGATGAGCACTTAAATGCTGAGCAGTATGGTATCGGCTTTAAGCTTGGTAACACAGAGCTTAAGAACGATGTTGAGAAGGCTCTTAAGACACTTAAGGAGAACGGTAAGTTTGACGAATTAGCTAAGAAGTATGGCTTAGAGGATATGACTTGCCTTTCATTCGAGTAGGCTTTACTAATTACTAGAAATCAACTGGGGAGCAATTCTCCAGTTGATTTGATTATTTGATAAAATTTGAACTATATACAGGAGTTACATAAGACATGAGTTTTCAGGTTATGCTACAGCAGCTTTCTTCCGGTATGTTGAGCACTATGGGAATATTCTTCCTTACACTGCTCTTCTCATTACCATTAGGTTTAGTTATTGCCTTTGGAAGAATGTCTAAGAACAAGTTAATAAGCGGTTTTGTCAGCGTTATTATATCCGTACTAAGAGGTACTCCTCTTATGCTACAGCTTATGGTATGGTATTTCTTTCCATTTTACCTTTTTGGCTGGTCTATAAGTGGATGGAGATTCCCTGCAGTTATAGTTGGATTTTCCATTAACTACGCTGCATACTTTGCTGAGATTTACCGTTCAGGTATAGAGGCTATTCCCAAGGGACAGTATGAGGCAGGTCAGATTCTTGGTTATTCTAAGGCTCAAAGCTTCTTCAAGATTATTCTCCCACAGGTTATTAAGATTATCCTTCCAGCCATAACTAACGAGGTTATCACATTAGTTAAGGATACATCTCTTGCATTCTCTATTACCTACATAGAGATGTTTACTTTGGCAAAGCAGATAGCTGCCGCAGAAACCAGCATGATGCCATTTGTAATTGCTGCAGTATTCTATTACATCTTCAATGCTTTAGTTGCCTTTGTAATGGGTCGCTTAGAGAAGAAAATGAGTTATTACAGTTAGGAGGTCATAGCTGATGTCAGGTATTCAAAAAGAAATATACTTTGAGATGAATAATATTAAGAAATCATTTGGTGACCTTCAGGTATTAGATGATATTTCAATTAGCGTATATGAGGGTGATGTGCTTTCTATTATCGGTCCATCCGGTTCTGGAAAGTCAACACTTCTTCGTATCGCTACTATGCTTGAAACCATGGATTATGGTGATATGAGCTATATGGGAGAAAAGGCAGTTAGCATAGTCGACGGTAAGTCAGTTTATGCAAAGCCTGCCAAGCTAAAGGAAATCAAGAAGAACTTTGGACTTGTATTCCAAAATTTTAATCTATTTCCACATTTTACAGTAATGCAGAATATTATAGACGCACCTGTATCAGTTCAAAAGCGAGACAAGAGTGAGGTTATGGCCGAGGCTATGGACCTACTTAAGAAGATGGGCTTAGAGGATAAGGCAAACAGCTATCCTTCACAGCTTTCCGGTGGTCAGCAGCAGAGAGTTGCCATCGCAAGAGCACTTGCTTTAAAGCCAAATGTATTGTTCTTCGATGAGCCAACCAGTGCCCTAGATCCTGAGCTTACCGGTGAAGTACTGAAGGTCATTAAGTCTCTGGCTGAGCAAAAGATGACTATGGTTATCGTTACCCACGAGATGAATTTCGCCAAGAATATATCCGATAGGGTTGTATTTATGGATAAGGGTGTGGTAGCATTAAGTGGAAGTCCTGAGGATGTATTTGGTTCGGATAACGAAAGAATGAGGGAATTCTTAGGAAAGGTTTCACACTAACTTGCGTTGACTGGTTTGACAGTCTTCATATAAAAGTATCGAGGTGGCTTATGGGAAATAAAACAAAGGATAAAATAGAATTTACAGCTGAAATTGCATCAGGAGAGCCTAGAGAGCTTCCTGAGAAGATGAAACCAAAGCAGGCTTATGCACATAATCAGAATGCATTAGCCGTGGAGCGAACTGAGCTTTCTAAGATCAGAACAGACCTTGCATTTACCAACAGTAAACTGGCTGTGGAGCAGACACATCTCTCCTATCTTAGAACCATCGTTTCACTTATAGGTACAGGTGCTACACTTATAAAGGCACTGCCACTGTTTGGAATCTCTATGGCGTTTACCATAGGAATATCTACCTTCTTGTTTGTAGCTGCTTTATATTTCATATACAAGGATGTAACCACATATCCTACTATGAAGAAGCATCTTCAAAGAATGGAAAATGAAGCCAGTGAACTGGCTAAAAAGGCTGAAAGCAGTACATTTAAGCTAAATGGGGATATATAAATACATATGGAGAAATAAATGAATTAGAAAGGGATTATTAAAATGAAAATGAAAAAATTATTATGCATTGCATCACTTATGTTGATGGTATTTTTAGTAGGTTGTAAAAAGGAAACTTTAGATTTGGCTGATCTTCAGCATGATTGGCAATTTGTAGAGGTTGAAACTGCAGGAGAAGTAACTCCACATACGCCTGGCTTTGAGTCAAGGGAGCCTAGTGCATCATTTTCTGATGACTCTATAACTTTTTCTATTAATGGAAAAAATACCTACTATGGCGTAGTTGAGGCGGCTGAGGATTGCTACAACATCACCTTCCCTAATGATTCCAGAAAACCAATGGTTGCTAAATTATCAGATGATGGTAATACTTTAACTATTACCGTTGAAAGTCTTGATGTACACTTTAGATTTAAAAAGCAATAGCAATTTACATATTTCCACATACCAGCATAAATGGATTTAATAAAAACGCGAAGTAAATCACTTCGCGTTTTATTATGTATCATCTAGTTATCTTCTAAGGATTCTACATCTACCGTATTCCAGGCTTCAAACATTTCCTTATTATCTACTAGCCAATCACCATATTTTATAAACACATCCTCTGAAGTGTGCTTTTTTATATATGGTATAGCATCCTTATTTTCGAAATGGTCTACACCCTCTGGTGGATTTAAGGTTGCATCCTTTAATATATCATGGAATATGTCCTCTCCATACTCCTCATATAAAAATGTCATAAATCGATATCCATACAAGTAATTTTCCCAACCATCTTCAAATTCTTCTTTGAACACTTCCTCCGCATTATCCCTTGTAATTTCTCTATCGTAAGAAGAATAGTTTAGGTTTGCATTAAAATTAAATGGAATCCCTGCATCTTTACGTGTTACTTTGCCACAAACATACGTTGCAAAGCCTTCTTCCATTATTCTACCTAAATTCACTCCATTGGAAGCATGCAGACTATGAGTATACTCGTGCACCAAGGTCCAGCCTTCTCCTGCTGCCAATTCTAAATCTATGTTATTTAGTACAACCGCGCTTGGCATACTACATGGAACACTTATCTCATCAGGAACTACATATATGTGAAATTTCTCGCAGTTAGGATCAACTCCTTCAAAATTAGTACCATCATAATAATACTGCGGTCCTGAGGTCCCCCAAGATTCATATCCGTAATCATTATTTAAGGTAAGTCCAGCCTCCGTTTCTGTTAGTTCCATTACATAAGCTATCAATTCTGGAGTATTACCATATATTTTAATACCCTCATCTAGAAATAAAATGTACTTCTCAGTCTCAACATATTCAGGCTTTGTCATAACATACTCATCCTCAGGATTTCCACTAAGTTTTAGTGGTTCCTGCACTGGTTTTGAAACTTCCATTTCGGTGGTTGTGCTTACTTCTGTGATTGTGCTTACTTCAGTGGTTGCGCTAGCTTCGGCAGTTGAAGCTGTGTCAATATTATCTATATCTACCATAAAATAATATGAAGCACCTGTTTCACTTTCCCTAGCATATACACCTTCACCTACTGATTTTAACTTATCCCCACGAAGGTTTCCAGTCTCTGCAGCCTCCCTATATACTAAATACTGTTCTTCACGTTCTTCAAAAGGCAGAAAATAGAAAGATTTATCTGTTAATTCTCCTAATCCCTTCATATCAGAAATCATGGTATTAAAGTATATAATTGAACCATCCTCTAGCTGATACTTTGAATATACATTTGCAGCATCCGGTCTCTCTGAATTATCGTAGATATCAATATAATAAACAAATGCTTCTAGCAATACTGCATTGCCATACTTTTCCTCCTGAGCCAGACGTTTATGTACCTCATCACAGTATATTTTAGCATTTTCCTTTAATTGCTTTGCTTCCTTTTTATTAAGTGATTCTCCACAGCCACCTAGCAATAACGTGCAAATCATAATAGTTATTAATAACCTTACCTTTTTCATCTGCTTCCTCCTAATATTCAACACAACAGTTTTATCAATACCTTAGCCTCTTAATAAATATTGTCCTGAAAAGGAAAAAGGTTCATATTTTATTCTAAAAATTATTCCTTATCATCCTCTGGAATCAAACCTAGAAGTTCTATCATTTCAGTAATCACATTGAATTCCCCTTTTAGTCTTTCCTTCTCTTCAAGGTAGGATATCTTCTTTCTGTAATCCGGCTCAAAGGAATTTATTCCATCAATAGCTACACAAACCCTTTTATCTCCAAATCTAAATCCTATATTATTATATCTTCTCTGAAGCTTTACTAATCTCTCCATTACCTGAGGAGTAAGTATGTAAAATGCATCTACAGGCTCTATGGTATATACATCAAAGGCATTATTAAAATCCACACTTTCCAAGTCAATAATTGGAGCATCTAAATTTAAAGATATCTTGAAATTATGAGAAAACACCTTTACATTTTGAACATATTTCCCAGGGTAGGTAAACTCAAACAATCTTCCCGAAAAGTACTGTTCAATATGCTTTTCTCCATCAACCTCAGTCACATTCAAAATAGTCGCATCGGCTTGACGAAAATCAACGCCCTTATAACTACCACAGATCAAGTCTTCTGAGTTAAATACATTTCCCACCTTTACAAGACCAAAGGTGGCAACATCCATTTGTGAAAAACCTCTATAATCTCTGTAGGTTGTACCCTCCAAAAAGGAACTAACCACAGTAGTGACAAAGGACTCCTTATATAATTCAACGAATCGTCTTTTTAGTTTATTTCTACCCGAACATATAACAGCTACAGCTACAGTGGCAATTACAAAAAAGAAAAACGTCATACTAATTCCTGTTTTTACATCTTTTTGTACTCCTAGTATAGTTAATAGAAAAGCAATCCCATATGCAATAAGTGGAAAATATTCTTGAAATATTATCCTACTCCTCAATGCATTAAGCTGTTTCATTAATTCGTACGCCCCCATACTCTACCTCCTAATCCTCATCTTTTGAGTTTAATCATATAAAAAATACTAACATAGCTAAGCTTTCTACACAAGCCAACAAATTGCCCTATATGATTATATATCATTGTATTTTTTCTACATTAGACCCTTTTATAATGATGAATCTGTGTAAAATGTAATGGATAATATATTACAATGTGGAGGAAAACTATGAGCAATACAGGATTGAGCGATAATCAAATTGTAAGCAAAATAAGAAGTTACCAAACAACTATGAAGCTATGTAAGTTTATTTGTGTGATTAGTTATTTCTGTATTATTTGGTTCCCACTAGGACTTTTATTTAACTATGCCCTAGGTGGCAGAGGTATGTGGAAAACAATAACCATTGTCGGTGTTGTTAGTATTCCTGTAGCCATTATCTGTTCTAAGATAAGTAGTAAACAAGCTAGCAAGCTTAAGACCTTTGTAGGTGAGTATGTGGTAAAGGATGTATTAGCCGAAAGACTTGAGGTTACCCAGTACACTCCAAGCCCAAAAGACACTTTAGATATTATAAAAAAATGTACTATTATTCCAAAATACGATAGAATAACCATCAGCGATTACATAAAGGGTACATATAGGGGTGTTGCGCTTTCCTACTGCGATTTACACCTTGAACAGGAGGATACAGATACCGATGATGATGGACACACTAACACCACTTATCGAACTGTATTTAAGGGACACCTTATTAATCTTGGGTTAAAGCAGAAGATAGAAGGATTTGTAAAGATTAAGGAGCGTAAGAATCCTCGTAAAGAAAAAGAATTTTTATCAAATGTATTTAGTGGTGCAGCAGATGTTCTAGGCATCAAAACTAAGGATGAAACTATAGAGGTAGAAAATGAAGTTTTCAATAATCAGTTTGAAATCAGAACTAGCAACCAGCAAATGTCATTTTACATATTAACGCCTCAGTTTATGGAAAACATTATTAAGGCTGATGAATTTGCATATGGGTATACAAATATTGAATTCAGAGGTCAGAACGCTTTTATAGCACTTAATACTGGACGAGATTCTTTTGAGATTACAAAGACTGTTATTAGTAAAAAATCTCTTGATAATAGTCGCCAGCAGATGAGAGGGGAATTAAATCGTATCCTTGCTGTGGTTGATGAGATACTAGCAAAGGATAATTTATTTTAAGAAAAGGGGGATTTCCATCCCCCTTTTTTCTATAAAATTTTTATTAAGACAAACTGTCTAAATTGAATTTGTTATTCCAAGAATTCACCCATAGCGTTATTGATACAACTATAGAAAACTCTATACATGCCGCTAAACCATAATACATTTCAGATACCAAAACAAGAGGTATGGCAGCTACCAAGGCTATCAAGAATCCGTCTAATCCCCCTATCATGGTTGATGCGCTTTGCTTTACAACTTCTACCTCACTATCCCACTTTAACTTAGGGAATTTAAGATTAACAGCCAAGCCAACCTCTAAAGTACATATCATTATAGCCACAGGAAGTGCTATCATCCAAATAAGTTCCATAATAGATGGTCTTAATGCTATTATCATAATTACCTCACCCACTATATAAAATGGTGCAAGCAACATAATACTAAACATAAGCTTACATTTAAGAATATCTCTGTTTAGCACAGGCAGGGTTCTAATAATCCAAAACTCCTTACCCTCCATAGATACCGATGTAGCTATAGGCGCATTAAGTACTAATATCCCTGCAAATAAAACTGGTATGGCTGCATTTATATCTATAGTAAGGGGTAATCCCTTAAATGCATCATTCATATCCACAAATAACAAACTACATGCAAATATCACAGCCATAACAGGTCCTATTATAGTATTTGTAACATAGGTTCCTGAGGAAAAATATCTCTTTGCTTCCCTAAAAACAAGGGACTTCATCAACGATCTTTTTTCTAAATTTCCAAGCTTGTAATCATGCTTAGCTGTGTTAGTATAAAGTCCTGTATTAATCTTCTCAAAGTTTATAGTTGTAATCGATAGTACTAATACTAAAATTCCCACTGATACAATAGTTCCAATTACAAGTCCAAGTATATTTCCCTCACCTAAAGTCTTTCCAAACCAGGCTGTTGGCGGATAGAACTTATAGAGCTTATCCAACAAGCTCTTAGCTATACCTTCTAATGCCTGCAAATCAAAGCCTTCTGTCTCCTCAGTTGGAACTACCGCTGTAAGGCCAAACATCGCTACTACTATTGCCACCACAAAAACAGTCTCAAAAAGAACCTTATTCTTCATCCTTGAGGATATACCTGTAATTACAAGCCCTAATAGAACTGACAAAGTTATTGGTATAATAGGGACTATAAGCACTGATAAAAGTCCTAACACTACAGCTACTACTCCTGGATTAACCATAGCAACATACACAGCTATACCAGGTACCATAACAAGGCATGTCACAATCAGTCCATCCACATAAAGCCTAATGTATCTGCTTATAACAAAAGCAGACTTTCTTATAGGCATGGAAGTGAGGATATCATAGCAGTTTTCTTTGAACATTATCTTTCCTGCTTTAAAAGCACAAAAAACAAGTGCAAATATACTACTCATAAAAACTATATAAGCAGGTACTATTTCCGTCGCCCCAAGCTTTATAAAGCCATAACACATACCACCTACATACGTTATAGCCATTACCATAAGAATGCCTATAGTAATACCAAGAGCAACACCAGTATTTCTAGACTTCTTATCCTTAGTGTGGCGAATAACATTTAAGGAGAATATATTAGCAAGCTCTAGCTTTGACAATGTCTTAATCTGTTTCACCATCATTTACCGCCTCCATAAAGATATCCTCTAAGGACTTATTATCCTTAACTATGTCGTCCATATTTCCACTGGCAAGGAGCTTTCCATCCTTAATAATAGCCACCTTGTTACAAAGCTTCTCCGCCACATCAAGGACATGGGTTGAAAAGAATACTGCACCACCATCTTGGCAGATTTCTCTCATAATATCCTTAAGTATCACTGCTGCCTTAGGGTCTAAACCTACAAATGGCTCGTCTAATATAAGAAGCTTAGGCTCATGAACCAAGGCTGATATTATAGCCAGCTTTTGCTTCATACCATGAGAATATGTTGATATCAAATCACCCAGTGATTCAGTTATCTCAAAGGCACCTGCATACTTTTCTATCTTATCTCTTCTCTCCTTAGCTCCCACCTGAAATACATCAGCCACAAAGTTAAGGTACTGTATACCAGTCAGATACTCATACAAATCCGGATTATCAGGGATATAGGCAAACCTTCTCTTACACTCCAAGGGATTCTCCCTTAGGTTAATTCCATCTATAATTATCTCACCCTCGTCAAAGTCGTGAATTCCAGTTACACATTTTAGGGTTGTTGTTTTTCCAGCTCCATTATGACCTATAAAGGCAAAGATATCCCCATGATTTATATGTATATCTAATCTATGTACTCCCTTATCACTACCCTTGTAGCATTTTGTTAGATTTTGAATTTTTAGCATAGTGTTTCCTCCCCTTTAGATAGTATAATTCTATATTATTTTCTCCCATAATACAATATAACCTAGCGTCACAAGCAATACCTGACGCTAGGTTATATTATATTTTTATATTAATTTCTACTGTTTTCCATCCCAACAGTAAGTACAAAGCTTACATTTATCAATTCCAACAGAATCAAGCATATCGTCAAGTCTCTGAAAACGAAGGGATGTGAATCCTAATTTTTCTCTAATCTTCTCCACCATATTTGCATACTCTGGAGTGTTGTGGTCGGCATACTTATCCAATGTCTCCTGACTTACATTATCGCCCTCAAGCTCTGCGATAACTCTTCTAGTTATCAAATCCATCTCTGAATTTGAACGGGAGAAGTTAAGATATTTACAACCATATAATATAGGTGGACAAGCTGGTCTAATATGAACCTCCTTAGCCCCCTTCTCATACAAGAAATCTGAAGTCTCCTGAAGCTGAGTTCCTCTTACGATAGAGTCGTCGATAAGAAGCATTCTCTTACCTCTAATAATGTCCTCTACAGGGATAAGCTTCATCTTAGCTATCATCTTACGCTTACTTTGGATAGTTGGCATAAATGATCTGGCCCAAGCTGGTGTATATTTGATAAATGGTCTGGTAAATGGCTTTCCTGATGCATGTGAGTAGCCTATAGCGTGGGCTGTTCCAGAGTCAGGTACACCTGCTACAATATCAACCTCTTCAGTATCTCTTTTCGCAAGCATCTGTCCACATCTGTAACGCATCTCCTCAACGCTTACACCCTCGTAAGCTGATGATGGATAGCCGTAGTATACCCAGAGGAAGGTACACATCTTCATATCCTTACCAGGAGCAACCAAGGTCTTACAAGCATCCGGAGTCATAACAACTATCTCTCCAGGACCAAGCTCTCTCTCTTTCTCATATCCAAGATTTACAAATGCGAAAAATTCAAAGCTGGCACAATAAGCACCATCCTTCTTACCTATAACAACAGGTGTCTTACCATATTTATCTCTGGCACAATAAACTCCCTTTGGAGTAAGTATCAGCATAGAAATAGAACCATCAATAACCTCCTGAGCGTACTTAATTCCATCGATAAAATTATCCTTCTGGTTAATGATTGCAGCCACAAGCTCTGTAGCGTTAATCTCACCATTTGACATTTCAAAGAAATGTACTCTATCCTTTAAAATCTTATCTATAATTTCATCATCATTATTAATCTTACCAACTGTGGTAATTGCAAATGAACCATGATGTGAACGCACGAATATAGGCTGTGCCTCAAAATCTGATATACAACCAATTCCAAGGTTACCCTTCATGGAATTAGCTTCCTTTGTAAACTTAGTTCTAAATGGTGAATTCTCTATGTTATGGATTGCCTTATCAAATCCATTTTCATCATCATATACTGCCATACCGGCACGTCTGGTTCCAAGATGTGAGTGGTAATCTGTTCCAAAAAATAAATCGAATACACAATCCTCTTTTGAGGCTACTCCAAAATATCCGCCCATTGTTATTTCCTCCATATATTGCTTTCGCAATCAGCTACATTTTTCGCAAGTTTGATTATAACACATTAATAAAATAATTCAATATAAATGAACCTTTAGAATGGTCGAAATTTTTAACAAATTTTAATCTTTATTTTGCATATTATTGTGTAAATTGGCAACCATAGTTGTAAGCACAAAAATGTGTTTATGGAGGTATAATATGAGATTTTTAAATTACTTTGCCCTTACTGTTACCATTATTGGTGCAATTAACTGGGGACTCATAGGTTTCTTCGATTTCAATCTTGTATCAGCCCTCTTTGGTGAAGGTACTGTATTTACCAGACTTGTTTATGACTTAGTAGGTCTTTGTGGTTTGTATCTCATCACCTTCTATGGGCTTCTTGCAAAGAGAGACGTGTAGTAGGAATTTATTCCGTACGAAATCAAAAAATGGGCGTAGGATAGTTTTTGGCCGGCCTGCCTAGGGCGGGGCACCGCTGACACTTAAAACGGTCAGCTTACCCCCATCCCTGTCGCGGCCGGAATAAAAATTATCTCGCCCATTTTTTGATTTCTGTTCTACTGAAACATATCAATTACTTATTTCCCTACTTACACTTATACCTTAATTAAATCTTTGATTACTTCAGAGGCCATGATTAGTCCTGCTACGGATGGTACGAAGGCTGTGGAGCCTGGTACACGTTCTTCGCCTTCAAGATTTGATGGTTTTATGGCTTCTTCCTTGGAATACACTACCTTAAGGCTGTCGATGCCACGCTTTTTTAGCTCTCGACGCATTACCTTGGCTAGTGGACAAACTGAGGTTTTGTAGATATCTGCCACTTCAAACATAGCTGGGTTTAGCTTGTTGCCAGCGCCCATGGAGCTTATGATTGGAACTCCCTTTTCCTTTGCCTCACATACTAGGGTTAGCTTTGCAGTTACAGTATCCACTGCATCTACTACATAATCATAGTTAGAAAAATCAAATTCATCCTTTGTATCTGGTAGATAAAAGCAAGGATAAGCTTCAACCTTACAATCAGGATTTATATCTGCGATTCTCTCCTTCATTGCATCCACCTTATATTTCCCTACATTGCTTATAGTTGCTATTATCTGACGATTAATGTTACTCTCTGCCACAGTATCTCTATCAATTAAATCTATGGCACCAACGCCGCTCCTAGCAAGTGCCTCCACTACATGTCCACCTACACCACCGATTCCGAATACTGCCACGCGGGAATTTGCAAGCTTTTCCATAGCTTCATCACCTATTAAATTCCTAGTTCTTACAAATTTATCACTCATCATATTCTTCCTCATCTCGTTTAATCTTATCGGGGTCATACATAAGGCCCGCATTACTCTTTGCACATTCTTCTTCCATCTTGCGAATCGCCTCATCAAAGCCCTTTAGGGCAGCAAATGGCATAAACTGCTTGGCTCTATCTTCTCTACTCATCTTTGTTCTAGCTGCCACTTCTGTGCCCTCCTATCTGCCTGTTTCGTTCCATGGTTGTGCCTTCCTTGCTAAGGTTCATACCCTTTAGGATTGCATTCTTGCCGTACTTGTTCTTAATATCTATCATAGCCTTTTGAAGGTCATGCTCTTTCTTTAGCTCCTCTGGGTCAGTAAATATGTCATACTGATGATATGCCTCATGAACCACGTTATTAAAAGAGATATTAAACCTTCTTATGCTAAGATTTTCATCTGCAATCTGATTATATAATCTCTCAATATAAGTCATAATCACCTTTGCAGATGAGGTTGGAAAATCTAGTCGTATGCTTCCTCTAGCACCATCCACCTCATATCTGGCGGAGTAACCTATATTCATAGTAATAGAATCTGTAATAAGCTCCTTATCCACTAACTCCAGACATAACAAATCCGCCATTTCTTTAGCGATTAATCTTCCTTCATCGTACCCATAATCACGCATAAGAACTTGCCCGCTTGATAGAGAATGAGTGTTAGATTTGTATTTTTTGATATCCGCTATGGTTGCGGTTTCTCTACCCCATGCATGATCAATTAGTAACTCTGCATCTATGCCAAATAGCTTGTACAAAAAGTCCTCATCAGTCTTAGCTATATCTCCCATAGTATAAATGCCGTACTTTTCAAGTCTATTAGCGATTCCATGTCCAACTCTCCAAAAATCGGTAATAGGTTTATGATTCCACAGCTGCTTTTGATAGGTTTCCTCATCAAGTGTTCCAATATTATCTACTACATGCTTTGCGGTTATATCTAGGGCAATCTTAGCCAGATACATATTTGTTCCGATACCACAGGTTGCTGTAATACCAGTAGTATCATATACGTCCTTCATAATCCTTACCGCTATCTCCTTAGGAGTCATCTGATATAGATGAAGATAGTTGGTCACATCCATAAATACTTCATCTATGGAATAAACGTGAATATCCTCCTTGGCTATATATTTCAGGTATACACCATATATTCTAGCAGAATAATCTATATAGTACTGCATCCTAGGGGTGGCCATAAGATAGTCCACGGAATCCGGTATCTGGAATACTCTGCAACGATTTTTTATACCAAGCTTTTTCATTGCGGGAGTTATGGCAAGACAAATGGTTCTCTCGCTTCTGTCCGGGTCCGCCACCACAAGATTAGTAGTCATAGGGTCTAAGCCCCTTTCCACACACTCAACAGATGCGAAAAATGATTTTAAATCTATGCAAATGTATACTCTTTCCTTACTAATTGGTCTCACCTGCTTATATGTTATTTGAATTCACACCCAACAGGCTTTAGCATAGGATTTCGTTGTTTTACTAACACATCACACATTTTTCTAACCATTACATCCGGCAAAGCATTACATTTTTAATGCCTCAACCACTTCCTGCTTATATGTCAAGAATTCCTTAGTTAGGTTGAAATCCTCCGGCTTATCCTTACCCTCGGCTATAACAATCTCCTTGGTTATAGTTCCCGGCTTACCTGTCAATATGTAAATTCTATCCGAAAGCATAATCGCCTCATCAATATCGTGAGTTATAAATAAGGTTGATAGCTTAATATCCTTCATAATATCCATATACCAGCTGTGAAGCTCAGCCTTTGTAAGCATGTCAAGGGCCGAAAATGGCTCATCTAATATTGCTACTCTTCCTGAAAAAAGATAGGTTCTAAGGAATGCTGCTCTCTGCCTCATACCTCCTGACAAAGCCATAGGATATTTGTTCTCATAGCCCTTGATACCAAACTGTTCAAAGTATGGCAAGGCCTTTTCTCTGGCTTCCTTTTTCTTCATTCCCTTAATAACAAGAGGAAGAGCCACATTATCTAGAACCGTCTTATACGGAAGTAGCATATCCTTCTGTAGCATATAGCTTATGATTCCTGTGCGACCTGTAATATCCTCACCCTCTAGATATACATTTCCAGTATCCGGCTTTGATAACCCCGCGATAATATTAAACAGGGTAGTCTTTCCTCCTCCACTTGTTCCAAGTAGTGAAACTATCTCACCCTCATGTAACTCTATATCTATATTATCAATTATTTTATTTTGGTCAAATGCTTTTGAAATATTTTTTACAGTTAATAGTGACATAATTTATCACACCTCGTTTGAGTTTACATAACACCAATCATCATATACTAATCCTATTCTGGTAGATAATCATTTGAAAATCCTGTATTCTCAGGAATTGTATCTTCTACTAGACCTTCCTGACTTAACCAGTTGTAAAATGCATTCCATCTTGCAGGATCTATGTAACCCCATCTATCTACCTCTGCCTTGTATTCATTTGCAAGATATTGCTGGCTGGCAAGAACCAGGTCATAATCAAGCTCACTGGCATTATCGCATAGAATCTGTGCCGCCTCCTCTGGATGCTCTATAGCATACTCGTAGCCCTTCTTAAGAGCCCTAAGAAAGCCCTCCGCATATTCTGATTCTTCAGCAAGGAAATCATTATTAGCAATCAAAACCGGGCTATAATAATCAAACACAGGATTAATATCCTTAAATGCAAAGTAGTCTGTCTCAATTCCCTCAAGCTCCATCTTAACTCCAGCCCAGCCATAGAATATCCAGATTGAGTCTGTAGTCTTAGTGTTAAGAGCACTTACCTCGTCAGTAACAGTACTAGGGATAAGCTCCACCTTAGAGAAGTCTCCTCCATCAGCCTCCACAACATTCTCAATCATTGCCAGTTCTATGGAGCCATTCCATGTGGAGTAGCTCTTGCCCTCCATACCACTTGGCCTATCCATTCCCTCGCCTTTTCTGGAAATAACACCTGATGTATTATGCTGAATTATAGCAGCTACAGCAGTAACCTCCAGTGCATCCTCTCCTATTAGAGCCGGTGCCAAGGTATCCTGAAATGATATTCCAAGTTCTGCCTTTCCAGAGGCAACTAAAACCTCCGCTCCATCCTCTGGTGGCTGAACTACCTCAACTATAATACCCTCTTGGGCAAAATATCCCTTTTCCACAGCCACATAGATGCCTGTGTGGTTTGTATTAGGTGTCCAGTCAAGTACCAGAGTAATCTTTCTTGATTCATCACTACCAGTGGCTAAATTCTTACCACAGCCTACTAAAGCAAAACAATTTATCATCAAAACAAGCACTAAAACAAGTGCTTTAAAGCTTCTATTCTTAAACATTATCCTATCCTCCAACTAATCTATTTACTAATTCGTTCTATTTTTCTTTCTCAATCCATGGCATAGATTTCTTCTGCATAATCTCTACCAGCTTCATAAGCAAAAGACTTATGATTGAAATCAAAATGATTACTGCAAACATCTTGTCAAAGGCAAATGCTTTCTTAACTCTTGTCATATAAACCCCAAGTCCCTCAAAACCACCAAGCCACTCGGAAATAACCGCTCCCACAACAGCGTAGGATGCTGATATCTTAAGTCCTGCAAAAAACTGACCTAAGGCACCCGGAAATTTGATATGCTCAAATATCTGTAGCTTACTGGCTCCCATAGCTTTAAGTAGCTTTATCTCATCTGCATCGGCAGACTTAAAGCCATTTAACAAGCCCACTGCTATAGGGAAAAATGTAGTCATAACTACAAGTATAACCTTAGGAAGCATTTCATATCCAAACCACAGTACAAGAAGTGGTGCTATGGCTACAGTAGGTACAGTTTGTGTAAGTACTATTATGGGATAAAATGCCCTGTATAATCCATCCCATGCATCCATAACTACAGCTATAATAAAGCCTAACAATACACCAATAATAAGACCTACCACAGCCTCAGTAAGGGTCACTCTGAGGTGTAGCATAAGTTCACCAAATTCCTCTACAAATGCCTTTACCACATCCACAGGGGATGGAAGCATAAAGCTTTCTACTAGCCCTAAGCTACACACTATCTGCCATATAACAATTAAGAATACAATTGCTGATATTGACCATATTTTATTGGTGATGCTTTGTAACCTTTTTGTCAATTGTAAGTACCTCTCCCTCTGGTCTATAGCTTATCTTTACGTAGGCTGAAACCTCAGCTGCACCAGCCTTTATAGCCACGTGCTGACATTCCTTAATAATGTCCATCAGTTCATCATAATCTCCCTCAATAGAGGTTTCACAGGGACCAACATAGTAATTAAGGTCTGTACTCTTTATGTAGTCAATAACCTCATCTACTATTCTTATTAGCTCCTCATCGTTTTCGCATTTTGGTAACACCTGAATTGCTACACTTGCATTCATATTATAATTTGTATGGGGTGACAAAGCCCACACTCTCCTTTCCTCTTTTTTTGAAAGGATAACTTGACGCAGATTTTTTCCATATCCCTTGCGCACTAATCTTAAGAAGGACATAAAAAAGCTCGATCATAGACCGAGCACAAAAACACACTTTATAAATAAATATAAAAGCCATTCCTACGCCGGCATTATCCGGATCAGGTTCCTGGGTTCAAGGTGACCACACCTCGTCTCAGCCGGTTGATTTACCAGCGCCCCTTTTAATTGTCATCGTCAATGTACAACAAATCGTTAATTTTGTCAATAGTAGTATAATATTATGGAAACACGGAATCACAACAACTACTGAAGCTACTACTGAAACTCAGGATATTTCAGAGAAAACTGCAGAGGCAGAGAGAGGCGTAATTGAAAACGGAGTATTTACAAACAACGTATTTAAGATTTCCTTTCCTATAAAGGATGATTGGTATGTATGTAGTGATGCTGAAATAGCTCAGATTGTTGGTCTTGCAGCAGATACAGTTGATGAAAACGGCACAATGACAGTAGAACAGTTCGAAGCTGCTACTGCAGGTACAGTATATGATTGTGTATTCTATTTTTCAGATGGCCAGTCAAATGCTAATATCACTTTTTCAAGTCTTGACAGACTTGGCATGTACGCTACCCTCCCTGCAGAGGACTATGCAGAGCTTTCTATAACTCAGTTAGAGTCAATGTCTACACCAAAATATACCTTTGGTGATACAACAACAGAGACCTATGGTGGCGAGGAGTACGTATGTATTACTGCTGAAACAGATCAGGGCTACAACCAGAAGATGATTATGAAAAAGGAAAATGGTTATATGGTTATGATTACTTTAACATACTTCCCTGAGCTCGAAAGCGATATGCAAGCATTCCTTGATTCATTTATAGAAGTAAACTAATCCAAATTATTATATATAAAATAAGTGCCAGGATTAACTGTTTCTCATCTGAGATTCCTAATCCTGGCACTTATTTTTATTTTACTAACTCTAATACCTCTGACTTCGAGATAACGCCTACAGATTTCTTATATACTTCTCCATTCTTAAATACAACAAGGGTAGGTATACTCATAATCTTAAACTGCATGGCAAGATCAGGATTTTCATCGATATTAATCTTACAAACCTTAATGTCTGTATTTTCCTCAGCAACGTCCTCTACTATTGGTCCAAGCATCTGACATGGTCCACACCATGGTGCCCAAAAGTCAACCAAAACAGGCACATCACTTTTTAATACTTCACTTTCGAAGTTCTCATTACTTACAAATATAGCTGCCATATCCATTACCTCCATTAATTAAGCATATTCTAAGTATGGCTGTAATAAGCATTGTTTATGCCTTCCACAAGCCATGAAGATTACAATACTCATATACTGCTACAACCTCATCACCTTCATTAATGGTAAATGTAGCCTCAGGCTTGTCACTTGGTGTAAGAGTTACTCTCTGAATACCACCTGTAGTCTGAATATCAATCCACTGAATGTAGTGCTCTGGTGTCATAGGATGCTCTACACTTCCTACCTTAACAGTAACAACATTACCATTCACCTCATAAACTGGCACATGCTTTTCTGCTGCTCCATCAGTTGTTCCAGCCTTAAGCTCCATCATAGGCTGACCACAGCACATAATAGGAACTGCAGTTGCATTAATCTGCTCCACTAAATTACCACATACATTACACTTTAAAAATTTCTGTTCCATAATATTCCCCTTTCTAATCTTAGATTATATAGCATTTATATTCTATCATATTATACCCGAAATTATAATAGCAAATATGATTAACAAGCAATTCTTAACTAAAAAAAAGAGTAGTTCATCAAAACTACTCTTTTTTTAGTTTTCATAATTACTTTTCCTTGCTTACAGCGCTAAATACACAGCAAAGTCCTGCATATAATACTCCTGCCACTGCCCAGATAATCCAAGTCATATCCCAAGCCTTTGTAATAAATGATACCCCAAGGAAAATTGCAGTTACTAAACACCAATAAGCTCCTGACCAAGCCTCAGCCTTCTTATTACCTCTCTTGATTTTAACATCATAATCTCCCTGCTGAAGTAACATCTGATAGCTGGAATGAATCATACCTGCTCTAACAAAACCATAACATGCTATAGCTATAAGAACAAGAAGTAAATCTACTAATAATACAAGAATAAAACCATCTAGGTTAAGAGCTCCACCTACTATAAGCGGTATAATACCAAATATACACATAAGTGTGCTTCTCACCATAGTATCTCTAAAGGTTTCCTCATATTCTTCCTTCTTCTTCTCTACAATACCCTGAACTCCGTACTGAAGTGCAAGCTTTTCCTTTTCCATATACTCATACTTATCAAGCTGCATACCATATCTTATAAATAAGCTTACTGCAACTGCAATTATGGAAAGCAGTACTGCCACTCCTATACCACTCAAGAAATCCTCTGATGCAGTATCTTCCATACCTGCAAAGGAACAAAGTCCTCCAGCTAGGATAATAAAAATAGGTGATAACACACAAAGAGTTACTCCCAAAGCTATCTTCTTTGACACCCTTTCATACAAATCCATAAAGGCGTTAGCCTCTTCTATACTTACACTTTTCACAATTTCCGAATCAATATTTTCATCCAGTGAAGCACTTGATTCTGAATATGAAATCTCCTCTATCTCATCCTTTAATAAGTAATCTGTACTAACTCCGAACAAATCACTAAGCTTAAGTATCTTATCTAAATCAGGAATAGATGCTCCTGACTCCCATTTAGACACTGACTGTCTGCTTATGCCAAGCTGATGTGCAAGCTCCTCCTGAGACATGCCCTGCTGTTTTCTTAAATTCATAATCTTGTCTGCTAAAATCATAATACGAAATCCTCCATATGCTATTTTACTACCTATATTTTTTTGTTTCAACATTTTTAAACAAATCTTGTCAAATAGTGTTGCCGGCTTCTATTTAACTTGAGTGAATCATAATCGAGTAAAAATACTCGATTATAAATCCATGCACATCGCATGCAAAGCATGCTCAGTGATGGACATTCGCCAAATGAATCACCATGCAAGCATGAATTCATCTGGCTCATAGTTTACACAAAAAAGCAGTTGACAACTACCAAGTACCCTTGGAAAATTGTCAACTGCCAGTTGCAAATCGTTGAAATATAATGTTTGAATATAATTTTTACCAATCTACAATAATAACTAAGAGATATCTATCATCAACTGCTTCTGAAAACCCTTCCACAAATTTATCATAGTAAACTCCTTCATGAAAAACCATATAATATACCTCATTTCCAATTTGTTGCTTTTCAGTAGAGTTGGCTTCTATAAGCTTGTCAAGCTGCTCCTTTTCTTCACTGTTATCTATAAATATACTACTCATTTCTACAAAAGCATCACGGTTATTTTTTCCTTCCTGCTCATAGTTCCATAATTGGACATTAT
Source organism: Lachnospiraceae bacterium (assembly GCA_015057555.1). Lineage (GTDB taxonomy): Bacteria > Bacillota > Clostridia > Lachnospirales > Lachnospiraceae > Coprococcus_C. The sequence goes on along the minus strand of SVEC01000001.1, from coordinate 22,909 downwards.
CTACTCTATTTCCCTCAACATAATACACTATGTCTATGCGTAATCCACCATTTTCATTTTCATGTGTAAGCGTGTATCCCATCATAGGTTCTTCCTTATTTGTTATTTCATAATCCATCTGTTGAACAAAGCCATATTCCTCAACAAAGTAATCTTTTAGTTCATCAGCCGACCTAGGGGCTAATACTTCATATTGCACGACTTCCTTTGGCTCTTCCTTATTTTGATTATGTATTACTACAGCTGCTCCTCCACCAACAACTACAGTTGCTGCCACCGCTATAGCAATCTTAACTTTAAGAGCCATACCTGCCGTAGCCTTTACTACAGTCGTTCCAACTGCACCTGCAGTAGCTCCACTAACACCAGCTACGCCTCCTGCTGTGGCTCCGGCAGAACCTGTGGCACCAACCGTAGCCTCTGCCACTCCACTCATAGCATAACCTGCCCCTGCTGCCACACCATTTGCAAGTATATTCATTATGCTTGGGAAAATATTTGGCACCTGCAAGCCCGTTGCCTCTGCAGCAAGAATGCTTGCAAGAAATGGTATTCCGGCTGATGCGTGCAATCTGTAATCATTAGCTCCCTCATAGTTCAGAATTCCCTGCTTAAGCTTTCCCCTGGCCACACTAAGTCTGTAGGATACTGTTCCAGGAGGGCACTCCATAATATCAGCTATCTCATTAATTCCAAGATCATTGAAATAGAAAAGAATTACTGTCTTATACTGAATATCTGATAAGCTACCTCTCATAATATCCATTATAATTTTTCTCTTCTCCTTATCCACTATGTAATCCTCTGGAAGGAATATCTCACCCGGTTCTACAGGCATTTGTACATAGTCCTCTGGATCCATAGGCATAGGAGTATTCTTAAGCAACTGATTCTTACACCTGTTTACAGCTATCTGATTAATCCAAGGCACAAACTTTTCCTTGTCCTGAAGCTGCAATATCTTATTATATGCAGTTATGTAAACTTCCTGCATAACATCCTGAGCATCCTGTTCATTATTAAGGAAGCTTAAGCATATAAAATACACTGTTCTACTTGTTTCCTCATAAAGCTTTTCAAAGGCTTTGTGATCACCTTGCGACATTGCTTCCACTAGTTTTTTTATTTGTTTATCTTTCATTATCCACCTCGTACATTTTAATTCATTTTATCTATCATTTATGATTTGAGTTATACCGTTTGTAAGCTACCAACAATACCTTTAATAATTTTTTCTTCATCTCTTTTTATCTCCTTGTTTTATTATAATTTGACACAAGATTATTGTAAATACTTTTGCGTCTCACATATATAGACAAAACTGCTTTGATTTTTCTTGGGTGTTTTTAATATTTTTATAAAAAAATTCCACCCTATCATTCTCACGATAAGGTGGAAGAATTATCTACGCCATTCCATTGGCAGTTTTATATTTCCAGAGCATCTCTGCATGATTCTGCTCTTCAATCTGGATATCAGCAAGAAGCTTTCTAATCTTTGAATTGCCAAATACGAATACATCTGAATTGTACTCTGTTGATACAAGCTTCTCTGTACCGATGCAATCTGTTGCAAGGAAGCAGTCTGACTTCTTATCCTCTGAGTTATTCATAGCGTCATAAGTAGGTGTTGGGTTGTAATTTGCTCCATCTGAATCATTGCAATCCACCTCAGGAACTGTACCGTCTAGCACCTGCTGAAGTGAGTTATAATGCTCCTGCTCCTTACCAGATAAGGTCTCAAATAATTTCTTTAGCTCCGGATCCTTTGCCTGCTGAGCGTACTTGCTGTACTTTTCGATACATGACTTCTCCTGTGTCTGAAGGTCCTTGATTACAGTGATTTCTTTTTCCTTTAATACCATATGGGTTATCTCCTTTATAAAATATTATTACGATAAAATTATTGACCCATTCACTTATACTTATACAAACCATAATACAAATTTCCAAACAAAAAGTTCAGTAGTAATCTACTGAACTTAACTAACACAATTATCATATTCTCTTTTTATCCAAGTCATTATAACCTTAACCACATAATCCTGCTGTCTTTGATTAAGTTCCTTGCCCCCAGCAATATTGTGCCATTTTTCAAGGCACCCTCTACAACAAGTTGATGTGGCATGCTGAGCGATAAAAACTGGATGTCCCTTCATGGGTGTTTGTTTGCCATCATTTGTTGGATGAGCCGGAGCCAATCGCTTAGCTACAAAATCTCTAGCATGGGCTTCTATGGCATCTAGTCCTTTTTCCTCTATATACATTTTATCATTTTGGCTCAGCTTAAATTTACTTCTAAAATTTGACTTTGACAGTCTATAAAACAGGCCTACAAACCATTCTTCCTCAGTAGGTTTATTCATACTCTACACCATCCCTGCCAGAACCACATAGGCTATCAGATTAATTATAAGATACAAGGACGAGGTTGTTGAAAAAAATTTACTAGCCTCTTTGTCCTTCACAAAGCTGCTTAAGCAAAGACTAGGTATAGTCATCATATAAAGAGCAAGTCCAATTATCATCGGTTTCTCAAAATCAAAGCTTATAGCTATGAAAAGCACTCCCGCAAGCATAATTGCCTGCACTACAAATCTTATAAGTACAGTCTTTATGCATACCCCTATGGTATCCTTTTCCAGTTTAAATTCATAGCCTACACAGAGAAGTATCATGGCACTAACAGGAGCTGTAACCATATCCTTAACAGACACATACACCTGACCTGCACTAGTAACCACGAAAGCTTTCATTATTCCTATTACGCCAATCAAAAGCCCTAGGAGAAGTGCCACAAATATAGGAGAGCTAAATGCATTCTTAGCTAGCTGCTTTCCACTTGGCTTTATGCCTTGGTCAGTCATGGTCAGCATTCCAAAATACACGCCAAAGGCGAATATTCCACAGGACACATCAATAAGAGCTATATTAGACATATTCTCCACTCCCATAAGACTTTGATACAGAGGATAAGCCATCATACCACCCTCATATATAGTCATAAGGTATGGGAAATACTTTCTATAAGGTTCCTTCACCAAGCCCTTTAGGGCAAAGCCCAGCACAAACCCTACTATAGCAACTATCATCATTATAGCCAAAACTATTATCACATTTTTGTTATAGTCAGCCGTAGACACCGCATTAAATACACAAACCGGAAGTGCTATAGTAGTTATAAACTTCTTAATATTATCCACTCCCGACTGAGTTATAATCTGCCACTTATCGCAGGCCATTCCAATTATTATCATCACCAATACTGGTGCAACTATCATAAGTGTTTCCAATGTATCTACTCCTTTTATCTTATTCTGTAAAGTCTGTATTTATCTAAACTATATTTAACACACTTTTGTAACTATATCAACACAAATAAATGCATAGTACATATTAAGGGGACCTATATAAGTCCCCTTAATATGTACTATGCATTTATGCTTCGACTTCCTTCTTTGATGCATAATAATCCTCGAAAAGCTTATTAGCTGCATCATATGTATCCTTACTTATGCTAGGAAGCTCTTTACCCCAGGTCTTAGTAGCCTGTCCAAAGCCCTTCTCCATAGCCTTCTGCATCTTCTCCATCATCTCTACATTATCTCCTGCAAGAGCTGATGCGAAATCGAAAAGTCTCTCTGATGTCTGCTTAACGCCCCAGTATCCATCCTCTGAGATATCCTCCTGGGCCTTAGCCTTAGCTGCTGCATCTACAGTAACCTTGCCGTCTGCAAACATTCTCCAGAACTCATCACCTGTTGCTATACCAAATGACTTTGACTGTCCTGTAAGAGTCTTAGAAACTATATCAGTTAGCTGCTGCTGTCTGTATGCCTGATCAGCCTTAAGCTGCTCTGCAATAGCGGCCCTGTCTTCCTTAGACATCTTATTAATAGAATATGTAGCCTTCTTCTCAGGCTCCTCAGCTGACTTCACGTAGATAGCTGCTGCATTAGAATCAACAGGTGCTACCTTCTTGACAGGAGTTACCTTGCTACTATTATCAGCCTGCTTAGCAGATGTTGTAAAAGCAGAATATATGGAATTGTTATTCAAATAATTGGATATGAGATTTGCCATATTCCTAACCTCCTGCTACAAAATTAGACACTTGCCTATTTGTACCTTAATTGTAACTTATATGTCAAATATTGTCAACGAATAAAAGCTTCTTTTAAGTGAAACTCGAAGGATTTTGCGACACAACACCTTACTGTACAATCATTTATAATATGTTATAATAAAAATGAGGTGATTTTTTGAACTATACTAAGAAATTATTTAAACAAAAGGATATATATAACATTGAGAAAACCGACCAACTCTTTGTATGTGCAATGAAGGAAAATGCAACCTTCCAGTACAAAAACTGTGATGATTACAAACGTATACTGGATGATTTTGATTTTAACCCTGATGAGCTTAATACTAAGGATGATTTGGCAAAGCTACCTTTTCTTCCTACCCTATACTTTAAGCATCATCACCTGCAAAGTGTACCCGCTAAGAAGCAGCTGATCAAGGCAACCTCCTCCGGTACCAGTGGTTCTATGTCAAAGATTGGTTTTGACCTAAAAACTCTTCTTAGAGGCTTAGACATGGTTATTCAGGTGGGAAAACACCACAAGCTATGGTCTATAAAGCCTACAAATTATATCGTATTTGGATACCAGCCTACTAAGGAGAATAAGACTGCTGTAAGTAAAACTGCCTATGGCTTTACATTCTTTGCTCCGGCAAAAAGCAGAACCTTCGCCTTAGAGATGACAGATAGTGGCTACAAGCTACTGTGGGACAAGGTACTTAAGGCACTAGACAAATACTCAAAATCCAAGCTACCTATGCGTACCATAGGATTCCCTGCCTATACATATTTCTTCTTAAGAGACCTAAAGGAGAAGGGTATTCGCTACAAGATGCCTAAGGGAAGTATGATTACTCTTGGTGGTGGCTGGAAACAATTCTACGCCGAAAAGGTAGACAAGCAGGATTTCTATGCATTAGTCAAAGAGGTCTTAGATATAGATGAGGATCACATAGTGGAATTTTTCGGTGCAGTAGAGCATCCTATACTATACACTGATTGTAAATGTCATCATTTCCACGTGCCAATATATAGCCGTGTAATAATTCGCGACCCAGATGACTTTACACCTGTTCCAAACGGTAAGATTGGTCTGGTAAACCTCCTGTCACCTATGATGAATAGCGCACCGCTGCTTAGCATTATGACAGATGATTTAGGAATTCTACATAATGAAAAATGTTCTTGCGGTGCAAGCTCTCCATGGCTTGAAATTATCGGAAGAGTGGGTGTAAGCGACATAGTTACCTGTGCCGCTGGAGCTGATGAATATTTGAATAAATAGGAGGAATTATATGATTCTATATCAGGGTGAAATATTAGAAAACAGTCGTCAAGAGGAATTAATTAATTCCATAGGTGATGTGCTATATAAGCCTATAGAAGAAGGTAATAGCTTATCAACAAATGTGGTAATAAATGCTTGCGACAAGCTTGCTAATAAAATTACAAACGGAAGCTTTAATAACATTGTAAAACCATTTCTATCCATATTTGGTATCAGCCAGACGCAATTTGAAGATATGGTTAAACTATTTACCAGAGAAGGCTTAGAATACAAATGCTCTATAGAGCTTAGGGATGAAGATAAAGTAATCGATGGCAAAATCTTTCGGAAAAGATACCCTCTAGGTGTATTACTTCACATTGCTGCAGGAAATGTGGATATACTACCTGCATATAGTGTTGTGGAGGGTCTGCTCAGTGGTAATATAAATATACTTAAGCTTCCTATGGGTGACTCAGGATTATCTGTAAAGCTTTTATATGAGTTAATTCAAATCGAACCTATTCTTAGGGATTACATATATGTATTCGATGTTCCATCCACAGAGACAGAAACCTTAACTAGATTAGCCAAGCTATGCGACGGTGTGGTTGTATGGGGCGGGGATGCTGCTGTTAGGGCTGCCAGAAGTATGGTAGATATCGATACCAAGATAATTACCTGGGGACATAAGCTGTCCTTTGCATATGCCGAGCCTGATGCCAGCGATGAACAGTTAGAAGACTTAGCCAAATCCATTTGCGATACTAATCAGCTTCTATGTTCCTCATGTCAGGGTATATTTGTAGATACTGATTCTAAAACTGTACAGCTTGAATTCGCGGAGAAATTTTTCCGAATATTGAAAGAAGTTAATGAAATATCCTCCCCTGTGGACTACGGAATGAAGGCAAAGAATGCCATTAATCTATATAATGAAAAGCTTGAGAAGCACAATACAGGCAACACAATTTTCCAAGATAATGGTATAAGTGTAATTACCAAGGAAGACTCTAACCTAGAGCTTTCCTATATGTATAGAAATGTGTGGGTAAAAAGACTTGCTGTGAATCAAATCCACACCTTGAAAAAATATAAGAACCATTTACAAACTGCTGCTGTCCTAACTACAGATAGAGTTAAAGCAGAAGAAATTACCAAAAAGCTTGCCCTAACCGGAATTGTAAGAATCACCTCCGCTGGCAATATGAACCGCACCATTTGTGGCGAAGCCCACGACGGAACCTACGCCCTAAGGGAGTACTCTCGCATCGTGGAATGGGAAGCTTAGACGCAAGAAAAGGGCGAGTTTACTCGCCCTTTTTTGTATATTCACTAATTCATGTCTTCTAATAATTTCTCCACACTTGCAAGCTTAACACAAAGCACAAACACCTTTGATGCTGCTGCCATCTCCTCCGGTGTTGGGAAGGATGGTGCTATACGGATATTTGAATCCTGTGGGTCCTTACCGTATGGGAAGGTTGCACCTGCTCCAGTAAGAACCACACCAAGTGCCTTACACTTAGCTACGATGTTCTTAGCACAACCTGGAAGTGCATCAAAGGATACGAAATATCCACCTCTAGGCTTTATCCAAGTGCCAATCTCTAGACCTGCAAGCTCTGACTCCAATGTATCTAGAACTGCCTCAAACTTTGGTCTAAGAAGCTCAGCGTGAAGCTTCATATGAGCCTTTAAGCCATCTATATTCTTAAAGAATCTTGAATGTCTAAGCTGATTAATCTTATCGTGTCCGATAGTTTGAATAGTCATCTGCGCCTCGATAAAGTCAATATTTGCCTGTGATGATGCTACCGCAGAAACACCTGAGCCTGGAAAACTAATCTTTGATGTTGATGAGAAGATATAAACCATATCAGGGTTACCAGCCTTCTCACACTCATCAAGTATATTTAAAATCTCATCCTGCATATCATCATATAAGTGGTGAATGCAATATGCATTATCCCAATAAATTCTAAAATCCTCTGCCGCTGGCTTAAGATTTGCAAAACGCTTTACAACCTCATCCGAATATGAGATACCAGTTGGGTTTGAGTACTTTGGCACACACCAGATTCCCTTAACTGCTGCATCCTCACTTACATACTTCTCAACCAAATCCATATCAGGACCATCATCATAAAGTGGTATATTAATCATCTCAATTCCGAAAAACTCAGTAATAGCAAAGTGTCTATCATATCCTGGTACAGGACATAAAAACTTAACCTTATCAAGCTTGCACCATGGTGTTGAACCATTTACACCCTTAGTCATGGAACGAGATACTGTATCGTACATAATATTAAGACTTGAGTTACCGCAGACAACTACATTGTCCTTCTTAACCCCCATCATATCAGCCATCAATCTTCTACACTCGCCGATACCATCCAAATCACCATAGTTACGAGTGTCGTTACCAAGTACTGTTCTCATATCCGAAGTACTGTTAACCACATCTAACATAGGCATGGCAAGGTCAAGCTGTGAAAATCCCGGCTTACCTCTAGCCATATTAAGGTTGTGGCCTTTAGCCTCTTCCTCTTTAAACTCTTCCTCCAAGGCAGCCTTTAATGTAAGAAGTTCTTCCTTACTCATATCTTTATATGCTTTCATTTGGTTACCTCCATCTTCTTTATTTTCTCCCTAATTTTCAGCATTTAATGTAGTATATCAAAAATGTTTGTAGAATGCCACTACAAAATGTATAATTTTATAAAAATAGAACGCCACTTACCGTAGCGTTCTAAGCATATACTTTATAATTTTAAAATATAATTAACTATTAATACTCATCCAGATTATCCAACACATTCTCCATTTCCTCATAATCCTCGCTAACCTGGCTGTTTACATCATCTATCATATTAGAGTATGGTTCTACCGGATTAGTAGCAGTTGTCACATCCTCTTTTTTCTTATCACAAGCAACAAGTCCCAATGCTAAAACCATAATACCTGCACATAATAATATTTTTTTCTTCATATTTCTATCTCCTATTCTTCTTAGCCTTTTTCTTCTCATACATAATACTGTCAGCTTCGTTAATACATTCCTCTAAGGAAGTGTCTGGCCCAACCTCAAATATCTTGTAACCCATAGTTAGAGACAGCTCAGCCCTACCCTTTCCAGAAGCATTATAGGCTTCTACTTCTTTATTTACTCGCTTCCAATAATCCTCTACTTCTTTTTCGGTTTTGATATTACCCATTACAATGAATTCATCTCCACCATATCTCACTACTGAAAATTTGGTGGTACTGGCCATCAATATCTTTGCAGCCTGACTAATTACCCTATCTCCCTCTTCATGTCCAAACTGGTCGTTTATCTTCTTAAGATTATCCAAGTCAATGAAGGATAGCTGCATATTTAGTCTTGACATCAAGCACTTCTTCTTAATATCCGCAAAGAACCTTTCCATACCGAAACGATTATACGCTCCAGTAAGAGAATCTCTAATATAAAGCTCGTCCAAGTGTTTAGTAACATTTCTAAGAAGCGTATTTCTACGAACATTCTCCAAGGTATGGCCCATATTTATTAACCAATAAATAAATATAGAAGAATTTCTCACAAAAACATCATCTACAAACACAAAATATCCAAAGGTTCTATCTAGATAATGTAATGGTGTGAACAAGTATGTTTTTGGGGTCTTTGTCTCCTTAAATAACTCAGCTAAGCCATACTTTGATTCAAAGGTAGTTCCCCTTTTAAAGCTTCCATTTTTATAAACGATAATGGATTGCACATTATCTGTATAAGGCAACAAATCCTCTGTTTCAGTTGAATCATGAATCATTGCATCCGAACCGAATACGTTGTCTATAAAGTTGTCATTTACACAGCAATAAAATTCTTCTGGATTAATACTTTCTATAAATGACTTTATTGATTGGCTCCATGAATCATAGTCCTGACCTTCTATTATATCCTTTTCCAACATAATAAGCTGGTGTATCTTCGTTCTCTGAGCAACATCCTCGCTATGCTTAAGCCTATTAACCTGGTCTACAAATAATTTATCTCCCCTATTACATCCACAGCTCTCTCCTAATACAATTTCGTCTGTTAAAAGAACTTCTTTCTCTCTTTCTTTTCCATCAACTACATCTATAAGAATTGTACAAGCTGTCCTACCGAGATCATATATTCTACTTCTTACTGTGGTTAAGCTTGGTATATGGTATTTACCCTCCTCTGTGTCATCATATCCTGACACCGCTACATCCTCCGGAACTCTATAACCCTTGGTTGTCAGCAAATCACTCACAGTTAAGGCCATAATATCATTTGCACATACTATAGCCTGCGGAAACTCCAAATCAGAGCTAAGAATTTCTTCAACAGCCTTTCTGCCTCCTGTAACATAGAAATCTCCTTGGGTAACTCTTTCTATGTCAAAAGGAATATTATGTTCAGCTAAAGCATCCTTATATCCTTTATATCTTGCCTCTGCATCTGCATTTCCCTCAACACCTCTTACAAAATGTATTCTATCCATATTATGCTCTACTATAAAATGCTCCACCAGCTTTTTCATAGCATAATAACAGTCGGTTTGCACACTATAGTTATCTCCAATCTTACAACCAATACAAACCACCGGACAATCCAATTTTTCAATCAGTTTCTCAACTATTATTCTATTATCTGACACATGTAGGGTATTTGCAAATACTAAGACCCCATCAAACAGGTTCAAATCTGGGAGATTTGCAATATTACACTCCCCCACATTATGCTTTTCTCTTTCATAAGCCCCGGTAAACCACACGAATACAGCAATGTTATATCCACAGGCTTTACCATAATCTTCAATTCCTCTAAGTGTTTCAGCCTGAACATTTGCATCTAGTCCAGTCATTAACACAGCAATATTTTTACATGCCATATTCTCGGCCTCCTCCCCCATAGTATAAACAAATTATACCACCATATAATGCTCTCTTCAAGAAAAGGTTTAAAGTCAAACATTTTCCTATTGCCTTACATTTTATATGTATGTATAATTATTTGTAGGTATTATTTTTCACCTAGCGAGGTAATTTTATGGGAATAGTAAATATTAATAATGTTAAGGCAGGAATGGAATTAGAGCAGGCTATTATATCACCAGATAATGGTCAATGCTTGCTTAAGGCTGGTTCTATATTAAATCTTAAAAACATTGAAAAGCTAAAGGAACTAAACATTACACATGTAGGTATAAAGGACATCAATTCCTTATTTATATCTCCTTCAGATAAGATGCAGAAGATGCTTGTAACAGATTATATTGCCAAACTTAGAGAGACTGCTCCTAAAAATCCAGAAGCTAACAAAAACGACAATATAGTAATTATTGCTTCTAACCTAGAAAAATTCATAGTCCAGATTGCCAAAAGCGAATATGTTCTAGATTTTTTAGTTCAGCTTAGAATCATAGACAAGGCCAGACTATATGATGCAAGCATATATACCGCTGTATTAAGCGGTCTTGTAGCAGGTGCTATGAAGCTTAGCAACGAAGAAATCATCGCTGCTGTTATAGGCGGTTTACTTCATGATATTGGCTTAGCAGAGATGCCTAGCTTAGTTAAGATGGATGAGTTCACCCCTCAGCAGGAAAAGCTTTGGTTAGAGCATCCAACCTACGGCTACTATTTTGCACTACAACACAACATTCCCAAGATGATAGCAAGCATTATTCAGTACCACCATGAGCGCTGGAATGGCTCTGGTTATCCAAAGCAGTTAACTGGTGAGGATATACCGCTCTTGGCTAGAATAATTAGCGTATGCGCCAGCTATGCGGACGCTCTAATCAAGGGTGTACAACCATATATGGCCGTAGAGGAGCTTTACGGAACTAGTGGTATCTATTATGATCCACAGGTGGTAAATGCCTTTGTTAACAATATACCTATCTACCCTCTTGGAGAGATGGTTAGACTTTCCACTAAGGAAATCGGTATTGTATCAAATATCAGAAAAAATGAAGGACCACGTCCGATAGTAAAAATATACTATAACAGGGTAAATCGACCAATTAGCGAAGATAAAATTATTGATTTAGGAAAAGAACGAACAATATTTATAGAAGAAATCCTATAAAATCAAGGATGCGTCAGAACTTTTTTCTGGCGCATTTTTACATTTTTCTTAATTTTTTAAATAAACAGTATAAAACAGTTGACAACAGTTATAAACTGTTATATACTGTTTACATCAGGAGGATGATCAACCTATGAATTTAATAATCAACAACTCGTCTATGACACCTATCTACGAGCAGATAGTTGTACAGATGAAGGACAAAATCATATCCGGTCAGCTTAAGCCGGACACCATTCTTCCTTCTGTGAGAACACTTTCTAAGGATCTTAGAATAAGCGCTCTCACAGTAAAAAAGGCTTACGATGCTATGGAACAGGAGGGTTACATAGTAACAGTCCACGGCAAGGGCAGCTTCGTGGCAAATATCAACCCAAATATCGCCATAGAAGAAAAGCAAAAGGAAGTTGAACAGCTCTTCGAACAGGGAATTCGAAAAGCCAGAGAATGTGGAATGTCTAAGGAAGACACAGAAGAATTATTTCAGGTTGTGTTAGGTGACTTCCAGTAAAACACTTTATGAATCTTGGAGGAAAAATCTATGTTATTAAAATTGGAGAATGTAAAAAAGAATTATGGAACATTTTGCCTTGATTGTTCCATAGAAGTTAAGAAAGGACAGGTTACAGGACTTGTAGGTAGCAACGGTGCGGGAAAAAGTACTACCTTTAAGTCAATCTTAGGACTTATCTTTCCGGATAGCGGAAGCATTGAGATGTTCGGCAAGAAGCTTGATGATATAACACCTGTTGATAAGGAGCGCTTAGGTGTTGTATTAACTGAGGCAAACACCTTCGATTACTTAAAGGTCAAAGACATCATAAGCATATTAAAGGCTATGTATAAGAACTTTTCAGAGGAATATTTCATCGCAAAATGTAATCAGTACAAGGTTCCACTGAATAAAACCATTAAAGAGTTTTCAACAGGTATGAAGGCTAAGCTTAAGGTTATCATCGCTCTATCTCACGACGCTGAGCTTCTTATCTTAGACGAGCCAACAGCAGGTCTCGACGTTATTATGCGAAATGAGCTTCTTGATATGCTCAGAGAATATATGGAGGACAACAAACGTGGCATACTAATAAGCTCTCACATCTCAACTGACCTAGAAGGTCTTTGCGATGACTTTTATATGATATCAAACGGTAAGATTATCATCCATGAGGAGACAGATGTGCTTCTCTCAGAATACGGAGTACTTAAGCTTACCGATGACCAGTATGATACTATAGATAAGCAATACGTCATTGCTACAAAGAGGGAGAAATTTGGCTATCTTTGTCTTACTAACCAAAAGGATTATTATCAGGAGAATTATCCACAGATAGCTATCGAAAAGGGAAATATCGACGACTTTATTATAATAATGGTACAGGGGGATAGAAACTAATGAAGGGTTTATTAATTAAGGATTTAAAGATTATATTGAATCAGAAGAAGTTATTTATAATAGCAATTTTATTCGGCGCATTTTTTGCATACACAAACGAGGATGTTACATTTGCAGCAACATACATAGTCATTTTAATGTCAATGCTTGCTCTTACAACAATCTCCTACGATGACATAAATGGTGGCATGCTATTCATACTTTCACTGCCTACAACAAGAAAGCTGTATGTAATAGAAAAGTACTTATTTACTGCATTAAACCTTCTTTGCTCATGTGTTGCATCAATAATCATTTGTATGATAATGGGTCAGCTCTTTGGCATCGATGTTAACACTGGCACAGTAATTGCATCTACTGCAGGCTCTACAGTTGGTGTTGGTCTTATGTTAGCTGTAAATATTCCTTTGGAGTTTAAGTATGGTGTAGAGAAAAGCAGAACTGCTATCTTCATTTCTGTTGCAGCCATAGCTGTGGTAATAGTTGGTGGCTATAAGCTTTTAACCGAGGTTTTACATGTTGATTTAAAGGGTATGGCTATGGATGTACTTTCAAAGCTTCCTTCAAACCAGGCAGCACAAGATGCAATAATCGCAGGTGCATTCCTCTTAGTATTAGTTATTATTCTTGCTATCTCATATGTATTTTCATATAAGATTATGATGAAAAAGGAATACTAATTATATCAATGAAATTTATTAAACCGGTGATACTGACTATCACCGGTTATTATGTGCTTATAAATCTGTTTCTCCAATTATTATTTCCCCATTATCGATTAGCTTTATCAAACAATCAATAATCTCAGGATCAAATTGCTTACCCTTATTATCAATCAATTCTTTCATGATTACATCCTTAGAAAGCTTAGAACGATATACTCTATCACTGTTCATAGCATCTAGGGAATCAGCCACACATATAATTCTGGCAATTTTAGGAATATCCTCTCCCGAGAGTCCCTTCGGATATCCCTTACCATCATATCTTTCATGATGATAAAGAGCCCCTAGATTAATTCCTTCTATAGAGTTGAAATCTCTAAGCATTCTATCACCATAGATGGTATGCTTCTTGATTTCCTCATACTCATCATCAGAAAGTTTATCCTTTTTCTGAAGTATTGTAATCGGAATGGAAATCTTACCACAATCATGCATCAGTGCAATGTAAGAAATTCTATTACACTCTAGCTCTGAATACCCTAGTTCCCTAGCCAACAATACTGAGTACTTTGCAACTCTCTGTGAGTGTCCTTTTGTAAGAGGATCCTTTGCTTCGATAAAATTAATGAATGTACTTATGGACTGCTTGATAATCTTAGCATCCCTTTTTTGCTCCACTAAAAGCTTGTTGATTCTAATCTGAGATACAATAAGTGCAACTAATATAACTACAAAGGTAGCCAGCAACACCACAAGAATCATAAATGATGGTAAATCCCATACTGTAATCTGTATATTATACTCTAAGCTACCATCCACAAATGGAATCACATAATCTATGGTTTGATCTGGCACATATGTAATAAAGCCTGTTAATGCATAGGACTTTCCTTGCCCCTCCTTCTTAGAAGAAACAAGTGGCTTTTCATTATCTGCCTCACTTGGAATATACACAAAACTATCTCCTGGATTCATAGAAACCATAGGTCCTGTATGATCTATATAATAATCAAGAATAATATCTGTTTTAGTATACTCTCCTAAATCCACTTCCTGAGTTATCGAGCTTCCTGATGTAGTCTGGCGTATCTCCATATGACCATTCCACACATTATTAAGCCACAAATACTCTGGCATAAAAAGCTCAAATTTCCAATCCGAGAGAACTGCATTAGAGGTATTAGTAACCACTATCTCATAGATGGTACCTACACTGCTACCATGAAGTTCATTACCCGCATCATCATATATTGGATCCTTAAGCCATGCACCTGAGTCTCCACCTCTAGTTCTTATCTCTATCTCTACATCCTTAAGGATAAATTTGTCTCCATCACGCTTTGCATCTGATAAATGTGCAGTCTTAGTTTCATTGTTCTGCTTACTTACCCATACACTTGTTGACACCATACATAAAATAGTAACCAAAATGGCCACTATCACTACAATAAATGGTCGTTTTTGTTTGCTCATCTTCATATATGTACCTCGTTACAATTATCTTTCGGTTCTTTTACTATAGTCTAACACATTGTACTATTTCATATCAATATTATTATTGGAAAATGCATATATACTCTTTGAAGCTTTCCATTTTATTTTTAATAATAACGAACCCTCCCTGATGCATATTCATCAAGAAGGGTTCATAAATCACTGATATAGCTAGTTCTTATTTAATTTGCGTCTGTGTCGGTACCATCATTAGATTCATAGCTGTCATTGCTTACGATTACTGTATCAAGAATCTCATGTATCTCTTCCTCACTTAAGTTATAGAACTGGATAGAGCCTGAATATAAACCGTATCTGATAATAACAACTGTTGACTTCAGTTCTTCTCCATCACCCATAGTTCTTGTACTATCAACCAACACAAAGCCAATTCCTACTTTATTCACATACTCTCTAACATTATCTCTGTTAGAAATAGGTACTGTAAATGCATAATCCTCAGCCACATTTCCTTCGGCCCTGGATTCGTTTACATGAAAATATCCTTCTTTGTACTTAAGTGTTGCTTGAACCTCATAGGAATGATAGTCATCCCAATCTACTATACAGTATCTTGCATCTCCTCCAAAATATCCCTCGTAACACACCTCATAATCTGTGTTAAACCATTTGTCAAGTTCCGAATCCTCTATTGCCGCCTGGTAATCATCATAATAGTAAAAGGTGTTTTTCACACTATTACTTAACTGCACTTCCTCCATGTAAAGCCAATTATCATCAGCAGTTCCTTCTACTCTGCCAAGGGTCTCTGTAGTAATCTCCTCCTCTGTGGTGCTTGTATCTTCTGGAATCATATATTCCGGATTACCCATAGCTACTGAGTCATCGTAAATATACGCCTCTCTTACCTTTATATACTCTTTAATTTGTTCTGCTGCAAATGCAACCACCGGTGTAGCAAGAGCTATTCCAAATACAACTGCTGCCACCTTAGTAATCATAGAATATGGCTTCTTCTTTTTCTTAGTTGCAGTAGCATTTAAAATTTTATCATTAAGCTCAGCTGAGGGCTCCATATCTGGTGCCATTGCCTTCTTTAATAAATCATCTATATTATTCTTCATAACTAATCATCCTTTCCTTTAATCTAGCTTTTGCCTGATGCAATCTGCTTTTTACAGTTCCCACTGGAATCTTAAGTGCATCTGAAATTTCATTTAGTGACATTTCTTCCATATAAAACATTAATATCACCATTTTTAGCTTATCTGGAAGCTTATCTACTAGATTTCTTACCATCAGTATTTCATCATCCCTAACAAGCTTCTCCTCCACACTTTCAGTACCATCATCAAGCTGCTCTAGATTCTCATCATGAAAATATATTATGTTGGCCTTCTTTTTACGAACAGCGTATTTTTTCTTCTGGTTCTTCCAGAGATTAGCTGCAATTGTAATCAGATAGGACTTCGGATTTTGGTTCTCATCTATACTTCCCTTTTCCATAGCAATCAAAAAGGTATCCTGATATAAGTCATCAGCCTTTTCACTACTTCTAGTGAGATAGACGCAGAAGGAATATATATCTTTGCCATATTCCTCTATGTACTTTTGCATAATCTCTCGGTCCATATTTATCTCCTTTGTAGACGTCTTCACAGGACTCAAATATTGCCCTTCGTTAATATATTTTCATGAGAATAAAAAAGGTTCGGATATATTGTATAAAACTTTTTTCAAAAAATAAATCCCTAAATCTCTTTAGGGATTTCTACTCTAACTATATCTTCCGGATTCTCCTTAGACCTCTCCACATATCTTGACATAGTGTACATATTTACGGCTATTGCAACACTAATTGTAAGCAGTATAATTATTGTGACAATCCCTTCCACCAAATGCTTTCTAGGCTTAAGAGGGGAATTAAAATCAACATCATCCTTGTATTTATCTCTTAGTCTCTGCTTCCAAAAGCTAAATCCAAAGACTAGCCAAAAAATTACTAAAACTACCGTAACTATTATAAAGAACGCAACATTTTCCAACATATGGAAAAATCTAATGCTTAAGAATATAGTATATCCTACCATAGCAACAGAAACAATCCATGATATAATAGCCAGTATCTCACTTTCACTGCTTGGTTGCTCCAAGGCTTTAAGTTCTCCCGTGGCAATGTTCTCTAGATTATTGTCATATTCCTTCTTGTTATTTGGAACTATGTAACCATATTTCTCTAATCTCTTTAGGTACGTATAACTGTCAGCAAACATTACCCAGGTAGCAAGTGCAACCACTGGAAATACAGTAAAAACTATAACTATTAGAACTCCCATCACGCTGGCTTCTAAGTTTTCTGGCCACTCTGTGTTCATCAAAATGAGACATATTATAACTATTATAGTTGTGATTATTGCCAGCGATAAAAATCGCTTTCTATCCCGCTTATCATACTTAATCTTATTCATCCCCATTAGTACTCCTTTTTCACTTCCCCCTTAAACTTTTATCTATTACTTGCCATTTATCACATCAACAGCTTCATCTATAGGTATACACTTAGCATATCTGCCCTTCCACATAAACTCGTTATAATACTTATAACTCTGCTCGCCTGTCATAAATTCATTATCAAATGTGGAATTAGTATATTCAGGCACTATCATCCTGAATCCATGCTCGAAACCACACTTAATTGTTGCATCCATACAGTAATCTGTCTGTAAGCCCACAACCATTATTGTTTTTACATTTTTCTCCTGCAAATACTCTAGCAAGCCCGTACCCCTAAAGGAGCTATTTACGAACTTATCAAAAATTTTCTCTTCTGGCTGTGGAGTAAAACCCTCATATATCTCAAATCCGGGAGTTCCCTCCGTCAATGCTGCTCCCACACCATCGTCATGTCTTACATAGATAACCTCCACATCATTAGCTCTTGCTTCAGATATTAAGGTTTTTACGTTATGTTCAAATGTATCAAATCTATACAATTCTGGGGTTGTTATTAATTCCTGTGTATCAACTACCAATAGTACCATTTTTCTATCTCCTGTGTGTTTATCTATTTCTCTATGCCCTCTTACTCAAGCTTTCTTCTTTATGAATTTGCTAAACAGAGTACTTTCCTGTTAATGTACTGAAACGCCCGAAGATAACAACTCTCCGGGCTATAATCATCTACACATCATATACTTTATCAATTTGCTTCAATTCTCTAAAAGTATCAATTTCAACAATATCCTCAAAGGAACACTCTCTTATTTCTACCTGATACTGTTTCTTAAAATGTTTAAACACTACCTGATCCCAGTAGCATTCCTTGCCACCTGGCATAGCATAAACATCCTTTATATGCTCAGCAAGCTTTGCTCCATCTTTTTCGGACCAATAGGATATTCCCACTTGCTGATATAAGCCTGTTTTGGAGTTATTATTCTTAACTTCACCGCCAACCTGCTGACTTTGAATAATTCCATTTGTTGTAGTAAAACACCAGTCATCAGATCGCTGTACAGGAATTCCGAGTACATTTGAGCTATATTGATATTTAGTAACAAGCTTTGGATTATGCAATAACAAATCTGCTTCAAATACATACGCATTCTTTAATAAATATCTTACACACATAGCCGAAGAAATATTGTTTGCTTCATTATAAGAAGGATTCTCTACAAATTTAATCATAGGATACTGATATAATAGCTGATCAAATTGTTCTGATAAATATCCTCTTACAATAACTATATCGTCGATACCAGCAGCAACTATCGCATCCAATATACTATCTATAATTCTCTTACCATGAACACGAACCAACGGTTTAGGTGTATTTAAAGTAATTGGCACCATCCTTGTACCAAAACCTGCAGCAATTATAACGGCTCTTTTTACACGATAAGGTTCTAAATAATCATATGCAGTAGAAGTTATCTTACCATCTAACACACATCCTAGCTCAGACAATTCCTTAAGTACTTTATTTATAGTTCCCAACCCATAGCCTGTCATATCGGATATATCTCGTTGTGAAACCTTTCCCTCTACATCTTCCATAGCAACCAATACATCAAATTGTTTTTTTGTTAAGCTTAATGAACTCATTCTTTACCTCACTTAGCATACGTGTTTTTCTCGTTTTATAAAATGGAATACTCCTTTAATTATCAAGTTAATCATTAGTATCATAAGAGATACAACGGCTGCACTTTCCAGCTGCATTTGAGCCTCAAACTGATTAATCATCAGGGATATTGGCTTGTTTGATGTATTTGCAAGGAAAGATACTGCAGATATTGTCATCATACAATTTACAAAAAAATACGAAAACATTTCAATAATAGTATTCTTTGTCATAGGTATAAATACATCTTTAATCATATAGGCTCTACTTATGCCCATAGTGTGTCCAACGTCCTCTAGGTTACCGTTTGCTTTTGACAAAGAATTATACATCATCAAATATGGTGATGAAATAAAATGCACCAAGTTAACCATTATCAAAATAATTATTGTCCCATACATAGGTGAACGCTTAAAGGTAATAACATAGGACAAACCTAAAACCAATCCTGGAATAGCTGCAGATATCATAGCTGACAGATGCAAAAATTTTGACATTTTCGACTTCATCCTTGCAGACAAATACGCCGTAAAAAAAGCCACCACTATACCCACAAGGGATACCAATAATGCTATTACTATAGAATTTATCAAATACTCACCGGCATGAAGTTTCATCGTCTTCTCTATGTTGTCTAGTGATACTGTCATATTATTAGGATAGTCTTTTGCAAATGACAATAATACAAATGATAAAATAGGTAACAATGTAAACACTGTACCCAAGCAACATACAATGTATGCCAATATTCTATTTAATAAGCGGTTGGAAGGAATGTATCTTTTAGGTACATATGAATTAGTGTTTTTCTCTCGATTCAGTACATCAAGTATGAATGCAATAATTGCAGGTATCAAAAGTAATGAACCATATACACTTCCTTTTCCAAAATCTAACTGACCTATTACTTCCTGATACATAACTACAGGAATTGTTGTGTATTTTCCTCCTATCATCAAAGGCACACCATAATCAGTTACTATTAATGTAAAGGTAGCAAATATTACTGTTATAAGAGGTTTCTTTAAATAAGGAAACATAATAGCTGTAAACTGTCTAAATTTAGATAATCCCAAAACCTTAGCTGCCTCATATGGTAGGCTATCTTCATATCTAATTATGTCAGATAACATCAAGAACGCTACAGGAAAAGCATAGAGAACAGAACCCATTACTATTCCCCAAAATCCATATATACCCTGTGTCATACCAAAAACCTTGGTAAGAATTCCATTATTGCCAAAAAGTATAGTTAATCCCATACCTATGGATATAGACGGAACAAGCATAGGTAAAGCAAACATAACCGAAAATATCTTTTTGAATTTAATGCTTGAACGTTCTATGCTCATAGCCAAAGCAAATGCTAAAACTACAGTTATAACTGTAGACACAATTGTTGATATCAGCGAGTTTTTAATAGCAGTTCCAAATACCGCAGATGAAACAACCTTATTAATACTCTCTTTATCCATATACATAAACATATTTATTAAAGGAATAAAGATGAGTGCAATAAAAACAAATGCCAATAGCGCTTTTGTAGCATCAGATTTTTTAATTTTATTCATAACCTTATCCCCTTACGTACTTCACAAGAGAGTCCACTTTTATCTGAATATTATCAACCACGAATTCCTTCACATAATCGTTAGCAGGTGACCCAACGATTCCCTCTGGTGTGTCAATCTGCACAATCTGAGCCTTATCCATAACCATAATTCTGTCTGACATCGCAAAGGCCTCCTCTTGATCATGTGTGATATATATCATTGTTGTACCAAATTCTTTCTGAATATCTTTTAAAACCTTACGAAGAGACAATCTGGTTGCCACATCAAGTGCTGACATAGGCTCATCAAAGAGAATAACATCTGGATTCATAACCAATGTTCTAGCTATTGCTACTCTTTGCTGCTGACCACCAGAAAGTAGGGCTGGTCTTTTATCAATATGTTCTGTTAATTCCATATGCTCTATCATTTTAAGAACCTGTTCACGAATTTCCTTTTTTCTTGAAGGTGTCTTATTCTCTTTTTTTATCTTTAATGCATATTCTATATTTTCCAAAACAGTCATATTTTCGAATAGTGCATAATTCTGGAAAACAATTCCCATACCTCTATTAGACGGAAGCGCGTTAGTAATGTCAGCTCCATCCTTTAGCACCACTCCACTATCTGGATTAAGAAGTCCGATTAGAATTCTTAATATAGTAGTTTTTCCACAACCTGATGGTCCTAAAATCGACAGAAATTCCCCTTCATTTACTGAAAAACTAACCTTATCTAATACCTTTTGTCCATCATATTCTTTTTCTAAATTTGTCACTTGTAGTTTGATTTTTTCCATAATTACACACCTAATTATTTAGTACTTCCACTTTTCTAAAAGTCTTGTTTTTTCTTCACTTGTATTGTTACTCATATCACTATACTTTATATTCTCTGGGAAATTCTCCATCTTATAGTCAATATCCTTATAAATCTTTTCAGGATAGAACAGTTCAACAGTCTCATAGTTAAGTGTATTTACCATAAAGTCAAATACTTCATTAACGATTTCACTATCTTCTTTTCCCTTTACAATACCCATACCGTACATAGTATAAGGTGAACCTTCCTCAAAATAAATAATCTGCAATGGAGCACCATTATTAATCTCCGTAACTGCCTGGCTTGTCATACCAAGTCCGATTGCAACCTCACCCTGAATCAATGCATTAACAGGACCTGAGCCAGATGAGGTATATTGCAAAACATTTGGTGTCAACTTATCAAAATATTCGAAAGCAGCATCCTCTCCCCATGCATTTACAAGGCCTTTTAAGAAAATATAACCTGTACCTGAAGACTTAGGATTTGGCATTGATATTAAGCCCTTGTACTCTGGCTTAAGAAGATCTTCATAGCTAGTTGGAATAGCTAATCCTTTTTCTTCTAATACCTCAGTATTAACTATAATAGCTCCACCAACTCTACACTCAACCAAATAATTTGAGCTCTTAATTGTGTCTTCTACATAAACACTAGCGTCATATGAAGATAAATCAGCCAGAAGACCCGCCTTATCTAGCTGTTCCATATATCCATACTCTAAATCATGTGTGATATCACAATCTGATGCCTCTCCCTCTGACATAAGCTTAGCCGCATGATTTCCAGAAGCCACATACTCAACAGTAATATCGTAATCTGGGAATTGCTCCTTAAGACGCTTGTTCATGTACTCTATCTTATAATCCTCTCCACTTGAGTAGATTATAATTTTTTCCTTTTCTTTTCCACAACCTGTCATCATCCCCATGCAAAGTACTATGCAAAGAAGCATAACAACTAACTTTTTCACCTTGAATTTCATATTAATCCTCCTTAATGTTCGAAACCATTGGTTTCTATGTAGTTTTTGAACAGTTTTATTATAATTAAACCACTATAGCTTGTCAATAAAAAAACGAGCAATTTTGTTCATTTTTTTGCTTGTTTTATCAGGAAATGACTAATTTTTCTAGTTTTAGTCTAGAATCAATTGCTTTTCGCGTTCATTTTTGACTTAAAACAAACAAATAAAAAATACCCGGAGAGTGCAAGCACTCTCCGGGATTATAATTTAAGTTATTAACTTAAGATGGTTCTACCAACAACAAGTCTTATGACTACTCGATGATAGATGCTACTCTTCCTGAACCTACTGTTCTACCACCTTCACGCTATATGAATAGCGTTTTTCGATGTATTTTCCATACTTTTTATGGCTGAAATCTGCATATTTTCGTTGTTTTTAGCTGTCCTATTTTTATTTGCAGGATTTC
>SVEC01000022.1 GCA_015057555.1 Lachnospiraceae bacterium | reverse complement strand
TAGCAGCTGTTAAAGTAGTCTTACCGTGATCAACGTGTCCGATTGTACCAATGTTACAATGTGGTTTAGTTCTTTCAAACTTAGCTTTTGCCATTATTATATTCCTCCTTAACTTTTGCCCTTTTGGGCTAATTCTCGGCTATCATCTATTATATTAAAATATAGAAATATTTTCAAGCCTTTTTAAATTTTATTATAGTCAATTTTTATAATAGAGCTTTATTAGCCCTTCTTTGCAGCGATAACCTTCTCCTGAACTGACTTTGGAGCCTGCTCGTACTTCTCAAAGAACATTGAGTAGTTACCACGACCCTGAGTCTTTGAACGAAGGTCTGTTGAGTATCCGAACATCTCTGAAAGTGGAACGAATGCTCTAACGATCTTACCACCGCCAAGGTCATCCATACCCTCGATACGTCCACGACGTGAGTTAATGTCACCAATAACATCACCCATGTACTCCTCTGGCATAGTTACCTCAACTCTCATGATAGGCTCAAGTAATACAGCACCACCCTTAGCCATAGCATCCTTGAATGCCATAGAACCTGCGATGTGGAATGCCATCTCAGATGAGTCTACTTCATGGTATGAACCATCATATACAGTAGCCTTAACACCAAGTACTGGGAATCCACCAAGGATACCTGCCTTAGCAGCTTCCTCGATACCAGCACCAACTGCTGGGATGTACTCCTTAGGAATAGCACCACCAACTACAGTTGACTCGAACTTGAATGTCTCCTCTGCGTTAGCTTCCATAGGCTCAAAGTGTACCTTACAGTGACCATACTGACCACGACCACCTGACTGCTTAGCATACTTGCTATCTACGTCAACAGCCTTAGTAAATGTCTCCTTGTAAGCAACCTGTGGAGCACCAACGTTAGCCTCTACCTTAAACTCACGGAGAAGTCTATCAACAATGATCTCAAGGTGAAGCTCACCCATACCAGCGATGATTGTCTGACCAGTCTCCTGATCTGTATGAGCTCTAAATGTAGGATCCTCTTCAGCAAGCTTTGCTAAAGACTCACCAAGCTTACCCTGACCAGCCTTAGTCTTTGGCTCAATAGCGAGCTCGATAACTGGCTCTGGGAATTCCATAGACTCAAGGATTACTGGGTGCTGCTCATCACAAATTGTATCACCAGTACCAGTTACCTTAAATCCGATTGCAGCTGCGATATCACCTGAGTAAACCTTGTCTAACTCAGTTCTAGCGTTAGCGTGCATCTGAAGGATACGACCAACTCTCTCCTTCTTACCCTTAGTAGCATTTAATACATAAGAACCTGAATTAATAGTTCCTGAGTATACTCTGAAGTAAGCAAGCTTACCTACGAATGGGTCTGTCATAATCTTGAATGCAAGAGCTGCGAATGGCTCCTCATCTGATGAGTGCTTCTCAATCTCATTGCCATCCATATCAACACCCTTAATAGCTGGGATGTCAAGTGGTGAAGGCATGAACTCGATAACTGCATCAAGAAGCTTCTGTACACCCTTATTTCTATATGCAGTACCACAGCATACAGGAACAGCTGAACAATCACATGTAGCCTTTCTAAGAGCAGCCTTTAATTCATCAACTGATGGCTCCTCACCCTCAAGGTACATCATCATTAAGTCGTCATCTAACTCACAGATCTTCTCTACTAACTCTGTACGATAAAGCTCTGCGTCATCCTTCATATCCTCTGGGATATCAACGATTGAAATATCATCACCCTTATCATCATTATAGATGTAAGCCTTCATCTCAAACAAGTCGATAATTCCCTTAAACTCATCTTCCTTACCAATTGGTAACTGAATACAAATTGCATTCTTACCAAGTCTGGTCTTAATCTGTTCTACTGCGCCGTAGAAGTTTGCACCTAAGATATCCATCTTATTGATGAATGCCATACGTGGTACATTGTAAGTGTCAGCCTGACGCCAAACATTCTCTGACTGTGGCTCAACACCACCCTTAGCACAGAATACACCAACAGCACCATCAAGTACTCTAAGTGAACGCTCAACCTCTACAGTGAAGTCAACGTGTCCTGGAGTATCAATGATGTTGATACGATGCTCTAAAGCACCTGCCTTTGGCTTACAGTTTTCCTGTAATGTCCAATGACATGTTGTTGCAGCTGAAGTGATAGTGATACCTCTCTCCTGCTCCTGAGCCATCCAGTCCATGGTAGCAGTACCTTCGTGAGTATCACCGATTTTATAGTTAACACCAGTATAATAAAGTATACGCTCAGTAGTTGTAGTCTTACCTGCATCGATATGAGCCATGATACCTATATTTCTGGTTCTCTCTAATGGATATTCTCTTCCAGCCAAGGTTTTTTCCTCCTTATATTAATAGATACAAAACTGATATACACTACTAGAATCTGTAGTGAGCAAAAGCCTTGTTTGCTTCTGCCATCTTGTGCATATCTTCTTTTCTCTTAACAGATGCGCCTGTATTGTTAGCTGCATCCATAAGCTCTTTTGCAAGTCTTTCTTCCATAGTCTTCTCACTTCTTGCACGTGAGTAAGTAGTTAACCAACGAAGAGCTAAAGCCTGTCTTCTGTCAGGTCTAACCTCGATAGGTACCTGATAAGTTGCACCACCGATACGTCTAGCCTTAACCTCAAGTGATGGCATGATGTTGTTCATAGCCTCCTCGAATACCTCTAAAGCTTCCTTACCAGTCTCGTTTGCAATACGGTCAAATGCACCATAAACGATTTTCTGTGCAACACCCTTCTTACCATCTAACATAATGTTGTTGATAAGCTTGGTAACCACTTTGTTATTGTAAATTGGATCCGCTAATACGTCTCTCTTTGCGATATGTCCTTTACGTGGCACGGTTCTTCCCTCCTTAATTATTATTTGAATTAATTCAACGGTACTCACATCTCCCTCAATATTATGTAACACCGTTACCGTCACACTAGAGCTTGTGGAAATGTGTTCGTGCAAAAATAGTTTTATTTGTTTTATCTATAGTTCTATATATTATAGAAAACATAACCTACTTTTCGCACTTAGTTTTGTTTAGCATGGTTGATTCCTATTTTGCATCCTTAGGTCTCTTAGCACCATACTTAGAACGTGCCTGACGTCTCTTAGCAACACCTGCTGTATCAAGAGTACCTCTGATAATGTGGTATCTTGTACCAGGTAAGTCCTTTACTCTACCACCACGGATAAGAACAACGCTGTGCTCCTGAAGGTTGTGACCTTCACCTGGGATATAGCTAGTAACCTCGATTCCGTTAGATAAACGAACTCTGGCGATCTTTCTAAGAGCTGAGTTAGGCTTCTTAGGTGTAGCAGTCTTAACTGCTGTACAAACACCTCTCTTCTGTGGAGAAGATGTCTCAGTTGGCTTCTTTCTAAGAGAGTTGTAGCTTCTCTGAAGAGCAGGAGCAGTTGACTTCTTCTCTAATGAGTGTCTTCCCTTTCTAACTAACTGGTTAAAAGTTGGCATGTTTTCACCTCCGATTCTGTAAAATAGTATTGTTGCTACCTAATCTCAGCAAGACCAGCTTGCCTTGTTAAGTATGCACATAAATAGCATGCATTAATCAAATTTTCCCAATTAACACATGCTAAAATATTATATTATTTAGTTTTACATATGTCAACATTAATATTTGAAAAAAATCGCAGATTTTATATATATCTTCTTTTTTTTCAAGAATTGCCACATATATTTTAACAATAATGCTCCGCTGCATAAGCAACGGAGCATCTAATACATTTTTTATTATGATTCTTCTACTGTCTCAGCAACCACTTCTTCTACTGCCTCGTCAACAGTTTCTTCTACATTCTCTTCAGAAATCAATTCTGATTCTATAACCTCATCAACAATTTCTTCCTCTGTTGAGTCAAGCTTTACAGAGCGGTATCTCTTCATACCTGTACCTGCAGGTATAAGCTTACCGATAAGGACATTTTCCTTAAGACCGATAAGTGGATCAACCTTACCCTTAATAGCTGCCTCTGTAAGAACCTTTGTAGTTTCCTGGAAGGAAGCTGCTGAAAGGAATGAATTAGTAGCAAGTGATGCCTTTGTAATACCAAGGATAATCTGAGTACCAACTGCTGGAGTTTTACCCTCTGCAACCATTTTCTCATTTTCTGACTCAAACTCTAATGCATCAACAAGCGTACCTGGGAGGTAATTAGTATCTCCATTAGACTCTATCTTGATTTTCTTAAGCATCTGACGAACGATAACCTCGATATGCTTATCGTTAATCTCAACACCCTGAGTACGGTATACAGTCTGTACTTCCTTGATAATATAATCCTGAACCGCACGAACACCCTTGATTCTAAGGATATCATGTGGATTTAATGAACCATTTGTAAGTGCGTCTCCGGCCTGAAGAACCTGACCATCTGTAACCTTAACCTTTGAACCGAATGGAATAAGGTATGCCTTCTGCTCTCCAGTCTCAAGGTTAGTGATAACAACCTCGTTCTTCTTCTTTGTCTCTCTAAGTTCAACCTTACCGCCAAACTCTGCTACGATAGCAACACCCTTTGGCTTTCTTGCCTCAAAGAGCTCCTCAACTCTAGGAAGACCCTGAGTAATATCATCACCGGCAACACCACCTGTATGGAATGTTCTCATGGTAAGCTGTGTACCAGGCTCACCGATTGACTGAGCTGCAATAATACCTACTGCCTCACCAACCTGAACTGCCTGACCAGTAGCCATGTTAGCACCATAACACTTTGAACAAATACCAATGTGTGACTTACAAGTAATAATAGTTCTAATCTTTATAGTAGCGTCTTTTCTAACTGCACCATCAACTGTAAATGGTACACCATTCTCATCTACACCATTCTTAATGATAAGGTCAGCTCTCTTAGGAGTAATCATATGATTCTTCTTAACAAGCATGTTGCCCTCAGCATCAAAGATACTCTCTGCTAAGTAACGTCCTGTAATTCTCTCCTGAAGTGACTCTGTATCCTTCTTACCATCATTGAATGCATAAATGTACATTCCTGGCTTCTCGTCTGAGTCTGCCTGGCAATCAACCTCACGGATAATGAGATCCTGTGATACGTCAACAAGACGACGTGTAAGGTAACCTGAATCCGCTGTACGAAGAGCTGTATCAGAAAGACCCTTACGAGCACCATGAGCTGAAATGAAGTAATCAAGTACGTCAAGACCCTCACGGAAGTTAGCCTTGATAGGAAGCTCGATGGTACGTCCTGATGTATCAGCCATAAGTCCTCTCATACCAGCAAGCTGCTTAATCTGCTGGTCAGAACCTCTCGCACCTGAGTCTGCCATCATGTAAATATTATTGTACTTGTCAAGTCCATCAAGAAGGGCCTTAGTAAGCTTCTTATCAGCCTCATTCCATACCTTGACAACGTTCTTATATCTCTCTTCCTCTGTAAGATATCCTCTACCAAATAATGTAGCAATCTTATCTACTGCATCTTGAGCATCTGCAAGCAACTGCTTCTTAGCCTCTGGTACAACCATATCTGATACTGAAACTGAGATAGCTCCTCTTGTAGAGTACTTGTATCCCATAGCCTTAATATCATCAAGCACCTCTGCAGTCTTAGTTGCTCCATGAGTGTTAATACACTTATCAAGAATCTTCTTTAACTGCTTCTTACCTACGTGGAAATCAACCTCAAGCTTAAGAGCGTTCTCAGCCTTTGTTCTGTCTACGAAGCCTAAATCCTGTGGAACAACCTCATTGAAAATGAGTTTACCCATTGTACACTCTATAACTCCTGAAACTGTCTCACCTTCAGCAGTAGTTACAGTTCTCTTAACTCTTATTGTCTGATGAAGAGTGATTTCCTTGTTCTCATATGCAAGCATTGCAAGGTTTGTGCTACCAAATAATGGCTTCATGAAATCCTTTACAGTGCCATAGATATCCTTATAGAAGTTTTCCTTAACTTCTCTCTCTACATCATTCTCATCTTTAACCTTGTTAATAGATGTCTTCTTAATAACTCTAACTTTAACGATATCAGTTGCATTAAGCTTACCTGCCTCAACATCTGCATAAAGATCCTGAAGGTTTGCATCCTCGTCATCCTTAGAGTATTCCTTAGCAACGCCCTCTGCCATTGCTCTTTCAGCTGGAACCTCTGCAAACTTATCCATAGTAAGATAGTAGATACCAAGTACCATATCCTGTGAAGGAACTGCTACAGGACCACCATCTGATGGCTTAAGTAAGTTGTTAGGTGAAAGGAGAAGGAATCTACACTCTGCCTGTGCCTCAACAGAAAGAGGAAGATGTACCGCCATCTGGTCACCATCGAAGTCCGCATTGTACGCTGTACATACAAGTGGATGAAGCTTAATAGCCTTACCTTCTACAAGGATTGGCTCAAATGCCTGAATACCAAGTCTGTGAAGTGTAGGAGCACGGTTAAGCATAACTGGATGCTCTTTGATTACATCCTCAAGTACATCCCAAACCTCTGTCTCTAACTTCTCAACCTTTTTCTTAGCTGCCTTTATATTCTGAGCTATACCTCTAGATACAAGCTCTTTCATAACAAATGGCTTGAATAACTCAATAGCCATCTCCTTAGGAAGACCACACTGATAAATCTTAAGTTCTGGTCCTACTACGATAACTGAACGTCCTGAGTAGTCAACACGCTTACCAAGAAGGTTCTGACGGAAACGTCCCTGCTTACCCTTAAGCATATCTGAAAGTGACTTAAGTGCTCTGTTACCAGGGCCTGTTACTGCACGTCCTCTTCTACCATTATCGATAAGAGCATCAACTGCCTCCTGAAGCATTCTCTTCTCGTTACGCACGATAATGTCTGGAGCGCCAAGCTCAAGTAACTTCTTAAGACGATTATTACGGTTAATAATTCTTCTATATAAATCATTTAAGTCTGATGTTGCAAATCTACCACCATCAAGCTGAACCATTGGTCTGATATCTGGTGGAATTACTGGAATAGCATCCATAATCATCCACTCAGGCTTATTGTCAGAGTTTCTAAATGCCTCTACAGCCTCAAGTCTCTTAACGATTCTTGCAGCCTTCTGGCCATTTGAATTCTCTAATTCTTCCTTAAGCTCTACTGATTCCTTATCAAGGTCAATTGCCTGTAATAATTCCTTGATGGCTTCTGCTCCCATACCCACACGGAAGCTGTTCATGCCAAATTCTCTCTCTGCATTTCTATAATCATTCTCAGTAAGAATCTGCTTATATGCAAGAGTTGTCTCACCTGGATCAAGAACTATATAGTTTGCAAAGTAAAGAACCTTCTCTAGGTGTCTTGGTGATATATCAAGAATAAGTCCCATACGGCTAGGAATACCCTTGAAATACCAGATATGTGATACTGGTGCTGCAAGCTCAATGTGACCCATTCTTTCACGTCTAACGCTTGCCTTGGTTATCTCAACACCACACTTCTCACATACAGTTCCCTTAAAACGAACCTTCTTATATTTTCCACAATGACACTCCCAATCCTTTGAAGGTCCAAATATTCTTTCACAGAATAATCCGTCTCTCTCCGGCTTAAGAGTTCTATAGTTAATAGTCTCTGGCTTTGTTACCTCGCCTCTAGACCATTCTCTAATCTTTTCAGGAGACGCAAGTCCTATTTTGATTGCATCAAAATATAATGGTTGCTGTGCTGTTTCATTATTTATAGCTGACATCCTACAAATCTCCTTTCATTAAAACTCTTCGTCATCAAAATCATCAAACATATCATCATCTAAATCATCTGATAAAGATGTAAGTTCATTGTCCTCGTCAATTCCACTGTATCCCTGAGACTCTAAATCCTCATCGTAATTTAAATCATCAGTAATAAGTGTCTTGATAGCCTCATCTGGAGTATCAGATGTAGACTCACCAAGCTCAACCTCAGTATTGTCATCTTTAAGAACTCTAACATCAAGACCAAGTGACTGGAACTCCTTAAGAAGTACCTTGAATGACTCTGGAATACCAGGTGCTGGAATATTCTCGCCCTTAGTAATAGCCTCGAAGGTCTTAGTACGTCCTTCCATATCATCAGACTTAACAGTAAGGATCTCCTGAAGTGTATATGATGCACCATATGCCTCAAGAGCCCAAACCTCCATCTCTCCGAATCTCTGTCCACCAAACTGAGCCTTACCACCAAGTGGCTGCTGAGTTACAAGTGAGTAAGGACCTGTTGAACGAGCATGAATCTTATCGTCAACAAGGTGATGAAGCTTAAGGTAATGCATGAATCCGATAGTAACTGGTGAATCGAATTCCTCACCTGTTCTACCATCTCTAAGTACAACCTTACCAGAACGATTGATAGGAACACCCTTCCACTCGTTTCTGTGATCTCTATTCTCGTAGAGATAGTCCATTACCTCTTTTTCTGTATCATCCTTATATTTCTCATAGAATGTCTCCCAATCACTGTTCGCGTAATCGTTAGCCATATCTAACGCATCCATAATATCGAACTCGTTTGCACCGTCAAATACTGGAGTAGATACATTGAAGCCTAATACCTTAGCTGCAAGACTCAAATGAATCTCAAGTACCTGTCCGATGTTCATACGAGAAGGAACTCCAAGTGGGTTAAGAACGATATCAAGTGGTCTACCATTTGGAAGGAATGGCATATCCTCTACTGGCATAATACGTGAGATAACACCCTTATTACCATGACGACCAGCCATCTTATCACCAACTGAAATCTTTCTCTTCTGAGCAATGTATACTCTTACAGTCTTGTTAACTCCAGGTGGAAGCTCATCTCCATTCTCTCTTGTGAATACCTTTGTATCCATAACAACACCGTATGCACCGTGTGGTACACGAAGTGATGTATCTCTAACCTCTCTAGCCTTCTCACCAAAGATAGCTCTTAAAAGTCTCTCTTCTGCGGTAAGCTCTGTCTCTCCCTTAGGAGTAACCTTACCTACTAATATATCTCTAGCTCTAACCTCTGCACCGATACGAATAATACCATTCTCGTCAAGGTCCTTAAGTGCCTCTGGAGCAAGACCTGAAAGATCTCTAGTAATCTCCTCTGCACCAAGCTTTGTATCTCTAGCCTCAATCTCATACTCTTCAATATGAACTGAAGTATATACATCCTCCTTAACTAATCTCTCACTAAGGAGAACCGCATCCTCGTAGTTGTAGCCTTCCCAAGTCATGAAACCGATAAGTGGGTTCTTGCCAAGAGCAATCTCACCACCACAGGTTGATGCACCGTCAGCAATAACCATACCCTTAGTAACCTTATCTCCACGCTTAACGATAGGTCTCTGATTCATACAGTTACCCTGGTTACTTCTAGAGAACTTAGTTACGTGGTACTCATCTCTTGTACCGTCATCACACTTAACTACAATCTTCTCACTTGATGATATCTCAACAACACCATCATTCTTAGCTACTATACAAACTCCTGAATCTACTGCTGCCTTAGCTTCCATACCAGTACCTACTACAGGAGCCTCTGTCTTTAAAAGTGGAACTGCCTGACGCTGCATGTTAGATCCCATAAGGGCACGGTTAGCATCATCGTTCTCAAGGAAAGGAATCATAGAAGTAGCCACAGAGAATACCATCTTAGGTGAAACGTCCATAAGGTCAACCTTTGCCTTAGAGAACTCAGATGTCTCCTCCTTATATCTACCTGAAACCTTCTTATTTACAAAATGTCCATCACTATCAAGTGGCTCATTTGCCTGTGCTACGATGAAATTATCCTCTTCGTCAGCAGCAAGATAAACTACCTCATCTGTAACTACAGGATTCTTTGGATCTGACTTATCAAGCTTTCTATAAGGTGCCTCTACAAATCCATACTCGTTAATACGTGCATAAGTTGCAAGTGAGTTAATAAGACCGATATTTGGACCTTCAGGTGTCTCGATAGGACACATTCTACCATAATGAGTATAGTGAACATCTCGAACCTCGAAGCCTGCTCTATCTCTTGACAAACCACCTGGACCAAGAGCTGAAAGACGTCTCTTATGAGTAAGCTCTGAAAGTGGGTTGTTCTGATCCATAAACTGTGAAAGCTGTGAGCTTCCGAAAAACTCCTTAACAGCTGCAGTAACCGGCTTAATATTGATAAGTGACTGTGGAGTAATAGTCTCTACGTCCTGAGTGTTCATTCTCTCTCTAACTACTCTCTCAAGTCTTGATAAACCAATTCTATACTGATTCTGAAGTAACTCACCAACTGCTCTGATTCTTCTGTTACCTAAGTGGTCGATATCGTCATCGTTACCGATACCATACTCAAGGTTCATATTATATGAAATAGATGCAAATATATCTTCCTTAGTGATGTGCTTTGGAACAAGAGTATTAACAGCTGCTGCCGCTGCCTTCTTAAGTTCCTCCTCATCATCATACTCCTCAAGGAGTGCAACAAGTGCTGGATAATATACATCCTCTGTAATACCAATTTCTCTAGGGTTAAAGCCAACATATCCTGCCATGTCAACTACTAAGTTAGAGAGAACCTTAACATTTCTCTCCTCCGCCTGAATCCACACAAATGGAACAGCTGCGTTCTGTATTGCAATTGCGTCCTCACGAGTAAGAACCGCACCTGCCTTGTACATAACTTCACCTGTTAATGGGTCAACAACATCCTCTGCAAGAGTATGTCCAGATATTCTATTCTTGAATGCTAATTTTTTATTAAACTTATAACGTCCTACCTTTGCAAGATCATATCTTCTTGCATCGAAGAACATATTATTGATGTGATTTTCTGCGCTTTCTACTACATCTGGCTCACCAGGTCTAATCTTTCTGTAAAGCTCGATAATACCAGTCTCATAATCAGTTGAAGAATCCTTCTTTAAGGTCTCAACAATCTTTGGCTCATCACCAAACATATCGATAATCTCCTGATTAGTAGCAACACCAAGTGTTCTAAGAAGAACAGTTATAGGTACTCTCTTTGTTCTATCAACACGAACATAGAAAATATCGTTAGAGTCAGTTTCATACTCTAACCAGGCACCACGATTAGGAATTACTGTTGAAGAGAATAATCTCTTACCAATTTTATCGTGATTTATTCCATAATATATACCAGGTGAACGAACCAACTGGCTAACTATTACTCTCTCAGCACCATTTATAACAAATGTACCTGTCTCGGTCATGAGAGGGAGATCTCCCATAAAAATATCGTGCTGTGCAATCTCATCTGTCTCTAAATTACGAAGTCTTACAACAACCTTAAGTGGAGCAGCGTAAGTTGCATCTCTTTCCTTACACTCCTCGATTGTGTACTTCTTGTCGTCTACACACAGCTGAAAATCCACAAATTCCAAACTCAATGTCTTAGAATGGCTGACTATCGGAGAAATATCTCTAAATACTTCCATCAAGCCTTCATCTAAGAACCACTGATATGAATCTTTCTGAACTTCGATAAGGTTTGGCATGTCCAAAACCTGCTTCTCAGTCGAAAAACTCATTCGCATTCCTCTTCCCGATTCTACAGGACGCATTCTGTACTTTTTCATCGCAGCATTTCACCCCTTGATTTTATTTGGTTTTTATTGTATATCCGAAATTATGGCACATATAGCCATAATAATGACATTTTATAATATTAGCACAAGTGGAAATTAGTGTCAACAGAATTTTTTAGATTTGACATAGAAAAATAAAGGACAGTTCAGAGTGAACTGTCCTTGAAATATACATAAGTAATAATTACTTAATAGTAACCTTAGCGCCAGCTTCCTCAAGCTGCTTCTTGATAGCCTCAGCCTCTTCCTTAGATACGCCTTCCTTAACTACCTTTGGAGCTGCTGTTACAAGATCCTTAGCTTCCTTTAAGCCTAAGCCAGTGATCTCACGAACTGCCTTGATTACAGGTACGCCTGCACCCTCAGTAAGCTCTACGTCGAACTCAGTCTTCTCCTCAGCTGCCTCTGCAGGACCTGCAGCTGCAACTACTACACCAGCTGCTGCTGATACACCGAACTCCTCCTCACAAGCCTTAACAAGATCATTTAACTCTAATACTGATAAACCTTTGATAACTTCAATAATTTCCTGAGTTGTCATTTTAAAATTCCTCCATTTTTCTTAAAATTAATAATTGTTTTCTAAATTAACATATGTCCTATATTATGCTTCCTTTGCTTCAGCAATCTGCTTAATAACACGAGCGAAGTTAGCGATAGGTGACTGGATACTTCCAAGGAACTTGGAAATAAGCTCGTCTCTTGATGGAACAGCTGCGATAGCCTTGATACCTGCTGCATCGTAATGAGTTCCCTCAACTACACCTGACTTCATCTCAAGCTTTGGAGCCTCCTTAGCAAACTTAGCAATAAGTCTTGCTGGTGCAGTTGCGTCTGTCTTAGAAATAACAACTGCTGTTGGCTCTTCAAGATCTGCCTTAAGTGAATCAAACTCTGTACCATCAACTGCAAATCTTACCATAGTATTCTTGTAAACCTTGTAGAATACACCTTCTTCTCTGAGCATCTTACGAAGCTTTGTATCCTGCTCAACAGTAAGTCCACGGTAATCTACTAATACTACTGACTTAGCATCTTTGATGTTCTCCTTGATTTCCTCAACGATAGGCTGCTTTAATTCTACCTTTGCCAAAATCATGCACCTCCTTATAATATTAATGAAACTGCAATGAATTGCGAAAGAAAAAACTCCCACGCACGTAGCATGAGAGTTGTAAACGTCAAAATCTGTGATTCTACGACTCTTCCTCGGTAGGCGTTACCAAACTTACACCTTACGGTACCTACTGTCTACGGCAGTTCATCGAGTGATATAATATCACAGACATATTATATTGTCAATATATTTTTAAAATTTGTTGCCTAACGAATTTCTCCATCCTGATAGGTAACAATTAGAGTTTCATATCCCCTATTTCTGAGCTGTTCCTGAACCATCACAGCCTCCTCGATAGTTTCGAAAGCACCGACTCTAACCTGATACAAACCATCTACCTCATTTGCAGTTGCATCAAAGCCAGAATTAATCAACTGATTCATCTTGTAATTAGCCATAGCGAGATTTCTAAACAAGCTGACTAGTATCTGATATATAACCTGCTCATCCTGGGACTGCTGTATGTTATCTGTCACTCCACCATTTTGCATATTGTCATTCGGTACAGTCATACTACCATTGGGTGTATTCCCGTTCTGTCCTGTCATATCATCTGACATCTCAGCATTTTGGCCACTCACTCCAGTATCCGCAAACACTGGCATACTAGTCTGATATCCATACACATCATTTACAAAATCATGGTTGCTTACAACAGCGCTTACACTAGGTCTAAGAGTTTCATCAATACCCACTGCTATAGCCTCTGCGATCTCGGCTCTTCTAGCGTCAAACAGTTCATTATCCCCTTCATTATTTATAAAACCTACCTCAAGCAAAAGGGCTGGCATTCTTGTTCTTCTTAATACAGCCAAATCCTTTCGCACATCTACTCCAAGATTCTTGAAGCCCACATCCTCAAGTCTACTATTTATATTTCTAGCCATATCAGCCTTAGTCCCTGTGTCACTATATACTAGAGTTTCCACTCCCTCATACTGATTTGGTGTAGCGCTGGAGTTTCTGTGCAGGGATATAAAGTAGTCAGCACCACTGGCATTTCCGATTCTTGCCTTTTCGTTTGGAGAATCATACACATCATCTGTTCTGGTAAATTCCACCTCGTATCCCAAACGTCTAAGATTTGCCGCTACATCAAAAGCCAGATTAAGTACATCATCCTTTTCTCTTCTACCTTCATATGATGCTCCCGCATCGTAACCGCCATGTCCAGGGTCCAATATTATTTTTGTAGCCATAGCTCTCTCCACATAATTTTACTATATATTTATAATATGAAGAAACTTCACTTTGGTTACTATAAGACATTATGGTTTTAGAAGCAATTGTCTACAATATCCTTGTCCAGTCCATTCTTGCAGGTGGTGGCTCCAACTATAAAGTAAGCCAATCCTCCGAAGAGAAGTCCCCAAACTACTGAATTTATATTAAATACTGTAAGCTTAAACTGGTAGCTTACCACGTATACTATTACACCTATTAAGGATGCGGAGATAGCCGCCTGCTTATTGCCCCTCTTGTAGAACACTCCTCCAACTATAGGCCAAAGGAAGGCACACTCAAGGCCACCCATAGCAAAAAGGTTAATCCAGAAAATAATATCCGGTGGTGTAAGTGTTAATACAAATACTATAAGACCTATAATAATAGTAACAAAGAAGCTGGTGGTTGAAAGATTTTTATTGTATTTTTCAACCTTCTTCTCGTCCTCCTTTACAATGTAATTCTTCCACAAATCCTTCACCAGAGAAGCTGATGCAAGAATAAGTAGGGATGAAACTGTAGACATTACCGCGGCCATAGGTGCCGCAAGGAAAAGTCCCGCAACACCAACCGGCATAATATTCTGTATAAGGGTTGGTATTACATAATCAGAGGATGCAAATTCCTGGTCACCAACCAAAGCACCTGCCCATGCACCTGCTACGTGCATACCAATCATAAGAACGCCTGCCACTATTGTTCCTATTAACATAGCTTTATGACAGCTCTTTGTATCCTTAAAGCCCATTCCTCTAACCGCAGTCTGAGGAAGTCCAAGAACGCCAACTCCCACAAGTACCCAGAAAGACAAAAGAGAACCTGTAGTATATCCTGTTCCAGTCAATCTATCCCAACCCGGCAGATTTGCATCAAGACTTGCTGTCATTGCTTCCACACTACCAACACCTTTGAGCACGTAGAATACAAGAAGAAATGTTCCTATAAGCATTATAATTCCCTGTATAGTATCTGTAATTACTACCGCCGTAAATCCACCGAAAGCAGTATATATAATTACAACAAAAGCAAATATAGCAAGGGCAGCCCAGTAAGGAAGTCCTGTTACTGTCTCAATAAGGGTAGCACCACCCATAAACTGAGCAATCATTTGCGTTATAAAGAATATTATCATAAGCAAGGTAGTCACTATCACCAATGTATCTGACTTGTATCTAGCCTTAAGGTAACCTGCCACGGTCACTGCTCCTGTTTTTCTGGATACTAAAGCAAACTTTTTACCAAGTACTCCCAGTACCAAAAATGCTGCGCCCACCTGTACACCTGCAACCCAAGCCTGACTAAAACCGTAGGTAATAGCAGCGGCTCCCGGACCACTTATAAAGGAGCTTACACTGGCATAGGTAGCAATGGTAGTCATGGCAAGAACAAAACCATTCATTCCTCTAGAGCCTATAAAGTATTTTTTTGTAAAGCTCATAGAGCTTTCTTTATCCTTCCTTTTGCTATAGACCATACCTATAACTATATTAACCACAAGATATAAGGCTAATATCACTAGCATTATAATTTGATTCTTAGTCATTATACCTCACCGCCTTCCTGTTCGTCAGCATCCTCACCTAAATCAAAGTCCTTAAAAACTGTTTTTAAAAGCACAATTACCCCTACTACAGATATTACAAATGCTCCTATGGTACTTACAAAAAACCATAAAGGCATACCAAGCACCAGAACATCTATACCATCTAGAGCAAAACCAAAGCCTATATGCCAGGCCGCAACTATAGCTATCAATATCATAGTAGCTTTTACTTCCCTTAATATCTGCTGGTGTTTTTCTTCATCAGTAAACTTATTCAATATATTATCCTCCTATAATTTTGTAGTGTTTGTAATAATATTTTTCTAGCCCTAATAATATACTGTCCCTTATATAATGTCAAATTTCAACAAGGTTTTTATGCAATAAAAACGGCAACCCTTCCTAAGAAGGATTGCCGCTAAAGCATCTTATTATTTTATATTAGTTCTTCTCTTTTTCTCATAATAGATACTACAACTATTCCTAAACAAGCAATTATAGCTAATATAGATACTGCCTGTACATTCGACTCATCACCAGTCTGAACAACCTGGTCAGTATTTGTGCTTGTATCTGGAGTAGGGTCTTTAGTAGCACTCTTAGCTACATAAAGGTGTACATCGGTTCTAGCATTGGTCTTAACTTCTGCTGACTGAGTGTCTGGTGCAGTGTAGCCCTCTGGAACCTTTGTAGTCTTAACAGTATATGTGTCTGGTTTAAGTTCTGTAACTGTAAATGAACCTGTAGTATCAGTTACAACTGTCTTAATTGACTCACCCTTTGAATCTAATACTTCAACTGTAGCTCCTGGGATTGGTGCTCCCGTATTCTTATCAGTAATGATTACATATAAGCTACCAACGCTACTTGTAATACCACTATCACGACCAACCTCAAGAGGAACTGTGACAAGAGCTGTTCCTGTAATCTTCTGAGTTGTTGGGGCAGGAGCAGTATATCCTGATGGAACTGTTGTTGTCTCGATAGTATATGTTTCACCTACTGTTAATTCATCAATAACTGGTGTCTTTCCATTCTCATCTGTAGTTACAGTTTCCTTAGTTGTTCCGTCTGGATTCTTGATTACTACTGTTGCGTTTGGAATTGGTTCACCCGTGTTCTTATCAGTAATTACAACCTCCATCTTACCCTTCTCTGGTTCCGGAGTAGGAGTTACTGGTGTAGTCTGCTCTACCTCGAGTGGTACTGTCACCTTCTGTGTGCTTGTTATTGGCACTTCCTCAGCATCTGGTGCATCGTATCCATCTGGTACATCTGTTGTCTCTACTGTATATGTCTTTCCTACCTCTAAATCATCGATTACTGGAGTCTTTCCATTCTCGTCTGTAGTTACTGTCTCCTTTACTGTTCCGTCTGGATTCTTAATAACTACTGTTGCTCCTTCTATCGGTTCTCCTGTTGTCTTATCCTTGATTACAACCTCCATCGAACCTGTCTCTGGTGTAGGAGTTACTGGTGTAGTCTGCTCTACCTCAAGTGGTACTGTCACCTTATCTGTGCTTGTTATTGGCACTTCCTCAGCATCTGGTGCATCGTATCCATCTGGTACATCTGTTGTCTCTACTGTATATGTCTTTCCTACCTCTAAATCATCGATTACTGGAGTCTTTCCATTCTCGTCTGTAGTTACTGTCTCCTTTACTGTTCCGTCTGGATTCTTAATAACTACTGTTGCTCCTTCTATCGGTTCTCCTGTTGTCTTATCCTTGATTACAACCTCCATCGAACCTGTCTCTGGTGTAGGAGTTACTGGTGTAGTCTGCTCTACCTCAAGTGGTACTGTCACCTTATCTGTGCTTGTTATTGGCACTTCCTCAGCATCTGGTGCATCGTATCCATCTGGTACATCTGTTGTCTCTACTGTATATGTCTTTCCTACCTCTAAATCATCGATTACTGGAGTCTTTCCATTCTCGTCTGTAGTTACTGTCTCCTTTACTGTTCCGTCTGGATTCTTAATAACTACTGTTGCTCCTTCTATTGGTTCTCCTGTTGTCTTATCCTTGATTACAACTTCCATTGATCCTGTCTCTGGAGTATCCGTCTTTTCCTTTATTACAAATGTCACAGTAACTAACTCTTTAGTCAAAAAAGAAGCTGATTGTGGATTTGTTGTCACTAACTCATAACCTGTTGGTATTGTTGACTCATCAACTTCCACCTTTAATACATCACCCAATACAACATCTTCGTATACAGAAGTCTTTCCATCTGTTCCCTCCGAACCTGTTGTAAGAGTATCCTTTACTGTTGTTCCAGTCTTTATATTTACATCCACATCATTGATAGGGTTTCCATCCTCATCCTTTACAATTACTACAAGGCTTGGCTTTGGAGTTGGTGTTACAACCTTCTTCTCTACAACAAGATTGATACATACAAAACTATCTGCAATAACAACTTCACTTCCTGTACTTCCAGCTATAATCTCATAATCCTCACTTAATGAGCTTTCAACCACTGAAGCTGTGTAGGTTTCACCTACTGTAAGCTTAGGAATATTAGCTGTATTTCCTCCTATGCTAGTCTTATAGTCAGCTGGTGATACAACGTTGTTATTACCATCCTTTACTTCTACTTCTACATTGCTGACAACATTACCATCAGTATCCTTTACTATTACAAAGAGTCCACCATATACCTTCTTAGTTACAACGAACTCAACCTCGTCTGGATTTGCATTAGTTAATGTTTCAGTCTTTTCTGTTACAGTAACCTCATATTCATCTGGATCTATTCCAGAGATAGTGAATGTATACTCGTTCTCATCTGCATTTTCGCTGATATCAAGCTTCTCTGATTCAGTTATGCCACTACCATCTGTCGAGAGGGCATTACCTACCTGAGTACCTTGCCTATCCTTAATAGTAACTGTTACTCCTTCTACTGGGAATCCATCCTCATCCTCTACAGTTATCTTAAAGTATCCCTGCTCAGGCTCCTCCACTTCTTTCACAAGATAATATGTAATAACTGTTTTTCCATCTGCTGTCACAGTTATATTGCTTTGAATTGCACTGTCATCATCATCAAGCTTGTATCCATCTGGGATACCAATCAACTCTGTTACATAGGTAGTTGTTGTTGGAAGACCTCCTACTACCTCAGTTTCACCGCCTACGCCTGTTACAACAGTAACCTCTTTAATAACGTGTCCTGCAGAATCATTTACAGATACTATAGCATTCTGTATAGGTGTTGTTGTTCCCTTCTCAAACACCTTAACCTGAATAGCGCCCTTAGGAGTATCATCCACAGTCTTAGACAACTCAAATATTACTACATTAGGGTTTGTGTCATCCAATGTTACATCCTGGTCAGCTGGAACTACATATCCATCAGGTACATTTGGAATGGAAACTGTATACTCATTCTCACTTGCAGTGTTTGATATAGGAAGCTTCTGAGTGTGAGTTGTTCCAAAATCGTCTGTTACAAACGGTGTTCCACCTGATATATCTGTACCATTAGTATCTGTTACAACAGCTGTAATATCCTTTATATAACTACCAGTATCCTTATCCTTAACTATTACCTTAATATATCCTGTCTCTGGGTCATCAGGAACTGTTGTGTCCTTCTTAACCACGAAATCAATCTTATGCAAAGTAGCAGAAGCTATTTCCTTTTCAAGAGTATCAGTATCTATAGTGTATCCATAAGGAATTTCCTTTACTATTGCTGTAATCTCTTTACCTACAGGAATATTTCCTATAATAACTGTCTTTCCTTCTGCATCAGTTACAATTCTGGCAACTGGGTCACCACTCTCATCACCCTTGTCATAAAGGTAGATTTCTACATTTTCAACCGGATCTCCACTTTCTTCTTCAGTAACAAAAACCTGAACTGAACCATAGCTATCTGGGTATGTCTTAAGAGTTCCACCAAAATCCCATCTATGAGTCTGTCCACCACCCAAATGAACCTCTCTACCAATAAAGTTACCATCCTGGTTTGAACTTGCAGCCCAGATATCTGCATCAGGCGCTAAAATAGTTCCCTTAAACTCTGAACATGTTGTAAGCTTTCCTGTATAGTTAACAACCTGTCCAAGCTCATCTCTGCCAAAGAAGTTCCAAAGAACATTACCATAGCCTGTATGGACACCCTTATCCTCACCTGTACCAAAGGAAACTCCATCCTCCTTGAAAAGTACCTGTGTGAATGGAAGAGTGTAATCAGTTAATGTACCTAAATCAACATTGATAACGATAGCCTGATTATTAACGAAATCAGTATTATCAACAATAAATGCTCTGTTCATCAAATCATTAGGTGTTACATTTATATAAGCTGTTCCAGATACACCGTCAAGATCTATAACATTCTCGTTAATAGACACACCATCTGTGGTCGGCTCCTTGGCCAAGTTATATGATAACTTAGAGAGCTTCTGGAACTCTGCATCAAAGTTAATAAATCTTTCATTATCTGCAGAACCAGCCTCTGTAAATACTCTAAATGTACCATCATCCTGCTTAGATGTCTCAATCTTCTTAACCTCTGGAGTATCATCTGCACTTGAACTATATGTATCTATGTATACCTCAGCATTATCCTTATTATAAACATTTGTCTCATCACCAAATACAACCTGAGTGTTAGGTCCAAAGTTTATTACACTATTCTCATCCAGCTTTCTGATATAGCTTACCTCTGGCAACTGAGTTTCATATATAGTGTTGGATCCACTGTTAGCCTGCTGATACAAAAACTTTGTAGCAATATTACCATTACAGTGTGTCTGTATGCTTGCCGCATCCTCTGCAAATACATGGAACTTAGTTGCTGCAAAAAGCGGATCACTAGAGGAATATGTATACACTCCACCAGTATATGGCTTTACACCTTCCGTTGCTTCCACCTCTGCAGGACTTCTGTTATAGTCCGTCATCCCATCTGGTGCTGCATAGGCTGTATTAAAACTTGTAACACAAAGTGCCACAGCCATAACACCAGCCGCAA
Organism: Lachnospiraceae bacterium; assembly: GCA_015057555.1. Classification (GTDB taxonomy): domain Bacteria; phylum Bacillota; class Clostridia; order Lachnospirales; family Lachnospiraceae; genus Coprococcus_C. The sequence continues at coordinate 24,297 of SVEC01000022.1, read as the reverse complement.
GTTTTGTTAGTAGTTTTCGTTTTTTCATAAACCTTCTCCTTTTCCTCTTCCATGATTAGTATAGAATCCCAATCCTCCATAATTGGGTGTAAAATATAAAATCTCTCTTTATTAACGCTTATAACTATCTACAGTAATCCATATTACTCCATACTACGATAGTTATAAAGGATTTTAACACTTATTTCTACTTAATTCAACCCTTTTCGAGTATGAAATGGGTTACATAACTTTTTCGGTCATTTTCAACAATTGTCTTTATACAAAAGTGCCAAAAATATAGTATAAAAAATCGTCAGCTACCTACAAAGCCTTAGTAGCTGACGATAATTTTATTTGTCTCTCAATGGATATTTTTTCAAATACCCCTTCAATATCCACTTTTCAGGAATTCTTTTAAGTACTATCTGTATCTCCTCATGCTTAGCAATTGGCTGAACCAATATACTCCTAATTCCGGCATTATTAGCTCCCCAGATATCCGTAAATATTTGATCTCCCACGAAGACAGTTTCCTCCTTGGCAGTTCCCATAAGCTCCATAGCACTTACATATCCCTTAGGAAGTGGCTTACCCGCTTTATAGATATACTGACAATCAACCTGCTCATTAAATAGCTTTACACGCTCCTCGTCATTGTTGGACAGAAAACAAATCTTAAAACCAATATCCTTTAATCTGGCGATAAACTCCTTGGCTCTGTCATCTGCCGGAGCATCGTGCTCCACTAAAGTATTATCCACATCAAAGATTACTCCTCTATATCCCATCTTATATAGCTTCTCAAAATCTATAACATAGGTTGATGTAAAATAGTCTGTCGGATAAAATCTATTTCTCATATTTTCCTCCTCTATTGGTGAAAGAAATAATAAATATATCTTGCTGTGCTAGCTGGAATTCCCTCTACCTTTTCTAATTCTTCCAGAGTAGCATTCTTAATATTTTCTAAATCCTTAAAGTGCTTAACCAAGGCTTTACGTCTAGCTGGTCCCACACCAGGAATCTCATCAAGTACTGAGTGTACCTGATTCTTACTTCTGAGCTGTCTATGGTATTCTATAGCAAAGCGGTGAGCCTCATCCTGTAAAGCAGTTATCATCAGTATTGCCTCACTGCCCCTTGGGAATTCAATCTCTACATTGTTATAGTAAAGACCTCTGGTTCTATGGTTATCATCCTTAACCATACCACACACCGGTATGTCAAGACCCAGACTATCAAGCACCTTGATTGCCACATTTACCTGACCCTTACCACCGTCCATCATAATAACATCCGGTAGAACCTCCATCCTCTCATCAGTGAATCTTCTGGATAGTACCTCTTTCATAGAAGCATAATCATCCATTCCCATCACCGTGTTAAGTCTGAATTTCCTGTAGGCCTTTTTGTTAGGTCTTCCATCCTCAAATACTACCATAGATGCAACCCCTAAGCAACCTGATATATTTGATATATCGAAGGCCTCCATACGTCTGGCACTTTCTATACCTAAAAGCTTTGCTATTTCCTTTGTTGCTCCAATAGTTCTCTTTTCCTGACGTTTTATACGTTCGATATCCTGGTCAAGTATAAGTCTTGCATTATCCTTAGCCAAGCCTAACAGTTTTTTCTTATCACCCTTTAAGGGTACATTTATCCTAACCTGACTTCCTCTTCTCTCAGTCAAATAGTCCTCTATAACCTGCTTGTCTTCCAGCTCCTCCTCCACCAGAATTTCCTTCGGCAGATATGGTATACCGGAATAATACTGTTTAACAAAGGCTGTAATAATCTCTCCTGATGCTTCTGAGCCTTCACCATTCATATGAAAGTGGTCTCTACCTAAAAGCTTACCATCTCTCACAAAAAATACTGTAACCACAATATCATTATCACTTGTAGCATAGGCTATAACATCTCTATCCTCCGAACTGGTCTTGCTAATCTGCTGCTTCTCTACTATATGCTTGACACTTTCTATAAGGTCTCTTTTTTCTGCAGCCTTCTCGAATTCCATCTCCTCAGCCAGTTTCTTCATCTCCAAAGTAAGAACTGATAAAACCTCCTTATAATTACCATTTAGGAAGCTTATGGCCTTATCAACATTTGCTCTATAATCCTCCTTAGATATGTGGTCATTACAAGGTGCCTTACACTGACCAATCTGGTAGTAAAGACATGGTCTATCCTTTCCCATCTCCTTAGGAAGTCGCTTGCTACAGGTTCTAAGCTGATATAACTTATTCAACAAGTCAATCATATCACGAACCGCCTTGCCATTTGTAAATGGGCCAAAGTACTTAGATTTATCTCTCTTCATACTATGACTGTAAATCAGTCTAGGATAATCCTCATCTACTGTGATTTTTATATAGGGATAACCCTTATCATCTGTCATCAAGGTGTTGTACTTTGGTCTGTGTTCCTTTATAAGATTGCACTCTAAAACCAAAGCCTCCATCTCCGAGGCAGTAACTATATATTCGAAATAAGAAATCTGTTCCACCATCTTGGCAATCTTTCTAGAGTTGTTATGTCCATGACCAGTCTGAAAATACTGTCTAACTCTATTGTGAAGGTTGATAGCCTTGCCCACGTAAAGAATACCATCATGCTTGTCGTGCATAATGTACACTCCCGGCGAGTTTGGAAGCTTCTTTAATTCTTCTTCAATGTTAAATATCTTTTCTTGATTCATAATAAACTCCTCTAGAGAAAGAAAGGAGGTATCATTACGATACCCCCAATTATGATAAAGGTTTTTTGTGATCTATTATAATAAATCTGCACGAAGCTTCTTAATAACCTGAAGAGTCTTAGTTCTAAGCTCCTCTGCTTCGTATAAAGGTATCATATTAGTCTTGTCAATCTTAGCTGCTACAATAGCATTAAGCCAATCGTTAAGGTATGACTGAACATATGATACATTCTCCTCTGACTTATCCTTAAGTGCAACGATGATATTGTTAATATTCTCGATTACATTTGGAGTCTGAGGTGTATTTGATACTGGAGTGTTTGAACCCTCATCTGAAAGCTCGATAACCTTACCAGTCTTAGTAATGATAACCTTCTTGTTAGGAGCTGACTCCTGCTTAGCCTGACCAGCACCCTTTCTGTCAAGAAGCTTCTCTACTACCTTAATAAGACAAACCACACTATATGTGCTCTCCTCTGGGGTCTGAGCCTCATTGCCCTTATCCTCGTACTGATGCCACAACCACTCTGACTTAAGGAGCATCTCCTCAATCTTAGTATCTGACAAAAGTTTCTTAAGATCAGCATCCATAGCTGGAGTTGCTGCCTTACCGAAGAACTTACCACCAGTAGTTGGCACCTCGGCCTTCTTGTACTTAGCTGGAACCTGAACTTCCTTGTAAGTCTTAACAAGATAAGTCTCTGCCTTCTTAGGATCGTAGCTATTATTGATGATATTAACAGTTCCACTGTTAAGACCATTTGAAATCATATCCTCAGCACTCATGAATACAAGAGCCTTCTGTCTATCATCAATCATCTGCTTAATCTCGTAATTAGTCTTTGACTTCTCAAGTATAGAATTCTTTCTAACCTTGAATGCCTTAACCTTCTCCTTAACGCTGAAGAAAAGCTTGAGAAGAGTTGGGTTAGCATTTACGTAGTCACCAATCCAAGTAAGCTCAACATACTGATGCTCAATCTTATTAGAAATCTCATAAACATTATATCCGTCGAAGATAACATTAAGAGTAGTATAAAGAAGCTCTAATATCTCATACTTCTCCTCCCATGAACGAGTTGCGTTATCCTGATTAACAATACCCTTAATGCCACACTCATGGAACACAAGATTGTACTCGTAAAGACCCTCGAATACGTTAGTCTTATCCTTAAGTGATGCACCAGCTCCAAGAATCTGAAGGTTCTTCTTCATATTAGGTTCATTCTCAATGTACTGGTATACCTTCTTAACAAAGCTAGAAACCTCACCGATAAGAGTATCAATTCTCTTATTGTAAATCTCCTGCTTAGAAATAGCGTTAATAACGCTTCTGCTAAGAACGCTAGTGTTCTGTGCAGAATTAGTATTTCTAATGAGCTCCTTGAAGCTCTCATATACTGAAATGTTATCGATAGGTATGTACTCTGCATTAAGTCCGTAGAACTCAAATGCCTTAGCAAAATCCTTGTTAGTTATGTACGCATTAAATAATCCAATAGAGAACTGAATCTTATAGTCGTTACCAACATGTGGGTCTTCAACTACATAATCGAATAATACCTCAAGGTTATTCATGTAAGCATCTGAATTAGCATCATCTGCTGGAATTCCCATCTCCATGATAACATTGATAAGATCAAGATATCCCATAACTGCCTTATCATAGTTCTTAGGTCTGTCATCATCCTCAAGAATCTGATAGCTTACATTAATAAGAAGTGGTGCAATTCTCTCACCGATAAGTCTCATAGCATCTGTAAACTTCTCTCTCTGATAAAGATAAATAAGCCAGATACTATATCTGTAAATACCTGTTGTGCTGATAGGAGCATCAATATCTGAAGGATCGATATCTCCATATACAAATCTAAATAATGGCTCAATCCACTCTTCAATCTCGTAGCGTCCTGTAGCCTTAATATTCTCATCAACGAATGCACCTAATTCATAGAGCTTTGTACACTGAGCCTTAACTTCCTCATCAACCATCATGTTTGCTAGGTCGAAGTTGCTATCCTTTAAATAATCGATAACAAGTGCGTAAAAGCCGTCCTCAACCTGCTCGTTAAGGAATCTTATAAGCAAGCCCTTATTATTAGACGCAGCAATTGACAAAACATTATTGTCTGAACCTGTTGTAATATTTGCTGGTAATGCCATAAGTAACGTACCCCCTTTTAAAAGATAATTCACTAAGGTAATTCTATAACATTTTTTAGTCTGGTGTCAACTAACTTTTTGTCAATTTCTCATAATTGGCATTGTGCATAATTAACAAAACTTTTTTGCTAAAAAAAGCCTGTTTTTTTAGTCATTTTTTACACTATGCACAATTAGTCACTTTTCACAAAAGCCATTAACCCTTATTTTCTATGTCAAAACCTGCCATTTTTAAGATAGCTCTGGCATTAGTAGTAGTACATCTGCCATCCTTTATCTTGTAATCAAACTTCAGCTGGTCATCCTCATAATACTCTTCAAAATGATAGTTGGTCACCTGGCTACCATCCTCATTAGTTAGAGCACACAGCTCAAAATCATGAGTAGATACCATAACCATAGTATTTGGAGCTGCAAGCCCAGTAATAACTCCCTTTGCTCCCACTATTCTATCTGCAGAATTTGTACCCTTAAATATCTCATCTATAAGGCAGAGCATAGGCTGGTTCTTCTCCTTATACTCTGACATAGTCTTAATACGAAGTATCTCTGCATAAAAAGTAGATATTCCGTGTGCCACATCATCTGTAACTCTCATAGAGGTAAATATCTTCATATAGCTACTCTTAAATTCCTTAGCACAAACCGGTGCTCCCATATAAAGTAAAGCCAGATTAATAGCCAAGGTTCTAAGAAATGTAGTCTTACCGGACATATTAGAACCTGTAATAATAGTTATACCACTATCTATGCTCGCAGAATTTGACACAACTCTAGTTTGGTCAATAAGTGGATGGTACGCATCCACCGCTTTAAGACTTACCTTATCGTCATAAGTCAACTCTCCCCAGCTACACTGGTGAATTACACCTACCAGTGATAGGCTGACAAGAGCCTCCAGCTCACCTATGTTGTCAAAGCAGCCAGCTATATTTTCGCCGTACTTTTTCTTCCATGATGAAACCGCCACAGCCAGCTGATAATCCCAGAAAAGCAAGGCACTTAACACCTGATGTAAAACAGGATTATACATAATATTATAGGCCTGACTAATACCCTTTAAAGCCTTGAATGCCTGATAGCTACCCTTGTCACCACAAAGACTCTCATAAAGCTGCTGTAGCTTCTGAGACTTAAATTCATTCTTCTTCACAGTTTCCAGCACATCCATATACCCCTCAAAAAGCAAGCACATCACATAAAGAGGCTGAATTACTCCATCAGTTATATGTCTAGTAAGTATGGTAATCGAAAGGTTCACAAAGAAGGCAATAATAGCAAAACCATAGTGAGTAACTCCACACAGCCAAAGAATAAAAGCAACCCAGAAAAGGGCTGGGAATATAAATCTAATCACCTTTGCCCAACCCGGCAATGTACCCTTAGACTTATCGCCACAGTACTTTGCAAACTCATCAATGCTATCACTCTTTGCCTTTTTATTATTCAAAAGACTTGTTGAGGCTGAGTAATCTATAATAAAATCCTCATCCTCCATAAGCTCCATAATAGCTTCCTGTCTAACATCTCTCTCCTTAACATCAGACTCTCTCAAGGAAAACAATGCAGCCAATCTACTTCTGCCCTTAGGAGTATGTGCCAGATTAATCTTCTGGTACAAGGAATTAAAGCCCAGCATATCCACATCTTTGGCAAAATAATCCTCATCACCTATAAACTCCTCACCACTATCAGATATATCATTCCACTTATCTTGAAAGCTTGCTATTATTCTTTCACAGGTATCTCTTCTGGCAGATAATCTCTTCACCTTCATATCCAGTTTATTGTGGCAACGTATAAGCACCACAAAAGCAACTAGCAAAGCAACTCCAACAATCCATAGAGCATCTTTCTCGTCTCCTATACCTATGGCAACCAGACAAAAGCCTGCTATAAATGTAATCGCTCTAAGCAGAGTTATAGTTCCCTCAGACCTTTTTTCTTCCTGTAGTTGTTGACTGTAAAGCTGCTGCTTTTCTTCAATTTTTTTTAACGAATCCTCTCTAATCATCCCAAGCCTTATTCCTTATTTATTTTCTTCATCTTTGTTCTTAATTATAGAAACAACTGCACATATTCCAAATACTACTCCCAATGCAATAGTTCCTATACCAATATTATTTTTCCCCATCATAACAAGTCCTATGCCTGCTATAAGCATAAGACCTCCACATTTCAGAAAATTCTTTTCTGTCTCTAACAATGGTCTCTTCATAAATATACCTCCCATATATGTTAAATGTTCATAATATTTTTGTTCCTTATGTAGAATACCATATTTTTACAGTGTTATCAAACTATGTGTATGTACATTTTGTGAAATTTCCAAAGGCAACTGTACACTAACCGTTTTTTAATCTAACATTACTTGATTTTTAATTATCTATGTATTAGAATATTATTTACTGAATGTGGAAAAAATATATACAAACCAAAAGGAGAGTTAGATATGGGCAAGTTATTTAAAGGCGTAGTAAAATTCACTATAGCAGCTGCTGCAGTTAGCGGTTTAGCTTATGTATTTAAGGATCAGATTAAAGAGAGCAAGCCATACAAGGAGTATGAGGTTGACGAGAAGATAAAAAAGGTTAAGACTACTCTTAAGGAGAAGATGCCTGCATTCTTTGACAACGAGGCAGACTTTGTAGAGGAGGATAGCCTTTCAGACGAGCTTGAGCTTGCAGCTGAGGATGTAGAGAGAGATTACGTATCTATCACACCTGAGACAGTAGTTGAGGACGTTAAGGAAGCTGTAGAGGAAAAAATCGAAGAGGTTACTGAGGCTGTAGAAGAAGCTGAGCAGGAGATACCTACTATCGAGGCTTAATTTAATTTGTAAAACAAAAAAATCGGTGCTAAGCACCGATTTTTTTGTTATATCATTAAGGACTTCATATCCTCATAAAACCTTGGATATGATATATCTACGCATTCACTTCCTAGGATTTCAGTTTCTCCCTCCGCATTCATAGCTGCCACTGCAAAGCTCATGGCTATACGATGGTCTAGCTTACTGTCTATTACAGCTCCGTGTAGTGGTCTACCACCACGAATTATCATACCATCCTCTGTAGCTTCTATATCTGCTCCCATAGCCTTAAGATTTTCAACCATAACATCTATACGATTGGACTCCTTAACCTTTAGCTCTTGGGCATCCTTGATTATAGTTTCACCATCTGCAAAGCAGGCAAGAATTGCTATAGCAGGTATCTCATCTATAAGGGTAGGGATTATATCTCCACCGATTACACAGCCCTTAAGATTAGAGGTAGATACTGTAATGTCTGCTGTAGGCTCTCCTATATCACCTGAAGTTTTCTCCACCTTCATATCAGCATTCATCATCTCAAATACTCTGATAATACCGTCTCTGGTTGGATTAATACCCACATTCTTAATAGTTATCTCCGAATTAGGAGTTATAGCTCCAGCCACCATAAAGTAGGCCGCGGAGGATATATCTCCCGGTACATGCACCTTCTTAGCATAAAGCTCTGTGGCAGGTTTTACTGTAACAGTTTTACCTTCACACTTGATATCAACACCAAACTCCTCAAACATAAGCTCTGTGTGATTACGACTAACAGCAGGCTCTGTAACACTAGTCTCTCCATCTGCATAAAGTCCAGCAAAAAGCACTGCTGACTTAACCTGAGCAGATGCAACTGGCGAATCATAATGAATACCCTTGAGCTTTTTACCATTTATTATAAGTGGAGCACAATCATTGCCAAGCTCACTGGTTATATCCGCTCCCATCATAGAAAGTGGTGTCATAATTCTCTTCATAGGACGCTTCTGAATAGATGCGTCTCCATTTACTCTAGATGCGAAGTCCTGAGCAGCAAGAATACCTGACATAAGTCTTGTGGTGGTTCCACTATTACCCACGTCAAGAGTATCTGCTGGAGCCTGAAGTCCGTGCAAACCTCTACCGTGGATAATAACTATATCACCCTTATTCTCAATCTCCACTCCCATCTTTCTAAAGCAATCTATAGAGGACAGACAGTCTGCACCCTGAAGAAATCCATAAACCTCAGTATCACCCTTAGCTAAAGAACCTAGCATAATACTTCTGTGTGATATGGACTTGTCACCAGGAACTGTTACCTCTCCTGAAAAAGCATTTACTTTTGTAAGTTTCATAATGTGTCTCCCTATGTTATAGTTTTACTATCTTAATTGATTTTTTAATGCCTGTATTTCTTTCAATGCAACCTCAAGCTTTTCCTTGGTTCCCTCTAGCTCTTCCTTGACTGCTTCCAGTTCCTCTCTTGCTTCCCTCGTCCTACGGCGTTCCTCTTGTAAATCCATCTTTTCTATATTCTCAAACAAATATCCCATATCTCGATTCAACACCTTTCCAACGCAATCAACTGCTTCCTCGTGCGACACACCTAACTTGGTACAAAGACTCCACATAGCATCTGCTATAATCTTAAGAGTATGCTCTGGCGATTTCTTAAGTATCTCATTAAGCTTGTAATCATCTAATCTAAGAAAAGCTGACATATCCTCTGCAGTCTGGACCTTATTCAGCATCATAAACAGAGAAATTTCATCTTCCTTAGTTAGTAACTCATCATTAGTATAATTATAATTACATATGAGCTTATATGTAAAATCCGGAATATACTCTGGAAACATATCACTCATACTAATTCTGTCCTTTAGATTCAGGCCTACTGTCCATTTTTCTTTTCCCTCATAATACACTATTGGTATTATGGTTGGATACACAAAATCCATATTAGCAGGATTACCTTCCTTACGAGCCAGTTTCTCCTTGCCATATTCAGTCCAAATGCACACCATATACTTAAGTAGCTGCATAGTAACATCGTAATCAACCTTACTCTTATGTTCTATAAGAGACACTAGATATACTGGCATATCCTGTATATCGTCCAAAATAATCCTATTAACCGTATCTGACTCAAATGTAATCCCTAGATACGCTTGATATTTCTTAGTCTCATCAATGATGTTCTCTGGCTTTATATTCCTGAAAATATCTATTCCCGAATATCCCTTTAGAAACTGACAACACATCACCGGGTCCTGAAATACAGTCCTAGCATTAACATCCTTTGTAAAATGTGTGCCCCTTATCTGCACACTACCATCTGTGGACGTATTCACTTCTTCAGACTGTCCACTAGTATGGTACTTTGTAATTTTTACATCATTCTTCATAAATTACAACACTCCTTTTGTTCTTGATTTTTACCTCTCCAAGTGGCAAAACCTAAGCCCAATAAGGAAGTTGTTTTCACACAAGCATCTCCCTTCCTTGCAAAAGACGCTCGTTGATAAAATAATATATTGTATATACATATTATAACATCTGCAAAATAATATCAACATTTTATTTGCAAATAAATTACTCTCCTTGAATCTCGGACATAAATATACTATAATCTCAAATATCAATACAAAGTAAAGGACAATAATATATGAACAATTTTCTAGATATACTAAACAATGGCAAAACCCAGTTCCACGTAGTTAAGGAATGTGAAGACACACTATCTGCGAATGACTTTACCATGCTTAATCTAGCCGACGACTGGGGCACTCTTACCCCTGGTAAATATATGGTTACGCCATTTCCATCTATGCTGGTAGCGTGGGTGATTGGCGAGGCTACCAGCTCACTTCGAGTAGCTATGGCTCACACCGACTTCCCGGCTCTAAAGCTTAAGACAAACCCTGATATAAAAAAATCCGGTTACCTTATGGCAAATGTGGAGCCCTATGGTGGTCTTATAACAAGTACCTGGTTTGACAGACCTTTAGGTCTTGCTGGCAAGGTAGTAGTTACGGGCGATAATGCATTTGCACCAAAGACAGTGCTTTATGATTCTGAAAAGCCAATATGCATCATCCCAAATCTGGCACCACATCTTAAAAAGGACAAGAACGCAGACATAGATGTTCAAAAGGAATTAATCCCACTTGTATCTATGGCTGAGGGTGGCTCCGAGACAGACAAGCTTCTCAGATATGTGGCAAAGGAGGCTGATGTGGATTATGAGGATATCCTAGATTACGACTTGTACCTCTACGTGTGCGAGGAGCCACAGATTATAGGTATGAAGGACGAATTCATATCCTCTCCTAGAATCGACAATACCTCATCAGTATGGGCTATAACCAAAGCGTTGACGGAAAGCAACATAACTAACCAGATAGCTGTGGGCGTATTCTTCGACAACGAGGAAATCGGAAGTCGCTCCAAGCAGGGTGCTGACTCTACATTACTTAGAGATATCATAGAACGTATAGTTCCTGATAAGAAGATGATATACGAAGGATTTAATATCTCTGTGGACGTGGCTCACGGATTACATCCAAATTACGCAGAGAAAAGCGATGTAACTAACCAGATTATACTGGGAAATGGTGTAGCACTCAAAACCAGTGCTTCCCAAAGATATGTAACCGACAGCGAGGCTGGGGCAGTAATCACCGCCCTATGTCAGGAAAAGGGTATCAAGCTACAGCGCCAGGTTAACCGCTCTGGTATGGCGGGAGGACAGACATTAGGACCTATCGTATCATCATATCTGCCAATGAAATCTGTAGATATGGGCGTTCCAGTTCTAGCTATGCACTCAGCTAGAGAGCTGATGCATAGAGACGATTATCTTGAGCTGGTTAAGCTGCTAAAAGAGTATTATCAGTATTAATGTGAATATGGAAACAAAGAAGGATGCAGGAAATTCCTGCATCCTTCTTTGTTTCATCCCATCACGCCACTACCTGAGTCTTACTATAAGCCTCATATATAGCCTCTGTATTATATTCTGGGGCAAAGTGTTGAGCAACTTCACATATACCAGCTATCTCCTCATAATCTGACTCAAGTTCATCAGCTATAGTTGCTATATCTTTGCCCTTAGCTAACTTTTTACACACTTGCGTAATCAAAGTCATTGCCTCACCTTGTTTCTTTCCCTTCTCAATATCTCTCAAAGACCACTCATCTATATCATCCCACCACTCATAGTATCCTCTCTTATCATTCTTAAAATAATCAACTCTATCCGCAAGTATCTTATTATCCATATCCTCCACCCTTTCACACTTCATATCATGCATTAACCTACCAAGCTTCGTATCGTCACATATGCTGGCATTAACATAAATAATATGTTCGCCATCATTATAGACTTCCTTGAATACCCCCAGTTCCTTCCATGGCTGGTATTCTCCATCTCAACTTCCTGCTTATAAAATTGGGAATAAGCAAGAGTTTCAATAGCAGAGTCATAGAAGGTAAATAGAATCTAAAACGTAAAGAAATCATTGCTTAATATAACAATAACATAAAAATATCGACAATTCAATAGTTATATTCTAAAACCATCGGAATTGTCGATATTTTGTATTCATACACTATTCTGTTAAATTATCCTGAATCCATGTTTCCAACTCCCCAAACACGCCTGGCACTTTAAAGCATCTCCTCATACCATTAGGAGATGTATATGATATTCTAACCTTTCCATTAGCTGTCTTCTTCACCTTTAAGACCTTTAAGTAAACCACCTTCGCCTCCCCCAGCCTACCGTTCCAGTCTAGATACCCCTTCATACACCTGTCAGCGTAATACTTACCCCAGCGTTTTTCTCTGGTCTTTGACAGTTCTTTGGCTAGATTATCCTCTAAAATATTCTCCAGATTACCATTATCACTTAGGAACTTCTTATACTGTATGTAGAAAACACGACCCTCTTCATCCCTGTAGAATTGACTCAATCTGTACTTCAAGGGCTGATTTTCATCCTCACAGAAAAACACTTGGCAATCATCTAACTGAGGCGAGCTTTCTTTAAAAAGCTCTGGGTATGGTGGAATATCCCAAGGACTAATCTCCATAATAGCATCTGGGAATTTCATCTCCTCCTGCTTATCCTTGGTAACATAGTCAGATATAAAAAATGTACTTCTACAAGCATGCCTAAACTCCTGAGAATACAACCCACGCTGAATATAAACCTTTATAGGAATACTCTCCTTAGCCTGCATATATTTTACAGAATTCTCAGTCCTGGTATTGCACCTAACAGTAGCTGTAGCAGATATAAACATCCCATCATTAGTTTCCACGAAGCTAGTAATATTATCTAGTTTAATAATACCTGAATAACCCAACTCATCAGCATCCCTGTCAGGCAGACACAATAAGGAATTATTTGAATCAAAGCTACTATTGTACAAAATATTTAGCTTGCCTTCCATTATACGTGGCTGAAATACATTGAAATTTGTCTGATCTATAGTTAGGTAATAGTGTTTAACTTTATTCTTATCCATAATTTGTTCACTTATGACAAGTATTACCACAAATGAACAAGCACAGAAGAGTATAAGCAATGCAGATAGAATTGGTAACAAGCTTCCAGTTCTATACCATCCATAAATTACGTAGATTAAAATCATACCAAGAGCAAAGCACAGGCAAATAGTACTGTCACTAGGCTTATTAACCACTACCTTCTTACCTACACGCTTCATTCTTTTGTTATGCTCGTCACACGTCTCATCAACGTACATCAAATCGCAAGAAGCATTTGTAGTAGTTAAAACCTTCTCTAAATCAGTACTGTATTTAATTTGAGATTTTTGAAATTCGATTTGTTTTCTCTTTGACATAATAATCTATTCTAATATATTTCAATCTTTATCTGATTGATTTGGTTATACAGTTCATTATACTCTTTCCTGAAATTGGTAGAAGTTATATCTGATGCACATATAATAACATAAGCGCCCTCATCATCCGCTCCCAAAAAAATAGTCGGTTGAACAGCTCTATCCTGCACTTCCTCATCAGTAAACACACCTTTCCATTTTCTCAGCCAAAATAATTCCCCACTATTATAACCTTGCAATGCAGAAATTCTACCTTTTCTATGGTATGCATCTATGCCTTCATCAACCATAACAAAATCACATTTACCATCCCAACCTTCAGGAAGAATTAGTCTGCATCCTAGAGTTTCACACTCTACAGTTTTTCCTTTATGACCATTATTTAAATGTATAGGGAATCCTATAATAAATGCTAAAATGACAGCTGCAATGATTGCAATTATCTTAAATTTGTTCTTTTTCTTACGTTCTTCCATCATTTTTCTCCATGTTCTTCCTGTTTACACTCATTAGTTTTCGGCACACTTTTAATCTTCTTACTACACCAAATGGTTGCATATGTAAATAAACCTATAATCACAGTTGGTCCTCCAAAGGATATAAAATACTTCAAGGCATCACCTATTCTATCATTCGAAATACGATAAATTGTTCCTATCAACGTACCAGCAGCAAGAACAATTCCCACCACCAAAAGAATAGTGCTAACAAAATCGAGAACCCCAATCATAAAATGTTGTTTAAATGCTTTTATAATCAATATAACTATCTCCGCCACTATACTTGTAAGTAAAATACAGCTTGCTACCCGTATTTCTTCGGAATAGCATTGGCCACAGGAGCAGCCCTCATCAAAAACTAACATTCCACTGAATAACATAGTAATGGCCAATAGTGTTTCTATAATTCTTGATAATATTTTCATATGCTTTCACCTCATATCAAATGTAATATGCTCACTATGTTATCGCAGAGCAAATCTATATACTTATATTACCAAAAATCATCATATCTTGCCACAAAAACTAAAAAATCTCTATACCTTGTTTTATCCAATTATTCTGCTAAAATATCCTGCAAAAAAGGAGAAAATTATGAACACACTAGAGACAAACATTCAAAGATACCTATCCTACTGCAAGGAGCAAAAACGTTTGGATGACAAAACCCTTAAGGCTTACAGAATTGATCTAACTCAATTTAGCCAGTTAGTTAAAACAAAGCATATTGCTGAGCTAAATGTGGATGCGTTAGAAAAATACATCGCCACCTTGCATCAAGCCTTCAAGCCCAAGACAGTGAAACGCAAAATCGCTTCAGCAAAAGCATTCTTTCACTATCTAGAATACAAGGACATAATACAGATAAATCCATTCCACAAGATGCAGATACGATTTAGAGAACCAGTCATACTTCCCAAGACAATCCCTCTGGGAACCATGGAGCAGCTACTAATCACTATGTATGATGCATTGAAAAATGCACCAACGCCATACCAGAAGAAAAAAAGACTAATGGATGTAGCTATTGTGGAACTGTTATTTTCTACTGGTATTAGAATATCGGAGTTATGTAAACTCAAATCTACAGATGTAGATTTATCAAACAACTATATCCTTATTTTCGGAAAAGGCTCCAAAGAGCGTAAGCTTCAGCTTGCAAATGATAGCGTATGCAGCGCACTTTCAAGATACTACCACTGCTACGAAAAGCAAATTCTAGCTACAGGATATTTCTTCTCCAGTAAATCTGGGGATGCCCTCTCCGACCAGTACGTAAGAAAAATGATAAACAAGTACTCCTCTATGGCCGGTATACCTATGCATATTACACCGCATATGTTTCGACACACATTTGCAACAAGCCTGCTGGAAATGGATGTGGATATCAGATATATACAGGAGATGCTGGGACATAGTTCAATCAATATCACTCAGATATATACACATGTGGCCACAGCCAAGCAAAATGATATATTGAAGAATAAGCATCCGAGGAAGGATTTTAAGATTTAGAAGGGAAGCCCTGCAGAGCGGTAAGTTCTGTGGGGTTTTTGTGTGGGAAGAGCTAGATAATATGAGATTATCTGTTGCTTATATAATTTACGTGCTAATGGGTGATTTTTAGTTATCAATCAATTGTAGATTAATAATACAAGATTGTCGTTTGTCTTAAAGTGTAGTGTGGAGGAGAAGTATTGATGAAACGTAAGGAATTTACAAAAGAAATTGCAATTAAATGTCAGAATAATGAAACAGCGTTGTTTTTAGGTGCTGGGATGTCCAGTAATGCTGGATTACCATCATGGAAAAAACTATTTGAACCTCTGGCTCGGGAACTAGGAATAGATATTAATAATACTAACTATCAATTATATGATATTGCTCAATTCTACGCAAACGATAAAGGTATTAGTCGATTACATAAGAAAGTTTCAGCAGAAATTAATAGAATTGATGAAACAAGCGAAACATTAAATGAATTAACGAATATGCAATGTAATTCAATTTGGACTACCAATTTTGATAAAGTAATTGAGAACAATTATTACAAAAAAGGCAAGCGTACAAATATCATACATTCAGAGGAAAATCTTGTTAGCGTCGAATTAAATAAAAATATCAATATATTTAAAATGAATGGTGATATTGATAATCTCAAGCATGCCATTATAACCAAGAAAGATTTGGAAGAATACAACGAAAAACACAGATTATTGTTGACATTCTTTAAAAGAGAATTAGTAGTTAAAAGTTTCTTGTTTATTGGATATAGTTTTACTGATTCACTAGTCTTGCCGTGTATTTCAGAACTAAGTCAAGTATTCGATGGGGAACATCCGTATCATTATGCAATAATGCAAAAAAATGACGATCCGGATTTTATTAGTTTTATTACAGACTTAGAAACACGATATCACATAAAAACACTTCTTTTAGATGATTATTCTGAGCTTTTAGATGTATTAAGGGAGATAAATTATTATACGAATCAGTATAATGTTTTTATCTCTGGTTCATATAGAGGAGATGATGAAAAAGAATTACGAGAAATAAGTAAATTTTGCAATTTGATAACTACTTCACTTTACAAAGAAAATTTGAGAATAGTAAACGGATACGGTTATAAAGTGGGTTATTATATTGCATCTGCCGCAACTAGAATAATGTTGGAAGAAAATGTAACTTCTTTTGAAAAATATCTTCTCATGTACCCTTTTGATGAACATTTGACGCAAGAACAAAAATATAAGCATCGCGAATTTATGATTGCCAAAGCGAATGTGGTGATTTTTATGTATGGTTCTTCTTCCTTTGATAGCGGAATGATTGAAGAATTTAAAATAGCAAAAAAGGACCCAAGAAAAATCATTATTCCTATAGGAAGTACAGGCGGAGCTGCAAAAGTAATATATGACGAAGTTAAGTCAAACATTATTCAATACCCTTATCTTGAAAAGGTAATGGATATGTTATTGGAAGAAACCGATATTGACAAACTGATATCAGTAATACTTGATGTAATAAGACATAATCTAGATTAGTCTTAATAAGTTTATTATTATCAACTCGGCTATTATTAACTCCTTATGATTGTATGGAATATTTAATTTTGTATAATGACATAAATAGTGAATTATTTGCGAATAATGTATTGGAGTATCTTCCAATACATTATTCATTGCAATATACTTGTATACACAGTACAGAATACTTATACGTGCATTAAAATTATCCTTTGAAATTGAAAGATATTCTGTGAGAATATCTTTCAAAAAAACATCTTTGATTGTATTTAATAATGATGAATTAATAAAAGGTGTGAAACTGAATTCGTTATAACCCATTTCATCTAAAAGAATTTTAACAACAATCTGATTGATGGGTTCAATAGTTCCAGTATTGTCAGTTATTTCATTGTAGATTATGTTATCTACTTTTTCTTGTATATAGCCAGGTAATTCATGAAATTTGATATTATATAATAAAGGAAAGATAGGAACATTTCGTCTTGCTGCTTCAGCATAGATAAGTTCTTCCTCTTTTACTGCGCAGGGACTATTAAATAAATTATAGCTATAAATGATAATAAAATAATCACACGACTGTATTGCATTTACAAAATTCTTTTCGGTTTTTTTATCACCTAAAATCAGTTCATGGTAATCATACCAAGTATCAAATCCATAATTTTTTAAATGATAAAGACATGATTTAACAACTGAGTATCTATCTTTACTTGAAAAACATAAAAAAATCATTCTGCATCCCCTATCCATAATAATGTGTAAACGACAATCTTGTATTATTAATCTACAATTGATTGATAACTAAAAATCACCCATTAGCACGTAAATTATATAAGCAACAGATAATCTCATATTATCCATCTTTTTTGACTTTTATATCATTAATGTTTATACAAATTATAATACATCATCACCAACTAAACTTCACCCATTATATTGTCCTACAAATAGGCACATTGTACCAGTGATGATATTTAACTACAGTTGAGCCCACATATTCTCGTACAATTTTAATTAATCCACAAAGAACATCTTATACTCATTTTATCAACTCCAATATCCCATCAATAACCTCTTCCACCTTTGCTCTTTTTTCCTTAGGAATATCACTAAATTTTTCATTATAATCATTATTTTGTCGTTCAATTCCTGATATTATATAATCCGCAGTTACCCCATAATAATTAGCCAACAAATCCACAACTCCTACTGATGGAGCCCTCTTACCCTGCTCTAATTTACGCAGGGTATCAACCGAAACTCCAGTTTCATTTGATACTTGTTTCTGTGTTTTGCTCTTAAATGTTCTTATTTTTTTCAATCTTTCCCCGCAACTTTTTTTATCGTACACGTTTTCTCTCCTATATCATACAACATATTCTTATAATATCAGAAAAACTCGACATTTTTCGCCACATGTAATAAATACCCTATGTAGATGTAATAAATAATTTATAAAACCTCAAAACGCCCCCCAAACCAGTTGACATAAAATCGCTTTTAACCATAAAAAAAGAAGAAGATATCAATCTCCTTCTAGTTCAAAAGCCAAACTTCCCACGATATGAAACCGGGCTTACATACCCCAATAAAGAATGCATTCTTTTACAGTTATAAAACAATTCTATATCCTGAAACAAATCCTGTTTAGTATCTGCAAGATACACCCACCCAGCCATAGTTTTGATATATGTAATATCACCAACTCATACTTCATTGAGCTTACTAGTGCAAAATTGTTGCTTTACTATATCTTCGCAATACTTACCATTTATAACACCATTATGTGTCGGTTTATATCTTCTATGTAGCTCAGGATATAATCCGTTTTCTCTCATTATGCGTCTTATGCGCTTTCACTCCCAAAACCTGACACATCTTCTTAACCTCAAATACAGAACTATTATTTAAAATACCTGCACATTTTCATTCTAGTGGTGGAATGAAGATGTGCAGGTATCTTTTTGAGAATTTCTATACCTATTCTTTCTTCTTTCAGAATCTTTTTTTGGTGCTGTGGCTCCTTTTCTTTTTCCTTTAGTAGACACTCAAGTTCCTTAATTCTTTGTCTAAGTTTCATCTCTCGAGTTGAAGTTTTCATATGCATATCTTTCTCCTTATAATTAATATGCATATTTTACCACAAATGGAGTATCATTTTTTCGACTCACTCCACTCTATTACATAATCAAACAGCATACTTAATTTAAATTGAATACTCATACCCTTGGTTTTGTAAATCTATTATCTCATCACTTGCGTATTCTTTTATTAAGTATTTGCCTTTTTTTATTTCTTGATATGGTACATTCTTTTTTATCCAACGGACCAACTTCTCATACTCTTTTACTATTTCCTTGCCCTTCCTTATAATATTTCCATTATTATCATAATATTGATGTGACAACCATAATCTCCCCTGAATTATTTTTTTTTCATTATCTTTAACTATGGTCTTGTTTAATTCAATTACAGGCGATTTAATAATATCCATGATTCCACTATTATCACATTTCATTATAATACCACCATAGTCACATTTATATAAGAATAAACTATACACATCTTTCATTTCTGATATGTTCACTTCTTTTGAATAATTATTCAAAAAAACAAACCCATTATCATGTAAAAAAGAAATAAATTGCTGCTGAACATTTTCACTCATATAAAAATTAATTTGTCTACCCACAAACTCACTCCTTTTATTCAAAATTTATCAAAATCGGTCCCGAATTGGAATTGTATGGCCAAAAATAAATTGGTTCCCCTTTATAATCTGGAGACGACATTATATCTTGTATAGCCTGTCTTTCTCTCACCACAGGTGTTCCATCTTTATTCACTTTTCCAACTTGATGAATGCTAGTAACTTGACCATTATTCATTTCTACAGCATCTGCATATCTATATTTTTTATTTCCATCTGGAGTAACGTATTTCTTTTCATAATCCATAGTTCCACCACTTCTGCTTGGTTGAATGGATGCTATAGTACTTTGATGAGCTGGTCCACCCTTCTTTCCGTATGGATTTGGACATCCTGTGGTTGTACTACTGGTACTATTGGTTGAATTATTCGGTGCTATACCCACCTCAGCATTTGATGCATACTCTCCATTAGGCCTATGCCACTTTCCAGTACTATCCTGATAATATCCCCTACTTGTCGGAGAATTATCCGGCACCAAATCATCGCCATCAATCTTATGAGCCTTGTTTGTAGCGTTGTCTGGTACAAAGTCATCTACATCTACATCTACCTTCTTTGTCTGGATATCTAAGTCATCTAACCCTGACTTAGCTCCCATAAACAGCTCTAAAGTCAATGCTAATGCAAGCTCTGTTTTTGACATCTGGTCATAGCCATGGTAGGTTATGTACTCCTGCGTCAAGCCACTTATCTCCATCTTGAGTGTAGCTCCTGCATCCGTCTGGCAGAATAGTCCTGTAATAGTCAAGCCTGCTAATGCTTTCTTACCGTTCTTTATTACAAACTTAACTCCATCTCCGATTCCTATACTACTGAATGCAGTAAACAAAGCATATGCTGGTTTACCTTCCATCAGGTAGATAGTTGCGTTAATTAAGTCAAAGCCTGCGCCCACAAACGGTATCATGCCAAACCAGTCAAGGGTTCTGTGTAATGGTTCAGATATGTAGCTAAACGGTGAAAGTCCGAATGGGTCTGTGTAGCTTACAGGGTTGCCCTCTACATAGCTGTAACGATTAAGACTGTTACTGTTCCCTATACTTCCGATTAGTACATCCTGATTGATAAACCTCTTTATATCAGTGTTATAGTAACGGGAACGCATATAGTACAAACCATTCTCGTCCGTAGCTACACCTAGCTGTCCGTTATACAGGAATCTGATTATCGGCGTGGTTGTTCCATATTCAGTTGTAGATTTGAGTTCGCCGTAGGTTCCGTACTCATATGAGTATACTAAATCACCATCTTTGTCGGTCACCGCTGTTGTACTGCCTAGATGGTTGTAGTGGTATACAAGTACTCCTACTTCGCTACTCTTCTCATATATAAGACCGTTGCCATAATAGTAGGTTTCTGTCTCAGTCTTTAAGCCGGTCTTATACTACATTCGATAGTCCTGCACTAATATTAAATAGAACAGGACTATCATATTTACTTCTTATTTTTTTAAAATTTAGTAGTATCATTTTTCACAATGCACTCTAATCAAAAACATTCTTTCAATATAGAATCCAACTGTTTTGCATAATAGTAATTATCTTTTACATCCAGACATTTGTGATAAAACAATACAACAATTTGCTCGTCATTTGGCTGACATATCACGCACTTTGTATTACCTTGTGCCCAAATCCTTGGCATAATTTGCCCTTTAACACTTTCAATCAAATTATCTATACTCCCAAAAAGAATTAATTGTTCAAACAAATCATATGATTCAAGTTGAACATCATTTTTTATTATTATTGTTTTATTATTATTTAAATTAGCTTGTGCGACTATTGCAATATCATATTTTTCAATAAAATCATTTATATTCATTTTTCCTCCTAAAATCCAGGATCAACCCACACTCCAGGTTCAATTTCTACCAACCTATTTCCCTTATTCTTCCAATGTTGATTAATCTCGTAAGCTCTTAATTTATTTCCTCCAGGCTCATTATTAAAGACGGATTTAGCCGGATGTCTGCTTGGTGACCCAGCCGTATGTTGATTGCCACTCGGGTGACCTGGACCAGGAATTTCATCTATCACACCGCCATCTCTTACTGGTATTTGATGTCTATGATGAGGAGCTAATTTAGTTCCTGCAGAATTCCCAGTCAGAAATGAATTTCTCTGAGCAGATGTGTATGGTCCAGATTCCGTAATAGGTTTTGAGGAAAAACTAGGGTCTCTTGGACTCATTATATGCCCATCTGGTAGTATTACTTCTTGACCTTTCCAATTTAATACAGCATCACTACGATAACCATCATTTGACTGTATCCCACCTGCACCATCCTGCACATGTTTGCTATTAGTAACTGAACTTATTCCTCCACCATCTAGTGATGAACCACCAAAGGTAGTACTCAGCTTGCCTGTAAGTGAATGTGTCAGCAGCCCCAGCTGTAGACCTGTTCCTGCCAGCATAAGGAATTCAAGGGCTATCTTCCATGTTACGTCCTCGCCGTTGACCAGATACTTGTCTATCATTCCTGCGGCTATGGTTCCAAAGTCAGTCGCTGATTGACAACATGCCAGCAGATGCAGTCCAAGGTCTATCCCCTTTAATATTACACCAAGGTTTTCCGTGTACTTACCTATGGACACCGCAAACTTTGCAGCGCCTGTTAGCCAATCTAGGTTAGCCAGACCAAACAAAAGCGACTTACACGCCTCTGCATAATTTTGTTCAGCAAGATACAATCCAGCATTGATAAAATTAAGCCATGTACATCCTGGTAATGCACCCAAAACATTCAGTGTTACATGCACAATGGACATTATATCCAGCTGTGACATAAACTTCATCACAGCAAGGAAGGTTCCGAAGTTTCCGTAAGGTGACAATCCGAATGGGTCTGTGTAGCTTACAGGGTTGCCCTCTACATAGCTGTAACGATTAAGACTGTTACTGTTCCCTATACTTCCGATTAGTACATCTTGATTGATAAATCTCTTAATCTGAGGATTGTAGTATCTAGACCTCATGTAATACAAAGAGTTATCATCTGTCATTACACCTAACTGTCCGTTATACAGGAAGCTGATTATCGGCGTGATTGTTCCATATTCAGTTGTTGATACAAGTTCGCCGTAGGTTCCGTAGTCATATGAGTATACCAGCTTACCTTCACCATCTGTTACTGCAGTTGTACTGCCTAGATGGTTGTAGTGGTATACAAGTACTCCTACCTCACTACTATTTTCGTATATAAGACCGTTACCCTACGATTAATGGTGTCGTAGGTAAATGTCTTTTTGATAGTCCTGCTCTAAGAATGAACTAGAGCAGGACTATCATATACAATTATTATATTTAGAATTTAAGGAGTATCATTTTTTCGACTCACTCCAACTTATTGTAATATTTTTATACACACGTTTATCTTTTATTAAATTCTTATTGTATACATAAATATGAAAATCGTGTGGTTGATAATAATTATAAGATTTATATTTGCCCTCTGTGACCTCTAATTGCGTAACTGTTACATCTGTAGCATCAATAAAACATACTATGATATCAGCAAACATTTGCAACATTTCCTTATGAGTCATATTTCTTAACTCCCCTTCAAAAACCACATTGTTGTAGACATCACTAGATGTATATGTACCTTTGGACTGTTCGTCTATAAACATTATCTCCTCATCATACACAAAAATAGAAGTATGAATTCCATAGAATGAAATAAACAAATTTTCATCATATCCATCAAATACAATTGTTTCTATTTTTTCAGATGAATTTGCTTCAATTTCATTTCCATCTTCGGAAAGGCATCTAATTTTGATTTTGTTATGTATTATATTGTTAATATATTCTATCATATAACATTTTAATTCTTCATTAGTAAACTCCATACAATACCCATTATTTTCTTTAATCATTCAAATGTAGTTCCTTTCACAAATTGATTTTTAGGATATTTTGTTTGGCATCTTGCACAAACAGGAATAACATCGCCATTTCTCGGTCTAATTGCAGGTGTTATTAATATATTTGCATTGGTATTACCTCCCAAACCTCTAGACACAATATCTTCAGCACATGTAGCATTACCTTTATACATTTTAGTATTCTTTACACCTACATACACATCACCAGTTCTTATATCAACGCCCGCAGCTACAGTAGTAACTTCACTTTGTTTAGTCTTACTGAGATTTTTTATTCTTGCAACCTCCGCATCCCTAGCATCCATAGCTTTCGCAATATTATCATCCATTTTTTGATAATATTCATCTGGTAAAAACAAACCTGACTCATCACCAGTATTACTTGTATTCGCTGTATTTCCATCCGCAAGTTCTTGCACATGCTTGTTCTTGGTAACCGCACTTACGCCACCACCATCTAATGATGAACCACCAAAGGTAGTACTCAGCTTGCCTGTAAGTGAATGTGTCAGCAGCCCTAGCTGTACGCCTGTTCCTGCCAGCATAAGGAATTCAAGGGCTATCTTCCATGTTACGTCCTCGCCGTTGACCAGATACTTGTCTATCATTCCTGCGGCTATGGTTCCAAAATCAGTTGCTGATTGAC
>SVEC01000027.1 GCA_015057555.1 Lachnospiraceae bacterium | reverse complement strand
GTATTGGATAATGCGTACGAGGCAGTGTCAAATGCTATGAAATACGCAAGATGTACTAAGATAGAGATTAAAATACATGTGCTTAATCAAATGCTTAGATGTAGCATATCAGATAATGGTATTGGCTGTAAGGAGATAGAAGACGGTATGGGAATCTCCGGTATGCGTAGAAGAGTAAGAGAAGTAAATGGTGTATTAAATTTTGAAACAGAGGCAGGATTTACAATTAATATGCTGCTGCCGATTAATGAGGGTTAAGAATATGGATAAGATAAAGGTAATAATTGCAGATGATAGTGATTTCGTAAGAGACGGAATGAGAATAATACTTAGCGTTGATGAGGAGTTTGAGGTTATAGGCTGTGCTTCGAATGGTAGAGAAGCCATAGAAATAGCCAAGGATAATGCGCCTGATATATTTCTTATGGACATTCAGATGCCAGAGATGGATGGTATAGAAGCTACAAAGTACATAGTAGAAAATAATCTTGGCAAGGTACTTATTCTTACAACCTTTGATGATGATGAGCTTGTTCAACAAGCCTTAAGTAACGGAGCCAAGGGTTATCTTATTAAAAATCACACTCCTGAGCACCTTAAGCAGATGATTAAGTCGGTATATAATGGAACAGGAGTTATGGAGGAAAATATATTAGAGAACCTTACAAAGAACAGTGAGGTTAAGTCATCGAGTTTTAATGAGGAAGGATATACAGCTAGAGAGATGGATATTATTAAGGCTGTGGCTGATGGTTTGTCTAATAAGGAGATTGCTAATAAGCTATTTATAAGTGAGGGAACTGTTAAGAATTATATAACTTCAATACTTGCTAAGGAGAATCTTTCTCATAGAACAGCCCTTGCTGTTTATTATCTAACAGGTAAAAAGCAGGGGGAGTAAGGGGGATATTATGCGCATATTATGTATCGGCGACAGTAACACATGGGGCTATGACCCGGTGGATGGATTCAGACATAAGAATAGATGGACAAGGGTTTTAGCAAATCTTATGACAGAACACGAGATTATAGAGGAAGGATTAAATGGCAGAACCATACTTAGCGTTGACCCATATATGCCGGAAAGGTGCCTTATACATAATCTTAAACTTATTCTGATGTCCCATAAGCCCGTTGATATGGTGGTGCTTATGGTGGGAAGCAATGAGCTAAAGAATATATTCCCATGTACTGCAAAATATATTGCACAGGGTATAGAAGAATGTGTTAAGATTATACTTAATAAGGATATGTGGGATAGATTTAATGTTCCTAAGCTTCTTGTAGTTTCACCAATACTAATCAGGGATGAGATGATAACAAATGGTGGTGCATTTGCCTGGGAGTTTGATGAGACAAGTGTAAGGGAGTCTAAGCTGTTGGCAGAGGAGTATAAGAAGATTTGTGAGAAATATCAGCTAGAGTTTATGGATGCATCTTTGTACGCAGAGGCTTCGCTGGTAGATAATCTTCACATGGATGAGGAAAATCATAAAAAGCTAGGACATGCATTATGTGACAAATTAAAGCAATTGTGGATGGAGTGACATTCAAAATGAAAGTTAAAATAAAAAGAATATTATTATTTGTATTATTTATAATGGTTTGCATCAGCTTTTTTGTACCATGGTTTACAATTAATCCAGTGGTAATGGGTTATATACCAGGTATTATTATTTTTCCGAAAATTATAAGCATTACATTGATTTATCTAGCTGTATTTTTGGTTTCAAAATTACACGATAAATTATCTGTAATAGTGGCAGAGATATGTGCGATTGCAGTTATTGTTATTTCAGTTTTATCTCTAGGACAATGGCCGGTAGTATGGATGATTTCGGATAATTTCAAATGGAAACTAGAGTACACTGTTCCTACATATTGGCTATCCCTAGGAATACAAGTGATATTCTTCATAGTATTACAATTTCTAATAAAAAATAGGCAAAACAGTTCTAAAGATAATGATGAGTGTAAAGGATTTAACTGGTAATGAATATGATTAATAAAAATGAACTAACCTACCGTTTTGCGACAACTGAAGATATAGACATCTTGGTATCAACCAGAATGGATATCCTTATAGATATGCTAAAACTAGATCAAAGTACTGATATGTCTAAGCTGGCTTCAGTAACCAGACCATACTACGAGAGAGCACTTACCGACGGAACTCAGCTTGCGGTATTAGTATTCAATGGGGATAAATTTGTGGGAGCAGGAGCAGTGTGTTTATATGAGGTTATGCCTACCTTTTATAATATAAGTGGCAAAAGAGGATACATTATGAATATGTATACCTGTCCTGAGTATAGAGGTCAGGGGATTGCCACCAAGACAGTGGATATGCTGGTTAATAAGTGTAAGGAATTGGGATATACCCACATTACTCTTTCGGCTACTGATATGGGCCAGCCGGTATATGAAAAGTACGGCTTTAAGAAGATGGATGACCAGATGATTTATAAGGTAGTGGATTGATTCCACCCCAAAAGGAGAAAAATTATGACCGAAAAAGAGAAGATGATAGCAGGAAAAATATATGACCCATCGGGAGATGAGCTTTCAAAGGGTAGAGCTAAGGCCCACAGACTTTGCACAGACTATAATCGTACCTATGAGGAAGAGGAGGAGAAGAGACTATCTATCCTTAAGGAGTTGATTCCAACACTTTCTAAGGGTGTGTACCTTCAGGGTCCTATACAGTTTGACTATGGTTACAATACATTTATAGGTGAAAATTCCTATGCAAACTTTAACTTCACAGTTTTAGATTGTAGTACTGTAACCATCGGAAAGGATGTATTCTTTGGACCAAATGTTAGCCTTGTTACACCTCTTCATCCATATCTTCCAGAGGAGAGAAGAATGCGCTTTAGAGAGGATGGGTCAGCCTACGATTTAGAGTATGCCAAGCCTATAGTAATCGGTGATGACTGCTGGTTTGGGTCAAATGTAACTGTAATCGGTGGTGTTACTATCGGAAGTGGCACCATTATCGGTGCAGGAAGTGTAGTGACAAAGGATATTCCGGCGGGAGTTTTGGCAGCAGGAAATCCGTGCAAGGTTATAAGAAAGATTACTGAAGATGATTCTATAGAATTAAAAAAGGAATTATGGTAGGATAATAAAATATGGATGTTTTTTTACTGAATGGATTAAAGTGTTTTTTATAGGGGAGGATTATTAATGAACAAAAGAATGATAAGGAAAAGAATACTGACCATATTAGTTGTATTTTCTCTTGCTTTGGGAACAATATGGTTAACACCAACTTATAAAGCAAGTGCATTGGAAGTGTCAACATCAACAGATGATACTACGGGTACACAAAACCCATCTATATACTACACCACACATGTTCAAACTTATGGATGGCAGGAGTATGTGTCAAATGGCCAGATGTCAGGAACAAGTGGAGAGTCCAAACGTTTAGAGGGAATTAAAATTAAAATTGATTCAGATATTCCGGGAGGAATAGAGTACTCAGTTCATTGCCAAACTTATGGTTGGATGAAATATGTATCAAATGATGAAATGTCAGGAACTTCAGGTGAATCAAAACGCCTTGAGTCCATAAAAATTAGATTAACAGGCCAGCTGGCAGAGGAATATGATGTTTTGTATAGAGTTCATCGTCAGACCTATGGTTGGAGTGACTGGGTGAAAAATGATGCAGAATGTGGAACTACAGGTGAGTCAAAGCGTCTTGAAGGAATTCAAATTAAACTGGTAAAAAAAGGTGAAGCACCTTATGCTACTCTGAAATATACCACCCATGTTCAAACCTACGGTTGGTTACCTTATGTATCTAGTGGACAGTCCTCAGGAACAAGTGGTGAGTCAAAGCGTATGGAAGCTCTTAAGATAGATGTTGATTCTAACCTTACAGGTGGTGTGCATTATAGTGTACATTGTCAAAAATATGGTTGGATGGGAGTTAAGGGTAATGGTGACTTAGCGGGAACTCAGGGCGAATCGAAAAGATTAGAAGCTATTAGAATCTATCTGACAGGCGAATTGGCAGAACATTATGATATATATTACAGAACTCATGTGCAGTCCTTTGGATGGCTTGGCTGGGCTTATGGAGGTACTAATGGTGCTTTGTCAGGAACAGAAGCTTGTTCTAGAAGGATGGAAGCAGTACAGATAATTCTTGTAGAAAAGGGAACACCACGACTTGATGATGAAAATACAAAGAGCTTTGTTACATTGGATGAGGTACTATGGAGTCATCCAGAAGCTACATCGGGAATCCAAAAGGAAATCATAGATTATGCATTGCAATATCTGGGAGTACCTTATGTATATGGTGGTAAAAGCTTAGAGGAGGGTACTGATTGTTCAGGCTTCACTATGCTTGTATATCAAAAATTCGGTGTTAGTTTGCCTCATAATGCAGATTGGCAGGCCTACTGTGGAAGACCTGTAAGCTTTTTTGAATTAAAGGCTGGAGACCTTATATTTAGAGATAATGATAGAGATGGTTCTATGGACCATGTAATGATATACATAGGTCGTAATCAGGTTATACATCAGCCTATGCCGGGTGGTAAGTGTTGTATAGATAGTGCAAAGATTTACTTCCCAGGAACTGGTTTAAATCCAGCTGCTGCAAAGGCAGTAAGACTTATAGAATATTAAAAAAGGGGAAATAAATATGTCACATATTTATACATCAGCAGATCAGCTTATAGGAAGAACTCCTATGATTGAGCTGACACATATAGAAAAAGAATATGGTTTAAAGGCAAAGCTGCTTGTTAAGCTTGAGTATTTTAATCCAGCAGGATCTATAAAAGACAGAGTAGGTAAGGGAATGATTGAGGCAGCAGAGCGTGATGGATTATTAAAGCCTGATTCAGTTATTATAGAACCGACCTCAGGTAATACCGGTATAGGACTTGCTTCGGTGGCAACAGCTAAAGGATACAGATGTATCATAGTTATGCCTGAGACTATGTCTGAGGAGAGAAGAAAGCTTATAAGAGCCTATGGTGCAGAGCTTGTGCTATCCGAGGGAAGTAAGGGTATGGCTGGTGCTATAGAAAAGGCTGAAGAGCTTAATAAGGAGATACCAAATAGTATCATAGCAGGTCAGTTTATTAACCCTGAGAATCCTAAGGTTCATTTTGACACCACTGGTCCGGAAATATATGAGGATACAGATGGAGAAGTGGATATTCTAGTTGCAGGTGTTGGAACAGGAGGTACTATTACGGGAATCGGGCAGTATCTTAAGTCAAGGAAGCCAGATGTGAAGGTGGTAGCAGTAGAACCAGCATCATCACCACTTTTATCTACTGGAAAGGCTGGTCCTCATGGCTTGCAGGGAATTGGTGCCAATTTTGTACCTGAGATTTTAGATACTAAGGTTTATGATGAAATCATAACAGTTACAGAGAAGGATGCTTATGACAAAGCTTCTATGGTGGGTAAAAAGGAAGGGTTTTTGGTTGGAATATCCTCCGGAGCAGCACTTTGGGCAGCTATAGAGGTTGCAAAACGTCCTGAAAATGAAGGGAAAAATATAGTTGTAATTCTGCCGGATGGTGGAGATAGGTATTATTCTACACCGATATTTGAATAATTTTTTTAAAATTTCATCACGGCTACTTGACAATACAAAGTAGCTGTGATATTTTTTATTAAAGCTACTTGATAATACAAAGTAGCTTGATAATAGCTATTATGAAAAACAAGACACTAATATGAATATGGGAGGAATCATATGGACGATACACAATTAATGAAGGGTATCCTGGAGGGTTGTGTATTATCAGTTATCGCGAGGGGAGAGACCTACGGTTATGAGATTTTAACTGAGATGGAGCGTGTAGGCTTTGATGATTTAGGAGAGGGAACCCTGTATCCAGTGCTTACCAGGCTGGATAAGAATGGGTACATTTCCTGTAGAAAAGCCAAGTCACCACTTGGACCTATCAGAAAGTATTACACCATAACCGAAGCTGGTATCGAAAGATTGGAGAGCTTTAAGACTAGCTACAGTAAGATAACAGATATTACAAACAAAGTTTTATACGGGGAAAAGGATTTTAAGAGGGAGGAATAACTATGATTGATACATTAGCTATGGCCAACTTGTTAAAGGGAGAGTACAAGGAGGCTTTTACAAAGATTGATATGTACGGTAGCATGGGAAATGTGGATATGGACATCTACGAGGACCGTATTATGAATCTGTATGATATGTTTGTGGAAGCACAGGAGGAGGGGAAGCCTGTGGAGAAGATTATCGGTAAGGATATAGAGGGGTTCTGCAAGGCATATTATAACTGTCGTGAGGAGAAAAAGTGGTATGTAGATGTACTTAAGAGATTCTGCAACATAATGACAATAATCTTTGTATATTGTTTGCTGGAGACCTTTTGGGTAAGGGAGGATAAGATAGACTTCTTTGAAGATAATATTAATATCATGCCTATAGTGGTTGGATTAATTGTTGGTTTTATACTTGTTGGACTTGGTAAGCTTATTAACAAACAGGTTACCTTTAAGAAGGAAAAGGTTAATCCTGCTCCATATTCCATATTACTATTGGTGGTATTTGTAGTAGGAGTTATATTTGCACCTTTATTTAAGGATGACATTAATATATCTGTACCGCTTGGTATAATAACTATTGTATCTGGTGTTATTACTGGAATATACCTGTTAGTGAAAATCATTATAAAGATTGTAAATAGAGACAAGATTAAGCTTGCCAAGGAAGAAAAGGCACAGCGTAAGGAAGTTCTTGATGAGATAGAGTTTAGGGCTGGAATCAAGGATGTAGCTGATGGCATGGTTACTAGATATAATAAAAAGGTTACAAAACACCAGAAGAAGGGCAAGACTTATACCTATGATGAATTCATCCAAAGCATTCGTAAGGAGATGAAGGATGAAAAGCAGTATAATATTGTTGTAGGAGCAATTTTGATAATCTGGGCGGGAATCAGCGTGGTTAGATGCTTCTTTGTAGCTGAGCCTATACCGATGATTGTGTTTACAGCTTTATTAATTGTGGCTGAAGTGTTTATATATAAGTGGTTTGTAAAGTTTAATAAGGAGCAGACTTTGTCCTATGAGATTATACTTGGGGAATGTGAGAAGAGGGATATAACTGTTGATGAATATGTAAAAGAGATGGAATAAGGTAAAAACAGATATTTGTAAAAGGAAGGCTTGATTTCTCAAGCCTTCCAGTATATAATCTACTTAGGAAGCAATCGGAATACGATTTCTGGTTGCCCTCAGTGAATATGTCTATTGAAATAGCATCCTACACTTTGGACGGTTGGAGGATGCTATTTCTTTTTGTTATGTCTGTCTATGTATGTCAATGCAGCGAAAACTAAAATCAACAAGTCTATTATCTCATGTGTAGTCATCGGCATCCCCTCCTTATGTACTAGAGGGCAATCAAGAAAATCGCATCCACTTCCTGTTCGATTATACAATATCATATTAACATAATTTCGGATATTGTTCAAACGGAAATGCAAAATATTATAGAATTAA
This sequence comes from Lachnospiraceae bacterium, assembly GCA_015057555.1. GTDB lineage: Bacteria > Bacillota > Clostridia > Lachnospirales > Lachnospiraceae > Coprococcus_C. Next base: position 518 of record SVEC01000027.1, on the reverse strand, counting down.
TGTTCCGTTTTAATTTGGATATGGAATATGTTACAATGAGTCATGCCGCCACATCGCAACGCTGCGCGTCGCTCAGTGTCGCGACATTCGTCGTATTGTCCACTGTCTAAATTTACTCTTACGTGTGCAAGCACCCGACGAGTAGAATTTAGCCACTGTCCAGCATGACTCATTGTTACGCGCATTTTAAGGATTTTTTAATAATTTATATATTATTATCCAAGCAGATAGATTAAGAAGGAGGCAAATTATGAATTTTAAGATTTTAAAAAGAAGCTTAAAAAGTAAAAAATCCATTAATTTTATACTGCTTGTTTTTATTATGCTTGCAGCTATGTTCATAGCAGGAAGTGTGAATAATCTTATACTTATAACAGGTGGTTTGGATTCCTACTTTGAGAAGGCAGAGGTTGGTGACTATGTAATAATATCTTGTTTAGGAGGGAGTGCGGAAAACCCTCTTGAAGCCCAGGTTATGCTGGAGGATTATCTGACTGAAAATGAATATGTTGACAGCT
>SVEC01000021.1 GCA_015057555.1 Lachnospiraceae bacterium | reverse complement strand
ATTGCAAGAGGAAGATGCAAAACGTTTATATCAACATCTTTGGGTATATACGCATGGAATTGCTTCAATGTGTGCAACCAAGGTTGCCGTTTTTACAAATGAAGAAATTGTATCAATGATGACAGATATATTTACAAGCTTATTGAAAGAAATAAAGATGCGAAGGAGTTAACTTTTATGAAAAAATACAAAATAGCCGCAATGTTGATGATTATTCATGGTGGCTTTATGGAACTTGGTGGTGTTTTTGCAATGATACCAGCTTTGCTTATAGGAACTGATAAATATGATATAAGCCAATATTTTGAATTTAAACTTCCCTATTTTCAAGATAATCTTTATATGATGATGGTTATGGGAGCAATATATGGAGTGTTTCGACTTATTGGAGCAATAGGGTTATTGAAGAATAGAATGTGGGGCTTAGTGTTATCTGTAATAAACTGTGTAATAACAATTGCATTGATGATGTTTTTGTTACCTGCCGGAATTATGGATGGTATATTTGCAGGAAGTGCATTGATATTAATCCTGATGCAGTATTATGGGGATAAAAAAGTCGTGGAATAAACTGCGAAAGGTTGATGGAGGATAATGTTATGAAAAAAATAGCAATGTTTACAATGGGGACCAGAGGCGATGTGCAACCCTATATTTATTTGGCACAGGAATTAAATAAAAATGGATATGACACATTACTTGGTTCGCATCCTTGCTGGAAACAATTGATTGAATCAAGTAATATAAAATTCGTACCGATAGGTCCGGATATTGATATAGAAAAAGAGGCTGCAATTATTCGGGGGAAAAATAAAAATCCGATGCTTAGTATGCTCAAAACAATGAATTTTGTCTTTGATATAATTGTTGAATCTACAGGAGATGTCTTTGAAGTTTGTAAAGGGATGGATTTGATCGTAGTATCACACGCACAAATGGGGGCGACGGAAGCGGAAGTTTTGGGAATACCAACAGTCAATGTTACGATACAGCCTGAGATGATTCCAGAAAAACTAAGGAAGAAAACGTTTATCGATAAGGTAATAGGCGGTTTAATAGCCGGTCAGGTTGCAAAACCATACAATAAGATTCGCAAGAAATATAACTTAAAGCCTGCCAAAGATATCGGGATGATTATGTCTTCGAATTATGATTTGATTCCGATTAGCCAATACGCGAGAGAAAGAAATCCATATTGGGAACCGCATCATGTTTTTACGGGATTTTGGTATCAGGAAGAAAAAGATTATCAACCGAACGAAGAACTTGATAATTTTTTAAAGTGTGGAGACAAACCGATTCTTTTGGCATTGGGTGCGATGTCTTTTGAAGATAAGGCAGAGGTACATAAACTGGATATGTTTGTAAAAGCATTTGAGAAAACTGGATATAGAGCAATTATACAAGGTTTCCAAAAATCCTTACAGGAATATAAATTGCCGAATTCTATGATTGCGATTGGTTCCGTTCCGCACAGTTATCTTTTTGATAAATGTAAAATGGTAATTCATCATTGTGGATTTGGAACATCAGCAGCAACTTTGATATACGGCATTCCGTCGATTCCGGTGCCTCATGTTTTAGACCAAAAAGGACAATCGGATATGCTTATAAAACTAGGTGTGGCAAGTGATGAAATCGATGGACATAATGTAACAGAAGATAAAATTATTTCATGTATTAAAGATATGGAATTGCATTATGAAGAAAGATATCAGAAAGTAAAGCAACTATCAGAAAAAATTAGAAACGAAAAAGGATTGGAGGTCGCAGTTCGGTACATTGGTGAAATCATTTAAAAATTGTTTGCCCATTACGAATATCTTGTAACTGGCAATAGTGTTATCTTGCTCATACGTATGGACAAGATGAGAGAAATAAAAATAATAGTTGATATTCGAATGTATGTTTGGTAAAATGTAATTACGGAAAGTACCCATGACAGGGTGGTAACCTCCCGAGTTTATGATACCGGTTCACCGGAATACATAGGAAGGGAGGTGGCGCCGATGACAGCTTATGAAATCATTTCGATTTTTATAGGGATATTGGCTTTGCTGATGTCCTTTGGTAGCTTAATTGTTGCGTTGCTTGCCTTTCTCGACAAGAGAAACAAGCGAAAATAAAAATGCCTATCCTGTCTGGTCCACAGGATAGGCGTTGTCCGTAAGGACAAATATTAGTCTAAACTCGGAGCATCCACCTTTGGAGTGGGTGCTTTCTCTTTGTATAATTATAATAACACTTATGCAGAAATAGTTCAAGTGCTTTTGTGAATTGTTTGAAGTGCGATTATCTCCCTCCTTTATCTCTGCTTTGGTAAGGTCGGTTGGCGTTCTGTCTGTCAGCTTTTTCTTGATACCGTTGTATCTTTTCGTGCATGGTTTCGGCTTTTGGAGTAGTTTGTTCTCCGAAGGCTTTTTCCCACTTAGCACATGCCTTTTGATAGGTGTCGAATGCGTTCTGTACTGTGTAGAATGCTTTATAGAAATCCTGCACCGTTGCAAATCCATGCTGTCTGACGATACCAGATAATCCGGCTTTGAGAGTTTGTATTTCCTTTGTTTTGAAGGAAATCTTACTTTCAAGTTCCTTTTTCTTGGTAAGTCTTGCAAGCCCCTTTAAATCGCTCAATTCAATCTCCAGTTCGCTCCGTTCACGCTCCGCTTCGAAAATAAGGTTATTGTGATTATCAAGAGTAACCTTAATCTTCTTAAGCTTCGGAAAAGCGGCTGCTTCCGATGGCATAACCGGTCTTGGAGGTATCTGTGGCTCGGGTTCCTTGGCTACTTCCGTAACCAGAGTTGTATCAACAGTTATGATCGTTTCCTCTTTTACAGTTGCCGGAGTGCCATACTCTTTTTCAAGAGTTTCGTGGAACAACTTGTTTTTCAGTTCCCTTGCGGCAGTCAATACCTTGGAAATCAGAAGTGCCAGTCTCATGGCTGCATGGATGATAATATTTGCAAGCATATCCGGCTGTCTGCCCCATGCGTCAATGGATTGACGGATACGGTCTGTGATAAATTCTTTCTTTATCTGCCGTATTTCATCCTCCGGAACCTGACTGACTAAGGCTCTGTCTACCTCGTGATTCCACTGCATACGCACCTCGTTGTCTGCTTTTATCTGTTCTGCCTTGGGATTATTCTTGCCGATTTTCTTGGTGGCAAGATACAATCCGTTTTTGTCAAACACATGGAGTTTGTCTTTCTCATCCTCTATCAGACGATTGATAATGTCGGTATAAAAGCGCTTTGCCTCATCTACAAATGCTTCCTGCTTGAACATCGGGTTCTTAAAGGTAAATGGGATTCGCTCATAGACTTCGTCCTTTTTGATAATCTTACAGCCCTTAAGGACATTCCCACTATCGTCCAGTATCTCTTTCTTGGTGCGTACATGCTTACCCTGTTCATTGTAGAACATGTTGCGTGTTGCAATCTTTTCTATGGGTTTCGGTAACAGTTCCCTTTCGGAAAAGATGAGATGGATATGATAGTTGGTTTTCCGTTTGTTATGGTGCAGGGCTGATACACACTCCACACCATATTTTTCTTTAAAGCGGTTGGTAAATAGCTGTAACAGCTTGTCGGGATAGTATAGGTCGGGAAACGATTCCGGTAATGCTATAATCAGTTCCCTTGCTTCGATACATTTCCCCTCTGTACCACTTTTTAAGAATTCCTGCTGGTTGTATCTGGCAAGCTCCGTCCAGTATGGTCTGTCGGTGGTTTCATATACCGCATACAGATTTTCCTGCTTGGCATGGCTGGATATATAGGTAATCCTGCCTCTGACATTGTGGAGCTTGCTCATCTGTATAAATGAATTTCTTTGTATAGTGCTTCCTCCTCTCTTATAAGATTAGGGAAAGAGGTGGAAGTAGTAGATAAGTGAGTGGACACTTAGGTGTCCGTTTACGAACCCATTGCCGTATCCGGCACTATATTTACGCTTGCGTAAATTAGCTCGATGCAATCGCGAAATACACAGAGCATAAAACGAAGTTTTGTGCGATGGGTGTATTTCGCTCTCAAACGCCGAGGGCTTGCAAAAACATATTCCTTAAGAAAGAAAACCACTCACTTATTCATAAAATTTCAACTCCTTTCCCATAAGTTTTGGTTGATACCAGAGGAAGCACATGATATAATCTATTTGCGTGTAGGTATATCATGACTTCGGTCTGATACATACCAAAGGGTGGTTTCGTAGGAAGCCACCCTTTTAAGTTACAGCAGTTTTTCTGCAAACTGCTTTGACAGTATTCTTATCCCTCAAGTCCCTGCCTTCATTGGCTTCCATGAACTGCTCCAGTATATCGGTTTTAATTAAAACCTTTCGTCCTACCTGAAGTACCGGGAGCTTCTTCCACTTTACCAAGTCTCGGAGAGTATTTCTTCCGATTCCGGTATAGTCGGCTGCTTCCTCTATGGATAAGGCAATTTTCATTTCTGTCATTGAATCACCTCCTTGCTAATTGCATTATGCAATTTCTTCGTTAAGCCCACTATAATCCTTTTATATTGTTTTGTCAAGCGTTACGAAATTTTGAAAATAATTATTAACTTGCATATTGCAATTATAAAAGATGTATGTTATAGTAGTACCATACCGAAAAAGGGAGGCAACGCCTCCTAAAAGAGCAGGAGGCGTATCAGGATGAAAGATAAAGAATTACGCAAGCTAATCGGTAGCAGGGCAAAACAGCGAAGATTGGAGCTTGGATTGAAACAGCCTTATGTCGCTGAAAAGATGGGAGTAACAGCTTCCACTATTCAGAGATATGAAGCCGGAACAATCGACAACACTAAGAAGCTGGTGCTGGATGGTCTTTCAGAGGCACTTCATGTATCTGTGGAATGGCTCAAGGGCGAAACGGATGAATATGAAACAGACATTACGGATAAAAGGGAATTACAGATTCGTGATGCAATGAGCAGTATTTTAAACCGCTTACCCTTTGACCTTAATAATGAGGAAGCTGACTTCTCTAAAGACCTACTGCTACTGATGTTACAGGAGTATGAGTTGTTTATGGATTCGTTCCAGTTTGCCTGCAAGAACTTCAAGGGCAATACGGAGAATGCGGACATAGCAGCCACCATAGGTTTTGAATCGAATAAGGAATACAACGAAATCATGTTTCTTAGGGAGATTACCCACACAGTCAATGCCTTTACAGACATGGCAGATGTGATAAGGCTCTATTCCAAGAAACCGGAAACAGCCACACAAAGGCTTGCAAATCTTTTATCGGAAGATTCCGAATCGGTATAATTAGACAACCGGAGTTATGATATACTTACACGCAAGAAGCATTTCATCAGTTCCGATTGTCGATATCGAAAGGAGAAAACGATTATGGCAAAAGGTTCTGTAAGGAAAAAAGGCAAGAAATGGTATTACCGCTTTTATGTGGAGGATGCCAGTGGTAATCTTGTTCAAAAGGAATGTGTGGGTACAGAAAGTAAAAGTGAAACGGAGAAACTTCTCCGCAAAGCTATGGATGAGTATGAAGGACAGAAAGTTATGGCTACATCGGAGAATATCACGCTGGGCGAGCTTCTGGATATATGGGCGGAGGATGAGCTGAAAGTCAGTTCCCTTAGTAATAACACCGTCACATTATATCTTGGAGTTGTGAAAAAGATAAAGGAGCATCCGCTGGGAAAACGAAAGTTGAAAACCGTAACCAGCGAGCATATGCAGGAATATCTGGATTTGTTAAGTTTTGGTGGCAAGTTACCGGATGGCACAGAAGCCAGACCTTTGAGCATAGACCGGATTCACTCTTTCTCGGCGGTATTGCAGAGGGCTTTCCGATATGCAGTATTTCCCAAGAAGTATATTACTTTCAATCCCATGCAGTATGTAGTAATCAGAAGACCAAACCAGCAGGTGGATTTGTTTGGTACGGAAAATGAGGATGCTTCGCTGATGAAGACCATTACTCATGAGCAGTTTCAAAAGATAACTGAATACCTTATAAAAAAGAAAAGCTCATCTCTGTTGGCAATCCAGATATCCTATTATGCAGGATTGCGAATTGGAGAGGTGGCTGGACTTTCTTGGAGCGATGTAAATCTTGAGGAACAGCACCTGACAATCAGACGAAGCCTGAACCGTAACAGTTCAAGAAAGAAGCTGGAGCTTGGAGCAACGAAAAGCAATAAGGTCAGAATTGTAGATTTTGGTGACACCCTTGCTGAAATCTTACGAAAGGCAAAAAAGGAACAGCTTAAGAATCGGTTGCAGTATGGCGAGCTTTACAGGCGGAATTACTACAAGGAAGTAAAGGAAAAGAACAGGATACACTACGAATTGTATTCATTGGACGGAACGCAGGAAGTGCCGGAGGATTATAAGGAGATTTCCCTTGTGTGTGTAAGAAAAGATGGAATGTATCTAGGAATAGATGCTTTATCTCATATGTGCAGCTCCATAGCAAAGCATGTGAAAGGTCTGGAACATTTCCACTTCCATTTACTAAGACACACATTTACCAGTAATCTGTTAGCAAGCGGCGCACCGCCAAAGGATGTGCAGGAGCTGTTAGGACACTCGGCAGTAAGTACTACAATGAATATCTACGCCCACGCTACAAGGGAAGCCAAGAGAAATTCAGTAAGACTTTTGGATAAGGTAGCAGGAAACGATTAAGACGAACACAACACTTTTCCCTTATCATTTCCTCACAAGGAAAAAAATAAGGGAAAAGTGCAAAATACATAGATGTTGATGGGCTAGGATGCCCGAAAACAAAGGAAAGTTGACTTGAGAGGTTTGAAACTTTCAGTTTTACGGCCTGTTACACAAATTGTCCTTATATATCAATCCCAAATATATTGTTACTTCAATGATTTAATGATATTATAGTTACATAACACTGCCAGTATTTTATATGGAGGACATCTCTATGAAGCAGATTTTGATTATTCCAGATATTATTAATATAGAAGAAACTTTAAAGCTTGCCAAGGAGTATAACCTGGGCTTTGAGTACAATGATTTCTTTGCTCCAGATGTGTTAGATGATTCGGATAGGCTAGTTGCTTTATGTAAAAACTATAAACAGCATAGTCTGCCAGAGTACACCACCCTTCACGGTGCATTTTTTGATGTAATTCCATTTAGCTTAGATAAGAGGGTTAAGGAGATTTCTCTTCAGCGTATTCACCAGAGCATAGATGTGGCTAGGATGATGGGAGCAAAGGCGGTTGTGTTCCACACAAATTATAATCCTTTTCTAAATTCCACCTCTTATATAAATGGCTTTATTAAGGAAAATATTCGTATTTGGGATGAAATTTTAAAGGCAAACCCAGACATAAATATATATCTGGAGAATATGTTTGATACCACTCCAGACATCATGGTTAAGCTGGCTGAGAATTTACAGGCCAATCCCAATTTTGGTATATGCCTTGACTATGGTCATGCAGCCTTATCTAAGGTGGCACCTTATGAGTGGGCTAAGGTCTTAGGTCAGTATGTGAAGCACATTCACCTTAATGATAATGATTTGATAAGTGACCTGCATCTGGCTTGGGGTGATGGTAAAATTCATAGAGAAGCATTTTATGAGGCGTACAGCACATATTTGAAGGGTGCCACAGTGCTTGTGGAGACCAGCTCCTATGATAATATAGTTAAGTCCTTGAAGCGTCTTATTGAAGAAGGCTTTATAGATTAAATTAATATAATGATTTAGCACCAGTCTTAGGCATAGTAGCTTGGACTGGTGCATATTATTTATGTAGGTGTAAAGATAGGGGGGCAAAATGGGAGAGAAGATTACTGTAGCACTGGCTGGTGCCATATTACTTGTTATGCTACCCTGCCTTATAACCCTTGCATTAAATGGTAGATATGAGGGAATAACCGTAGATATGCTGGATTCCGGTCGAGATGTTTTGATTAACATAGATGGTGAAAATCAGCTTATGGATGTGGAGGAATATCTTGTGGGGGTACTACCTCAGGTGGTGGATTATGGGGCTACAAAAGAGTTTGTTGAGGCCCAGGCAGTGGCGGTTCGCACCAAGGTATATTACGCTATGGGAGATAAGACCGTAATTAATGCAGGTGACCTGTCCTATGAATATTTTGATGATAATAAGTATATGAATAAGTATGGTATAGATAATTATCAAAATATTAAAAAGGAGTTTGAACAGGCAATTGTAAACACAGCTGGACAAATTATAAAATAATTACAAATCTGAATAAAAAAACCATATATGTTCATACTACAATTATAGTAAAAATGTAGGAGGCATATATGAATAAATTAAGAGAATTTTTCAAATCTAAGGCATTTTATATTGCATTTGGTACAGGAATTTTAGCTTTTTCCGGATTATTACTTGCATACAATTATTCGGACAATAGGCAGGGACTTAAGAAGGAGCAGGCAATAGATCTTAATCAGCCCGCTGAGATTACTGAAGAGTTTACACCGGTTGAGTCAGATGGTGTTTTAACTGGAGATGATATTGATGCAAATGGGATAAGTAGTACCTATGTGGAAGAAGAGGATAATAAGGATAATAAGGAAGAAACTACCACAGCTCAGATAGCAACTCTAACAGATAGTGGTATGGAAATGGTTCCGGTGCAGGAAGAGATTGAAGAGGCTTCCTCATCAGGAACCGTATCAGTAGAGGATATTGCAGCAACCTATAGCTATGACGGAGAGCAGAGCTTAGCTTGGCCATTAAATGGTGATGTAATTCTTCCTTATAGTATGGATACCACAGTGTACTATACAACCCTAAACACCTACAAGGTTAACCCAGGAATGCTTATCGCCGGTAGCGAGGGTACAAAGGTTGTATCAGCTTACGATGGGGTAGTGGAGTCAATTGTTGATGACAAGGAGCATGGAACCACGGTAACTGTAAATATGGGAAATGGATATAAGACCAGCTACGGTCAGCTGATGAATGTCAGTGTTGCTGTGGGAGATGAGGTTGTACTAGGTCAGGCTCTAGGAGAGATTGCTCCGGTTACTTCCTATTATACAGAGGAAGGTAATCATCTGTATTTTCAGATGACAAAGGATGAGGAGCCAGTAAACCCAATTATATATATTCAGTAAATATAATAAAACGACTACTAAGCTAGAAGGAATACAGCCTTTAAACTTGGTAGTCGTTTTGTTTTAATCATATGTAGATTATTCTGCGTCAATGCATTGGTCGCAAAGTCCGGCAAACAGCACTGTTGCCTCTTCAATCTTAAAATTAGAGGCCCTTGTAGCCTTTTCCATAAGCTCAGGTACTGGCTCCATATCAATGTCTTTTACTGCTTTGCAGCCTCTGCAGCAAAAATGGAAATGTGGCTCTACACATGCATCGAAGTGATCAGTTTTGCCATCAGTGGTCAATCTTAATATAGTACCGGCAGCAGCCAGCTGATTAAGGTTTCGATAAACAGTGGCCAGACTAATGTTAGGTATATCCTTTCTGATATGCTGAAAAACCACGTCTGCGGTAGGATGGTCCTTTCTAGTTTTTAAGAAGCGCAATATAGCTTCTCTTTGGCTACTGTATTTTATAGGAGTACTCATATCTTCACCTCCTTAATATTGATAATGATTACTAATATTATAATAGTAAATTTTATTGTAAAAGTCAATGATTATTTAGTCATTTGACAAATTATAATAAAATTTAATTGACATAATATTCCAATGTGTATTATCCTATTTATGTAAGAGATTTCTTTGTAAAAGAAATTAGAAGTAAGTTTGGTATTAATAGGAGAATGTATGAGATTTATGGATATTAAGGAAGAATTAAATACAGAATCCGGTATGAGAGTAATAGACTCTCTTCTTAATGTGGGCTTGCTTCCTTCTTTGCTAATAGATAAGGATAGCCATGAAATATTGTACCAGAATAAAAAGGCTGTGGAGCTACTGGGTAATGTTTCTGGTAAGCTGTGTCATCATGTGATTTGTGCAAAGGAGGAGCCTTGTGATAATTGTGTGCTTAAAACTATGACGGGCAACGTTGCTATACATGATGGTTATCTGGAGCCATTGGGCAAAAATGTGAGATGGATGTTTTCTGAGATATCCTGGTTTGATGGTAGAAACGCTGTATTTGCAAAGCTGGTGGAGCTGGATAAAAATAATGTTACCACTGAAGCAAAACAGAAATATTTTCAGGATATGGATCAGGATAGAAGAGACACAGATAGTCTGACTCACATTCCAAATAGACAAAAGTTTTACAGGAACGCAGAGGCTATTTTGCAGAGTGATGCAGAGGGAAGCTACGCAGTAGTAATATTTGATATAGATAGATTTAAAAGCATCAATGATCTTCACGGAATGACAAGGGGAGATGATGTTTTAGTATACATTGCACGTGTTCTTAAGGATAGCTTTGGATTTGAAGAAAATTTTGGTAGAATGCATTCCGATTTATTTGCTTATATTATCCGTTATGAGAAAAAGGGTGAGATTATAAGACAAATAGAAAAGCTACGTAAGAAAATAAGCCAAAATGCTTTCGATTTTGATATTAATACATCCTTTGGTATTTATCTTGTTGAGGATAAGCAGGTTCCTGTAAACCTTATGTGCGATAGAGCTATGATGGCTGTTAAAACCATAAAGGGAGATGTACTTAAATTTTGTGCCTTCTTTGATGAGCAGTATAGAGCAGATATGCTTAAAGCTAGTGAGATAGAGCGAGATATGCAGGAGAGCTTGGCTAGAGGAGATTTTAAAATGTATCTCCAACCTAAGTATAGACTTTCTGACAATAAGATGGTTGGTGCAGAGGCCTTATGTAGATGGATTCATCCAAGGAAGGGAATTATACCTCCTATGGACTTTATTCCATTATTTGAGAAGAATGGTTTCATTCTAAAGCTGGATGAGTATATGTGGGAGGAGGCTTGCAAGACCATAAAAGATTGGATTAACAGAGGTATTGAGCCAATTCCTGTATCTGTCAATATTTCCAGATATCATATTAAACATAATGATTTGGAGGGAGTACTTACCAGACTTATTAACAAATATGGTATCAGTTCATCTATGCTAACCTTAGAGCTTACTGAATCCCTTTTCCTGGATAATCCAGAGGAGCTTAACCGAATTATGATTGGTCTCCAGAAGCTAGGCTTTAAGCTTGAGGTAGATGATTTTGGTGCGGGTTTTTCATCCCTCAATTTGATTAGAAATATTACAGTAGACACCATCAAGATAGATAAGGATTTCCTTGATAACGAAATTGCTACAGAAAAGGGAAAGATTGTGGTAAATCATACCATTGATATGGCCAAGGACTTAAGGCTTCAGGTTATTGCAGAGGGAGTGGAGACAAAGGAGCATGTGGACTTCCTAAAGTCCTCCCGATGCGATGTGGCACAGGGCTATTATTTTGCCAAACCTATGCCATTAGACGAATTTAACAAGTTATTATAGTGATTTGGTGCATAAAATTATGCAAACTGTTCACAATAATAGTAAAATAAGTGAAAATTTGTGCATATTTTGTCGCTAAAATTACATATATAAACTTGACATATATAATTACCTATTGTATATTGAACAATATAATATAGAAAGAAACAAAAGGAGATACGACTATGTTAGAAAAATTGAAAGAAATCATTGCAGATCAGTTAAACGTAGATGAGGCTGATATCGAGCCAGCTACATCTTTCAAGGATGATTTAGCAGCTGATTCACTTGATCTCTATGAGATTATCATGGCTATCGAGGAGGAGTACAGCATTGAGATTCCTTCAGATGATTTAAATTCAATCGCAACAGTAGAGGATGTTATGAACTACCTTAAGAACTTAGGTATTGATGACTAATCCCAGGCTACATAGTAAAATATAAAAAAGGAACCGTTAACGGTTCCTTTTTTATGTTATATAGACGTAATAAGGGGCAGGTGCATAAGCACCTGCCCTATTGTGAAAGGAAGAATGAGAATTAACCCATTACTACCTCTACTGTATGAGTTGCACCATCTCCGAATGCTGGGATAACATTGCCGTCTATGGCCTTGCCGTCAACAGTCATGCTCTTAATACCCTTGCAAACGTGATCTGGGTTAGAAACCTTAATGTCATAAGTTGCACCACGGAACTGACGTGAAGCAGTAAGTCCATCCCAAGCTGAAGGGATTGAAGGATCAATCTTAAGACCATCGAAATCAGGCTGTACACCTAAGATGTACTGAGAAATTGCTACCATATTCCAAGCAGCAGTACCTGTAAGCCATGAGTTCTTACCCTGTCCAAAGTTCTTTCCAGTCTGTCCTACATCAGAACCTGCATCCTTACCACCAATCATCTGTCCATATACATATGGCTCAGTCTTGTGAAGCTCTGAGTGCTCCTCAGTGAAAGCAGGAGCTATCTCTGAATAGTACTTGAATGCCTGATCACCCTCACCTGCGTAAGCAGCTGCACAGATAATCCATGCATTGTTGTGAGTGAAGATACCTGCATTCTCCTTGTATCCACCTGGGTAAGTTGAGATCTCACCATACTGGATGTAGTACTTAGTGAATGCTGGGTTATTAAGTACAAGACCGTGCTCTGTATTAAGACGCTCATCGATAGAAGCAAGAGTCTTCTTAGTAACCTCTGGATCGATGTCTGACATAATAGCGAAGCCCTGTGGCTCAATGAAGATCTGACCTTCCTCGCACTCCTTAGAACCCATCTTCTCGCCGTAAGCATCGTATGCACGGAGGAACCAATCTCCATCCCATGCTGACTCCATCATATTAGCCTTCATCTTATCGATTTCAGCCTGAGCTGCAGCAGCCTCATCATCCTTTCCAAGATGCTTAAGGATTGCTACGTAGTTAGGACCTGCATAAGTAAAGAGTGCAGCAACGAATACTGACTCAGCAACCTTTGAATAACCACCCTCTGCAGCAAACTTAGGGTTAGTGTAAGTCTGGAAGCTCTCACCTGGAGTATCTGAGAAGCATGAAAGGTTGATACAATCGTTCCAGTCAGCTCTCATAGCAAGTGGAAGACCATGTGGTCCAAGGTTGTTAACAATCTTGTAGAATGATACCTTAAGGTGATCAAGCATTGGCTGAGCCTTGCTCATATCATTGTCATAAGGAACCATCTCATCTAAGAGACCCCAATCACCAGTTTCCTTGATGTATGCAGCTACTGAAAGGATGAGCCATAATGGATCATCTGAGAAGTCACCACCGATATCGGCGTTACCCTTCTTAGTAAGTGGCTGATACTGATGGTAGCATCCACCATCTGGGAACTGAGTTGAAGCAATGTCAATAATTCTTTCTCTAGCACGATCAGGAATCTGATGAACGAAACCAAGAACATCCTGGTTAGAATCTCTGAATCCCATTCCACGACCGATACCTGACTCAAAATATGAAGCAGAACGTGAAAGGTTAAATGTAACCATACACTGATACTGATTCCAAATATTTACCATACGGTTAACCTTGTCATCTGGAGTCTCAACATTTAAGATACCGAGAAGCTTATCCCAAGTAGCTTTAAGCTCTGCAAGACCTGCAGCAACCTTCTCAGGAGTGTTGTACTTATCCATCATAGCAAGTGCCTTTGTCTTATTGATAGTCTTGCCATCTGCCTCAAACTTCTCCTCAACCGGCATCTCAACATAACCAAGGATGAAGATAAGAGTCTTAGTCTCACCTGGAGCAAGAGTAATCTTCTTATAGTGTGAAGCGATTGGTGCCCAACCATCTGCAAATGAGTTAGTAGCCTGACCTGCCTCTACAGCCTCTGGGTTGTGGAAACCGTTGTAAAGACCGATGAAAGCATCTCTGTCAGTATCATAACCATCGATAGTATCATTAACAGTATAGAATGCGAAATGATCACGTCTATCTCTGTACTCTGTCTTGTGGTAGATAGTTGAATCCTTAACCTCTACACGACCTGTAGAAAAGTTTCTCTGGAAGTTTGTGCAGTCATCCTGTGCATCCCAGAGACACCACTCAGCAAATGAGAATAAGCTAAATGTCTTCTCAGCAGAACCTGTATTAGTAAGTACTACCTGCTGAACCTCTCCAGCGTAGTTCTGTGGTACGAAGAAAGTAACCTCAGCCTTAAGGTCATTCTTTGAACCAGTGATGATTGTATAACCCATACCGTGACGACACTCATATGAGTCAAGAGTTGTCTTAGCTGGTGACCAACCTGGATTCCAGATTGTACCATTATCATTGATATAGAAGTAACGACCACCCATATCGATAGGAACATTGTTATAACGATAACGAGTGATTCTTCTAAGACGAGCATCCTTGTAGAAGGAATATCCACCTGCTGTATTAGAAATCAATGAGAAGAAATCCTGTGTTCCAAGGTAGTTAATCCATGGATAAGGAGTCTTTGGCGATGTGATGACATATTCTTTGTTGGCGTCATCAAAATAACCGAATTTCATATTATGTACCTTCCTTTCATAAACACTGCCAATATTATATAATAAAAAAGGCTAAAACACAACAAGAATTGTTGGTTTGTGATGAATTTGTGAAGAATAAAATAAGGGTTAAAATATATTGAAAATGTAATGGATTGTGTTATGCTTATCGTAGTTGAATAATTTGCTATATCATTGTTAAAGAGAGGAAAATTATAATGGAAAAACAAGTAGAAAAGATAAAAGATGATGAGAAAATTCAAAAAACAAAAAAGAAGAATAGATTTGTAGTTCTAAAGGTATTACTTATTCTGATTTTATCTTTTTTATTGCTTATATCCATAGGAGCTCTTTTTTTATGGGAGGGTATACCTAGGAAGCATAAGATAGAGGAAAGAGTGTATGAAGAAGATTATGCAGTCATCTATAGCGAAGAGATAAAAATAGTATTTGGTCCCGATTGTAAGGTTGGAGAGAAGAAGGATATTACGTCGGAAGGCGAAAGCTGCTCCTGCGGATATCATAGGGATACATACATTTACGACGAGTGGGAGATTACATATAAGGATCAGTATGGTCAGACCTTTGTCCAGACTATGAATAACATGGAAAGCTTTGAAGAGCAGCAGATAGAATGGATGACCAATCAGATGGAGGAGCATTATAAAACTACTCAACTTAAAGATTATTTCGACCAAAGTACATTAGAAGGATTTGAGTTAGAACAAGGTGGCAGAAGCTATGTAGATGTTTTTTATGGAAACCCTATAATTGGTTGGTCTACAGATGAAGACTATAAGGAGATGAGTGAGGGTGATAGTAAGGAACGAGCATATACAAAGGAATTAACTGAGAGATTATCAAATCCAGAGAATATGATTCATTTGTATCAGTTGGATTATAGTCAGGTATATAAGAGTTATCCTATTCGTGTAAGTATAAGTCTGGAAGCTGAAAATATGGATATAACTGCTGAAGAGGTGGCTAAGTCTAAGGCAGAATATCAGGAAAAAATGAATGCTATAGCACAGGAAATAATAAAGGAATCTGGAGATTCCTGTCATATGAGAATATCATTGGACGTCGCTTATAATGAAACTCAAACTAACCAGTACGGACATACCAGCTTTATGAATATAAGCTGCGAGAACTCTTATGTTGGTGGTAAAGAAGTTGATTTTACAAATACGGATAAAGATTATGACCAGTTGTTATTATATTGGTATAATGAAAACATATGGTAGAGAATAGGAGGAAACTGGAAATGAAAAAAGGATTAAAAATTGTATTATTAATCAGCTTAGTGCTGTTAATTGCAGCTGTTGTGGTGTTCTTTGTAGTGGTGGATATGGAAAAGAAATCTATTACTGCAGGGGAGTTTTATGATGAGATGGAGGAGGAAGGCTACGTGATGGTAGATGTTACATCTCAATACGCATCCTATGGAATCGACGAGGCATACCTTGCAGTTAAGCCAAACCAGGAATATCAGATAGAATTTTATGAGTTATCTAGCGTAAGCAAGGCTGAAAGCATGTTTGAATCTAATAAGGATTACTTCAAGGACAGAGCGGGCTCCAAAAGAGTTACAAGCTCCTACGGATTTGGAAACTATGACATATATTCTCTAACCTCAAATGGGGACTTTATGTATCTGTGCAGAATTGATAATACTTTGCTGTACATTGATGTAGATGATAGCTATAAGAAGGAAGTTCAGGAAATTATAGATGAGTTGGATTATTAGAAAACAATGAGTCATGCCCTTCACATCGCAACCCTTTGGGTTGCTCAGTGATGGACATTCGTCATATACAGAAACACAAAAAAGCCTGTCAGAGAGTGAACTCTCCACAGGCTTTTCTGCATTTCTGTGCATGACTCATTGTTTTCACATAGTATAAACCTTCTGACTTATAGTCTTACGCTCACCAGGCTTAAGCTCCATATATCCTGACTCATCAGCAGGAAGTGGCTGGTTAGGCGCATCAATAATCCAGGTACATGGCTCTGGGCAGAAGTAGCCCTTATCGCCGTGGTCATTCCAGATAACCCAGAACTTAAAGTCCTTAGAAACCTCGTAGCAGATTCTCTTCTTAGACTTCACATCTGTTGCAACTGCACCATAGAAAGGTTTTCCATCAAGAGTGCCCTCCTCAGCGAAGAATACGTCATTATCAATATCGTGAAGAACAGGAATCTGTGAGCCTGTTAAGTACTGCTTATCATGGTCTGTCATTCTAAGGAAGCCACCGGTAGGGATACATGACTTAGAAAGCTCCCACTTATCTCCTACAGGAACGTAAAGTCTCATATCAAGTCCCTCGCCGTCCTTAGTGAAAGGTCCGTTAATAGCTGTGTGGTTGCACACGCCATAAGGAAGCTGCTTGTCTGATGTATTAGTCATGGTGAACTCGTAGAAAAGTCCCTCATCTGAAAGTGTAAATGTATATTCTGCCATAAAGCTGACAGGGTAGGTTGTGAAAAATTCGTCATTTTCATCATATATGTACTGGGTTTTAGCAATTGCTACAGAACCCTTAACCTCTGCATTAACAATGGTGTGCTCTCTTTTATGAAGGAAGCCGTGAATATGGTTTCCTAAAGGATCGTTAAGAGGGAAGTTATAGGTGGCATCTGAAACCTTTAAGATACCATTTGCAAGTCTATTAGGAAGGTAAAGGGTTGGTAAACCATAAACCTCTGCTGAAGACTTTAATTGGTCTATAGAAAGAGACTCATCATATCTGAAAATTTCGATTTCGCCCTCAGTGTCCTGCATTCTCATAACATTGCTACCTAAAAATGGAGCAATAATAGCTCTGTACTTGCCTGCTACAAGCTCAATGACCTCTTTGCCCTTGTAATCAATTACATTTGCTGAAAAACTCATTACTTGGTCCTCCTCATGAAAACATCCCCTCAAACACAGATATATCAGTAAGCTAAAATAGCAAAATTATCGTAGTGAATTGGGTGAATTTATTCTTAAAAAATCAATTTATAATCACATAAAATAATAGCATATTGGTTAAACTATGTCTAGACTCATACGTCATAAAAAGGGTTGTAAAAATGGACAAAAATAGTGAATCACAATGGACAATTTGTTGGAATAAAATGTAAAAGAGAGAAAATTAGCAGTCTCACTATTTACTACTGTTGTAATGCCAAGATTATTCCCTAACAAAATAGATTGTTAAGATATGTTCTCGGAGGCTGCCTAATAATAAAACCCATATATTGTCCTCTACAGGATGATATATGGGTTATAATTTGAACTTTATCTGGACAGGCTCCTTAAGGGATTGACCGCCTTTAGATCTTACCTGAGTGGTAATGTGAAGGGTGTACTGCTCGCTGGTGGCGTAGGCTTCAATTCCTTCAATTTCAATTTGCCCCTGCTCCATATTGTACTTTATATAGGAGCGAAGCTTTTGGTTCTGGGAGTTGGTAACAAACATAGTATCGTTGTTAACTGTTTTTGGGTCCAGTGGAATATTAAATTTTACACGCCACACAAAGTTGCCTGTCTTAAAACGAAGGTTTTGCTTAACCTTGTGGGACAGGTTTGCTGGAATATCTGATATTTCAAGATGTGCCATAGATTCTACCTCTACATTCATCAGTTAAGTTATATATAAAATTTATCATATTTTTAGGAAGATGAAAAGTGTCTTTTGATGTAAAAACTTAGAACACGGTATTTCTTTACTTGTTTTTAAAAAGGTATTACAATAATAAATGTTACAAAAATGTTACAGATATGTTAGGAGATGATTAAATGTCAAGGTTTAAGAGTAACTCCTACAAAAGATATTACATTACCGGGTTGGTGGCATTGCTTACCCTTGTAATAGTAGCTATAAGTAACTATGCAGAAAAGAGAGTATATAAGGTGTACATTGAGGATAGGTTGGTAGGTATAACAGCAGAGAGTCCTGAAATTATAGAAAGAACTTACAATGAAGTTAAGGCGAAGAAATATGCCCAGGGAGCAGATATCATTCGTCAGGATATAAATATTAGCTCTGATTCCATAATGGATAATCAGCAGCTGGTTACAAGAGAAGAATTGGCTAGAAGATTTTACGTGGAGCTTGAGGAGGAAACTGCAGTAGCAACTATGGTGATTCCAAATCGTACTTTAAAAAAGCAGCTTCCTATGGAAACTATTTACGTAGAGGATTCATCTCTTTATATAGGAGAAAGCAAGGTTTTGGTGGAAGGTCAGCCAGAAATTAGAGAGATAACAGTTGAGAAATATATTGATGCTAATGGGAATACTAATCAAAGCTTTAGTGAAAGCCGCGTGATTGAGGAGGATGTTCCGAGGGTTATAGCCATTGGAACGAAGAAAAAGCCTGCGTATATTATACCGGTTGGAGACTATGAATTCAGCTCCCCTTATGGTCCTAGATGGGGAAGAACGCATGAGGGAATAGACCTGGCAGTTTCTACCGGAACAGAGGTTTGGGCGGCGGCTGAAGGTGTGGTAATTCAGTCAGGCTGGAATGGAGGATATGGTATAAGTATTTACGTGGACCATGGAAATGGAATTATAACACGCTACGGACATTTGAGTCAGGCTTACGCTCAGGTGGGAAGAAAGGTTAAGCAGGGCGAGGTGATTGGATTATCTGGAAATACAGGAAACAGTACAGGTCCTCATCTGCATTTTGAGATTAGGATAGGAGATGTGTCTGTGAACCCTGCAAATTATGTGGATATAGAGTATTAAAGGGGCGACTTGTATGAGAAATGCAATTAAAAAATTAAAGGATCCAGGAAGTGCCATAACACATTTTATAGCCATGCTGATGGCTACATTTGCAGCCACACCACTATTAATTAAGGCTTTGTCTAAGGGGAAGGATTCAGCTATATGTTGCTTGATTTTTATAGTAAGTATGATTTTGCTGTACGGAGCAAGTACCATTTATCATTCCTTTGATAAGGGAGAGAGGATTAACAAGATACTTAAGAAATTTGACCATGCTATGATTTTTGTGCTAATAGCTGGTTCATATACACCTATTTGTCTTCTGGTTATAGGAGGCAAGGTGGGAGTAGGTCTTTTAACGCTGGTATGGGGAGTAGGGATACTGGGAATTATATTCAAGCTTTGTTGGGTGACCTGTCCTAGGTGGCTTTCCTCTGTAATGTATATTGCTATGGGGTGGCTTTGTGTATTGGCATTTTCACCTATAGTAAACAATATGACCAAGGAGGCATTTCTCTGGTTGATTGTAGGAGGAGTAATCTACACCGTTGGTGGAGTATTATATGCTATTAAGACCCCAAGAGTTAGAGCCTTCAATGAAAGACACAAGCTTTTTGGAACTCACGAGATATTTCACCTATTTGTAATGGCTGGAAGTCTTTGCCACTTTGTGCTTATTTATAATTACATTGTATAATGGTTGTTAAAATTAAATATTGATTTCACTTTAGAAATCCTCTGGAATTTCCGATACTTATAAAAGAAGAATAAAGGAATCCGGAGGATTTTTTATGGTACATAAAGGTAACGGAATAATAAATGCTAATATAAATCAGGGCTTTGGTGTAGGAGCTAATTCTAACTACGGTGTAGGGGGAATGGAGACTTCTAAGGAGGTTAAGGAGCTAGGTGAATCCGGCAACGTTGATGCAGGGTTTGCCTTTGTGCGTGACAAAAGGGATAACAGACCTACCACAGCTATGGATAATTTTCAGGAGTATATGAAGGATAAGCAGGAGAAGGCCAAGGAGGCTGGAGAGGACTTGGCTACAAAGGAAAAGGAAGCTAAGGAGCAGGCCAAAAAGGTTAGTCAAAGTATGACAGCTGAGGAAGTGCGCCAGCTAGAGATGATGGGCATAGATGTGGATAGCGCTAATATGACAGACATTATGGGAATGGTAAATACCCTAAGACATAATGCAGATATTCAGGAAACTGCAGAGCTTATGGCTAAAATTGCTGTGGACAAGGGAGAAGTAGGCTCTATGACTATGATAGGTGGAAGTGTGTCTGTAGGTGGTGTAGAGCTTGATAATGTATCTGTTGGAGATGTGCTTGTGGCAGAAAGCAAGCCAGAGCCGGCTTCTGATATTAAATTGTCAGATAATGAGGCTATTTATCTTCTTAAGAACAATATGGATTTGTCTAAAGAGAATATTTATAAGGCCCATTTTAGTGGTGTTAAATTAGCCAAGGGAATAGATGATAAGGTGCTTGCTGATATGGAAGGTCAGCTTAATAAGGTGATTGAGCAGGCAGGCCTTGAGATCAGTGAGGATACTATGGGTGCCACTAAGCTTTTGGTTAACAATGATGTGCCTGTAACTACAGATAATCTTAGAAAATATATGGATATGAAGCCTTATATGGGTCAGACACCGGAGGAGGCTGGCATACCAGATAAGGTACAGCCACTTAGTGAGCAGGAACTTAAGGATAAGGCTTTAAAGCTTTATGAGGATGTTAAATCCATAGATATTAAGCAGGTTTACCATATGTCAGCAGAGGGTAAGACGGTTACCATAGCTGCTGCTGTTAAGTATGGACAGCTTTCCGTTGGAGCAGCTGATACGAGTACCAAGCTTCCAGAGAGTAAGTTGACAGAGCTTTCACAGGATGAGCTGGCTAAGCTTGGCTTTACAGACAAGGAGGCTGTAACTGCTATGAGGCAGATGGAGGAAATCCGTCTATCTATGACCAGTGCTATGGCTGGAAAGCTTATTAAAATGGATATGAACGTGGATACCAGAGAGCTTTCAAAGGTGGTTTCCACGCTTAAGAATATAGAGTTTAAGATGACTAAGGATGCCTTTTATGCACAGGGTGTTGAACCGACTGAGGATAATATTAGTCTTTATCAGGAGGTTAGCTTCAAGGTTAATGCCATTGGGAAGGCACCAGCTTCTGTGGTGGCAGCACCTCTTATGGGAGATGCTTTTACTATTGAAGGTTTACATAGAAGAGTCACACCTGCTATGGCTATGGAGGATGGAGCTATGTCTGGACAAACAGGGCAGAATGCTTCGTCCAGTCAGGTATCAGCCACAGTAGGACAGTTTGAGACTGTTAAAAGGAGCTATGAAGCGGTTGGTACTGCTCCTAGAAGAGATATGGGTGACAGCATAGCAAAGGCATTTTCAAATGTAAAGGACATCCTTAATGAGATGAATTTGCCTGTTAATTATGAGACAGAGCGTGCAGTTAGGATATTAGGCTACAATCAGCTTGAGATAACTGAGGATAATATTAATGAGATTATAGATTATGACCGTCAGGTTAATGATATGCTAAATACATTTTATCCTGAGGCAGTTATCGGTATGATACGCGATGGTATTAATCCGTTAGATGTGCCAATAGATGAGTTAAATAAGAAAATTCGTGACAAAAATTATAATGGTGGTGTTACTGAGGCTAAAAACTTTGCAACATATCTAAGAGATATGGAGAGGCAGGGTGAGCTTACCCCTGAGGAGCGAGAGGCTTATGTTGGTATGTACAGAGTTATGGATAAGCTTTCCAGGTCAGGTGACAGGGAGGCTGGATATCTATTTGCAAATGGCAGTAGACTTACTGTGAGAAATCTAATAACTGCCATGAGAAGTCGTAAGGCGGCAGGTGTAGATGTGGGTATCGATGATAGCTTTGGTATATTGAAGGATATGACTGTTACGGGAAAGAAAATGGATGCTCAGATTGAGGGTGCATTTGAGAAGGCTGCACAGGCCAGCGTAGAGGCTGAGCTAGATTTAGCAGAGTCCTATAAGCTACTTAAGGATAGTGTGGAAGAATTCATGGTGGAGAACTCGCTGGAGACTTCAGCAGTAAATATTAGAGCGGTAAATGCTATGCTTAATCAGCCAGGAAGCATTTATTCCCTTGTATCAGAGCTACTTTCTAATATGAAGTTTAGCACTAACACTAAGACAGAGCTTATAGATGAGGAAACTGAAAATATGGCGGACTCTATGGCGGGTGAGGATGTGCCGGTTGATATAGCTGACTTTACCATGGAGAGTATATTAGAGCATCTTCGCGGAAGTGAAGAGATGTCTATTAAGTATGAGGACCTTAGAGCAAATCTTACAGAGCTTATGTATCAGTGGGGAGCTGCAGGAACACTTACTCAGATGGATATTGCAACCATTAAAACTGTAAGTGCAGGCTTTAATATAATGTCTGCTATGGCTAAGCAGGACAAGTTTAGCATACCTGTTGAAACTGACCAGGGAACAAAGGTCATGAACCTTACTATTAAGAAGAACGGTGCAAATCCTGGTCTTGTAGAAGTTAGTATGAAGACTGAAAGCTGCGGAGAAATCTCTGTAAGTCTTAAGTCTAACGACAGTAGCGCTCTAGTGGGACAGGTTGTGTCAGATAGCAGTGAAGGAAACCTTGCTCTTAAAGGTTTAGAGGATAAATTTAAGGAAAGCCTTATGGCAGCAGGCTATAATGTTGATGGTATAGAGGTAGGCAGTGTGGCAAATATTAATCTTGCCACCTATACAGGTATTACCTCAGAGAAACTGTATCAGGTATCTGTCGCGGTGGTGAAGGCCATAGCTGAGGTAGTATAGTGGAAGTTGTAGTATGGAAAGACTAATATTTCATGTAGATGTTAATAGTGCATTTTTGTCCTGGGAGGCGGCAAGAAGAGTTAGGCTTGGGGAACCGGATTTAAGACTGATTCCCTCCTGCGTTGGAGGTAATCCGGAGAAGAGAACCAGCATAGTAACCGCTAAATCCATTCCAGCTAAGTCATATGGTATCAATACTGGTGAGCCTATTTCTATGGCACTTAAAAAATGTCCAAATTTGGTGGTTGTTCAAAGTGATTTTAGACTTTACCAGGAGTGCTCTAATGCCTTCAAAGACATTTGCCGAAAATATGCTCCTGTGGTGGAGGAATTCTCCATAGATGAGTGCTTCTTAGATATGACGGGTACGGGAAAGGTTTATCCGGATCCTATAAAAACAGCTTATGATATAAAAAATGAAATAAGAGATACCTTAGGCTTTACTGTCAATGTTGGCATAGGAGCTAACAAGCTACTTGCCAAGATGGCCAGTGATTTTGAAAAGCCGGACAAGGTACATACATTGCTTAATCAGGAAGAGGTGGAGACGAAGATGTGGCCTCTTCCTATTGGTGATTTATTTGGAGTAGGTAAGGCTTCTACTAAGCGACTGATTGATGCAGGAATAAAGACCATAGGTGAGCTTGCTAAGGCTGATATAAGTTTTGTAAAGCTTTTGATTGGAGATAAATCGGGAGAGCATATATATGCCCTTGCAAATGGAACTGATGAATCTCCTGTTACTTCAGAGGAGAGAGAAGCGAAAAGCTATAGTGTTGTCACTACTGTGGAGGAAAATATAACCTCTTATGAGGTTGCAAACCAGATATTGCTAGGGCTTGCAGACAGTGTTTGTACCCGTATGAGAAAAGAGGGTGCAAGGGCATACTGTGTATCTGTAAAGATAAGGTCTGATGACTTTAAGAATCAGTCCCATCAGCTTAATTTTTCTGAGGCCACTGATGTGACGGAGGAAATCTATGAGACCTCGAAAAAATTATTTGCAGATTTGTGGGATGGAAAAACACCACTTCGTCTTATGGGAATAGCTCTTTCAAATATATCAAAGGATGAGGAAGAACAGCTTTCTTTATTTGTTGATGAGGAAAAGGAAAAGCAGAAGAAGGTGGATGCTGCTATGGATTCCATTAGAAGCAAATATGGGATGAGTAAAATCATGCGTGGTTCTGTCATGAAAAGCTCCATGAAGGTGGGGAGAAAATTTGACACATAGCAATGATTAGCGGTAACAGGAGGAAAAAGGTTAAGAAAAAGGTTCCGTCCTCCGATAAAAAATATAGCTAGAAACAACAAAAAGCCAGTAAGCTAGTTGTAGCCTGCTGGCTTTACAAATCGGAACAACCAGGAGGGATTGACATGAGAATTAATCACAATTCATTGGCTCTTAATGCCAGCGACCATTTTGCTACTATTAATAAGAACATTGCAAAGTCTATGGAGAGACTTTCATCAGGATATAAGATTACCAGCCCTGCGGATGATGCGGCTGGCCTTGCGATTTCAGTAAAGATGAGTTCACAGATTAGAGGTCTTGACAGAGCTTCACTCAACTCAAATGATGGTATATCAGTTATACAGTCTGCAGAGGGTGGTATGAATGAAATTCACGCTATTCTTGGTAGAATGAGAGAGCTTGCAGTTCAGGCGGCTAATGATGTTAATTCAGAGGAGGATAGAGATGCCATTCAGGAGGAGATTAATTCTCTTATGGAGGAGATTAACCAGATAACTGAGACCACATCCTTCAATGAGCAGGAGCTTTTGAACGGAGACCTTACCAGAAGAACTCTGTCAACAGATTATAATGTTCAGGCTACATATGTATCAGAAGAGGTTAATGAGGGTGTGTATTCTTTGGAGATTACTGCCATGGCTACACAGGCTTCTATTACCACAGGATTTTCCTATTCAGGGGCAACAGTTACTGCTGACCAAGCCGGAAGTATATTTGTAAATGATTTTCTTGTTGAGATAGAAGAAGGTATGTCTATGACAGATGTTTTTAGTACTCTTCAGACACATCTTGCTAAGATTGATGTGGATGTATTTGCTTCTGCAGATGGTGGAGCTACTACCTCAGACTTTGCATCAGGAGCAGCTGTTATGTTTAGAAATCAGCACTACGGCTCTGAGGAGGGACTTGAGATAGGTGTATCAAATGATGAGCTTGCTGCTCTTCTTGGCTTAACAGATGGGCAGACAGTATATGGAACAGATTGTGAAGCTAGTCTTACAGTAACTGACGGAGGATTTTCTGCTTCAGCAACAGTTGAAGCTAAGGGTAATGATTTAGTTGTAACTGATAGAAATGGCTTTGAGATGAAGATTGAGGCAGATTCTGACACCCTTGAAAAGGGAACCGGCTCTGTGGAGATAGAAGTATTTTCAGCAGGAGTTATGATTATCCAGACAGGTGCATATTCTGGAGATGAGATTCACTTAGACATTCCAAAGATGGATGCAAAGAGCTTAGGTGTAGATAATCTTATAATGTACACTCAGGATTATGCAGCCAAGGCCATAGAGGCTATAGACGCAGCAGTTAAGATGGTATCAAATATTCGTTCAAAGATGGGTGCCTATGAGAATAGATTAGAGGATGTATACAGTAATCTTGAGGTTCAGGAGGAGAGTATAACAGCTGCTTATTCAAGAATGATAGATACAGATATGGCTGAGGAGATGACAAATTATACTCAACAGGATGTGCTTGCTCAGGCGGCTATATCTATGATGCAAAAGTCAAATGAAAGACCATCATCAATCTTACAGCTTTTACAGAATTAGTAGGAGGAGCCTATGACAAAGGAACAGATTAAGGAATTTACTCTGCGAACCACAAATAGTAATCATAGTGGTCTTATCCTTGTGTTATTTGATGTGGTAAATGTTTACATTAGTGATTCTATTAATGCATATGATAGTGACGACAAGGAACAATATATAAAGAATATTAGATTGGCTAAAAAGTCTCATAATGAGCTTATTTCCTGCATTAATCCAAAGGATGAATTAGGGAGAAAGGTTCTTTCTGTATTTAGATTTATATATGGTAAGCTGGTTTCCTCTGAGGTCAAAAGGAGACCGGATGACCTTGACAGATGTAGGGCTATGTTAGATAATCTTAGGGTGGGTTTTGAAAAGCTTCACAGCTTAGATGATGAAGAGCCTGTGATGAAGAATGCTCACCAGGTATATGCCGGCCTTACCTACGGAAAGGGAACTCTTAGCGAAAGTACCCTAGGGGATACCTACAATAGAGGCTTTATGGTATAAATTTTGAATCTAAATAATGTATACATAAGGAGTAATGTTATGATTAAGGATGATTGTATATTTTGTAAGATTGCTAAGGGAGATATTCCATCAGCTACTATTTATGAGACAGGAGATTTTAAGTGCATATTAGATGTGGCACCGGCAAATAAGGGTCACGCTCTAATAATTACAAAGGAGCATTACGATAACATTTTCCAGCTTGATGCAGAGACCGCTGCAAAGATTTTTTCCTTTGCTACAGTTGCAGCTAAGGCTATAAAAGAAGAAACAGGCTGCGAGGGCATGAATGTCCTTCAGAACAATGGAGCAGTAGCTGGTCAGACAGTTAACCATTTTCATCTACACCTGGTACCTAGAAATACAGGAGATGGAGTGAATATGTCTTGGGCACCAAAGGAGACTGTGGCTGAGGAACAGCAGACCTTGGCTAAGGCTATTAAGAGTAGAATTTAATTTTAAAATCGGTAAAATTTCACAAAATTTTACCGATTTCTTGCGTTTACTATTATTGACACATAGGTTATATAAAGCTATACTAATGTAATATTATGGATGGGAGAAATGAGCCTTGGAAGAAACTAAAAGAACTAAAAAAAGTAAGAATAATAAAACGAGAAAAACCTTGAAAATAGTAGGCTATGTAATGTGCAGTATCATGCTTATTGCTCTGGCTGTAACAGCGGTGTTTGCTATAAAGCTTAATGTTTTGCCTGCTATTTTATTGATAATATTAGTAGCTATGGGATTAGTGGTAACGGGGATATTTGTTATATGTCAAAGATGGTTAATAGCAGGTGTTATCACAAAGGTTCTGGCCTTTGCTATGACTCTGGTGATGATTTTAAGCTGTGTATATATGCACGTTACTCATAATGCCTTGTCTAAGATGACGGGTGTATCAACACAGATTAGCAATATTCATGTGTACGTATTAGTTGAGGACCCTGCTCAGGAGCTTAAGGATGTAGCAGACTATGGTTTTGGTATATTAAGCAACTTAGATAGAGAGAATACTGACAAGGTTATTGAGAACATTAACAAGGAGCTTAAGAGAGAAATCACTGATATAGAGTACAGTAATGTTTTAAGCCTTGTGGACGCATTATATTCAGGAGAGATAAACGCTATTATATTGAATAGTGCATATATAAGCTTTGTTACAGGAACAGAGGGCTATGAGGATTTTGAAAGCAGGATTAGATCTGTTTCCAGTCAGGAGATAGTCGAAGAGGTTGTAGCGAACGAAAATGATAAGGATATAGAATACAACGGTGACGAGGTAGTAGCTATATATATAAGTGGTAATGACTGTGTGGGAGTACCTGAGATTAACGGTAACAGTGACGTAAATATTCTTCTGATAGCAAATCTCCAAACCAGACAGATATTGCTTATAAGCACACCAAGAGATTATTATGTACCACTTTCTGTATCCAATGGGCAGAAGGATAAGCTTACTCACGCAGGAGCTTATGGAATAAATGTGTCTGTAGACACCCTAGAGCTTTTGTATGATGTGGAAATAGATGACTATGTGAAGATGAATTTCACAGGATTTATAGAGATTATTGATGCATTAGGTGGAGTTTCTGTATATTCTGAGTATGATTTCTATATGGAGAATAATACTCTTCATTATCACAAGGGCTACAATGATTTGGACGGCTATCAGGCATTGATGTTTGCTCGTAACAGAGGAGCCTTTTCAGACGGAGACAGACAGCGTGGAAAGAATCAGATGGCTGTTATAGAAGCTATGATTAAGAAGATGGCAACCTCAGATATGTTGAAGAATTATACAGAGGTTTTAGATGCTATATCAGGAAGTATGATAACTAGTATGTCTTATGATGAGATATCTAACTTAGTTAAGTTCCAGCTTAACAATATGCAGTCCTGGGAGGTTCTTAAGTACAGTGTAAATGGAACTGACAGCTTTAATACCTGCTACAGTGTAGGTGGTTCAGTGTATGTTATGGAGCCGGATTATGCTACAGTAGAGCAGGCCAAGGAATATATAGACCAAATGTATGAAGGCAAGAAGATTACCATAAGTCAGTAGAGGATAGAAAAACAGCGGGGAGCACAAAGTGCTCCCCGCTGTTTTTCTTATATATAGGTGGATATAAAATACAATATTAACATATGCACAGGATAGTACATATAAAATACATATTTCAGGGAAGGCCCCTTTTGATGGTTATGGAGAACTATAGGTACCATAGCGCAAAGAGCATACATTTCTAAGCTAGAGGACATTAAGTATGTGGCGATAGCTAAAGCTCCGGTAATAAGCAGGGGCTTATCTTTGAATACATAAAAAATTACTATTACAACCACACCATAGCCTGCGTAATCAGTATTTACCGTATCTGCAAAGGAGGTGGAGCAAATAATAACCACTGCGGATAATAGTATAAATATAGGCTTGTTGATGGTTTTCTTTTTCTCTAGCTTCCTAAAATAATCTATGGCGGCTATGGTTATCAATCCGAATGCCAAGGTAAAATATACATTTAGGTTCTGACTAAATGCAAGAGCATCCCTTTTTGTCATAAGGGAAAAAGGGATTTGTGATAGACCTGCAAATATAAATAATCTCAAGGTATAGAGGAATACATCTCGGGTGTAAAAAAGCCCTTCTACTATCAAGTAACAGAATATAGGAAATGCTAATCTTCCTATGGTTCTTAGTAGGTTATAGGTATCGTAGGACATAAGCCCAGATAGGTAATATCCTCCGTTTTTATAGATGAGACCAAGACAAAGACCTGTGTGGTCCAGGGTCATACAAACAATGGCAATTATTTTAAGCCAAAAGGTGCTTAAGAATCCTGTGTGATATATTTTCTTTCTGTCAAAGATAACAGGCTTTGTCACATTATCTAAGTTAGTATTATTTTCCATATAAGCTCCTTTTTACATATATACTGTACAAATATGTATCATAATAAAGTATTATTAGATATTCTGCAAGAATTTTGTTGACAATAAAAAGGTTATAGAGTATGTTAATCATATCTCTCTTATTCAGAGTGGTGGAGTCATAAGGGACTATGAAGCCACGGCAACCCCGGAGATTATTATCTACGGAAGGTGCCGACCTGAGCGAATACTGTGAGTAATCGAGCAATAAGAGGATTTGATAGTGAGATATTCAAATCCGATTGTAGCTTTTGCAATCGGATTTATTTTATATATATCAGTAATCAAATCTCTGCAGAGAGGTACGTCGGCATGGCGGATTAGAATATTAAAATCGGAGGTATTAAAAATGGAAAAGGTATTATTCACATCAGAATCAGTAACTGAAGGACATCCTGACAAAATCTGTGACCAGATTTCAGATGCAATCTTAGACGCAATCCTAGAGCAGGACCCTATGAGTAGAGTTGCCTGTGAGACAGCTTGTACTACAGGTCTTGTGCTTGTAATGGGAGAAATTACTACTAAGGCACAGATTGATATTCAGTCAATCGTTAGAGAAACAGTTAGAGAAATCGGATATGACAGAGCAAAATACGGTTTTGACTGTGATACCTGTGGAGTTATTACAGCTCTTGATAAGCAGAGCGCGGATATTGCTATGGGAGTTGACAAGGCTCTTGAGGCTAAGGAAAATAGCATGAGTGACGAGGAGATTGAGGCAATCGGTGCCGGTGACCAGGGTATGATGTTTGGATATGCGGTAAATGAAACACCAGAGCTTATGCCTTATCCTATATCTCTTGCCCACAAGCTTGCATTAAAGCTTACAGAGGTTAGAAAGAACGGAACTTTAAGCTATCTTAGACCAGATGGAAAGACTCAGGTTTCAGTAGAGTATGATGAGAATGGTAAGCCGTTTAGATTAGATGCAGTAGTACTTTCTACACAGCATGGAGAAGAGGTAACTCAGGAGCAGATTCATGCAGATATTAAGAAGTATGTATTTGAGCCAGTGCTTCCTAAGGAGATGGTAGACGAGAATACTAAGTTCTTCATTAATCCAACAGGTAGATTTGTAATCGGTGGACCTAACGGAGACAGTGGTCTTACAGGACGTAAGATTATAGTAGATACTTATGGTGGATATGGTCGTCACGGTGGCGGTGCGTTTTCAGGTAAGGACTGTACAAAGGTTGATAGATCAGCAGCCTACGCAGCAAGATATGTTGCTAAGAATATTGTAGCTGCAGGACTTGCAGACAAGTGTGAGATTCAGCTTTCATACGCTATCGGTGTTGCAAGACCAACCTCAATCATGGTAGATACATTTGGCACAGGAAAGCTTGCTGATGACAAGCTAGTTGAGATTATTAGAGAGAACTTCGACTTAAGACCAGCTGGAATAATTAAGATGCTTGACTTAAGAAGACCTATCTACAAGCAGACAGCAGCTTATGGTCACTTTGGAAGAAATGATATCGATGTACCTTGGGAGAAGACAGATATGGCAGACAAGCTTAAGAGCTACTTATAAGAGCTTGCTTTAGGGAAGAAAGGGAACAAATACTATGAAGAATATGCTTAATTTTAAGAACTTCTCAGCTGAGGAGTTACAGGAGATATTAGACCTTGCTCTTGATATGAAGAAGAACCCAGAGAAGTACTCTGAGGCCCTTAAGGGCAAGAAGCTTTACACACTTTTTGAGAAGACATCAACTAGAACATTTCTCTCATTTGAGACAGGTATTACAGAGCTTGGTGGACATTACTTCAACCAGCTTTGGAGCAACTCAAACTTCGTCCTTGGTGAGCCTGTATCAGAGATAAAGTACGTGTGCAGAAATGTGGATATAATTATGGCAAGACTTATTAAGAATGAGACTGTAGAGCTTTTTGGTAAGCATGCAACAGTGCCATTTATCAATGGCTGTGATAACTCATATCATCCATGTCAGATTCTTGCAGATGCTCTTACTATTATAGAACACTTTGGAAGTCTTGATGTTAAGCTTCTTTACATAGGTGCTAAGAACAATGTATTTAACTCACTGGTTGAGTTCTTTGCAAAGATGAAGAAGGGTACACTTTATGGTCTTACTCCACTTGTAAATGACACAGTATGTGGGGATGACTTCTATGAGGCTGCAAAGGCTACAGGTCACTATGTGGAGCTTGACCCTACTATGACTATTGAGGAAGCTAAGACCTATGTAAAGGATATGGATATCCTCTACACAGATACTTGGGTAGATATGGAGTTCTTCAACAATCCTGCATACGCTAAGCAGAAGGAAGAGACTATGGCTAAAATGATGCCATATCAGATAAATGATGAGTTTGTAGAGGGAAGCAAGGCAGTTGTATTCCATGATATGCCAATGCATGTAGGCTTCGAGATTAGCCAGAGCATTATTGATAAGAATCTTGATATAATTCTTGATCAGGCTGAAAATAGAAGACATGCTGAGAAGGCGGTTATGGTTACGCTTCTTAAGAGTTAGTTGTGTGGTGGTTGGAGAGTGATTTTTGGAAGCTTTTTGGGGAGTTTTCGAGAGGATTTCTGGGTGGCTTTCCGGCAAATAGGAAGTTTTAGATGATTTCAGGGCAGTGGGGATTAAAATTTTCTACACTGCCCATGAATTTATATGTGGATGAAAATTTCTGGGAAAATCCGGGCAGTGGAGATTGAAATTTTTGTATATGCCCGAGTAGTTGGTTTCAAGTGTATGGATTGTATGAATAGAATGTGTAAGATGTGATAGGCGGAGATAGATTATGGATGTGTGGATAGGAGTACTAGCATTTGTATTGTTTTTAGGTTTCATAACTGCCTTCTTTGTATGTGTGGGAACTGTAAAGCGACAAGCTGGTATTATAGTAAAAAGCCGAATTAGAAGAAAGACGGGCAACACTGAGATAATATATGCGAATATTGCTTTAGTCGTTTTTGTAGTGCTGGTTTATTTTAAGGTATATACTTTTGTGCCGGCGGTGCTTGCCTTTGTAGCTTTTATCATCATGTCCACCAGAGTAAAAAGTGGAATCACTGACGAGGGTGCCATCGTAGGAACTACCTTCCTAGAATGGGAGGATATGAAAAGCTACAAGCTGGTGAACGAGAAAGATGACAGCAATATTATTATCCTGAAAATCCGTGCAAACAGAAAGCAGTATGTGCTGGTATGCGACAGAAGGGATAAGGATAAAATAAGGGAAATATTTGATGGCAAAAAGGTGGCACATACTCAGACGATAGATAATATGTAGAAATATAAGAATCGCACTTCAATGCAAGTGCGATTTTGTTTTGCCTCTTTTTGGCTTTCGTCTATACATTCCTACTTGGAATAATGAAAAAAAACCATTGTTATTCGTGAGGGAATGGAATATAATAAATATACGTTATATAATGCGTTATATAACGTATAGCAATGTTGTGATATTGCTAGCCTATATATATGGCATTGACATAGAGGAAAACGGAGGATAATGAATGGCTACGGATAAGACAAAACGCAGACCTCGTGGAGATATGGAGCAGATGAGAAAGCAAGTGCTTTACATTTCTGCAAAATCCTTTTTGGAAAAGGGATTTACAGCCACAACGGTTAAGGAGATAGCTAAGCTTGCTGATATCAACATAGGCTCTCTTATGAATTTATTTAAGACCAAGGAGGATATCCTTGCAGAGCTTGTGAAATATGTATTGGAAGGACAGTTCAAGGCAACTGCAGACCTGTTGAAAGGCAAAACTGAGGACAAGATACTTTTTTACGCAGCTGAGACCACTCTGCAATTACATATGGCGGAGTCCAGCGAGCATATTAGAGACATATACAAATCTGCATATTCATTGCACGCTACAACAGATATCATTCAGCAGATGATAACCTACAAACTAGAGGAAATATTTAAGCCAAGCTTACCGAACCTAGAAACAAAGGATTTCTTCGAGCTTGAGATTGCATCCGGTGGAATTATGAGAGGCTTCCTGACCATACCGTGTGATATGTACTTTACCATGGAGCGAAAGGTCAAGCGGTTCTTGGAAACCACCTTTAAGCTCTACGATGTTCCAAAGGAAAAGATAGAAGAAGCCATACAGTTTGTGTCCAGCTTTGATTTTGAAGCAATCGCAAAGCAGACCATAGAATCTATGCTGGCCTTCTTAGAAGAAAAGGTTGCATATGAATAATAACGGCGATAGGCCGATATGTTAATCTGAATTAGGAGGGAAGGATATGAAAATGAAAAAACAATTTACGAAAAAACTCCTTGGCATTGTGCTTTGCATAACACTGATGCTGGTATATATTCCTTTAACTGCTTTTGCCGCAGATGGACACAGCCATCCTAATTGTGGGGCATCTCACACAGATACAGGCGACCATACAGGAGCTTGCTCTGATATCACTTGGACAAAGTGGGACTCTGCAGATTCAATGCCAACAGAAGCAGGGGCATACTATCTTGACAAGGATGTAACTTTATCAAGCTCATGGGAGATACCGGAAGGAACCCAGATAAGTCTTTGCCTAAACGGACATTCTGTCAGTGGAAATGACGCAGTTCGTGTTGTAACAATTAATAAAAATGCCACACTGAATCTATGCGATTGTAGCGCTGGGCAGACCGGTAAGATTACAGAAGGGTATCGAAGTGACTATTCTGGTGCCGGGGTATTGGTATCCCAAAACAGTACATTTAATATGTATGGTGGAAGTATTGTAAAGAATAATACTCCAAAATCTGGTGGCGGTGTATATGTTTTTCGGGGAAACTTTAATATGTATGGTGGCTTGGTTTCTGAGAATACGGCATATTCTGGTGCAGGCGTATGTAATAATAACGGAACCATAAGCATATATGCAGGAGACATTACGAAAAACATAGCTTCGGGTACGGGTGGCGGTGTAGATAATTCCGGTAAGTTTTATATGACTGGAGGTACCATTTCTGAAAATGAAGTTACAGGTTATCAGGAATGTTGTTATGGTGGTGGCGTGTTCCACAATTCTGGAATCTTTGAAATGTGTGGAGGAACCATATCCGAAAACAAAGCAGAGGCTGGTGCAGGTATTTATGTTGCTTTTTTGTCGGAATGGTTAGTTTCGGGAACTCCGGCAATCAATGATGCAATTTATTTGACCAGCAATGAGTATGGAACTTCTTATATAACTGTTTCCGGTGCACTGAATGAGGGGGCTTCCTTTGCTGCAACTAATCGTGGTGTAGGAGAAACCATTGTTATTGGAACTGATGAATATTCCATTACGGAAAATGATGCTGCAAAATTTAAAACTGATGTGGGAAAAATTATTCTCGACAAGAATGAAAACCGTTTGGTTTTGTGTAATGACTCACATCCTGAGTATGAGGATGGTGCCTGTAAAACCTGTGGAACAGAATGTGAACATAGTCTTGTTTATGAAAGTAATCAGAATGTAATCACAGAACGCTGTAATGCACAGAGTAATTGTGGACATGAGGCGAAAGCAACATTGAGCGCATATCTACAGATTTATAACGGAAGCCCACTTACACCTGCAACAATCAGCTACTCTGATGGTTGGCGTGGAGAGAGAGTTGAGAACTCGGCAATTGCTTATAGTCAGAACACAGATGTGGGTACAGCCACGGCCTCTGTTTGTATAGAGGGAGAAACAATAACCACAAGCTTTACAATTTCACCGGAGCACATAGAGAGTACCACTATCACAATTAATCCTACAAGTGTGGATTATAATGGTACTGAGCAGAAGCCTGACATTTCTGTGAGCTACGGAGGTACACCACTTACAGAAAATACGGATTATACACTTTCTTGGGATAAGTCCGATTTAAAAAACGCAGATACCTATACTGTTACCGTAAAGGGAATGGGTAATTTTGCATATGAAACCCAAAGGGCTTTTGAGATAAGGGAAAAAGAAATAGAATTTTCTTGGGGCGGAACCCAGTATATGTCCTATACCGGTCAGCTTGTGTTACCAGAAGTATCGGCAACCAATCTTGCAGATGGTGACACCTGTGAGGTTCTCGTTTCGGTTGTTGAGACGGTGGATGGGGCAGGTATAAATCCGGGCAAGTGGACTGCTAGGATTACCGGTCTTTCTAACGGAAACTATAAGCTTCCTGAGAATAGTAGCGTCCCCCTTGAAGTGGAGTATACTATTTACGCACATCAAACTGCACCGGAGGTTTCTGGTGTAGGAGAAACCATTAAGGGTAAGAACGACGGATATATCTCAGGGCTTACCACCGAGATGGAATATGCAACCGAACCCACAAATATCAACAGTGCATATACCGGGATTACTGACCCGGATATGATCTTTGTGCCGGGAACATATTATGTAAGATATCCGGCTAAAGATTATTATTATTCCTCACCGTATACAGAAGTCACTGTAGCTGAAGGAAGAAACTTGACGGTTACCCTACCTTCTGCCGACGAGCAAATCGGATATAACATAGAGGCTGACAAAACAGCCCTTTCCTATGAAGAAGATGTCCGTATAACATTGAGCTCTAAAGATGGCTACAATATGAACGAGAGTTTTGCCATTTATAATAATGGCGTTGATGTTACTGACCGTTTTAATTTTGCAACAAATACCTTAACCCTGACAGGGGTTACTGATGATGTAAATATAACAATAGGGGATGGAAGCTTTGATGACATAGCTGACCCTACTGCTGAAATTAAAGTTGAAAATAACAAGTGGACTTCCTTCTGGAACAATCTTACCTTTGGCTTGTTCTTCAAGGAATCGCAGGATGTTACCATCAACGCTGACGACGTTGGCAGTGGCATAAAGAGCATTCAGTATTATTTGGCTAGCAGAGAATTGGAGCTTGACGAGGTAAGGGCAATTACTGATTGGGTTGACTATAAAGGCACATTCAAAATCAATCCTGATAACAAGTATGTAGTTTATGCAAAGATTACCGATAATGGAGGTAATGTGATACATATCAATTCCGATGGTGTGGTATTGGATGCTACACCACCCGCAATCAATGGTATTGAAAATGGTAAGACTTACTACACTACGCAGAAGGTCACCGTTACCGATAAGAACATTGTTACTATTACTTTGAATGGTAACCCTGCATCTGAAAATATCACTTTGGAAGGTAACAAGGAAGCTACTTACACCATAGAGGCAACGGATAAGGCAGGCAACATTACTACCGTTACTGTAACCATGAAGCCTATTAAGGAGTTGGCGAAAGTAACTGAAAATCTTGGTAACCATAACGTTACCTCTGCCCATACTCCTGCTCTGAAGGAACTGGTAGAAAAGCTGGACGAAATGATTGCTGATCCGGACACCTCCGATGATGGTGAAAAAGAAACCTTACAGCAGCACAAGGTTATTGCAGAAGCTTTGCTTGCAACCATCGACGAAGTAGCCCAAGCAACCCATACTGAGAACATCGAAAAGGTTAAGGATGTTACCGCTGATAATGTAACACCGGAAGATAAGGCCGATTTGGAAAAGGCAAAAGCTGACTTAGAGAAAGCACTAGAGGACAATGGTGGCAACTACACCGAGGAGGAAAAGAAAGCAATTTTGGCCGAGATTAAGCGTATGGACGAGGCCCTTGAGGTTATCAACAATGTAGAAGCAGTTGGAGATAATAACAAGCCGGTTGCTCCTAACTCCCCTACAACCGGCGACAATAGCAACCTTGGGTTGTGGGTAGTTCTATTGTTCGTAAGCGGTATGGGGATTTTGATAATTACTTACTATTATCGCAAAAGAAGAACAGCAAGCGAAAGATAAATAAATCGCATTAGTAAAGGCGGTAGTGATTTGCTCATTACCGCCTTTAATCATCTGAGCAACTCCTCCATTTGATTGTCAGCGTTTTAGAAGATTGAATAGATAATTTTATTGAGTAAAAACATATAAAATCAAGGTAAAACAAATTGACATTATATCGCCTTAGCTTTATTATAGTATGTAGTAAAAATCTGCTTTTTTTGCAGAGGATAGGAGACACTGATGAAGCATTTAATTGACCCAACTGATTTAACAGTTCAAGAGATTGATGACATATTAGATTTGGCTATAGATATAATTAATGATAAGGAAAAATACCAGGATGCTTGTAAGCGCAAGAAGCTTGCAACTCTATTTTTTGAACCAAGTACAAGAACCCGTCTTAGCTTTGAGGCTGCTATGATGGAGTTAGGTGGTAATGTGCTTGGTTTTTCTTCTGCTGATTCATCCTCAACGGCTAAGGGTGAGAGCGTAGGAGATACCATTAGAACTGTAGGCTGTTACGCAGACATAATCGCTATGAGACATCCTAAAGAGGGTGCTCCGTTGCTTGGTTCATTTGTGTCAGATGTGCCTATTATTAATGCTGGCGACGGTGGTCACAATCACCCAACCCAGACCCTTACAGACCTGCTTACTATTAAGCGCGAGAAGGGAAGACTTGACAACTTCACTATCGGTCTTTGCGGAGACCTTAAGTTTGGACGAACTGTCCATTCTCTTATTAAGGCTCTTTCCAGATATGAGGGTATTAAGTACGTGCTTATTTCGCCAAATGAGCTTAGAGTTCCAGAATATATTATCACAGAAGTGTTTAAGAAGAATAATATAGAGTATAAAGAGGTTACCACTATGGAGGAGGTTATGGATGAGCTTGACATCATCTACATGACCAGAGTTCAGAAGGAGAGATTCTTCAATGAGGCTGACTACATTCGCTTGAAGGATACCTACATCCTAGATAAGAGCAAGCTTAAAACTGCTAAGGCGGACCTTTCAATTCTTCATCCACTTCCAAGAGTTAACGAGATTTCCACAGATGTGGATGATGATCCAAGAGCATGCTATTTTAGACAGGCATTAAATGGCAAATATGTTCGTATGGCCCTTATTATGACTATGTTGGAGGTGACTGTATAATGAAGATTGAAAGTATTCAAAATGGAATTGTATTGGATCATATTACAGCAGGCAAGGCCCTTCTTGTGTACCACGACCTAGAGCTTGATAAGCTAGACTGCAGTATTGGTATGCTTCAGAATGTTAAGAGCAATAAGATGGGTAAAAAGGATATTCTAAAGATTCATCAGGAGTATGATGTGAATTTAGATGTGCTCGGATATATTGACCCTAACATTACAGTCAGTATAATCAAGGACGGGCAGACTGTGGAGAAGAAGAAGCTTAAGCTTCCGCAGAAGCTTACAAATGTTAGAAAATGTAAGAATCCACGCTGTATAACATCAGTGGAGCAGGATATTCCACACATTTTCAAATTAACAGATGAGGAAAATAGAGTTTATAGATGTATTTACTGTGAGGCCGATAAATAGGTTTTTTGGTTTGTGGGTTTACATTTTCCTTGAATGTGTTATAATTTATAAGACTATGTAAAATGTCCTAACTATAGGACTACGAGGTGTGGAATGGAAAAGTATGTAATTAAAGGCGGCCAGGTCCTAGAGGGAGAGGTCACCATTGCAGGCGCTAAGAATGCTGCTTTAGGTATCTTGGCAGCTGCTGTTCTTACAGATGAGGAATGTATTATAGAGAATGTTCCATATGTTGAGGACACAAAGGTGCTTCTAGCTGCTATAGAGAATATTGGCGCTAAAGTTAAATATATAGATGAACACACAGTTTCTATATGTGGAGGAACTATAGAAAACGACGAGTACTTATGCGTAGATGATGAGTACATAAGAAAAATCAGAGCATCATACTATTTGCTGGGTGCATTGCTTGGCAAGTTTAATTATGCTCAGGTTGCTCTCCCAGGAGGCTGCGATATAGGACTTAGACCTATCGACCAGCACATAAAGGGCTTTGAAGCTCTCGGCGCTAAGGTTGATATTGTAAATGGTGGAAAGATTGTTGCAAAGGCAGATAAGCTTGTGGGTAATCATATTTACCTTGACGTAGTAACTGTTGGTGCAACTATTAATATTATGATGGCAGCAGCTCTTGCAGAGGGTAAGACTACCATAGAGAATGCTGCAAAGGAGCCACATATAGTAGACGTGGCAAACTTCCTTAATAGTATGGGTGCTAACATAAAGGGTGCCGGTACGGATGTTATTAGAATTCGTGGAGTGCAGAAGCTTAAGGGAACCTGCTACTCTATTATACCTGACCAGATTGAGGCAGGTACATTTATGACTATGGCTGCCGCTACAGGTGGCAATATTCTTATCAAGAATGTAATTCCTAAGCATCTTGAGGCTATTACCTCAAAGCTTAATGAGATAGGTGCTAAGGTTATAGAATATGATGATTCTGTAAGAGTTATGGCAGATGGAAGACTTAAGTGTACACAGATTAAGACTCTTCCATATCCGGGATTTCCTACAGATATGCAGCCACAGATGGCTGTTACCCTTGCCCTTTCTCAGGGAACAAGTGTAATTACAGAGAGTATATTTGAGAATCGTTTCAAATATGTTGGCGAGCTTGCGCGTATGGGCGCTCGTATTAAAGTAGAAGGTAATTCAGCAGTTATAAATGGTATCGAAAAGTACAGTGGAGCCAGCTTAGAGGCACCAGACCTAAGAGCAGGTGCGGCCCTTGTTATTGCAGCTCTTGCAGCTGAGGGCTTTAGTACTATTGAGAATATCAAATATGTTCTGCGAGGCTACGAGAATTTTGACGGTAAGATTAGAGATTTAGGCGGCATGATTCGGGTAGTGGATTCTGACAAAGAGGTTCAGAAATTTAAATTAATGGTAGGTTAACCAAGGGGGTACAGAGAGACATGGCAAAAAAACCATACTACATTACAACAGCTATAGCGTACACTTCAGGCAAGCCTCATATAGGTAATACTTATGAAGTAGTTTTAGCTGATAGTATCGCAAGATACAAAAGATTCGTAGGTTATGATGTAAGATTCCAGACTGGTACTGACGAGCACGGACAGAAGATTGAGATTAAGGCATTTGAGAGCCTTAACACTCCTAAGGAGTTCGTAGACGAAGTATCAACACAGATTAAGTCAATTTGGGATTTGATGAATACATCTTATGATAAGTTTATTAGAACTACTGACCCTGACCATGAGAAGCAGGTTCAGAAGATTTTCAAGAAGCTCTATGATCAGGGCGATATCTATAAGGGTGAGTACGAGGGTATGTACTGTACTCCATGTGAGTCATTCTTCACATCTTCACAGCTTGTAGATGGAAAATGTCCAGATTGTGGTAGAGAGTGTCAGCCAGCTAAGGAGGAGGCTTACTTCTTCAAGCTTAGCAAGTATGCAGACAAGCTTATTGACCACATTAACTCACATCCAGAGTTT
The DNA here is from genome assembly GCA_015057555.1 of Lachnospiraceae bacterium. Lineage (GTDB taxonomy): Bacteria > Bacillota > Clostridia > Lachnospirales > Lachnospiraceae > Coprococcus_C. The sequence continues at coordinate 6,760 of SVEC01000021.1, read as the reverse complement.
ATTCAGCCAGAGTCTAGAAAGAATGAGATGATGAATAATTTCCTTCTTCCGGGACTTCAGGATTTATGTGTATCAAGAACCTCCTTTAAGTGGGGTATTCCGGTAGAGTTTGATCCCAAGCACGTTATTTATGTATGGATTGACGCATTATCAAACTATATAACTGGACTTGGTTACGATTGCGATGGTGTAAGTGACGAGCTTTACAGACGTTACTGGCCAGCAGACCTTCACCTTATCGGTAAGGATATTTTAAGATTCCATACTATTTATTGGCCAATTATGCTTATGGCTCTTGGACAGCCACTTCCAAAGCAGATATTTGGACATCCATGGCTTATCCAGAGTGATGGTAAGATGAGTAAGTCTCGTGGCAATGTTATCTATGCAGATGACATGGTAGACTTCTTTGGTGTAGACGCAGTTAGATTTTTCGTGCTTCATGAGATGCCATTTGAGAATGATGGTGTTATCTCATGGGAGCTTGTAATAGAGAGAATTAATTCAGAGCTTGCTAACACTCTTGGAAATCTTGTTAACAGAACTATTTCTATGTCTAACAAGTACTTTGATGGAGTTGTTACAAATGCAGGTGAGCACCAGCCGGTAGATGATGATCTTAAGGATGTTGTTATTAACACTAGACTTAAGGTTAATTCAGCTATGGACAAGCTTAAGGTTGCTGATGCTATGACTGAGATATTTAATCTCTTCAAGAGATGTAACAAGTATATTGATGAGACTATGCCTTGGGCACTTGCAAAGGAAGAGGATCAGAAGGATAGACTTAATACAGTTCTTTACAACTTAGTTGAAAGTATTGCTGTAGGTGCTACCTTACTTGAGCCATTTATGCCTGAGACCTCAGAGAAGATTTTAAAGCAGCTTAACACTGAGAAGAGAAGAGTTACTGAGCTTTCACAGTTTGGACTTTATCCATCAGGTAATAAGGTTGTAGCAGAGCCAGAGATTCTCTTTGCTAGAATAGATGCTCCAGCTATGCTAGATGAGATTGAGAAGAAATTCCCATCTAAAGTTGTGGAGGAGGAAGAGGTTAAGGAAGAGAAGCCTAAGAAGAAGGCTAGACCAGAGCTTAAGATTCCTACACTTGACGCAAAGGTTAAGGAGCAGATTACTATTGAGGAGTTCGATAAGATGCAGCTTCAGATGGGCGAGATTCTCTCCTGTGAAGAGGTTAAGGATTCTAAGAAGCTTCTTTGCTCACAGGTACAGATTCAGGGAAGAGTTCTTCAGATTGTATCTGGTATTAAGAATTACTACACTCCAGAGCAGATGGTTGGTAAGAAGGTAGTTGTAATCACTAACCTTAAGCCTACTAAGCTTGCAGGAGTTTTATCAGAGGGTATGCTTCTTTGTGCTGAGGATTTCGATGGAAATCTTGCGCTTCTTACAGCAGAGAAGGATATGCCTGCAGGAGCTATGATTAGCTAAGAAATGTGATTTTGTTTCACTGTGATATAAGGAAGTGGGGCGTCCAAAATGGATGCCCCACTTCCTTATTATGTGTTTTTAAGAGGGGTGAATTGCCTGTTTTTGTGGTGTGGGTATGGGAGATATAAGGAAGCTTGTGATACCCAGAGAGTGGGGACAAAAGTGGTTGCGTCTGAGAAAAAGTGGGTATGGGAGATATAAGGAAGCTTGTGATACCCAGAATGAGGAGACAAAAGTGGTTGTCATATGTAAAAACTGGGTATGGGAGACGCAAGGAAGCTTCTGATACCCAAAAGTTAGGGAAAATGCAAATTTCATAAGAAAAGTGTGGGTATGGGGTAAGCTAAGAAACGCCTCATACCCACACAGCGCCCCTCGCGGTGGCGCAAGTATTCCTGCATTAGTAAATCAAGAAAAGTACTGTTCTATAAGCTTCTGCACAGTATCCAAATCAAGAGGATGCTCCTGAGTTTCATATGTAGTAATTAAATTAATGGATGGAATAATTCCATGCTTAGAGAATTTCTGGAGCTTGGAATATGCTTTTCCTGCATAAACAGGGTCATCCATCATTCCGAAGTGCTCCCAGTAAAATATCTCTCCGGTCTTAGGATGCATAATAGTGAAATCAGGATAGAAAACAGTACTACCTAATGTTAATGCACATTCGTACTTGAATGGAATTTTGTTCGCATGTAGTAGCATATCAATAAAAGCTTCTGATTTCGACCTAACCATATTACCTGAGTTGGTTTTGATGGATAATTGCTCCGGATGCTTAGGATTTTTATCATAAGGCTCTAGCATCCATTCAGTTAGCTTGTGCGATGTGGGCATAAAAAGTGGAGATAATAGCTCCTTATATCCGGGCTGTGATAATAGCTGTGATGCAGAATTATTTGAATTGTCTTGATGGTGATCTAAATATCTGTAGATAGCGTCTTGTTCTCTTTTCAAAGTGGTTAATAGTTCTGTATAATACCTTTTCATAGCAAGCTTTTGTGCCATATTCTTATGTTTTTTAGGAAGATATACAGGTTTTTGGTTTTCACTTACATACCATTTTATAAAGCTTCCGTTCTTAGCGCAAATCAAGCAACCATTAGGTAATTGACTAATCTTCTTATTCAGTTTTTCGATTTCTTTTTCCAGCCTGTTATATTCGGCTAGCATACGTTGGTAAAGCGTAGTATCAACCTCCTTTAAATTGTAATATAAAATGGGAAATGACTGCGCGTGAAATAATATACTAAATGAACTTGAATACAAAATTAAATAATATACGCAATCTACATAACTAATATACTTGTATGAAGGGGTAATGTCAAATTGAAATAGTGTCAATTTCAAATAGATAATTCTAATTTAGGCGGAATGATTGTTATTCAGCGTTAATTATCTGAGATAAATTAACAGATAAAATTTATCTGTCATAGAAAACAGTTCACTAGAACATGGACATATAAAAACACAAGTGGATTTCTACAACAATTAATGGTATTATGATTCAAAGAAAACTACTTATGGCGTAGGAGAATTATGAGCGAATTACTTGTAGAAAATTTAATAGAAAATGAAGCTCCAGCGAAGAAAGAACGCTATTATGTACTAGATATAATCAGAGGTATCTGTATAATCCTAGTGGTGCTTTATCACTTGCTTTATGACCTGAGTGAAGTCTTTGGAGGTAATTATGCCTTCTTTAGGTCCGAGGGGATGGATTTGTTTAGAGATGCATTTGTTGGTACGCTTATTTTGCTGGCGGGAATATCCTGTAATTTAAGCAGAAGCAACATAAAAAGAGGAGTTAAAACACTTCTGTGCGGTATGCTTGTGTCTGTTGTTATGCTTGTAGTGATGCCGGCAAGTAAGGTTTACTTTGGAATACTTCATCTGCTGGGAGCTTCCATGCTGTTGTACGGACTGTCTGCTAAGCTTATGGAGAAAATTCCTGCATCTGTGGGATTTTTAGGATTTCTCCTAGTACATATGCTAACCCTTGGGGTGTATGATGGCTATTTTGGTTGGCCGGGACTCTTTATGGTGGATGTTCCGCAGGTGCCTAAAAATCTGTTCTTCTTTATATTAGGATTTAGGACAGGACATGGAGCAGGAGACCATTGGGCCATTATCCCTTGGGTATTTTTGTTCCTGGCTGGGACATTTATAGGAAGATATTTTAAGGAAGAAAGGGTGCCCAAGTGGCTGGAGAAAAATCCAGTACCACCTCTTGCGTTTATTGGAAGAAAAACCCTGATAATATATCTGGTGCATCAGCCACTGATTTACGGCATATTATGGTTGGTATATAAAATATAAAAAAGGCTGTGGGATTTTGAATCGAGCTCCAAAGATAGACTAAAAATCTATCCACTAGGAGCTGGGTTCAAAATCACACAGCCCTTATTAATAATTATTCATTCATACCTTCTTTGAATCCCTTTGCAACCTCTTTTGCAACTTCACCATAAGTAGGCGCCATCTGTCTGGCATACTCCTGCATAACTGGAGTCATGTACTCTACATTTTCCTTCATTATAGGTCTCATCTGCTGCATGCCCTCATGCATAAGAGGCATCATTTCCTGCATCTGGTAAGCCATAATCTTACGTCTGTTTCCTAGAAGAAAGCAAATAATACATCCTACGATAGTTAGAAAAATGCCAGGAATAATTAGGAACATTCCTGTGGAGCCTTCGAACAAATTTGATGAGGTGGCAATTTTGAGTATTCCTATGCCTAGTAATACAATGCCCACACCTATGATGATTGCTCCTGCAAGCTTAACGCCCTTGTTACTTCTTTGATAATTTTGTTCATTTAGATAATTCATAGATATTTATCCCCCTTTTGTAGAGATTTTAGCATAGAAGAAAATCGTTGTGCAAGAGGGAAATATGCACGTTAGTTTGCAATAACGTAGTAGATATGCTATAATACTTGCGTCTGTAGGTGGAGGATACAGATTTCGAAAGGTTAAGAACCTTAGCGCCATGCACCTTGCGGGAGTGAGCAAGGTTAACGAGGTAAAGAGTTTATCGAAATATTCGGCGGATGCTCTTTCGCGCAACTGAGCGTGTTATGTCTGGACAAATATGAGGGCAACTTCAAAACAAATTCAGGCAATCAGTGCAGTAATAGATATTGTGTATGTTTCAGGTATATGGAGAAAAGGGTGGGCATATATAATACTTGAGCTGGTTAAATTTTGAAGAAATTTGAGATGACAGGAATGGAGAATTCACTATGAGCAATGTTGCCGTGTTAGTGGGTGTAATTTTTGTTGTCAGAAAGAAACGAGGTTAATTAAATATGTGTGGAATTATAGGATTTACAGGTAATATACCTGCTAAAGATGTTATTATAAGTGGGCTTGAGACCCTAGAGTACCGTGGCTATGACAGCGCAGGAGTGGCACTTCTAAGTGATGGAGAAATCACTGTAAAGAAGAGAACTGGAAAAGTAGAAGAATTGAAGAAGCTTTGTGCGGATATGAATAACCCTGCAACCTGTGGTATTGGACATACTAGATGGGCTACTCACGGTGGAGTAACCGATGTAAATGCACATCCTCACCGCTGTGGCCAGGTTGTACTTATTCACAATGGTATTATCGAAAATTACCGTCAGCTTATAGTTGAGTATGGTCTTGCAGATGACCTTGTATCTGAGACAGACACAGAGGTTGTGGCAGCACTTATTAACAAGTTCTACGAGGGAGATCCGGTAAAGGCTATCAAAAAGGCAGTAAAGGTCCTTTCAGGAGCATTTGGTCTTTGTATTATGTTCCAGGATATTCCTGATACTATTTACTGTATCAGAAATGTCAGCCCACTTGTGGCAGCTACTAGTGATAAGGGCTCTGTTATCGCATCTGACCTTACAGCTCTTATAGCTTATTCAAAGGATTATTTTGTAGTGCCTGAGTATCACCTTCTTACCCTTACTAAGGATGGTATTGATGTAAGAGATATGAAGGGCAATGAGGTTAAGCCACAGATGCTTTCTGTTAACTGGGATATTACCAGTGCACAGAAGGGTGGATATCCATTCTTTATGCTTAAGGAAATCTATGAGCAGCCAGATGCCATTAGAAATACAGTAGCACCAAGAGTTATGGATGGTATGCCTGACTTTACAGAGGATGGAATTGACGACTCTGTATTCGAAAATATTGACAAGGTAACAGTTATAGGTTGTGGAACAGCTATGCACGCAGGTATGGTTGGAAAGCACCTTATTGAAGCTAGACTCCGTATACCTGTACAGGTGGAGATTGCGTCAGAATTTAGATATAAGAATCCTATTATCGATGAGAAGACACTTACCATAGTTCTTTCTCAGTCAGGAGAGACTATTGATACTCTTGAGGCTATGAAGCTTGCCAAGGCAAATGGCTCAAAGGTTATCTCTATCGTAAATGTTAAGGGTTCAAGCATTGCCAGAGAAAGTGACTACGTTCTCTACACTCACGCAGGTCCTGAGATTGCAGTTGCCAGCACAAAGGCATACACTGTTCAAGTTTCAGCAATGTACTTAATCGCAGCTAGAATGGGTGTGGTGAAGAAGCTTGTATCAGATGCAGATACTAAGAGATTTATGACCAAGCTTATTAACACTCCTAACATAATTGAGGAGACTTTAGAGGGGGCAAATGATATTAAGCGTGTAGCTAACCATATCAAGCTTTCTCCGGATGCCTTCTACATCGGAAGAGGTCTTGACTACACTATGAGTCTTGAGGCATCTCTTAAGCTTAAGGAGATTTCCTACATTCATGCTGAGGCCTACGCAGCAGGAGAGCTTAAGCATGGAACCATAGCCCTCATCACTGAAAATGTTCCTGTTATCGCCATAGCAACTCAGGAGGATGTATACGAGAAGGTTATCTCCAACATCCGTGAGGTAAAGGCAAGAGGAGCATATGTAATCCTCATTAGCATGGATGAAAATGTAGACGACCCAGCTATCTGTGACAAGCACATCAGAATCCCTAAGCTGGACCCAGAGTTTACAGCCTTCGCAACAGCTGTAATTCTCCAGCTCATCGCCTACTACACCTCAGAGGCCAAGGGCCTCGACGTCGACAAGCCACGTAACCTGGCTAAGTCGGTAACAGTGGAGTAAATAAATTACATTATGGTCAGTTGAAACAAAGTTAACCCTTTCGCATTGCCTTGCGGAAGGGTTTCTTTTTATGTGACAAGGACAAGGGCATTCAGCTAAGTGCTGCGCTGCGGGGATTTTGAAATGCCCAGCTATACTTCGCGGTTTCTTCCGGCCACCGCCGCAAATGCGCCATCCATGG
>SVEC01000020.1 GCA_015057555.1 Lachnospiraceae bacterium | reverse complement strand
ACGATGAAGAGTTTGAATCAGTAAAGCCTTTATTTATAAGGGTTTAAGAGAAAAATGTTTGGAAATTGCGACTGATTTGCGACCAATTAAAGAGAATATGCTAAAAACAAAGGGGACATCTATATGATGTGGCCCCAAAAAAGTTAGGCTTTTACTGCGTAACAGATTTAATGTCTGTTACGCATTTTTTTTATTTAGCAAGAAGACTAAGTCTGTATTCTACAGGACTCATCCATCCTAGCATCTGCTTGATTCTTTATTTATTATAATAAAAGATATATTTCTCTAATACTTCCCTTAATTCTTCATAACTATAATAAACAACACCATAATTCATTTCTTGTTTCAGTATTTCGAAGAAGTTTTCCATAATTGAATTATCATGATAGTTCACCTTGCGAGATATACTTTGAAATATTCGATGTTCTCTGAGTTTATGTGTTGTGGCAAAAAAAAGGAAAAAATGGTATTATATTTAGTGTTAAAAGACATTTTGAAAATTATACAGGAGGACAGAATGGAAGAAATTGCAAATTTAATAGACATAGAAACAGGTGCTATTATTGTGGATAATGAGGAAGAAATAGTACGATTAGATAACAAAGCAAATCAAATCAGAAATGAGTTTGCTAAGTTGTCAAAACATAAATTGCTGGGACAGAGTATGCAAGAACTTTTGCAAGTGGAGCTATATATTCTTGATGATACGGAGGAACCTAAATATAAATTATATGTATATGGTAAGGCGAGAGATGCAGTAGAAAAAATATGTACGAGAACGATAGATGCTTTTATTAATGAGAAACATTACACTTTTCATAACGATCATAACCAATTAGAACGGGAATTTTCTCACGTTATTGGGAAGGGACTGAATGAATCTATAGATGAATGTGAGTTTTGGTGTTCTAAAGCGGATAGAAGCATATCTTTGTATGGACTTCGAACATACTTGTTTTATATTATCAAATTTGATAAAAATAGATTGAACTCAGATATTAATTTTAATGGGAAGCGGCATCCATTTTTAGATGATTTAAGAATACAATGGGAGATTGAATTTGGTAAATTTTTTAATATGCATAAGAAGATAAACTATAATGAATTATTTAGAAGGGCATCAGCGCAAGAACACTTCTTATATTATTTTCAGGATGATTTAAATGCATTATCTGCAATAAAATATGAGAATGAAATTAATAGAGGAAGTATAATAGCGTTAGAAATGAAACGAGAAGATTGTTTTGAGGAAATAGTAAACAATTACAATATTTCATTAATGTTATCCAGTTCGATTAAAATTACTCCTGAAAACTATAAAAAGATTAGAAAATTGTTAGAAATAGCACACGATGAGCTGTCGTTGCTTATGAATGAACAAGGTGAAGTGTTTGCGATAGGAAAGATAGGTGAACATCCTAATCGAGATTATTACAAGATTAGTTTTAAGAATTTCTTAGAATGGAAATTTTATAAGAATGGTGAAGAATATCTTCACTTTAGTAATATGCTTCCGTTATTTCCAGAAATGAAATTAGGAATTCAGCAAAAGGATATTAATAAGCTAGTTAAGACCTTTGGGGATAGTCACCTGTTTGAACTCAAAGAAATAATTTATGGTGCAATAAATCAAAGTCATGGAACAATGGTTGTTTTTTCTGAAAATGCAGAAGAAGAGGCTGATAGATTAGCAATATCTGGGATACGTATACATCCTACAATAATGAATAAAGAATTGGTTGAGGCATTGACAAGTATTGATGGTGCCTTGATTTGTGATGAGAAAGGTAGATGTTATGCAATTGGGATAATTCTTGATGGAGAAGCTTCGGACATAGGAGAACCTTCGAGAGGGGCAAGGTTTAATTCTGCACTTCGGTATAGGAATCAACAAAAAAATAATGAAAAAAAGACTTTTATTGTTGTTGTTTCGGAAGATAAGTATATTGATTGTATTTCAACTGAAGTAGATTAAAGAATCGTAGTATGGATTTTTTGTAATATTTTAAATATAATATGATAAATTGAATAAGGAATTCTATTTGTGTCTGAAAACATAGCATTTTATCCCGAAAAATAATACACAAAACGTGTCAAAATCTATTAAGATATATTAGGTCTTCGATGATGAAATATTTCATAGGAGGCCTTTTGTTATAGCAAGAAGAGAAAAGAAAACAGTATATAAGACCGTGATGACCGGAGGGAAACGTAACATTATATACCAGTTGCTTCAAGAGTATGATATTGAGACTATCTTAATTTGCAACTTTGTAGTTGACAATAATTTCATTCATGGTATACTATAAGTGGGTGATACGAAAACCTCACAACGAAGAAAAACGTATCACAAAGAAAGCGGAAAGGAGGAAGCCTATGGCCGAAGAACAAATTGGACATCTATTGAAATTACCAATAGGGTCCGTCAAACAAAATATTGATGCCGAACCACGAGTTCCACATACACAAGCAGAGGTCGACCAGGTATTACATGATTTGTATATTTCAGTTGACCGCAAGAACTATGTTCCACATACACCAACTGTAGAAAATCCTGCATTATCAGATGAGTACATCTTTGATACGGAAGATGAAAACCTGGTTCTTAAAGATTTAAAACAGGAAAATTTTGTTGGGAAGATTCTTGATCTTAGTAAAGGGGCAAAGAAACGTAAAAAGATGGGTTTGCCACAAGAGTACTTATATGTATTTCAATATCCCTGCAAGTTGATTAGACGAGACGCAGATGATAGTGGTATTGTTTCTAAGAATGTATTAATATACATTAAAATCAATAATAGAAAAACCCCATATGAAAAAGTATTTATAGTATCATTTCATGAAAATAGAGAAAAGAAATAGGATGAATAAGGAATAAATTAGGAATAATAAGATTAGAATAAATTTTGATTAAGAAAAATTGATAAAGATTAGATAATGGATGAATAACTGTGAATAAAACAACTTTGGTATACAGAACATCTGTATACCAAAGTAATGAAATTATAAAAATTAGGAAAATGAGAATGAAAAAGAAGGTGGTAATATGAATGATGAAAGATTAGCGTATTGTAATGAATGTGAAGATTTAGTAGAATTTGAAGTTGTTGATACGGAAATTGTAGAGGAGTACAAAGGAGAAGAAATACAGTTTAGATTTAAAAAAGGTTGCTGCAAATATTGTAACAGTGAGGTGGCAACGGATATTGACTATAATAGCAGGAAGTCTAAAGCGAAAATATGTGCATACAAGAAAAAAAGAGGTATTATTAGTCTTGATGAGATTTCGGAAATATTAAACAAATATGATATTGGCAAAGAGGCGTTGGCAGATATTGCAGGTTTTGGAAAGGTTACAATAAAAAGATACTACGAAGGAGCTATTCCTGCAAAACAATTTTCTGATGTGTTAAAGCGTATTTTGAATGATGAAATATTTTTTATACAATCGGTTGAGAAAAATAGACAAAAGTTAAAAAATGTTACATGCAAAAAAATTGATTTACGATATAAACGATTAATGGAAATTCAAAATTCAAAAATTGACCAAATTGTAAATTATATTGTTACTCATTTGGATGAGGTTACACCTTTGGCGTTAGAAAAATTACTGTTTTTTTCAAATGGCGTAAATTATGCGTTAAATGGCAAACGGTTGATACCTAATGAAAGTGAGGCGTGGATGCACGGACCAGTATATCCTTACATATATGCAAAATACAAAGCATATGGATATAAGCCTATTGATAATGGCATATACAGTAAACAAGGATGTATGTTATCAAAAGTATCCCATGAAGAAATTGAAGCAATTGATATGGTTATAAAAACATTTGGGTTGTATTCTCCAAAAATATTAGAAATGATAAGTCATAGCCAAACTCCTTGGAAAGAAAAAAGAGAGGGATATGCAAACGATGAAAAATGTCAAGCGGTGATAGATGAAAGGTCTGTAGAAAAATTCTACGTAGAAAACGACTTATGTTCACAAGAAAAAATATTGAAATATATTTGGAATTGCATTCAAACATTTTAATGGAATAAGAGAATATAATTTAAAGGATAAAGGAGAACTGAAATGGAACTTAAGATTAAAGATGAAGTTAAAGAGGAAGCTCAGGAGAGAACATTCTCTGTAAAAAAGCTAGAGGAAGTAGGTGACGAGAAAGTTTCTGCACCTAATACACTTTTTTCAGAGCCGGAACCAGTAAGAATAACAGCTACTGAAATTAAGGCAGCTACAGCTAAGTCAGGAAATAACATAATGGAGATTGTTAAGTGGGTAGTTATTTTGGCTGTTGTCTTACTTGGAGTGAAACTGGTGGCAGGCATAGTTAATCCTAAGACTACAGATGTAAGTCTGTATGTTGATATGGAGAAGGATGCTTTAGAAGCAAAGTTGGACGTAGAATTAGAGAATAGTCCTAATATGGTAAATCGTATTACTCATTATTCAAATGGAACAGTTACTGTAGATGGTGACGGTAAAATAGGAGTTGTATACATTGATGGCGTCAGAAAAGGTATTCATATAGATGACAAAAGATACAAGATGTACGGTGTGTCCATAGGAGATGGGGAATATCAAATAGAAGACAATATTACCTATGATTATGAAAATTATTTTAATGTATTAAATGATATGGTGAGTGGAAATTCAACTGCATGGTTTTATTATAATTCTTCCCAAAACGATTGTATGGTAGTGATTGTTAATGACAATAGTGCTAGAGTTGTTGCCATGACTTATTTTAATGATTACAAGCTTATTAGTGAAAATCTAAGTGGAATAGACGAATAAGTAGAATAATATGAAAAAATATAGCATAATTTTCCGTTTTTTATTGAATGAAATGGAAAATTATGCTATTGTTTTTTTGTTGAGTAATATAATTGAAATATAACAAGGGAGGATAAATTATGAATTGTACAGTATGTGGAGCACAGATTCCTATGGGCCAGCCTAATTGTCCGAATTGTGGAGCTATGGTTCAGCAGGGACAGCCAATGGGAGGATACCAGCAGCCTATGCAGCCAATGGGAGGATATCAGCAACCTATGCAACCGATGGGAGGCTATCAGCAGCCAATGCAGCCAATGGACCAGCCACAGCAGATGGGTTATCAGCAGCCAATGGGAGGATATCAGCAACCTATGCAGCAGGCACAGCCAATGGGTGGCGGAGTTAATGTAAATGGAATAGTAGGTGCTGTAAAAGGCGATATTATGAAGATTGTTGCCTTAGTTGGAGCATTTTTCATTGCTATTAATCCATTCCTCACATGGTGTAAGTATAATATAGAATTCTGGGGTATGAAGGAAAAAGATTCAGCTAATATGTTTGGCCTTGCAGGTGGTGATGTTGACGAGGGAATTTTTGTTCTTTTTGGTATACTTTTGGTGCTCATAGGATTAGCTCTTATGGCATGTGATTTGGCAGACTATGTACCTCAGTTTGCTAATATAAAGGCTAAAGTGTCAGCTATTCCATTCTTCGAGCTTATACTTATTGGTGTTGCTTTAGTTGTTATAATTATTGGATTATGCAACGGAACAGTTAATGATATCATTGAAGCGGCAGATAAGATTGGTAAGGGATCACATGGTATAGGTCCAGTACTTGGAATTATCGGTGTACTTGCAGCAGCAGCTCCAAGAGTTCTTAATATGTTAGGCATTAAGATTGGAAAGTAGGATATTATTTTATTAGGGAATGGAGATGTCCATTCCCTTTTTTCTTGCCACAAACACTTGATTTTTACCCCAATATAGAATAAGATAACATAGGATGATTATTATAAATGGGGAACTATTCCCTTTTGTAAGGAGAATGTGAAATGATTGACGAAAATAAGGTTCGACTAATGACGAAAATAGCTATTTATGAAAAGAAGGAAGAAAACCGAAATCTTATAATTAGCAAGTTTTATAAAAGTGATTATGTAAGATATAATGTGCTTAAAACCCTGATAGCAGCAACTGTTGCTTTTTGGGCAATTATTGGTGCATATGTATTTATTAAGTTTGATGATTTGCTGGCCAAGGTAAGCGATGTGGATTATTTTGATGTTATGTATAAGCTGCTTGGCGCATATGTATTTGTGTGCTTAGGATTTTTCTTCTTTGGCCAGATTGTATATTCCTACAGATACTCTATGGCTAAGCCGGGACTTATTAAGTACAATGTAAATCTTAAGAGACTTATTGAATTCTATGGCGGCAAGAAAAAGAAAAAGAAGAAAGCGTCTTCTAAGGTTGTGGGAACCGTTGTGGAGGATGAACTGGAATTAGAGTTTGAGGAGGCACCACAGGTAAGTGATAGGGTAAAGGTTAAGAGAACTGATATGCTCAGTAAACGTAAGCAACAGGAGGAAGAAGAGCGTAATCAGCAGATTATAGAGAATGCCCAGAGGCGTAAAGAGTGGCTTGCTAGAAAGGCTGCTGAAAAGGCAGAAAGTGATAGAATTAAGGCAGAACAAAAGAGGCAGAGAGAGCAGGCACTTATGGAACAACACCAAGCATATTATGCTCAGCAGCAAAGTATAGTTAGACCTGATTTTACATATCAGGAAAATCCAAATTATAATGCTAATCAAAATAGTGACGCGAGTGGAAGGAGTGACAACTAATGTCAAGTTTATTGGCTATAAGAGATACAATAAGAGATTATTTGAGAAAGTTTGATGAGATTACTACACCAATATTTAGATTTATATTGGCCTATATTATGTTTTCATCTATTAACAGTATGTATGGATATTCAGATTTGTTTGAGAGAGGAATTGTTGTGTTCCTGTTATCAGTTATATCTGCATTAGTTTCTACATCTGTAGTGGTATTCTTAGGTGGAGCGGTAATAGTTATTAATTCCTTTGCTGTAGGCGCACAAGTGGGAATTTGTGCATTGTTCATATTTTTGATTATGTATTGTACTTATATGAGAGTGTTCCCAAATACAGGATGGATATTGGCATTGGTTCCAATTCTTTATATGTGGAATCTTCCATATGCAATACCTATAGTAGTTATGATATTTGCAGGTGCATCAGGAATTGTTCCGGTTGCGTTTGGAGTAGTAATATATCAGTTTGGTCTTTATGTAGAAGAGATAAAGAATGTGCTTGCTACAGCCTCTGAGGAGGATGCATTTATAGCATATACATATCTTATTGATACAGTATTAAAGGATAAGCAGATGCTTCTTGAAATAATAGTTTATGCAGTTGTAATTTTAATTTCCTTCGTGGTTTATAAGCTTCCGGTAGACTATATCTGGTATATTGCCATAGGTGTGGCAGGAGTTCTTAACATAATTGCCTTCATGATTTGTGGAATGATGCTGGATGTAGAGGTTAATACTGGTAATGTTATAGCGGGAACAATTCTTGGTGTATTGCTTGCCTTAATTGTACAGCTTTGTAAGAGTATGGTGGATTACTCCAGAAAGGAAACTGTACAGTTTGAGGATGATGAGTACTATTACTATGTAAAGGCAATACCAAAGTACAATGTTTCTGCGAAGAAGAAAAATGTAGTTAAAATTAATGAGCAGGTAGAAGAGGCTTCACAGGCAATACAGTAGGATAACTTAAGTGATGGGGTGTTAATATGAATAATATTATCCAAAAATTAAATTCATATTTTGATTGGTTTTATTTTCCGCAGATAACGGTTACAGATATTGTGGAGATAATCATTTTAGCGTTTCTTATATACAACGTTACCAAGTGGTTTAAAAAGACTAGAGCCATGACCTTAGTAAAGGGTTTGATGGTACTTGCTTTATTTACCATCGTAGCTGTTGTGTTTAAGTTTAATACCATACTATGGATAATTAGAAATACCATAAGTGTAGGTATTATTGCAGTTATCATACTATTTCAGCCAGAGCTTAGAAGAGCTCTAGAGGAGCTTGGTAGAAGAAATATTGTACCTGATGTATTTACTAATGATAAGGCTGTTAAAAGTGAGAGGATAAATGACAACACAATCGCGGAGCTTGTGGCAGCTGCTATTGATATGAGTAAAAGTAAGACTGGAGCTCTTATTGTTATAGAGAATGCCGTAGCATTAGGAGAGTATGAAAGTACAGGAATTAACTTAGATGCTACTATTTCAAGACAGCTTTTGGTTAATATATTTGAACACAATACACCTCTTCACGATGGAGCGGTTATTATTAGAAATAATAGAATTGTTGCGGCAACCTGTTATCTCCCTCTTACTGATCGTAACGATCTTAATAAGGATTTGGGAACAAGACATAGAGCCGCAGTTGGTATTAGTGAGGTGTCTGATAGTATGACACTTATAGTATCAGAGGAGAGTGGCGCTATATCTGTAGCCCACTCAGGAACATTATATAGAAACCTTGATTCAGAAGGCCTGAAGAAGCAGCTATCTCGTCTGCAGAATAAGACCTCAGAGACAAAACGTTTCAGAAGAAGGGGAGGTAAGAAGAATGAAAAGCAGAATTAAAAGCAAAATTCTTGACAACTTCGTAATGAAACTTGTATCTGTGCTGATAGCCTTTGTTCTTTGGCTGGTGGTTATGAATGTATCTGACAGCATGATTACTGTGAAGATAAAGGGAATCCCAGTCCAGCAAAAAAATGGAGCTGCCTTAGAGGAATTAGACAAGGTGTATGATGTGGCTAAAGGCGATACCGTGGATATAGTTGTAAAGGGTAGACGTTCCATAGTTGAAGGTCTGGATGTGGACGATTTTATAGCTACAGCAGATTTATCAACTATGTCTATAACCAACACTGTTCAAATAACTGTAACCTCAAAAAATGGTGGAATTCGTGATGAAATATCTATTACATGTGTAGATAATGTTATGAGACTCAATCTGGAGGAAAAGATTAGTCTTCAATACTCTGTTAAGGTTAAGACCATTGGAAATGCTAAGAGTGGATACGCGGTTTGCGGTTATCAGACCTCTCCAAATATTATTACAATTGAGGGACCTAAGAGTGCAGTGGAAAAGGTGACTGAGGTTGATGTTAAGGTTGATGTAAATAATGCCTCTAGTGCCATCGATTTAGAGGGCGCAATAGTGCTATATGATGCTTATGGAGATGAAATTAATAATGACAAAATTTCAGTAAGTCAGGAGACAGTAAAGGTACATGTTGATATATATCCTACAAAGGAAGTTCCTGTAGAGGTTGATATAAAGGGGACTCCAAGAGAAGGATATACTATGTCAGAGGTGTTATACCAGCCACAGACCGTAAATATTGCAGGTGAACCATCAGACTTAGAGGATATTGAAAAAATAGTAGTAAACGATGTATATATTAGTGGAATGGATTCAGATTTAGAAACTGCCGTTACCTTAAAGGACTACCTTCCAGACAATGTATATCTTGAAAACGCAGGTGAAGAGGTAGTTATTACTGTAGGTATAGAAAAACTGGTAAGCAAGGTAATTGTGTTAACTGCGGAGGATATTAGTGTTTTACAAAAAACATCTAATAAGGATTACTACTTGGAATTGTCAGATGACTTTGTAGTGGTGATTACCGGGTTAGATTCCACTGTTGAGGAAATTACTATAGACAAGCTTAATCCAAAGATTTTTAGTAAGGATATGTCTATAGGAACTCATAATGATGTACAGATAGATTTGACAGAAATAGACGGTATTACCTATGAGATAAAGGGTACTGCTAAGCTTACCATTAGTGCAAAATAACAAGAGGTGATATTTTGGAAGCTAAATTCAAAGAAGCTATAGGAAAAAGTAATTATATAGTATTTTTTGGTGGAGCTGGAGTTTCAACAGAAAGTGGAATACCAGACTTTAGAAGTGTAGATGGCTTGTATAATCAAAAATATAAATATCCACCAGAGGTTATGGTTAGTCACAGCTTTTATGTGAGTAAGACTGAAGAGTTTTTTGAATTTTATAAGGAAAAGATGATTTTTCAGGATGCTAAGCCTAATCAGGCACACATTAAGCTGGCAGAGCTAGAACAACAGGGAAAACTAAAAGCCGTGGTTACTCAGAATATCGATGGTCTTCATCAGGCGGCAGGAAGTAAGGAGGTATTAGAGCTACATGGCTCTGTACATAGAAATTATTGCGAAGCCTGTGGTAAGAAGTATGGTTTGGATTATGTGTTAAATAATCCTGGAGTACCAAGATGTGAAACGTGTGGTGGCATTGTAAGGCCGGATGTAGTTCTTTACGAGGAAGGCTTAGACAATGAAACTCTAAGTAGAACTATCCATCACATTTCCAAGGCAGATATGCTCATAATCGGAGGAACCTCTTTGGCGGTATATCCGGCGGCAGGACTTATAGACTATTTCAAGGGCGATTACCTAGTAGTTATAAATATGGCTCCAACCCCAAGAGACAAATTCGCAGATATAGTAATAAATAAAAAAATAGGAGAAGTTTTCTCCAGCATATAGTGCACAAAAATAAGACTCCCTAGGGAGTCTTATTTTTGTGCTAGCTAGGCTTTACCACACTAGCTCTCTTGTTCTTTTTATTCTCGTACAATGCAGCATCTGCGTGATGGAGAACCTCCTCTATGTTAAGAGTTGGAGAACAGGTAAAGGTTCCTATACCAAGGCTGATGTCAATGTAATATGGCTCTCCACAGGTTTCGTTAAACTTGCTGGAAAGATCAGCTATAGTATTTCTTATGATATTAGGTCTTGTTGGATCATCTAAGAAGGCGAAGGCAACAAATTCGTCACCACCAATACGACCTATAATATCATCCTCGTTAAAGCTTTGCTTGAGAATGTTTGCGATACTCTTTATTGCAAAGTCACCACTCTTGTGACCAAATAAATCATTAACCTGCTTCAAATTATCCATATCTGCGAATACCAACATAGCACGTTTGCCATCGTTGTATTGTGAATTAACAATAGACCTTACACTGTCTAAGAATCCACGACGGTTGTTGATTCCTGTAAGAGAATCTGTAATAGACAGCTGGTTTAACAGCTTATTTTTTTCGTTAAGCTCTGATGCAGATATTGCCAGCTTTTTCTGAGTTGAAAGCTGTTGTCTCATAAGAGATATAAAGTTGAGAGAGATGGAAAGCTGCAATGTGGAAGGATAAATATTTCCAAAGTGAGCCACATCAATCTCACCTACGAACAATCCGTATTGGATATTGTTTGTAAACAGAGGAGAAAGTACCATAGTCTTTCTTCTGTCTGACTGGGAGAACTTGTTATCGAAAACCTCGTCAGATGAGATAAGTCTCTCGTCTCCAGAAAGATATGTAACCTTACCGTTGTTATCACATACCTGAAGATATAAGGTCTTAGGAATCTTCCATGAACCGTTTGGAAGCAACATAACGGATTCGTTATATATATACAGGTATGAGCTAATAAAATGTGAATCCTCTAACTTCTCTGTAATAAGTCTAAAGCATGCCTCCTCGTCATCACTGGTTGTAAGGGTATCTCTGGTAATATATATAGATGACCATACATTGGATTTGTGCTGACGAATGGTGTTGTACAGAGTATTTGAAGTGTCAAATACAAGTATGGATAATATCTTATTAAATAAGCTAGCAATGGAATTTGAAAGCTTTGAATCATCCGCTGCAAGATGGATTAAAAGCTTGTTAAATTCTCTTAATGCATAGGTGATTTTATCTCTGCTAAAGTAATGCACTATAGGGGAATTAAGTATATCTGAGATAATATGCTTAATGGCATCTATATCAAAATTCAAATCACCGGTTACTACTATAGGATCGAGAATCTGATGAAATAATGGGGTAATACAATTTACTAAATCCAGGTAGTAAAAGGCTGTGCTATAATCCTTAAATAGGTAATCTAAGATATTATTAATAAGCTCATAGGTGTCATCTGTCTTAGCAAGGGATATCCCTGCATCTACAATTCCCTTAAATCTATAGTTTTCACAGCCACATGAGGAACGAACAATAAGGCTGGAGTTAAGTACACTTATATTGGTTTTGCCGGTCTGCAGTAAATTAATAACCTCGTACACAGAATGATATCCCATATCCATAATCTTATTATGGACAGTGGTAAGCATAGGATCTAAAACTATGGATGCTGGTGAATCGTCATATCCTGTTACAAGAATGTCCTTACCTATCTCAAGACCTCTCTTCTTGATGGCTGCATAGCCACCGATAGCCATCTGGTCATTGGCAAATACGATGGCTTCAAGGTCTGGATTTCTTTCTAATAAGTCATCCACAAGCTCCTCTGTGAACTCAGAGAAGTTTCCGTAAACTATGCGACCCTTATCAACAGGGATATTGTTCTCTGTAAGCACTTGTTTATATGTATTAAGTCTGTCTTTAGCGTCTGCATTTTCTTTACGTCCGCTGACAAAACCGATTTTAGTCTTATTATGCTCTTTGATGAGATGCTCAATAGCAAGTCTCATACCAGTTTTTCCTTCTGTGTAAACGCAAGGATATCCCGGAACCTCAATCTCTATAGTAATGATAGGAATGTCGAAATTCTTAAGAAATGCAATCATATCACTTTCAGAGAGGAAGCTGCCAATGGAGCCAATTGAAACAATAAGTGCATCAAGAGTATTTTTAGATGCATAGTAGAAAATAGAGTTGTACTGGTAGTCAAAACGAGCATTCTTAGGGTCGTTGTATGAAGCATTCATAAACATACCTGGAAATACTATTAAGTTGACATCCAACTCCTTGGCTGCATAATCTACACCCTTGCATACCTCATAGGCATAATCATTGTCCAAATGACAGGTGAAGAAGCCAATATTAAGTCTTTTTTTGTTACCCATAATTATTACCCCCCGTATAACCAACTAATGGTTTGTATACCTAAGCAATATAGTATCACTTTTCTTGTCGGATTTCAAGAAAAAGGGCTAGGATATATTAATAAATTTGGCTATTTTTCAGGTTTACTTTTTGTTCTACATACACTATAATAAATGAGGTATAAATGATACAAAACATTCAGGAGGATTTTTTATATGGATTACAAGAATGCCGGAGTTGATATTGAAGCAGGCTACAAGTCAGTGGAGCTTATGAAGGAGCACATCAAGAAGACTATGAGACCAGAGGTTCTAACTAATATCGGAGGCTTCTCAGGTGCATTTTCCCTTAAGAAGATTAAGGATATGGAAGAGCCAGTTTTACTTTCAGGTACAGATGGTTGTGGAACAAAGGTTAAGCTTGCTATGATTATGGATAAGCATGATACAATCGGTATTGATGCGGTTGCAATGTGTGTTAATGATATTGCATGTGCCGGAGGTGAGCCATTATTCTTCCTTGACTATATAGCATGTGGTAAGAATTACCCAGAGAAGATTGCAACAATTGTTAGTGGTGTGGCAGAGGGATGTGTTCAGTCAGATGCTGCTCTTATTGGTGGAGAGACTGCAGAGCACCCAGGACTTATGCCGGAGGATGATTACGATGTAGCAGGCTTTGCAGTTGGCGTTGTTGAGAGAAAGGATCTTATTACAGGCGCTGATATTAAGCCAGGTGATGTAATTATCGGTATGGCATCAAGTGGTGTACACAGCAATGGTTTCTCTTTGGTTCGTAAGGTGTTTGACATGACAAAGGAGTCTCTTGATACATATTATGATGAGCTGGGAAAGACTCTTGGTGAAACTCTTCTGGCTCCAACTAAGATATATGTAAAGGCTCTTAGAAGTGTAAAGGAGTCAGGTGTTAGAATAAAAGGCTGTAGCCATATTACCGGTGGTGGATTCTATGAGAATATTCCTCGTATGCTTCCAGAGGGTGTTACAGCTGTAGTTAAGAAGGATTCTTATGAAGTGCCAGCTATCTTTAAGCTTATGGCTAAGACTGGAAATATTGAGGAGCAGATGATGTATAATACCTACAATATGGGTATTGGTATGATGATAGTTGTTGACCCAGCAGATGTGGATAAGACTATGGCAGCATTAAAGACAGCAGGTGAGGAGGCTTACATTGTAGGAGATATTAAGGCTGGCGAAAAGGGAGTAGAGTTATGCTAAGAGTTTTAGTTATGGTTTCCGGTGGAGGAACCAATCTACAGGCCATAATTGACAGTGTGAAAAATGGTGATATAACCAATGCAGAAATTGTTGGAGTAATCAGTAACAATTACGGAGTTTATTCTTTAGAGAGAGCTAAAACAGCAGGTATAGATGCTTGCGTAGTTTCTCCTAAGGACTATCCGGACAGAGCAGCATTTAATGATGGATTACTAGATAAGGTTAACAGCTATAAGCCTGATTTAATTGTACTTGCTGGATTTTTAGTTGTCATCCCAGAGAAGATGATAGACGAGTACGAGAATAGAATTATTAATATTCACCCGTCGCTTATTCCATCCTTCTGTGGAACTGGCTACTATGGACTTAAGGTTCATGAGGCAGCTCTTGAGAGAGGTGTTAAGCTTACAGGAGCCACAGTTCATTATGTGGATAAGGGAACTGATACAGGTCCTATTATTATGCAGAAGGCAGTTGAGGTACGAGAGGGGGATACTCCGGAGATTCTTCAACGCAGAGTTATGGAGGAGGCTGAGTGGAAGATTCTTCCAGCGGCTATTAACTACATAGCTAACAAGTAAAGATTAATAAAATATACAGGCTGTCTTGGAGCTAACCCCCGGGCAGCCTTTGTGACAATATAAGAAACACATATGTAAGGAGGATATCACAATGAAGGTACTTATAGTTGGAGGCGGCGGAAGAGAGCACGCTATCGCATGGAAATGTAAGGAGAGCAAGAGAGTAACTAAGCTTTATGCAGCACCTGGTAATGCAGGTATTGGTGAGATAGCTGAATGTGTAGATATATCAGTTATGGATGCACCTAAGTTGGTTGCGTTTGCTAAGGAGAATGACATAGATTTAACAATTATTGCACCAGATGACCCACTTGTTGCAGGTGTGGCAGATGAGTTTGCAAAGGCTGGACTTAGAGCTTTTGGTCCTGTAAAGAATGCAGCTATTATTGAGGGTTCAAAGGCATTCTCCAAGGACCTTATGAAGAAGTATAATATACCATCAGCAGCCTATGAGACCTTTGACAATGCTGATGCGGCACTTGCTTATCTGGAGACAGCTAAAATGCCTATAGTTCTTAAGGCTGATGGTCTTGCTCTTGGTAAGGGAGTTCTTATCTGTAACAATCTTGAGGAGGCAAAGGAGGGTGTTAAGACTCTTATGCTTGATAAGCAGTTTGGTACTGCTGGTGACAGAATTGTTATCGAGGAGTTTATGACTGGTAGAGAGGTGTCAGTGCTTTGCTTCTGTGATGGTGAGACAATTAAGCCTATGGCTTCTGCTCAGGACCATAAGAGAGCTAAGGATAATGACCAGGGTCTTAATACAGGTGGTATGGGAACATTTTCACCAAGCCCATTCTACACTGATGAGGTAGATGAGTTCTGTAAGAAGTATGTATATCAGGCAACTATTGATGCTATGAAGGCAGAGGGAAGACCATTTAAGGGTATACTTTTCTGTGGACTTATGCTTACAGAGGATGGTCCAAAGGTGCTTGAGTACAATGCACGTTTTGGTGACCCTGAGGCTCAGGTAGTGCTTCCGCGTATGAAGAATGACCTTATAGATGTACTTGATGCTTGTATAGATGGCACACTTGCTGATGTAGAGCTTGAGTTTGAGGATAAGGCAGCAGTTTGTGTAATTCTTGCATCTAATGGATATCCAGAGGTTTATGAGAAGGGCTTTGCAATTGAGGGACTTGATACATTTAAGGATAAGGATGGTTACTACTGCTTCCACGCCGGAACTAAGCTGAGTGATGGTAAGGTTGTGACTAACGGAGGTCGAGTTCTTGGTATAACAGCTAAGGGGGAGGATTTAGTGAAGGCTAGAGCCAATGCATACGAAGCTACAAAGTGGGTAAGCTTTGAAAATAAGTATATGAGAAATGATATTGGTAAAGCTATAGATGATGCAAAATAATTATTAGTAGCTTTAATGTAGCAGGAAGAAGGTTTGGCATGATTATACACATTGATTTTAATAGCTCTGAAGCCATTTATATGCAGCTAAGAAATCAAATAGTAATAGGAATTGCACAGGAACAGATAAAGCACGGCGAATCCTTGCCATCAGTGAGACAGCTTGCTGAGGATTTGGGTGTAAATATGCATACGGTAAATAAGGCCTATGCCATACTAAAGGACGATGGCTACCTTACTTTGGACAGAAGACGAGGTGCAGTGGTAAGTGTTTCCATGGAGACTAGACCAAAAAGTATGGAAACTATGAATTTAGGTATGCGTATGATGGTGGCGGAAGCCATTTGTAAGGATATAAGTCTTGCTGAGATGCATCAGATTATCACAGACATGTATAAAGAATTCGGTGACAAAAATGGAGGTAATCTATGAAATTAGAATTTACAAGTCAGGCTCGTGAGGTAATGGACAGAGCCTGCGATATTGCATATTCCTTGAGAAGTAGCTTTGTGGGAACAGAGCATCTTTTGTGTGCCTTGATAGAGGTAGATGAGGGTGCTGCATGGGAGGTTCTCAATGCGAATGGTGCCAAGGCTAATGTTGTAAGAGAGTATATAATTAATACAGCTCAGGCAAAGAAAAGAACAAAAAAAGGAGAAGGCTCATACACTGAGAAGCTTAAAGACGTTTTATCAATAAGTGAGGCAGAGGCAAAGAAGACTGGAAGAAATGAGATTGGAACAGCACATCTTCTCCTAGGAATAATATGGAGTAGAGATACCATTGCAGTAAGCCTGCTTAACTCTATGAATATTAATATCCAGAAGCTTTTTGCGGATACACTCTCAGCTACAGGTGTAAGACCTGATGGTGTAAAAAGAGCTGTAGCAAATCTTAAGGGTACTGCAAAGAAGAACGATAAGGCTTCTACCCTAGACCAGTATAGTCGTAATCTCACTAAGCTGGCTCAGGGCAAAACTATGGATCCTGTTATAGGAAGAAGTAGAGAGATAGAGCGTGTTATGCAGATTCTCTGCAGACGCATGAAGAATAATCCTTGCTTGGTTGGTGAGCCAGGAGTGGGTAAGACTGCAGTTGTAGAGGGCTTAGCACAGCTTATTGCTGCAGGAAATGTACCAGAGCAGCTTAAGGATAAGCAGATTGTTAATCTAGACCTTTCGGCTATGGTGGCAGGCTCCAAGTACAGAGGTGAGTTTGAGGAGAGAATTAAGAGAGTAATGGCTGAGGTTAAAGCAGCTGGTAATATTATTCTCTTTGTAGATGAGCTTCACACCCTTATAGGAGCAGGTGGTGCAGAGGGTGCCATTGATGCTTCAAATATACTTAAGCCGGCACTTTCTCGAGGAGAGGTGCAGATGATTGGTGCCACAACCTCTAACGAGTACAGAAAATATATCCAAAAGGATGCCGCATTAGAGAGAAGATTTCAGCCAGTAACAGTGGAGGAGCCAACTAGAGAAGAGGCTATAGATATTCTTAAGGGCCTAAGAGAAAAGTATGAGCAGCATCATGCTGTGGTTATAGAGGATAATGCCATAGAGGCAGCAGTTGACTATGCTATAAGATACATTAACGATAGATTCCTTCCGGATAAGGCTATAGACCTTCTAGATGAGGCTTCATCTAGAAAGAAGTTAGGATTATTTACCAAGGATAAGTCGCTGGTGAAGCTGGAGGATGAATACGATTTCTTAGGGCAGGAACTGGAGGATGCACTTTCCGAGGGGGATATTCCTAAGGCGAAGGAGCTGAAGAAGCAGTATGACCAGGTGGTAAAAAAGCTTGAAAAGGCTAGAAATAAGGTTAACGAAACTAACAATATTTTATTATCAATAAATGATGATGATGTGGCACAGGTAGTGTCAGTATGGACCAAGGTTCCTGTAAGCAAGCTTACTCAGGCAGAGTCTACCAGATTACTCAAGCTAGAGGATACACTTCACAAGCGTGTGGTAGGTCAGCAGGAGGCTGTGGACGCAGTTTCGAAGGCTATTAGAAGAGGTCGAGTTGGACTTAAGGATCCTAAGAGACCTATCGGTTCATTCTTGTTTTTGGGACCTACTGGTGTAGGTAAGACAGAGCTTTCAAAGGCTCTTGCTGAGGCAGTTTTCGGTGACGAAAATGCTATGATTAGAGTTGATATGTCAGAGTATATGGAGAAGCACAGCGTGTCTAAGATGATTGGTTCGCCTCCAGGCTATGTAGGCTTTGAGGAGGGTGGACAGCTTAGTGAGAGAGTTAGAAAGAATCCATACTCAGTGGTGCTTTTTGACGAGATAGAGAAGGCTCATCCAGATGTATTTAATATGTTATTACAGGTACTTGATGATGGACATATTACCGACTCTCAGGGACGTAAGGTGGATTTTAAGAATACTATTATCATTATGACTAGTAATGCTGGTGCTCAGAGAATAATGGACCCTAAGAAGCTAGGCTTTTCAGCAGTGGCTGACGAGGATGCAGACCATAAGGATATGAAGACAGGCGTTATGGAAGAGGTTAAGAAGATGTTTAAGCCAGAGTTCATTAACCGTATCGATGATATTATTGTATTTAGAGCTCTTAATAAGGATAATGTGAAGGAAATAACAGGCATTATGCTTAGAGAGCTGAAGAATAGAGTTAAGAAGCAGATGAATATTACCATTACCTATGGTGATACCTTAAAGAACTTTGTATTTGACAAGGGCTATGATAAAAAGTACGGAGCAAGACCTCTTAAGAGAACTATTCAAAGCGAAATCGAGGATAAGCTGGCAGAGGAAATCCTATCTGGAAATGTAGCCGTAGGTGACAAGGTTAGTATTAAGGTAGAGGATAAAAATGTAGTCTTCAAAACACAAAAATAATACAAAAATCTTGTGGTAAATTATCCGTTACTATTGTATAATGTTTTTATACTTATAATGGGTGTTCGGGCAAGTTATAACTAAATACTATGGAGGACGAGACTATGGCAGTAATTCAGGAATTGATTCGCGAAGAAGAGACAGGGGCATTAAGCTTTGGCAACTATGAGCTTAATACTAAGACAAAGAAGGATGGCTTTAATTATAACGGAGATGTGTATAAGATAAAGACCTTTAATGAGATTACAAAGCTTGAGAAGAATGGTATGTTCGTGTATGAGTCAGTTCCAGGTACAGTTGTACATAACTTTATGGCAACTGACAAGGAAGTAAAGTTTGAGGTTGAGGGCTTAGGTGATTCACAGGTCACACTTGAGCTTGAGGCTGAGAAGGAATACAAGATTCATACAGATGGAGTTTACGTTGGTAAGATGAAGACTAACCTTGGTGGAAAGCTTAACATTAGCGTTATGCTTGATCCAGGCAAGTCTGTAGAAGTTTCTATAGAAAAGCTTTAGACAATTAAGGAGATAAATAGTGGCAAAGGAAAAACAAGTTTTTTTCTGTAAGGAATGCGGCTATGAATCTGCTAAATGGTTAGGACAGTGTCCAGGCTGTCATGGCTGGAACACATTTGTTGAAGAGAAGATTACAGTAGGCGCAAAGAAGAATTCTTCCGTGAAGAAGGACGCAGTTGCGCCTACTAGTATTTTAAAGGCAACAACAGCAGATGAAAGTCGTATCAAGACAGATATAAAAGAATTAGATAGAGTGTTAGGTGGAGGAATTGTAAAGGGTTCTCTTGTTTTGGTAGGTGGTGACCCGGGTATAGGAAAGTCAACCATCCTACTTCAGATGTGCAGAAATCTGGTTCATGCAGGGGTGAAAACTTTGTATGTGTCTGGAGAGGAATCAGCAAGTCAGATTAAGATGCGAGCAGAGAGATTAGGTACCTTTGATAAGGATTTGGCACTGCTCTGCGATAATGATATGGACAATATATCAGCAGTGATTCAAAAAAGCAATGCATCGGTAGTGGTTATTGACTCTATTCAGACAGTGGCACTTGATGAGATATCTTCAGCACCGGGTACAGTATCTCAGGTAAGAGAGGTTACAGCAAGGCTTATGCAGTTAGCCAAGCAAAATAATGTGGCTATATTTATCGTTGGTCACGTTACCAAGGAGGGGACTGTGGCAGGCCCTAGAACCCTGGAGCATATGGTGGACTCTGTGCTTTACTTTGAGGGCGATAAGAATAACGGTTTTAGAATTCTTAGAGGTGTGAAGAATAGATTCGGCTCTACCAATGAGATAGGTGTATTTAATATGACGGACAAGGGGTTAGAGGAGGTTGATAACCCATCCCAGATGATGCTTAACGGAAGACCACAAGGGGTGTCAGGGTCAGTTGTTGTATCATCCCTAGAGGGTAGTCGTTCTATCCTTGTTGAGCTTCAGGCCTTGGTTTGTCAGACAAACTTTAATATGCCAAGACGTACATCAGTAGGTGTAGATTTTAACAGAGTAAATCTTATTATGGCAGTCATGGAAAAACGTGCCGGCATGAATCTATGGGGCTATGATGCGTATGTTAGTATAGCTGGTGGTATGAAGATTAACGATCCTGCAATAGACCTCGGAATAGCTTGCGCTATAGCCTCTAGCATGAGAAATAAGCCTGTGGACCAGGATACTATGATAATTGGTGAGGTTGGACTTGCCGGAGAGATTCGTGGTGTAACTAATATTATGCAGAGGGTTAAAGAGGCGGATAAGCTGGGCTTTAAGCAGTGTATAATACCGGCGTCAAACTATGATGTGGCCATGGAGAAGTTTGGGATTAAGGTGATTAAGGTGGCTAATATAGTTGAGGCGTTGGGATTGATATAGTGCTGTGGAACATGTAAAAAGAGAGCGCATTGCGCTCTCTTTTTACATGTTCCACAACCCATAAGCTGGTATATTCAAAACCTTTCCATCCATAGATACCTGATCAAGTGATATCTTTAATGTCAACTCTGTATCCGGGGTCTTAGCCAAGAATGCCTTAATATTCTGGGCCTTCTTGTTGGATATGAATCTTATATCAACAGGTATTGGTCCGTTCTCCCCTTCGTATACAAATGGTACTCTGGCAGTTGCGCCGGAGGTCCAGTAGTAAAGGTTTCCTACATTGTGGCTAAGCTCCTGGAATAGGAACTGCTCAGCGATGGCTCCGTTCTCTTCGACGAAGATTTCTTCGATGGTAAGCTCCTCGTTCATAGGAAGACCATATGCTGCTCTAAGTAAGCCGTGGTCGATATAGAAAAGCTCGAAGGCCTTGTAATCAACATAATCCTCTAAAGGCATAACCCCCTTCTCTAAGCGTGGAAGCTTACGGGCGATACCTAGGTTGCAGAGGGCCTGAGTTGCCTCAGAGTATTCTCTGCTTCTAGCGTTAGAGTCTACAAAACGATACATGAATTTCTTGTTGTCCTTAGTAAGCTGTTTTGGAATGCTCTTCCAGATGCGCTTGCATCTCTGACCTAAGGCCTGAGTAAATTTATTCTTTATAAGAGCACGATAGTCCTCTAAAAGCTTAAGCTGAATAGGACGAACATCATTATAGTCTTTGTTCTTAAGGTAAGCTGCCACAGCTCCCGGCATACCGCCGATTAGGAGATACTCCTTAAGCATAACAGAGATTGCATTAACCTCCAGTGATGTAAGTGGCTTGTCCTTATTGTTACGAATAGCATTCATAAATGGATGAGCCTTATTTGCAATCATATATTCCTCGAAGGTCATAGGACGCATTCTAATGATATTAAATACATCCTGATGAGTGTACTCATACTCAGTTATCTCCATAGTTGATGCTATGAGACAAATGTTGTAATCCTTGTGGCTCTTGGAAAACTCATAGAAGAAGTTAGCGCATTCAGGAATATCCTGAACATTATCAAAGATAAGAAGGGATTCGCTAAGCTTTGCATTCTCAAAATGCTCTTCTAAGAGAAAGTCCATATCTAAAACTCTTGCCCCAATAGACATATCATCTAAATCTTCTTTTGACAAAAGGATTGAATCCTCGCTGTCCTCTGACTCGGATGCTTCGTCAGTAGTATTCTCTTTTTCTGGCTTAACACCAGCAATTATATTTGCAAATGCAGGATACTCTGCGCAGTCGATATATTTTTGGGATGAGAAATATGCAGTGGCAAAATCCTTTACTGTCCAGGTCTTACCAACACCGTGAGCACCCTTGATAAATAAGATGCGACGACGCTTCTCCTCATACCAGGAAACTAATTCGTTAATTACGTTTCTGTACATATAATTTCTCCTTATAAATAGATAGTTCTATTTTAGTAAATAATTACTCTAGTGTCAACAAACTAAGATAAAGTAAAGATTAAAAAAATGAAAAAATACGACCTATTTTTCCCTTGTTGTATTATGTCTAAAATGTTATAATTATTGATGTCGTAGTGTGATTTTCTGATACCGCATTTAATATTCGATGACTGCGGGTACATATATAAAGTAAAAGGAGAAAAATATGGGAAACAGATGGAATAAGGGATATTTCAAATTGGGATTAGTGATAACTATATCTCTATGTGTATGTACAATATTTGGAGAATTTATCGATAACTGGAGAGGTATAACCAAGGCTATAGGAACCTTCGTCTCTGCATTGTCACCATTTATAATTGGTTTGGTGTTGGCGTTTTTGCTTAATCCAATTATGGTGTACCTAAGAAGAGGCTTCGCTTATTTGTTTGGCAAAAAGCTAAAGAAAATGGATTATGATAAGGCATTTAGAGTGTCAAAGACACCTTGCCTTATAGCAACCGTTTTGATTTTATTGCTTGCCATAGCAGGTATAATTCGTCTTATTATTCCTAACCTTGTTATAAGCTTACAGGATTTATACGATAATATGCCTACCTACCTTGATAATGCTCAAGCCTGGGTAGAGAAGATGTTTGCTAAGAATGATAAGCTGGAGGGTCAGCTTAGTAATATAATACAGTTCGTAAGTGAACATGCTACAAGCTTCTTAGAGGAGAAAATTCTGCCGAATATGGACGAGATTCTTCTTACTGTATCAGGTGGACTTGTAACAGGTGTGACAGCATTATTCAATTTCTGTGTAGGTATAATAGTTGCGGTATATTTACTTAATAGCAAGGATGTATTTATAGCACAGGGTAAGAAAATTGTGTACTGTATATTCCCTAAGAGGACTGGTAATAGAATATTGGAGGGTCTTAATTATGCCAATTCCGTATTCGGTGGATTTATCAATGGTAAGATTATAGATTCTATTATTATTGGTATTTTATGCTATATTTTTACAGCCGCAATTGGTATGAAATATGCAGTGCTTATTAGTACCATAGTTGGTGTTACAAATGTAATACCTTTCTTTGGACCATTTATAGGAGGAATTCCAGGAGCCCTTCTTGCCCTTATGGATGACCCAATATATTTCTTTATATTTGTAATATTTGTACTTGTTCTTCAGCAGTTTGATGGTAATATCTTAGGACCACTTATACTAGGAGATTCCACAGGACTTTCAGGTATGTGGGTACTTCTGGCAATACTTGTTGGTGGAGATTTGTTTGGTGTAATGGGTATGATTTTAGGTGTTCCTGTATTTGCATGTATTTACGCCTTCTTCGCAGTTCAGCTCAGGGATAAGCTTAGAGAAAAGAATCTATCCTCTAAGACAGAAGACTACTTTAGACTTAAGGGTTTTGATGAAGAGACAGGGGAGCCAATTTATAGAAAGAAGCATGATTTTGCTAAGAGAAGCATTAAGAAAAGCAGAGGCTTTTTCAGAAAGGCTGCCAGAGAAGCGGCTATAGTTGAACAGATAGAGGATATTATTGAGGCAGAGACAAGTGATGATAATCAGGACAAGCCTGAAGATAAATAAATTACGAATATACTAGCATCAAGGAGGAGTTATTTATGGCAAAAGGATGTTATTCAACAGAGAAAATACTTGGATGGATGGGATATTTTTCCAGAGAGATGGAGGTTAGTCCAGAGAAGATTAAGATTCTTGATATCTGTGGCAAAAAGAAGAACGTGATTCCATTTGTTGACACTCGCAAGAGAGTACTTATATTTGCAGATGAGCTACATGGGGATTTGTTCTATGAACTATGGGAGGCAGGCTTTGGCGAATATGACATGTGGTACGGTGCAGGCCTTGACAATGATGGACAGATCAAGAAGGTAAAGATTAAGGAGGTTATCAACAAGAAGATTGAGGGACCTACAGTAATGTTTATCCTTAATGAGAATACAAGAGAATCATATCGTATCGGTATGAAGAATGATATGTTCTCTAAGGGACCTATCAAGTATGTGGGTCACGAGATTAGAGCAATGATTATGAGTATGTTAAATGTTGACTCATCAGATTGTATCTGCTTAGTAGATGCAGAGAGTATTGCTATAGAGGCTGCGTTTGTGGCTGGTGACGGAACTATTATCTGTGTGGAGAATGATAATGGTGCTAAGGAAACTATGGAGGATAATGTTAAGCAGTTTGGTGTTCACAATGTTATGATAGTTCCTGACCTTGGTCCTGAATCTATGGAGAAGATGCCAGTTCCAAGACTTTCATTTATCGTTGCAAACAAGCACCTTGAGGAGGATATTGAGAGACTTCTTAAGAAGAATCCTAAGATGCAGTTTGTGATTTATACACTTGAACTTGATATACTTTCAAACATTAAGCCACTCTTTGATAAGTACAATATAGCTAATATGGAGGTAACTCAGATTACTGTATCTAAGACAGACAAGAACAGTGTATTTGTAACTCAGCCGTCACCATGGCTTATTACAGGAGAGGTGTTATAATGGCTATAGAAAATATGCCTAAGGACCCTATGATGCTTCTTAGTTTTGTGAATACAAGCTTAAGAGATAAGGGTATAGACCTTGAAGAGCTTTGCAAGAGTTTTTGTATAGACAAAAAAGAAATCCAAGAAAAGCTTGACAAGATAGGTTATACCTATAATAATGAGTTGAATAGGTTTATATAAAATTACAACAACAGTATTCAATTTAGGTTGAATATTGTTGTTGTGCGTATAGAGATAATTATGCAACAAGTATTTATGGAGGTAATATAAATATGAGACACGAGTTTAAGAAGATTGAGCCTAAGTGGCAGGCTAAGTGGTATGAGGATAAGATATTCAATGCCCAGGACGGTTCTGATAAGCCAAAGTTTTATGGCTTAGTAGAGTTCCCTTATCCATCAGGAGCAGGTATGCATGTTGGACATATTAAGGCTTATTCAGGTCTTGAGGTAATATCTAGAAAGCGTCGTATGCAGGGTTATAATGTTTTATTCCCTATCGGATTTGATGCTTATGGACTTCCTACAGAGAACTATGCTATTAAAACAAATACACATCCGAGAGAGATAACTGATGTAAATATTGCTAAGTTCTCAGAGCAGCTTAAGAAGGTTGGTTTTTCATTTGATTGGGATAGAGTGGTAGATACTACAGAGGAAGGTTTCTATAAGTGGACTCAGTGGATATTCCTTCAGATGTTTGATAGGGGTCTTGTATATAGGGACAGAGCATTTGTAAACTACTGTCCATCATGTAAGGTAGTTCTTTCCAATGAGGATAGCCAGGGTGGCAAATGTGATATCTGCCACAGTGATGTTGTTCAGAAGTCTAAGGATGTATGGTACTTGAGAATTACTCAGTATGCTGACAAGCTTTTAAAGGGGCTTGATACAGTAGATTACCCTGAGAATATTAAGCAGCAGCAGGTAAACTGGATAGGTAAGTCTACAGGTGCATTTGTAGATTTTGAGGTTGATGGTATAGAGGATAAGCTTCAGATTTATACTACAAGACCAGATACACTTTTTGGTGTAACATTTATGGTTATCGCTCCAGAACATCCACTTATTGACAAGTATGCTGACAAGATTGCAAATATGGATGCAGTACTTGCATACAGAGAAGAGTGTAACAAGAAGACTGAGTTCGAGAGAACACAGCTTGTAAAGGATAAGACAGGTGTTAAGCTTGATGGAATTGAGGCTATCAACCCACTTAATGGCAAGAAGATTCCTGTATTTATCGCAGATTACGTAATGATGGGCTATGGTACAGGTGCTATTATGGCAGTTCCTGCTCACGACCAGAGAGATTACGATTTTGCCAAAGCATTTGGCGTAGATATAATTGAGGTTATTAAGGGAGGAGATATCTCAGTAGAGGCGTATACCGGTGACGGTGAGATGATTAACTCAGACTTCCTTAATGGCTTTAATAACAAGAAGGATTCTATCGTAAGAGCAATTGAAGAGTTAGAGAAACTTGGCATCGGTAAGGGTGGTGTACAGTTCAAGATGAAGGACTGGGCATTTAACCGTCAGAGATACTGGGGAGAGCCAATTCCTATAGTATACTGTGAGTACTGTGGAGATGTAGCTGTACCTTATGAGGAGCTTCCACTTAGACTTCCTAACATGGAGAACTTCGAGCCAGGTCAGGGTGGAGAGTCACCTCTTGCTCGTATAGATGAGTATGTAAATTGTAAGTGTCCAAAGTGTGGCAAGGACGCTAAGCGTGAGACAGATACTATGCCACAGTGGGCAGGTTCATCATGGTATTACTTAAGATACATTGACCCTAAGAATACTGAGTGTCTTGCAGATATGGATAAGCTTAACTACTGGATGCCGGTTGACTGGTACAATGGTGGTATGGAGCACGTTACAAGACATATGATTTACTCAAGATTCTGGCATCAGTTCTTATACGATATAGGAGCTGTTAACACTCCAGAGCCATATGCAAAGAGAAGTGCTCAGGGACTTATTCTTGGACCAGATGGTGACAAGATGAGTAAGTCTAAGGGAAATGTTATCGACCCACTTGATATAGTAGATATCTACGGTGCAGATACACTTAGAACCTATGTGCTCTTTATGGGAGATTACGGTGCGGCGGCACCTTGGAATGATAGCTCAACTAAGGGTTGTAAGAGATTCCTTGAGAGAGTAGCAGCACTTATTGATATGATAACTGATGAGCCAATCGGTAAGGACCTAGAGATTAAGCTTCACCAGACTATCAAGAAGGTAACCCATGATATTGAGGAGATGAAGTTTAATACAGCTATAGCAAGCCTTATGGGACTTATCAACGATATCTACGCTG
This sequence comes from Lachnospiraceae bacterium, assembly GCA_015057555.1. Lineage (GTDB taxonomy): Bacteria > Bacillota > Clostridia > Lachnospirales > Lachnospiraceae > Coprococcus_C. Next base: position 29,619 of record SVEC01000020.1, on the reverse strand, counting down.
TAGGAAAGCTTGATAAGGAAAGCGTATCAATTATTATTAGACTTCTCTGTCCATTTGCTCCACATATCTGTGAGGAGATGTGGGAGACTATCGGTGGTGAGGGCTATGCATCACTTGCTGCTTGGCCAGAGTATGACGAGGCTAAAACTGTTAACGATACCATCGAAATCGGAGTTCAGGTTAACGGAAAGCTTCGTTCAACTATAGCTATCCCAAATGGAGCCGACAAGGATACTGTTATGAATATCGCTAAGGCTGATGATAAGATAAAGTTTGCAACTGAAGGCAAGACTATCGTAAAGGAAATCTACGTTCCTAACAAGATTGTGAACTTGGTAGTGAAGTAAAAACAAGAATATAAAAAGGATGTGCGAATCTACATAACATCCCGGTCTGTCTAGGGATTATGCTTCGCTGACACTATAACGGTCAGCTGCGCATAACCCTGTCGCGCCCGGTTGATACGTTATGGCGCACATCCTTTTTGTATAGTATTACATAAATTCCCTTACTTCATAAAACCCTTCAGCATATTGAACTTAGCCTTGTCCTTAGGGGGTAGTGTTTCTTCGATGATGTCCATAAGAAGAGCAGTCTCCTCCTTAGAAAAGGAGATGTTCCTTGCCTGGAGCTCCTTATTTACCTGCATGATTTGAGGTAGCATTTCTTCGATTGATTTTCCTTTACTTTTAGAAGCTATTTCCTTAATTATTTTTAACTTCAGTGGGCTTATATTGCTCAGTCTTGGATCTTGATTTATATTGTGATGATTTTGATTATTATTCATATGATCTCCTTATTGTTCATGGTCTAGAATATTTAGTATACTATCTAACAGGTTATCGTCCTTGGACTTATGGTGGGTGAAGCTGTGGTCTTCCATAGATGAATTAAAGTCATTAAGGTTGTTATTATTTGAGGAGGTCGGATTATTTGTAGAAAACATAGAATTTAATCCATCCAGGTTGTATCCACCAGAATCCATAGTATTCATTAGATTCATCATATCAATCATATTTTTCATTTGCTTTATATTTTCTGAGAAGTCTCGTGGCATAAAGCCTGCCAATCCATTGATTACATCATCTATGCTGCGGGCCTTGCAGTTAAAGCCCTGACTTTCCACGTAGGCAATGTCATCTAGGGCAGACATAATAGCTGTTATCTCCTTGTATTTTATGTACAATATCAGATACTTTTTGTATTTGTAGTCAACGAAGGGAACCAAGGCTTCTAGCCAAAAGGAGGTTTTATCCTTTATTAAATTGTCCAAAGGATGGAAGTTAAGATTAAAGTCCATGACTGACACCTTGCCCTGTTATCATATTTATATGTGGCTTATATGGGGTTTATGACCTATCATAAAATTGGGCAAGAGCATATAGCTCCTGCCCGTGAGTTAGCTACATATTAGCAGCCACAGCCACAACCATTGTTGTTAGAATAGCTTCCATTGTTGTTGTTGCAGAAGAAGAGAAGGATAAGGATGATCCAGATGCAGCTACAGCCGTTGTCACAGCCATCGTTGCAACCATTACCACCAAAGAAACCATTGTTATTTCCGCCACAAAAGCTGAGGAGAAGAAGGATGATAATGATGCATGAGCATCCGCCACCATTTCCACCGTAGTTTGAACCAAAGAGTCCGTTGCAGCCGCAGCCGCAAGAAGTTGCTGATAAATCGCTCATAATAAGCCTCCAAATTATTTGTATAGTTTATAGTATTCATAGTGGCAAGAAATGTTAATAAAAACTAAAATATTGATTAGCGACTTGATAAATGATAATATAAGAGAGCATTATTTATGATAATGAAAGAAATACTTTAGGAGAGTAGCATGATTAAAAAGTTTCAGAGATTATTACTTAAGAATACTCTTGCTGTGGTGGGACCTGCTATAGCAGTATTTGTTGTGCTTTCTATACTGCTACTTAGATATCCTGTGTTTAGTAGCTTGGAATGTGAGGATATAACAGGGGTGGCAGACTACAATGGTAGACTAGAGTATATGTATGAGGCAGACACCAAGCTAGCTACCTATGATGCTAAACACTTATACTACTCAGGCTACGATTATTATATAGATGGTGAGCTTAAGGGAGCTTATTATTATTCTACTGATAATGGTTATATGAGCTTTTTTATTATAGAGACCACAAGTCCGGAAAGCTATATAGATGAATACACTGTTAAGGGTGAGATAATTAAAGATAATATATCCATAACTCATATAGTGAACAAGCTTGTGTCCACAGCAGGAATTAAGGAGGAATTAGTAGAGAATTATTATTCTCACTATGTAATCAGCGAATTGGATTATCCTAGGGCATATATATCATTAGTGTATCTTCTTTGCATATCACCGGCTATTGCATGTGGGTTACTCATATTTTATGTAATATTAGTAATAATCTTCCCTGCTATACATTCCCAGTCTAAGCAATTAGAAATCTACGGAAATGTTACTAAGGAGATAAAGGCCATAAACTATGAGCTTAAGAAAAACCTCTTTCTCAAGAGGGAAAATGTATATGTTACTAAGAACTATCTAGTGGTTAGCTATCTTCTTAAAACGGTGGTAGTTAAGCTGGATGAGGTAAAATATATGTCTAAGAACCTAACAGAGAAGACAGCTGGCAAAAAGGGAGAAGAGACAGTTTACAGACTCACCATATCTAATCCGGGACTACTGTTTTATGAGATAGATTTTGCTGATGAGGATTTTATAGATGAGGTAGTGGAAAATATTAGGGGATTTTAAGGGTTAAAATCCCCTTTTACCCTCTTGACTTAAACAAATTCCCTTGTTAGAATATGTAACTGTAAGTTAATAATTAAAAGCTATGATGGTGCAACAAGGATTAATAACTCCTTACAGAGAGGTGGGGGCTTGGCTGAAAACCCTGCTATGGAAAAGTGTTAATCTCATTTTCACACCGGAGCTGTATGCTTGAACAATTGGGTGGTGATGGCCACGCATAAGTAGGGTATATCGTTAGTGCACGTTACGCACATATTGAGTGCGATTTTATATAATCGAATCAGGGTGGTACCGCGGAAGTTATAATTCGTCCCTTAGGAGGATGGGTTGTAACTTTTTTTGTGTCTAGCGAGCCAAGCGGATTCGTGCAAAGCACGAATTGCGGTATAAGCAGACACTTTGTGTGACATAGTTACAAACGAAAGTGTCTGCTTATACCACGATTCACCTGTTTACAGGGGAATACATTTGGCGAGCGTACATCACTGAGCGACGCGTAGCGTTGCGATGTAATTATTAGATACAATCGGTACCATAATTATTTTTATTAGGAGGAACAAAGATGAAAGAGAAACTTCAAAACATTACTGAATCTACTCTTGCTAACATTGAGGCTGCAACAGATATAAATGCTCTTAACGACATTAAGGTTGCAATCCTTGGTAAGAAGGGTGAGCTTACACAGGTTTTAAAGAGTATGAAGGACGTAGCACCAGAGGATAGACCAAAGGTTGGTCAGATGGTAAATGATGCACGTCAGGAGATTGAGGCCAGCTTAGAGGCTAAGACTACTGCAATCACTAGAGCAGCAAGAGCTGAGAAGATGAAGAGAGAGACTATCGACGTAACTCTTCCAGGTGTTAAGAAGATGGATGGACATAGACATCCAAACCAGATAGCTCTTGAGGATTTGGAGAGAGTATTTATCGGTATGGGCTACGAAGTTGTAGAGGGACCAGAAATAGAGTACGACAAGTACAATTTCGAGTTACTTAATATTCCTGAGAATCACCCAGCAAAGGATGAGCAGGATACATTTTATATTAATAAGGAGATTCTTCTTAGAACTCAGACCTCACCTGTACAGGCGAGAATCATGGAGCAGGGTAAGCTTCCTATTAGAATTCTTTCTCCAGGTAGAGTATTCCGTTCAGACGAGGTAGATGCAACACATTCACCATCCTTCCATCAGGTAGAGGGACTTGTAATAGATAAGAATATCACTATGGCAGACCTTAAGGGAACCTTAGACCAGTTCGCTAAGGAGTTCTTTGGAGAGAAGACAAAGACTAAGTTTAGACCACATCATTTCCCATTTACTGAGCCATCAGCAGAGGTTGACATAACTTGCTTTAAATGTGGCGGTAAGGGCTGTAGAGTATGTAAGGGTAGCGGCTGGATTGAGATTCTTGGCTGTGGTATGGTTCACCCACACGTGCTTGAGATGTGTGGTATCGACCCTAATGAGTATTCAGGCTTTGCATTTGGTATCGGACTTGAGAGAGTAACACTTCTTAAGTACGAGATAGATGATATGAGACTTTTGTATGAAAACGACACTAGGTTCCTTAACCAGTTCTAATATATAGAAAGGAAATAAGAATTATGAATACACCGATTTCATGGATTAAAGCATACGTTCCTGATTTGGACGTGGAGATAAATGAATTTGTAGACAAGATGACTCTTTCAGGCTCACATGTTGAGTGCTACGAGAAGAAGGATAAGAATCTTGAGAAGATAGTAGTAGGTAAGATTGAGACTATGGAGCAGCACCCAGACGCTGACAAGCTTGTAGTATGTCAGGTAAATATTGGTGCGGAGACTATTCAGATTGTAACCGGAGCTAAGAATGTTAAGGTGGGAGATGTAATCCCTGTAGTTCTTGACGGTGGTAAGGTTGCAGCAGCTCATGGTGATAGCAATGAGTACCCAGATGGAATTAAGATTAAGAAGGGTAAGCTTCGTGGTGTAGAGTCAAATGGTATGATGTGCGGTATCGAGGAGCTTGGCTCATCCAGAGATTTCTATCCAGAGGCACCAGAGGATGGAGTATACGTATTCCCAGAGGATTCAGGTGTTAAGCCTGGTGATGACGCAGTGGCAGCACTTGGACTTAATGATGCAGTAGTGGAGTACGAGATTACTTCAAATAGAGTAGACTGCTTCTCTATGATAGGTATGGCTAGAGAGGTTGCAGCTACATTTGACAAGGAGTTCATCCCTCCTGTAGTAGAGGTTAAGGGCTCTGGTGGAAATGTTAATGACTACATCTCAGTTGAGGTTAAGGATACTGATCTTTGCCCAAGATATGTGGCAAGAGTAGTTACAGATATTAAGATTGGACCATCACCTAAGTGGATGAGAGAGAGACTTGCTGCTCAGGGAATTCGTTCAATCAACAATTTGGTTGACATAACTAACTATGTTATGGAGGAGTATGGTCAGCCAATGCACGCATTTGACCTTGATACTATAGCTGGTAACAAGATTATTGTTAGACGTGCAAATGATGGTGACAAGTTCGTTACCCTTGACGGTCAGGAGAGAACACTTGATAAGGACGTTCTTATGATATGCGACGGTGAGAAGGAGGTTGCTATCGCAGGTATCATGGGTGGTGAAAACTCTATGGTAACTGATAACATTAAGACACTTCTCTTCGAGGCAGCCTGCTTCGACGGAACTAACATAAGACTTTCATCTAAGAGAATTGGTCTTAGCACAGACGCATCCTCTAAGTTCGTTAAGGGACTTGATCCAAACCTTGCCCTTGAGGCCATTAACAGAGCATGTCAGCTTATTGAGGAGCTAGGCTGTGGTAAGGTTGTAGACGGTGTGGTTGACGCTTACGCTAATCCTGTATATGACAAGGAGCTGCCATTTGAGCCAGAGAAGATGAACAACCTTCTTGGTACAGATGTAAGTGCTGAGCAGATGCTTAAGTACTTTGACAAGCTTGGTCTTAAGTATGATGCAAATACTAATATGCTTACAATTCCTACATTTAGACAGGACCTTAACTGTATGGCAGACCTTGCAGAGGAGGTTGCTCGTTTCTACGGATATGATAACATCCCTGTAACCCTTCCACGTGGTGAGTCAACTACAGGTAAGAAATCATACCCAGAGAGAATCAATGATGTGGCTAGAAATATTTGTGAGGCAAATGGCTTCTCAGGAGCTATGTGCTACTCATTTGAGAGTCCAAAGGTATTCGATAAGCTTCTTATACCAGAGGATTCAGAATACAGAAATGCAATCGAGATTATGAACCCACTTGGAGAGGATTTCTCAATTATGAGAACTATCTCCTTAAATGGACTTCTCACATCTCTTGCAACTAACTATAACAGAAAGAATAAGGATGCAAGACTTTATGAGCTTGCAAATATATATATACCTAAGGCACTTCCACTTACAGAGCTTCCAGAGGAGAAGCTGAAGCTTACTATGGGAATGTACGGCGCAGGTGACTTCTTCACTATGAAGGGTGTTATCGAGGAGTTATGTGACAAGCTTGGTTTCGGCAAGGACTGCGTATACGAGCCAACAACTGAGCATCCATTCCTTCACCCAGGTCGTCAGGCTAATATTAAGAAGGGTAACCTTAACATCGGTTACTTAGGACAGCTTCATCCAGAGGTTGGTGACAACTACAAGATTAAGGCTGACGTTATCGTGGCAGTTATAGATATGGCTACAGTTACTATGCTTTCTACCTTTGACAGAAAGTACGAGGGTATCGCTAAATTCCCAGGTATGACTAGAGACTTAAGTCTTGTAGTTGACAAGTCAATCTTCGTAGGTCAGATAGAGGCAGTTATTAAGAAATGTGGCGGTAAGCTTCTTGAGTCCTACAAGCTCTTTGATGTATACGAGGGTGAGCAGGTAGCTGCAGGTAAGAAGTCAGTTGCTTACACTATGACATTTAGAGCAAAGGATAGAACTCTTGAGGATAGCGAGGTAAGTGCTATCATCGATAAGCTTCTTAAGGAGCTTTCAAAGATGGGAATTGAAATTAGAGGTTAGTTATGAAATTAAGTGATTTTAATTATGAGCTTCCGGAGGAGCTAATCGCTCAGGACCCACTTCTTAAGAGAAGTGATTCCAGACTGATGGTTCTAAATAGAGAAGATGATTCTATAGCTCATAAGCATTTTAGAGACATAACTGAATATATAAATCCAGGGGACTGTTTGGTTATCAATGATACCAAAGTGCTTCCGGCAAGACTTATAGGTGCAAAGGAAGGAACAGGAGCATCCATTGAGGTGCTTCTCCTTAAGCGCCATGATGATAAAACCTGGGAGACTCTGGTTAAGCCAGGCAAGAAGGCTAGACCTGGTGCAAGGATAAGCTTTGGAGATGGCAAGCTTATAGGCGAGGTTACTGATGTGGTAGAAGAGGGAAATCGTCTGGTGCGTTTTGAGTATGAGGGTATATTCGAGGAGGTATTAGATGAGCTTGGTCAGATGCCACTTCCACCATATATCACGCACCATCTAGAGGATAAGAACAGATATCAGACAGTGTACGCTAAGCACACAGGCTCAGCAGCTGCACCTACGGCGGGACTCCATTTTACAGATGAATTACTTGAGCAGTTAAAGGCTATGGGTGTTAAGATTGCCAGAGTAACTCTTCATGTGGGACTTGGAACCTTTAGACCTGTAAAGGTGGAGAATATATTAGAACACCATATGCACAGTGAGTTTTATATGATAGATGAGGAAGCGGCTGATACTATCAATGAAACTAAGAAAAATGGTGGCAAGATAATATCTGTAGGAACCACCAGCACCAGAACTCTAGAAACTGCGGCAGCAGAGGATGGAACCATCAAGCCTTGCAGTGGCTGGACAGAGATATTTATATATCCTGGATATAAGTTTAAATGTGTGGATAGACTTATAACAAACTTCCACCTTCCAGAGTCTACACTTCTTATGCTGGTATCGGCTCTCTATGACAGAGAGAAGGTGATTGGGGCATATAAGGTTGCTGTGGAAGAAAAGTATAGATTTTTCTCCTTTGGAGATGCTATGATTATATTATAAAATAAAAAAGGAGGAGAGTATGAAGAATTTCAAAGAAGGCATAGCTTTATTAAAATTCAATCTCTCCTCTGTTATTTTGTTTGAGATAATGCATAAGATTATCTCAATAGCTATACTTGCGCCTGTAGTGTACAGCGTGCTTAATTATTCCATAGACATAGCAGGTCTTAATTATCTGTATTCAGGCACTATGATGCTTTATTTTACCAAGCCATCCACCTATGCCTGTTTCTTCCTGATAATTCTGATATTTGCTATGTTCTTTTTAGTTAATATATGTGGTATAATCTGCGCCTTAGATTATTCTAAGAGAGGGGAAAAGACCAACCCTCTTGTGTTACTTATCAGAGGTTTTTTTCATGCATTTCGAGTAATAAGCCCTAGAAATATGGGAATTATATTCTATGTTCTGGCAGTGCTGCCAGTAACATTTTCAGTAATGCTTTCTGGCTCACTTTTCGGACTTCATATGCCAGAGTTCTTCAGACAGTTTATAAAAATGAATGAAAGAGGCATAGCCATTGCCCTTGTAATATATTTTGTAGTTTGCGTGTTTGCAGTGCTTAGAATATTCTCACTGAATTATTTTACGTTGCACAGATTTAAGTTTGGTGAAGCAGTTAACCTAAGTAAGAAGGTGATGAAACGTCATGCCATAGGAATATTCCTAGGAGTAATATTTTTAAATGTAGCACTGGTGGCAATTATGTTCCTGCTAGAGACAGTATTTTCCCTGGCGGCAGCAGGGGTGCTATCAAAGTTTATCAGCTCAAAGGCACTGAGCTTCGGTATAGATATAGTAGTGGAGATTGTATTCTTTGTGGTTTACATAACGTTCTCTGTGATATCCACACCATTGATATACTCATATATCTGTGCCTGCTTCTACAGATATGAGGAGGAGTGTGACAATGAGGAGGTTAGCCAAAGACGTAGAGAGCGCATAGAGGATATAGAGGATAATAGAAAGGATATAAACATATCCGCCCGCAATAAGATTGCCTACGGGGCCATAGTGGTATTTGGTATCCTGTTAAATGGATTATATATTTACCTGAGCATCAATAACAGGATAGAGCTTGATATGTATTATTCCACTAGAGCTCTGGTTACGGCTCACAGAGGAGACAGTAAACATGCTCCGGAAAATACCATGGCAGCCATAAAACTGGCGGTGGACAATCAGGCAGATATAGTGGAGATAGATGTAAGACAGACAAAGGACGGTGTGCTGGTGCTTATGCACGACGAGTCACTATTTCGTACTACAGGTGTAGATAAGCTGGTGGGAGAGGTTAGCTACGACTATGTGTTAACTCTAGACCCAGGCAGTGACTTCTCTGAGGAATATGCAGGAGAAAAAGTTCCAACCTTAGAGGAAGCCATAGCCTACGCCAAGGAGAATGACATCTTCTACAACATAGAGCTAAAGCCAGAGGACTACTATGATAACTATGTGGAAAATGTTGTAGCCCTCATCGAAGAATACGAATTTCAAGACAGCTGCGTGGTGGCATCATCAGAGCAGGATGTGCTTATGCAGGTGAAGATGCTAAACCCAGACATAAAAACCATCTATATCCTCTACGTAGTATACGGAAACTTCCAGGATATGGAGTATGTGGACGGCTACAGCGTAAGGCACAACTTTGTAAATAAAGACCTGGTAAAGAAGATACACGGCTTTGGTAAGGATATACATGTGTGGACAGTTAACACGGAAACTAAGATAAAGAATTTGTTACTTTTAGACGTGGATAGCATCATCACAGATGTGCCATATGAGGCCAAGGAGATAATATATGGTGCTAATGAATCGCTGTTTTCGGATTGGCTGGGAAGGCTGATAGAGGAGTATTAGGTAAGAAGGCTTGATGAATAATATGTGATAAGTGTTTAGAGGTTTCTATTTAGGAACCTCTATTTTTATACAACCAACGTAACGATTTTTATAACGAAAGAAAGAAAAGATGGCAAAAATGGCAAAAACAGTACTTTAGTTTGAAAAAAAGTACTGTTCGTTCTGAAAATGCAAAATTTAAATTATTGTATGGTATAATCAAATTGGATAGTCATAACATAAATAATGGATATTCAAAGATAATATATTGAATTATATAAACAATGGATTGTTAGCATTAATTTAGCTGGAATAGAAATGAAGGTTTGTTAATGTATGGTTGGAGGATTACTATATGATAAAAGTGTGCGTGTGCGATGATGACGAATTAATTGCAAATAAAATAAGCTCCATAATTGACAGTCTGGCAGAAGAAAAAAATATCAAAATAAAGAAGGATGTTTACTATAGTGGTAGCGCTATGGTTCGGGGTATAGAAAATAGTAACTCATACTATGATTTAATATTTCTAGATATAGAGATGGAGGACATAGATGGTATAGAAGCCGCAAAGCGATTGCGATTAAGAGATGAGCTTGCAAATATTATATATGTTACAAGCTATCAGAATTATGCTATTGAAACTTTTGCTGTACGACCATATCAGTTTGTGTTAAAGCCATTTGAGGATGAAGTGATAGAGAAGCATTTTATGGATGTGTATGAGAGGGTGCTATCAGATAGTGAGGAGTGTTTTAAGTTTAAGTTCTGCAATGTACATTACAAAGTATTGCTTAAAGATATAATGTATTTCGAAAGTTGTAAGAGAAGTATAATAATTCATTTGTCTGATGGAACAAAGTATAAATTCTATGGCAAAATAAATAATGTTGAAAATATGTTAATTGACTCAAAATCTGATTTCTTAAGGATACATCAATCTATACTAGTAAATTTAAAGTTTATAAGAATTAAGAGATTTAGTGACATCCAGCTTATGAATGGAACTATATTACAAATTAGTGAAAACAAAAGAAATATTGTTAACCAGCAATATGTGAAGCACGTTGAGGAGAGCATGAAAGATGAAAGAAATAGCTAACATACTATTGGGATTATTATCAGCGTACATAGTATTTGAATATTACAAAACATTCTTTGAAGTAAAGAAGAATTCGATTAGTGCTAGAGTTGCATTTTGCTTGTGCATATTATGGCAGATAATATCAACACCAGACATAATTAGTATACCATCCATCTTACGATTGATATTAAGTATAGCATTTGTTTTTGCTATGGGATTATGCTTTTGTGGTTCGGTAGTAGGGAGAATTGTTTTCGCAATACTATACCATGCTGTATGGGTTTTAAGTGAATTGTTGGTCAGTTCCTTTTTCTTAATGGAAAATATAGATATATCAAAGAACATTCTAATTGGTTCCTTGATATGTGAAGTATATTTATTATTACTGGTAAAGCTATTGCAATTGTTTTTTAGACATAAAAACATAAGAAATTTTTCCTTAAAATACAATGGATTACTTATGATAATACCAATTGCATTTATGTTGTTTTCATATTTCTTATTTACAGTATGTGCTAAGTTAGGAGTAAAGTCTAACATTGTAATAGCAATTTTGGTATTTGTCTTACTGATGATTGCTATGTTTATTGTGTTTATGATGTATATAAAGCTGGTGGATAGCTATGAGATTAAAAGAAAAAGTGATATTTATGAAAAGGAGCTAGTGTTACATACAGAATATATAAAGGAAAAAGAGCAAATAATGGCTGAATTTAATAAAAACAAGCATGATCTAAAGAACAATTTGTTATATATGCTTGAATTGTTAAAGAGCCAAGAATATGCAAAGTTGGAAAAATATATTACAGATATGACAGAGTTAACAACTCTTACAAAAGCTAGAAAAGCAAACTCTGAAAACAGTATATTAGACTCCTTTATAAACTACAAATATGATGTAGCTACTGAAAAAGGGATAGAGTTTAGAGTCAAGATTGATGTTCCTTATGATATGCCATTTGATAATGGTGATTTGTGTGTGATATTAGGTAATGCACTGGATAATTCTATAGAAGCAAACGAAGATAAAATCATAGAAAATCCTTATATAGACCTAAAAATGAGATATAGAGAGGGTAATCTTGTAATAATAATCGAGAACTCCTTTGATGGAAACTATATAAAGAATGATGATGGAACATTTATCACAACAAAGAATGATAAAAATAACCACGGAATAGGATTAGGTTCTATTCAAAATGCATTACAGAAATACAATGGTCAATTGAATATAGAAACAGAAGAAAACATATTTAAGATTTCCATAATATTATTTGGATGACAGAAAGCAGGTGGGCTTTAGTGATGAGCTTACCTGCTTTTTTGTGAAATTATGGGTAGTTTTTTGGTTAGAAAAGTTTTTATTACATATAGACTAGGTATTTATTACATGTGGCGAAAATTGTCGGTTTTTTCTGTTAGAATACTGAAAAAATAATAAGGGGGACATGTAAATGGATTTTACTACCAAGAAATTATCATTTGAGAATTCAATTCCACAGCTTATCGCTGCCTTAGGAGCACTTTTTGCTCTTTTTGGAGCAAACTCTGCCTGCTGTCTTATTTTACATCAGCCAGAGAAACCTAACTTAAGTAAATTAAGAAGGTTCTAATGAGAAATCTAGCTGATAAGCTAACCCAATTTATAATGGTGAAGGGCATAATTTGTGAAGAGGATTATGCCCTATATCATTATGGACTACAAACAGGTATGGAGCTTATGCTATGTGTCATGATTAGTGTCATTATAGCAATCAAGCTAGGCATATTGATGCAGTCCTTTGTAGTTGCAGTTGTTTTGTTTGCTCTGAGAGCATATATTTGTGGAATTCATATGAAGAAGTATATAGCTTGTCTAATTAGCTCTACTGTACTAATTACCGTAGGGCCGTTCTTGGTTAATAATATATCCCTTTCTAAAAATGTAATTATAGCCGTAAGTATTGTGCTTATGGCATTGTTGCATAAGCTATCATATGTAACTATTGCGTACCACTCAGATGAGGAAGAAATACAGTTTTTCACGAAACAGAGAAAACGAATACTCAGCATAGTATTCGTTGTGATATTGGTATTGTGGTTATGGAATAAAAACGGTTATCTTATGCAAATATGTTATGCGCTTACTGTGGCGTGTCTGTCAGTAGTTTTGGAAATAATTAGAATTAAAGTTACAAAGGAGAAAAATGTATGAAAAAGAATCAAAAAATAGTTATGGCAATGTCTATGCTAATATGCTTTATCTTGTGCTGTGCTTGTATAACTAGAGCTGCGGAAAAGGAATATGAGTATGATGATAGTGGAAGAGTTACTAAGGTTGTATATGAGGATGGGAGCTATGAAACCTACCAGTACGATGATAATGGAAATATTACACAGATAAACTATGTGAATCCCAATGTAGATAGTTCTGAGGAGAGTAAAACAACAGAAGATAGGGAATCAACAGAAACTGGTGAAACAACTACGGAGAATGTTGAGATTACTACCGAGAAGGAAGAAGCAACTACCACAGATGATAGTTTAATAACTACAGAGTCTAATAGTACCAATCAGGGTTCTAACGGAAGCACATCAGAGTCTGGTGATGGAACAGCTACCTCAAATACAACTGACAGTGAAACAAGCATTACTGGAGATAAAACTCCAGTAGGGATAATTACAACAGTGATGATAGTTATGTTGATGGGAATATGCTTAGTTATACACAAAAATACTAAAGAAAAAAGATAGATGAGAGGTGAGAATACTTATGAGGATGAATTATAAAATTAGAGTGATAATAAAGAGAATATTGGTATTCTTAATTGTTATATCAATGCTACTAGGGGAAACACAATTTGGCTCGATACCTTATGTGGTGCATGCCAGTGAGACTTCAACAGTGGAAATAAGTGAAGAAGGTACCACACAGCAGCAGTCAGAGAACCTAGATATCACAGAAAGTACAACAACTAATGAGACTACTGAGATAACCACGGAAGTGACTACTGAATCATCGGTTAACGCTACAACTGAGTCACCGGATAATACCCAGTCTAATAATCAGGAGCCTCAGATAGAGACAATAGAGGAGACTGTATTAGAAGATATGGTGGTAAGCTCAGATATGAAATTGACTGAGGATACCACAGTAAATAATTTGGTAATAAATAAAAATTATACCTTAAACCTCAATGGTTATATTTTGACAGTGGAAGGTAATAGTACTATTAGAGGAAGTCTCACTTTTGATAGAGGAGAACTTGTTTGCTATGGTAATGTAAATGTATCATCTGATGCATACGTTACTATGAATAACGCAAATGATTATATATTGGTTTATGGTAACCTGACATATTACGGTAGAAAGGAACTAACTGCCGGAACCATAGAAGTAAAGGGTAATTTTACTGCCAACAAAAGTCTTGCGGCAAGTGGTTCCAACAAATTCATATTCTCTGGTGATAAGGAACAAAAGATATCTGTAAGTGATGAGGGAAAATTCAATATAGTAGAAATAAAAAATTATAGTACTGCAGGTGTTACTATTGTAAATACCTTTAACTATTCAAGCCTTGTGAAAAATGACTGTGTTATAAACTTTGCCACTTTGGAAGGAGAAAGAGGATACACCTTAACAGAGGATACTGAGCATGAGGGAACTTACTATTTGGTATCAGATATCCTTGATTTAAATGGACATACCCTTACCATAAATGGTGACTTAATTCAGGCAGGTGGAACCATAAAGGTTAACGGTGGTAAGCTGATAGTAAATGGTAACTACAGGATACAAAGTAGAACAACAGATGATAAAAATAAGGTGACATACGGTAAGAGTACAGGAACTCTCAATATGACCAATGAAGCTGATTACGTTTATATAGATGGAGATTTTATCAATGACACATCCACAGATCATACTGGAAAGCTGACAGAAGGTGTGATGGAGATAACTGGTGATGTGGAGATAAAAAATGTATACTCTAAAACCGGATTTTTTGCCTCTGACAATCATACAGTTATAATGACAGGTGAGGAAAAACAGAGCATACTGATAGGTAAGAAGGGAGATTTAAATACTACATCTAATTCTCACTTTGCTAACCTGGTTATAAATAATACAAGCGAAGAGGGAGTAGAGTTTAGCTCATACGTGTATGTATCAAAGAGCATGGATGTTCAAGCTGGGGCAACAAGTGGTGTCCTGGTTATTTCCAATGAAACAGAATTTGTAAATGATTGCTATTATGGAGATGTTTATGTATATGGTAGCACTAGTTCATTTGTCCATGAGATAAATATAGCTGGAAATGTTACCGTGTCAGGCGGGGTCACATTAACTAAGAATTTTACTGTTGATGGAAATATTACAGGAAGTAGGGGAAGTAATTATATAAAGCCTAATGGTGCTAGCGTAAATGTGACAGGGGATTCAACTTATGTTGATTACAGGCTGGCTGATGCATCAGATTATGTCTTTGTGGGAGGTAATCTTTCCTTATACGAGCCTGAGAATATGCTTGGGGGTACTGTGGAGCTAAAGGGTAATCTATCAATTGAAGGAACAAAAGCATTAGGAGAAAAACATAGATTTTTGTTAAGTGGTGATAGATTACAAACAGTTGAAAGCGCAGTAAAGCTGGGAATATTAGAACTACAGAATTATAGTGATGAGGGTGTTTATTCAGAGACATCCATACCAAAGCACGCACTTGTTAGAAATGGATGCAAATTAACTTACGGTAATATTCAGGGAGAATTTGGTTGGACTTTAACTGAGGACTACGTGTATGATGGGGATTTGGTACTGATAGATGATGAACTAAATCTCAATGGACATACACTGACCGTAACAGGAGATCTCATACAGATTTCCGGAACCATTAATACAGCTTCAGGTAAGCTACACGTATTAGGGGATTACAGGATGCAGGGAGTTGTAGGAGATATTGCAGATGGCAATTATACCAATAGCTCAGGATACATAGTTATGGGAAGTGATGATGACATTCTTGTAGAGGGAGATATGTATTATTATTCCTCCAATAAGATTGAAAGTGGAACCATAGAGCTAAAGGGTAACCTATATGCAACTAGATTAGATACTGGTGATAGCTGTAAATTCTTGTTTAGTGGTGAACAGGAACAGACAATTGGAAGTGAAACAACAGATTACTTTAATTTCGCTAATCTGGAATTTGCAAACACCAGTGAAGAAGGACTGAAGCTTATAGGTCTAGTTTGGGTGTATAAATATGTGGATGATAATACTACTCAAGTAAACGGAACCATAAGAACAAAGAATCAGATTACCTTCGGTGATAGTGTGTTTCAGGGAAGTCTTTATATAAATAACAAGAAATTTGTAATGCCTAACTTGCACATAAAAGGTAATCTTACCAATGATTACTACCTTTATGTCAATGATGGAATTATTTTAAAGGTGGATGGAGATTATATAGATGATGGTTCATGTACATATATTTATGGTGATTTTACAATAGGTGGAGATTGTATATTGCAGAGCAATGCAATAGTTGGAATTGTTGATGGAAGCTTGAATATAAAAGGTAATCTCATCATAGGTGGTAATTCTTCGGGTAGCTTCAACTTGCGAAATAGTGATGCGTATTGTTTAGTAGAAGGTGACCTGTTAAATGAAAGTGTAAAAGGAATTTTGTCATTAAAGGAGGGTACTCTAGAGGTTAAGGGCGATATTGATATAAGTGGCAAAGTAACTACAACAAATGACCACACACTACTACTAAGCGGTGATACCCTTCAAACCATTAAAACTCCGGATGGTGTAAGCTGGGGAACTATAGAACTACAAAACTATAGTGAAGAGGGAGTGTTTGCAGAGAAGGTATTCTCTAAGAACAAATTAATTAGAAATGGATGTAGACTTAGATATGGAGATTGTCAGGGTGAGTTTGGTTGGACATTGAGCGAAGACCAGACCTGGGATGGTGACCTGATAATCTTAGAAGACACGCTTGATTTGAATGGACATACATTAACTGTGACAGGAGACCTTGTACAGCAATCTGGAGATATAAAGATTAATGGTGGAAAACTGGTTGTTAAGGGTGATTATCGTATGCAAACCATATCTAATACCGACGAAGGTGTAACCTATGGTAACAGTGCATCACGACTTATAATGACCAATGCTAAGGACTATGTGCTGGTGGAAGGTGATTATATCGTAAGTACCTTAAGCTCTCAAGAGAACTGCTGTACCGCTGGAACTCTGGAGATTAAGGGTAACATTGAAATTGACAATGCAAAACAAACTAATGCGGTGTATTTTGGTGAGAACCACACTCTGCTATTAAGCGGAGAGGACAAGCAAACCATATCTTCAACAGCTTCAGCATCAAAGCTTCATATAGGTGGGGTAACCCTTGCCAACACATCCGGTGAGCAAATAGCTACAGATGGTAATATTAAAATATATGGTTTTATTTCGACTGGAAATAATAGCTTTGATAAAGCTATAAATATAGGCAGTACTGCTTCTTTTGATAATGATTATTATGAAGGTAATATTATAATTGATGATAATTATAGTATAAATGCAGGAGAAAAAATCCATATAAATGGGAATGTGGAGCTTAATGGTTATGCTTATGTAAGAGGTACATTTATAGTAGATGGTAATCTTACAATGAAAAAAGGTAATATAGAAATGGCATACCAAAGTCCATATGTGAAGGTGAATGGCGATTTAACGGTTCAATCTTATATTAGGGAAATATCTGTGGGTACTTTAGAGGTGGCTGGAAATATTACTTCTACAAGTACATTTACAACCTCAGGAACTGCAAAGCTTGTGTTGACAGGAGATAATAAGCAGATTATCGATATTCCATATACCAGCAGCATCACTACCTTAGAACTTAAAAATACCAGCAAGGAGGGTGTGTATTCAGACAACTACTTCGGTATATCGGAGCTGATAGAAAACAAGACTGTATTTACCATAGGGGTGGCCGATTATAAGGAAGGATATACCTTAGAACAGGATACAGTTATCCCAGGAGATTATTACTTGGGATATGGAAAGCTTAATCTTAATGGTCATAAGCTTACCATAGAAGGAGATTTGATACATGCAGGGGGAAATATTTGGATAAATGGTGGACAGCTGAACGTATCAGGTGACTATATTCAAAGCGCAAAGGTGCTTAATAATGGAACTGAAAAGTGGGTATCAAGTACAGGTACTATAACCATGGATTCCACTTCGGATAAGATGTATATATTCGGGGATTTAGAACTGTATGCCCACCCCCAAACTTATAGTCAACTTAATAATGGTAGCATATATGTAGATGGTGATATTAACTACCATATGGATGGTAATTCCAATGGGAATTATAAGTTCTCTACCTATGAAGACTGCAAGGTGTATCTGCAGGGCAGTGACCAGTCTATAACTGGTCAGGGCTGTAGCCTTGCCAACCTGTATATTAATACAAAGAATACCTTGACCTTAAGTGGGGGCGTTACAGTTACAAAAAAGCTTGCATCAGAGTGTGGTGATATATCAGGCATAGTAAATATAGCCGGGTTTGATATTTTAGAGTCCAATACTTATAACGGAAGCTTAAATGTAACTGAGTCAGATGTGCTTGATGCTAACAAGAATATAAAGGGCACATTAATATTAGCAAAGGATGTGGACCTAAATGGATATGAAATCAACTGTAATAATTTAAGAATAAACGGAAGTCTAGACCTAGGTGGTGGAAGAATAAATTCCTTAGGTGATTGCTACATAGGTGATAAGGGAGCACTTTCTATGCAGGATGGTAATGACTATCTATGTGTAGGTGGAGATATGGAGTTTCATTCCAGAGTAGACCACACAGAGCTATTAACAGCAGGAACCTTAGAACTAAAGGGGGACTTCACAGATTATTACAAGAATTTTAAAGCATCGGAAGACCATGTAACCATCCTAGGCGTAAAATACAAGGATTCAGGAAAGGAATATATACAGTACATAACCTTTAGTTACGAGGATAGTAGCTTTAACACTTTGGTGCTTAAGAAGGAACTGGAAAAATATATATTCTCCCATAATGTGGAGAATATGGCAGTGGAGATAATATACGACATTGAAGCTACAGTGCCACCACAGCCGGTAAAGAATCTTAAAGCTACAGCCATAGATATGACAAGTGTTACTATCCAGTATGAGCAGGATGATAAAACAGGAACCATAGGATATGTAATATATAGGAATGGTAAAAAAATAGGCAGTACAGGAGTGCTTACATACAAGGATTCAGACTTAGAACCAGATACCACCTATAGCTATGAGGTGTATCCAGTAAATAGTATGTATCAGCAGGCGGAGATGTCTCCTGAAATTTCAGCAACCACTCTTGCTGATACTGAAGCACCAACTGTACCAGAGAATTTAAGCATAACAGGAATAACAGGCTCAGCTATAGCTATAAGCTGGAATTCATCTACGGATAACAGAGGAGTATCAGGCTATGAGGTCTATAGAGATGGAGAATGTATACAAATCATAACCGGAGCTGACATTAAAACAAGCTATAAGGATAGCGGTTTGACAGATACAAATAAGCATACATATGAAGTTTTGGCATATGACCAGGCTGGTAACAAATCAGAGAAATCTGCAGAAGTAACCGGTAATACCATAATGCCTGTTATAACTAAGACAGACCCGGTAGATTACAGTCAGTTAAATAATCGTACACAGAAGCTTACTCTTTTCTACAAGAATATGGGATATGGTGCAAGCTACACTGTGGACATAATGTACAGAGAAAAAGGAAAGGCTCAGTGGGTTGACCTTGATACAACAGGAGTTAAATCTACAGTGTATAATGCGCAGACCTATATAGCTTCCTATGATTGGGACACAAGCGCCCTTACCGGTTCTGAGTACGAGGTAAAATATCTGGTTAAGGACGAAGACGGTAATGAAGCCTCCGAGATTGTAAGCTACTATGTGGATAATACTGCACCGGCACTACCTGCTGAGTTTAATATTCACTCTATGTCAGGTGTGCTTAAGCTTAGCTGGACAGCATCCATATCATATGATTGCGACAGATATAACATATACAGAAGGGTGTATGACAGTGGAGAGGAATACAAGCTTATCTACACAGAATACAACAAGCTTGTAGAAACCTATACTGATGTAAATGTGGAAGAAGGAGTATTCTATGAGTATGTCATAACAGCAGTAGATACCAGTGGTAACGAAAGCTCAAAATCTGAGAGTGTAAAAGCACTTGTAAAACCAGATGAGGAAGAACCTGTTATAAGTGGAGTTTCACCTGAGACTGGTAAGCTAAGTGGGAATGCTCAGATATCCATAACTGCCAAGGATAATAAAGAGCTATCTGCAGTAACTATATCCTACAAAGCTGAGGGCAGTGAACAGTGGATAAAGCTTACTGATATAGCTACAAAGGGTGAGACAGTATATTACAACTTAAATACAAAATCATACCCGGATGGAGTGTATTACTTTAACTTTGAAGCTACGGATGCAGTGGGAAACAAGAGCGGAGAGGAATACACCAGAAGATATGAGATTGATAATACAGGTATATCCAAGGTAAACATAACCGAGGTGACAGCAGGCTCTACCTATGTACAGCTTAAGTGGGATGATGTGCCTGAGAAGGACTTTGCATATTTTCAGGTAGAACAATTCACGAATGGATACTATAGCTCTATAGCCAGAGTAAATAATGTATTAGGCTACACGGTAGAGGGCTTAGAACCGAATAAAACATATAACTTCAGAGTTGTGGCATATGACAATGTTGGTAATAAGGGAACATACTCTGACGTGAAGAGTGTATCTACAACAGAGGACACAACAGCACCTGTAATTAACGCTGTATATCCTATAGATACTCATCATAGAAGTGTCATAGATTTGACTGTGAGAGCTACTGATAACAACAGGATAGATTATGCCAGCTTTTATTACTCAACTGACGGAGAAAGCTATATAAAGGTGGCTGATGTAAAAAATACAGCTAACCTTAAGGGGGAAGTGTGGCTAAGTCATAGCCTAAAGCTAAGTGACCTCCCAGAGGGCAAGCTATACATAAAGTATGAGGTATATGACAAGGCTGGCAACAAAAACCCGCTAACCGCTGATGGTAAAGACATAATCAATGAATACATCGTAGATAAGACAGCACCATCAAGCCCAGCAAATCTTGTAGCAGTATCCCATGATGGATACATAGGACTTAGCTGGGATAAGCCGGCTGATGCAGACATAAGCTGCTACAGAATATATAGAGCAGCTGTGGAGGATGGAATATTTGTAACACTAAATGATAACCTGCAGAATTCCACATATAATGATGCAAGCGTAGAACCAGGCGAATCATACATATACAGGATGGTTGCAGTAGATAAGGCGGGTAATGTAAGCCAGTACTCAAACCAGTGTACCGCTTCAGCAGCCAGGGATAAAACTGCACCATATATAGCTGGCATAGCTCTTAATGACGGAACCGTGGTGGGAGAAAAAACTGAATTAGAGATAATCGCCAGAGACAACTCTAAGCTTAGTCACATAGAGATAGACATAAAGGATTCAGAGGAAGACATATGGCTTAACGTAGATAAGAAGGATGCATCAGGAAGTATATATCAAACAACCCTAGACCTTAAGCTGGAAAATATGCCTGAGGGTGAGTACACCTACAGAATCAAGGCAGTAGATAAGGAAGGTAACGAAAGTGACTACATTAAGCGTACCTTTAAGCTTGATACTACACCTGCGGTGGGTGATATAGCTGCCATCACAGGAGACTTATGCATAAGGATTGATGTTACATTGCCAGAGGATGAAGACTTTGCCAGTGTGGACATCTATAGGAGAAAAAAGGCGGCAGAGGGAGAGACAGAGGAAAGCTTCACTAAGATATACTCTGGTAAGGAAGCAGAGTACATAGACAAGGACATAACCCCATGGCAGGAGTATGAGTACAAGCTACACTCCTACGACAATGTGGGCAACTTCCACGTATCAAACATAGTAAGTGCTTATGGAACCGATAATGATGTGATAAGCCCGATAGCAGTACTGCCAGAAAACGTAAGAGTTATGGAGGGTATGGAGCTACAGCTTGACGGTGGCGAATCCACCGATAACGTAAGGATAAAAAGCTACGCTTGGTCCATAAATGATGGAGCCACATACACAGGAAGACTTATAACTCACACCTTTAAGGAAGCAGGAGAATATACCGTAACCCTAAAGGTAACAGATGTGGCAGGTAATTCATCCTCTACAACCACAAAGGTTAAGGTTATAAAGAAGGACGGCTCAGGAACTATAACCATCAATGTAGTAGATACTGAGGGGACACCTGTACCATATGCAAGTGTGTACCTAAGCGACAGCTTAAACTCTGACAAGTCCTATAAGACTGATGGAGCAGGTAAGGTTACCATATCAGCCGCCAGAGGAGAGTACAAGGCAGCTGCATACAAGTCAGGTTACATACCTAAGGATATAGACGTTACCGTAAATGAATATACCGACACAGAATACATTATAACCATACCATCAGGTGAGATAGTAGTGGGTGACTTCAATGTCCACAAGATGACCCTACAGGAGATGGTAGAGGCAGGAGTAGATTTCTCGGCACCTGAGAATATGCATCACGTTACGATGTACATTGAGCTGTCATTTATAGAACAACCAATCCCCGTAATATACGAATGTGAGATGTATTTTTCAGGTTATGGTATGGATTCCGGCAAAAGTGGATACCTGGGATACGAAGGTGGAGGCCCAGGCGGTGGGGGAAATCCGGAAGAAAGACCACAGGTTATAGAGATAGCACCTCAGTACTCTTATATTATGAATCAACCAATACTGGTATATGTATCTACAAGACAGACAGTAAGCTGGCTTAAGGATATGTACTCGGTTGAATTAGGAGTGCTTAATACAGCTGACACCAAATATGTAATCGAGGATTCAAAGGCCACCATTAATCTACCTCAGGGACTTAGTCTGGCTACTACCTTTGAAGGACAAAAGAAAACTATCGAGATAGGTGATATAGCAGGGCAGGAGAAGAAAAACGTAAGCTGGGTGGTAAAGGGAGATACTCCGGGAGAGTATGAGATAACTGCGGATTTTGAAGGAAATCTTATGCCATTTAACACTCCTGTAGAAGCCAGATTTACCTGCACCCAAACCATAGATGTTACGGATTACGAAGGACTTAAGATAACTATAATGCCTGAGGACACAGCTTTTACAGGTTATGGGTATTACATACAGTTCAAGGTGGAGAATGGTTCAGACAAACCACTGTATAACTTCTCCACCAGCTTTGGACCATATGTATCTCCGGGACTAGTTACTGAGACCTATTATGTGGAGCCTGGTTCAGAGGAAAAGAAGCTAGTTGACCAAGATTTTAAAAGCTCACAAGTCATAGAGGAGATGAGTGTATTAACACAAACACCGGTATTAGTAGGTGATGAGGTGCTAACCATCCAGACCTTAAATCCTGGTCAAACCATATACGGAACCTATAGCCGTGCATTCCCGGGAGTGGCAGATCCTACAGAGTATTACTACGCTTTGGTAGATTCCATGGTGGAGATAATAGAGGGCAAGGATTTAGGAGTAGATGTGACAATAGACCATATACCCGGACATATCTGCAAGATTATAATAAAAGGTGGTGTAGCAGATTACACCTATGGTGACCCGGTGGATGTTGCTAGTGGTGCATATCTAGACAGCTATGAGGCCATAGCCATAACAGGAAGAGATATCCTGTCCCTAGACCTTAATTATAACTCAATATACTCAGCTACAAAGGGTGATTTAGGAATGGGCTGGAGCCACAACTTTGAGAGCTACATAGTAGAAGAGATGGGTATGATACATTATTATACCTCACCTTATGCCTGTGCAAGCTTTGTAAATGAGGACTCCCTGAACGGCCTAAAGTATGGAACTATGGAAGGGAACACACTAACCCTGTCATCAGATACCGGCAAGGATACCGTAACCTACAGAAGTATAACCACAGGTATGGATGGATATATCCTTACTAAGAATCCTGACGGAACCTACACTATGACCACACCAGCAGGATATATCTATGAGTATGGTGCAGATGGAAAGCTTGCTAGGATGACCATAGAAGAGGGAAGAAGTGTATCCATAAGCCACGCACCGAACCAGATGATAGTAACTGAGGATGCCACAGGTAACAGATTAAAGCTGGATTACAATGAAGGACGACTTATCTCAGTTACAGATAACACAGGAAGAATCACAAGCTTTGCCTACACAGGAGATTATCTTACAACCATAACAAACCCTGTAGGCGAAACCATAAGCTATGAGTATGATGAGGCTGGCAGACTAACTAAGGGTAAGAACCACTATGGCGAAGCCTTTGTAACCAACACCTACGATGAAGAAGGAAAGGTTGTAAAGCAACTAGACGACAAGGGGAACGAGATAAGCTTTGCGTACACTGATACAGAGGGCGGAAGAATAACAAAGTGTACAGCAGCAGACGGAAGCATAACCACATACGAAAGTGATAAGAGGGGAAATATCACTCACATAATCAGCCCGACTGGAGCAACCACATCCTACACC
The DNA here is from genome assembly GCA_015057555.1 of Lachnospiraceae bacterium. Lineage (GTDB taxonomy): Bacteria > Bacillota > Clostridia > Lachnospirales > Lachnospiraceae > Coprococcus_C. Next base: position 5,222 of record SVEC01000020.1, on the reverse strand, counting down.
TTCGATGAATATGGTAATAGGATAAGTGCTACGGATGCATATGGTAACTCTTACAATTACAGCTACGATGAAAAGGGCAACCTAGAGACTTATCAGACATATGATGGAGATGGTGTAAGTCTGGGCTATGATGAGTCAGGAAATATTATATCCATCGCATCAGAAGACGGAAGTGCTCCGGGAAGCTATACCTATGATGAGTCAGGAAACATAACCTATGCTACAGATGGTGAGACTGCCTGCTCCTACACCTATGATGAATATGGCAACCTTACATCCGTAACCAGAGAGGGCAAGGGAACAACCAGCTATACCTATGATGATAATGGAATCTTCCTTACATCATCAACATCAGAAAATGGTCATACCTCATATATGGACTATGACAGCAGGGGTAATCTTATCAGCGCCTGTGATGCCATGGGAGCGGAAACCAGATATGAGTATGATGATATGAACCGTCCTGTTAAGATTATCTATCCAAATGGTGGACAGGTAACTTATACCTATGATTTGTATGGCAACGTTACCTCCGTAACAGATCCTATGGGTAATGTGACAAGTCATGCTTATGACACAGCAGGAAGACACACATCAACAACCTATGCAGATGGAACCACTGAAACATATGCCTACGACGAGATGGGACGTATGATTTTAGCTACTGCGGCAGACGGAAGAAGTATCAGCTATGAGTATGATGTGCTTGGCAACGTGACTAAGGTGACATATCCAGACGGAACATATGAAGAGTATGCCTATGATATCCTAGGACAGATAAGTGCCATAACAGACATATCTGGAAACACTACGGAATTTACCTATGACAGTCATGGAACCCTTACCGGCATAACCAGCCCTGAGGGACAGAGCATAGAAGCCACATACGGAGCTGATAATAAGATAACAGGCATTACATCAGGTACGGGAAGTAATGCAAGGTACACCTATGACTCAAAGGGGAATATCACATCCATCACAGATGCATTAGGGTATACCACAACCTACGACTATAGTTCCTGGGGAGAGCTTCTGGCGGAAACGGATGCAAATGGTAACACTACAACCTATGGATATGATAATGCAGGACAGTGTACATCCATTACTGCTCCTGATGGACTTACAACAGGAGTGGTATATGACCCTTGTGGCAGAGTAAGTGAGGCATATATAGATACTGACAGTGGTGACAGAATTAAGGTAAGCTATACCTATGATGCTATGGGTAATGTATTGACCTACACAGATGAACTAGGTAACACTACCACATACGAATATGACCTTAACTGTAATTTAACCAAGGTAACAGACAGCGAAGGAGTTGTAACAGCAGAATATACCTACGACTGTATGGGTAAGGTATTGCAGGAAAAAACTGCAAGTGGTATAGTTGTATCATACGTCTATAACAAGTCAGACCTAGTAGAAAAGGTGAGTTTAACCTCTGCTACAGGAGAGGAAAAGGTTTACACCTACACCTACGACGATATGGGTAGAACACTTTCTGTAACAGACCCATCAGGCATCGTAAGTAGCCAGTCCTATGATAAGGCAGGTAACGTAACAGATATAGTCTATCCGGAGGGTGGCGGAATAAGCTACACCTATGATGACTATGGAAGAGTTACAGAGGAGAAGCTATCTATAGGTACAAGTAGTACATATGAGTACAACGCTGATAGTTTACTGTCTCAGTACACTAACGGTAGAGGACAGGAGACGGATTATGTCTATGATGAATTAGGCAGGATAATCTCCTTCTCTGATGAGGTAGGTACAGTAAGCTATACGTATGATGGTAATGGTAACGTACTGAAAACCACAGAGACCACTAAGGATGGAAAGACACAGACCATAACCAGAACCTACGACTGTATGAACCGAGTAACCTCATATACAGATTACAAGGGCAACACAGTCAAGTATGGCTATGATGAGTTAGGAAATCTGATTACTCTTACCTACCCAGGTGGAGAGATAGTAAGATATGACTATGACAGCATAGGACGACTTACAACCGTAACTGACGAGGAAGGCTTTGTAACCTTATATACTTATGACAAACAAGGAAGACTTAAGAGTACCACCAAGCCTGACGGAAGTGTAGAGACTGTTACCTACGATAAGCTAAGTCGAGTAACCCAAAGTGAAGTAGTTGCGAAAGATGATACTTTAATTAGCAGGTATTCTTATGTCTATGACAGCTGGGGTAATATAGTATCTATAACCTATGAGGATGAGTCAGAGGAAGGTAGAACAACTACTAACTCAGTAGCATCAAAGGGCGTTACTAACCCTGATGGTTCAAAAACTGTATCCATGACCTACGACAGCTCTAACCGTATGGTAACCTATAACGGTGAAGAAGTTGTCTATGATAACGACGGAAATATGGTATATGGACCACTTAATGGTGAGATGGTAACCTTTACCTACGATTGTAGAAACCGTCTCACAAGTGCAGGTAACACAACCTATGAGTATGATGCCGAGAACATAAGAACTGCCACAGAAACACCAGAGTACAGAGAGGAATACATAACCGATTCTGTAAGTGAGCTTAGTAGAGTACTTGTTATAACCAGAGAGTATAAGACTAAAAACAAAACCGAAACAGAACAATATTACTACGGCAACGGTCTTATATATGAAAACAGTAGTGAGGTAGGAATTCTTGTATATCACTACAACCATCTAGGCAGTACAACTGCAGTGACAGATGGGGAAGGTAAGCTGGTATACGGTTTTGACTACGGAACCTACGGCGAACTTGTATCAACAATTGAATATGGAACAACCACGCCGATAATCAGATTCCTGTATAATGGTCAACTAGGAGTAATGACAGACGATAACAGTCTGTACTATATGCGTAACCGTTACTATAACCCTGATATAAAGAGATTTATCAATCAGGATGTACTAATCGGAAGTATAACTAACAGTAATAGCCTAAACCGTTACAGCTACGTAGAGGGTAATCCGGTAAGCTACACCGACCCATTTGGACTGTCACCTTATGGAAACTTTGGAACCTTCCTTACTGTGATGAATGTGCTATCGGATATTGATTTATCAAACGTAGACAAAAAGCTGTTGAGACATGCAATACTAGATATAATTGGTATACTTCCAGGGGGATGGATAGCAGATGTAGCTAATGCCCTACTTTACTTTAAAGAACGTAATCCAATAGAAGGATGGAAGTCATTATTCTATGCCATTCCGGGAACGGATTTAGCAGCTAAGGCATCAAAGTATGCAGCTAAGTTTGGAAAACTGTCAGATCAGGTTGAATTACTTCTAAAGTCCCTTGATTTTATAGGACATGTGGGAGCTATGATGTTTTCTGCATCGGACTTTGGTAACGACATAGCCAATATGATAGATAAGTATATGGTTGGCGAGGCAGAGTTCTCAGCTCAAACCATAGTAGAGCTTATCTCTTTAGGCGGACATGGACTTCAGCTTTCTTGCTACACTAGGTCATTCTTGAATAATTTAACATCAGGCGTGTATGATTCAGTATTTAAAGCTTTAGGTAAGTTGGATATAAATCTCAAAAGCTTATTTGGATTGGGCACTGATTGGGATATTAGATACAATAATCAAGGTGGTGCTACTTTACCATTTGGACCTGAGGGTGGTACTGAAGCAATAAACAATACAAATAAGATTGATGAAGTAATCAAGCCTGATTTTATTGTAACTCCAAAAGGTACAGTAATGGATACCAGTAAAAACTACAATTTAATTGGAACGGGAGAAAAAGGTGATTGGTTCCAGATTCATAATTTTGGTAAAGCCGAAGATGGAGTAGGCTTTCCTCATACACATAGACCACAAATGAATACGAATGGCATACATGTATCTTATAATAGAGTTGTTTCTGATACAATAGCTGAAGATATTGATTATGTTGATGAATTATTAAGAAATGGTATAATGACTATTCGTAAAGGAAAGAGGTGAGTATGTATGAGTGAGTGTTTAATCTGTAAAGGTAAAAAACTAGATAATTATAAAGAGGGAATTGTGGTTGTTGAATTAGATTCTTTTTTACAAAAATATGCATCTTTGATATGGAATGATAGTAGTGATGTTTGGACGATAAAAATAGCAGGAAAAGATATAGATTTTTATTTAACAAAAGCACAAGTAGATATTCAAAATGGGATTGCGTATGAGGATACAAAATTTTATTTGATTATGAAAGAACTATTGAAAAATGATGTTAAAATCGCGATGTGGTATTCTGAATTTTATGAGGATTTGCCATTATGTAAAGGAGAAATAGAAGTATTAAAAATGTGCTATGAAGGGATTGTAGATATTTCAGGAATGTGCGAAGTGTACTTTAAGACAGATTAATATGGAGTCTATTACTATTGTTTATATTGGCTATAATAGTTAAATTCTAAAGTTGTTGAAACACATATGTAAGACCAGCTATGCATAATGCGTAGCTGGTCTGATAAAACATAATCATCTTGCGTTTTTGTCAAGGGTGGTAATACTTCTAGAACACCATTATCTTTACAACAAGCATTAAAAGAATTAGATGCATCTGGATTGAGACCAGGACAGACTGGAGTGAGTCGAAAAAATGATACTCCTAAATTTAAAAATTTAAGAATTGAAAATGATAGTCTTGCTCTATTTAATATTAGGGCAGGACTATCGAATGTAGTATAAGACCGACTCTAAATCCGAGACAGAAACTTACTATTATGGCAACGGTCTTATATATGAAAAGAGTAGTGAGGTAGGAGTACTTGTATACCACTACAACCATCTAGGCAGTACAACTGCAGTAACAGATGGTGAAGGTAAGCTGGTATACTCATATGACTACGGAACCTACGGCGAACTTGTATCAACAACTGAATATGGAACAATCACGCCGATAATCAGATTCCTGTATAACGGACAGTTAGGTGTAATGACAGACGATAACAGTCTGTACTATATGCGTAACCGTTACTATAACCCTGATATAAAGAGATTTATCAATCAGGATGTACTAATCGGAAGTATATCTAACAGTAACAGTCTTAATCGTTACAGCTATGTAGAGGGCAATCCAGTAAGCTATACAGACCCATTTGGACTTTCTCCTTACGGAAACTTTGGAACCTTCCTTACTGTGATGAAGTTTATGTCACAGATTGATATAATGTCCTTAGTGCATGTGACACTGAGTGCGTTAGGTGCATTACCAG
>SVEC01000019.1 GCA_015057555.1 Lachnospiraceae bacterium | reverse complement strand
AAATAACAGGTGTTATAATTCCAAATATAACTGAAGTAATGATTGCCATATTAACCGCAGACTGCATTATCTTTCCATTTTCATTATTTGTATAGTCTGCAACTGTCACTAATGTGTCTTTTAATTCCTTATCCATATTCTCACTCTTCCTTTCTCCGTGAATAATTTCACGTATATCCACATCATAAAAATCCGCCAGTTCAATAATGATACTGATATCCGGCATTGTGTTACCATTTTCCCATCGGGAAATAGATCTTGAAGAAACACCAAACTCTTCCGCAAGTTGCTCTTGGGATAAGTTCTTTTCATTTCTCAATTCTCTTAAAAATAAACCTATTTTTTTCTGATCCATCTTGGCCTCCTTTCTGAGAAAACAATAGCAATATCTCCGGATAATTAACACGACAGAGAGTGAGAGATGCCGTATTTTCCTTACCCGACAGATGTGTCTTGGTCTTATCATATACCCACCATGCTATGTGTAAAATTCAAATTTATCTCTCAGTAAAACTCACGGGCTTACTGAAAGTTTTATATACACACTTCATTTTTTTCTAGTTTTTCTCTCTGGTAATTCTGCATACATTTCTTCCACCATATTTTGCAACGCAGTTCTATCATCTAAAATAGTTACTGGCAACATAGGTTTTGCACCTTCATATGGTAATTCAGGTTCACTATCTGGCATATGCTTTTTACTAGCCTCAGTAATCTTTACAAGAAAACCATTGCCATAAATCCCACCAAATATCCGCTCTTTATAGTAAAAAATATACCCACCCATCATAGGAATGTTTCGTACATTTCCTAAATCAGATAGTTGGTCCATTATATAATTAGCAAGTTCTTTATTCTTCGACATAAACACCTATTCCTCTTTCAATACTTGCACTCTCATAGCTACATTTTCATTAAATTCATCGTCTGAAAACTTTGGATCTCTGGTATCAAACCATATCTTGCAAGGTACTTCTCCGCATTCCCCGCAATTTTGCAAACATTTTTTGTTTTTGACACAATCATAAATCGGACAGGCTTTTCCTTCTGGTGCGTGAAATACTTTTCCTTCACAGGAGTTGCACCCATTACACATTTTGCCAAAGCAATAACACACATTACATTCCATACCACAAACACTGATATCTTCTTTCATAATTTCTCGTCCTTTCTTCTAAAGTCCCTTTTTAACAATTCCCTATATTCGTCATTATAACACGCAAAATATTATATTGCATTAAAAATGCAGAGCATTTTACGCTCTGCATATACTATCATTTTCCATTATCCAGCAAATATGCCTAAAACAAGAAACGCTCCCATCAATATAATAACAGGAATTATCACCATACAAATACCCATCGTTTACTTCCCAAAAAGCAGCTATTACTGGTTGTCTACGAATAGTTTACTATCTATCTTCATTTCTTTACAATTCCATTCTTCGCCTAAAACACTATATGTTTCTATATCATCAAGAATTACATCCTCAAATCCAACCGCTTTGTAGCAAAAATAAGCAGAAGCATTATTTTCAAATACACCTAGGGATACTCTTTGGGCACCATATATTTCGAAAGCATATTTTAATCCTTGTTGAATCATAGCTTTTCCATATCCTTCACCACGCTTACCTGAATCCACAATTACAAATCCCATACGTAGCTCATCTGTTGATTCGCCAGGATTTCGAAATGTAAAAAAGCCCAGAATTCCTTTCTCATCAAATGCAGTAAATGGCATTAAATTTTCCACAAATGCAAATTCATCATTTGTAATAGGATATTCTCCCATCACCCCTGCGGACCACTGATAAAATGCTCTTTCATCCTGGCACCAGGATAATATGATGTTTGCATCTGTAGCTTTATATGGTCTTATTCTAATCATATTTTTTCTCCTTATAATTCAAATCCACCTACTCATCAAGCATCAGTTTTCCTGCTTTTGCTTTTGCCTTTAATAGAGCCATCTGCTCTTTTTCAATTTCTTGTATGCTTTTCTCAGGCGTTGGTAAATCCTCAGGCATTGTGCCACCAATTTTTTCTATTGCACCACGTACTTCTTTACCAACAGAATAGTGAATAGAAGTTGCTGTTTTTGAATTATCCACTTCATCTTTTCTTAATTTTTCTTCTGTCTGTGAAATTCTAAATAGATTAGCAATCAGCTCAGTGCTACCCATATAATCAAGTATCTTTTGACCGACCTGAAGATTTTTTCTCTTATGAATATCATCAACATCTAACCCACCATACAATCCCATGTAACCAGCATTTTGAAAAATTGCAAATTCTTCATTCGTAATTACTCCAGCATTATGAGCAGTTTCCGCAAGCATTTGATTCCACTGCTTTATATCTCCTCGTACAACCAAACGTCTTCTATCTTCATCTAATTCATTGAAATGATCTGCCACCTCTTGCCTATATGTTTGGATTGCAAAATATGTTTGTCCCAATGCAATTACTTCTTTTCTAGGATCACCATTTTGCACAATCAGATAGCATGCATATCTAGTGAGTTCATAATCAATTATAGATTTTGTACCACCATTCGGCATATTTGATGTTTTCCTGACCTCAGGAAAACATTCCTGTACACTTCTTCCACTGTTTTCGCAAGCTAACATTGCACGCTTTATTACTTTATGAAAATTCTCCCATTTAGTGTATTCTAATGCAGGTGCAAGCTCTCTAGCAGACCAATATTCAGTTCCGTCTGCTCTAATTTGCTTTATATCCTCAAAGCGCTTATACTCTCTCGCTTTTAATTCTTTCACTATGAATACCTCCTATCTTCCTCATATACATCCAAGATTACACATAATAACCTCTTCCGTATACAATTGAAATGTAGACCTGTATAACACCATTTCTGTTGAAATATACATTAATTACAAATCCGCTCTTGTTTTTTTGCGAACGTCTGTTCTTTTTATATTATCACATTGTTGCAAATAATTCAATAGAACTCAAGTAAAACTTTAATTTCTCATCTTTTTTGTAACGATTATATCATGACAAACTTATTTTTACACAAAAAATACAGGGCATTTGACCCACATCGAAAAGTGCGTAATGTGAAATAAAAAGAGTGCTCGTTTTAAAAACGGCACTCTTGCGCTACTATTTGATTATAATACTTACTTTTCCTACCTTAACAGCATATTCCTCCGAATCCGGAAATTCTCCTTTGTCCTCCTTGTAAGCCTGCTGCATAGCTTCATCATATTTTATTTCCCCATCTTCATTTAACAAGCTCATTGTAATATTAAACTGACATCCTTTATCCAGATTTCCAATATATAGCAAATTACTCTTTATATACCCTGAGCTTTCCCCATAGAATTGATCATCCTTTGAATCTATTGATTGAAAGCCGGCTTTGCTATAACACATATATTCTTCCATGTCCCCGCCGGTGTAATCTACAAAGCACAGGAAATCCGGATGAAAATCATCACCTTCTGAATTTCTGGTAAAGACTGTAAATCTATAATCTCCTGACTCAACAATTTCTTTGTTATAGCCAACATTTTCATCCTTATTGTATACCTTTGCATAGGACGCATCGATTAACTCCACATTTCCAAAATAGGAAATGTATTCATATGCATTTTCATCAGCGATATCAATCACCGCATAATTATTCCTAGGAACACTAATATCCCTGGTTGCATAGTCATCAACTATATACATAAGTATTCCTGCATAAATCACTAACCCGGTAATTACAGCTATCATAACCATCTTAGATACATCCACAAGCTTTTTTCCTGTAATCTCTCCTGACTGTATTTTTTTATTTATCTTATAGGTATAATAGATTTTATAGACGAAGATAGTTGCTATTATCAGTACAACCATCAAAAGCGTTATATGAGCCAAACCAAACATAAAGAACACCTCCTAAATCCCGTAGAATTCCTTAAACTTATAGTAATAGGTTCTTGTCACATCAACTACATCACCATTTGTCAATGTAAGATAAAACTTACAGCTTAAGGCAGGCTTTATGTGACGAATAGAATTCTTCTTGATAATGATTGAATTACTGATTCTTATAAATCTATCCGAAGGAAGCAGCTTCTCTAACTGATATATACGTAGCTTTGTTTTATATGTCATATTATCAATATGTACGTATACATCATGCGCCACAGATTCTATGTAACAAATATCCTCAGTATTAACAATTACAATTCCTTCCTCATCTCTGCACTCAAGTGTATCTCCTACATAATCCTCCTCAGTTAATATAAGCTTGGATTCTTCTGATACTTCTATATTTTTTTCTTTTAATTTATCTTGTATAGATTCTTTTGTTATTTTGTTAAGCCTTAACTTAATTTTCATCTCCCCACCTCCAGTGATTATGATAGCACATTAGTTATAAATGGCAATACAAATGGAACAAAATGCATACTAGCAGGAATAAATTACAAAACACCTACGAAAAACTGTAACGTTCTTCGTAGGTGTCACTATGTTCATATTATCACTAATCAATTAACTCGATATATTCATTTTCAGTATCAGGATTGTGCCAAATCACTTTATAAAATGGAGCTTTATATACAATCTCATCATCACTCCACTCCTTTGAATAAGCAAATCTAGGAACCTGATTCCCAAATCTTACTCCTAAGTAATCTGTAAATATCAACAATGTGAACATAAGTATAAAGCACCCTATTGAATATAATAGCTTAAATTTGTTCCTACAAATCAGTTGATACACTCCTGCTGATATTATTATGGCTCCGATAACAGAATATATGGAGCCCCAGCTACTATCTGGTGGAAATATGGTCAATGCAGAAATAGCCAAAAATGCTCCAAATCCCATAAGCACTCCACCTATTATTTTTCTCATCTTATAATGCTGTACTTTCTTATCTTCTTCGGTGTACTCCGCCACCTTTACCAATGTCTCCCTTGTTTCCTCATTCATATTCTCGCTTTTCCTTTCTCCATCAATGATTTCCTTAATATCCACCTGATAAAAGTCTGACAGTTCAACAAGCACACTTAAATCAGGCATATTAGATCCAGTTTCCCAGCGTGACACAGTTCTACTTGATACATTAAACTGCTCCGCCAGCTGTTCTTGTGTAAGCTCCTTCTCCTTACGAAGCTCTCTTAAAAAAAGACCTGTTTTCTTTTGGTCCATGTTGTTACCTCCTTTCACAGACAGAATACTTAATCCACCATTATAAAAACACGACACAAAGCGAGAAATGCCGTATTTTTACCAACTAGACATCATTTGTCAGGTGGAAACTGTATGTCATTAATCAATCCACCACTCTGGAGTTAGCTCCCCTAAAGTCATAACCCTGCCTTCTGCATAATCAATCATAATCTCTATATCCTTATACTTTCCTGGCATAAGCTGAGTCATTAATTCGCGACAGGCGCCACATGGTGCTCCTTTTCCCTCATTAGGCGGAATGCATAATACTCTTGCAATCTCATACTCTCCATTGGTAATCATATTGAAAATGGCATTCCTCTCTGCACATATTCCTAGTGTAGAACATGTGTCGATACATACACCTGTATATATCTTTCCTGACTTTGATAAAACTGCTGCGGAAACCTCTCCAGCAGTAACATAATCAGAAATCGTCCTTCCACCTAAAACAGCCTTGGCTGCTTCATACATTTCGGTCCAAACCTTGTCCATCACGCTATACCTCCATCCTAACTTAAATCTATCCTTTTCTAGCCACCACTATAGGCTGGTAAAAGCCTGTCTCCTCAGGAAATTTCCACTCCACCTTGCTACATCCGTAAGCAAGCAATAGCTTTGTCATCTCTTCTCTAGTGGTTGCTCTATACTCACATTCAAACTTGCTTACTTGCAATTCATCTTCGTCCTCAACTATGTACTGAATAAGCTTGTAGATATCATCCTTCCACTCCCAGGTTTGGAAGGAAACTCTCTGCCCCTTATCATTTTTATGAATATAAGGCGGGGAGTAGGACGGCTTATCCATTAATATGCTGTCATAATCTCTTATACTTGCAACAAATATACCATCTACCTTAAGTTGATTAACTATGCTCTTTATGGCACTTTCCAAATCCTCACTTGTCAGCATATGTGGCAATGCATTATCCATTGCAATAATAATATCAAACTTCTCTGTAAATGTGCCCGCTAATGCGCAGAAATCTGCATGCTTAAAGCTTATATCCACTTTATTCTCTATAGCTCTTTTTTCAGCTTCCACAAGCTCTCCATCACTTATATCGGAAGCCGTTACATTGTATCCTAACGCAGCTATTCCAATAGCCTGCGTTCCTATGCCACAGGCACAGTCTAAGACTTTTGCTGAGCGGTCAAATCCATTACTCTTAAATATCTTATCTAGAATTTCCGCCTGTTCTCTGGTAGTTCCCTGCCAGTCGAAAAATAGCTTATCATATTTTGTTGCTAGATTATTATAAAATGTCTGAGTTATATTCATGTAAAATTCTCCTTTGAAATTTAAAATCTCAATTATTTACTTCCAAGGTCTTCCTTTATCCAGCCAACCCTTTTGTTCCCAATATTCTTTCTCTGTAGCACTTGAGCCCCAGCCCATTTTCTGCATCATTCTCATCATCATAAATAAAGTCTTTGTTTTAATCCCTGCCTTCACTTGTTTTTTCTTCAAGACCTTATCAGCAATCTTTGTTGTATCTTTTTCTATTTTTTCCTTTTTCTTATCTGCAACTGCATTCCAATTCATAGCCTGAACGCTAATACCATAGGATAATACATATGGAACGCCCCAGTAAAGCAATGTATTTGTTATGTCCTTAATAGCTGACTTTGTGCCACTTCCAGCCGCAGTTGACACCACAATAGCTTTCTTAGTAAACATGCATTTTCTTGGTCTGTGCACCATCCAATAATTAAAGGTCAAATCAATAAAGCTCTTCATAGGCGCAGATGCTCTCATGCAATATGTAGGTGTGGTAAATATTAATACATCTGCAGCTTCCACCGCAGACATAATCTTATTCTTTTCCTCATAGAATGGACATCTTGTATCATCGTCTATACAAGCATAACATCCCAAGCAAAAATGATTCAAGTCCCTAGGAAGGAAAAATTCTGTTATAGCTTCTTCACCACATATTTTATTAGCTATCATTCTACCAATATTATAACTGCTTCCCTTGTGATTTTGACCATGTATTATTACAACCTTCATATTTTCTTACTCCTTGTACATTCTGTTAAACTGTCTAATATGCTTCACTAATAGCTGCAGTGCCTCATCCTCTCTTTGTGGCTCTCTATCACATAATGTTAGCAACAAATATATTGGCGAATAAAACTGCAATGCCATAATTCGTTCTTCTTTCTTTTTCATCTGCCCCTGCATCAATATCATCTGGAACAATCCTGTCTGATATTTTAGGGGTTCGTCTATATATTGATGTGAAAGTATCTGGGCCAATTCACCATTCGAAAACTGTTCTATGGTAAGCATTTTTCTAAATTTACATTCATACTCGTCATGCAAAAAGAAATGAAAAAGTCCCATACCTATCTTCACTAATTCATCCTCAGAAATCCTTGCAAATGTGTCAGCATCCAAGACAGAGTCATTACCACTTATATTCAGATAAGCCGCTTCCTTATCATATCTATTACGCATCTCTTCTAGGATTGCCTCAAATATGTCCTGCTTACTTTTATAATGCTTATATAAGGATGGAGCCTTGATCCCCACACCTTCCGCTATGTGTCCTACAAAAACATTTCCATATCCCTTCTCTGAAAATAAAGTCAATGCAACATCTAATATCTTTTTCTTTGTATCCATAGTATCTCCTTGGCTAATTTGAATTAGCTTTATTATAGGCTAATCCAAATTAGCTGTCAAGACAAAAAAAGAACCACAAAGTTGTGGTTCTAAATATATTTATCATAACAAGCCCGTTACCTATTCAATGCTTTCAGATCCGATCTCTCATAACCATTATGTCCTGGTAAGCTCTTTTTATATTTCCAGCAAGCAATAGCTTCCTCCAAGCTTCTTCCCTGATTGTCCTCAAAGAAATCACGAATATATGTATTATATTCAAACTGCTTATCTATAGTTGTTTTCCCTTTTTTCTTCTCTTCTAAAATCTCATAGTAGGCATTGATTGCATCCCCATAAGTTTTCCCCGCATTAGCCTTTAACCATTTTTGAAACCCAACATTAAAGGAAAAGCTTTTACCGATTTTCTCTTTAAAAAATGCCCTATGCTTTTCAGAACATACAATATTAGCTTCTATAACTGTATCCTCAGTAATTACACCAACATCTACTGTTGCTTTTCTTTTGGTAGATGTCTCTAACACCTTCCCTGTATCTAAAAAGCATGCAATTCTATCTGTAAGCTCCAGCTTTCCGCCTGACACAGGCAAATTGTTTTCTCTGCAAAAACTAACTAACTCTTCCTTTAAGTAGTAATAGTTTTGAAAGGTTTCTGCATCTAGTTTTGTGTTTAAATCTGGTCTTTGGTTCATTTGTTCTCCCCCTAATCATTTTTCGGCAAGCTGGCAATACTTAATCCGTTAATTGTTCGCAACTGACTTATAGCCAATTCTCTCAATAATATCATTCTATCCTTCTGAGACTTATTCTGGTTAATCAATACTGCATTATAACTCTCCAAATTAGCTAATACGAGCAATTGATTAATAGATGCCACATCTCGTATATTTCCCTGTTGACCATTATTACTATCTCGCCATTCCTTAGCTGTCATACCAAATAGGATTACATTTAGCATATCAGCCTCATTAGCATAAGTAAAGGATATCTGTGCGGGTGTAAGTTCTGGCAATATTAGATTATCCTTTATAGCGTCTGTATGTAAACGATAATTTATCTTGGATATCTCGCGATGAAGATTCCAGTCTAAGGACAGTCTGCTATTCTCATCAGTTTTTAAACGCTTATAATCCTTAATAATATATAGTTTGAATTCTGCTGAAATCCAAGATGCAAACTCAAAAGCAATATCAGAATGTGCAAATGTACCACCATATCTTCCAGATTTAGATACGATTCCTACAGCGTTGGTGTTTTCAATCCACTTTTGTGGAGATAATGTAAAAGCATTTGAACCCGCTTGATTTTTAAAGGCGTCGAATTCGACCCCTTTAAAATTCGGATTATGTAGCATTTCCCACAATCCCAAAAATTCTATGGTATCTTTTCTTCTCATCCAATTTTGAATTACATCCTTTGGTTCATCGCTCTTGTATCTCGCAATATCAGTCAGTGATATATACTCATTCTCAAAATCAGTTGTATATATACTGATATCAATGTCTTTTGCATGTATTACTTCTTTTACCATCTTACCCATAACAAATATCCTCCTTATGTTTATCGAACTTATGTTCTTATTTTATCATAACGAACTTACGTTTGCAATAGATATAAACATAATCCAAAATTAAAAAGGGAGTTTTCACTCCCTTTAATTTACACATCTATACAACCAGGTTTTACCCAAACAACATCTTCGCCGCCTGCTCTAACTCCCTGCGTTCTTCTACGTCATCATAAGAGGTCTGCTTGTCATCAATTCCCTTTACAACATTTATAGAAAACAAACCATCTCTATTACAATAAAACAGAATTTTTTTTACCCCATTTATCTTCACTCTTGCCTCTGCATTTCCCTCTGGATACAGTTTTATCATCTGTATTTTATCTGATGATATAGCAGCCACAAAAGATATATAGTGTTCCTTGGTCATACTATGATCTATGCGAATATAGAATTCATCCTCGACTCTCTCAATGAATATCATATGATTCTCATCTGTTTCCTCGGGCTGACAAGGTGAAAGCGATATCCCGTGACAATGTATAACCGCTTCTCCCATACTATGAATAACATTTCCACATACCGGGCAAACGTAGAATTTTGACCGCAGCATATTTGCTGATACATTCACATTGCTAACAGCATTTCCAGAGATTAGCTCTGTAACAGATACTCCTAAAACACTTGCCAGCGGTTCTAATAATGATATGTCAGGATATCCCTTGGCTGTCTCCCATTTTGATATGGCCTTATCTGAAACTCCTAATCTCTCTGCTAACTCAGTCTGTGTCATACGGTTTTTCTCACGCAGTTCTTTGATAACTGCACCTGTAACATATTGATTCATATTATGCACCTCCGTATGTATATCATACCTGAAGGCTGTATGGTTTACTACCTACGGAAAGTAGAGTTTCATATAATATCATCATTACTCCTCATAACTCACTTCACTAATTGTACCATCAAAATAAACAAAATCCTCATCAGGATAGTTCCATATAGCCTTAAATTTTGTAGGATACTTAATTCCATTATCACTAATCTTATACTCTCCACACTGAGCAGTCCAAGGAATGTATTCCATGGTTCCGTCATTATTAGCCACCGCTCTATCCTTTGTTTTAAATGAAATATATTCATATTGCTCATTGAAGGTAAATATTCCACTTACAGTCTGACCTTTATAGCTGATTGTTGCTTTCACTTCGTAATCGCTAATTTCCTCAAAAGCAATGTAATCCTGCAACAAAATCGACGGTGCAAACATACACTCTGCAAGATATGTGGCCAGACAGGCTTTATCCATATCTGAGCCCTTCTGGTCAAACAAGGTTATTCCCTTAGCAATAACTCCTTTCATTCCTCCCACACCATTTTCATAATAATCATATCCTTCAAATGGCACTCCAAACATACTACTATCAATAAGCGCCATTCTACAAGGCTCTGACACAAAATCGTATTGAGTGTAATCAATCTTTAGCTTAGGTCCTTTCTTTCCCTGAGCAAAATCCACATCATAATATTCCATTTTTAAGTAGCTCATCTGATGTGTTCCTATGTACCCACAATTTTTCAAATACTCTTGAACTACATGTGGCAAATGAGAGAAATCTTCAGCTTTAAATATTTGTCCCTGTTCCTCTAGATGATTAGATTTTTTCAATGCCTCTATATCCTCAGAAAAACTCTTCTTTGTTGGTGAATATGGAATATGAAACCATATTAAAACTACACCTATTATAATCAATAAAATTCCAATGGCTATAAACATATTGTGTTTCCTCGCTTTTTTCATATCGTAACCTCTTTGTATTATTACTCCTCACCCTTCGCCCACTTTACTATAGGCTCAATATACTTCTTATCAGATATATCATAGGACTTTGAGATCATCTCTACCATAATCTTTTCCTCTTCAGTTTTATCCTTTTTAGCTTTAAGGGCACCAACAAACATCTTCATCATGGCCTTTGAAGGTGCAGACATTTTCTCGTAATTAAAACCGCCCTGGCAATAAAATATGCTTACTCTCTTATGCTCCTCCTCTGTAAACCACTTCTTCATGGCAACCTCTATTTCCGGGTTATCATTAGGACTACCACCTACGCAAAATACTGCCAACCTTTTATCAGTCCATTTCTTCATATTATTCTTGAACCACTTTAATTTGCTAACGCTTCCTGCTAGGGCCCATCCACCAAATATGATGGTGCTATATTTATCAAAATCAAGCTTACTGGCATCGCCTAATTCAACACATTCACACTCTAAATCTTCTCCAATCCACTGTGCATATCTTTTTGTAAATCCTGTCTGTGAATTGTAAATTACTATTGTTTCATTACCCATCTTTTTATCCTCCATGTATTAAACTTTATCTTTTCTCAACATTTTCATTAACCCTACTCTTAATGTTATCTTCCATCTTTATAATGGTAGCTATAGTTATCTGTATATGTTCCTCTGGAATACCTTCAAACATTTTGGTCATAATCTTTGTACTCATCTCATCATTTCTCTGACAAAACTCCCTACAATACTCTGTTAGCTCTATACGCTGCTTCCTCTTGTCCTTCTCGTCCACAGCTATGCGCACAAAACCCTTCTTCTCAAGCTTAAGCAATATCTGCTTTACATTCTGATGTGAGCTTCCCATTATTTCAGCCAGCTCCTTGACTGTTGGACTTTCCTTACACATATCGATACAGATAATTGCAAAAAATTGCTTCCAGCTAATCTCCTTCATATCATTATCCGCCATTGCTTGAAATCTGTTGTCAAATGCGCTTAATAGTCCTAGCAAAAAATATGACGGCTCAATTCCGGTGAAATCCACCTTGTCGCTTCTTATTACTTCATTAATATTCATTGTTTTCATCGCCCTTTCAAATAGGTAATATATTACTCTTTTCATAAGGTAACATATTACCTATTTTTTGTCAATAGAAAAAGGCTATGTTTCCATAGCCTTTTTTCGTCTTATGCAAATGTCGCCTCATGTATAGCCATTGTCACGTCTGCCTTATTCATGGTGTAGATGTGAACTCCTGCCACGTTGTTAGCTTTAAGATCTGCCACCTGATTGATAGCATACTCTATTCCTGCCTTCTTCATATCGGCAGGATTATCGCCATATTTAGCAATTATTGAGCTAAGTGCATTAGGCACTGATGAGCCTGCAAGCTTAACTGTAGTTCCAAGCTGGTTAGCACCTGTAATAGGCATAATACCTGCATGAACAGGAATATTTATACCTGCCTTATCAAGCTTCTCCATAAAGCTGTAGAATATATTATTGTCAAAGAAAAGCTGTGTAATAAGACAATCCAGTCCCTTATCAACCTTCTCTTTAAGATACTTAATATCCTCATCCTGGTTTGCAGACTCAGGATGCACCTCAGGATAGCAAGCACCTGCTATAAACATATCTCCCGATGCCTTAATCTTAGGAATAAGGTCTGAGGCATATCTAAAGTATCTGTTCTCAAACTCCTCATCACTCATAGTTTTAGGCTGGTCTCCTCTTAAGGCAAGTACATTGTTAATGCCCTTCTTCTTAAGCTCAAAAAGTAAGCTATTTAATCCCTCCTCATCCATACCAACCGCTGTCATATGAGCAAGAGCCTCAACCTCGCAAATATTCTGTATGTAGGCAGCTATGGTAGCTGTTTTCTTGGAATTGCTACCACCTGCACCATAGGTAACACTGATAAAGTCAGGCTTAAGAAGCTTTATCTCATCAAGTGTCTTATATATCTCATATATATCATCATTTCTCTTTGGTGGAAATACCTCACAGGAAAAGCTTGTTTTCCCCTCATGCACTCTACTTAACATCTTCATCCCCCTTTTCTACAATGGCTAAGAATTTCTCATAAAGCTCTGGCGCTTCCTTCTTCATACTAACAGGCTGAAACTTGCTGTTGATGAAGCAATGGGAGGTCTTAGCCTTATGCTTAATGTGGGTCATAGTCTCATCATATATGATGTAGTCAAAATAAAATCTAAGAGGTGTAACCTTTTCTATCTTGGCCACTATCTTGATGGTTTCTCCAAACCTGATGCTCTCCTTAAACTCACTGTGAAGTTCAAGAACCGGAATCATATATCCCATCTCCTCAAACATCTCCATAGGCATGCCATAATGCTGAAGCATCTTAATACGACACTCCTCTAGGTATCTGGCATAGTTTGAGTGATGCACCACTGCCATCTTATCTGTTTCGTAGTAGTTTATTTCTCTCTCATAAAACTGAAATTTTTCCATAATTTCTCCTTATTAATCCCCAAAAGCTTATCAGTATCTTGGTTTACATAACACTCGAAACTTCAATCTTGACACTGATGTTGACTGTATTTGTTATTATTTATTACCACCTGGTCTATAATTCTTGAACATTTCCAATGTCTTAGATACGGCCTCTATAGAATGCTCCTCATCAGGGATGTGCTTAGCCTGCTGTGGCTGAACATTAGCCTGGACTGCTTCAGGCTGCGATGGCTGTACCGAAGCTACCTGCTGAACTGGAGCTGCTGGTGTCTCTGGCTGTACATTTGCAAATGCCGAATCTACTACCGTTTCCTGCTGCACTGCCTCAAAAGCTGAATCTACCACTGGCTCCTGGGGTACTGACTCAAAGGCGGAATCAACTATTGACTCCTCTGATACCGCTGCAAATGCTGAGTCTACTACTTGTTCATTCTGTACTGACGCAAAAGCTGAATCCATCACTGATTCATTCTGTACTGACGCAAATGCCGAATCTACTACTGGCTCCTCATTTATCACAGGCAATTCCTGAGTGTGCTGCATCTGGTTCTGCTGAGTAGCTACTGCCTGCTCCTCAAACATCATTTCCATCTGGTAGCTTCCATCCTCTTCCATAGCTCTAGCCTTCATACGTTCATTATAAAGCTCATATGAGAGGAGCTGTCCTAACTCCAGAATCTGAGTATATCTATCTTCCTTGCTTAACTCCTTAAGGCTTCCCATAAGCTCTGCCTTATTCTTAGCTATAAGCTCCGCCTTCTCTTGAAGTGTGTTAATCATTATTCCGTATTGATTAGCAACTAAGTCGTAAGCCTGAGCAACCACATCATTTACCTCGGTCAGCATCTCATCTGTATATATAAGTGAAGCTGCATATATATCATGAGCTGTTCTTAAGGCTTGTTTTTCTTCCTTGTCTAAGCTCTCTGCCTTAAACGCAGTTCCTATAGTTGACATTCTCTTAGTTACTCTGATACGGCTTGCTGTCTGCTCTGCCTCGTAAATTATCTCTTCTGCCTCCTTCTTGGCATCATTGATAATCTTGCCCTTTCTGTCATTAAACTCTCTATACATCTTAAGCTCGCCATTTACTATGCTTTCTAATTCCCTAAGCATCATAATGGTTTCATCTCTATTTACAGCAACCTTACCTGCTCCAAAAGGAACGCTTTGACCATTTTCAATTGAATCAATTAACTTCTCTATAATCTGTTCTGTTCTTCCCTTATCCATAATATTCTCCTTGTATTTTCTCCTATATTAATTTCTCCGTGGGTAGTACCATTAACTTTCTAGCTTCTACTACCCATATCTGTTTGACTTTTTCATTCACATGGGTAGTACCATTAACTTTTTGCACTCTACTACCCATTCTAGCTTACTTTTTGCTTTCTCGTGGGTAGTACAATCAACTTCCTTCACTCTACTACCCATTCCAGCCTGCTTATTGCTTTCCTGTGGGTAGTGCAATCAACTTCCTTCGCTCTACTACCCATCCCAGCTTGCTTAATGGCCAATACCCTACAATAATACAATTTATTTTACAATTTATCAAGTATTTGATTGCAGGTAATGTATGCTACACGAGCCATTCCAATGCATCCCACGCATAAAAGAGCACAGCTCCCATACAGCTGTGCTCTTAAACCTCCCAATGCACTAAATGTGCAATATTAACATTACTTGTATGACACCAGCTCGCTAACTTCTTTTCTTGGAACTGGGTCTGGAACAAATTTAGGTATTCCTACCGGAATAAGTGCTGCTACTGTCTGACCCTCAGGTAGGTCTATTAGCTCTGCTACCTTCGCGTCATCAAATATTCCAAGTATGCAGCTACCTACACCCTTTTCATGTGCTGCTAAGCAAAATGTCTGCGCTGCGATTCCCGCGTCAAACATCTCCCAGCCTGCGCCCTTGCTTGTGGTAAATGAACCATCTCTTTCGTATCCGCATCTTCCATTAACCTGGGCTAAAACCACTAGAGTATTACACTGTGCTAAGGTCTTAATATTTCCCTCAAAACCAAGTAAGCAATCACCTTTAATCTTATCTATAATCGCCTTGTCCTGAACTACTACGTACCTTGGTGTCTGTGTGTTCTTCCAAGTGGGAGCCATCCTAGCCACATCTATAATGGAATCCATTAATTCTTTGCTAATAACTTCCTCTGTATAACGTCTCACGCTTCTGCGTGACTTTATGCATTCTATTGCGTCCATTAAATAATCTCCTTGATGTAAGTTTATTCTTGCTGAAATCTAACTTATGTGATACTCTAATCACTGTGCAAGTTAGATAAGTGATTGCGGCTGCCGTATGGCAGGTGAGGAAAGTCCGGGCTTCAAAGGGCAGGATGCCGGATAACGTCCGGTGGAGGTGACTCCCAGGCTAGTGCAACAGAAATATACCGCCAGCTTTCGCTGGTAAGGGTGGAAAGGCGAGGTAAGAGCTCACCGCAGTCTTGGTAACAAGGCTGGCTCTGTAAACCCCATCCGAAGCAAGACCAAATATAAGACTATGCAGTTGCCCGCTGGGTCTTTAGGTAGGTCGCTTGAGCCTTATGGTAACATAAGGTCTAGATAGATAATCACTCTCGACATAACCCGGCTTATAGTCTAACTTGCACATTTCTAAAAAGCCTGTTTGACGACAGAATCTCTGTCAAATCCCCACATTATACAATCCACAATTAGGTTTAAATCCAAATTTGGATATTTGTCAATAAGCGCGCTGTTATGTGTCATATCCATGCTAAGCACATCTTCCACTAACAGTTTGGAATCCTTAAGCAGTTTTTCTCTGCTCACCTCATCCATCATATCAAATATGTACCTTGTCCTAGGTGGAAGCACATCTCGTAGTTCTTCGTACATATGCCCATCACTGTTGAAGGTACTGCCACTAAGTATCTGGTAATATATAGACTTATCTGTATCAGGCACTCCTGCATGTCTTGCAGTTAAGTGGATACATCTAGGAAGAAAATCAATACGTGGCACATCATATATAGATATTCCATAGGTGTAAAATACATCCTTATACATCCTAAGGTACATCCTCTTCATATACTGGTTCTTAGGAACCACCTGCCAG
The DNA here is from genome assembly GCA_015057555.1 of Lachnospiraceae bacterium. Taxonomy (GTDB): domain Bacteria; phylum Bacillota; class Clostridia; order Lachnospirales; family Lachnospiraceae; genus Coprococcus_C. The sequence goes on along the minus strand of SVEC01000019.1, from coordinate 41,872 downwards.
AAAATCTCCTCGAAGCTTGTACCAATATTACCATAGATTAGAGAATATGTACCGTATACCAATATAGACAGCATATAATCCTCTATGTCTTTCTCACTACCTGCGAAAAAGCTTAAGGATTTCAGCCTGACTCCAAGGCTTTTATACTCATTTTCACTAAGCTTCAAATCGCTGATAACTCGAATTTTGTCTACCTGTCCCTCAAAATACTCCTGCATCTGCAGAAGGTTAACCTTATTAGTGTAACTCATAGGCCTCCTCCTTTCGCCATAAGCATAAAATGCAGATAGTTCAAGGGATGTATACTACAAGCAAGATATTAAATTATAGTAGCAAAGCCGGATGAAATAATCTTATTCAACCGGCTTTTAACTTATAAGTTAATTATATAATAATTGTAAATAATTGTCACTAAATATTTGTGATAAATAGATAAATTTCACCTCTAAATATATAAAAAACAGAGATTTTTAAATTTATTTGGTCAAAAATCCGTATTTATCATTGTAATATATGTCATACCACATTAAAAACATATACACTGTCCAGATTTTTTTGCTGTTATCCTTCTTCCCAGACTTGTGCTTGTCCAGCATTTTCACAAGCTCTTTAGTATAGAAAAATCTCTCAGCATCCTCACTGGTAAATGCTTTTTTTACCTTTTCATAGCATTCTTCCTGTCTAAGCCAGGTCTTTATAGGTACTGGAAATCCCAGTTTCTTCTTATCTGCAACCTCCTTAGGAAGATACTTATTTGCGCATTCTCTAAATGCATATTTTGTAATGTTACCATGAATCTTAAACTCTGTAGGTATTTTTCTGGCAGTCTCAAATAGCTCTTTATCTAGAAATGGCACTCTGGATTCTAGGGAATGAGCCATACTCATCTTATCCGCCTTAAGAAGTATATCTCCTATAAGCCAAAAATTCATATCGATATACTGCATTTTTGTTACATCATCGTAGCCTGCCTTCTCCGCCTTATCATAGAAAGAGCCTGTAATATTCTCGATGTATTTCTTAGACATTCCAGGGGCAAGCTTCATTATTTTTGAAGTTTCCTTTTCATTAAAACGAAATGCATTCCCCACAAAGCGTTGTCTTAAAGGAGTACATCCGCGAAGGATGAAGCTCTTGCCTTTTATATCAGGAGCAATAGTAGCCAAGCCCTTCATAACTGATTTTATAGGTCTCGGAATCTTCTTAAAGGGCTTTAGAGAAAATGGTTCGTGATAAATATTATATCCACCAAAGAACTCATCTGCGCCCTCTCCGGAAAGCACAACCTTAACCTGCTTTGCAGCCTCCCTATCCACAAAGTAAAGGGCTACGCAGGATGCATCGGCAAGAGGCTCGTCCATATGATACTGCACACTAGGAAGCACCTTCCAATATTCCTCTGGAGTTATGGTCTTAGAGAAGTTCTCTAGCTCCAGCTTTTTTGCCAATTTCTTTGCATAATCTATCTCAGCATGTCCATCATTTTCAAAGCCTACAGTAAAGGTTTTGCTGCCACTGTATCTAGACACCAAATAGCTAGAATCTACACCACTCGAAAGAAGTGAGGCAACCTCCACATCACTTATCATGTGATAATCCACAGAATCCTTGGTGGCATCGTCTATTCTATCTATCCACTCTTCTAAAGTAAGTCCCTCCTCAGGCTCAAAAGTCGGCTCATAGTATCTTTCTATATTAAGCTCACCAGTCTTAAAGATCATCCTGTGACCTGGCATAAGCTTATATATCCCCTTAAAAAATGTCTCAGGAAGCACAGAATATTGAAAGGTAAGGTAGGCCTGTAAGGCCTCTAAATTAACCTCCTTCTTATAGCCTGGATACTCCAATATACTTTTTATCTCTGAGGCAAATATAAGCTCACCATCTATAACTGCATAGTAAAATGGCTTAATTCCGAAATGATCTCTGGCACCGAAGATTTTCTCTTCCTTCTTATCCCAGATAACAAAGGCAAACATCCCCCTAAGATGATTAACCAAGTCCTCTCCATACTCCTTGTACCCGTGTATAAGGCACTCTGTATCCGAATTGTTACTAAAGCTATAGCCTTTTTCTATAAGCTCTTTTCTTATGTCCTTATAGTTATAGATTTCACCGTTAAATACCACAACCACATCACCAGACTCATCCTGCATAGGTTGATGTCCATAATCAAGGTCGATTATACTAAGTCTTCTAAAACCTAGATTAATCCCATCTTCTATATACTGTCCTGCCTGGTCCGGTCCACGGTGAATAATCCTGTTCATCATATTGGTAAGAATATTTTCTCTGTCATTAATATTTCCTGTAAAGCCACATATTCCACACATATTTTATATTTCCTCACTAATTATTATTAGACGCGCCAGCACATGCTAACGCGTCTTTTGTATTAAACTTGCTTATTATAAATCAAAGCAGCCTCCACCTACAAACTCTCTAAGTATTGAGTTCTTAGGTATATTTGTAACCTCAAGTCCTAAGAAATAATCTAAGAACTTAAGTAATCTCTTAGCCTCTAAATATTCCGGGCAGTCCTTTGGAACCGCAAATAAAAGTGGCTCCGCATACTGCTTAATAACACTAAGCTCATATATAAGTGCTGAGTTAAACATAGCATCTGCCTGCTCCTGGAATGGGAAGATGTATTTTTCCTCTCCACGTCTTACAGACGGCCACATGGCTATGGTTGCTCTGGCATCATTACCTCTAGTTCTGGCATCTCTTACAATTCTTCTAACAAGTCTTCCATCAGTTGTTGGAATTCTGTTATGCTGGTCGATGTTTAACTGAGTAAGAGCGCTGATATATACTTTAAATTTACTTTCATCCGGAAGCTCGCTGGTCATAAGTGGATTTAAGGCATGAATACCCTCAGCCACCAATACGTCTCCATCGTTAAGCTTCATCTTCTTGCCCTTATATTCCTTCTTACCAATCTTGAAATTGAAGGTTGGCATCTCTATCTCTTCCCCTGCTAAAAGCTTTGACATATCAGAGTTAAACAATTCAAGATCCATAGCCTCGATACACTCGAAGTCATAATTTCCATTCTCATCTCTTGGAGTAAACTCTCTATCCACAAAATAATTATCTAAGGCCAGTGGATATGGTCTTAAGCCCTGAGCTCTAAGCTGAACGGAAAGTCTATGTGAAAATGTTGTCTTACCTGAGGAGCTAGGTCCTGCTATAAGTACAATCTTCTTTCCACCTTCTAAAATCTTATCAGCTATCTCAGCTATCTGCTTCTCCATAAGAGCCTCCTGCACAAGCATAAGCTCATTGATATCTCCGCTGGTAATTGCTTCATTTAAATCTCCAACATTTTCTACATCTAGGGTCTTACCCCACTCATCTGAGGTCTTAAGCACCTCAAACAGCTTTCTCTGAGGTATAAACTCGGGAAGCACATCAGGGTTTTCCTTTCTAGGCGCCAAGAGTACAAAGCCCTCATCATATGGTATCAAATCATAACAGCTAATATAGGCCGTAGAAGGTACCATATATCCGTAGAAATAATCCTCATAACCATCTAAGCTATATAGGTTAGCTTTTGATACTCTTCTGAACTTAAAGAGTTTTTCCTTGTCAGCCATTCCCTGCTTGGCAAAACGGGCAATAGCTTCATCAGTACTAACACTTTCCTTAACTATATCCATATCAGCTGCAACGATTTCATCCATTCTCGCTTTAACCTTGGCAATAAGCTCATCACTTATGGCTATTTCATCTGATATAAGCTTGCAGAAATATCCCTTACCCATTGAATACATAACATTTACCCTATGATTGGTCTTGCTTCCAAGTACATCAGCAAAGGCCTTTACCATAATAAGAGTTAAGCTTCTCTTATATGTATCCATACCTACCACTGTACTCTTTGCAAGCAGTTCCAGAGATGTATCCTTTTCCATAACTGCATTAAGCTCACTAAGCTTTCCATTTCTAGTGGCAAGAACGTATTTTAATTTGTCATCCGGAAAATGGTTCTCTACAAATTCCCCAACAGTGGTGAATTTTTCAACCTGAAACTCATGCCCATCACAAGTAATTTTAATTGTATCCATAAGTAGCCCTCCTTTTATAATATAACAAATGGTTCTCTCGTGTCTGCTATATCAGTCTGTACCCCAGCACATTGATCCTCTAAATATGTATGCATAAACTGCATAAATATCTTCTCAATTCCATAATGTGATGCATCTATAATATTTAACCCCATCTCTACAGCATCTATTCCATCATGATGTCCTATATCTCCTGTTATTAAACATGTAACCTTCTTTGCAACCGCTACATCTATAACACTTTTCCCAGAACCGGGACATATAGCAATTTTATCCACACAATCTTTTGTATTGCCGTACAATATCACATTTTTCAAACCAAAGTTTTTCTTTACCAGCTCAGCCAATTCATCTATAGAACATGCTTGACCTAGTCTTCCAACACAGCCTATACCCTCACCATCTAAGGTTTCCTCTAGTATCTCCACATCCACTAATCCAAGCTTGGCAGCAGCCAGTCTGCCCATACCGCCCTTGGTATCGAAATTAGTATGCATAGCGTAGCAGCATATTCCATGCTCCACTAGACTCATAACTTTATGACCTATAACTGTATCATCATTTATTCTCTTAAGCTTTGAAAATATCATAGGATGATGTGTTACTATCATATCATAACCGCCTTCTATGGCTTGATTAATCACATCTAAGGTTGCATCAACTGCTATAAGTAGCTTTTTTACCTCTTTATCTCTTCTACCCACCAAAAGTCCTACATTGTCCCATTCCAATGCATACTCCCTAGGCGACTGTTTATCTAATATATCAATTATATCCTGACAAAGCATATCAATACCTCCATATACTAGAATATTTTAATAGATTATTGGAAATATTTATCTAATATGTTCTTACTATAATCTACTTCATCCAAAAGCTGCTTTACTCTATCTTTGGATTTGTCACTTCCCGATGCCCTAAGCTTTTCTACTATGGTCAAATTTTTCTCATTGGAGAACACTAGGTATTCCCTTAGCACCGTATGCATTTTCTTAAGCAATATAGGACCATAATTATAGTCATCAGCAGTATATTCGACAGTTTTTTCATTTCTGGAAACTGCTCTCATAATAGTATAATATTTCCCGTCCTCTATAAGCATATCCTCGTCTTCAATAATATATCCCACACTATCCAAATACCGTCGAACCTCCGGTATATCTGACTGTGGCTGAAGTACCAGATTTATGCCATTTTCTAAATGTTCCTTGCCAGCTTCTAAGATATCTATCATAAGATATCCACCCATACCAGCTATAACTGCTGCATCAGCCTCTCCTACAGAGAGCTTGTCAAAACCATCTGACATTCGAACATCTATCTTATCAGCAAGCATATAAGCAGCTATATTGGCTTTAGCTATATCAACCGGACCAGTTTTAACATCCATAGCAATGACACGTTCTATATCAGGCTTCTGAGCCAAATAGATAGATACAAAGGCATGGTCACATCCAATATCCACCACCCTTTTCTCCTGTACCATATCTGCTACAGCCTGCATTCGTTTCGATAACCTTACTTCCATACAAGCTACCTCTTATTTGTATTCATCTAAAAAGTCCTTTAATTTCCTACTTCTACTAGGATGTCTAAGTCTTCTAAGAGCCTTAGCCTCTATCTGTCTAATACGCTCTCTGGTAACCTCAAACTCCTTACCTACTTCTTCAAGAGTTCTCGGTCTTCCATCCTCTATACCAAATCTTAGCTTAAGCACCTTTTGTTCCCTCTCAGTAAGAGTTTCTAACACTTCCTGAATAGTTTCTCTTAGTGTTGCTTCTTCGGTAGCCTCATATGGCACCGGAACATTTTCATCTGGTAAGAAATCTCCTAGATGACTATCTTCCTCTTCTCCTATAGGAGTTTCTAAGGAAACTGGCTCCTGGGAAATCTTTTGTATCTCTCTAACCTTTTCTACAGGTATTCCCATCTTTTCGGCTATTTCTTCAGGTGTAGCCTCTCTTCCAAGCTCCTGAAGAAGTGCTCTCTGAGTCTTTACCAGTTTATTGATAGTTTCTACCATATGCACAGGAATACGAATAGTTCTAGCCTGATCAGCTATTGCTCTTGTAATAGCCTGTCTAATCCACCAGGTTGCGTAGGTACTAAACTTATATCCCTTTCTATAATCAAACTTTTCAACAGCCTTAATAAGTCCCAGATTACCCTCCTGGATAAGGTCCATAAAGAGCATTCCTCTGTTAACATATTTTTTTGCAATATATACTACCAATCGAAGATTTGACTCTATAAGCTTCATCTTTGCAGCCTCATCACCATCTTCTATCTTCTGGGCAAGTAGGATTTCTTCCTCCGCTGTTAAAAGCGGAACAGTACCTAGCTCCTTAAGATAGATCCTGACAGGATCATCAATACTTAGGTCACTATCAATAGTATTATTGATTTTCTCTAAATCAACCTCTGATTCTTCCTCTATGTCCAAGAATATATCCTCAGCTTCTTCCTCTTCCTCAGTAGTGTCTAGTACATCTACTTCCTTGCTCTCTAAAAATTCATATATTGCCACCATGCGTTCTGGGGTGAGCTCTATTCCTTTACAATCCTTAAAATGATTGATAATCTCGTTACCTTCGATAACGTTTTTCTTCTTCTTTGCAAGTTCCAGGAGTTCTGCTAGCTTTGCATTGAATGTATCTTCAATTAATTGCTGATTAGTCTTGTTGTCTTCCATCCAAATTATCCTCCATTGCAATCATCAAGTTAAAATATATCTTAGCTGTAGTCGTCTAAGAATTCCTGTAGCTTTCTCTTTTTACTAGCACTCTTTAACTTTCTAATTGCTTTAGCTTCTATCTGTCTAATACGCTCTCTAGTAACGTTAAATTCTCTACCAACCTCCTCAAGAGTTCTGGCTTTATCATCGTCTATACCAAAACGAAGTCTTAGTACCTTCTGCTCTCTTTCAGTGAGTGTTCCCAATACATCCTGAACGGCCTCCTTAAGCATAGCCTTAGCTGTTGCCTCATCAGGTACTGGTACATTTTCATCTGGAAGGAAATCACCAAGATGGCTATCCTCCTCCTCACCTATAGGAGTTTCCAATGAAACCGGCTCCTGTGATATCTTCTGAATCTCACGAACTCTTTCTACAGGAATATCCATCTTCTCAGCAATCTCCTCTGGAGTAGCTTCTCTACCTAACTCCTGTAAAAGCTGTCTCTGAACTCTAACAAGCTTATTAATTGTCTCTACCATATGAACAGGAATACGGATAGTTCTTGCCTGATCAGCTATTGCTCTTGTAATAGCCTGTCTAATCCACCAGGTTGCATAGGTACTAAATTTATACCCCTTACTGTAATCAAACTTCTCTACAGCCTTAATAAGACCCAGATTTCCCTCCTGAATCAAATCAAGGAATAACATACCTCTACCTACATATCTCTTTGCAATACTAACAACAAGACGAAGATTTGCCTCAGCAAGCTTCTTCTTAGCAGCTTCATCGCCCTGCTCCATTCTACGAGCAAGCTCAGTCTCTTCCTCTGCTGATAAAAGAGGTACCTTACCAATCTCCTTAAGATACATTCTTACAGGATCATCAATGCTTACCCCGTCAGTAATATTCATATCAATCTGTTCAACATCCACATCCGGCTCAACATCACCATCTAAAAGCAGATCGTCATCATCTACATCTTCCTCATCATCTGTGATGTTTAATACATCCACATTATGTTCCTCTAGAAACTCAAAAACAGTTGTGAGTCTTTCCGCAGTAAGCTCTATATCCTTACAGTCATTAAAATGATTAATAATCTCATTATCCTCGATAACATTTTTCTTTTTCTTAGCAAGCTCAAGGAGCTCATCCAGTTTTTTATTAAAACGTTCCTCAATTAATTGCTCTTTAGTTTTGTTTTCGTCCATATTATTATCCTCCACAGTGATTATATTGTTTCCACATCATAGTGAAATATACAGTTTAGATAAAGCCGCTTTCTCCATAATAAGGGATTTAAGCTTGTTTGCATCAGTAGCGCACCTACTGAGTTCATATTCTATATGCTGCTGCTTAACCTTTTTTACAACATCATTTATGGCTTGTCTTCTCTCATCCTCAGACATATCAAATGGTAATTCAGTCTGTAATATCTCCGCCATCAGATGCTGTTTTTCTAAGTCATCAGATACATCTATTATAGCTGCTGGGTCCACCTTCCCTTTTTGCTCGTATTGGTCATAAAGCTTTCTAGCCACTTCTCTGTGGTTCTCATCTATAAAATCCTCCACAGCAACCACATCCTTTAGCTTTTCAAATACTTTATTATCATTTACCATCCAGGTTAGTAAAAGTTTCTGTGGCTTGTTCTCATCCTGAGTTTTATTTTTGTTTAAAATACTTTGCTCTAAAGTACTTTGAGCCACAAAGGTTTCCTTTTCCGATATACCTAGGGCACCGTATTTGGATACTGTAGTCTTAAAGCTATCTCTATCCAAATTGTATCTTGCCGCAATAGCATCTATATAGCTATGTCTACTAACCGGATCCTGGATTGCTGACAAACGCTTTGCCACGTCATTAGTAAATTTTATCTTATCCTCAGGATCCTTTAACTTATACTCTGTAGCTAAAGTAGCCACCTCAAACTCTATGCCTGTTACTGCATTGTCTATTCTCTCCTGGTAGGCTTCCGCTCCCAAATTCTTTATAAACTCATCAGGGTCCTTGTAAGGCTTCATATCTATAATTCTTGTTGTAAGCCCAACATCACGAAGCATGGCAATATTCTTCAGCGTAGCTTTAACACCAGCTCCGTCACTGTCATAGGCCAAATATACCTCATCAGAATATCTTTTAATTATATTGGCCTGTCCGACTGTAAAGGCAGTTCCCAGAGATGCCACCGCATTGTCAAAGCCTGCCTGGTGCATAGAGATAACATCCATATATCCCTCGCATATTATTATTCCCCTACGTTTAGACCTTCTTGCAATATTCATAGCAAATAGATTTCTACTTTTATCGAATACCGCAGTTTCCTTGGTGTTAATATATTTTGGCACACCCTCGGCTGCGCCCAGTATTCTTCCACCAAAGCCTATTACCTTACCATTTATATCAAGAATAGGAACCATGACTCTGTTCCAAAATTTGTCCTTTCCTCCTCTACCCTCATAGATATCAACAAGGCCGGAATCCTTCATCTGGTTATCCGTAAACCCCTTACTCTTCAGGTAATTGTACAAATCGTTCTCGTATATATCTGCATAGCCTATGGCAAAATTTTTAATGGTTTCCTTTGATAATCCTCTACCCTCTAGGTACTCTCTTGCATGCTTTCCTCGGTCAGTTGTCATCAAGTAATAGAAATAATTTGCAGCGGTCTTATTCATCTCCTTAAGCATCAGCTTATAGTTATCCCTTGCCCTATCACTTTCGCTAAGGTCAGCCTTAGGAAGATTTATACCTGCTCGCTCTGCTAAAAATTGTACTGCCTCTGGAAATGTAAAATTCTCATATTCCATAACAAAGGTAAATACATTTCCTCCGGTTTGACAACCAAAGCAGTTATAAAGCTGTTTGTCCCTGTTTGCATGAAAGGAAGGGGTCTTCTCATGATGAAATGGACAACAGGCAGTATAATCTCCACCTCCACCTTTTTTTAGAGTAACATAGCTGCTAATAACATCTATTAGGTCGTTACGACTTCTTACCTCTTCAATTATCTCATCTGAATAATACATAGGTTATTCTCCCTTTTGCTACCAGGATTTTGGTATAAACAATTCATTGAAGCATTCTATAGCATAGTTATCTGTCATACCAGCTATGTAATCACATACAACAATCTCCTTGTTTTCACCTGCACTAATATACTCTTGAAATTCTGCTGGTAGCTTTTCTATATTGTTAATATATTTCTCGTACAGTAATCCAATCATCTGCTCTGCCTTTGCCTCCTGGCTTTTGGCAACAGGATTTGTATACAAATCCTCAAACATAAAGAATCTAAGTTCCTTTTGTGCCTGTTCAAATTCTGGCGGAAGGGCAACTAAATCCTTATCCTTACTATAATTGACCAAAGCGTGAATAGTATTGTTTATTCTATCTCTAGTACAATTACCCAAAATCTTAGTACACTCTCCAGGAAGCTGCTCCTCTGATAGTATTCCAGCTCTTATCCCATCATCTATATCATGATTAACATACGCTATCTTATCAGAGATTCTAACTATAGCTCCCTCTAGAGTTGATGGTTTATATGCAGACCTATGATTTAAGATACCATCTCTAACCTCCCAGGTTAGATTTAGACCTATACCATTTTTCTCCAGCTTTTCAACCACTCTAACACTTTGCTCATTATGATGAAATGGCTTCGAGGTATATTTGCTTAGGGCTCTTTCTCCTGCATGACCAAAAGGTGTATGTCCCAAATCATGACCTAAGGCTATAGCCTCAGTTAAATCCTCATTTAGGCATAATGCTTTAGCAATTGTTCTTGCTATCTGAGCAACCTCTAGGGTGTGTGTTAGTCTTGTTCTATAATGGTCGCCACCAGGAGATAAAAAAACCTGTGTCTTGTGCTTTAGTCTTCTAAAGGATTTGCTGTGAATTATTCTATCTCGGTCTCTTTGATAGTCTGTACGTATATCACAGGGTTCCTCATAAACATCTCTACCCTTTGTCTCATCACTAAAGCTGGCACAGCTTCTGTATAGTTTGTGTTCTCTTAATTCTTGTTCTTCTCTAATATTCATAATCACCTATAATTATTATACCTGGTTTACAGTTAACACAAAGCATCTATAAATAACAAAAAGATGCTCACATTATAATTATTCTTTATAATTCAACAAAAACCTTTTTATTTTAGAAAAAAAGTTAAACAAATTTATTAAATACAAAAAGATGTGCAAAAGGTGTCTACCACACCATCTACACATCTTTTATACATACAATCCAAAAGAATATATTATTCTACAAGTCCAGCCTCTTCCATATTTACAAGAAGACCTTTTAAATCAAAATCATCCCAGGTTGTACCAATCTTGTCACCCTCTGCATCGATTTCAATAGTTCCAAGCCACATCTGTCTAAGCTTTTCAAACTCACTTTCAACTCCTTCAGATGCGACAGAATAGATATAGCTTTCCTTAAGATTCTCATCATCTGAATTAATCATAACCACAACATTATAGCCTAATGTACTTTCTAATGGTTTTGAAACATCTCCATCCTTTAAACCTTCAATAACTGCATTCATCTCCTCTGAATATGCTCCAGAATAACCATTTGTTTCCTGACAATATGAGGCAATGCCATATTCCTGTGCTACTGTTATATAGTCCTCACCGTTAGAGATTCTCTGAACCGCTTCCTCTGCATCTGCTTTCACCTTCGCCTTATCAGCCTCTGATATACTAATATAATTACCATTTGCATCAGTAGCTGGCTGACCATCAACAACTTCAACAGTCGGGAAAGTCATATAATAAAATGTCATAAATTTTGTATCTGCATACTCCTTGGTCAAATCATCCTGAATAGTCTTACCCAAATCGTTCTTCATATCATTTTCAAACTTTGTAACACATGCCTGCTCATAAAAAAGTCTCTCAAGGAGTTCGTCTGATATACCATACTTATTCAATAGGCCCTGTCCTATCTTTGTCTTAAAATTAGCTATTGACTGTGTTACAAATTCCTTATCTTCTTCAGTAAGCTCTAAACCATTGTTTTGTGATACATCATAAATAATCTTATTTTCCCTAAGTGTAGAAAGAATAGTTAGCTTTCTGTATGCATCAGAAACCTCATCAAAGGTAGCTGAATCCCCACCTTGAAGATAAAAATCCTGAATAGCATAAACTATCATCTCATCAAGATAAATAGTATATTCACCTATCTTAACAACTGCTGTACTAGATGCTTCCTCCTGAGTATAAACCTGCTTGTCTTTGCAGCCAGTTAGCATACCTAATGTCAAAACTGCTGACAGCGCAAATATCATTAATCTTTTTATAAAACCTGTCCTTTTCATAGCTTCCTCCATATCTAATCAAATACTTTTTTATTTTAAGACAAATATAGATTTAAGTCAACTGTTTTCACATTAAATACATAAAGAAAGGCCACGGCTTATGCCGTGGCCTAAAATTACATATAGTATATATTACTCCTTTACACCACCGAGTGCAACACCGGCGATGATGTACTTTGAAAATGCAAAGTAAACAACAAGAAGTGGGAATACTGTAAGTGTAAGTCCTACGTATACGAAACCATAATCAATTCGAATAACATCTGATCTAAGTCCCTGTACAAACATAGGAAGTGTATACTTTCTATTATTAGTAATCATCATAGATGGAGTATACAAGTTATTCCATGATGCAATGAAAGCGAAAATAGCCTGTGTAGCCATAGCTGGCTTCATAAGTGGGAGTGCAATCTTATTAAATGTAGCAAACTCACTAGAACCATCAATTCTCGCTGCCTCAATAATCTCTACTGAAAGTGAGCTTACCATATACTGCTTCATAAAGTAAACAGTAGATGGAGCTGCCATCGCAGGGATGATAAGTGGCCAATATGAATCATAGAGGTTAATCTTCATCATGAAGTTCATGAATCCGATGATTGATACCTGTGCAGGAATCATCATGATAGCCATAATGAATGACCATGCAAGGCTTCTAAGCTTAAACTGATATACAGTTAAACCATAAGCTGTAAATGTTGCAAAATATACCTGAAGAACTGTTGCAGGTGCAGCAATCATCGCAGAGTGAAGCAATGCTTCCCATACATTTGTTCCTACATCCTTGGTTCTTTCAAGCAAACCAGTAATGTTCTTGATAAGGTTTGTACCAGGAATAATCTGGATACCTCTCTCAATAACATTTGTTGTATGTGTTGCGTTAATTATCATTGTATAGAAAGGGAAAATACTTATCACACAAAGAATCACGCAAATAATAGTTCTAAATATTTTTGTAGCCTTAATCTTAGCTGAATAACTTGCATCAGCACTATTAGTCTTAGCCATTATCTACGCACCTCCCTATCTAACAACTGCATGTCTCTGCTTTGGTTCCTTGTCTCTTGTTAAGATAAAGAACGTTACAGAAATAATTACAGTAAATATAAACAATATGATTGAAAGAGCTGCCGCCTTACCATAATCTGGGTTCTGAGAGAATGCAAACTCCTTGATGTTCATGGTAACTGTATGTGAAACACGGTTTGGCTGACCAATACCCTGTGCTACGTTGTACAATGATGGAATATCGAACATCTGAAGACCACCGATTGCTGATGTAACAAGTGTAAACTCGAAAATTGGCTTAAGCAATGGCATAGTGATGCTGAAGAACTGCTGCTTTGAGCTAGCACCATCAACCATAGCCGCCTCATAAAGTGATGGGTTAATACCAAGGATACCTGCTATAAGCACGATCATAGTATTACCATACCACATCCAGAACTGCATGAAACCGATAATTCCAATAGTCGCTCCCTTACTCTCAAGGAAACTAAAGTTTTCACTAATAATACCAAGATTTCTCAACAATATTGTAATAGGACCACTGTTACCGAATAAGTTATAGAAAAGGATAGCGATAGAAGATGCAGTAATGATGTTAGGTAAGAACATCATAACCTTAAACGCACCCTGACCCTTAAGCTTAACTACTGTATCAGTAAACCATGCTGCTAATAATAATGCTAAGAGAATCTGTGGGATAAAGTTAACTATCCACAATATAGCAGTATTCTTAATAGAATTCATAGGCAATGTATCAAACCAGATAGTTCCACCTGATTTGAAGTCTTTCTTAGATAAGATAGCCATAAAGTTATCAAATCCACAGAAGGTCTGCTCGCACCACTTACCCTGTGACATTCTGTAGTTTACAAAACTTAGGTAGAATGTATAAAGTAAAGGATACAACTGGAATATTAAGAATACTAAGAAGAATGGAGCTATGAATATGTATCCATACTTTCCATATTCAACTGTCTTTCTTTTCATGATTTCACTTCCCCAACCTTTTTATATTTTTTAACATACTTTCACGTATCCTCCGTTAGACATTTTACAAGAAACGCCAGTAAAACCAGTATTTCTTGTAAAATGTCCAACAGTGATATTGATGTTTTTTTAAATTATGCACCGGACGAATCCGGTGCATAACCTATGTGAACAATTTTAAATTATTCTAATATAAATTACTCAACAACGATGTCTGAGTATGCAGCTGATACCTGCTCCTTGATGTTAACGATAGCGTCATCAACTGTTGCAAGCTCGCCTGAGTTGTAAGCCTGTGAAGCTGTATCAAGGTAAGCGTTGAAGATGTTATCATATGAAGTAGCGTTCTTTAAGCTAAGTCCCTTAGCAGCTGCATCATACATCTCAAGTGGGTTCTGTCCACCGAGCTTATCAAGAGCACCCTTACCATCAGCGATAAGCTGAGCTACTGCTGCCTGGTTGTTACAGAAGTCTGTATCCTGTGCGAAGATATCGTACATAGCCTCTGTATCACAGCACATAGTGTAAAGTACAAGACCTGCTAACTCCTTGTTAGGACACTTGTCAGTTACAAGAAGGTATGAACCACCCCAGTGATATGAAACTGGACCAGTTACTACGTTATACTTACCCATAGCGTCAGTATCCTCGATGTTAAGTGACCAAGGAATGAACCAAGTACATCCGAAGAAACAGAATACATCGTCAGCCATGTTAGCTGTCCACTCTGATGACCACATAGCAGCCTTCTTAGTGTAATCGTTGTCATAAAGCTTCTTTGAATACTCTAAGTAATCGTTAACAGCTGGATCAATGTTAAGAGCGCCATCAACTACCCAAGCTGATCCTCTCTGATCGAGCATAGCGTACTTAATCTCGTCTGGACCTGAAGTCATGTAGTAACCTGCTGCCTTCATAGCCTCAGCTGTCTCAAAGAACTTATCCCAGTCGCCGATCTTAGCCTGAACCTCTGCTGGATCTGAAGTTCCAAGAACTTCCTCAGCGATATCAGTTCTGTAAGCTACAACACCAGGAGTTGCCTGCCAAGTAAGAGCCTTAAGCTGGCCATCAATAGTAGCATACTCAACAGTATAATCATATGCGTTAGCATACATATCCATAGTGATTCCGAGATCAGTTACAGGTACGATGTAATCTCTCTGCATAAATGAAAGAGCTACGTCGTTATCTGCAGCTACGATAGATGGTACTAAATCTCCACCTGCATCGATAGCAGCCTGAATCTTAGCTGGGTACTCCTCACCAGTACCTGAAATATCGAGGTTGTTGTAAACTACTAAGTCAGAAAGCTCTGGGTATCTAGTTCTGAAGTGTGAATCAAGTCTTGAACCTAACTCATCATTCCATGAATATACCTGAATAGCTGTAGCAGTGTCAGTTACAGTTATAGGTGGGCCTGCTGGATCCGCTGGCTCAGTCTCACTACTATCAGCTGCTGTAGTAGCTGCTGTAGTAGCCTCAGTAGTTGCTGCTGTAGTGTCGTCCTCCTTCTTATCGCCACATGCGCAAAGTGAAAGTCCCATTGCAAGTGCTAAAGAAAGAGCTAATGCTTTTTTGAATTTTTTCACAAAAAAACCCTCCTTTTATAATGTGTGTGTATTTTGTTCTAATCAACGTTCATCTTTTCTCAGTTTAGTTTTCACAAAACTCACTTTTTGAAATGTGCCTAAGAATCACTTCTTTGAAACCCTTCTCAAAGAAAGTATGCTCTAACCTCACCTCAAAAATATGTACATTCTCAAAGAACTACTATCTATGAACCTATTCATAATCAGTCATTGACTGTTGGTTCCCAATAGATTGTCACAGCTTACCCGTCGTGACATAAGTCATTATAGGACATATTAAACAATTTTGCAAGTACTTTTTCAAATTTTGTTTGTTGATTTGTACATTTTTACCAATTATAACAGTATTGTAACACTATTGTAATATTTGTCCCTCGATATATGAGTTTATTTTATCAGCTAACCCCTTAGGGTCGTAGGTGTATATTCTCGCTGGGCCAGCCATTTCATCCACAACAACCTGTGGCTTATCTTTAAAATATTCTCGAATGCTATTGTTATACTCTGAAACAAAATCCACATCCGGGTTATTCTTAACTGCATCCTCATATGATTCTTTAACCATATCGTCTGTATTTCTATATGGTTCCATAAGAGGGTTTGCATATACTAAGTACATATCAAGCTCCTTCGGCCATCCAAGAGCACCCACCTTGTTGGCATTATCTACCATCGCCAGGTTTTCACAGTACATATCCTCTGTGAATCCATTTTTTGATATAAGCGCCTTGCGAATCTGCATCTGCGTTTCTGTATATACACCATATTTGTTGTTAGGATATACATCTCCCAATAGTCTATGTCCACCTATCTTATAGAATGGCACCATAAGGTAATCAAAGAAACCACAGTACATTTCAGTAGTGATGTTCTCGTATTGGGCAGGATAAGTTATATTTATTCCAAACACACCTTGTATCTCTTCTGGATACTTATGAGCCCAGTTAAGCACCTCAAGTCCGGCTGTTCCCACAGGCACCATCACAAAGGGTCCCTTCACCTCAGCCTTCACTAAAGCCTGCCTCGTTTCCTCTAGCATATTATCTATATCTCTGCCAGAGCCGGAATTATCACTAAAGCCCACGCCGCTTCTTTCCACAAATACAATTTTGTAATCTTCCTTTAATTCCTTAAATAGAGGCTGTAATGCTACGGAATCATCAGCCACATCTGCACTATGAAGAAATAACAATGTTATCTCTGCTTCCTCATTACCCTCTACCATTATATGCATGACATGACCATTTACTTCCACATATCTTCCCGGAGCGTTCAAGTATGCCTCCTCATCCTTAAGCTTAGATTTGTGGTTTCCATATATTACAGCAAAAAGTATTATATTTATAACAGCAGTTGCTATCATAAATATAATGAATATCTTAAAAAACTTATGCAAAAATTGTTTTAGCTTTGATTTATTTTCCATAACAGTTCTCCATTTCCTTATTAGTAATCCTTTTAATAATAATAAACTTTAAAATCATTGTAAATAGTTTTTCAAATTTTCACATTTTATCTCTTTCGATTAACTGGTTACTATGATAGAATAAGGTAGTTTGATTTTAAATTTATTATACAAGGGTGGATAATATGGAAGAAACTAAAACAACTAACACAAATATCACAGAAGCTAATACCACAAAAGAAATCGACTCCGTTAAAGAAGCTGTTGTCACACCAGCAAAAACTGTTGCGGGGGTGGATGTAACCACATATAATTCCGACGGAACCTCTATAGAGGATAATCTGGAGCTTAAACGAATGGGCTTTAAAAAAAGATTACAAACTAAGGTTGAACGTTTTAAAGAAAATACTCAGGATATGTCCACCTGGGGCAAAATCAAATATTTTGTCTACTATTATAAATGGCATGTTATTCTTACAGCTTTGGCTATTTTCCTAATAATCACGGTGCCGTCTACTATAATAAAGAACAACAGACCAGTATCAATTTCCTACGCCGTTGTTAATTCCCCTGCACCTGAGCAGATTAATGAAAAGCTATTCAACGAATACGCAGAGCACTACAACCTGGTTAAAGGATATCAGATAAGAAACAATCTGTATGTAAGCTTAAGTCAGAAGGGCTACGAGGAAAACTTAGCAAAATCAGAGGGGAATTCCAGCTACACTCAATTTCCTACCCTTTGCTACAATGATTATTATGACATCATACTTACAGATAGGTCAGGCTTAGAATACTGTACATCAACAAGCTTGGTTCAGCCACTGGAGGATAGACTTTATGATGATATCCTCTCGGAGCTCAAAGAGAAATATCCAGATATTATTACTACATCGCCTAATTACGACGGCAAGCAGGTAGAATTCGCATTAGACGTAAGTGATACAAAGTTCATCAAGGAACTAAATGTGGGCTATGACAAGGTTTACATCTGCTTTCCAGGAGGTAGCGAGCAAAACATTATAAACATCAGAAGATTCCTAAAATATATATTTGACCTAGACATAGAAATATAACATTAAAACAAAAACAGAAAATACAAAAAGGACGAGGCAACACACTTCTCGTCCTTTTTGCTTATCTTGTATCTTATCTAGGCAACTCTATAAATCCGACCTTTTTCTTAACCTTGCGAAGCGTCTTATTTGCATAGTAGCTTGCCTGAGCCGCGTTATTTTTCATTATGCCATCAATGTAAGCCTTGTCTGCTGAAAGCTCCTTAAATTTGTTCTGGAGAGGTGCCAGCTCATCGGCCACTGTCTCACCCACGATTTCTTTGAGCTTTCCGTAGCCCATACCATCAAACTCCTTGAGAGCCTCTTCCACAGTCTTGCCAGTTACTGCGCAATAGATATCTATAAGATTCTTGATACCTGGCTTATCCTCTGAGTAAGCTATAAATCCATCTGAATCTGTCACAGCCTTCTTGAACTTTCTCATTATAGTGTCCTTGTCATCTAATAAGAAGATACTTGCGTTTGGATTCTCATCAGACTTTGACATCTTCTTAGTTGGTTCCTGAAGACTCATTATCTTAGCTCCGGCCTTACCAACATATGCCTCAGGTATAGTAAATACATCTCCATAGATATTATTAAATCTTGTGGCAATATCTCTTGTAATCTCAAGGTGCTGCATCTGATCCTTTCCCACTGGTACGTAGTCTGCCTGATAGAGAAGGATATCTGCCGCCATAAGCACAGGATATGTGAAAAGTCCTGTATTAATATTATCTGCATGCTTAGCTGACTTATCCTTAAACTGAGTCATACGATTCATCTCACCCATATAAGTGAAGCAGTTGAGTATCCATGAAAGCTCTGGATGAGCACTTACATGAGACTGAAAGAAGATGCAATTCTTCTCAGGGTCAAGCCCTGCTGCAATATATAGCATAAGAAGATTTCTAGCACTTTTTCTTAGCTCCACTGGATCCTGTCTTACAGTGATTGAGTGTAAATCCATAATACCATAGAAGCATTTTAAGTTTTCATCATCATTTAAATCAACCCAGTTTTTAAGTGCGCCAAGGTAATTACCTAATGTAATCATACCTGTAGACTGCATACCGGACATCATTACTTTCTTATCATCTAACATTTTTTCATCTCCTCCTATTATCTCGAGGCACCACAGCCAACTTATGTCAACCATTCGGCATATTTTTTCTAATTTATTTCTTCTAATTTTTCATCAATTAGTCGTCATTCTTAACCATATTCATAACCTGACGCTTTCTAGCAAACTCATCATTAGCAAGATACTCATCATAAGTAGTCTGCTTATCAATAAGTCCTGTAGCTGTAAGCTCCATAATACGATTAGCTGTTGTCTGTACAAACTGGTGGTCCTGACATGCGAAAAGCACAACACCAGGAAACTTAATAAGTCCATTATTAAGAGCTGTAATAGACTCCATATCAAGGTGGTTTGTAGGCTCATCTAAGATAAGTACATTTGACTGCATTATCATAAGCTTTGAAAGGAGACATCTAACCTTCTCTCCTCCAGATAATACCTTAACCTTCTTAACTCCGTCCTCACCCGGGAAGAGCATTCTTCCAAGGTAACCTCTAACATAGGTTACATCCTTATCCTCTGAGTACTGAGCAAGCCAGTCTGCGATTACTAAATCATTGTCAAATTCCTTAGTGTTATCCTTAGGGAAGTATCCCTGAGATGTAGTAACGCCCCACTTGAAGGTACCTTCATCCGGCTCTTCTTCTCCTGCAAGAATCTTAAAGAGTGTAGTTGTTGCAATTGTGTTAGGTCCTACAAATGCAACCTTATCCTCACGTCCAATAGTAAAGGAAATGTTATCCAGAACCTTTTCGCCATCTATAGTCTTAGAAATATTTTCAACTGTAAGAACCTCATTACCGATTTCTCTCTTAGGTCTGAAATCAATATAAGGATACTTTCTACTTGAAGGCTTCATCTCATCAAGTTCTATCTTCTCTAAGGCTCTCTTACGAGAGGTTGCCTGCTTTGACTTAGAAGCATTTGCCGAGAATCTCTGAATGAACTCCTGGAGTTCTTTAATCTTCTCTTCCTTCTTCTTATTAGCTTCCTTCATCTGCTTTATCATAAGCTGGCTAGACTCGTACCAGAAGTCATAGTTACCGGCATAAAGCTGAATCTTAGCATAATCAATGTCTGCAATATGTGTACATACCTTATTTAAGAAGTATCTGTCGTGAGATACTACGATAACGGTATTCTCAAAATCAATAAGGAAGTCCTCAAGCCATGCAATAGCATCAAGGTCAAGGTGGTTTGTAGGCTCGTCAAGAAGAAGTACATCAGGATTACCAAAAAGTGCCTGAGCAAGAAGAACCTTCACCTTCTGGTTACCATCAAGCTCACTCATCTGCTTGTAGTGAATATCTGTATCCACACCAAGACCATTTAAGAGTGTTGCTGCATCAGCCTCAGCATTCCATCCATCCATTTCAGCAAACTCAGCCTCAAGCTCTGAAGCTCTGATACCATCCTCATCAGTGAAGTCTTCCTTCATATAGATAGCATCCTTCTCCTTCATAATCTCGTAGAGCCTCTTGTTACCCATGATTACTGTATCAAGCACCGCAAACTCATCATATTTGAAGTGATCCTGCTGAAGAACAGAAAGCCTCTCTCCTGCATTCATTATTACCTCGCCCTTTGAAGGCTCAAGCTCACCTGATAATATCTTAAGAAATGTAGACTTACCAGCACCATTTGCACCTATAAGTCCGTAGCAGTTGCCCTCTGTAAATTTAATATTTACATCCTCGAATAAGGCTTTCTTTCCAAGTCTAAGTGTTACATTAACTGCACTAATCATTTTAAATAATCCTTTCTTTATATCCATGCCTAGCATATAGGCATTATTATCCATTTAACCAAGGTAGAGTATATCAAGCAAGGTGTCTAAGTGTCAAGAACCAAGTAAAAAAGACGAGGTAAAGTTTCCTCGTCTTTTTGCTTTGTTCTTGCTACACTAGCATCCTAAATTCTTTGCAATAGGATCATAGAGATCTAATCTACAATGCTCATCCTCTGCAAAATGTCTGCAGGTAAGACAGCTCTTCTGATCATTTGCAATATTAGTAAATGCATCCTTTTTGTCCTTCTTATCATAAGAACTACATCTCTCTGCTACTCTTTTATAAACTTCTGTTCCGCTTCTCATAGCATACCCTCCAAAAAATATATTACTTATTAATAAAATAATAAGTCTTAATAGTATGCTAACCTAGAAAAGATTTTATTCTATATATGTTGTATCAATAAATTCTATGCTGTGACAGTCTCAAAGGCACTTCTATTCATTCCAAGAAGAGATAACGCCACGCATATACAGGTTTCCAAAGAAAACCTGCAATCATCCTTCACTCCCTGATGAAGCCTTACATACTCCTTATGTCTTGATTTTACATATTCTCCGATTTGCTTTATATCATCGAGAGCTTTGGGAGCCTCCAGCTTAAATCCATCATTTCTGAATTTTTCCACAAAGCTGCTCATGCATCTAAGCTGCTGCCCCTCATATACACAATGCTCCTTAAATCCACCCTCATAATGACTATTATGAGGCAGAGTGAAGTAGTCTGCAATATAATGAAGTATCATACCCATTCTAATACTTTGTGCAAATCCAATTTTCCTTTTCTTGTTAAGCTTATCTACAAATTTTTCCATATGCTTAACAAAAACATCAAAGGTTTCATCCATAGTATGTCTTCTTAGTAAAAAGGAAGGCAAACAATCAGGAACTATGCTTCCTACATAAAAAGTATATCTATGTTTTATTATATTTTCCTCTCCAAGTCCTTTTATAACTCCTCGAGATAAAAAGATATGTGATTTCTTTCTCATAAAAAAACACTCCTATATATATGTAGTTATCTACCACTAACCATTCTAGAAGTTTCATAAGAATTAGTCAATGGGAATTCCTGCATTTTAGACAGAACTCAAACATATATATAGAAGTATTTTATTATATTTTCATTAAATTATGCATATTATGCCGGGGCATTACCAGTGTACAACTGATAATATTTACCCTTCTGCTCTATAAGCTCATCATGTGGTCCTCGCTCAATAATTCTACCCTGCTCTAAAACTATTATGCAGTCACTGTTTTTAACAGTAGATAGTCTGTGAGCTATAACAAATGTAGTTCTTCCCTTCATAAGACCATCCATACCTGCCTGAACATACTTTTCAGTTCTGGTATCAATGGAGCTGGTTGCCTCATCAAGTATAAGCACAGGTGGGTCCGCTATGGCAGCTCTGGCTATGGCCAAAAGCTGTCTCTGACCCTGGCTAAGGTTTGCGCCATCACCTGTAAGCTTAGTGTTGTAGCCCTCAGGAAGCTGGTTTATAAATCCATCTGCATTGGCAAGCTTAGCTGCTGCAATTACCTCTTCATCTGTAGCATTAAGTCTTCCGTATCTAATATTCTCCATAATGGTATCTGTAAAGAGATGTGTATCCTGTAAAACCATACCTAGAGAACGTCTAAGGTCAGCCTTCTTAATTTTATTTACATTGATTCCGTCGTAGCGAATCTTACCGTCCTGTATATCATAAAAGCGGTTGATAAGATTAGTAATAGTTGTCTTACCGGCACCGGTTGAACCAACAAAGGCAATCTTTTGTCCCGGTGTGGCAAAGAGATCTATGTTATGAAGCACCATCTTCTCGTCTGTATAACCAAAATCTACATCATCAAATACCACATCGCCTGTAAGCTCCACATAGGTAACGGAGCCATCTGCCTGATGAGTGTGCTTCCAAGCCCACATACCGGTTCTCTCGTCAGTCTCAACTATTTCTCCTGTTATACCATCACCCTCACGCTTAGCATTCACAAGGGTTACATATCCTTCATCCACCTCAGGCTCCTCATCAAGAAGCTTGAATATTCTGTCCGCTCCTGCAAGACCCATAACCACCGCATTCATCTGCTGACTTATCTGGTTTATTGGCATACTAAAGCTCTTGTTAAATGTAAGGAAGCTGACCAGTCCACCAAGGGTAAGTCCGCCGATACCATTTATGGCAAGAACACCTCCTGATATAGCACATATTACGTAGCTTAAATTTCCAAGCTGTGCATTGATAGGTCCTAACATATTTACAAAGCTGTTTGCATTATTAGCACAGTCATAGAGAGCATCATTAAGCTGATCAAAGGCTTCCTTGCTCTCATCCTCGTGGTTAAACACCTTAACCACCTTCTGGCCCTCCATCATCTCTTCGATATGGCCATTTAATTCACCTAACGCCTTCTGCTGCTTAACAAAATAGCTTCCACTCTTGCTTGCCACCTTTGTGCTGGTAAACATCATTACTCCAACCATCACAAGAGTTACAAAGGTAAGTGGCACGCTGAGAGAAATCATACTAATAAATACACTGACTACCATTACAATACTATTGACAAACTGAGGAATACTCTGGCTTATCATCTGTCTTAAGGTATCAATATCATTGGTGTACATAGACATAATGTCACCATGTGCATGGGTGTCAAAATACTTTATAGGAAGACTCTCCATATGCTTAAACATATCGATACGAAGATTCTTCATGGTACCCTGAGTAACATATGCCATAATTAGTCCATGGGTAAAGGAAGCAATAATTCCACAGCCGTAGAATATGGCCACTCTTCCCATAGCCCTAAGCAAACCATCATAATCCTTAACTCCACTTTCAAGCATAGGAGTTATATAACCATCTATAAGAGTCTTAGTAAAAAGTGTTCCCTGAACATTTGACAGAGCACTAACAAATATACATATAAGAACTACAAACAGATGAAATTTATATTTTTTACCCACATAACCCATTATTCTGGCAAATATCTTGCCTGGGTTTTCAACCTTAGGTGCAGGTCCTCTGCCTCTTCCCCTTGGTCCCATAGGTCCTTTAACTACTTTAGGTTCTGCCATTACTGCTCACCTCCCTGCTGGTCGAAGTCTCCACTTCCACCGGTTTGTGATTCATAGACATCCTTATAAATTTCGTTTGTCTGAAGAAGCTCTTCGTGGGTTCCCACTGCATTTATCTTGCCCTCTTCCATAACAACTATTCTATCCGCAAACTGAATACTGTTAATTCTCTGGGCAATAATAATCTTAGTTGTATCAGGAATATTTTCCGCAAATGCCTTACGGATATTAGCATCTGTAGCAGTATCTACTGCACTGGTGCTATCGTCTAATATAAGTACCTTAGGCTTCTTAAGAAGAGCTCTGGCTATGCAAAGCCTCTGACGCTGGCCTCCGGATACATTGGTTCCGCCCTGCTCTATCTTAGTATCATAGCCATCAGGGAATGCCATAATAAAATCATGAGCACAGGCAAGCTTACATGCATTCTGACATTCTTCATCTGTGGCATTAGCATCACCCCATCTAAGATTGTCATAGATAGTTCCACTAAAGAGAACGTTCTTTTGAAGAACAACAGACACCTGGTCTCTTAAGGTTTCTATATCATAAGCCTTTACATTTACTCCGCCAACCAACACTTCGCCTTCTGTAGCATCATATAGACGACTTATAAGGTTAACAAGACTGGACTTTGAGCTACCAGTTCCACCAAGAATTCCGATAGTTTCGCCAGACTTAATAGAGAGGTTTATCTTGTTAAGTACATTTTTCTTGTTCTCTATTTCCACAGTGCCTGTAACCTGACCATGCTTATTCTCTATGGTCTTAAAATGCTTGTAGGCAAAGTCCACATTCTTAAACTCTATGCTACCATCCTTAACCTCCATCACAGGATTTTCAGGATTTTTAATATCCGCCTCTTCATTAAGTATCTCTGCCACTCTTATGGCACTAGGTGCACTCATGGACATCATAACGAATATCATAGATAGCATCATAAGATTCATAAGTATATTCATACAATATGCAAGCAAGCTGGAAAGCTCACCTGTGGTAAGACTTCCTGTATCAACTATCATATGAGCACCAACCCAGCTTATAAGAAGAATACAGCTATATACTGTAAGACTCATAACAGGGCTGTTAAGTATTATTATTTTCTCTGCCTTAATAAACAGCTTATAAACTGCCTCGCTGGCTTTTGTGAATTTAGCCTTCTCGTGGTCCTCACGAACATAGGCCTTTACCACGCGGATTGCAGATACATTTTCCTGTACACTGGCATTCAAATCATCATAGCGTCTAAATACCTGGGTGAAATATCCTGTAGCAAATCTAATTATTATAGAAAGAATTACTGCAAGAATTAACACTGCTACAAGATATATGCTGGCAAGTCTTGGACTTATGGTAAATGCCATTATCATAGCAGCTATAAGACTTACCGGTGCTCTCATACACATTCTAAGAAGCATCTGGTAAGCGTGCTGAATATTTGTTACATCTGTGGTAAGTCTTGTTATAAGACCCGCTGTAGAGAACTTATCAATATTTGTAAAGGAGAAGGTTTGTATATTTGCATACATCGCCTCTCTTAAATTCTTAGCGAAGCCTGTTGATGCCTTAGCACCGTATTTTCCTCCAAGAAGTCCGGTAGTAAGTCCTCCTGCTGCTAATACAAGCATCAAAAGTCCCACTGTTATTATGTGCTTTAGGTCTCCTTTTTGTACACCTTCGTCAATAATAGACGCCATAAGATATGGAATAAGTATCTCGAAGAACACTTCAAGAATCATAAAAATTGGTGTCAATATAGATGGAAGCTTAAATTCCTTCAGATGTTTACCAAGTGTTTTAATCATACTGTCTCTTTTTGTCTCCTTTCTATAGGTCATGTTATAAGCTCATATTAGAGCCCTGTTTAAATCATAAATATATCTCATCATATCAGTATATTTGTATGTAAACAAAAAAATTCGGCATAATAGTTTGATGTCAAACTTTATACCGAATTTTATTATATACTTATGACTGTAATTGTCAACGCAAGAATTGTGAAGAGTTGGTGATAATTATGGTCCAACTTACATAGTAACAAATATAAACTTACATACAAAGAGTGCCGCAATAACAGTTACTACGATATCCTTCTTAGTGTACTTACCTGTGAAGATTGCTATAAGTACATATGCGATAGCACCTACACCAATACCATTTGAGATGGAGTAGGTAAGTGGCATAAGGATAAGCGCAAGGAATGCTGGAACTGCTGAAAGCATGTCCTCCATATCAACCTTAGCAAAGTTCTTAGCCATAAGAACACCTACAAAGATAAGCGCTGGAGCTGTTGCACAGCTTGGAACAACACTTGCAAGTGGGCTTAAGAATAAGCAGATTGCGAAGCAGGCTGCAGTAATAACACTGGCAAAACCAGTTCTACCACCGGCACTAACACCTGAAGCTGACTCTACGAAGGTTGTACATGTTGATGTACCAAGAAGCGCTCCTGATACTGTACCGATTGAATCACACATCATAGATCTATTAATATTCACAGGATCACCATTCTCATCAAGCATATCTGCCTGAGCAGCAGTACCGTAAATAGTTCCTACTGTATCAAACATATCTACAAGGCAGAACACTATAATAAGCATAACTGCTGAGAAAACACCACCGATATGTGGTCCATTAAATGCAGCATCCCAAGCATCACCGTTAAATGCTCCAAGGAAACCAACCTCAGCAAAATCCTTAAAGGACTGTCCAACTGCACTTATATCAAAGCTTGGAAGTTCCCACATAAACAGGTAATACAGAACTGTACTTGCAAGGATTCCAATAATAACATTACCCTTAACATTCTTCTTAGCAAGAATTGCAATAATAAGAATACCAAGAAGCGCCACAATTACAGGCACACAGGTTTTCCAAGCATCCATAGCCGTAATAGTCACACCATCAACCTCAGTACCTACAGCCTTAATTCTTCCATGGAAGTCAAAGAACTGCACAAAGGTATACTGATTAGCCTCAATAATACCTGCATTCTTAAAGCCTATAAGAGCTATAAAGAGACCAATACCTGCAGGTATTGCCTTCTTCAAGCACTCCGGCATTGCCTTTGCAATATACTCTCTAAGACCTGTAATAGAAAGTACAAGGAATACAACACCTGATAAGAATATAATAACAAGACCTGACTGATAACCTGTTATTACATCTACACCTGCAAAGAATGCTCCTGATACGAACATTGTACAGAAGAATGAGTTAAGACCCATACCACAGGCCTGAGCAAATGGCATGTTGGCAAGAAACGCCATAAGCAAAGTACCAACTATGGCAACTAATATAGATGCAATATAGGTTGCATTCCATATCTGACCCATAACTGCAGGGTCTGCACCAAGCCCTACCAACCATCCATTAGCACCCTCTGCTGCTACCTGATTAGGGTTAACAAATATAATGTACGCCATAGCAAAGAATGTGGTTATTCCTGCAAAAATTTCTGTACGAATCGTTGACCCTCTTTCGCTGATTTTGAATAGTTTTTCCATTCAATAAAACCCTCCTTTAATTTATTTGTGCGCCCATTATCCTCTGGACGTCTTAAACTTATTCACTCTTTGTTCTTGGAACAAAGATACGTGACACTATTTTTTTGTCCTCCTCTGACGCCGCATTCATAGCCTGCTTACAGAAGAAGTCCTGTGCCTCCAGCTTATCTCTACCTCTTAAGTCTTGCTTCTCATAAGAGCCATCCGGCTGCATGATGTGAGCTTTTAGAGTATCAGCAAGCTGAATATGAAGAATTTCCATAACCTTCTTCTTTAAATCCTCATCCTCTACAGGGAAGGTTATCTCGACTCTCTTATCTAGGTTTCTAGGCATCCAGTCTGCACTTCCCATATATACATCCTCAAATCCGTTGTTATAGAAATAGAAGATTCTTGAGTGCTCTAAGAAGTTACCTACTATAGATCTTACTGTAATATTTTCACTTAATCCCTTGATTCCTGTCTTAAGACAACAAATTCCTCTAATTATAAGTTCTATCTTAACTCCAGCATTAGAAGCCTCATATAGAGCCTTTATAATAACAGGATCACAAAGGGAATTCATCTTGGCAATAATTCTTGCTTCCTTACCAGCCTTGGCATTCTCAGCTTCTCTTTTTATTAGACTGACAAATTTGTCCTTAAGCCAAATAGGAGCAACCATAAGCTTATTCCATGCTGGTGGCTCTGAATATCCTGAAAGCATATTGAATACTGCTGTAGCATCCTCGCCGATAGAGTCTGATGCAGTTAGCATACCCATATCTGTATATAATTTTGCAGTTATATCATTATAATTACCGGTTCCAAGGTGAACATATCTCTTAATACCCTCTTCCTCACGTCTTACAACAAGAGCAATCTTGGAGTGAGTCTTAAGACCTACCAAACCATATATAACATGACAGCCTGCCTGCTCCAGCTTTCTAGCCCAGATAATATTGTTCTCCTCATCGAATCTAGCCTTAAGCTCTACTAAAACCGTAACCTGCTTGCCATTTTCCGCCGCCTGAGCAAGCGCAGCAACTATTGGGGAGTTACCACTGACACGGTAAAGGGTCTGCTTAATAGCCAGAACATTAGGATCCACTGCTGCCTGCTTTATAAAATCTATAACTGGAGTAAATTCGTCATATGGATGATGGAGGAGAATATCCTTTCTCTTAATCTGCTCGAAAATGTTCTCCTCGCGATTAAGTCCCTGTACCGGCTGCGGAGTGTACTTCTTATTCTTGAGATGATCGAAGCCCTCCATACCGCTAACCTTCATAAGGAAGGTTAAATCCAAAGGACCATTAATCTTATATACTGCATCCGCAGATACCTGAAGCTGTTTCTTAAGCTCCTTAAGAAGTCGCTTATCCATATCCGCCTCTATCTCAAGCTTAATAACCTCGCCCCAAGCTCTTTTCTTAATCTGCTTTTCTATCTCCTTAAGAAGGTCTGCTGCCTCATCCTCATCTATGGTAAGGTCTGCATTTCTCATAATACGATATGGATGAGCACAAATAATCTCATAGTTTAGGAATAGCTTACTCAAATTCTTCTCAATTATCTCCTCAAGAAGAATTATCTCTCTGGCTTCTCCCTCTTTAGGTAGTTCAATAACTCTAGGAAGCACCGATGGAACCTGAACTGTAGCTATATCCACCACATCCTTCTTCTTATCATGAATTAAAGCTCCTATATTAAGGGTTTTATTGCTAATAAGAGGAAATGGTCTAGAAGAATCCACAGCCATAGGAGTTAGAACCGGATATACCTCTCTCTCAAAATATTTATCAACATACTTTGCCTGCTTATCTGAAAGCTCCTCATAGCTTTTGATAAGCTTTAAACCATTATTCTCCAAAGCAGGAATAAGAGAACGATTAAGTGTGGTATACTGAGCCGACATCATCTCCTTAGTCTCAGGAATGATTAAATCAAGCTGCTCCTTAGGAGTAAGTCCTGCAATATCCTTCTTAGTTACATCTGCATCAACCAAGTCAAACAAGGATGCAACTCTAATCATAAAAAACTCATCCAAATTAGAGGCTGTAATTCCAAGGAATTTGATTCTCTCAAATAAAGGAATAGTTTTGTCCTTTGCTTCATTTAATATTCTGTAATTAAACAAAAGCCAACTATATTCTCTGTTATAATAATTGTCGTATTTTTCAAGCTGTTTTTTATCTAACATTTATACAGTCCTCCTTTGCTTTAGTATCGGCCTTATGCCATATATTTTCTCGAAGAAGTCCGCTCTGGTCTCAAACAATCCAGCTTCAAGAGCAATATCCTCATAGGTACTGGCTGTGATTATTAGCTGGTCATTCTTTATGGACACTGCTAAATCCTCTATCTTCTGAGTATGACTTTTATCAAGTACATTTGCAATTCTAAGAATAGCTGTAAGCTTAGCAATATTCATATAGTCACAGCCATCAAGCTCTGCAGATACCTTATTCTTCCCCGGGAGGTAATGGGTGTTGTACTTGACGATATTGGCAACCTCCATACGCTCCTTGTGAGAAAATCCTATAATCTCTGTATTAGCTATAATGAAGTATGAATTCTTAGCCGCGTCATTCAAGTTGATAAAATTACCACAATCATGAAGAAGAGCACTGATATGAAGCTGTAATCTTTCAATCTTCCCTAAACCAAAAGGCTTCTTAATGCTATCAAATATTTTTAATGCATAATCCGAAATTCTATCTATATGCTCTCTGTTACAGCGATATCTCTTTGCAATATTATATGCAGAAGCAAGGATATCCTCCTCAAAGTTATGGTCAAATACAACTCTGCTTCCCTCGTCCATATAGGATGCCACTATACCATCATTGAAATCTACATTTGGAATATAGATTTCCTCAGCCTTACAGTTATTAAGGAAGGACTGGTATATGATTATGTTAGGAAGCATAAGGGTTGCTCTCTCGTAAGGTATACCGTACTTCTCAGATATTTCCTGAGGGTGATGACTTATAATCAGCTTATACAGCTCATCAAACTGCTCCTTGCTTACCTTGTCACCCTGTCCCATATTAGGAAGTAGCTTCTTAATAGATGCTGCAACCTCTCCTACGGCAATAACATTCTTAATTTCCTTGTCATTAAGATAAATATTTCTAAAGGTTACAATATCATTCTCCACGTACTCAGACATTATCTTATCTAAACGTCCTGACTTAGAACCTAGAATAGAAAGATAATCACGAACTCTAACCGCTCCGATAGGAATATTCTCAGTTACTATAAGATTGTTTTTATCAAATAGTGATACCTGAACACTTCCCGCTCCTACATCCACGAAAGCGGTGTTCTTGCTAACCACCTGATGAAAGTCCTCGTATTTTACAACCATCCCCTTAAGGTTAATATATCTTTGCTCTGAGTTACTTAACACCTTAACCTCTAGATTAGTATTACGTTTAATAGCATCAAGAACTATCTCAGTATTGTCCGCCTCTCTAACCGCACTGGTTGCAAAGGCTCTATACTCAGTAACCTGATACTCCTTCATCTTTTTCTTAAACTGATTAAGCACGTCACATATCTGATTAATAGAATCAGTACTGAGGAAACCATTGCTATAGGTATCCTTACCAAGCTCGATGATTCTACTTACTCGGTCTATACCCTTGAAGGACTTTCTTCCATTAATCTCATATATTCTCATAGCTATCTCGTTGGAACCAACGTATATAGCTGCAAACATTTTATATGCCACGTAACCACCTCCTAATTACAGCTTTTATTCTTCTGTTTTTAACATCTCATAAAGCCTGAGCACAGTTTTTCCCACCCCTGGATGAACTGCGTATGGGGCTATCTCCACTAGAGGCTTAAGCACAAATTCTCTCTTAGTCATCTCCACATGAGGAATCTTAAGCTTCTCCTCCATAACAATTTCTCTGTCATATAATAGTATGTCAATATCTAAGGTTCTTGGACCCCAGTGTATAAGTCTCTTTCTTCCAGCACTTTGCTCTATATCATTAATTACACTTAGTAGCTCCATAGGAGTGTAAAGGGTTTCAATCTCAACACAACCATTTAGGAAATCATCCTGCTCCACATCACCATAAGGTTCAGTAACAATATATTCAGACACCTTATTCACCCTGATAAACTCATCCTTATTCAGCTGGTCTATGGCAAAGTCTAAATATCCTTCCTTATCTCCAAGGTTAGAGCCCAGCCCAAGATATACTATGTGCTTTTTTCGTACAATATCCACACATACTGTATCAAAGGTCATAGGAATAGGTGCCATAGGCTTGCTTATAATAAGATGAACTTCCTTAATCATCTCAAACCTTAGAAGTATTGCACCTGCAACAGCCTCCGCCACTGCTTCAATTAGATCAAACTTTTCCTTGGTCATAGTGTCACTTATGAGCTGGCAAACCTCTGCATAGTTAACAGTTTTAGACAGGTCATCCTTGATGCCTGCCTCCCTTAAATCCAGAAAGAGCTCTGCTGTGACAATAAATGGTTGCCCGTTACGTTTTTCTTCCCCTAGAACTCCGTGATATGCAAATATTTCTAGGTCTTTGATGATTATCTTGTCCATTATTACCTCTTAGGCAAAGGCTGTGGAATAAAATAAATCTCCCGGTCTGCCTAGGGTCGGTCCACGCTGACACTTAAGACGGTCAGCTTAGTCCCGACCACTGTCGCGCCCGGTTTCTAGGTTATGGCCACAGCCTTTGTATAGTCCTTAAATTCCATAAAGCTACACGCTATTTATATAATAACATATTACATAGATTTATTCTATTATTTTGTTTGGAAATCACTAATTATGCCGTGAACCATTTTTAGTGCTCTGTAGTTACCTTTCACGTTGTGTACTCTAAAGAAGGAGCAGCCCTTCATATATCCATAAACAGAAGTAGCTAATGTGCCCTCCTCTCGTTCTTCCACAGGTAGGTCTAGCATATTTCCTATCATAGATTTTCTGGAGGTTCCAAGGAGTACAGGATAGCCTAATTCCTTAAGTTCTTCTAAGCGATGCATTACCTTTACGTTCTGCTCATAGGTTTTACCAAAGCCTATGCCTGGATCTAGTATTATCTTATCCTTTGGTATACCTGCAGCGAGAGCTATATTTAGACTATCATTTAAATCATCCTTTATATCTTCCATAAGGTCATAGTAATTTGTATTGTCACGGTTATGCATAAGGCAACAGGCTACACCTGATTTTGCGATAACCAGAGCCATCTCCTCATCGTACTTTAACCCCCAGATATCATTAATCATATCTGCTCCAGCTAATATTCCTGCCTGAGCCACCTTAGCCTTATAGGTATCAAGGGATACAGGCACATTGAAGTGTTCCTTTATAGCCTCGATTATAAAGCAGGTTCTCTCAATTTCTTCTGCCACAGATATTTGAGTGTGTCCTGGTCTTGTTGACTCTCCACCTACATCAATTATATCTGCTCCGTTATTAATCATATCTCTAACAGCAGCCAAAGCCTTATCTACGTCTGAGATATCCCCTTCTCTGTAAAATTGCCCACCATCAGAAAAAGAATCCGGTGTGACATTCAGGATTCCCATAATGTATGGTCTTTTTCCAATTCGAAATTCCTTCTTACCAATAATCATACCGCATTCTCCAATCCGATTTATGCTATAATACTTTTGTTCTTTTTATCCTCTGCCCAATAACAGCTGTCATAAGCCTTACAATTAAAACAGTTGCGAGATAGCTTATCCGCCTTATAGAGGAGATAATTTAATGTTCTTCTTTCATCCTCTGCCTGAAGCTCCTTGTGATTTCTTATGGCATCACAAATTATCTCGCATTCCTTATCAGTAAAGCCTACATCCTGAAGTATTCCACAAGCTATATCCCCACCAATCTCATGATGAGAAACTCCTGCCTCGTACTCCATATTTCTTCCAATATCATGAAGCAAGGCCATAGCGTATATAATTTCTTTGTCATATCCCAAACCCTGCTCCATATTCATAATATATCCTATCCTTGCCACATCAAGAAGGTGCTCTATACCATGAAGACAATATATTCTATCAAGCTCTGCTTCATTTATTCTCCTTAGGTTTTCCCTAAAGGTATTATTCTCAAGTATTTTATCTATTCTAGTCATTTAACCAAATCTCCAACCCAAGCCTTATTCATTATGCTTGCTGTAATCGTAATTAATATATTCTCCTATGAAGCTGAGGGAACCGCAAATTATAACCACGTCCTCATCCTCTGCCTCATCATAGGCTAAGGATATAGCTTCATCAGTGGTTGATGCCGTGGTGGCAGGAACACCATTCACCAAAAGCATATCTGCCAAAATTTCCTTATCTAAGCCTCTAGGAGTATCCGGAGTTATAACAATGGCATAGGACATGGTGTCCTTAAGAATATCTACCATCTTGTCATATTCCTTATCCTTTAACACTCCTATTATATAAACAATTTGCTTGTTTGTAAAATATTTATTAATGCTTGCGTTAAGCTCGCGCCATGCCTTCTCATTGTGGGCACCATCTATAATAGTAAGAGGCCTATCATTTACCTTGGTAAATCTTCCAACCCAGATAGTATTCTTGATAGCCTTAGCAATCACATTATAATCAAGTTCAAACACAACCTGAGCTATCTCGATAGCGGTACAAGCGTTTCCTATCTGAAATGTGCCCGGTAAGGAAATCTCGTACTCACCATTTTTATAGGTAAAACGACTTCCCTCTACACCCTCAGATATAACATCAATATTTTCCTCATCCACCTCTATATAAGTAGTATTTAACTCACGGCATCTTTCCCTTAAAACTTCAGAAACCTTTTTACGCTGTGGATGAGATATACAAATTGAATTCTCCTTAATAATCATGGACTTGTTTTTGGCAATCTCCTCCACTGTGTCTCCCAAGAAGGACATATGATCTAAAGAAATAGATGCAAATACACTTACCATAGGATTATCAAGTACATTTGTGGCATCTAGAGCACCACCCATACCACACTCAATAAGAGCCACATCCACATTTTCCTCCTTAAAATATAGAAAGGCAATTGCAGTTTCTATCTCAAAGGCACTAGGACTATTCATACCGTCACTAACCATCGCTTCTACCTGCTCCTTAACAAGCTCCACATAGCCAGGAAACTCCTCCTCTGGCATATATTCCTTATTAACTTGGAATCTCTCCATATAGTCAAGAATAGTCGGAGAAACATATCTTCCCACCTTCATTCCAGACTCCATTAAAACATCCTGTAAAAACGCAAAAATAGAGCCCTTTCCATTAGTTCCACCTATATGAAGACATTTTACATCCTTCTGGGGGTTACCTAATCTAGTAAGCAGCTCCATTATATTATCCAGGCCTGGGGTAATACCCAGACCATTTTTATCCTCTATAAATTGTTTCGCCGACGGTAAATCCATAACCATACTCCTAATAAATTTTACTCATAAGTTACATGCTGCACTGGTATGGTATTATCATCGATTGGGCATATCTGATAGCCCTCCTTCTTAAGCGTGTCTATAAGCTCCTGAAGACCTGCTGCAGTGTTTGGATTGTCCTTAAGGTCGTGCAACAACACTACAGTATCACTTCCATTTGTTCTAACAGAGCTCATAACATTTTCATTAAGCTCCTCTGGAGATAGGGATAAGTCCACTGAATCCTCTGAAAGTGCATTCCAATCATAATATGTAATACCACTCTCATATAAATACCCTATTAACTGCTGAATGTCAACATTTGATACTGAATTCGAACTTCCTCCCGGAAATCTGTAATACTTACAATCCACCCCTGTTTGCTCATATAGGAAATCGTGAATCAAGGTTACATCCTCCGCAAAGGACAATTCACTATAATAAATATCATCATATACATGGGTATAGGAATGCATGGCAAGGGTATGTCCCTCATCTACAATCCTCTTATACATAGGCCACAGGTCCTTGTTAGGATTATATACCACAAAAAATGTAGCCTTCACATCATTTTCCTTAAGCACATCTAAAATCTCATCCGTATGCTCGCTTGGACCATCATCAAAGGTTAGATACACCTTGTACTTACTTTTCACAGAAACACTTCCGCTCTCTGTAGTAGGTGGAACCTCTGTAATCTCTCCCTGAGTCTCAACCTTCTCAGAATCACTACCCATAAGCACATGGGTGGACTCACCAGGATCCTTTTCCAAATCAGAAGTTGCGTACTTGTCCAGCAAATAAGCGTCATTGTTGCTTACACTCTCTGACATCTCAGTTAACTCACCATAAACCTGATGGTTGCTCTCTGCTGCAAGCTGATTCTTAAGTTCATTCGCTCTGTCGTCAAGCTTGTTAAGCTTAACCATAAGGTACAGGCAGAAAAACACCGGAATGAAGCAAACCACTATAAATGCACATACTATTAATTTCTTAATGTTATCCACATTCCTTCTATTGTAAGCAATTTCTTCATTTTCCTGTATAGTCAAGGAAGAATTTTTTTCAAAATATTCAATTGGGGTCTCAAAATCCTGTCTCATAAAAAAACCTTTACTTTTCTATATATTGTGTTATAATAATCACGAAATACAAATTCTATGGTGCGACCTTTTTCGGAATTCCGAAAAAAAGGTCGTATTTTTTATTGTAAACCTATTTTGATATTATGTCAAGTAAATATGTGAAGTGAACTTTAATTAAATGTAACATTTTCGTAATATTGTCCACAACTAAGAACTACGTGTTTCTTGAGTTTTCCACTTTATCCACATAGTTATCCACATTGTTTTGTAACATTTACACCTTATATTATGGTTTACATAAAGCGGATACATAATATATTTCTTTTCTTTTTGGATTTTTATCTTTTCCCCTTAGTCAACAAATATTATCCATATGAATATATTATTGTAAGTATATTTGAAAGGAAATAATCATATGTCAAAATGCGGATGTGGCAATAGGACTATTGTCAGCGACCTGATAAATGGTGGTATGTTCGGACACGAATGTGTGGATGCCTGCATCAACCCACAATGCGGAGAACCTCAATTCCTCACTGTGTTAGCTCCAGTTGTATATGACCAGTTAGGTATCAATATTTGTAGAACCTTTGATTTACCTGATACTGTTCCCACAACCTATCCTACTGCGGTTTATGCCAGTGCTGAAGTTATAGATATAGAATTTTTAGAAACAGGAACTTCGGCAGTTACTATAGAGCCTATTACTGCCAGACCTAACTGCTACGAGATTACACTTACTAATCTCTCTGTAACCTTTGCCATAAAATTTTATGATTGTTGCAGAAGATTACTGGGCACAGTAGAAGTACCTGGAATAATATATCTTTCTCCTGACGTAACAGATGAAAGTTATGATGAGGATACTAATCCAACATCATTGGTAATTAATTTATTTGCACCTTATGGAGTAGTATATACTGGTGGGGATGTGGGAACTCCAAGTTTGAATGTTATTGGCTTTTCAACCACTAACAGTGGATTAGAGCAGGGACTAAACCTTATGGCTATCCCAAAGGTGATTGCCCTTGATATAGTGGATGGAACTATGACTGTGGGTCTTACTCTCATATTAAATTCCATTTACTTTACTCATTATCAGCTTCCTCATAACGGAAAAGCAATTATATCTAAGGGTAGCACTGCTAATTCTGAAGATTCTCTTTGTCTTGACTTTGTCAACGGTTGCCTTCTAGATAGGAGCATTAAACCTCTAGAATATAGCAACCCTTTTGATCAAAAACACAACTGCAATATAGTTGATGCAGGAGGTTGCTTTAACACTGTGGATGATGAACAATAAGTTTCATTTATAAAATTTCCATTATTTTACTGTAAACAAAATTAATAATCTCCTTATTTTGGGCAATACTATGTGTATAATTCTTTTGAAATAAGGAGATTAATGTTATGAAAAAATTCAAAAAAGCTTTATTACTTTCTCTTTCACTTGTTGTATTTTCATGCTTCTTTGCAGGCTGTGGCAACGATGATGAAGGAAACAATGGGAGTTCTAGTCAGACACAGACTACCCAGAATTCAAACAACGACACTAACAGCAACGGTAGCAACAACAATAATTCAGTTACCGATGATATCGGAAATGGAATGGAAAGCGTTACAGATGGAGTTGTAGATGGTGCTGAGGATGTTACTGACGGAGTTGTAAATGGTATTGAGGATGTTACTGGCAATAACAATGGTGGTAGCAATAACGGCAACAACAATGTTAGCAGCAATAATGGTAATAGCTCAAATAATAGTGCTACAGGCTCTACAGAAATGACTACAGAGTCTACAACTGAGTCTGGTGCTTCAAACAACAGATAATGAAAAAGACGGAGATTTGTATCTTAAACGGGTAAGCCGGGTACAGATACAATCTTCGTCTTAATTTATATTATTCTACTCTTTCATGGTTGAAAATGCTTCTTTTGTCTTATTCATCATAGCATCGTACTGTACATACATTTTCTGAACACTGTTTTCCAATAAATAATAATGCATTATGTAAGGAATCAGAAGCACCAAAAGGGCCACAGTAAGAGTTAAAGCAATCATAGAACCAGTATAGTTACAGTATAGTATAGAAGCCATAGTCATTAGAGCAAATAGCACTGTCACTATAAGGTGAACTAACCTCTCGTGAGCAAAGAACCCTATCTGCACCAGATGTTTTTTTATCTCCTCATCCCAATTTGCATTATCTGTTTCAAGTAATTCATCAATATATTTCAAATACGCAAGTACTCTCTTTTTCATATTTATACCACCTCTGCATTTCTCAATATATACTAACTATAATACATATTTTAACACGTTTTTCAATGATATAGGATTATAAAATCGGATTTTTTCCTTATTATAACATAGTAATCGTTATAAATAAGTGCTATAATCATAAACATCAATGAGACACGGAGGAGAAATTATGCCAGATAATATAAACAATAATAATGATAACGATAAAGACGAATACGAAAAATATTGCTACCTATGCAAGAGACCTGAGTCAACTGCAGGTCCATTTATTTCTATGCCTGGCAGCATGTGCATTTGCAATGAGTGTATGCAAAAAAGCTTTGACGCCTTAAGCAACAACCCTATGTCCTTCCTAGACTTTAGCAAGATGCCTAACATAAATTTATCTCAGTTTATGCCATTTGATGACATTCCAAAGTCTCAGAAGGTTAAAAAGAAAAAGACTAAGGAAAAAAAGGAGGAAGTACCTCTTACCTTAGAGAACATTCCTGCACCTCACAAGATTAAAGCTATGCTTGATGAATATGTAATTGGTCAGGAATACGCTAAAAAATGTATATCAGTAGCGGTTTATAATCACTACAAAAGGGTTATAACTAATACTATGGATGATATTGAAATTGAAAAGTCAAACATGCTTATGCTTGGACCTACCGGTTGCGGTAAGACATATTTGGTAAAGACTGTAGCTAGACTTTTAAATGTTCCTTTAGCCATAACTGACGCCACCTCCCTTACTGAGGCTGGTTACATAGGTGATGATGTAGAAAGTATTCTTTCTAAGCTTTTAGCTGCTGCGGACAATGACGTAGAAAAGGCAGAGCGTGGAATTGTATTTATCGATGAGATTGATAAAATTGCAAAGAAGAAGGAAACCCACAGCAGAGACGTAAGTGGCGAATCTGTCCAGCAGGGCTTGCTTAAAATTCTTGAAGGTGCAGATATAGAGGTTCCTGTAGGTTCAAGCAGCAAGAATGCTATGACACCACTTACTACTATGAATACTAAGAACATTCTATTCATTTGTGGTGGTGCCTTTCCAGAGCTTGAAAAAATAATAGCAGCCAGACTAAATAAGCAATCTGCTATAGGCTTCAACGCTGACCTTAAGGATAAGCACAAGGATAATCTTAATATTATCAAAGAAGTTACCATTGAAGACTTACGTGAATTTGGTATGATTCCAGAG
This sequence comes from Lachnospiraceae bacterium, assembly GCA_015057555.1. Lineage (GTDB taxonomy): Bacteria > Bacillota > Clostridia > Lachnospirales > Lachnospiraceae > Coprococcus_C. The sequence goes on along the minus strand of SVEC01000019.1, from coordinate 2,343 downwards.
TTTATCGGTAGACTTCCAGTGTTATTTACATTGGAGGCACTTGATAAGGATATGTATATCAAAATTTTAAAGGAGCCAAAGAATGCTATTCTTAAGCAGTACAAAAAGCTTCTTGCACTAGATGAGGTTGATTTAGAATTTGACGAAACTGCATACGATGCCATAGCAGAGCTTGCTATGGAAAGAAAGACCGGAGCCAGAGCTCTTCGCTCTATAATCGAGAAGTTCATGCTTGATATTATGTACCAGATACCTAGAGATGACAGTATCGGTAGAGTTACTATTACTGGAGATTATATACGAGGTAAGGGTTCACCTATTATCGAGCTTAGAGGAACGTTTTAAAATTTTTTTAACTTATCAGGAGGGTTCTTTTTATGAGAACTGCTATCATTGCCCATAGAGGAGCTTCAAAGCTTGCCGGCACTGACAACACCATAGAAAGCTTTGCACTGGCCATTGAGCTTGGTGCTGACTTTGTTGAAATGGACATAAGGCAAACAAAGGACAAAAAGCTTATTGTCTTTCACGATGACATCATAGATGACACTTTGGTAAAGTTTTTAACCTTTGATGAGCTTAATGCTAAGACTATGGAAAAGGGCTACTATGTCCCTCTCTTTGATGATGTACTTAAGCTTTGCAAGGGCAAAATCAAGCTGGACATAGAGCTTAAGGAAACCGGATATGAATTCAGAGTTTTGTCTGCCATCAAAAAATACTTTTCATATGATGAATTTATGATAAAATCATTTTTAGATACTGCAGTTAAAAAGGTTGGACTTCTAGACAAAAAGGTTAACACCGGTCTTTTACTAGGTTACAAAAAGGCCGATATAAAAAGACGTGTCAACGAATTTATGCCGAGGCGAAGGCTAGCACTTTTAGATGCAGATTTTGTATCCCCTCAATATAGACTGGTTACTTGGGACTATATTCTTCGTATGAGACTTCTCAAGAAAAAGATCTATGTATGGACAGTAAACGATGAAAAGGTTATTAAAAAGCTTCTTGCAAAAGGAGTTGACGGAATAATTACAGATGTCCCAGACAAGGCTTTAGCCCTAAGGGATGCTTATTATAAGAGAAAGGGCCATTAAGGTTAGGTGTATTACATGAATTATAAAATTGGTTTTATAGGCTGCGGTAATATGGCTTCAGCTATTATTCAAGGAATTATTAAGAAAACCGATATAAAGAATACTGAAATTATTGTATCTGATGCTTCAGAAGCCGCCATAAAAAAGGCTTACGAGGAGCTAGGTGTCAATGCCACCAGAAGCAATACAAAAGTTGTATCCGAATGCGAGGTTTTATTTCTCTCTATTAAGCCTCAATTTTATCAAACAGTGCTTGAAGAGATAAAAGACATTATATCAAAGGATCAAATCATAGTTACAATAGCGCCAGGCAAGACAATTTCATGGTTAGAGTCAATCCTAGGCAACCAGGTTAAGCTTGTAAGAACTATGCCTAACACTCCTGCCCTTGTAGGTGAAGGTGTTACCGGTGTTTGCAAAAACGCAAATGTTAATGATGAGAATTTTGCATATGTTATGAACCTACTTAGTAGCTTTGGAATGGCAGAAGCTATCCCTGAAAGCCTTATGGATGTATGTGTGTCTGTAAGTGGTAGCTCACCAGCCTATGTATTTATGTTTATCGAAGCTATGGCTGACGCAGCAGTAGCAGATGGTATGCCTAGAGATAAGGCCTATAGGTTTGCAGCTCAGGCTGTTCTTGGTAGTGCAAAGATGGTTCTTGAAACTGGCAAGCATCCCGGAGAGCTTAAGGATATGGTTTGCTCCCCAGGAGGAACCACCATCGAAGCTGTCCGCGTCCTGGAAGACAAAGGCTTCCGCAGCTCAGTAATCGAAGCTATGAAGGCTTGTACTGCTAAGGCCAAGGGACTATAAATAATATTATAAGAAGTTGAAATAAAGTTAACCCTTTCGCATTGCCTTGCGGAAGGGTTTCTTTTTATGTGACAAGGACAAGGGCATTCAGCTAAGTGCTGCGCTGCGGGGATTTTGAAATGCCCAGCTATACTTCGCGATTTCTTCCGGCCACCGCCGCAAAGCCACCGTCCTGGTTCTGTTGCGGCTATTTTGGCATCCGTGCCAAAATGTGGCCTATGTTATTCACTGGGCAGACAAAATCTGCCCGCGACTCCGCAAAGATAGCTTGAACACCCTTGCCCTTGTCACCTATATAGTTTGTCTACGCAAGGCAATGGAAAGGGAACTTTGTTTCAACGCCTACGGCGAATAAGGTTATGATTAGTATAAAGCTTACCATCACCGAAGGTGATAGCGAAAGTTTATATGGTACATAGTTTATGTG
>SVEC01000018.1 GCA_015057555.1 Lachnospiraceae bacterium | reverse complement strand
GCACCGATGGGAATGCCAGGTCAGCCACCACAGGGTATGCCAAGACCAATGGGAATGCCAGGTCAGCCACCACAGGGTCAGCCAGCACCTATGGGGATGCCAGGTCAGCCACCACAGGGCCAGCCAGCACCGATGGGAATGCCAGGTCAGCCACCACAGGGAATGCCAAGACCAACTGGAATGCCGGGCCAACCATCACAGGGTCAGCCAGCACCTATGGGGATGCCAGGTCCAATGGGAATGCCTATGCCGGGGTCACCTGCTCCAGCACCAGTAAAGGCACCTGAACCAGCATTAGAAGAGAAAAAGGAGGAAGAAGCTTCCCCTTTTGAAGAGATAAAGACAGAAGAGCCAAAGGTTGAAGAACCAAAGGTTGAAGAACCAAAGGTAGAAGAATCAAAGGTTGAAGAGCCAAAGGTGGAGGAACCAAAGGTTGAAGAGCCAAAGGTAGAGGAACCAAAACCAGTGCCAGCAGCACCAAAGCCAATGATGCCGAATATGCCAGTGATGCCAGTAGCACCAGCTATGCCAGGGGCGCCAAAGCCGATGATGCCAACAGCGCCAGCTATGCCAACACCACCGACTATGCCAGGGGCACCAAAGCCAATGATGCCAACAGCACCAGCTATGCCAAATATGCCAAATCCTGTACCTACTCCAAATCCAGCACCAGCTGAATTTACTATGGGAAGTATTACAGGACAATTGGGCTCTAAGCCGGTGCCACACATTGTTAGAAAGAACACAGGTGAAGCTATAAATATTACTAAGCCAGAGTTTGCTATAGGAAAGTCAAAGACAAAGGCGGATTATGTTATAGAAAATAACAGTGCAATTAGTAGAGTTCACTGCATAATTGTTCAAAAGGACGGGGTGAATTACATAAAGGATAATAATTCAACCAATCACACCTATGTAAATGGTGTAGAGCTTGAGCCGGGCAAGGAAGTTCTTCTTAAGAACAAAACAGTTATACAGCTTGGCGATGAGGAGTTTACATTCCTCTTAAGAAAGGGAGAGTAACATGGAATACATAGCGGCGTACCACACTGATGTGGGGATAAGCAAAAAAACTAATCAGGATTCCTTGGCTATTAAGGTAGTGGAAACTAAAAAGGGCAAGGTTGCATTTGCTATAGTATGTGATGGTATGGGAGGCTTGTCAAAGGGCGAGCTTGCCAGCAAGGAAGTTATTATGGCTTTCAGTGACTGGTTTGATAACACACTTATTGACCAGATAAATGCGAATGGGATTGATGAAGGGAAATTGGTTAGTCAGTGGAACGACATTATTCAGGTTCAGAATAAAAGACTTGGGGAATATGGTGAAAAAAATAGCATTATGCTAGGTACAACAGTATCAGCCATACTCCTATTCAATGAGGATTACTACATAGTACACGTAGGAGACAGTAGAGTGTATGCGCTGTCAGATAGAGTGCTTCAGCTCACTAAGGATCAGACCTTTATAGCTAGAGAGATTGAGGCTGGACGAATGACAGTAGAGCAATCTAAGACTGACCCTAGACGAAGTGTTTTATTGCAATGTGTAGGCGCATCACAGGTAGTTGAACCTGAATTTGTAAAAGGACGTATAACTAAAAATACAGTTTATATGCTTTGCTCAGATGGATTTAGGCATCAGATAAGCGAAAAGGAAATGCTGGACAAAATAGGTCCGTCAGCAACAAGCACAGAGCAGGATATGGAATTTGGATGTAGATATCTTACTGAAACTGTTAAGAGTAGAAAAGAATCTGACAATATTACTGTGGCAGTTATAAGGACTGTGTAATATTTAGATATGGTAACTACAGCTAAGTGGGGATAGAAATAAGTTACAACATTGGAAGGAATGGACTAAGATGACTAAGGAAGGTACCGTACTAGACGGAAAATATGAAATATGGAAAGAGGTAGGACGTGGAGGAATGTCCATCGTTTATCTAGCCAGAGATAATCGTCTTAACAAGCAGTGGGCTGTTAAGGAGATTAAAAACGATGGTTCAAAGTCTACCACAACATTGCTTAAGGGACTTGAGAGAGAGGCGAATATTCTAAAGAATGTTGACCACCCGGTATTACCTCGAATAGTTGATATTATCAATCAAGAGGGAGTAATCTATGTAGTTATGGACTTCATAGAGGGAACAACTATTCAGGATAGACTTAAAAAAGAGGGAGCCCAGCCACAGGATTTGGTTATAGAGTGGGGTCTCCAGCTTGCTAGCGCCCTAGACTACCTACATAATATGAATCCACCTGTAATTTATAGAGACATGAAGCCTTCCAATGTAATGATAAAGCCAGAGGGTGGAGTTAAGCTTATAGACTTTGGTACAGCTAAGGAGTACATAGTTGAGAATAACGCAGATACCACAGCCTTGGGTACCAGAGGCTATGCAGCACCAGAGCAGTTCGGTGATGCTCAGGGTAGAGGAATCTACAAGACAGATGCCAGAACTGATATATATAACCTAGGAGCTACCCTCTACCACATAGTAACAGGCAAGAATCCATGTGAGCCACCTTACGAGATGAAGCCTATTAGAGAGTGGAATCCGGCCTTATCATCAGGCTTGGAAAAGATTATATTAAAATGTACTCAGCCTAACCCAAATGATAGATATCAGAACTGTTCAGAGCTTATGTATGCCTTAGAGCATTATACAGAGCTTGATGATGCATATAAGAAGAAAAACAAGAAAAAGATGGCTGCATTTATTGCAACCACTGTATTAACTGTTGCAGCAGGAGTAACATCACTGATAGGTTATTCTGGTATGCAAAAGATAAAGCTAGACAATTACAACACCTACATAGAGATAGGCAATGATTATAGAGCCCAAGGAGACTATGTCAGCGCAGCTGAAGAATATAAAAAGGCCTTTGAGCTTGATGGAAGAGATGCAGAAGCCTACGAGAAATATATTCAGGTATACATAGATGCCTCCAACGAAATTAGAGAGGATGGAACTACGGACCTGCAGCTAGAGACAGGACTTAACGTAGTTGCAAATAGAATTAAAGCAGGTCATGATTCAGTAAATAAAAATGACCAGGTGCTTTACAAGCTGGCTATAACATATTTTGACGAATTAAATGATTACAAGCTGGCTAACAAGTATTTTAATATGATAGATAAGGAGGACCCGGACTACGGTGAATTAGCAAAGTATTACGGCTCAGTATCCCTTATGCTATCAAGTACAAATTTTGATGCAGGAGAGCTGATGGAAGAGATAAATAGCTTTGCTGTATATAACCAGAATGAATTTACTAATCAGAATGATAACAAATTTATAAACTATAAGACCATCGGTAGAATATACGCAACCTACATAACAGAGGATGGTGCGGCTGAGATGGCTGATCAGGTTATGAATCAAGCATGTGAGGATTTGGAGGAGTATACAGGAACAACTCTTGATGTAAATGATTACTTCTACGCCTACTATGAAAATCTTATAGTTATTAACGAGCATCTGGCTAAGACAGCTGAGTCAGATAGCTTAAAAGAACAATACAACTCAAATGTTATAAATTATTCTGATGAATACATGACTATTTGGAAGATTAAGCTTGAGGAAAGCGGTGGAATTACTATAGGTGGAGGCAGTGATAATATATTTAACACCACCTACTATAATGTAATGTCCGGTAAGGCAGATGCCTACGCCAACCTAGGTGAATATGACCAGGTATTAGCTACATATAAGGAAATAGAGGACGCCTTAGGTAAGAAGAATAAGCTTAGCAACAAGGTATATGCAGATCACTTAGATTACATTTATTCTTATTGTGTAGAAATCAATCAGGACCCAGCAAACTGGAAGAGATTATGCTCTGATGAGGTAGAGGATCTATTGGCAGTTTACGAAGAGGGCCAGGATGTTTCAGATATAAATACAAATAGAACCTGGAACAAGCGTAAGGATACAGTGGATAAGCTGTATAAGGGCTTGTATGATAAAAAAGAAGACAATAAAGAGGCGACTGAGGCTGATGAAAATCAGGATGAGGAAGCCGGAGAGATGGGAGAGTGATAGCTATGAGTAATGTTTATGAAATATGCTTCTATGGCGGACTGATACTAGCTATTATCTTCCTCATAATATCCATAATACTATTTATAGTATTAAAGATACCAAAGGTAATAGGCGAGTTATCAGGTAGAGCGGCAAAGAAGGGAATAAAGGAAAAGCAGCAGGGTAATGCCACAGATAACAGCGTATCCAAGAAAAGAGAACAAGCAAAATATTATAATCAAAATTCTGGAAAGATTACGGCCAGAGATACAGTATCCCAGCAAACCAGAACAAATAATCAGGATGATACGACTGATAATTTGGTCAAGGATAAGGATACAGAGAAGAAACCTACATTTACACCTCAATTCGACCCAGAAGAGACAGCTGTCCTAGGGGCTAGTCCAACCATGGATGACCAGATAGCTAGAGCTGGTGGCGACCAGGGTGAAACGCCTACAAATATTCTCAGAGACACTGATGAGGAAGCAACAGATGTACTTAGAGACCAGTCAGATGAAGAGGCAACAGATGTACTTAGAGGAGACTCGGATGAAGAGGCAACAGACGTACTAAGAAGTGATTCGGATGAAGAGGCAACGGATGTACTTAGAAGCGACTCAGACGAAGAGGCAACAGACGTACTAAGAAGTGACTCGGACGAAGAGGCAACGGATGTACTTAGAGGAGACTCGGATGAAGAGGCAACGGACGTACTAAGAAGTGACTCAGATGAAGAAGCAACGGCAGTTCTCAAGTCAGACAGTGGAGACGCTTCAGACGAAGAGGCAACAGACGTACTGAGAAGTGAGCCAGATGAGGAAGCAACAGATGTGCTTCGGGCAGTAGATGATGAGCCTGCCACAGATGTGCTTCGGGGAAATGCTCCGGAGGCAGGAAACTCCACTACAGTGCTAGCCTCAAATAAAACTATACAATTAGCCCATAAGGTTAAGGTAATATACAATGTCGTGATTACTCACACCAACGAGAAAATATAGGGAGGAATGACATGAAACGATTATTTAGAAAGGAAAACCGAATAGCTAGAGTAATAGCACTACTTTTAGTGGCTATTATGGTGCTTACCCCACTGTATCAGCATTCGGGATTAAAGAAGCCAACAAAGGCGGCTGAAAATTTTACCATTAGTCATACTGTTGAAAAAGATTTAGGTGCAAAAACCATAACTAAGACAGAAAAAGTACCTGATCCAGATGATGCACCGGATGAAAAAATAGTAACATATAATGCTGAGCCAATAGCAAAACCAGCAGATAATGATATACCTCGTATTCATTATTATCGCAATGAGAATTGGAACTTAACATTTAATATATCAAGGAGCATAACAGTTGCTTTACAGTATGCTGATGCGGCAGTTACGGATTATTCTATCGTAGGTGCTGTTTATGGTAGCTATGGTGAGGTATATACAACTTTGAGTTCTGCTCCTACAGAAGCCACAACAGCATGGAATGGAAGCTACTATGCTATATATGTAAAGGTTAATGATGCTGCGTTCCCATTAGATGATACAAATGGTGAGGTAGCTTGCGAAAACAATTGGACCTTGCAGGCGGTATATAAGCTTGAAGAGCATACTAAGCTTAGCGAAGGCGATTTGTGGGTAACAGCAGATCCAAATTATGCAGGTGATGGTTCCATAATGAGCAAGGCATCAATAAACAAGAATGCCACAATTCTAGGCAAACTTGTTTCTGAAAGAGATGACGTGCTAGTAGGTGCTGTTGGATTCTTCTATGAAAAGACACCAAACACAGCATTTGATACTAGCTATCAGCCAAAGCCAGACGATAAGGTATTAGGCAGTGAAGATGGCGAGGATGGAACCTATCAGATATGGTTAGGATATCAATATAGTACATCGTTTGTGGTATATGATACAGAATCTATAGATACAGTTGTAATCGATACCAAGGCACCTGTTTTAGTAGAGGATAGCAAGCTGTTGCATCAGTACGATGGTCAGCCGGCTATAAATGCAGAGAGCGATGGTAAAAAGTATATCGACGCAGGTGCATATGAACACAGTGTGTATTATAGATATCAATTTAAAGTAAACGATGATAACCTTCCATCAGAGTTAACAGTAAAGGCAGTTCAGGTAGATGGTGGCAAGAGTTTTGAACATAAAGCAATAAAGGGTGCTGACAATACCTATACTATAGATTACTTAGCTAAAGACGGTGGCGGAGAAAGTGGTCAAGTGGGTATGAAGGCCGATGAGGAATACCAGTTAGTGCTTACTTTAGTAGACACTGCAGGTAATCCTGACGGAGGCAGTGAAATTGTATTAGATACCATAAAGGTTGTAGACTATAATCTTAGATTGACAGATATTAGTATTAGTATTGCAGATGGGGAAGATATTGAGACAATTGGTGATATAATTACAAAGCCAAATACTGAGCAAAATCCAAATCAAACTAGCAAGACAGCACAAATTGATTTACCATCTACAGAAACAAATAAGAAGCAGACTCTCAAAGCTACAATTGTGTCTGGGCATCCTATAACCTCAGTTGTTCTTAAAGGAAAACAGCAGCCTAATGGACAACAGGAATATGATTTGGTAATTAATAAAACAACAACTGTAGAGAAAAAAGATGGATTGTATACATATCCAATCGAGTATGTACTTCCAGAAAACTCGAATACTAGAATCAAATATTCGGATATGTCTTTAGAGGTTAAAGATAATAATGGCAGAACAATTGTATTGGAAATTAATGATGATCTTCAATATGATGATGTGGCACCTGTGGTAGTACCATTATCAGCATTTAAAACGCCAGAGGGCCAAACGGAAGAAATAAATGTTGCAGATATACTTTCTGATGGATATATCGTTATCGCTGATGATAAAAATAGTGAGGATGTTTATAAATTCAACTTTAGCATAACTGATGATTCGGGGAAGGCTATAGTAGCTAAAGTATATTTTGGTGATGATTATGTCACATCAAGAGGAACATTGAAAAAGGACACTAGGCAGGGAGTATACTATGCTGCAATAGAAAGCTCTGTCATACATGAGTATTTAAAGGATAATGCTCTTGACTCTATGTTTGTGAAAGTTATTGCCGAGGATAATGTAGGAAATGCCAGTCAGCCTGTATCAGCGACTTATCCTGTTATGCTTACAGACAAGAAGATAAAGGTATCCGGAACCTTAGTTAAGGGAACAGATAAAGAAAACAGTGAGACTGTTGATTTGACTGAAGAATTCCCACATAACACATATATTGACAATGACCAGTATATGATTAAGATTGAGGCTTCCTCAGGATATCCTATTGATAAAATTATCTTAACTGGTAAGAATGGCAAGCCAAATATAACTGTAAGTGGTTTAAGCTCTCTTTGTTACAAGCATGATACAAACAACAGATGGTATCTAAATGAGGCACAGTATATTACTGTACCTGCAGGTACTGGTATCAATGATTTGTTCGAGGACATGGAAGTAACAGTAGTAGATGTTGGAGAGTATGACCCAAATACTGATACATATTCTGAACCGCCACAGACGAAAACTCTTAAGGTAGGAACTATGCTTTATGATAGCTCCGACCCAGAGCCAATATTGTCCGAGAAGAAGCCGGGACAAGACAGTTATTCTGAAGTAACCATGTATAAAGATACAGTAAATGTATATGATGGTTCTCTTGGCGAGTATGGCTTAGAGGCTATATTTATACCAGGATCGCAGACAGTGGAGTCTGAGATTGCAGTTACTGAATATACAATCAGTGGAGCTAAGGAAAGTGGAAATAATACAACTAGCCCTATAGCAGGAAACTTAGGTCACGACTATGAAGAAGATGGAGAAAACAATGATTCCAAGGTGACTCTTACCATTCCTGAGTCAGCTGATGCAAATGGTACAGTAATTACATTTAATGTTGCAGATGAGGCTGGTATGGTATTGCCAGAGAATGAGAGAACTGTTGTAAGAATAGTTGATAAGACTGATCCATCCATAGGAGATGTATTGATTAACAATAAAGCTCCTAGCAGCGATCCAGTAGGAAAGAATGTAACTATATCTGCACAGGCTAAGGACTATATTGGACTTAGTTCCTTCAGTATAGTTGTAAAGAATTCAAATGGTACTACAGTTGGAACATTAAATAAAACCTATACAGGCACAACTGCTATGAATACCAAGGATACAGAGATTGTTATGACTGAAACCTTAAATCTCTACGAACTTGCTGACGGTATATACTACATACATCCTGTTACAACAGATAGAGTTGGTAGAGTATCTGCTGAAAAGATAGTTTCATTTGAGGTTGATGGAAGTCTCCCAGTAGTAACTGCAGCGGTTACTAGTGGAATAACTGCTGGAAATGCTCCAGTTGTAGTAGATGGTAAAATAATCAGAGACAAGTATTATAGCTCAGATGTTACAGTATCATTTACTTGTGCTGATAAGCATTTTGTGGACGAAAAGTATGTTAAGGAACATTGTATAGTAACTGATAATGGAACAGCCGTAGATGTGACTTGGAAATATAATGATGCCACCAAGAAGTGGGAAGGAAGCTACGTTGCAAAGGCTAATGATAATGAAGAAAAGACACATACGATTATTCTAACAGCAGAGGATAAGTCTGGCAATGTGGCAAAGACTCAGCAAATTGACTTAGTAGTGGATAAGAAAGATCCTGAGCTTACTGTCCATTTTGATGGTACCATTTATCAGGAATCTCAGGGTACTAGAGCAGTGGTTTCAAATCCGACAATTGCCATAAGCGAGTCAGAAAACTACAAGAATTCAAAGGGCTTTTACTATGAATTAAGCAAGACTGTACCTGATGAACCTACTAAGAAGGGTGCCCCAATGCAGACTTCTCAGAGAAGCTTTACATATTCAGAGGAGGCAGAATACGAGTTAAAGGTATACTCCTATGACTTGGCAGGCAACAAGAGTGAGGTTAGAATTGTTAAGTTTAGGGTTGATAAAACAGCTCCGGCTATTAGTGTAAGTGGCATGTCTGATGGAGGTAGTTCATCATCACCTACTACGGTCAACGTCAATATGTTTGAGCTTTTCTACCAAAATGCAAGTATAGATGTTACAGTGGAAGTGGAAACTGAGGATGGACAAAAAAGAGCAGCGACGGAACCGATACACCAGCAGGCGGGTGCTAAAAACACATCTGTACCAGTATATTTAGATAAGTCAGGAATATATACTATAAATGTGACAGCTTCAGATAGTTTGAATGCAGATGTTGTTGCAACCTACACCTTTACTATTGATACTGTACCACCTGTGGTAACCTTAGAGGGTGTATCAAACTATGATGTAACAGACAAGGATGTTACTATAGCCTCTACTATAACTGAGAATTTCTATAGCACTAAGAGGATTACTGTAACAGGAACTACCACAGACGACGCTGGAAAAGTTACTCCAATAGTTATAGATGATTATAGTGTAACTGCTAATCCAACTATTATTAATAAAACCTTCAGTGCAGATGGTATATATGATTTAACTATTACCTGTGTTGATATAGTAGGTAATTCAGATTCTAAGTCTGTACACTTTACTATCGATAAGGGCGCCCCTGTTATAGGCGACTTATCAGATATAGATGGAAAGACTCTTACATCCTTCAGCTGGGATAAGGACCTTGATGAGCTGGTATCAGACCTTACAGTATGTGATGTTCATATGTACTTGAATGGACAGGAATATTACGGTGATGAGGAATTAGAGGATGGCTCATATGTACTTCTTATAACAGCAGAAGACGAGCTTGGTCATAGGACTGAGAAGGAGGTTAAGTTTACTCTCGATACTAAGAAACCTGTATTTATAGTAACAGGTGTGGAGAAGGATGAGAAGAAGCTGGAACCATACAGCATTACTGTATCTCTTCAGTTAGACGAGGATAAGCTTACATCAGTTACCTTAAATGGTGAGGTTATTACTATAACAAATAACCAGGCAACTATTGAGATAACTGAGGTAGGAGAATATAAGCTTTGCATGGAGGCTGTAGATGAGGCAGGAAACGTTTCATCAGATGAGTACGAATTTAAGCTTATATCAGAAGCAGAACAAAATTTCTGGATTATATTAGCAATACTCGCTGCAGTAGCAGTTCTTGTAATAATTATTTTACTTGCAAGAAGACGCAAGAAAAATAATTAATAAAAGCTAAGAAATAATGAATTGGAGACCGTATGAACGTCATACGGTCTCTGTTATCTAACAAAAACCTAAAACAAGGAGAAACTACATGAAATTAAAGGGCAAAATATTAAAAGCAATCACAGCCTTTGCCATAGCGGGGGTTATGATTATGAGTATGCTTGCTCCTGCAACTGTGTCGAAGGCAGCAAGCATGAATGGGGCAGGTGCTGTGGCAGTACCTATAGACGAGGCACATTTTCCGGATAGAATATTTAGATTAGTATTACAGGAGGATTTTGATAAGGACAAGGATAACATACTTAGTGTTGCTGAGATTAATGCTATTGTATCAGTAGATGTCCATGGAACAAATGTTACAGATGTTACGGGAATAGAGTACTTTGTGAATTTGGAGGAATTGAATTGTAGTGATCCTATTAAATATTCGATGAAAATGGATGTTAGTAAAAATCCCAAACTAAAGGTTTTAAAATGTGGACATAAAAATTTGACAGAAATAGATGTAAGCAACAATACAGAATTAATAGAATTGTATGTGACTGGTTGTGATGAATTGACAGAATTGGATGTTACTAATTGTCCAAAGCTTGAAATTCTTAGCGCAGCTATGAATAATTTGACGGAAATAGACCTAAGTAATAATCCAAAACTTAAAGAGCTTGATTTGTCACGAAATATGACATTGACAGAAATAGATATAACAAACAATCCGGAACTTGTGGAATTGGATTTGGAGAAGACGGGAATAACAGAAATAGACTTGAGTAAAAATATAAAACTGAATTACTTATATCTTGAAGAATGCCAATTGAAGGAATTAGATGTATCAAATAATATAAATCTAAAAACTTTAGATTGTGTATTTAATAATCTAACTGAATTAGATGTTTCAAAAAACATTCAATTAACTGAGTTAGAATTTGGTTATGGTTACATAGAAATAATAAATGTTTCCAACAATGTAAATTTAGATGAAGATAATATATATTGGTACAGCCCTTACGTTGATTGTAAAGTCATCTACAACAGCGTAAAATCCATTACCCTTAACAAAGCTTCGGTAAGCTTGGAAAAGGGTAAGACTACAACTCTTTCAGCAACAGTAGCTCCTGCCGATGCAGATATGAAAACAGTGCTATGGTCTAGCAGTAATCCAGAGGTGGCAACAGTGGATGCAACTGGAAAGGTTACAGCTGTAGGGATAGGAAAAGCAACTATTACAGCTACCGCAGAGGATAGAAGTGGAGTTAAGGCTACTTGTAACATAATAGTACCATCTCAGACAAGCACAACTCCAACAAACCCAAATATTCCTAGTACACCTCAGTTAACCTCGCCTTCAGGTATCAACGTATATTACCGCACACATATTCAGACTTACGGCTGGGAAGGTGTTAAAGGTGATGAATCCACATGGAGAGCCAACGGAAATATGTCAGGTACCAGCGGAAAGTCTAAGAGATTAGAGGGTATAAATATAGTAGTTAATCCTAAGACTACAGGTAGCTATGTTGATTTAGGCGTTCAGTACACTACTCATTGTCAGTCCTATGGTTGGTTACCATGGTCAGCTAACGGTGAGATGAACGGTACTGAGGGCGAATCAAAGCGACTTGAGGCTATTAAGATTCAGCTTACAGGAACTGATAAGGATAAATATGATATATACTATAGAGTACACGCACAGACCTACGGCTGGCTTGGCTGGGCAAAGAACGGAGCTCCAGCAGGAACAGCAGGCTATGCGAAGAGACTTGAGGGAATACAGATAGTAGTAGTTAAGAAGGGCGAGAGCTTTAACCAGAAGATGGAAGGTATTACCTCTGCCAAGACTGAAGCATTTGTGGCAAAGGCGGGTAACTCACCTATTGTTAACTATCCAGCTACAAGCAACACAAACCCAGTAGTACCTGGCGCAGACACTGTAAATGTAGCTTACAGAACTCACGTGCAGTCCTACGGCTGGCAGGCATGGAAATATAACGGTCAGATGTCTGGAACAAGTGGTCAGGCAAAGAGACTCGAGGGTATTAACATAGAGCTTCGAAATCAGGCTTATTCAGGTGACATTGTATATACAACTCACGTTCAGAAATATGGTTGGCAGGGCAAGCTTGAAGACCAGTCCACTTGGAAGAAGAACGGTGAGATGAGTGGTACCTCAGGCGAAGCAAAACGTCTTGAAGCAATATGCATTAACCTTACAGGCGACATGGCAGCAAAGTATGACATTTATTACAGAGTTCACGCCCAGAGCTACGGCTGGCTGGGCTGGGCTAAGAACGGAGCTCCGGCAGGAACTGCAGGCTACGCAAAGAGACTTGAGGGAATCCAGATAGTACTTGTACCAAAGGGTGGCGCAAACCCAGGCAACTATCAGGGAATAACATCAGTCAGAACAGAAGCGTATGTGAAGAAGTAAATAATACATTGGAAGCTCTGGATGAAAAATCCAGGGCTTCTTTTTTTCTTGAAAATACGAATAATATATGCTAATCTTGATTCAAGGTAATCTTGCAATACTGTGCCGTAAGAAAGGGGAAATGTTATGGCACAGCCAACTAGATTTCAAGATTTAAACTTGAGCAATGCATTTTTATTTGCAGCAGCTATGGAAGATGAAGAAGCTTGCAAGGTGTTTATCGAAACTATACTAGGTGAACAGTTGGGAAATATCACAGTCAAATCCGAAAGGATGATTATGTTTAATTCTGACTTTAGATGCGTTAGGTTAGACGTATTTGCCAGCGATGAAAAACGTGATATAAATGTTGAGATGCAGAATGAAAATGAGCATAATCTTCCTAAGCGAAGCAGATATCATCAGGCTCAGATGGATTTATCATCATTAAAGCCTGGACAGGATTTCAATGATTTAAAGCCTATAGTTATTATATTTGTATGTACCTTTGATCCTTTCGAGGATGGATTATATAGGTATACATATGAGACCATATGTATAGAGACAGGGAAACCTTTAGGGGATGAGGTTCAGAAAATTTTTATCAGTACAAAGGGTAAGAATAAGGAACAGGTGCCAGAAAACCTGATTAACTTATTAAATTACGTTGTAAACTCAACTGATAATTATGTTGATTCTATATCAGACGGTAATGTGGAGAAGCTACATAGTAGGATTAAGGCATTGAAAAAGAATCGTCAGCTGGAGGAAAAGTATATGACATATGAAGAGATGATGAAAATAGAATATTCCAAAGGCAAAAGGGAAGGTAAAGAAGAAGGAACTAACAGTATACTGCGTCTCATATCAGAAATGACTGCTAATGGTATGTCTGCCGATATACCACGCCTATCCACTGACGTCGAATTTTT
Organism: Lachnospiraceae bacterium; assembly: GCA_015057555.1. Classification (GTDB taxonomy): domain Bacteria; phylum Bacillota; class Clostridia; order Lachnospirales; family Lachnospiraceae; genus Coprococcus_C. The sequence goes on along the minus strand of SVEC01000018.1, from coordinate 45,778 downwards.
GAAGGAGATGTTACAAAAATACCAGCTATAGTATCAGGGGCTATAGTTGTTTCTAAGTGATTTCTAAAAATATCAAATATCGGAGCGTTTATGCTCTAAATCATTATCCAATAAGAAAACGGCGCAATTGCAAGATTACCTATAAAATACTTCCAATAATAGGAAGAAAAATGTTGAAAATGAAATAAATATATAGTATATTTTCCATTAGGGGAAATGTAAGTAAAATTAAATGTATTTATGGGTTAAAAAGTCATTATTCTTTCTAAAATAGGGGATAAGAAAGGATAATAATATAATTAGGGGGTATTTCGTTATGAGAAACAATTTTTTAAGTGTTTTCTTTATTGTTTTGGTATCTATTTTTTCTTATTTGGCCTTTCGTGCCAATAAAAAATCATATCTACAATTGAATATTTGAGGCTTTGTGCTTGGTTATGAATGATAGGATTTAGGGGTTATAGTTGTGATTCCAGTTTATAAGTGATGAATTTTATTTGTATGGAGGGCATTATGGAAAGATGGGAAATGGTCAATAATTTTAATAATCTTGTGAGCAAGAGAACATATTATAGGGAAAAGCAAAGCACAATAGCAGCATTAAGAGAGTGTGTCAATACTCAAATGGATTTGTGCATAGGCTATTGTGATGAAATAGCTTTACATTTGGGACAAGCAAATTATTTTGATATGTTACATGAGAAAAATTCGGAGAGATATTCAGTAACAGAAAGAGACGGAATGCTGGGAGAACTAGATTCTATTTCCTCTTATATAGCATCAACCCTTCAAGGTATACAAAGTGAAATCAACTATTATGATAGATTAATAAAAGAGTATGACGCAGAGCACCAACAGTAATATAAATAGTGTGTTCATAAACTGATGGAGAAGGAGATAAAGTATGAAAATCAATATAGAATTTTACAAAGAATCAATTGACCACATAAATAATATTGTAAGCCAGTATGAAGACGATTTAGAAAGGTTTAAGTCAATTTGTGATGAAATATTTGATGATAATTGGTATGGATTCAGGACAGATATGTCATTAAAAAGCTTATCAAACATGATTTATCAGTTTTCGTCAGGTGAGATGACCCGTCTCTTTGGAAATACTGCAAGTGTGGTTGAAGATTATATAGAGGATATGGCGAGAGAGGACAAGTTATAGGAGGATAGTATGGGTTTTGGAATATGGATTAATCAAGAAAGTGTAAATAGCAAGATATCAGACTTGGAAGAAATTTGTGAAAACATAGGCATTAAAATGGCTGAACTGGACTTGGTGGAGGATAGCTTTTCGGAAGGAGAATTCTATGATGGATACCTACAGGCCATATTTAGACTAAAAAAGTCTATGGAAAAAACAAAAACAGCCCTAGAGGGTTACATAAATGTTCTTAGATATGCTACTGATAATTACAACCAAATGGATAGTGAAATGGCAGTAGCTTTGGAAAGTAACGAGGGATAGGGATGAAAGAAAGTAATATAACAGCAAAAAGATTTATGGAATATTATGGGCTTGCAGAGGATGTTGTTCCTGAAAGGTACGTCAATTCCTTTATTGAAGAGTATGGAATAAAAGAAAGCAAGTTAGAGAATTCCTACTGTGACCAATTATTATTAATGTGTTATGAGAAGGGAATTGAGTTCGGCTACAACTTAAGCAATATTATGAATGGTGTTAAGTGCAATAAAAGCCTTAGCGAGTTTGCTTACCAAAGTCAATGGATAATAATTGATTTTTCTATGAGATTTGGGAACGAGGTTAGTCATACAGAAATGATGATTATTGATTTCAAAGACATGAAAATGTATTTTGACAAAAAGAACCTTTCCTCGGATTACAGAAAGGCAACAAAAATTGCAGATTTAAATGTATTAGACAAAGAAAAAATATGCGGTGGATTTATTTCACACATTGATGAAAGTCAAATTAGAGGAAATTATGGCGTGAGTCCTCAATATAGTTTTATCATAAGATTTGTAGATAAAGATAAAGCTAAACGTACCTTTATGGGGGATGAAGGTGACAATGTGCGTTTCCCAGGATTTGATGAATACTGGAAAACACTTTATAGTACATATTTTGGAGAAGAGTATTCTGTGTAAAGTAGCACACGGAATGTTGATTGGAGGGTATTTATGGCAACGACTACAATGATAGATTTTAGTGCAGATAATTTTTCGGATTGCAATAACAAATTAGCTAAGCAGGTTAGTGCGGTGATTGAAGCGAAGACGAATATTAGCAGAGTAATGACTGAGGATTATAGGAGCTCTTATTCAGATGAGAATATAAAGGCTTCCTTAAAATCCTTATATGATTCTTTTGATAGGAAGTACAGTGATAATGTATACCGAGAGATACAGATAGGTGTGAAAGGTGGCAACATTAGAGGCATAGAGACAAACAGCAAGTCTATGCTGGACGAAAACAGGGATGATTACTTTGATTATGAAGAAGCTATAAGCTTTATGTTTGGCGACTTGATTTCTGTGGCGGGAAGTGCCACAACAGGTCTTGCTGACGCACTGGTTAATTCTGTGAACAGAGGAGAATATCTAAGATATACTACTGAGGAAATAGCTGTGTTTGCAAAAACCTTTAGTATGGAATCCACAAGGCTTACTATGGAAGAAAAACTGATATTAATAGCAGCCTTTGAGAGAGAATTCCCTGAGCTTGGAGCAAATATGGATACCTTATTGACTACATTCCGGGATGAAAATTTAGATACTCATATAATAAATATTAAGGTTTTAGCTTACACTGCAGACGAGCCGTATAGAACTTTGTTTTTAAGTAATGCGGGAGATGTTTTTATTCGAGATTTACACGAGACGGGAACTCAGCACTTTACGGGGGGGAGTGGAGAAGATAGCGGTGTACATATTAGTGTGGATAGGATGAGTCTATATAATGTAGAAGAAGGTTTAGCCAGGGCTAGTACCTATAACACCTTCTTCCACGAGTGTGGCCACGCCATAGATTATGCTATAGGTCTTAGATACGATGAAGATAATGGTGCATCCTTTACTCGTACATATGAGAATGAGAATGGTGATAGTATGTCAGATATTCTTGAAAATGAGGTCCTGCGAAGAATTAACGAATCCATATCCGGATATTTGGATCCTATGAAAGGACTTCCGTCGGATGTGGCGTCAGAGATAAGACAAAATGTAATAGATGCAATTATGAATCAAGTGGATTATAAGACTTACGGTAAGCCAGACTTTATTAACACTTATAGCTATATGACTTCCGTATGCTACGATTTAGTGTGTAGTGAGATAAATGGAGACTTGTGTGGTTCCGCTTCTGATAATTATGGTGGTTTAACAGGCAATACTCTTATGAGTACATCTTATCATCCTGCTATTAGAAATGGGGGCGGTACAGATCCAACCACTGGTGATACGATATATTCTTATAGATTTTATTGGTTGGATGACACAAGCATAGCAGCAGAAAACGAAGCTGGTGTTAGAGAATTGACTGTAAACTTAGATAATGGTGACCAGTTCGTGGAGGAAATGAGTTTGGATGATCCGAATCTTCTATCGGACGTTACCTTTGCTGAGGAAATTATATATAGTGATGGAAATGTGACATATAATGAAAATACAGGAAGTGAGTTTTTTGCAGAAACCATTGCTGCTCATATGACTAGAGAATCAGGTGCAGAAGCGGATGCTTTAAATTATTATTATGATGATACAATGGATTACTTTGTTGAATTGATAGATGTAATGCAAGAGGTTGAATAATTGTATAGCCCATACAAAAAAGAGAACCAGGCATCCTTCGTGGGATGCTCTGGTTTTCTTTACTTGTAGTTTCTACAAAAATATAGTACAATAGCAAGAGATATCGGTATTTTTTAGACCTTATATAACGGAGGTATACTATGATAGATTGTTATATGTTTACTTCCCCTGGCGGAAGAGATAATAATGAAGATTTTATAACTAAAGCAGAATATGGTGAGGATAAATGTTTTATACTTTGTGATGGTCTTGGCGGACACGATTGTGGTGAGGTTGCATCCTCTTATGTGGCAGGTGTGGTCGCTGAGGAGTTTACACTTTATGGAGATAGTGCTGACTTCCTAAAAAATGCCTTTAATAAAGCACAGCAGGGGCTGTTAGCTCTTCAGGAAGAAAGAGGCATGACCAATGCTATGAAGACTACCTTGGTAGTTCTTATCGTTACCGGAGAGCATATCAAGTGGGCACACATTGGAGATAGCAGATTGTATCGCTTCTATGAGTCAGGCACTAAGTACGAGAGAACCAGAGACCACAGTATGGTTCAGATTCTTAAGGATATGGGAGATATTACTGAGGCGGATATGCGTCATCACGAGGACAGAAATAAGCTTCTTAGAGTTATGGGTGCAGAGTGGAGTGCAAAGAGCTTTGATTTAAGCGCAGTTTTAGAACGTGGAGAGACTCAAAGCTTCGCTCTTATGACAGATGGCTTTTGGGAGTATGTTCTTGAGGATGAGATGATGGGACTTCTTAAGACTACAGACAGTGCAGAGGGCTGGCTTAGGGCTATGGAGCAGCTTGTGTTAGAGAGAGCTGATATGACCAGTACAGACAACTACTCAGCTATTTGTGTAAAAATTGATTAAAATAATGCCAGGCAGATACTATATGCCTGGCTTATTAATTCATATGTTAGGAGATAATGGATGTTTAAAGCAGTTGTATTTGATATGGATGGTGTCATTACCGACACGGAAAAATTATATAGAAGATATCAGCTAGAGGAAGGTCGCTCCAGAGGTATAACTGATGAGGAGATGGAGAAGGTTTGCCTGGCTATAGCTGGTGGGAATAAATATGCAAATAAGCCCAAATTTGAGGCCATAGTAGGCAGAGGTATAGATTACTTTGAGTATCGGGAGAAGATGATGGCTCGTATGGACAATCATATCAAGGAGCATGGTGTTGAACTAAAGCCGGGAGTTAAGGAGATATTGCAGTATCTAAAGGACAAGGGTATTAAGATTGGTCTTGCCACTTCCACCATAAGGGAGAGAGCTACAGGGTATCTTATTGACCATGATATATACAAATATTTTGATAAGCTTATATTTGGAGATATGGTGGAGCATGGAAAGCCTGCACCGGACATATTCTTAAAAGCATGTGAGGAGCTAGGTGTAGCGCCTGAGGAAGCCATAGCAGTGGAGGATTCCATAAACGGAATAAAGTCCTCCTACGCAGCAGGAACCTATCCGGTTATGGTGGTGGATTTGATAGAGCCAAATGATGATATTATCCCACTGGCCAAGAAAATATATAGAGTTATTACGGATATAAAAGAGCTGGTGTAATTAGTTCGATATAGAGCATACTATAAGAAAGATTTATTGAGGAGAAAATGACTATGAATTTACTTGTTTTAATTCTGAAAAAGGCTAATTTGGTAGATGAAATCTGTAAAGACTTAGCTGAAGAGGGCGTGCACGGTGGTACTATATTAGATGGTGTAGGTATGGCCAGTGTTATAGAAAAAATGGATGATATTCCTATATTCAGCATGATTAAAACCCTTTTGGCAGAGGATGATGAAAGGGATACTGTAAAAGTCATGCTTTTTGTTATGAATGATGAGGAGATGGAAAGAGCTAGAAAAACAATCAAGGATGTGGTTGGTCTCGACCAGCCTAACACCGGAATAATGTTTGCACTTCCTGTAACATTTGTAGAAGGACTTGGTGCATAATAATTAACCTTCACACATATATTAGTTTTATCTAATGTATGGGTGGAGGTTTTATGTTTAATCAGAGAATTGGTCATATACTTAAGGCGTTGCTTTTATCCTTTTTGGTGACGGCATTGTTGGTATTGATTTTTGCATTTTTTATGTACAAATTTAATATCAGTGAAAATGTAATAGGCGTGGGAGTAACTCTTATATATATCATATCCTGTGGTTTGGGAGGCTTTTATATAGGAAGGGTAGAGGGAGAGAGAAAGTTTATGTGGGGCTGTGCTGTGGGTGCATTGTATCTCGTACTGCTTCTGGTAGTTTCTCTAATTGTAGGAGGAGAAAATAGTCTCTTGTCAGGGAATATATTAAGCTTGGTTTTGCTTTGCTTAGGTGGTGGGACATTGGGCGGAATGTTAGCGTAAATTTTCTCTTTTATTCTTTGAGACTTTGTGTTATACTGTTATGCGTATATGAGTATAAGGGGAATTGTAAGTTGATATTTCCCCATACTATAAAGCGAGAAAAATTATTTAGGAGGCTATTACTATGAAGAGAATCAAGACTTTAACTAACAATACTTTAAAGAACACAGTTGTTAAGGGTGGTTGTGGTGAGTGCCAGACTTCATGCCAGTCAGCATGTAAGACTTCTTGCACAGTAGGTAACCAGAGCTGCGAGAATAAGTAATATTCGTATTAATACATAACCGTATGTCGTAAAGGGGACAATCTAGGATAGTCCCCTTTATAACATATTGCTTATGTACATAGGAGCTTAAAGATGGTACATCAGTATAAGAATAATGGCTATAATATAGTCCTTGATGTGTGTAGTGGTTCCGTCCATGTGGTAGATGATTTGGTCTATGATATGGTGGCTATGTACCAGGAGAAATCAAAGGATGAGATAGCTACTGAGATAAAAAGTAAATATAAGGATTTGTACTCTGATAGTGACATTCAGGATGCATTTTCAGACATTGAAGAGTTAAAGGAAGCTGGACAGCTTTTCACTGAGGATGTGTACAAGGATGTGGTCATAGATTTTAAGAAGAGAAAGACAGTGGTTAAGGCACTTTGCCTACACATAGCCCATGACTGTAATTTGGCTTGTCAGTACTGCTTTGCAGATGAAGGCTCATATAACGGTCACCCTAGAGAGCTTATGAGCTATGAGGTGGGTAAGCAGGCCCTTGACTTTTTGATAGAAAACTCCGGCAACAGAGTCAATCTGGAGGTAGACTTTTTCGGCGGTGAGCCACTTATGAATTTTGATGTGGTTAAGCGTTTGGTGGAGTATGGTAGAAGTAGAGAGAAGGAAGCAAATAAGAACTTCCGATTCACCTTAACTACCAACGGAGTGTTATTAAATGACGAGATTATTGATTTCTGTAACAAGGAAATCTCAAATGTTGTTCTTAGTTTAGATGGCAGAAAGGAAATCCACGACCTTATGCGTCCTACTAGGAATGGTAAGGGAAGCTATGATGTTATCATAGACAAGTTTAAGAACTTTGTAGAGAAGCGTGGAGACAAGAGCTATTACGTAAGAGGTACATTTACTAGAAATAATCTAGACTTTACAGAGGACTTTAAGCATATGGTTGACCTAGGCTTTAAGGAGATATCCATAGAGCCGGTTGTGTCACCAGATGATTGTCCATATTCCATAAGGGAAGAGGATATTGATACTATATGCAAGGAGTACGATAAGCTTGCTTTAGACGTAATTGACAGACATAAAGCAGGCAAGCCTATTACCTTCTTCCACTATATGCTTGATTTAAATGGAGGACCTTGCGTATATAAGAGACTATCAGGTTGTGGTTCAGGTACAGAGTATCTGGCAGTAACACCTCAGGGTGAGCTTTATCCTTGTCACCAGTTTGTGGGTATTGACGGTTTCAAGCTTGGAGATGTTTATAATGGCATCGAGAAGAATGAGTTAGTAGAGGATTTCAAGCTTTGTAATGTATACGCCAAGGATAAGTGTAAGGAATGCTTCGCAAGATTTTATTGTAGTGGTGGCTGTGCTGCAAATGCGTATCAGTTCCAAGGTAGCATCCTTGATGCTTATGATATAGGTTGTAAACTACAGCAAAAGCGAGTAGAATGTGCGATTATGATAAAGGCAGCTTTAGCTGACCTAGAAGAAGGAGAATAAAACATGAGAAAAGCAAGAATTAAATCCGTGTTTGGCTTACTTATATTTCTAGCTTTAGTGGCTGGCGGTATATATGTGGCTATGTTCGGAGTAGGTAAAAATGAGACAGGAAAGGCAAGTGATATTCCACTTGGTCTTGACCTTCAGGGTGGACTTAGTGTTACTTACGAGATTACTAATGAGAATCCATCTCAGGAAGAGATTAATATAACTATAGACAAGCTTCAAAGGAGAGTTGATGGATACAGCTCAGAGGGTGAGGTATATCAGGAGGGTGATGAAAGAATTACCGTTGAGATACCTGTTGATACTGAAAAGTATGATGCCCACGCTATTCTTGAGGATTTAGGTCAGCCGGGACAGCTTTTCTTCTTAGATGAGACAAATTATGCTCTCTGGGCAGAAGGAAAAGAGTTTGTGGCTGCAGTAGATGGTGCAGACATTAAGAATTCAGATGTTATGGTAGATAACTCTGGTATGCAGCAGGAGTATGTTGTTGGAGTTGTATTCAATGAGTCAGGAAAGACAAAGTTTGGTGAGGCTACTGCAGCTAATATTGGTAAGCCTATCTATATCATTTATGATGGTGCTGTTGTAAGTGCACCGATAGTTTCTTCAGCTATTACTCAGGGTGAATGTACTATCTCAGGACAGGGCTGGACATTAGAGGATGCCCAGCAGCTTTCAAATACTATTAAGATTGGTGCTCTTCCACTTGAGCTCAAGCAGCTTCAGTATAATATTGTAGGTGCTAAGCTTGGTAAAGAGGCAGTTTCTACAAGTCTTATGGCAGGTGCAATTGGATTTGGAATCATTTGTCTTCTTATGATTATTATTTACCTTGTACCAGGCTTTATAGCAGCCCTTGCACTTGTGGCTTATGTAGTATTATTACTTCTCATACTTAGCATAAGAGGAATTACTCTTACTCTCCCAGGTATTGCTGGTATTATCCTTTCTGTTGGTATGGCAGTTGATGCAAATGTTATTATCTTCACTAGAATTAAAGAGGAGATTGCGGCAGGAGAGAATGTAAGAAATGCAGTTAAGGCTGGTTTCTCAAAGGCTCTTTCAGCAATCCTTGATGGAAATATTACAACTCTTATAGCTACCTTCGTTCTTATGGCTTTGGGAACAGGAAGTATTAAGGGCTTTGCAGTAACACTTATGGTTGGTATTATCCTTTCTATGTTTACTGCTCTTGCAATTACAAGAATGCTTCTCAATATCGCGGTTAATCTTGGTATCAAGAGTAAGAAGCTTTATGGTGTTGCTAAGAAACCAAAGGTTAGAAATTATGTTAAGAATTCAAAACTTTGCTTTATAATTTCTGCCGCTATTATTATTGTAGGTCTTGTGTTCTTGCCTATTAACAAATCAAAGGATGGACAGATTCTTAACTTTGCTCTTGAGTTTACTGGTGGTACATCAACTACTGTAGAGTTTACGGAGGCTTACGATCTACACACAGCGGAGGAAGAGATTGCTCCGGTTATAGCGGAAGCAATTGATGTTCAGGTAGGAACTATTCAGATACAGATTGTAGAAGGAACAAACCAAGTAATCTTTAAGACAGCCGAGCTTAGTGACGAACAGGCTCAAGCATTACAAGGTGCTATGTCTGAGAAGTTTAATGCAAGTGTAGTAAGTTCAAACGGTATAAGCTCTACTATAAGTGGAGAGATGAGAACTGATGCTATTGTGGCAATTATCATTTCATCTATCCTTATGCTTATTTACATTGCAATTAGATTCTCTGATGTTAGATTTGGTGCTTCTGCGGTTATAGCTCTTATCCATGACGTTATGGTGGTATTTGCTATTTACGCAGTTGGACAGCTTTCAGTAGGTAATACATTTATCGCATGTATGCTTACTATAGTAGGTTATTCTATCAATGCAACTATTATTACCTTTGATAGAATTAGAGAGAATATTAAGCTTATGGATGTGGCTAAGGATGGCTATGACCATATCGTTAATACAAGTATTGCTCAGACCTTCTCTCGTTCAGTATATACATCACTTACAACCTTTGTAATGGTACTTGTGCTTTACATTATGGGTGTTGCTTCACTTAAGGAGTTTACATTTACTCTTATGGCAGGTATCGTTTGTGGTGCTTATTCTTCAATTTGCATCACAGGACCACTTTGGCTTGTACTTAAGAAGAAGTTTAAGAAGAAGGAAGCACAGTAAATATAATTATATATAAGATTATTGTAGCGGCAGCTCTGTATAGGGCTACCGCTATAGTGCTTTATAAGATTTGGAGACATTATGGAAGCAGTTTGGAGGGTGCATGGCTTAAGGGCGGATTTTTATGCACTAGGAGAGGAATTTAATATCGATCCCGTAGTAGCTAGGGTTATTAGAAATAGAGGTCTGGAAACCAGCGAGGAATTTCACAGATATTTATATGCTGACCTTAGTATTCAGCACAGCCCATTTCTTATGAAGGATATGGATAAGGCTTGCGAGCTTATGCTTCAAAAGATTAATCAGGGGAATAATATTCGTATAATATCTGATTATGATGTGGATGGAGTTATGTCCAATTACATTCTGCTGGTAGGGCTTGGCAGTTTAGGTGCAAATGTATCCTACGAGATTCCAGATAGAATGCTTGATGGATATGGCATCAATGAGAGAATAATTAGAGATGCCCATAGGGATGGTGTAGATACAATTATTACCTGTGACAATGGTATAGGTGCCTTTGATGCTATAGGGCTTGCCAAGGAGCTTGGGATGACAGTTATAGTAACAGACCATCACGAGCCACCGGTTATAGAGGACGCGGAAGGAAACTTAGTTAAAACCTTTGTTAAGGCAGATGCAGTTGTTAATCCTAAGAGACCGGATTGTGAATATCCATTTAAGGAGATATGCGGTGCTGCAGTGGCCTATAAGTTTATCATGGGTATGTATCAGCTTATGGAGAAACCATGGCAGGAGGATTACTTTATAGAGATGCTAGGCATTGCCACAGTTTGTGATGTTATGCCCCTAAAGGATGAGAACAGAGCCTTTGTTAAGAGAGCTTTAAGTGTGCTTGGTAACACAAGAAATAAAGGACTTAAGGCATTGCTTCAGGTGAATGATTTGCTGGGAAAGAAGGTATCCTCCTATACCTTCGGATTTGTCATAGGACCTTGTATCAATGCTTCAGGAAGGTTGGAAAGCGCCAAGAAGGGACTAGAGCTATTACTAGCGGATTCTGATAGTGAAGCATTAGTTATGGCAGAGGAGCTAAAGTCTATAAACGAAACCAGAAAATCTATGACAGAGCAAGGAAAAAAGGAAGCCATAGAGCTGGTGGAGACCCTTTATAAGGACGACACAGTGTTGGTGGTGTATATGCCAGGACTTCACGAGAGCCTAGCGGGTATTGTGGCTGGAAGATTAAAGGAACAGTTCAATAAGCCTAGCTTGGTATTTACAAGTACTGAGTCAGGTCAGCTAAAGGGTTCAGGACGTTCCATAGAGGCATATGATATGCATGCAAAACTAAGCGAGCACAAGGAGCTATTTGTTAAGATGGGTGGTCATCCTATGGCAGCAGGCTTTACTATAGCAGCGGAAAACTTGGACTTGCTTAGAAGAAGACTGAATGAAACTCACGGATTGACGAAAGAGGATTTAATACCAATTGTTATGATAGATGTGGCGATGCCATTTTCCTATGCAAGCCCTAAGCTGGTGAAACAGCTAGAGCTACTAGAGCCATATGGTAATGGTAACCCCAAGCCGTTATTTGCCCAGAAGAATCTTAGGGTAAAAAGAGCAAGATTTATGGGGCAGAATAACCAATACATTAAGATTTGGTTTATGGATGAGTCAGGACTTACCATAGAAGGTGTAGATTTTAATGCAAAATCATTTATTGATAACATAAAAATGTGGTTTAGTGAGGAAGAATGTGATAAAATATTACAAGGTTTGCCGAATGATGTGATTTTGGATATAATATACTATCCGGATATTAATGAATATAACGGTAGAGTTACGGTTCAGATAAGGCCGACGAACTATAGAAAACATCAAGAATAATAAAAGGAGTGCACATTTATGAAGAGAGTAGAAGATTTTATGACTAGTATTCCCGATTTCCCAAAGGAGGGAATTATATTTAGAGATGTAACCAGCGTCCTTGAAAGTGCAGAAGGATTACACCTTGCCATTGATGAGCTTAATAAGCTATTAGATGGATTGGATTATGACCTTATAGCAGGCACTGAGTCAAGAGGCTTTATATTTGGTGCACCACTTGCATATATGAATAATAAGGGCTTTATCCCTGTTAGAAAGAAGGGAAAGCTTCCTAGAGAGACTGTTGAGATGAGCTATGATTTGGAGTATGGCTCAGCTACCATAGAGATTCATAAGGATTCTATCAAGCCGGGAGATAAGGTGGTTTTGGTAGATGACCTTATAGCTACAGGTGGCACTATTCAGGCTGCAGCTAAGCTTATAGAGCAGCTTGGCGGTGAGGTTGTTAAGATGATATTCCTAATAGAGCTTGTGGACCTTAAGGGCAGAGAGGTTCTTAAGGGATATGATATTGAGTCAGTAATACAGTACGAGGGAGAGTAAATATAAAATGTTGTAGTGGGGACTGCAATATCTGTTGAATACGGGGCGATTATATTTGTATCAAAAGGTAAGGGAAGTGATTCAAATGTCAGAGGAAAAGTACATAACACCGGATCCCATAAAGAAACAGCTGTCAAAGCCTGAGGATTTTACTGCACCTGAGGTTTTGTTTCAGCAGCTTATAGATACTATTAGAAAGTATCACCCTTCATCTGATATCTCTCAGATTGTAAAGGCTTATAGAATTGCGGATGATGCCCATAAGGACCAGAAGAGAAAGTCCGGAGAGCCTTATATAATTCATCCTCTTTGTGTTGCCTTAATACTTGCAGAGCTTGAGCTTGATAAGGAGACAATTATCGCTGGTATTCTTCATGATGTGGTTGAGGATACAGTTATGACTAAGGAGGAGATTGCAAAGGAATTCTCCGATGAGATAGCTCTCTTGGTGGATGGTGTAACAAAGCTTACAAGACTTGATTTGTCTCAGGACAAAATAGAGATTCAGGCAGAGAACCTTCGTAAGATGTTCCTTGCCATGGCAAAGGATATAAGAGTTATTCTTATAAAGCTGGCGGATAGATTGCATAACCTTAGAACTATGCAATATCAGACTCCGGTTAAGCAGATTGAAAAGTCCAGAGAGACTATGGATATATATGCTCCTTTGGCACACAGACTGGGTATATCTAAGATTAAGATAGAGTTAGATGACTTATCTATGAGATATTTATACCCAGAGGTGTACACCAACCTTTCTGCTGAGATTAAGTCAAGACTTATGGCCAGCGAGGACTTCATCGCCCAGATGGTGGGAGAGGTTAGAGACTGTATGAAGGAGGCTGGCATTAAGGCGGAGATAGATGGTAGAGTTAAGCATCTTTTCAGTATATACAAGAAGATGAAGACTCAGGATAAGACCTTAGACCAGATATATGATATCCACGCTATTCGTATAAAGGTGGATAATGTAAGAGATTGCTATGCAGCCCTTGGCTCAATCCATGAGAAGTACAAGCCGATACCAGGTCGCTTTAAGGATTACATTGCTATGCCAAAGGCAAATATGTATCAGTCCCTCCACACCACACTTATAGGACCGGGTGGAAGACCATTTGAGATACAGATAAGAACCTTTGAGATGCACAAGACCGCTGAGTACGGTATCGCAGCTCATTGGAAATATAAAGAGGGCGGAGATAATAAGGCTAATAGCGAGGAGCAAAAGCTTAGCTGGCTTCGTCAGATATTAGAGTGGCAGACAGATACTGAGGACAATAAGGAGTTTATGAACTTCGTAAAAACTGACCTTGATTTGTTTGCAGACCAGGTATATTGCTTCACACCTGCAGGAGATGTTAAAACCCTTCCAGCAGGCTCAACGCCTATAGATTTTGCTTATGCAATTCATACAGCTGTGGGTAATAAGCTTATCGGTGCCAGAGTAAATGGTAAGCAGGTTCCTATAGAGACAGAGCTTAAGAATGGTGACAGAATAGAAATCATCACCTCCCAGAACGCCAAGGGACCAAGTCGTGACTGGCTTGCCATAGTTAAGAGCACTCAGGCTAAAACTAAGATTAACCAGTGGTTTAGACAGGAAAACAAGGATGATAATATTCAGCGTGGTAAGGAAGCTATCGCATCCTACTGCAAGAGTAAATCCATTGTGCTATCAGATATTCTTAAGCCAGAGTTTAGAGAAAAGGTACTTAAAAAATATAACTTTGCTAATTGGGATGCCCTTGTGTCAGCCATAGGCTACGGTGGTATCAAGGAGGGTCAGGTAGTTAACCGTCTTCTCGAGGAGCTAAAGAAGGACGAGGCTGCTAAGGTTACCGAAGAGCAGATAGTTGATAAGATTAACACTCCGGGCAGAGACAACACTAACAGTAAGGATGGAATCGTGGTAAAAGGAATCCATGATATATCAGTTAGATTTTCTAAGTGCTGTGCCCCTGTGCCGGGAGATGAGATAGTTGGTTACGTAACCAGAGGTCGTGGAGTATCCATCCACAGAACAGACTGTGTAAATGTAATCAATATGAGCGATTTTGACAGAGCCAGACTTATAGATGCAGACTGGGCTCCGGGACTTATACAGGCTACCAGCCTATACACTGCAGAGATTAATATTTACGCATACGATAGTCAGGGACTTATATTTAAGCTTACCAAGCTGTTTAATGAGGAGAATATCAACCTTACAGGACTTAATGTAAGACTGAACAAGCAGGGTAAGGCAACATTATCTGTTAAGTTCCAGATTCGCTCTAAGGACCAGCTTAATAAGGTTATTGATAAGATTAGAAATATTGAGGGAATAATCGATATAGAGAGAACCTCAGGCTAGGAGATTTTTAGAAATTCGTGTAGCTAGTTAATTTTGGGCATGGGGGAATAAAAATAGCTTGTGATACCCAGAAATTAAATATAATGAAGTAATAATTGTGTTTGGATTTGATTTTTGAAAGGAGTTATATGTCGAAATTAGTTACTATAACAAATATATTAGGTTCATTAGGAACAAATACCTATACAATTGTAAATCAGGACACCAGAGAGGCTGCTGTGGTTGACCCGGCAGCAAGACCGGACTACCTTGTAAAGATGTATGAGGAGCAGAATATAAAGCTTAAGCACATTTTACTTACTCATGGTCATGTGGACCATATTGGAGGAGTTGAAGGCCTAAAGAAAGCATTGCCAGAGGTTAAGGTATATGCTTCGAGTGAAGAGGCAGATGTGCTTAAGAGACCAGAGCTTAACCTGTCTATGATGTTTGGTAGTGCTATGTCAGTAGAGGCAGATGAGCTTATAGAGGGAGAGCCGGAATTAGAGCTTCTTGGAACTAAGGTTAAGTGTATTCACGTCCCAGGACATACTAAGGGTGGAATGTGCTATTATTTCCCAGAGGAGAAGTTGCTTTTCTCCGGGGATACACTTTTTAACTACAGCATAGGAAGAAGTGATTTTCCTACAGGAGATGAGAGAGCGCTTATGACTAATATCAGTGAGAAGCTTCTCACACTTCCAGAGGATGTAGTGGTTTATCCGGGACATAATGACAGAACAACTATTAAGAAGGAAAAGATGGGTAATCCTTATTTTGCGTATTAGATTATGATTTTACTTGAACAAAACAGTCAGGAATATAATAATGATTTGCGTGCTATGATTATGGCATTCTTCCCAGGCGTTAAGATAGTGGAGAAGCTTGAAGGGGAGGAGATGCCTAAGTTTATATTCGTAGCCAGGTATGATGAGAGTGAAACTTCCCTTGCCATATTAGATGATTATTCTGATATGGAGACTATAGAGGGTAGCTACTTAGATAAGTCAGAATTTAGGAATAAGCTAAAGCTGGCATCTTATCATTTGCTATGTAGGTATGCTGATAGAACTCTTCCATGGGGCGATCTTACAGGTGTTAGACCTACCAAGATTGCCATGGCAAAATTGCAAAATGGTGCTAGTTTTGATGAAGCTGTAGATAATTACGTAAAGGTATACGAGGTTTCAGATAAGAAAGCACAGCTTGCTACTAAGGTTGCTGAGAAGGAACTATCACTTATCTCAGATATTGATGTAGACAATGATTACTGCCTGTATGTGGGAATTCCATTTTGCCCTACCAGATGCTTGTATTGCTCATTTACTTCTTATCCTATAGCGCAGTACGAGAAGAAGGCAGCGGAGTATATTAAGACCCTTAAGAAGGAGCTTGATTATATAGCTGAGGTTTATAAAGGTAAGAGGCTTGTATCTGTTTATATTGGTGGTGGTACACCTACATCTATAAGCCATGAGCTACTTGATGAGCTACTGACACATATTGACAGTACATTTGACTTGTCTCAGTGTAAGGAGTTTACTGTGGAGGCTGGAAGACCTGACAGTATAACTAAGGACAAGCTTATGGTGATGAAGAACCATAACATTACAAGGATTAGTATTAATCCACAGACTATGAATGACGAGACATTAAAAGTTATCGGTAGAGCTCACACTGTGGAGCAAACTGTGGAGGCTTTTAAGCTTGCCAGAGAATGTGGTTTTGATAATATAAATATGGACCTTATAGCAGGACTACCGGGTGAGGATATTAAGAGTATGGAGAATACCTTGGCTCAGGTTAAGGAGTTATCTCCAGAAAGTATAACCGTTCACTCCCTGGCTATCAAGCGAGCTGCGAACCTAAAGCAACAATTAGGTGAGTACGCAGAGGAAATCCATCAGGATGTGGATGAGATGCTGAACAAGGTATCTGATGTGGCAGCAGAGCTTGGTATGGAGCCATACTACCTGTATCGCCAGAAGAATATCGGTGGTAACCTGGAGAATGTGGGATACTCAAAGGCAGGTCTGGAATGTCTCTATAATATATTGATTATGGAAGAGATAACAGATATAATAGCTGCTGGTGCAGGGGCATCCACCAAGGTTACATACCATGCGGAAAATCGTGTGGAGAGAGTGGAGAACTGTAAGTCAGTGGATGATTATATAAGTCGCTTTGATGAGATGATTCTTCGAAAGAAAAAGGAATTTGATTGATTTAGGAGGTGAATAGTGTGTGGGAAAAATAATAGGGTTGAGTTTTTTTGCAGTTTATTTTTTGTTTATGCTTATTTGCCCAGAGAAAGTAACAACATTTAAGGGAGATAAATTAAGACTATTTGTGTGTAGAATAATAGCAATTATTATGCTTGCACTTATAATAACATTATTGATAGTTATGTCTGTTGAAATGATATAGCAATATTAAAACACATTAAGAGGAGGAAAATAATATGTTAAGTCCAGAGTTATATGATATGTTACCAATGATTTTTTCTGCATTCTTTGTGATATACGGAGTTCTTATGATTGTTTGTCCAAAGCCAATTATTAAGAAGGAATGGAAAGAGGATGAGTATAGACTAGCGAAGATGAAAAAAGGTGGTATACTGGTTATTATTTGCGGAATTGCACTTTTTTTTATACAGCAGGTATGATTTTAGGTAAATAGAAAAAATTGTATACTTAAATAGATGCATATTTGTATATAAATTGTAAACTTGAAAGGAAGCATTATTATGGCTATGAAGAAAAAGCCTGTTACAGGTATGAAGGACATACTCCCTAAGGAGATGGAGATTAGGGATTATGTTATTGGATTAATTAAAGAGACTTATAAGACATTTGGATTTACCTCAGTAGAGACTCCATGTGTTGAGCATATAGAGAATCTTAGCAGTAAACAGGGTGGAGAGAATGAAAAGCTTATCTTCAAGATTATGAAGAGAGGCGAGAAGCTTAATCTTGAGACTGCAAAGGAGGAGATAGACCTTGTAGATGGTGGTCTTCGTTATGACCTAACCGTACCACTTTCAAGATACTATTCTAATAATGCAAATGAGCTTCCAAGCCCATTTAAGGCACTTCAAATGGGTAATGTTTGGAGAGCGGATAGACCACAGCGTGGTAGATATCGTCAGTTTATGCAGTGTGATATAGATATCTTGGGCGAGCCAACTATCCTTGCTGAGATAGAGCTTATTCTTGCTACAACTACACTTATAGGAAAGCTTGATTTTAAGAACTTTACTATAAGAATAAATGATAGAAAGATTCTTAAGGCAATGGCTGCCTACAGTGGATTTGCTGAAGCCGATTATGATAATGTGTTCATTACTCTTGACAAGATGGACAAGATTGGTTTGGACGGTGTTAAGGAAGAGCTTATTAAGGATGGTTACCCTGAGGAGTCAGTGGTTAAGTACCTTGATTTGTTTGAGAAGGTTACAAATGATATCGCAGGTGTACGCTTCCTTAAGGATACATTAGTGGATGTTCTTGATCCTAAGGTTGCAGAGGATTTGGAGACTATTATTACATCAGTTGATAATACTAAGTCTGCAGACTTTAAGATGAGCTTTGACCCGACTTTGGTTCGAGGTATGTCATACTATACAGGACCAATATTTGAGATTTCCATGGACGAGTTCGGTGGCTCCGTAGGTGGCGGTGGTAGATATGATGAGATGATTGGCAGATTTACCGGTCAGCAGACCCCAGCTTGTGGATTCTCCATTGGCTTCGAGCGTATAGTAATGCTTCTTCTTGAAAGAGAGTACAAGGTACCAAGTAGTGGAGCAAAGACAGCTTACTTAATAGAGAAGAATATGCCTACAGACAGACTTCTTGAAATCTTAGATAAGGCTAAGAAGGAGAGAGAGGCTGGAAAGCAGATTAACATAGCTATTATGAAGAAGAATAAGAAGTTCCAGAAGGAGCAGATGATGACTGAGGGGTATGAGGAATTCGTGGAATTCTACGCTACAGAATTCAAAAACTAGAATAGAGCTTAAAGTGATCCCTGGATTAAAAAAAGCCAGGGATTACACATTTTAAATATTAATTGTAGTATCATAGGAGGATTTATAATTATGGCAGAGTCAATGAAGGGACTTAAGAGAAGTCATAGATGTACAGAGGTTAGTAACCAGCTTATCGGCAGTGAAGTAACTGTAATGGGTTGGGTTCAGAAAAGTAGAAATAAGGGTGGAATCATTTTCACTGACCTTAGAGATAGAAGTGGAATCTTACAGATAATCTTCGAGGAGGCAAATGTTGGTTCTGAGGCTTACGCTAAGGCTGAGAAGCTTAGAAGTGAGTTCGTTATCGCAGTTACCGGTAAGGTGGCAAAGCGTGGAGGAGCTGTTAACGAGAACCTTAAGACTGGTGATATCGAGATTATTGCATCAGATATTAGAGTGCTTTCAGAGTCAGATGTACCACCTTTCCCAATTGAGGAGAATTCAAAGACTAAGGAGGAGCTTAGACTTAAGTACAGATACCTTGACCTAAGAAGACCTGACCTTCAGAGAAACCTTATGATGAGAAGCCAGGTGGCAACTCTTACTAGAACATTCCTTGCAGAGGAAGGCTTTGTGGAGATAGAGACTCCAACACTTTGTAAGTCTACACCAGAAGGTGCTAGAGACTACCTTGTACCAAGCCGTGTACATCCAGGTAACTTCTATGCACTTCCACAGTCACCACAGATTTACAAGCAGCTTCTTATGTGCTCAGGCTATGACAGATATTTCCAGATAGCTAGGTGCTACCGTGACGAGGACCTTCGTGCTGACAGACAGCCGGAGTTCACTCAGATAGATATGGAGCTTTCATTCGTGGATGTAGATGATGTAATCGATGTAAATGAGAGACTTTTAGCTAAGCTTTTCAAGGACACAATTGGTGTGGATGTGGAGCTTCCTATTCAGCGTATGACCTATAAGGAAGCTATGGATCGCTTTGGTTCAGATAAACCAGACCTTCGTTTTGGTATGGAGCTTAAGGACGTTACAGATGTAGTTAAGGACTGCGAGTTCGTAGTATTTAAGGGTGCTACCCAGGCTGGCGGAAGCGTTCGTGGTATCAATGCCAAGGGACAGGGTGCTATGCCACGTAAGAAGATAGATGCACTTGTAGATTTCGCTAAGGGCTACGGTGCTAAGGGACTTGCTTATATCGCTATAGGCGAGGATGGAACTATCAAGTCTTCATTTGCTAAGTTTATGAAGGATGAGGAGATGACTGCACTTATCTCAGCTATGGAGGGCGAGAATGGTGACTTGCTTTTATTTGCAGCAGACAAGACTAAGCTTGTATACGACGTGCTAGGAGCACTAAGAGTAGAGCTTGCAAATCAGCTTGGCTTACTTGATAAGAATGTTTACAAGTTTGTATGGATTACTGAGTTCCCACTTCTTGAGTGGAACGAGGATATGAATCGCTTCCAGGCTATGCACCATCCATTTACCATGCCTATGGAGGAGGATTTACAGTACATCGATACTGACCCAGGCAAGGTACGTGCAAAGGCTTACGATATCGTATTAAATGGTACTGAAATCGGTGGTGGTTCAGTCCGTATCCACCAGAACGATATTCAGGAGAAGATGTTCAAGGCACTTGGCTTTAGCATGGAGGCTGCTTATGAGCAGTTTGGCTTCCTCTTAAATGCATTTAAGTATGGCGTGCCACCTCATGCAGGTCTTGCATATGGTCTTGATAGACTTATTATGCTTATGGCTAAGGAAGATTCAATCAGAGACGTTATCGCATTCCCTAAGGTAAAGGATGCCTCATGTCTTATGAGTGATGCTCCAAATGTGGTAGACCCTAAGCAGTTAGAGGAACTTTTCCTTGATATAACTAAGGCTACTGAAGATAAGGAAGAAGAGTAATAGAATATGGATGCGAATAATAATAGAGAATATTATAGTAATTTAAAAGCTGATTGTGAAAACCAGCTGGAGCTAAATTATGGAAAAATCATCAAGCTAGAAAATGATTTAGACAGTGTATCATCAGCAGCAACAAAGATGGAGAATGCAGTTCAAAATTTGGTAAGTATTAATACCGATGCTTATAATAAATATGGAGCTGTGTGTTATTGGTATGGATTAAAGTATACGGAAACCAGTGATATCATTACTTACGATATGCAGACTGAGTATAATCATTACTTAGAGGCAATAGGGGAAATAAAAAACAGTCTCATAGCAAAAAAGTCAGAGTTAGAGAAACAATTAGAAAAGCTTAAGAAAGATAATTCAGATATATACAATATGATAGGTATTTATGCCTACAAAATACGAACTATGTCAGAAGAATAGCAACGGGAGGAAATATATGCCAGCAACGATAAAGGTTGATGAAGAAAGACTTGAAGAACAAATGAAAGCACTAAGTGAAGCACTTAATAATGTTATAAGTTTTAAGGCCCCGGTAGAATTTTCTTCTATGGGAGATATGGCATCTCAAAGCAAATATGTGGTGCTTGCAGAAAAAATGGAAAAACTAATGACAAGCTATAAAAAGCTTATGGCAAACAGTACAATGAAAGCGTATTCCATCGCACAAGGGTATAAGGATACAGACAAGATTATGTGCGAGAATATTGTGAATGCTAGTGCTGCGTTTTGTGATACTTTACAATCGGGAGAAAAGTAAATGAGCTTTTATGTTGATTACAATGAATTCAGAAATTTTAAATATAGTGTTGTTTCACAGCTAGTTAGTATTGCACAAAATCTAGAAAATGTGGATGTTACATTATCAAGTATGATAGCAAATCCTGCTATGCATGGTGAAGGTGCGGAAAGTATATATTCATATCTGTATGATATGATATCCAATACAATTCCAATAATATCTACCATTGTAGTGGATTTTTCTTCAAAGCTGTCACTGCTTGAGGCAGGTCTGTATGAACTAGAGCCAGCAACATATGGAGTATTGCCAGAGGAAGAGATTTCGGCTACTGTAAATGCTTATAAGATGGCATCATATGATATTCGAGTGTTGTCTGAAGAAGTTAATGGAGTTATAAATGATGTAAGTGGAATATGTGAGTTTGAAAAACCTTCCGTGTCGAAGTTGTCAGAGCATATGGGTGCGGTTATAACTAGAGGAACTGTGCTAAAACAATGTATAGAGGCTCTAGATGAATCCCATTACAATACGGAGCTTGCCCAGCTAGAAGAACTTTTGGACAGTGCTATAGAGCTAATTGATACCTTGAATAATCAGTCTTGGAACGTGACTAGTTATCAGCTGGGAGCGTTTTGTAGCCTTCCAGAATATACTGCTATAGCAGATGAGCTAGTAGACACTATAAATTATCATGAGAGTAATCAAGAGGAGCTTGCTCTTGCAGAGCAGCTTTGTACTGCCAAGCTGGAAGATGTAATGGCGGATGAGAGAATTTCCGAAGGTTTAAACAAGATATTCTTCGGAGCGGATAGTTCTTCTTTGGGATTCGGAACATTGTGGCTAGCCAGATTGGTGGCTGTTCCATGGTACATAAAGCTACCAGCATTTGGTATTGCTGTCCTTGGCGGATTTGAAGCAGTAGAGGGAGCTCAGGATGTCATATATGGCACTCAGGGTGACATACATACAGATTCTACAAATGCATTAAAGGATTTGCTTGGAGAAGATAATTACTACAAAGCCATAGAATATGGTACACTAGTGACTGGTGGATATATGGCAGGGAAAACTGTGTACGAGATTGCAAAGCTAAAGCTTACAGGTAGCAGTGCATGGTTTGGAACTGGAGTAACCAGTGATGTAGTCCCAGTAGGGGCTATAGATGATGTGGTGCCAGTTGGAACAGTGGATGATTTGGTGTTGCCTGGCAATGCTGATGAGTTGATTGAGGGTGGTAGTAACCCTAGCACAAAACCATATACTAACAGTAGACCTTCGTTTAGGAAAGGTGTTGTTGAGGAAGTATGGGAGAATGCAAAGGGGCCAGATGGTCTAGTTAGAGATCCGAATACTGGTGAGGTTATTAATTGGACACCTGGAGAATCTAGAAAAGGAGTATGGGATATGGGGCATATTCCAGAGGCAAAGTATTCGGATGTTCATGATTTGTATATGAATGGCGAATTAACGACAAAAGAATTTGTTGATTGGTATAATGACCCTGATAATTATAGACCTGAATTGCCAAGTAATAATCGCAGTCATAAGTATGAATAAAGGAGAAAACAATGGATGTCAGTTTAATAGCAAAAATGAAGAAATATGATGATTTTATTTTAAGTTATAATGAAGGTGATGAAAAAAAATTATATAAAGGTAAATCATTGTTATTTTATGCATTATCTAATAATGATGTTGAAAGTCGTTATTTGATAACAGATTTTTTAATTAATAAAGGTGCTGAAGTTGATGTAACAAATGAGAATCATGAAAATCTATTACATATTTTATTGTCAAGAACGCACCATAATATAAAGCAAACGGCAGAATTGAGCAAAAGATTAATTGATATGGGAGTAAATATAAATCAACTGGATGATAAAGGAAGAGTACCATTACAGTATTTGATTAATTTGAAATATAGTGATGATGAGCTTGAGCCAATATATCAAATCTGGTTTGCACAGAAAAACATTTTGGTTAATTGTAAGAATTCATGGGGAAAAACGCCGTTGGAACTTGCTGAACAAATGCCATACAGAACAAGTTTGCTAGAAAGGTTGAAAAAATATGAGTGAAATAGTTAATTTTATCTCAAATGCTGGAGGATGCATAGTTTCTAAAAACATATTAAATCACAAGGGAAAGTTAAAATGGTGTGTTAGGGAAGAATCATTAAATGAAGTTGATAACGGGTGGAGATTTCTTTCAGACATTGATACAGAGGAGTATTTGAATAAAGCTGAAAATATGTGTATATGTGATTTTAATACAGTGGCTAATATTGAGCCAGCAATTCTTGCAATATATAATTGTAAAGTGGGAACTGATGTGGAATTAGTAGAAAAGGATGGAAAGAAAAAATTCATAGACAACAAAACTGGAGACGAGCTGCAACGATAATATGTATTATGAGTTGACTTTCGTATGTCCCAGATCAGAAAGAGTATTCTTTCTTAGTGATTAGAACGCGTGTTGTTTTTATAACTAAGTAAATATTTAGACTTTAGAGAGCCAGCTGTAACAGCTGGCTCTTGGTAGTATATAAGATTTGAAAAAGCAACTTGTATTCGGGAATATTCCAGATAAATATATCCATGAGGGGTAATAAATTTACAAATTTTGATTCCAAATAGGGAAAAACATCATAAGATTTTTAACTGATATGGGGAAGTAGGGAACTAGATTCATCGTATCAGTATCTTTCTATTCTTCAGGTTCTTATATTTCCAGCAGTTCTCAAAATTCAAAAACCAATTAAAAATAAAATCAGTTTCCTAATTGCCTATATTGTCAGATTGGTATGCGACCATGTGAGTTGGAAGTAGTATATATGGATGAGTAATGGGAATGGATAATGGAAAGGTAAGAAAGATGAACTTCGTAATTGTTCCAATTAAGGAAGTATCCTTATTCCAAGCCATGCTCATTGGGGTAGTCTGGAACTATAGGAAGTTTCAATCGAGAAATAGTGCATGGTTTGGAACTGGAGTAACCAGTGATGTAGTCCCAGTAGGGGCTATAGATGATGTGGTGCCAGTTGGAACTGTGGATGATTTGGTGTTGCCTGGCAATGCTGATGAGTTGATTGAGACCAGCTATGCATAATGCATGACTGGTCTTTTTATAGGCTGTCAATTGGTAATCGATTCTCAATTTAATAATTTTTCCTGTGAAAAAATAATTCGTTCATTTTGTTATCAAAAATACAATATAAAATGAACCTATCATCGAATTAATACAATATATATATTGAAGGTGTATGATATAATCGTATTTATTAAATAGGAAAAACAAAAGAATATTAGAGGGGGAAATAATATGAAGAGAAAGATAAGTTGTATATTAGGTGTTATAATGTTGGCAGCGTCCTTGGCTGGCTGTGGAGAGCAGAATGAAGAAGCAACAACCACTCAGGAGGTAGTGGCAGAAACTTCCGGCCATACAGTGGATGGTGAGGCTACCACAGATGAAGTTACAACGGAGGACACCACAGAAGAGACAAAGGTAGAGGTAACTGCACCAGAGGATGGAAGTGTTAGAATCAAAGGTCAGGTTTATACATTTTCTGCTGAAAATGGTATTGATAATTGGAATGAAATCGCAGACGGTGTGGTAATATCTGGTGGGATTTCTAACGATTACTACCCAGCAGATGGTGGAGAAGCCCAAAAGGTTGATTATGATGATTACGAGAACTATCCAGTAGTGTTTCAGCGTTCTATGAATAATGAGGTAAATGGAGTTACCATAGGCAGTGGTGGATTTTACATATATGGGGATTATTTACTTTCAGATGGAGTCACATCTACTGTAACAGGGGATGAGCTTGTGGCTAATGGCTACATGCAGGTAAATGATTCGGATTTATATACCAAATATTTTACCCAGGATGGATGGATAAGCTATGATGATATTGAAGCGGATTACGAGAAGATAATCAGTGAGGATTCCTTCAAAGGACTAGACTATTATGATGTTTTAGGGGAAATATCTTCAGATTTTGTTAAGCCAAGCTATACCATGGATGACGTAGCTGGGGCTGTGGAGGATTTTGGAGAGATAGGAGATTCCAAGAAGCTTATGCTAGATTGGTTAGCTAAAGGAAAATGCATTAAGCTACTAATGAATGGTGAAATAGATTATTTTATATGTCAAAGCATAACCGTCGATGCTGAAGATGGAGCTTCGGCTTTGTTAGTGTTCTATGTGAAGGACGACTATATGAATCAGTGGATGGATAATTGGGGAGTAAAAAAATAGTGTAGGATAGCATATAAAAAAGAGGTGCACTTCGTGGTGAAGAGGCATCTCTTTTTGCGTTAATGACGAGCCAAGTGTGTGCATGCTTGTAGGATAATCCATTTGGTAAATGAAAATCATTAATAATGCCCTACGTAGGAGGTAAGAAAGATAAATACAACTGTAAAAAATACGGACTAGAGTAAGATTAACCGAAAATCTTTCGGGGGGGGGGGTATAAACGACAAGAAATACTTGTAAATGGTTGTTCACCCAAAATAATTATGGTATAATATCAAACTAGAAAGGAGGTATTATGCTTATGGGAATTAAAGCAAAATACAAAACCACAATCAAGCGGGTAATTTGTTACATAGTAGCCTTTGCTATGATTGTGGGGATGGCTCCTGTTACTGCTCATGCAGAGGAGGAGACCTATGGATATACCATAGAGTGTTGCGAAGGTGAAGATTGCAACATTAATATGGGACACACTGTTGACGGCGTAACGGTAAATGCTAGTCCAAATGTAAAGTATGAATACGGTACAGAGGACGTGAATGTATTTTTTCAAGCAGATGAGGGCGCGGTATTCAGTGGAATAGTTATTGAAGAGGATGGTGTAGAGAAAAAGTTTATAAAAGCAGCAGAAGTAGATAATGGGTATGCTGTTGTAAAAAGCTGCAGCTACACTATTCCAACAACCGATTTTGGTAAGAATATTACTATCAAGGTTGTTAATTGGCAACATCCATTTGATAATGAGTATGTTGTGCAGTATGATACAATGGATAATGCTTCTGTAGCTGATGATGGTGGGGATTTGGAAGGTGGAATGATGTATACTTTTGAGGAGGGTTCACCTATTACATTTACATTTACTCCACCTGAGTCTTCTGAAGAAGCTCCATATAGGGTTTTATTCTGTAAGAACATGGCGGAGCCTGTTGATGTGGCAAGTGAGCTGGTAGCTAATGGAGATGGCACATACACATGGACCTACACTGCAGAAGATGAAGCAGGCTTTGGGATAGATGTTATCTGGACTGCGGCAGAGGCTTCTATAAGAGATTGCTGGGATTATATGATGGCAAAGGACGAAGCTGGCGAGGAATATATTTTAGTTGACTATGGCTATGACAATGGTGGTACTGTAACTGTTAATGAAAATGACAATATTGCCAAACAAGGTTACGACAACAATTATGGCATGTTTATATTTGAAGAGGAAGCAGTACTTGAGCTTGTAGTTACACCTGTTGATGGTGGAGCTATTAATGGAATTTTCATCAATGATGAAGAAGTTGATTTGTCAAATCCAGAATTATTCGACGAAGCAACAGGCACACTTAAGGTTGCTGTAGATCCTTCGGCTGAAGAGCCTATATGGATACTGATTGACTTTGCATCTAATGGATATAGCGCAGGTTATAATGAAATTGCATTTGATATTTCATATAATGGCAATCACATAAACTCTTGGAAGGAGTATGAATTCCCAGAAGGCGAAGAAGCCATAACACTAGATATTAGAGTAATGGAAGATGATGCGACTTTATACGGAATTAAAGTAAACTCTGATAAAAATGGAGTATACTGTATTAAACCAGAGGATATAGCAGACGCTGAGACTGAAGGCTTATACCATTTTGTAATAGATGATATTGATGATTTCTATCATGTTGAGATATTTGATTGGACAGATGAAAATATTATATATGATGGTTATTTCAAGGTAGACTATAACCTAAAGCATGACCATGAAAGTGCCGAAAGAGGCGCCGTATATGTTAATGATGAGCTAATTAATAGTGTAAGACAATTCTATGATGATTCTTCTATTAATATTGATTATAAGTATACTGAGGGTGAGACTATAGATTTTGTTTTAGTTCCACCTGCGGGCATAGATGTAAAGCCAGAGAAGATTGCTGTCTGTGGTTTTGAAGAGGAGTATGAATTTGTAGATACAAGTCTACTTGTAGCCGGAGAAGCTTTGGAGGATGGTAGAACTCCATATACCTTCTCATACACTCCTGACGGAGGTTTTAAGCTTGGTATCTGGTGGGAGGAAGCACAGTATGACTTTGATATGTGCACACCTGACTGGGATAATGGACAGTATGATGTGTACTACTGGGTTAATGTAGGTGCTGAAGTACTCACTATAGAGGATGCTGACGAGACTAATAATGTAGTTAATCAGGCTCAGTATAGAGAAGATGGTAAGGTAGTATTAAATGCTGCTACAGACCTTAAGATTACTATACCAGAAAGCTACAGAGACAAGGTTATAACTATTCATATGAATCAGTCAAATGTGGCTTTAGATGGAACTGATGACAGGTATGATGCTGAAAATGGGGTTATTACTTGGTTTGTTAATCCAGAGGGTCCTACTGACTTTCGTATAGATTTTGAAATTCCTGGAATATTTGTTAATTCAGAACCTATGGAGATGACTACAACTATGAATGGTGCGGAAGTTTATTCGTGGGAAGAAACTCCATTCCCAGAAGGAACAGTGACTCTAGGATTTAAGCCAAATGATGGTTACAATCTTAAGGGTATTAGAATACGCACAGCTGATAGTCCAGAATATTGTGTAGGCTTTGACGAGATGGAGTATGATGAAGAGTCGGGACAGTATCTGTATGTTGTTCCTGACACTGATATACGCTATGAGATTTCTACAGTATTTGAAGAAGATAACAACTGGACAACCAAGGGTGAGTATGTATTATACTATGAGCAATCAGATGATGGTTATATTACCTTTGATGGTTTCGATGAACGTATAGATTCATATGTAATATATGATTACGATTCAGAGAATACTGATAGCTTTGACTTTATAATACATAACCCTGAATGGATGGTAGAAGCTCCATATAAGGTGGCATATCAGATTAACGGATACGAGCGGGTTGAAGTGGCTGCAGAGGATATTGTAGTTGTGGATGCTGAAAATGGCTTGTATAAATATACATTTGATATGGGAGAAGATGCAGGCAAGGGCTTTAAGCTTTGGGTATACTGGACTGAAGAACAGTATATCTACGAGATGCTTGAACCAGGAGATGAGCAGTCATGGATACAGTGTTTTGTATCAAATGGTCCTGTACCAAATATTACTGCCAACGATGGGGAAGGCGATATAGCGCAGTACCTAGCTTATGACAATCGTTGTAAGGTAATATATAATTTCAATTATAATGATAACCTTTGCGAGAACGAAGGTGATTATTATAGCTTGTTCCAGATTCCGCTTGATGAGAATCTTGTGGTAGACAGAATCTGCATAGATGGCTGGGATGAGGTTTCTTTAGATGGTAATGATGAAAGATATAATCCTGAGACAAAGACATTAACTCTAAAGATTTACAATGGTGAATGGCGCGATGTTAACATCGATTATAAGTTTACAGGCTATAATTTATGGTTTGATACAAACGAATATACTGTAAGTGTAAATGGTGATTCTGTAGACGTGGATACAGAATATAGCTTTGGTGATGCAACTGAGTATACGTTTGTATTTGCTCCAGTAGATAATGGCGAAAATACTAGAGTCGTATATGGTATAAAGATATTTACTGGAGAGGGTGAGAGCCAGACCGTAAGCTATATTAGCGCTGAAGACCTTACAGATGAAGGTGATGGAGCTTATTCATATACAGTTACTGATACACAGGAATGGTATCGCTTTGAAATCATCAATTGGGAAGGCTGTGTATTCGATAACCAGTATAAGATTGGATATGACGAGGCATACAACGCTATAAAGATTGGCGATGAAGGTATTAATCCATGGGAGAACTATTCTTATGCTGATTTCACTGTAAACGAAGATGGAACAGTAACATTTGCTATAGATATATATCCACAGGCCAATGAGGAGGGTATAGAATCTCCATTTGGTATTATAGTTGATGTAAATGATTGGTCAAGAGATCAATATTACTGTAATGAATCTGAACCATCTTTTGTAGATAATGGAGATTACTATACATTTACATATACTATGCAGGACTTTTGTGTTGGTGCTGGTGTGACCTTTATGGTATATAGCACTTCAGAAGAGTTTAACTATGAGACATGCGTTCCGTATATGGATGGACAATACCAGTTAGATTACGATGCAAATGTAGAGAACATAGGAAATGTGATTTCTAATGTTGAGTACTCTGATACAGGCAATGAAGAAGATGTAGCATATTTTGGTCATGCATCTTATAGAGATAGAGGTAGAATAGTACTTGATAGAGAACAGACTCTTACATTTACAGTTACTCCTGAGGCTGGAAAGATTCTTGAGGATGTTATAGTTGATGGCGGTTCTGTTATGGACAGTGTTACTGATAATGGAGATGGAACTTATACCTACTCTATAACTGTATGGAATGGATATGCACCATCAATACATTTTGAGTTTGCAGATGGTGTAGGATATAAAGTGTACTATAATCCAGAGGGAACTACTATTATAGCAGCATTGCAAGATGGAACTCCTGTTGAGCCTGATGTGAATTATGTATATCCAGAAGGTACAGATAGTTTAACAATTAATTTTATAGCTCAGGATGGTTATAATTACACTGATGATTTCAGTGGTATAAAGGTTGTTCAGAAGAATCTTGAGACTAATGAAGATATTGTAACATTTGTTAAGAAGTCTGAACTTGATAAGGTATATGACGATAATGAAAATGAGCTTGTAGGTACTTATGGTTATACAATTAATGATACTTCTGTTCTTACAGAGATTATGGTAGTTGACTGGAAGTATCCATTTGATGGAGAGTACGTAGTTCATTATGATAGAGGATATGATGCAAATATAACAGTGAGCTTAGGAGATGCAGAATACAGTGATGTTGAACCTGGAGAGATTAATGATTATGGTACTGCAGAGGTTATTTCCTTTAAGTTGACTCCACCAAGTGATTTTGATACATCCTTTGTTGAAAACGATAGTGAAGAGTGGAAGAACCAGCTTAAGTTTTATGTGACAGAGAATGAGAACGAGAATTTACAGAGAATAAATTATGTTGAGAATTTCACATACGATTCTTCTACAAATACATTTACAATGCCTATGTATCTTCCGGAAAATGACAGAGGTATGGTATTTGAGGTATTCTGGACATCGGAAGAGGAATGCTATAAGACTATGGAGCCTAATCCAGATAGCTATATGAGTGAATATGGAATAGGTTATACTGGAAATAGCTATGGTAATGTAACTGTTGAACAAAGTGAAGTAACATTATTAGAGTATCAGACCTTTAGAGATAATGGTAAGGTTAGAACTGAAATCGTTGAAGGTGTAGAGCCTATTGTAGCTGTTAAGATTACTCCAGATGCAAATAGCAAGCTTGGAGATATCTGCTTAGGTGAGGATTCACTTACAAGTGGTGGAACAACCCCTATAACAGGTTGCGAGGGTGTTTCCTACGATGTAGCATCAGACACATATACATATATGTGGAATCTTAATGATGGATACTTACATATAGAGTTTGATGAGGAAACTGAAAAGACTATAGGAGTTTCTGCAACAACTAAGGGTACTCTTACAGATGTATATGTATCAGGTACTGCTAAGAACGTAGACATTGTGGATGTAGAGATAAAAGATGCTAACTTAACTGTTTTGGCAAGCAAGACAGGCGTATCAGTTGAAGATGGCAAATTTACATGTGAATTCACTGGCTTGGAATTAACACATGCTAAGGCTTATATTGTTATAGTAACCGACGCAAGTGATAATAAGAATGTTCCTGCTGATTTTGCTGAAGGATTTTTCAATGCATGTAATGGTCATATATATGCTTATAAATGTACAGATACAATATGTGCAGTATGTGGTGATGAAAGAACTGACGCACCAGGACATAGATACACATCAGATTGTGATACAACCTGTAATAATTGTGCAGATGGAACTGGCGTTAGAGAGCCATTAGCAGACCATAGCTATAATAACCAGTGTACAGATACAGTATGTACAGTATGTGGTATTATTAGACATGACCCACCAGGACATAGCTACACATCAGATTGTGATACAACCTGTGATGTATGTACAGATGGAACTGGCGATAGAGAAACATCTGTAGAACACAGCTATAATAACCAGTGTACAGATACTGAGTGTATAGTATGTGGTGATGAAAGAACTGACGCACCAGGACATAGCTACACATCAGATTGTGATGCATTCTGTGATGTATGTACAGATGGAACTGGCGATAGAGAGCCATTAGCAGACCACAGCTACAGTAATCAGTGTACAGATACAATATGTATAGAATGTGGTGATGAAAGAACTGAGGCACCAGGACATCATTATAGTTATATATGTCAGACAAAGTGTGACAACTGTACAGATGGTTCAGGTGATAGAGTGGCTGCGGCAGAGCATACCTATAATAATCAGTGTACAGATACTGAATGTGCAGATTGTGGTGAAGAAAGAGTAGCACCAGGACATAGCACTTCAGGACCTTGTGATGAGGTATGTAATGAGTGTAGTGGTGCTCTTACACCAAGTGGTGACCATGTATACGATGGATGTGAGGACACTATTTGTAATGTATGTTCTAAGGTGAGAGAAGCTAAGGAGCATAAGTACACAGATTGTACAGATACAACCTGTGATAACGATGGATGTACAGTAACAAGAGAGGCAGAGGCAGAACACAAGTACACAGATTGTACAGATACAACCTGTGACAATGAGGGATGTACAGTAACTAGACCAGCACCAGGACATACAACAGATGGTCTCTGTGATAAGAAGTGTAATGTATGCGATGCTAGTATAGACACAATATATGATCACACATATTCAGGTTGTGAAGATACAGACTGTGATGTATGTGGTGAGACTAGAACTGCAGGAACTCATGAGTATGCGGACTGTGAAGCAACCGATTGTGAGAACTGCGAATTCGGTAATAGAACTGCACCAGGTCATAAGTATACAGACTGTGTAGATACAAGCTGTGATAATGATGGATGTACATATGAGAGAACAGATGCACCAGGACATGATGTAGATGGTGATTGTGATGAGAAGTGTGATGTATGTAATGGAGCACTTACTCCATCAGCAGAGCATACATATTCAGGCTGTGAAGATACAGAGTGTGATGTGTGTGGTAAGACTAGAACAGCATTAGCTCACAAGTACACAGACTGTGATGACACTACATGTGATAACGATGGCTGTGATGAAACTAGAACAGCTCTTGCACATAAGTACACAGATTGTGCAGATACAACATGTAATACATGTAACAAGACAAGAACTGCTCCGGGACATTCTTACGCAGGCCAGACATGGCTTAAGGATGAGAACAGTCACTGGCAGAAATGTGCTAACTGTAGCGCTACAAGCACTAAGGAAGCCCATAAGATGGTAGAGCAGGCAGATGGTTCAAGCAAGTGTTCAGTATGTGGACATATTGTAGAATGTGAAGAGGTTCCAAATGTAACTGTTAGCTATAGAACTCACATCCAGTCATTCGGTTGGGAGAAGCAGTTCAAGACTGATGGTGAAATGTCAGGAACTTCTGGCAAGGCAAAGAGACTTGAGGGTATTGAAATCAAGGTTGCTTCAGCAGAGGCTGGTAAGGATGTAGACCTTGGAATTCAGTATACAACTCATTGTCAGTCCTACGGATGGTTACCATGGTCAGCAGATGGTGATATGAATGGTACTGAAGGCGAGGCAAAGAGACTTGAGGCTATCAAGATTCAGCTTACCGGTGAGGATGCTGATGAGTACGATATCTACTATAGAGTACATGCTCAGTCTTATGGATGGCTTGGTTGGGCATCAAATGGTGCAGCGGCAGGTACAGCTGGTCTTGCAAAGAGACTTGAAGGTATCCAGATAGTAGTAGTTAAGAAGGGTGAAACCTTTGATAAGAATATGGAGGGTATTAAGTCTGCTGACACCAGAGCTTATGTAGCTAAGGATGGTAGTAAGGATGCTACAGTAACTGGTGCAAATACTCCTAACATAACCTACAGAACTCACGTCCAGAAATATGGCTGGCAAGCATGGAAGTATAACGGAGTAATGAGTGGTACTTCAGGAGAGTCAAAGAGACTTGAAGGTATCGAAATCAAGCTTACTAACCAGGATTGTGAGGGAAGTATAGTTTATACAACCCACGTACAAAAGTATGGTTGGCAGGGCGAAGTTGATAAGCCAGAGACTTGGGTTACTGAAGGTAAGATGAGTGGTACAAGTGGAGAGGCTAAGCGTCTCGAGGCAATATGTATTCAGCTTACTGGAGAGATGGCAGAAAAGTATGATGTTTACTATAGAGTACACGCACAGACCTACGGTTGGCTCAGCTGGGCATCAAATGGTGCTCCGGCAGGTACAGCAGGCTATGCAAAGAGACTTGAAGGTATTCAGATTGT
This sequence comes from Lachnospiraceae bacterium, assembly GCA_015057555.1. Classification (GTDB taxonomy): domain Bacteria; phylum Bacillota; class Clostridia; order Lachnospirales; family Lachnospiraceae; genus Coprococcus_C. Next base: position 11,607 of record SVEC01000018.1, on the reverse strand, counting down.
AATTGTTCCAAAGGGCGAGAAACCATCTGATACATATCAGGGAGTAACATCAACTAATCCAAAGTCTTATATAGAAAAGTAAATAGCTATATATTAAGGCCCCAGAGTGGATAATCCACTCTGGGGCCTATATTATGAAAAGATAAATATTTAGATATCTTCCTCAGTTACATCCTCAGCAGACTTAGCCAGTGAAAATGTGAATTCGCTTCCCACATCCTCGGTGCTGACAACATTGATATTTTCGTTGTGTGCCAAGATAATTTCTCTTGTAATGGAAAGTCCAAGTCCAGTTCCCTGCTTGTCCTTACCTCGAGAGGTATCTGCCTTGTAGAAACGAGTCCAAATTTTCTTCAAGGACTCTGATGGTATTCCACAGCCCTCGTCCTTTACAGATACTAAGATTTTTTCGTTAAGCTCTGTTAGTGTGATGTAAATGCTCTTTCCGGAAGGAGTAAATTTAATTGCATTATCAAGTAGGTTATATATAACCTGTTGTATCTTGGTTTGGTCACCCTTAACCATAGTATTTAAGCAATGATTATTTAATATAAGGTTAATGCCTTTTTCTGCACAAGGCCTCTCATAAAATCTCATGGCAGCCTTTACCGGCTTGATAATATCAAAGTCCTTAATAACCAGCCATATACCGTAGGAATCAAATTTGTTAAGCTCTAGCAAGCTACTTGTAAGCTTGGTTAGACGCTTGGTCTCATCCACGATTATATTCAGATATTTCTGTTGCTTGTCAGGAGGAATGGTACCGTCCTGTATGGCCTCTGCATAGCCCTTGATTGAGGTCAGTGGAGACCTGAAATCGTGGGAAATATTTGATATAAAATCCTTACGATATTCATCTAGCTTAGAAAGCTCCGATGCCATGTACTCAAGGGTGGATGCCAGCTGTCCAATCTCGTCCCGAGATTTGATACCCATCTCCGCTTCAAAATTACCGGTAGAGTAGCTTTCCGCCACAGTGTTTATTCTTCTAATTGGTCGCATAATCTTCTGGGATATAAGAGCCAGAAGGGAGAAGGATATTATAAGCATAACCAGGAACGGAATATAGATAACTCGAACTATATTACTTTGCACTTCATTAATCTGAGACATAGTGGAGTGAACGATAACCATGCCACTTGGCTCCTCTATGTATTGGACAGGTACTGCAACAGATATAACATCATCCGTAAAAGTGTCATAGAAGGTTCCTGTATAGCTGTAGGCTTCATATAAATCAAATTTTTGGTCCAAGAAAAAAATATTTTTAGGTGGTTCAGGATGATCAGGGGCTTTTGAATATGCTATTACTACACCCTTGGTGTCCAATACCCAAATACTTACATCCAGGGTTGAGCTGTAGTAGTTAAGGTTACTTTGAAGGTCTTCGTCTGTGAGAGCCCCTTGAATGTAGCCAGTCATAGACTGTGCGGTGATAAGATAAGCCTGATTAGTTATAACCTCAGTTCTTTCTTTGACTAAGGCTTCTTTGGAAGCATTAGTGGAGTAGATAACAACCAATATAAATGAACTTAGGAAAATCAATAAGAAGCCTAAGAATATTTTGTCAAATATAGAATGCTTCATATTACTGTCTCACCTCGAATTTGTAGCCCTTTCCCCAAACAGTGGAGATGGACCAGTTATAGTTCTCGTTAAGCTTCTCTCTGAGACGCTTAATGTGAACATCTACAGTTCTAGAATCGCCTATGTAATCGTAGCCCCACAGCTTATCAAGAAGCTGGTCACGGGTAAACATTTGGTTAGGCTTTTTAGCTAGGAAGTAAAGCAACTCTAATTCCTTAGGTGGCATTTCAAGTGGTTTGCCCTCGTGAGTAACAGTGTAGTTGGTAATGTTAACCAGTAGATTATCGTACTCTACGTATTCACCCTGCCTATCAGTGTCAACTACAGTAAGTCCCTGTGGAACAGGGTCAGGTTCGGCAACTGTAGCAGTTCTTCTAAGCACGGCCTTAACTCTGGCAACCAGCTCATTTGAGTCAAATGGCTTAATCATGTAGTCGTCAGCACCAAGCTTAAGTCCAAGCACCTTGTCAAATATTTCACCCTTTGCGGAAAGCATAATAATAGGTGTCTGCTTTGTCTTTCTAACCTCTGTACAAATCTCGTAACCGTCAATGTCTGGAAGCATAATATCTAGAAGTATGAGATGTGGATCAAATGTGCCAACTAGATTTAATGCATCCTTGCCGTTATGAGCTATCTCTGTGGAGAAGCACTCCTTGATTAAATACAGGGATATAAGCTCTGCGATATTTTCGTCATCATCAACTATGAGAATTCTTTGCTTATCCATATTTACCTCCTATAATTCTACTATGGTTACACCGTATTCACCTTCACCGAACTCTCCGGCTCTGAAGGATTTTACGTGTTTTTGTTTCCTTAAGTATTCGTGAATACCTTTTCTTAATGCACCTGTTCCCTTTCCGTGGATAATGGTTACCTTGCTTAGATGTGCAAGGCAAGCATCGTCAAGATATTTATCAATGGCACCTACCGCCTCCATAACCGTCATACCCATAACATTTATCTCATGGGAAATGTGCATAGCCTTATTGATTGCGGTTCTGGCCTTTGGCTTGTAGGCTGCAGCATCAGTGGTAAAGCCAGGTTCTGACTTTATAATCAGGTCTGTGATAGGAAGTCTGGAGCTAAGTATTCCCATCTGAACGTTGACCATGTTGTTCTTATCTGGAAGGGAGCCAACAGTTCCTGTACAGTTCATACTGATAACCTCTACAGTATCTCCGATGTGGAAGTCCTTAGCTTTGTGATTACCAGTTCTAGTTGGCTGCTTAGCCTGATTCTTATCGTACTCAGAAAGCCTGTCACGTAGCTTACCACGCTTTTCCTCCATGGTGTGCATATCTGCCTTGTTAGGGTTGTTGCGCCATTTGTTGTAATCACGGATAGTTTGGTCTGCAACCTCTTTTGCTTCCTCAATAAGCTCTCTGGCTTCCTCCCTGGCCTTGCGTAAAATCTCAGCCTTCTTGGTGTCCAGGTTTTCCTCTTTATCTGTTAAGGATTTTTTCAAATCCTCGATTTCCTTTTTGTAGGTTTCAATGGCCTGCTGGTCAGCCTCTATAGCCAGCTTACTTTTCTCTAAGTCAGAGATAAGTGTTTCCATGTCAATGGCATCACTGTCAATTTGTTCCTTGGCAGACTGGATAATGTAGTCCGGAAGTCCCAGCTTCTTAGATATGGCAAATGCATTGGACTTGCCAGGCACACCTATCATAAGCTTGTAGGTTGGTCTAAGTGAGGCTAAATCAAATTCACAGGATGCATTTTCAACACCCTCAGTAGAAAGAGCGTAGGTCTTAAGCTCGCTGTAGTGGGTGGTAGCCATAACTCTTGCACCCATATTCTTAAGGAAATTAAGAATGGATATTGCAAGGGCTGCACCCTCCACAGGGTCTGTACCACCACCTGGCTCGTCGAAGAGACAAAGTGTGTTAGGTCCTGCGTGGTTAACTATATAAATAATATTGCTCATATGAGATGAGAAGGTTGATAGGTTTTGCTCTATGCTCTGCTCATCGCCGATATCTGCAAATACATCCTCAAAGACTGCCAGTTTTGAACCCTCTGCAGCAGGTATGTGAAGTCCCGCCTGCCCCATCAGGGTAAATAGTCCAAGAGTCTTAAGGGATACTGTTTTACCACCGGTGTTAGGTCCGGTAATGATGAGAAGTGTGTAGTCCTTGCCCAGACGAATGTCCACAGGAACTACGCTGTGCTTCTCAAGAAGTGGATGTCTGCCCGCCTTGATGTCTATAACTCCATCAGTGTTAAATATAGGCTGTGAGCCCTTTATGGCTCTGGCAAACTTAGCTCTTGCAAATATAAAGTCAAGCTCGGTAAGAAGCTCCACGTCATATGCGATGTCCTCCACTGCCTGTGCGGCAAGCTCGCTAAGCTTCTCTAATATATTTTCAATCTCAAGGAATTCTTCGTTCTGAAGCTCCTTAATCTGGTTATTCAAATTAACTACAGCCATAGGCTCGATAAAAAGTGTAGAGCCAGACTGTGACTGGTCGTGAATCATACCTGGAAACTGGGAGCGGTACTCCTGCTTAACTGGGATACAGTAACGACCATTTCTCATAGTGATAAGTGAGTCCTGAAGCTTGCTTGCAGTTTCCTCGCTTTTAATCATCTTAGCAAGCTGCTGATGAAGCTTATCATTGGTAAGCTTGATGTTGCGACGGATGTTCTTTAGGGCAGAGGATGCGTCGTCAGCGATTTCGTTCTCAGCTAGGATGCAGCGTCTGATTTCAGAGGAAATGTGCTCTAATGGTATAAGTTGGTTAAAACGCTCAGTAAGTGAGTCGAAGCGAGTGGTGGTGTCTTCATGGTCTGAAGCAGTTGTTTGATTAGTGTTTGCTTGTGTGCTTGCATAACCTGCTTGACCTGCATCTGGATTGTTACCTAACATCTGTCCCAGATTACCACGACCTCTGTTTCTTGTAGTAACCGTGTCCGCAAGATCAGAACCATCACCGTATGATTTCACTGCCTTGGCAGTATTTAAAACTGCTGCCACATCAAGAAGCTCTCTGGATGTAAGCGTACCTTTAACCTCCAAGCGCTTTATGGAAGCACCAATATCAGTGAGACCTGTAAATGAAACATTTCCCTGTCTCATAAGACGAAGAAGTGCGTCTCTGGTTTCCTCCTGAAGCTGGTTGATGGTATTTATATCACGCTGAGGCTTAAGTCTGTCGCAACGCTTCTTCGCCATAGTTGAGGTTGCGTACTCTGTCAGCATGGAAAGTATTTTATTGTATTCAAGTATTCGTAAGCTTCGTTTGTTCATGATGGTTCCTTTATGTTAGATTTTAAGTGCATATGCACATACATTATAATTATACCTAAATTCTAGGATGATTACAATAATCATAGAAGTATAATTTACTGAAGATTTCTTGAATATCCCCCCACTTAATGATAAAATTACTCTGATTGGATTATTTTAGAAAATTAATAGAATTAAAGAGTTTAGAAAGGAAAACTACTATGAATTATATTAACACATTACGCGAGGGCGATATGATTTCCGAGGTGTATCTCTGCAAGACAAAGGTTACAGCTCAAACTAAGGCGGGGAAGAACTATTACTCTATGACTCTTCAGGATAAGACTGGAACTATTGATGCTAAGGTGTGGGATTTGAGCAGTGGAATATCTCACTTTGAGCCTATGAATTACATAAAGGTTGATGGTCAGGTAACCAGCTTCAATAACACACTTCAGCTTAATGTTAGACGTGTTCGAGTAGCTGATGAGGGTGAGTATGTAATGAGTGATTATATGCCTTCCTCAGAGAAGAATGTGGAGGATATGTATAAAGAACTTATAGCTTTAATTGGTACAATTAAGGATTCACATCTTAAGGCCCTTCTTAATAGCTTTTTTGTAGATGATAAGGATTTTATTAAAAGATTTAAGATGCATTCAGCAGCTAAATCTATTCACCATGGTTTCATAGGAGGCCTTTTGGAACACTCACTTTCTGTGGCAAAGCTATGTGATTATGTAGCAAATGCATATCCGGTTATTAAGAGAGATTTGCTTGTAACAGCAGCGCTTTTTCACGATATCGGAAAGATTGACGAGCTCTCAACATTTCCAGAGAATGACTACACTGACGAGGGTCAACTGGTAGGTCATATTGTTATGGGAGCTATGATGCTTAAGGAGAAAATTAAGACCATAGAGGGCTTCCCTAAGGTGCTTGCAGATGAGCTTATTCACTGTATCTTAGCTCATCATGGAGAGCTTGAGTTTGGCTCACCTAAGAAGCCATCAATTATCGAGGCTATGGCACTGGCTCACGCGGACAATATGGATGCTAAGCTTCAAACCTTTACTGAGATTATAAAGGGAAATCAGGATAAGTCAGGCTGGCTTGGATATATCAAGATGTTTGAGAGTAATGTGAGGATTACGGAGTAGAAAATTTCCATAAAAAACCATTTCTTATTCGTATTATATGTAACTTATATTTACAAGGAGAAAAAAATGGACTGGCACTTTTTGAACAAGACAATATTTAGAAAAATAGCAATGCTTTTATCAGGAATTATGATGGCTGCCTTATGGTGTGGAGCAAATCTAATTGACAGTAAGGGGATAACCGGTGGTGGTGAGATTAACCACTTTATCGAAAATATACTTATCATGGAGATAAGAATTCCATACAATATATTATTTTGCATACTTATAGCTGTTGGCATGGTGCTGTTTTTAATCGGATGGAAGTGGTATGAGAAAAAACATAGAGCTGGAGTTCTGCTTAATAATATTGCTACAGGTTACCTGGCTACGGTATTTTTAGGCTACGGCTTGACCTGTGTTTTAGTGCTTAGAGCGTTCTCCTGGGCTGTAGTGTACAGCTTTGCGGTAAGTGTAGTCCTGTATTCCATGCTGGCTGTAAATATAGCCTCTAGGCTTAAGACTGTTGAAACAGATAAAACTGAAAACCGTGACGCTAAAGAAGCAACTAAAGAGGCAACTGATAACTTAGCTGCTACAGATAAGAGCTATAAGCTGGCAGTTGCTTCAGCTGTAGGTGCCCTACTAATCACCACTTTGCTCATTGGAATATTTGTACATATTTATATTTTTATCCATAATGAATCCTATAGGGAATACAAGAAGGATTATGAGTTGAATAGCTACTCTTTCTTAGGTGCAGAGCCTGATTATAAGGATTATGTCAGACTTCAGTTTGTAAATTATTTTAATCAGGATGGAGAGCATTTTTCCTATGAGGAATTAGAGGAAAGTATTGATAATTTCAATAGTGATTCCGGCTCATGGTATACTTTGTGGTATTGTATAAGCTTTGTGAATGATTCGCGTAGACCTAGCTATAATATTATGAATTTTAGAGATTATGGATATGGTGATGCCCCCCACAAGGGATATCTGAATTTTGTTCAAAATCAGCTTAGAGCAGATGGAATTAATCCAAATGAGGCTACCCATGAGGAGCTTGATGCAGCCTGTAAGCAGGTGTATGAGGTATATACCGGAAAGGCTCCCGTGGTTGTTCTTGGAGACCAAGATGGTGAAATTGTAATACATATTAATATTCCTGAAAATGGTGATGTGGATGAGGTTGAGGTGACCTGGGAGAATCAGGGTTACTATGTCAATGTGACTAATTGGTATGAGGTATCCGCAGTAGGCCAGGGACAAAGCAAGGACGCAGAGCCGGTTGAAGTACTGGAGGAAGGAAAGATATATTACACAAATGTATATTATAACTTTGCCATACCTTATGTAAGCAGTGATATGCCGACGGTTCAGCTTGATGTAACAGGGGGCAAGCTTTTGAATGATAAGCTAAGCTACAGGGAGCCTGTTGATATATGGGTAGCACCGGGAAATGCAAACTAGAGGGAGGGCTTATTATGAAGAAGATAAGTAAGAACAGTATCATAAATATAGTCTGGTGCCTTTTGTTTGTAATGATTATAGTGGGACTATTTCTTGTAAGCTCAAACTGGGAAATTGTGAAATGCACAAGGGAATTAGCGGAGGAGATTGACTACTATAAGAATTTCCTGTGGCCTAATTTATATGGATATGTAAATGCTTTATTGGGAGTGACATTATTAGTTTCCTTCATATTTTATATGGAATGTACCATTGATGGGGAGATGAAGCTGGATGAAAAGGAAAAGCTTCTTATCAAAAATGTTGCAATGATAGGCCTATGCGTAGTGGGTGTTATATACATATTTATTGGATTCTGCCTATTAAAGAGCATTAATCCTATAAAGATTGTTCTGGCAATTGCAATCATATTTGCCATATATTGTGTTGCTTGTAATGCTAAGGAGCTCAGAGAGCTTATTAATCAGGACGTGAATATTGATGAGGTATGGAGTGTGGTCAGCCTTAGAATCAATGTAATGCTGGTAGCTGTTTTAGGCTGTGCCATCCTATGCTTTGCTCCAATGAATAAGGAGATAAACCAGGCCAGAGAGCAGTATGAAAAGGTTAACAGTCAAAGGGTAGAATACTGCTTCGGTCACATACAGGGCTTTGAGGATAATCGTGCCACTGTTAAGGTGGAATTCGTAAATATGTATGGACCATCGGGGAGAATCTATGATATAGAGCAGCTGGAGCAGGAGTATACTAATTATAAGACTGGGAAAGGCTCATGGAGTAATCTGTGGCTGTTTTGCCAAGACAGCTTAGATGTGGAGCTTGAGAGTCAGGTGCTGGAAGGTGGCTTCTCTGATTACCCTTATAATGAAGTGTACTATGATGAATTGGCGGATTATTACGTTGCTGAAAATCGTAGAGATTACGAAGAATACTATGACACACTTTATGACAGGCTAAATGATATGAAATATTTTTGCGCTTGTGTGGAGGCTGAGCTTAATCTAAGAGGGCTTACCCTAAGAGAGCTTAATGATAGCTTTATGGGAAATGGTTATCTTAGCGACGAATATATTAACATGAAATATCAATCTGCTACTCCTGAGCAGGTTGTGGAGGCCTGCAATAGCTTTGCGAAAAAGAAGGAGCCTATAGATGGCAGCAAGCCACAGCTTGAGGAGGTAACTTCTATAAATCTTTCTATGGATGTGGGAATAGGCGACAGGACTCAAGATGTGTCTATAGTGGAGACAAATGGATATAACATATCAGAAGTTAAGTGGATTGATATGAGTGTGTCCGGGCAGGGTAAGTCTGGTGTTATGGATGGGAAGGAAAGAATAATTAAGAACAACGTATATAAACTATATGTATATGTGGATGTTCCTGTTATCTGTGATATATCCCAGAGTGTAGCCCCTGCCATAGAGGGAATAGTGCCGAGTGAGGCATATATAGATTGGGAGCATAACGAGAAGTATAACCAGCTCAAGGTAGTGGTTAAATTTGAAGCAAGTCCTGAGAGCCAGCTAGAGTACAGGGCTCTGGCGATTAATCTGGATTATTTTACGACGGGTGAGCCTGTGACAGCCTGTGAAATATACCAATACGATCTTTGTTACACTGTGGAGGATGTAAGCTGGCAGACCTTTGACGTGGAAAGCGGAGAACTAAAGGATTATGCCGAAGAAACCTTTGTGGTTGATAATACCTGCTATGTAGAAAATATTAAGCTGATGCCTAAAGAGGGAGTAAGCCTTGATGGTTTAGAGTATCTGTATTATCAGGAGAATCTGAGCGCAAAATATGTACAGGATGGTGTACGGATATATGAGTTTGATGAGAGTAAGCATAAGGAACCAGTAGCAGGTCAGTATCCAACCGCTTATTTTAAGAAATCATCTGAAAACGGCCAGGAATGTATATGGATTAGCCTGCCATATTATCAGATGCATACTACAGGTGTGAATGGCGATGTGGTAAACAGCTTTGCTGAGAATAACTATGTGTACGTTATGGAAGGTGGAAAGGTCAAATTCAAGGATAAGCCAAAGCTTGAATATGAGTTTACCAAGTATGTGGTAACTGACCAGGAGGGAAATTATGTGTCTGTTCCCGGAGCCTGGTTAAATGAAAATTCAATTCCTATGCCGGGAGAGCCTGTGGTGATAACTGGTTATTTTGAGGAGAGGTAATAGAAAAGGGGAGTGTTCATTATGGAGATTTTAGAGGTTTTACAAACAGTATTAGAGTATATAGTTGAATCGGGAATTCTCATATTCGAGTATATCGGAGTTGGAATCATAATCTGGACCAGTTTGGTAAGCTTGACCAAATATGTTCGCAGAAAGCATGACACAAGAATTTATCTGGCGAAGGGACTTGCTATGGGTCTTGAATTTAAGCTTGGTAGCGAGATTCTTAGAACCGTAATCGTAAGAGAGTGGAAGGAAATCGCCATAGTTGCGGGAATTATAGCACTTAGAGCTACTCTTACATTCCTTATACACTGGGAGATAAAGCAGGAGGAGCTGGCGGAGCAGAGGGATATAGCTACTGAAGGTATGAGAAAAAACCAGCAATAAAAGGATTAGACTATGAAGAAAAACGACATATTTGAAATCACAATTGAAGACATAGGCAACGACGGAGAAGGTATCGGACATATTTATGAGCCTGGTGCAGACCGTGGCATCGCAGTATTTGTAAAGGATGCTGTAATCGGTGATGTGGCCAGCGTTAAGCTTATAAAGGTGAAGAAGAATTACGCCTATGGTCGCCTTATGGAGATTATTACTCCCTCACCGTACAGGGTTGAGCCGGTGTGCCAAAATGCCAGACGCTGTGGTGGTTGCTCTATTATGCAAATGAGCTATGAAAAGCAGCTGGATTATAAGTGGAACAAGGTTAGGAATTGTCTGGAGAGAATCGGTGGTATAGCTGATGTGGCGGAAATTATGGAGCCTATCTATGGTATGGACAGGCCTTACAACTTTAGGAATAAGATGCAATTTCCAGTGGGGTTAGACAGGGACGGTAAGGTGCAGATAGGCTTCTATGCTGGAAGAACCCACAGTATTATCGATTTGGAGCAGTGTCATATCGGTCATCCTGTAAATGACTACATTGTGGCAGAACTTCGTCCTTGGCTACAGATGTGGCAGGACAAGACAGGGGTGTTCATCTATGATGAAGAAGCTCATAAAGGGTTGGTTAGACATATTCTTACCAGGGTAGGATTCGTCACAGGTGAGCTTATGGTGTGCGTCATTATAAATGGCAATGGTATCGGCAAGTTTGTAGGCGATATGAAGGTTGAGGAGGAGCTAAAGGCTGCTGTTGAGAGAGCTGTGGAGGCATATAATGCAAGTCAGCCAGCAGACAAGCTTAAAATCAAGCTTACCAGCTTTAGTATAAATATTAACAGGGACAAAACAAACAGAATATTAGGAGATAAGTGCAAGACCTTGTTCGGTCAGGATTATATCTCAGATTATATAGGCGAAAATAAATTCAACATTTCCCCTATGTCCTTCTATCAGGTAAACCCAGCTCAGACAAAGGTGCTTTATGACAAGGCTGTGGACTATGCCAACTTAACTGGAAATGAAGTGGTTTGGGATATGTATTGTGGTATCGGAACCATTTCCCTTAGTTTGGCGAAAAAGGCTGGAAAGGTGTACGGAGTGGAAATAGTTCCCCAGGCTATAGAGGATGCAAAGGTAAATGCAAGGTTAAATGATTTGGAGAATACGGAGTTCTTCTGCGGTAAGGCAGAAGAGGTTGTGCCGGCATTTTATAGAGGTGAGATAGGTGGCGGACAGGCAGATGCAGGTTCTGGAAAACACCCTGATGTGATAGTTGTGGACCCACCACGAAAAGGCTGCGATAGTGTGTTGCTTGATACTATACACGCTATGGCACCGAAGAGGCTTGTGTATGTAAGCTGTGATCCTGCAACACTTGCTAGGGATGTGAAGATACTTACCGAGAAAGGATTTAAGCTGGAGAAGGTGGCTGTTGTGGATCAGTTTGGGCACAGTGGGCATGTTGAGAGTGTAGTTCTTTTGTCCCGAAAAACTCCAGATGCAATTATTGAAATCGACTTGGAGATGTCGGAGCTTGATTTAACAAGGGCTGAAAGCAAAGCGACCTATAAAGAAATTGAGGAATATGTGC